>DASTLB010000022.1:0-620131 GCA_035715365.1 Kofleriaceae bacterium | reverse complement strand
GTCCCTTCGGACTAGCCCGTCGTCGACTTCTTCGTGCGCTTCTTCGTCGGGGCCTTGCCGGCCTCTTCGTAGACGCGCAGCTCGGTCTCGGCGGTGGTCTGCACGGCCTCGAGGTAGAGCGAGGTCAAGCCGATGTGATCTCCGCGCAGTGCTTCGTAATAACGCTGGCGATCGATCGAGTGGATGATCGCGATCGGGTAGCCGCCTTCCTGCAACAGCAGGTTCGAGGCGACACGGATCGTGCGCCCGCTCTCCTTGGCCCACGGAAAGATCGCCATGAACCGCGAGTGCAGCGTCGCGACGCGCTCGATCACGTGCAGGTGCTTCGTGCCGGGCTCGTCGATCCACTCGCCGAGCTTGCGCATCAGCGGGAGGATTTTCTCGGGCGGCGCGATGTCGTGATAGTAGAGCCGGTGGAGCGGGTTCTCCTTGCGGAACGGGAGCCCCTTCGGCTTCTCGTCGGGCGCCAGGATCGCGTAGATGTCGCGGATCGTGTCGAGCTTGAACGGCTTCTTCTTGTTCGCGGCTTGCTCGTTCGCGAAGTTGCAGGCGTCGTCGAAGCGGCGGATCTCCTCGTAGGACGGGATCAGCGATGGATCGCTGATGATGCTCGGATCGACCGCGGCCTTGATCTCGCTGTACGACAGCACCTCGCCCTCGAGCGCGGCGTCGTGGTGGATCAGCGAGATGCGAAGCCGGTTGTTGAACTCGGTGCGCGCGACCGGGTTCGCGCTGGAGACGCGCGCCCGCCATGCGGTGACGATCCGCTCGACCTCGCTGAAGCGAGCGTCGATGTCCTCGGTTTCTTTGTACCTGAGCACCTAAGCTCCTGTTATCCTGTCGGATCGCCGAACAGACGAACCGGTGGAGTCTACGAGACGCCATCCGGATCGTCAAGGAAACGTGCGCGTTATCCCTACACGTTATTGCAGTTGGATTGCGGGGAGGATGTGAGATTTCCGGGGATTGCGCCAATCGTGGTAGATGCGGGTGTGTCCGCGGCGTTCGAGCACGCGTCCGTCCTCACCGCGGAGGTACTCGAACATCTAGATCCGCGAGATGACGGGGTTTACGTCGACGGCACGATCGGCGGCGCCGGCCACGCGCTCGCGATCCTGACCCGGGCGCCGGGCGTCCGCCTCGTCGGCATCGACCGCGATCCGACGGCACTCGAGGCCGCGCGCGTCCGGCTCGGCGCGGTGCTCGATCGCGTGACGCTCGTGCACGGGACGTACGGCGAGTTGCCCGCGATCCTGCGCGACCACGGCATCGACCGCGTCCGCGGCATCCTGCTCGATCTCGGGGTGTCGTCCCCGCAGCTCGATCGCGCCGAGCGCGGGTTCTCGTTCACGCGTCCCGGGCCGCTCGACATGCGGATGGATCCGACGCGCGGCGAGACCGCGCTCGAGCTGATCCGCCACACCGATGCCGAGACCCTCGGCGAGTTGATCCGCGAGCTCGGCGAGGAGCGCTACGGCAAGAAGATCGCGCGGCTCGTCAAGCAGGCGGTCCACGACGATCCGCGGATCGATACCGTGCAGCTCGCCGCGGTGATCGCGTCGGCGATCCCGATGGCCGAGCAGCGCAAGTCGAAGATCCATCCCGCGACGCGCACGTTCCAGGCGCTGCGGATCGCGGTCAACGCGGAGCTCGTCGAGCTCGAGCGCCTGCTCGATGCGTTTCCCGATCTGCTCGCGCCCGGCGGTCGCTGCGCGATCATCAGCTTTCATTCGCTCGAGGACCGGCTCGTCAAGAACCGGTTTCGGGATCTCGCATGGACGTCGTCGCTGCCACCGCAGTTCGCGGAGCGCGCCGGCG
The DNA here is from genome assembly GCA_035715365.1 of Kofleriaceae bacterium. Lineage (GTDB taxonomy): Bacteria > Myxococcota_A > Polyangia > Haliangiales > Haliangiaceae > JABFXX01. The sequence continues at coordinate 618,313 of DASTLB010000022.1, read as the reverse complement.
AGCGGGTCGACCCGGTGTGCATCCCGATCACGAAGAAGGCGGTGTTCGCCTCCGACGACGAGATCGCGCGCAACCCGCGCGCGCGCTCGGCGCGGCTACGCGTCTGCGAGCGCACCACGGCGCCGAACGTACCGGCGACGCGGTAGCTCGGCCGTCAGCTGGGATGATGCTGCTCGCGCGAGCCGAACCACGCGAACACCGCGCCGATCGCCATCAGCGCGACGGCCGGGACGAGAAACCAGTGCAGGTTGCGACCGGTGTCGGCGGTGTCGATGAAGTACAGCACCGCGCCGATCAGCATCAGGACGCCGCCGAAGATCGTCGGCGCGCGTGTTGGACGACCCATGACTGCATGTTTCCCACGCAGGCGTGATCTGGCGAGGGTGAGGCCGTGAGCTTCGCGTGAAGCTGTGATCGACAGCATGAACGTTGCCGCTCGTTGCACGGGTCTGCAGCATTCATCGCAGAGCGCCGGCGTCGCGCCCAAGTTTTTGGGATGTCCACGGAGCTCTCCACTCCGCTTCCTCGGTTCACCGTTCCGTTCGCCTGCGGAAGCCGATCCGCACGGACTCCCGAAACCCTGCGCACAGACTGCGCACCCTCGCGAATAGAGAACCGAGGAAGCGGAACCGGAACCTGAACGGATCTTACGGCGGCGGCTCGAGCGCCGGCGACTCGACGATCGGCGCGAGCACCGGCACCTCCGGAACCGTCGGCCCAGGTGCCGCGATCCCCGGCCCCGTCACACACTTCACGATCTCCGGATCGCGCATGAACACGAAGTCGTGGATCTCGGGATCGTAGAGCTGGACCTTGGTCTCGAGGCGACGCACGCGCGGGCACCGACCTTCGCGCGCAGCACCGGCGGCGCGCTCGGTCAGGATCCGCGCCCAGCGATGGTTGCGCTCCGGGATCGTCTCGACCTCGGCCTCGGGCACCGCGAGATCACCGGCGGCATACGTGCCGATCCCGACCGCGCTCGTCAGCGAGAATCCGAGCAGCAGCACCTGCGTGTTCGATGTGTAGCGCGCGGCAAACGACGTCGCGATCAAGCCGCCGACGCCACCGAGCGCCATCACCTTGCCGACCTTGCGCGCCTTCGGTGCCTGCGCAGGCGTACAGGCTGTGAACGCGAGCGCGAACGCGAGCGCGAGCCGCGGTCCCACCATGGTTCCAGTGTGGATCAAAAAATTGCCTCGGTCACCGTCGGAGCGTTTAGTGGACCCACCCTCGATGAGCACGGTCCGCACGGTCTATCGAATCTTCTCGCGCGGTGAAGGGGAAGCGGAATCGGTTCGCTCGGTCGTCATCGCACTCGTGCTGGTAGCCGCCATGCTCACCTGTGTGGGGCTCGTGCGCGTCAACCGACAGCACGACGTGCTGCGCCTCGGCTACGAGCTCTCGAAGAAGTCCGAGCAAGTCCGCAAGCTTCACGAGACCAAGCGCCAGCTCGAGCTCGAGCACGCGACGCTGTCGTCACCCGAGCGGATCCGCCGGCTCGCGATCCAGCTCGGGATGACTCCGGTCTCGCCGGACAAGATCCGTGTCATCGGGGCCGGCAAGGTGGCCGCGCGATGAAGCCGGTCGCGCGCTCGACGAGCCGCGGCGCGAAGCCGCGGATCAAGCCGATGACTCCGGGAATCCCGCACTCGGCCCGCGTTCGCGCATACCTCGCGGGCGCGGTCGTCACCGCCGGGCTCGTCGGCGTTGCATTTCGCGCGTGGGCGCTGCAGGTCGACGGCAACGAGCACTACCGCGCGCTCGCCGAGCGCCAGCACGCGCTCACCGTCGAGATCCCGGCGCCGCGCGGCGAGATCCTCGACGCGCACGGCATCCCGCTCGCGGTCAGCGCCGACGCCGACTCGGTGTGGGCGAACCCGCGCGAGATCCGCGACGTCACCGCGACCGCGGACAAGCTCGCCGCGATCCTCGACGTCGAGCCCGCCACGCTCGAGGGCAAGCTCGCCGGCGATCGCCGGTTCGTGTGGATCGATCGCCACGTCACGCCGGAGATCGCGGCGGCGGTGCGCGACGCGAAGCTGCCCGGCATCGAGGTCGCGAAGGAGCCGCGTCGCTGGTACCCCGGCAAGACGCTCGCCGGGCCGGTGATCGGCCGCGCCGACATCGACGGCAACGGCCTCGACGGCCTCGAGCTCGCGATGAACGCGCACCTGACCGGTCAGCGCGGAGAAGGCCACGCGGTGCGCGATGCACACGGCCGCCGGATGTTCGCCGACGGCGTCGCGCAGCCCGAGCCCGGCGCGACCGTGAAGCTGACGCTCGACCGCAGCATCCAGGCAATCGCGGACAGCGCGCTCGCCGACGCGGTCCACACGCACGATGCCGCCGCTGGCGTCGTCGTGGTGCTCGACGTCGACACCGGCAAGGTGCTCGCGCTCGCGAGCTCGCCGACGTACGACCCGAACACCGTCGAGAAGATCGGCGCCGCGCGCAACCGCACCGTGACCGACTCGTTCGAGGCCGGCTCGGTGATGAAGCTGTTCACCGTCGCCGCGGCACTCGACGCCGGCGCGGTCCGGCCCGATACCGAGTTCGACGTCCAGATGGGCGTCATGTACATCCCCGGTCGGTCGCGCCCGATCCGCGACGTCCACTACGACAAGTACCTGACCGTCGCCGGCATCATCAAGCGGTCGTCGAACGTCGGTGCGGTGAAGATCGCGCAGCGGCTCGGCAAGGATGCGCTGTACGACGCGTTCAAGGCGTACGGCTTCGGCGCGAAGACGAAGATCGAATTGCCCGGCGAGCAGCCCGGCATGGTGCGCCCGGGCAAGAAGTGGCGCGACGTCGAGCTCGCGACGATCGCGTTCGGCTACGGCATCACCGTGACGCCGCTGCAGATCGCGGCCGCGCTCGCGGCGATCGGCAACGACGGCACGTACCACCCGCCGCGGATCGTCGATTCGGTGATCGATGCCGACGGCCAGGTCGTGTATCGCGGCAGCGCCGACGCGCGCCAGGTGATGAGCGCGAAGACCGCGAAGCAGGTGCGCACGATGATGGCGACCGTGTTCGAGGGCGGCAAGAACGCGGGCACCGCGGCGTCGCTCGTCGTGCCGGGCTTCAAGTGCGGCGGCAAGACCGGCACCGCGCACAAGTACGACCACGCGCTGCGCGCCTACGCGGACAACAAGTACCTGTCGTCGTTCATCGGGCTCGCGCCGATCGATCACCCGCGGCTCGCGATCGTCGTCATCATCGACGATCCGCGCGGCGGCGATTACTACGGCGGCAAGGTCGCCGGGCCGGTGTTCGCGCAGGTCGCGAGCGAGTCGCTGCGCTACCTCGGCGTTCCCGGCGAGCCGCTCGTCTGCCCGCCACCGCCGCCGCGCGCGCCCGGCGAGCCGCCGCCGAACCCGTTGCTGATCACGATCCCGCCGAAGACCTGCATCGACCCGCCGAAGGCCGGCAAGCCCGTCCTCGAGCCGATCGATCTCGATCCGGTGATCTCGCTGCTGACGCTGCAGGAGGCAGATCCGATCGAGGTCGCGCCGGACGAGATCGTCGTGCCGGACTTCCGCGGTCTCGGGCTCGGCAAGGCGCTCGAGCTCGCGCGCGATGCCCACGTGGCGGTCGAGGTCCGCGGCAGCGGGCAGGTGATCGCGCAAGATCCGCTGCCGGGTCCGGCGCGACCGGTCGACAAGATCCTGTTGCGATTTTCCGACGGAGATTCGCCGAGCTCGCTACCGGTGCCGGCCGCGCCGTGATGCTTGCCTCGATGCACGAAATCGGGGAGGCTGCGCGTTCGATCGACATGACGCGAGCGAGCACCCATGAAGCTGCGTGATCTCGTCGAGGGGCTGCCCGGCGCGCGGGTGATCGGCGATACCGATATCGACATCGGCGCGGTCGTCGCGGATTCGCGCGCGGTGAAGCCGGGCGACGTGTTCGTCGCGGTCAAGGGAATCCGCGCCGACGGTCACGCGTTTGTTCCGGCCGTGCTCGCGCAGGGCGCCGCGGCGATCGTCGTCGAGCACGAGGTGCCCGGCGTCCGCGTGCCGCAGATCGTCGTGCCGCGCGGTGCGACCGCGCTCGGCCAGCTCGTCGCGCGGTGGTACGGCGATCCGGCGAACGCGCTGACGCTCGTCGGCATCACCGGCACGAACGGCAAGACCACGACGACGTTCCTCGTCGAGGCGATCCTGAAGGCGGCCGGCCACGAGGCCGGCGTGATCGGCACGGTGACGTATCGCTGGAAGGACGTCGTGTTCGACGCGCCGTACACGACGCCGACGCCACACGTGCTGCACGAGACGTTCGCGAGGATGCGCGAGGCCGGCGTGACGCACGTCGTGATGGAGGTGTCGTCGATCGCGCTCGAGCAGCAGCGGCTCGCGGGCATTCACTATCAGGTCGCCGCGTTCTCGAACCTGACGCAGGACCACCTCGACGTCCACGGCTCGATGGACGCGTATCGCGACGCGAAGCGCCTGCTGTTCACCGATCACCTCGATCGATCGCGCGGCACCGCGGTCGTCAACATCGACGATCCGGCCGGCGCGACCATGGCCGCCGGCGTCGCGCGCTGCCTGCGCGTCAGCGCGAAGCAGCCCGCGGACATCCGCGTCGTCGAGCAAGCGTCGACGGTGAAGGGCATCACCGCGCGCATCGCGACGCCGCGTGGCGAGCTCGCGATCGAGGCGCGGCCGCTGATCGGCCACTACAACGTCGACAACCTCGCGCTCGCGACCGGCATCGGCGAGGCGCTCGGGCTGTCGCACGCGGACATCGCGCGCGGCTTCGCGAACCTCGCGGGCGTGCCGGGGCGCGTCGAGCGCGTCGCGAACCACGAAGATCTCGACATCTTCGTCGACTACGCGCACACGCCGGACGCGCTGACGAACGTGCTGTCCGCGCTGCGGCCGCTGACGAAGCGCCGGCTGATCTGCGTGTTCGGCTGCGGCGGCGATCGCGATCCGACGAAGCGACCGAAGATGGGCGCTGCGGTCGCCGAGCTCGCGGATCTCGCGGTCGTCACGAGCGACAACCCGCGCACGGAGGATCCGCGCGCGATCATCGAGCAGATCTTGCCGGCGGTGCCAAAGCCGTTCTTCGTCGACGTCGATCGCCGCACCGCGATCCGTGCCGCGGTCGCCGAGGCGACGCCGGGCGACGTGGTCGTGATCGCCGGCAAGGGCCACGAGGACTACCAGATCCTCGGCACGACGAAGCACCACTTCGACGATCGCGAGGAGGCCGCGGCGGCCGTGCTCGATCGCTGGCGGCGGTCGCTGCGCGCGCTCGCGGCCGATACCGGCGGCATGCTGCGCGGCGACGAGGGCGGCCACGTCGCGCGCGTCGTCATCGATAGCCGGATCTGCGCGCCTGGCGATCTGTACGTCGCGATCCGCGGCGAGACCCACGACGGCCACGCGTTCTCGGCTGCCGCGCTCGCCGCCGGCGCGACCGCGGTGATGGTCGACCACAAGGATCAGACCGCGCTGCCCGCCGGCGCGAGCGTGATCGTCGTCGACGACACGCGGCTCGCGCTCGGCGCGATCGCGCAGGGCCACCGCGAGCGCTGGGGCGGCAAGCTCGTCGCCGTCACCGGCTCCGCGGGCAAGACCACGACGAAGGAGCTCGTGCGCGCCGCGCTCGCGATGGCGGGCACGACGCACGCCGCCGATGGCTCGCTGAACAACGAGACCGGCGTGCCGCTGACGCTGCTCGGCCTCCGGCCGTTTCACCGCTACGGCGTCGTCGAGATGGGCATGCGCGGGCTCGGTCAGATCGAGTACCTGACGAAGCTCGCCGAGCCCGACGTCGCGGTCGTCGTCAACGCGGGCACCGCGCACATCGAGCTGCTCGGCTCGACCGATGCGATCGCGCAGGCAAAGAGCGAGATCTGGCTCGGGCTGCGCGACGGCGGGACGATCGTGCGGCCGATCGACGACGACCGGCTCGATCGCCTCGCGCGCCAGCACCGGCCGCGCGCGCGCCACGTCACGTTCGGCGAGGCCGGCGCGGACGTCGCGCTCGTCGAGTACACCCCGCTCGATGCCGGCGCACGTGTCGTGCTCGACGTGTTCGGCCAGCGCCGCGATCTCGCGCTCCAGCTCGTCGGCAAGCACGCCGCGATCGATGCCTGTGCCGCGCTCGCCGCCGCGCATGCCGCCGGCGCGTCGATCGACGAGGCGCTCGCCGGCCTGTCGCGCGCGCGTCCGCCCGCGATGCGCGGCGAGGTCGTCGAGGTCGCCGGCCGCAAGGTGATCGTCGACTGCTACAACGCGAACCCGGCGTCGATGGCCGCGGCGATGCGTGCCGTCGGTGAGCGAGCGCGCGGCCATACCGCACTCGCGGTCGTCGGCGACATGCTCGAGCTCGGCGATCACGCACCCGCGGCACACCGCGATGCCGGCGCGCTCGCGCGCGAGCTCGGGCTCGGCGTGATCGCGCTCGGCACCCACGCGCGGCTCGTCGTCGACGGTGCTGGCGCCGAGGGCGAGCTCGCGGACACGCCCGCGGCCGCCGCGAAGCGCGCGCTCGAGCGCACCGCGGCCGGTGACTGGATCTTGCTCAAGGCATCGCGTGGCATGCGGCTCGAGCGAGTGCTCGAGGCGCTGCGCGCGCTGGAGGCGTCCCGCTAGTGCTGTACCACCTGCTGTACGGGGTCCTCGGTGACAAGATCGGCTGGTTCCGCGTCTTCGGCTTCACGACGACGCGGATCCTCGCGGCCGCGATCACCGCGCTGCTGCTGTCGTTCGTGATCGGGCCGTGGTTCATCGAGCGGCTCAAGGCGCGCCAGATCGGCGAGACGATCCGCACAGACGGTCCGCAGACCCACAAGAAGAAGGCCGGCACGCCGACGATGGGCGGCTCGCTGATCCTGTTCTGCCTCGCGGTGTCGACGCTGCTGTGGTGCGACCTCCGCAACGAGTACGTGTGGCTCGCGCTCACGGTCACCGTCGCGTTCGGCGCGATCGGCTTCGCCGACGACTACGCGAAGGTGGCGAAGAAGAACAAGAAGGGCATCTCGGCGAAGCTGCGGCTCGCGGCCGAGTTCGGCATCGCCGGTGCCGCGATGGTGTACCTGTTCTACTCCGACCTGATGTCGCCCGATCTGCGGCACCAGCTGCAGCTGCCCTTCACGAACTTCTACGAGCGCAGCCTGTACCTGCCGCCGTGGCTGTACGCGGCGTTCGGCGCGTTCGTCGTCGTCGGCGCCGCGAACGCCGTCAACCTGACCGACGGGCTCGACGGGCTCGCGATCGGTCCGTCGATCATGAACGCTGGCTCGTTCCTGATCTTCGCGTACATCGCGGGCACCACCGCGACGCTGACGCAGAAGGACGTCACGCTCAACCTCGCGCAGTACCTCCACGTCGCGCACATCGACGGTGCCGAGGAGCTCGCGATCTTCGCGGCCGCGCTGTTCGGCGCCGGGATCGGGTTCCTCTGGTACAACACGTACCCCGCGCAGGTGTTCATGGGCGACGTCGGCGCGCTCGGCATCGGCGGTGCGATCGGCATGCTCGCGGTGCTGACCAAGAACGAGCTCGTCTGGCTGATCCTCGGCGGGCTGTTCGTGTTCGAGACGCTGTCGGTCGTGATCCAGGTCGGCTCGTTCAAGATGCGCGGCAAGCGCGTGTTCCGCATGGCGCCGATCCACCACCACTACGAGCTCAAGGGCTGGGAAGAGCCAAAGATCATCGTCCGGTTCTGGCTGATCTCGCTGCTGCTCGCGCTCGTCGCGCTCGGGACGCTGAAGCTGCGATGACGCCGCCCCGTCCCATCGACCTCGACGGCAAGACGGTCGTCGTCGTCGGGCTCGCGCTCACCGGCATCGCGGTCGCGAAGTTCTGCGCGAAGCGCGGCGCGCGCGTGATCGTCGTCGACGGCAAGCCGGCCGACAAGCTCGAGGCCCAGGTCCGCGAGCTCGCAGGCGTGCCGGTGCGGCTCGAGCTCGGCGGCATGAACCTGTCGACGTTCCTCGCCGCAGAGCTGATCGTGATGTCGCCGGGCGTGCCGTCGCTACCGGAGACCCGCGCCGCCGCGGCGCAAGGCATCCCGGTGATCGCCGAGATCGAGCTCGCGTATCGCTTCCTGCATCCGGAGGCGAAGCTCGTCGCGATCACCGGCACGAACGGCAAGTCGACGACGACCGCGCTCACCGGCAAGCTGTGCGAGGCGAGTGGCCGACCGACGTTCTGCGGCGGCAACCTCGGCAACATGCCGCTGATCGATGCGGTCGATCATCCGGCGAACGTGCCCGGCGGCCTCGTCGTCGCCGAGGTCGCGGCGTTCATGCTCGAGAACTGCTCGACGTTTCGCGCGCACGCCGGTGTGCTGACGAACATCACCGAGGATCACCTCGATCGGTTCGGCACGATGGAGCGCTACGCCGAGATCAAGGGCCGGATCTGGGACTTCCAGCATCCGGACGACCTCGCGATCGGCAACGCCGCCGACGAGTGGGTGATGCGCGAGGCGGCCGGCATCCCGTCGCGGCTGTACACGTTCGACTCGCGGCGCGGTGCGACCGCCGAGCGCGGCGCGTTCCTCAGCGAGGACCGCACGCAGCTCGTGCTGCGCGGGCTCACCGACGGCGACGAGCGCTATCCGGTCGACGATCTCGTGATCGTCGGCAACCACAACATGGAGAACGCGATGTGCGCGTACCTCGCGGCGCGCGGCATCGGCATGTCGATCGACGCCGTGCGAGCCGGCGCGCGCGCGTACCGGCCGCTGCCGCACCGCATGGAGCTCGTCGGCGACAAGGGCAACGTCTACTACTACGACGACAGCAAGGGCACGAACGTCGCGTCGGTCGCGGCGTCGGTGCGCGGGTTCCCGCGGCCGCTCGTGCTGATCGCGGGCGGCGTCGACAAGGGCGGCAGCTACGAGCCGATGCTCGACGCGCTCGACGGTGTCTGCAAGGGCATCGTGCTGATCGGCAAGGCCGCACCGCTGATCCGCGCCGCGGCCGAGGCGCACCGCGCGAGCTATCCGCTGATCGATGCGTCCGACATGCACGATGCGGTACGCCGTGCGACGGAGCTGTGCGCGGCCGGCGATGCGGTCGTGCTGTCGCCCGCGTGCGCGAGCTACGACATGTTCCAGAACTTCGGCCATCGCGGGCGCGTGTTCCGCGACGCGGTGTCTGCGGTCGGCGCGAAGCGACTCGACGTCTGAGACGCGGTATCGTGGAGCCATGAGGTGGCCTCTTGCGTGTGTGCTGATCGCGAGTTGCTCGGGTGGCCCGCAGGCCGTGCCGCCGAAGCGGCCGAACAACGAGCTGATCGTCGGTGACTTCGCGCGCAAGCCGCCCGACGGCGAGACCGCGGTGCGGTTCGGCAGCGACGGGTCGTTCTTCACCGCGAAGACCAAGGGCGAGCTCGAGCACACGCCGCACCTCGCCGAGGGCACGTACAAGCTCGACGGCGATCAGCTGACGTTCTCGAACGCCCGCGGCCAGTGCACCGAGAGCGAAGGCGACAAGGTCGGCACGTACAAGGTCGTGGTGAGCCGCGTCGGCATCCGGTTCTCGAAGGTCACCGACAGCTGCGAGGCGCGCAGCCGGCTCGACGGCCAGACCTGGTGGCGTATCAAGTAGCGCATGCACGTCGCCCAGATCTGGCGCTATCCGGTGAAGTCGATGGCGGGCGAGCCGCTCGCGCGCGCGGACCTCACGTTCGATGGCATCCCCGGCGACCGCGTCGTCCACGTGCGCGACGCGCGCGATCGCGTCGTGACCTCGCGGTCGCGGCCGCGGCTGCTGCTCCACAAGGCGACGCTCGGCGACGACGGCGAGCCGCGCGTCGATGGCCGCGCCTGGACCGAGCCGAGCGTGCTCGACGACGTGCGCGCCGCGATCGGCGGGCCGGCGCGGCTCGTGCGCGACACGCTGTTCGACGTGCTGCCGCTGCTCGTGATCACGGACGGCGCGCTCGCCGCGTTCGGCCGCGATCTACGGCGGCTGCGACCGAACCTCGTGATCGCCGGCGTCGACGGGCTCGCCGAGCGCGACTGGCCGGGGCGCGAGCTCGTGATCGGCGACGTCCGGATCGACATCGCGACGCGGCGACAGCGCTGCATCATGACGACGTTCGATCCGGACACCGCGGAGCAAGACCGCGACGTCCTGCTCGACATCCACCGCCGGTTCGGCGGCGAGCTCGCGCTCGACTGCGCCGTGCTCGAGCCCGGTGCGATCGCGGTCGGCGATCGCGTCGAGCTGGCTTAGTGGCAGCCCTTCGGGTTCCAGCAGCTGTACTGCGGTCCGGCGTTCGGCGCCGCGGTGCGCTGCCACTCGTACGGCACGATCGCGGTCGTCGAGTTGCGCCGCGACGGGAACTGCACCGTCGACAGCAGCTCCTTCACGCACGCGGCGACCTTGTGGGTCTGCTTCGCGGACAGGCTCGGCGTCGAGATGTCGATCGCGTCGAGCATGCCGGTGCGATGGATCGTCAGCATGATCTCGAGCTTGCCGGTCGACTTCAGCTCGCCGGCGGCATCGAGGTAGCAGCGGCCGATATCGGTGTTCCACTGCGCGAGCTGCGACCGGATCTCCGACGGCTCCAGCGACGCGGGCCGCGCGACCTTGTCGACGGTGGCGGCCTTGACCAGAGGCACGGGACGGCTATCGGCAGTGGCGGCGGTGGTGAGGGCCGCGAGCGAGAACAGGATGCAGGAGAGGGCTGGCTTCCGCATGGGCCAGCCGAAGTGCAGCGGGGGTGCCACGCGCAACCCCGCGAGATTCGAGGGTCACGCGTCCGTGGGGACACGACTTCGTCTACCGAGGTAGACGCGGTCGCTCTCCAGCCGACCGCGGGCGCGTCACCGAAACGGTCTCTTGCGGGCTCTCCGCCCTGGCCAGCGCCGGGTCGCGGGGAGTCCGCTCGAGAACGGGTGACGAGTGCGCAGGATTAGCGGCGGTAGAAGTACCCACCACCACCAACGAGCAGCAGCACCAGCACCAGGACGATGATCCAAGCAGTCGTAGACATGTTCGTGACCTCCTGACTCCAGAACGAGCAACCGACATGCCCGCCCGCAGCGAATCGCTCGCAGCGCGTGCAGCTATCCGGGATTCGTCAAAAATTGGCGTCCGCCGATCGCCCCGATCAGGATGGCCCTGATGACCGTCCTCCGTCGGATCGCGGCCTGGCGTGACGAGCGCGCCCGCGCACGCACCTACGATGACGATCGCCCTGCACCACGGTGGGCGCGCTGGTTCGCACGCAAGCCAAAACCTGATCCGATCGGCGAGATCGACCCCACGCTGCCGGCGACCGCGCAGATCGTCTCGGTCCAGCATCCGAGCGTCACGCTGCCGGAGCGGCCGTACGACCTCGTGCTGCTGTGCGCGGTGCTCGGTCTGCTCGGCATCGGCACGATCGCGATCTTCTCGTCGACCGCCGCCGACGGGCTCGCCCAGCACAAGAACCCGACCCACTTCCTCGAGCGCCAGCTGATGTTCCTCGCGGTCGGCGGGTTCGCGATGTGGCTCGGCGCGCGGATCGACTATCGCAAGCTCAAGAGCTGGGTCTATCCGCTGCTGCTGATCTCGATCGCGCTGCTCGTCGTCGCGCTCGGTACGACGCCGCGCAATGGCGCGAAGCGGTGGATCCCGCTCGGTCCGCTGACGTTCCAGCCGGTCGAGATCGCGAAGCTCGCGCTCGTCAGCTATCTCGCGTACTCGCTCGGCCGCAAGGCGGATCAGGTCAAGACGTTCACCGTCGGATTCGTCCCGCACCTCGTCGTGTGCGGCTTGATGATGACGCTGCTGCTCGCGCAGCCCGACCTCGGCTCGTCGATCGTCCTCGGCACGATGACGTTCGGCATGCTGTTCATGGCCGGCACGCGGATCTCGTACATCGTGCTCGCGATGCTGTCGGCCGCGCCGGTCGCGTACCACCTGATCGTCGGCACGCCGTGGCGCATGCAGCGCATGCTCGCGTTCTTCAATCCCGAGGCGTACGCGAACGGCGAGGCCTACCAGTTCCTGCAGGCGCGGCTCGCGCTCGGCTCGGGCGGCCTGAGCGGCACCGGGCTCGGCGGCGGCTACCAGTCGCTCGGCTACATGCCCGAGGCGCACAACGACTTCATCCTCGCGCCGATCGGCGAGGAGCTCGGGTTCCTCGGCGTCGCCGCGATCCTGCTGCTGTTCGGCGTGCTCGTGTGGCGCGGGATCCGGGCCGCGCTCGGTGCGCGCGACGTGTTCGGCGGCTACCTCGCGTTCGGCATCACGCTGCTGTTCGGCGTCCAGGCGCTGTTCAACGTCGGCGTCGTGCTCGGCATCGTGCCGAACAAGGGCATCACGCTGCCGCTCGTCAGCGCGGGCGGCAGCTCGCTCGCGATCACGATGTTCCTCGTCGGGCTCGTGCTCAACGTCGGCCGCCGGCCGGAGCGCCGGACCCACGAAACCACCGTTCGCGAGCCCGCCCGGAAGAAACGCGCGCGCGTACGCGTGGTAATCGCATGATCATGCGCGTCCTGATTGCAGGCGGAGGTACCGGCGGTCACCTGTTTCCCGGCGTCGCGATCGCCGAGGAGCTGCGCGCGCGCGATCCCGACGCGGCGATCCGGTTCGTCGGCACCCAGCGCGGCATCGAGGCGCGCGTGCTGCCCGAGCTCGGCTGGGATCTGCAGACGATCGAGGTCTCCGGCCTCAAGACCGTCGGCGCGCTCGGCGCGATCCGCGGCCTGTTCCGGCTGCCGCGCGCGCTGTGGCAGGCGCGCAAGCTCGTCAAGCAGTTCCAGCCCGACGCGGTCGTCGGGGTCGGCGGCTACGCGTCCGGGCCGGTCGTGCTGATGGCGAAGCTGCGCGGCGTGCCGACGGCGATCTGCGAGCAGAACTCGATCCCCGGCCTGACGAACAAGATCCTCGGTCGCGTCGCGCGCGCGGTGTTCCTGTCGTTCGAGGAGAGCCGGCGGTTCTTCAAGCCGAAGAAGGTCGTGATGAGCGGCAACCCGGTGCGTCGCGAGCTGCTGCAGAAGCTGCTCGCCGTCGCGCCCGCGCCCGCCGGCGATACCGTGCACGTGCTCGTGTGCGGCGGCTCGCAAGGCGCGGTCGCGGTCAACGAGCTGGCCGCCGCGGCGCTGTCCGCGCTCGCGACCCAGTACCGGCTCCAGATCACGCATCAGACCGGCGAGAAGGATCTCGCGACCACCGAGCAGCGCTACGCCGCCGCCGGGGTGACCGCGGAGTGCCGCGCGTTCATCAAGGACATGGCCGCCGCCTACGAGCGCGCCGACCTGATCATCGGCCGCGCCGGCGCGACCACCGTCGCCGAGCTCGCGATCGCCGGCAAGCCGGCCATCTTCATCCCCTACCCGTTCGCCGCCGACAACCACCAGGAGATCAACGCGAGCGAGATGGCCGAGGCCGGCGCCGCGCTGATGTTCCGGCAGTCCGAGCTCACCGCCGACAAGCTCGCCGAGGCGCTGCGACCGCTGCTCGATCCAGCGACCGGCCCGGCCCGCCGCTCCGAGATGGGCGCCGCGATGAAGCGGCTCGCGAAGCCGGGTGCCGCCGCCGCCGTCGTCGACTGGTGCGCGCGGGCCGCGGCGTCGTGACTCAGATCCCGAGCGACTGCATCACGGCGCGCACACCCGGCGCCCAGCGCTGCACCTGATCGAAGTCGGTCATGAAGTGCACGTGCTTGCAGTGCTCGGTCGTGTAGCCCTGCGCGTTGCAGTCGTTGATGTCGTCGGTCGAGAGCGTGAACGTCGAGTACTTCGCGATGAAGCGCTGGGTCTGCGCCGCGTCGTAGACCTCGTCGGCCGGCAGCGTTCCGGCGGTCGATTCGCCCTCGACGATCTGCGCCATCAGCGGGTACTGGTGCTGGCTGGCCGAGTCGCGCATCTCGATGCTCCACACGCGGCTCGAGTTCCAGCTCAGCGCGCCGCCCGACATGTCGACGACGAGCTTCGGCATCGGCGTCAGCGGCTGCGCCGAGCCTCGCACCACGGTGACGCCGCCGTACGAATGTCCGGTGAGCGCGATCCGGTTCGGATCGACGAGCTTGCCGAGGCCATTGAGCCCCGGCTGACCGACGAGGTACGTCAGCGCGGCCTGGACGTCGCCGACCTCGTCGTCCATGTACTCGATCGTCGTGATCGCCTTGTAGTCCTTCGTCGTCAGCGTCGCGTCCGGGCCGAGCAAGCCGCGCAGAGCGGCCGTGTACCAGCCGTAGTTCGGACCACTCGGATCGCTCTGCTCGTCCGACCAGTCGTCGATGTACGCGCCCGTGTTCTGGAAGCCCGCGCTCAGATTGCTGTTCTGCAGCGACGGCGTGACGCCGCCGGTCTTGTCGCCGACACCACGCATGTACGGCATCCACACGACGTAGCCGCGCGAGGTGTAGTAGCTCACGAGCTCGCACGTGCTGCTCGTGCTCTTTGCCTTGCCGCTGCCGTGCACGTAGACCAGCGCCGGCAAGTTCGAGCCCGTCGAGAGCGTCGGGGTGATCAGCCAGCCCGAGAGATGACACGCGAGCGTGCCGTCGATCTGGACCGTGCATCGATCGTCGCCGCTGGTCGGCCGCGCCGTGGTCCAGTACACGTGAACGCGTGCGTTCGATGGCATCGTGCACGCCGATGCGGTGGAAGGTTGGCCGGCGATCGCGGCGGTGAGCGTCGAGACGAGAGCGAGCAGTTGATTGCGCATGGCGCGGCCGCAGTGCACCGCGCGTACCGTCTGGGGCTCGCGTGATCTCGCGGACCTGCGGAACGCGCCGGCTGGCACGTGCCGGGCACGGTGCCAGTCAACGATACGGTCCGGCGCCGGGATCGAGTGAGACCTGGATCGTGCGCAGCGCATCGACGAGCTGGCGGACGCGCTTCGGATCGATCTCCGCTCGCTCGAGCACGAGCGCCGCGCTCACGACGCCATCCTGGATCTGGAGCTCGACGATGTCGGCCGGCCAGCTCGCGAGCTGATCCGCGAGCTTCTCGGCGCCGCGCGCGAGCACGTCCGCGGACGGATGCGCGAGCGACAGCACGACCTCGCGTGCCGCGGCGCTCGCGTGCTCCGGATCGCCGAGGTGGACACGCACGCGGCGCGGCGCGGACTCCTCCCACTCGACCGCGATGTCGACCGGTGACGAGCCGACCACGCCATGGATCCCGAGATCACCGACGGTGACGGAGCCTTCGAGCGCGTGCGCGAGCTCGTGCCACGCCGCGAGATCGATCGCGACGCCGGGCGGCGGCTGGATGCCGGCACGCGCGCCGGCGATCGCGAGCGCGAGCCGCTCGAGCTCGCCCGCGAGCAGCGACAGCTCGGTCTCGTCGACGTTCGCGATCGGCTTCTCGAAGACGATCACACTATCGTCCCACCGCACGAGCGAGCCGAGCCGGCCGGACTGCATCAGCGTTGGCACGACGGCCTGGAGGAACGGGATCGTCTGCTCCGCTGCCCGCGCGACAACGTGATGCGCGCGGTCCCACGCGGCGACATCGACCTCGACGTCCTTCCAGAACACGTGGCGCAGCGCCGAGCTCGGCGTCACCGCGAGCCCGAGGCCGAGCTCCTCGTGATCGATCGCCGCGACGAGGAACGTGCCCTCCTCGCCGCGATACGCGTACGCGATCCGCAGCAGCGAGCCGGCGAGCTCGCGCTCGATCGCGAAGTCACCGGCGAGGCGATCGTCGGCGTCGCCCGGATCGCCACCGCGCCAGCCGGCGCGCGCGGCGACGGTCGCGAAGATCGCGGCGCTGCGCTCGTCCCCGAGGCGAGGCGCGGCGACGAGCTGCTTCGTGTAGCTCGCGGCCTGCGCGTCGACGATCTCGAGCGGCACGCTGACGTCGACCTTCGGACCGAAGAACGAGCCGGTCATCGCGACGAGCCACCACGACAGCTGGTGCGTCGCGGCCTCGAACGACGGCGTCATGTTGTGCGGCAGCCGGACCTGGAACGGGATGCTCGTGCCGGCGCTGCCGGCGGGGACGGTCACGGTCGTACCGAACGGCCGGCCGCGCCGCTCGCGCGCACGCCCGCGACCGAGCAGCGACAGCATCGGCACGAACGACAGCTCGACGTCGCGCGGCTTCTTGTCGTCGAGGTGGAACACCGCGAGCGATCCGACGAGCGTCTCGCCGGCGATCAGGCGCGTCGAGGCGACGCTGAGCTCGATCCGCGGCTTGTCGGGCGCGGCCGTCAGCGGCGTGCCGCGCATGACGACCGGCGTGCGCTCGACGTGCGGCGGCGGCGGCAGGCGCACGGAGAACAGGTAGTGGTAGCGAGGGTCGATCCGCCACGGGATCGCGATCTGGATCCGCAGGTAGAGCTCGGCGTACGCCGGATCGAGGCGGTGCGACGGCGGTACGCCGTGCGGCAGGGTCACCGGGAACGTGAAGCGCGTCGTCGTCGCGGGTGGTAGGACACCGGCCCCCATCAGCGTCGCGCTGCCGAGCCGCGCGATCACGCGGTGGCTGACGCGGTTCTTGCCCGAGCCGACGCTCCAGCCCTGCCGGCTCTCGATCCACGCGTCGATCCGCTCGACCTTCGTGTCCTTCTCGACGGTGACATCGATGTCGATCAGCTGGCGCATGCCGACGACCAGCGTGTGCGCCGCGGAGATCTGGACGTCGGGCTTGGCCACACCCGACGTTAACGCGTCGTTCGCGGCGCCGTCATAGCGGCGTGCCGCAACCCGACGTGGAAAGTCGAGCGGCACCGCGCGTGATCTGGTAATCAAGCACGGGACGAATTCGTCCTCGACGGACGTTCGATCGAAGAGAGCTCCAGCACCACCATGTTCCGCAAGCAAGACACCAAGATTCACTTCGTCGGCATCGGGGGCATGGGGATGTGCGGCATCGCCGAGGTGCTGCGCAACATGGGCTACCAGATTTCCGGATCCGACATGAACGACACCGAGATCACGCGTCACCTGGCGGCGATCGGGTGCACGGTCAAGCAGGGCCACCGCGCGGACCACCTCGGGGAGGCGGACGTCGTCGTCGTGTCGAGCGCGATCAAGGGCTACAACCCCGAGGTCGAGGCCGCCCGCGCGCGCCAGATCCCGGTGATCCCGCGCACCGAGATGCTCGGCGAGCTGATGCGCATGAAGCACTCGATCGCGGTCGCCGGCGCGCACGGCAAGACCACGTCGACGACGATGATGCACACGGTCCTGATGGCGGCCGGCCTCGATCCGACCGCGGTGATCGGCGGACGCGTCAACTCGCTCGGGCTCGCGAACGCGCGCTGGGGCAAGAGCGACTACCTCGTCGCCGAGGCCGACGAGTCGGACGGCTCGTTCCTGACGCTGTTCCCGACGAGCGCGATCGTCACGAACATCGACGCCGAGCACCTCGATCACTACGGCACGTACGACAACGTCAAGAAGGCGTTCACCGACTTCTGCAACCGCATCCCGTTCTACGGCGTGTGCGCGCTGTGCCTCGACAACAAGGGCGTGCAGGAGATCCTGCCGAACCTGACGAAGCGGTTCGTCACGTTCGGGATCTCGTCGCAGGCGACGTACCGCGCGCGCAACATCCGCCACGACGGCATGCTCACGCGGTTCGTCGCATGGCGGCGCGCGGACGAGCTCGGCGAGGTCACGCTGCCGATGCCCGGCGATCACAACATCCTGAACGCGCTCGGCGTGCTCGCGATCGCGGACGCGCTGAACCTGTCGTTCGACACCTACGTCAAGGCGCTGTCGCAGTTCGAGGGCGTCGCGCGGCGGTTCACGGTGCGCGGCGAGGTCGGCGGCGTCACCGTCGTCGACGATTTCGGCCACCACCCCGCCGAGGTCAAGGCGACGCTGTCCGGCGCGAAGAGCGCGTTCCGCGGCCGTCGCGTCGTTGCCGCGTTCCAGCCGCACCGCTTCACGCGGACGCGCGACCAGCTGCCCGAGTTCGCGCGCGCGTTCCACGACGCGGACAAGGTCGTGATCTGCGACATCTTCGCCGCCGGCGAGAAGCCGATCGACGGCGTGACGAGCGACGCCCTCGTCAAGCTCGCGCGCGACGCCGGCCATCGCGACATCACGTACGTGCCGCGCCGCGAGGACATCGCATCGTGGCTCGACGCGCAGGCGCAGCCGGGCGATCTCGTGATCACGCTCGGCGCGGGCAACATCCAGCTCGCGTGCAACGACGTGATCGCGCTGCTCGAGAAACGCCTCGGCGCCGCGACCAAGAAGAACCTGGTCCGGATCGACGAGTCGAGCGCGACCGTCGCGCGGTAGAGCGGAACGCAAAGCCGCCCGGAACGCAAAGCCGCCCGGAACGCGCGAGACGCGTTCCGACCGTCGCGCTACGCACTCCGCGTTCGCGCGATCGCCAGCTCGCGCTCGCGGACGCTCACGAGCTCGAGCAGCTCGCGCGCATCGCGCCGCGCATCGTCGCGGACCTGGACCAGCGGCTCGAGCGCGGCACGCTCGGCGGCGATCGCGGCGTGCTCGTTCGCGAGCTCGGACGCGAGCCACTGCACCTGCTTGTCGACCGCGGCGCGCAGCTCGCGGCCGAGCGTCTCGAGCAGCGCCTCGCGCAGCCGCGGCTCGGCGTCGAGCAGCTCGGCCGCCGCGACCTCGGTGACGTGAGCCGCGCGCGTCTTCACGAGCTGCAGCATCTCGGCGCGGCGCGCCTCGAGCGAGCGGAACAGGCCGGCGATCCACGGCCCGGCGCCGGTGATCTCGTTCGACAGCCGCGACTGGGCCGGATGGAACAGCGCCGGCAGCATCTCGACCGCTGGCAGCTGCGGGGCCGCGCGCGGGATCACCGGCTCGGGCAGACCCGGCTGGCGCAGCGGCGCGAACAGCTCGGGCAGCAGGTCGTGCGCGCAGCCGCCGATGCCGCCCATCACGAGCAGCTTCGTCTCGTGGCCGATCCGCGTCGCGTTCTCGGCCCAGCCCTCGTCGATCTTCGCGACCGCGGCCTTGAGCTCGTCGGCGTTGTGGGCGGCGGCGATCGATTGCGTCCATTGCTGGCCGAGCTGCGCGAGCTCGGCGCCGAGGTGGGCCGACGCGTGCTCCATCACCGCGTGCACGCTGCCGACGATGCCGCGGATCCGCGACAGCTGCGCGCGGACGAACGCGTCCGGCTCGTCCTTCATGCGCAGCATCTCGAGCCGTGCGATCCGGTTGCGGAAGTCGTTCTCGGCGCGTTCGAGCTTGTCGTCGAGGGCGGCGGCGATCGCGACGAGCGACTCGCGGGCGCGCCGCGCGAGCTTGCAGGCGCGCGCCTCGCCGGGCAGCTGCATCAGCGCCTCGGCGGCGGCCTCGTTGAGCGGGCAGACCAGGCGCGGCGAGCCGTCGCCGGTCGTGACGTGGACGCCGTCGGACGTGACGGTCACGACCTCGTCGACGTCGGAGGCGCCGGGCTCGCGCACCTCGACGACCTCGATGCCGGGCTCGAGCGGTCCGCTCGCGACCTCGAGCTCGATCGAGCGCACGCCGCGACCGGCGCGCATCCCCGAGCTCAGCACGCGCAGCCGATCGAACCACGTGCCGAGCTCGCCGCGCGAGGACTGCTCGAAGTCGCCGATCTCGCGCTCGGCGGTGGTCAGCTCGTACTGCGCGAACCGCAGCTCGGCCTCGGCGAGCCGCAGCACGGCGAGCTTGCGCCGTCCGAACAGCAGCTGGATCCAGCGCACGGGCCAGGCCCAGATCGCCCACGGCTTCGGACGCACGCGCACGAGCCCGGGCACGCCGGCCTGCGCGGCCTGGACCGCGGCCTCTCTCGCGCGCACGGTCTCGCGCAGCGCATCGACCTTCGACGTCGCGGCGGGCGCCGGGCGCGGCAGCACGAGCTCCTCGAGCGTGCCGTCGTCGAGCGTCGCGCAGAATCGCGTCGTCGTGCCGCGCCGGATCCGGACGGGGGCGCAGCCCGGGACGCGGCCTTCGGGCTCGAACATCGTGCCGCCGCACAGCGCGTCGACGAGCTGCGTGCGCGCGGTGATGTCGCCGGCGATCCCGACCGACAGCGGCGCCCGCTGCCACGCGGCCATCAGCTCCTCGGCGAGCGCGTCCGCGTCGGCAGCCGCCGGCGCCCTCGACAACCGCCGCAGCGCCGCGAGCGCCTGCTCGACGAGCGCGTCGTTACGCTCGGCCAAGCGCTCGGCCTGCGAGATCCCCCCGACCATGGTGCGAGCGTACCGCGATCGGAATCGTCTCGGCTCGCCGAGCGTCTATCGTTTGGATGCGGTTTGTATGCTGCAAGACGAGTGTTCTAATGTGCTCCGGCCTGTGACTTCCGACAGCGATGCGCCACCGCCTCTCGATGATGTCGTGCTCGTCGGCGACGAGCCGGTCGGCGACGGCGAGCCGGAGGCGGTCGCGAATCCGCGCTCGATCCTCGATCCGCGTGCGCGCGCGATGCTGCGCGAGCTGCTCGGCGATGGCGTGCGGTTCGACGAGCCGCTGCGCCGCCACTGCACGCTGAAGATCGGCGGGCCCGCGGACGCGTACGCAGAGCCGTCGACGATCGCGCAGATCGCCGAGCTCGTGCGGTGGTGCGTGTCGCACGCGATCCCGATCACCGTGATCGGAGGCGGCTCGAACCTGCTCGTGCGCGACGGCGGCGTGCGCGGGGTCGTGCTCGGCACCGGCCGGCTGCGCAAGATCGAGCACGTGCCGCCGACGACGATCGTCGTCGAATCCGGCGTGTCGACCGGCAAGGTGCTGTCGCTCGCGCTCAAGCACGATCTCGGTGGCGTCGAGTTTCTCGGCGGCGTGCCCGGATCGATCGGCGGCGGGCTGATCATGAACGCCGGCACGTACCTCGGCGAGCTCAAGGACGTCACGCGATGGGTCGAGAGCGTGCGGCTGTCCGACGGCGAGCGCGTGCGCCGCGACAACGCGCAGTGCGGGTTTCGCTACCGTCACAGCGATCTGCCGCCCACCGAGATCGTCGTCGGTGCCGAGCTCGTGCTGCGGCCGAGGCCGCGCGCCGAGATCGAGGCCGAGGTCAAGGCGCTGCGCAAGCGGCGCTCCGAGCGCGAGCCGAAGAAGGTCGCGAGCAACGGCAGCACGTTCAAGAACCCGCCGAACGAGTTCGCCGGCCGGCTGATCGAAGCGGCCGGCTGCAAGGGATGGCACGAAGGCGATGCCGTGTGCTCACCGGTACACGCGAACTGGCTCGTCAACACCGGACGCGCGACCGCGGCGCAGCTGCTCGCGCTGATCGATCGCGTGCGTGCCGAGGTCGAGCGCGTCCACGGCGTCGAGCTCGAGCTCGAGGTCAAGATCATCGGCGAGGACTGACTCGCGCGCCCACATCCAACGTTGGTACAAGGAATCATGGCTCATCCGTTTGCCGGCAAGCGCGTCGCGGTCATCATGGGCGGCCTATCGGCCGAGCGCGAGGTGTCGCTGAATACCGGCGCGGGCGTGCTGCAGGCACTCCGCGGCCGCGGCTGGGACGCGATCGCGATCGACTGGACCGACAGCGCGAGCCTGCCGATGCAGCTCGAGGATGCCGGTGCCGATGTCGTGTGGAACGCGCTGCACGGCACGTTCGGCGAGGATGGCGCGGTGCAGGGGCTGTGCGCGTGCATGCGGATGCCGTGCACCGGCTCGGGGATCCTCGCGAGCGCGCTCGCGATGGACAAGGTGATGTCGAAGCGGATCTTCGAGTCGAACAACGTGCCGACGCCGCGCTGGCGCCTGCTGCCGCACGCCGGCGCCGCGGACGCGAGCGACGCGCGCGACGCGCTCGCAGACTGGCCCCTGCCGTGCGTGATCAAGCCGGCGAACGAGGGCAGCTCGGTCGGCGTCAGCATCGTCGAGGCCGCGAGCGAGCTCGCCCCCGCCGTCGTCGCCGCGCGCAAGTTTCACGGCCCGGTGATCGCGGAGCAGTACATCGCGGGCACCGAGGTGTTCGTCGGGATCCTGAACGGCCGCGTGCTCGGCTCTGTCGAGGTCCGGCCCGCGACGAAGTTTTACGACTACGAGGCGAAGTACAAGCGCACCGACACGAAGTACCTGATCCCGCCGGAGCTCGCGCCCGACGTAATCGCGCGCTGCGAGAAGCTCGCGCTCGCCGCGTACGAGGCGCTCGGCTGCAGCGGCCACGCGCGTCCGGATCTCCGGATCACGGCGGCTGGCGAGCCGTTCGTCCTCGAGGTCAACACGCTGCCCGGGATGACCGCGACGAGCTTGCTGCCGAAGATCGCGAAGAGCGTGGGGATCGATTACGCGACGCTGTGCGAGGAGATCCTCGCGACCGCCTCGATGCCGTGATCATTCCAGTTCAGGTTCAGGTTCACTGTTCCCTATTCGTGCCGCGCTCGATTGGCGATCGAATCGCCGCACTCGAGCCTGGCGCTCGCGCCGCACGGGCAGCACAAGCTCCGCCACGCCGCGCTCGACCCTCGCGATCCTCGGCACGAGCCGCACAGTGTGGCCACGGCTCGCGAATAGAGAATGATGAAGCGGAAGCGGAATACGGAACGCTACTTCTTGCAGGTCATCTCGTAGACCTTGTTCCAGGTCTTGCCCTTGTCGGTCGACATCTCGCCGGCAAACTTCACGCCCGCCTTCGGATCGCTCGCGTCGACGGTGTCGCGGAACATCCCCGCGCCCATCGGGCCCATCGAGTCGAGGTTCCACGTCATGACCTTGGTGTCCTTCATGCCGTCCGACGTGCCGGCCATCTGACCGCCCCAGTTGTCGACGGCGACGCGGCGCCACTTCTTCGCGGTCGCGTCGTACGTCGTGTACGAGAGCATCTTGAACGTCTGCTTGCCTTTGACCTCGAGCTGGTCGGTGATCCACCACTTGTCGAGGTCGACCTTCGTACGGTTCGTCGCGGTCACGGCGGACTTCGTGCCGTCCATCGCGAACTCCTCGCCCTTGCAGCGCCAGTTCCCGGAGACCATCTTGCCCATCGCCTCGAGCTCGGCGGGCGGCTTCGGCAGCTCGGGCTTGCCCGCGGTCTTCGCGTCCGTCGTCGCCTTCGGATCGGTCTTCCCGGTCGCCGGCGTCTTCGTCGCATCGGCGCCCGTCTTGGGTGCCGTGGTCTTCGTGGCATCCGCCGCGGAGCCCGTCTTCGCGGGCTGCGCCGCAGCAACGCCGACCATTGCAAACATCGCAAGCGCGATCGTCGCGTACGTTTTCATCTTGGTCTCCTCTCGAAAAGCGGGCCCACTATACTCGCGCGAGAAACCCGTCGCTGCTTCGTGGGTCTCATAGACGTGCGCTCCAGATCTCGATTCACGATCGCCGCCGCGATTGCCGCTTTGGCAGCTTGTGGCGGAACGCCCCAGGCAACGCGCGTCTCCGCGCACACCGACGACAAACCACGCGCGGAGACGCCGCGCGCGGTCGATCGCGATCTCGACACGCGACCGCCGCCGAAGTTGCTGTCGATCGACTGGAGCACGACCCGCGTCGTCAGCGAAGCGGACGCACTCGCGCTGTGGAAGACGATCGCGCCGACCGGTCGCGACTGGGACGACCGGCTTCAGGAAGTGCCGCACGACTTCGCGCGCCCGCTCGCGATCGCGCTGCTGCGCACCGGCAACTTCGATTGCATGGCCGCGAAGCTGAAGAGTCGGCCCGCGTGCTCGCCGCCGGTGTTCGATGTCGACAAGCCGGATCCGGACGCCGGCCTCGGCGATCCGTGTCTGCGCCGGCTGCTCGCGTTGTGGTCGATCGAGCAGCTCGAGCCGGACGACGTGCCGAGCGTGCTCGACGCGCTGCGCGCGATCGCCGCGATCCCGCCGCCGGAGTCCGAGCTCACGGCGTCGGCGCTGCGGGCGATCCCGGAATCCGACAGCGCGCGCCGGCTCGAGCTGCTGTCGATCATGTGGCGCGCCGGGCAGCGCGAGCTCGCGAACACGAACCTCGGCACGTTCGACGAGCCGCAGCTGATCGAGGCCGCGACGAAGCATCACATCGACGGTGCACTCGAAGTGCTGTCGGCATCGGCGCATCGCGCGACGTACCTCGCCGCGGTCGGCGATGACCAGATGACCGCGAAGGCGCGCGCGATGGCGATCTCCGAACTCGTCGCGCAGGAGGACAAGCTGACGCCGGATCTCAAGGCGACGCTCGTCAAGGCGACCGCGGCGAAGGACTGCTCGGTCGCGGCCGCCGCGGCGCGCGCGCTCGCCCAGCGCGGCGACAAGCGCTACCTGCCGAAGCGTCCGCGCACGAAGTCGCCCGATGTCATGATGCGCGCGCTGTGCGTGCTCGCGAGCTACGAGCAGCTGCAACAGGCGGACGAGCCGTCGCTGCTCGCGAGCTACGTGCCGGCGAAGGGCCTCGAGCGGCTCGGCGTCGCGTACGACGCGCTGTCCGACGTCGACACCGACGGCGACGGCGATCCGCACACGACGCGGACCGCGGACCTCGTGCCGCGCGACCAGGTCGTCGTGCCCGAGATCGACGACCTCGTGCGCGCGATGCGGCACTGCAAGGGTACGGTCTGCACGTCGGACGACCGCGAATTTCGCTTCGGGCTCAAGGCGATCGGCGCCGACCTCCAGCTGTACCGGCTCGAGATCGTCGAGCGGCCGCCGTGCGCGCCGCCGAAGTAGGGCTGGATCGCGCGGGCATCTGTGGCACGATGAGGGCCGTGTCGCCTCGCGCCTGGCTCGTCGTCCTGCTGCTGACGCTCGGGCTCGGACTGTCCGGACGCGCGGACGCGCAGGTGTTCAAGCCGCGCGGCAACGCGAAGACGTCGAAGGCCGCCCCGGCGAAGAAGCCGGCGGCGCCGAAGAAGGCGAAGGCCGAGCCGAAGGCCGAGCCCGCGTCCGATGACGCCGGCGAGGCCAGCGAGCCGCCGGCGAAGAAGACCGCGGCGCGCCCGGCGAGGGCGTCGAAGAAGCGCGGCGCCGACGCGAAGAAGAAGAAGGCCGCGCCGGTCGAGGACGAAGAGGACGACGTGATCATTCGCGACGACGAGTGATCGCCGTTCGTCGCCGGTTCGTGATCGTCTGTTCAGCCCGCGCGCGCCTCTCGTGATGTAGGCGCATCAGCGCAACATCGCGGAGAGATCCGGATTGGCTCCAAAAAATTGCTCCCGTGATCGCCGCATGCGTATTTGCGAGCATGGATCGGGCGTTAGCGACAGATCGATCGCCAGATCGATCGCCACAGGGAGCAGGCCGCAAGCTCGGCAAGCCCGCGCGCGCATCGACCCCCGCGGCCTCGCGGCTGACCGTCCGCGGCGGCAACAAGAAGCTGCAGAACCGCCGCAAGCCGACCCCGGTGTGGTCGCGGCTGCCGCGCCCGAAGCAGATCCTCGACGGCTGCGGCCGCGCACTGCGGCGCTCGGTGCCCGCGCTCGTCGCGAGCTGCATCGTGTGCGCGCTCGGCGGCGGCGTGTGGCTCGGCTACCGGTTCGTCACGACGTCGGATCGCTTCGCGATCGATGACATCGAGATCCGCGGCACGTCACGGCTCGCAGCCGACGACCTGCGCGCCTCGCTGCCGGTGCACGTCGGCGACAACGTGTTCGGCGTCGACCTCGACGCGATCTCGCAGCAGCTGCGCGCGCACCCGTGGATCGACTCCGCGGACGTTCGCCGGATCCTGCCGCACACGATCGTCGTCGAGATCCACGAGCACCAGCCGGCCGCGATCGCGACGCTCGGCGATCTGTACCTCGTCGATGCGAGCGGCCACGCGTTCAAGCGATTCGAGACCCGCGATGATCTCGGCACGACGCTGCCCGCGATCACCGGGCTCGAGCGCGCGGCGTACCTCCGCGATCCGGAGGCGACCGCGCACCAGATCGTCGACGCGCTCGCGGTGCTCGAGCGCTGGCGCGCCGCGGGCGATCGGCCGGCGATCGGCGAGGTCCACCTCGACGCGCACGGCGGCCTGACGCTGCGCACGTTCGATTCCGGCGCCGCGATCCAGCTCGGCACGCTCGGCGCGGTGTCGCGCGACGCGACCGCCGACGTGCTCGCGCACCGACTCCACGCGTTCGACATCGCGTGGGCCGAGCTCTCCGACTCCGAGCGCGCTCGCGTGCGCGCGATCCACCTCGACGCCCGCCCCGACCACGTCACCGTCGCCTTCACGAAGGATTAGAGAACGACCACCATGGCGAAGCCCAAGACCAGCGAGATCATCGTCGGCCTCGATATCGGCACCACCAAGATCGCGTGCATCGCGGGCGAGGTGACCGAAGACGGAGTCGACATCATCGGCATCGGGACCGCGCCGTCGAAGGGCTTGCGCCGCGGCTACGTGGTCAACATCGACGCGACCGTGTCATCGATCCAGCAGGCGGTCGACGAGGCCGAGAACATGGCGGGCTGCGAGATCACGACGGTGTACGCCGCGATCTCCGGCGCGCACGTGCGCGGCCTCAACTCGAACGGCATCGTCGCGGTCAAGGACAAGGAAGTCCGCGACGCCGACATCGCGCGCGTGATCGATCAGGCGAAGGCGGTCGCGATCCCGATGGACCGCGAGGTGCTGCACGTGCTGCCGCAACAGTACGTCGTCGACGATCAGGACGGGATCCGCGATCCGCTCGGCATGGCCGGCGTCCGGCTCGAGGCGAAGGTTCACATCGTGACGACCGCGGTCGCGTCGGCGCAGAACGTCATCAAGTGCGCGAACCGCTGCAACCTGCAGGTCGCCGACATCGTGCTCGAGTCGCTCGCGTCGTCGCAGGCGGTGCTCGAGGACGACGAGAAGGAGCTCGGCGTCGCCGTGATCGATATCGGCGGCGGCACGTGCGACATCATGGTCTACGCCGACGGCGCGATCGTCCACACGACGGTGCTGCCGCTCGGCGGCGGTCACGTCACGAACGACATCGCGACGGTGCTGCGCACGCCGCTCGACTCCGCCGAGAAGATGAAGCGCAAGTACGGCTGCGCGTGGCGCGGCCTCGTCGATGCGAACGACAAGGTCGAGATCCCGTCGGTCGGCGGCCGCGGCCCGCGCGTGATCCCGCGGATCGAGCTCGTCGAGGTGATCGAGCCGCGCGTCGAGGAGATCTTCGAGCACATCAAGAAGGAGCTCGTGCGCACCGGCTTCTACGACAGCCTCGCCGCGGGCGTCGTGATCACGGGCGGTGCGACCGCGATGGAAGGCGTGTCCGACATCGCCGAGCAGGTGCTGCACCTGCCGGTGCGGCGCGGCGCGCCGAGCAAGATGGGCGGGCTCGTGGACGTCGTGCGCTCGCCGTCGTACTCGACCGGCGTCGGCCTCGTGATGTTCGGCGCCGATCAGGGCAAGAGCGTCCAGCTGCCGAGCCGGATCGACGAGCGGCCCGGCATGTTCAAGCGCGCGTGGTCCCGGCTCGCCGAGATGTTCTGACATCGAGCTGTTGCAGATCGCTGCGCGCGCGCCCGCGTTCGCAGCATCATGCGAACCTTGTTGCTCTGCGCGCTCGTCGCTTGCGGCGGCGCGGCGTCACGACCCGAGCCTCCGACACCGCCGGCGGCCTTCTGTCCCGCGATCGCGCGCGTCGACGTCACGACCGCATCGCGGGCGGCGCGTGCGGCGCTCGGTCGCGAGCTCGCAGGCGCGCAGGCCTTCGATCGCACCGTCGCGTGGCTGCGCGCGCAGGACTGCGTCGGGCACGTCACCGTCGATCCGTGCTCGCCGCACCGCCGGCACATCCTGTTCGACGTCAAGACGACGCCGGCGCAGGGCTACTTCGCGGTCGTGTCCGACGGCGCGATCGGCCTGCTGCCGACGCCGACCGATCCGGTCAACTGCGTCCTGTTTCAAGACGAGTAGCTGTACCCGGCACGCCTACACGCTCCGTGGAACGCCGGCTGCAGCCGCTCCGCCCATGGCCACGACGACGATGGGAGATCTGGTGTCCAACCTGTTCGACAAGTACGAGCAGGAGTTCCACGACGAGACCCTCGCGGCGATCGCGACGCACGCCGCGATCGTCGACATGTTGCGGGACTCCCGGCGCGGTCGGTTCGTGCGGTTGCCGGCGCGTCACGCGAAGCCGCGGTCCGGCGCACGATGACGCGCTCGCGCTGGCGATCCCCGCGGTGAGCCCACGGGCTCGCCGGCTGCGCGCTCCGCGCGTCGACGCACGATCATCAAGATCGGATCGGGCCGCGGAGATCGTCGTGAGGACGCGCCCGGGCGTGAAAAATGCGCGACTCGCGAGCGATCGCAAGAAAACGCGAGCGCGTTGCCACAAAAAGTTGCCCCCCTGGATCACTCACTTTCATATGGGGCCACCAGGGGGAACAACCAGACCATGGCACTCATCGAATTCGACGACGTCAGTCACGCAAAGATCCTCGTCATCGGCGTCGGGGGCGGCGGCGGCAACGCGGTCAACACCATGATCAGCGGCAACCTCGACGGCGTGGAGTTCGTCGTGGCGAACACCGACATGCAGGCCCTCGAGGCCAACATGGCCCCCCACAAGATCCAGCTCGGCAACGCGCTGACCAAGGGGCTCGGCGCCGGCGCGAACCCCGACGTGGGGCGGCGCTCGGCCGAGGAGAGCATGCAGCAGATCGCCGACCTGATCTCCGGCGCGGACATGGTGTTCGTGACCGCAGGCATGGGCGGCGGCACCGGCACCGGAGCGGCACCCGTGATCGCGCAGATCGCGCGCGACTGCGGCGCGCTCACCGTCGGCGTCGTCACGAAGCCGTTCGGCTTCGAGGGCAAGAAGCGCGCGAAGCAGGCGGGCGAAGGCATCGAGCGCCTCGAGAAGGCGGTCGACACGCTGATCGTCATCCCGAACAATCGGCTGCTCGCGCTCGTCGGCCAGAACACGTCGATGGTCGAGGCGTTCCGCAAGGCGGACTCGGTGCTGCTCAACGCCGTCCAGGGCATCAGCGACCTGATGACCGTGCCCGGCCTGATCAACGTCGACTTCGCCGACGTCCGCACGATCATGAAGGACATGGGCCGCGCGCTCATGGGCACCGGCATCGGCACCGGCAAGCGCCGCGCGACCGAGGCCGCCGAGATGGCGATCAGCTCGCCGCTGCTCGAGGACGTCAACATCGAGGGCGCGACGGGCATCCTGATCAACATCACCGGCGGACCCGATCTGACGCTGCACGAGGTCAACGAGGCGTCGTCGCTGATCCAGCAGGCGGCGCACGAGGACGCGAACATCATCTTCGGCTCGGTGATCGATCCGAACCTGTCCGAGGAGGTTCGCATCACCGTGATCGCGACCGGGTTCAACCACGCGGCGAAGGCCGTCGTCGTCGACCCGACGCCGATCCGCACCGTGACGCCGACGCCGACGACGCGCCGGATGTCGTCGTCGCAGGTCGCGCTGCCGTACGACGCGTCGACGCAGATCACGAAGGAGTATCCGCCGCCGGTCGCGCCGCGCCGCTCATCCTCCGGAGGCGCCGGCTGGCCGGACGCTTCCGCGTCGCGGCCGCCGGCGCAGCTGATCGAGGAGCCCGAGATCGACATCGAGTGGCATCGCCCGGACACCACCGAGTCCGCGACGATCGAGCGCGCGCTCGCGGAGCTGTGCGAGCCGGTGCCCGAGGGCGAGGCGTCGATGCGGCTCGCGCACGGCTCGGGTCCCGCGCCGGTCGACGGCACGCCGCTCGTCCATCCCGATCGCAAGCGCGCGCAGAGCCGGCCGAGCATGAAGGCCGTGCTGTCGGGCGAGATCGACACCGAGAGCGAGCTCGACGTGCCGACGTTCATCCGCCGGCACAGCGCGACGCACTCGTAGTCACTTCGTGATCACGATGTCGACGTCGCCGTCGCGCCGCACGAGCTGCACGCTGACGTCGTCGCGATGGTTCTCGAGCACGAGGTCGACCCGCGCGGTGCCGACCTCGAGCTGGCGGATCCATAGCCGTGGAATCGCCGGCGGTAGGACCGGACGGTCGAGCACGACGCGCCTCGTCCCCGCTTCGACGTCGAGCCCCAGGCAAGCCTGCACCAGCAGGAATACGGCACCCGCCGCCCATGCCTGGGGCGCGCACGCGACGGGATAGAGCGTCGGTCCCTCGTGCGGACGCGGCCGGAAGCCGCAGAACAGCTCCGGCATGCGGCGCAGATCGAAGTACAGCGCCGCGTCGTAGAGCGCGCCGAGCAGCCGCGCGCACTCGCGCTTGTAGCCGTAGCGCGCCATGCCGATCGCGATCAGGGCGTTGTCGTGCGGCCACACCGAGCCGTTGTGATAGGAGAGCGGGTTGTAGCGGAGCTCTCCGGCGGCGAGCGTGCGGATGCCCCAGCCCGAGAACATGCGCTCGCCCATCAGCAGCTCGACGACTCGCGCCGCGCGATCCGGGCGTGCGATCCCGGACCACAGACAGTGGCCGGCGTTCGACGCACGCACCGCGCACGCACGGCCGCCGCGATCGAGCGCGAGCACGTACGTCCCGAGCTCGTCGTCCCAGAATGCCTCGTCGAAGCGGTCGCGCAGCTCGGTCGCGGCACGGTCGAGCTCGGCGGCGCGCGCCTCGAATCCGAGCATCCGCGCGAGCCGGGCGCCTTCGCGACGCGCGGCGTACGCGTAGCCCTGGACCTCGCACAGCGCGACCGGGCCACTCGCGAGCGTGCCGTCCGCGTGCGAGATCGAGTCGACCGAGTCCTTCCAGCCCTGCGACGCGAGGCCACGCGAGGACCGCCGCGCGTACTCGACGAAGCCGTCGCGATCGCGATCGCCATCGCGCTCGATCCACGCGAGCGCGCGCTCGAGGTTCGGCCAGATCGACTCGATGAACGCGCGGTCGGCGGTGCGCCGGAAGTACTCGCCGGCGAGCACGACGAACAGCGGCGTCGCGTCGATCGATCCGTAGTAGCGACCGAACGGGACCTCGCCGAGCGCGGCCATCTCGCCGCCGCGCATCTCGTGCACGATCTTGCCGGGCTCGGCGTCGTTCTCCGGATCGTGCTCGGTCGCCTGCGTCGCCGCGAGAAATGCGAGCACGCCGCGCGCCGGTGCCGGATCGAGCCACAGCCGCTCGTACGCGGTGATCACGCCGTCGCGGCCGAACGGCGTCGAGAACCACGGCACGCCGGCGTACGGATACGGCCCGTACGGCGTGTCGGTGATCATCATCTCGAAGTCGGACTCCGAGCGCTCGAGCCACTCGTCGAACTTCGGGTTCGAGGTCTCGACGCACGCCGCGCGGCTCCGGCGCGACTCGAACGTCGCGTGCGCGTGCTGGTGCGCCATGTCGAACGTTCGATGGCCGCGACCGCGGTCGTGCTCGAAGTCGATCGCGAGCTCGAGCGCCACCTGTTGCTGCGGCGCGATCGCGACGCCGAACGACGCGCGGCTCGGCGTCACCGTCGCGGGCGCGGGGTGGAACGCGATGTGCGTCGAGCGCACGACGCGATCGAGGCCCTCGTAGCGCAGCACGACGTGATCGCGCTCGACGATCGGATCGAGCCGGTGGCCGCGCCGCAGCCGCTGGATACCGCGGACCTCGAAGATGTCCGCGTGATCGGCGTCGAACAGCATCGACAGCTCGAGCGCGACGTCGTGCAGCGCGTAGTTGTGCAGTACGAGCCGCGCGTGCCAGCTGTGGTCCCACAGCAGGCTCTGCAGGAACAGGTGGACCGAGTCGCGCGGCAGCGGATCCGGACGATCGAGCAGGTCGGGGTTCGCGAGATCGACGTTGAGGATGTTGTCGCGCAGCACCGTCGAGTTCAGCAGCAACGGGCGATGCCGCTCGAGCCCGAGCTCGAACATGCTGAGGTAGCGCGTGCCGTCGTGATACAGGCCGAGCTCGCCGAGCCCGGTCGATCGGATCATCCCGCTGTGGTCGAACACGCCGAAGCTGTCGCCGTGCTTGATGACGCGTGACCGCTCGTCGGTGCGCGTCTTCGTCGCGACGATGTAGTAGTCCTCAGGAAGCTGCGTGGGTTCGTGCGCCACGGACGTGCTCCAGCAGAGTTTGGTAGGCCATCACGTAGTCCTCCGCCATGCGCCTCGCCGTGAACCGTTGCTCGAATCGTGCGCGACAGCCGGGCCGCGACAGCGTCGCGCAGCGTGCGACCGCATCGACCGCGGCATCGACGCCATCGACGATAAAGCCGGTGACGCCGTCGTCGATCACCTCGGGCACCGAGCCGCGCCGGCACGCGATCACCGGCGTGCCACACGCCATCGCCTCGAGCATCACGAGCCCGAACGGCTCGGGCCAGTCGATCGGAAACACGAGCGCGAGCGCGCCTCCGAGGAAGTCCTGCTTGTCGGCGTCGTCGATCTCGCCGATGTACTCGACGTGCGGCTGCCGCATCAGCGGTGCGATCTGGTCCTCGTAGTAGGCGCGATCCGCGCGATCGATCTTCGCGGCGATCCGGATCGGATAGCCGGCACGGCGCGCGATCTCGATCGCCCAGTCCGGGCGCTTCTCGGGCGCGATCCGGCCGAGAAACGCGAGATAGCTGCCGCGCTCGGGCTGCAGCCGATAGAGATCGTCGGGGATCCCGTGATGCACGGTCGCGTGCCAGCGCGCGAACGGCAACGGCGCACGCTGGGCGTCCGAGATCGAAACGAGCGGCATGTCGGCGTATGCGCGGTACACCGGTGCGATCTCCGGCAGATCGAGCCGGCCGTGGAGCGTCGTGAGGTGCGCGTAGCGCTCGCGCGCCGAGATCGGAAAGTGGAGATAGTCGACGTGGAAGTGGATCACGTCGAACTGCCGCGCGCGGCGCACGACCTCCTCGAACTCCGCGAAGTGCGGAGCGAGGCCGTCCATGGTGCCTGCCTCACGCAGGCTGTGATCGCACCCGGCGATCAACCGAGCCGCCGTCACCGAGTCACCGCTCGCGAACAGCGTGACGTCGTGCCCCATGCGCACGAGCTCCTCGGTCAGATAGGACACGATCCGCTCGGTGCCACCGTAGCGACGCGGGGGAACTCGCTCGTGGAGCGGCGCTACTTGCGCGATCTGCAGCCGCATCGACAGATCTGCCTACAAGTTCTGTACCCGCCCGGCGAAATCCGCGCAGCGTCGGCGGCATGCCACGGTTGTTCCGGAGCATCCACCGTGCGAGCGTACCGGATCGGTGCTCACTGAATCCGCTGCGCGCTGGATGCTCGTGCTGCACACGGCGCTCGGGGTCGCGGCCGTCGGCGCGGCGACGCATCTCGTGCTGTGGATGCGCGGCTACCTGCACGGCACCTTCACGCGCCATCGCGCGGTGCGCCGGTTCGCGGTGATCTCGCTCGCGCTGCACGCGTCCGCGATGCTCGCCGGCAACTTGATGTACCCGACGTACAAGGTCGAGGTGCGCGCGGCGTATCTCGAGAATGCGGGCGCGGTCGTCAACGATCACGCGGCGCGCGCGCGCGAGCTCGACAAGCTGGCCGCGCGCGAGCACGCGCCGGGCTTCGAGCCGCCCCCGACCGCCGACGCCGTGAAGCGCGCCGCGAAGGCCGCGCGGTGGTTCGACGTCAAGGAGCACTGGATCGCGATCGGGTTGTTCGCGTCGCTCGCGCTCGTCCTCGTGCTGAGGTTCTGGGATCCGAAGCGCGACGGCCGCGCGCTCGCGCCCGTCGTGCTCGGGCTCGCCGTGGTGACCGCCGGCACGCTGTGGCTCGGCGCGATCATCGGCGTGCTCACGTCGGCGGCGCGCGCCGTGTAAGCTGCAGCATGCGCGCCGCGATCGCGGTCGGATGCGTGATCGCGACGGTCGCCCCGGCGTATGCCGAGCGCGCGATCACCGGCCGCGTGATCGACGATGCGACCGGACAGCCGGTCGTCGGTGCGCTCGTCGCGGTCGGCGCGTCCGAGGCCGCGAGCGGTGACGACGGCCGGTTCCAGATCACCGACGCACCGTTCGGCCGGCTCGACGTCGTCGTGATCGCCGACGGCTATCGCGCGTACTTCGGCTCGGCGCGCGTCGGCGACGAGCTGACCGTGCGGCTCGCGGCGGCGGCCGGCAGCGGCGAGGTGATCGAGGTCAGCGGCCGCGCGCCGAATGCGCCGTCACTGCACCTCGACACCCAGGAGATCCGCAACCTGCCGGGCGCCGGTAACGATGCGCTGCGTGCGCTGCAGAGCCTGCCCGGCGTCGCGCGCACGCCGTTCGGCCTCGGCGGCCTCGCGCTGCGCGGCACCGCACCGCGCGACACCAAGGTCTATCTCGACGGCATCGAGGTGCCGCTGCTCTATCACTTCGGCGGCATCGCGTCGTTCTTCCCGACCGCGGCGGTCGACGAGCTCGCCCTCGAGCCCGGCGGTGCGAGCGTGCGCTACGGCCGCGGCCTCGGCGGCGTCGCGACGGTGACGTCGAAGACCGGCCGCGGCGATCGCTGGCGCGCCGGCGGCGAGCTGTCGCTGATCCACGCCGCCGCGATCGCGGAAGGGCCCGGCCCGCTGCGCGGCAGCTGGCTCGTCGGTGTGCGGCGGTCGTACTTCGACGCGATCATCGCGGCCGCGAACCTGGATCTCGCGATCGCACCGCGCTACGGCGACGCGCAGCTGCGCTGGGAGTCCGGCGATGGCAGCTGGATGGCGATCCTGTTCGGCTCCGACGACAAGCTGCGCCTGATTCACGATCCGAACGATCCGGACAGCGGCGGCATCGACACGAGCAACGTCAAGAGCTTCGAGTACGTGTCGCGGTTCGCGCGGCTCGGGCTGCGCTATCGCGCGGTGCGCGGCGCGACGCAGCTGACGATCCTGCCGTCGGTCGGCGTCGACGATGTCAACGGTCGCGCGAACCACAAGGACATCGACAAGGGCCTGCATCGCACGACGGTGCCGATCGCGCTGCGCGCCGACGTCGCGACGCCGCTGCTCGCCGGCACGCTGTCGATCGGGTTCGACGGCGGCACGTCGCATCACTACTACAACATCCTCAACACGCCGCCGCCGAGCCCGGCGGATCCGTCGCCGGACATGGTGCTCGCGCGCGAGCTGACGCGGTGGACCGCGGACCTCGGCGCGTACCTCGAGCAGTCGTGGTTCGTGTTCGACGAGGCGCTCGAGATCCGGCCCGGATTACGCGGCGATCATTTCGGGCTCTCGGATCAATGGACGCTCGATCCGCGCATCGTGCTGAAGCAGCGCCTGCCGCACGCGGTCGAGCTCACCGAGTCGGCCGGGCTGTATCACGAGCCGCCGCTGATCACCGATCTCGATCCGATCTTTGGCGAGCGCGAGATGCTCGGCTCGAAGGCCGCGCAGCTCGCGGTCGGCGTCAAGTCGATCCTCGGCGACGACAAGGAGCTGTCCGCGACCGCGTACTATCAGCATCTGCGCCAGCTGCCGGTCGATGCGGTCACCGCGGCGACGCCGATCTCGGACAGCGGCGGCACCGAGTCCGGCGGCGCGCTCGGGATCAGCCGCGAGCTCGTCGACTCGCAGTTCGGCTCGTACAGCTACCGCGAGGCGATCGGCAAGGGCCACGCGTACGGCGTCGAGCTGATCGCGCGCCGCAACACGGGCCGGATCACCGGCTGGCTCGCGTACACGTACGGCCGATCGTTTCGCCAGAACCCGATCCGCGGCACCGAGTACTACCCGTACGTCCTCGATCAACCGCACACCGTGACGCTGCTCGCGACCGGCGCGATCGGCGCGGGCTGGCGCGCCGGCGGCCGCGTGCGCTACGCGACCGGCAATCCGTTCACGCCGGTCGCGAGCGCGTTCATGGACGCCGACGGCGACTGGGTCGCGGTCGACGGTCCGCTGCTGTCCGAGCGGTTGCCCGCGTTCTTCCAGCTCGATCTCCGGCTCGATCACGCGTGGCGCAGGCCATGGGGCATCGTGAACCTCTACCTCGATGTCCAGAACGTCACGAACCGGCGCAACGCCGAGGGCGTCACGTACAACGAGGACTTCACCGTGCGCAGCTACACGCGCGGGCTCCCGATCTTTCCCTCGATCGGTGTCGAGTACATTCCGTGAACCCGTCGGGCAGTCGTGTTACGAACGCTGGCATGAGGATCCTGCTCGCGTTCGTTCTGACGCTCGCCGCATGCGGCGGGAACAAGCCGGCGAAGACCGAGTCGCCGATCGTCCCGGAAGGCTCGGCCGTGCCGGACAACTGCTGCTGCAAGTCGACGCCGCTGACGAGCCCCGAGGGCAAGTCGCTCTACGAGGCGAACACGAACCGCATGGAGTGCTCCGGCAAGCAGGGCACGTGCGTCGACGACGTGCAGTGCCAGCAGCAGCAGACGCCGGTCGAGTGAGCGCCCCCGCTACCAGGTAAACGACAGGCTCGAGCCGAACAGCATCGAGCGATCGACAAACCGCGTCTCGAGCTCGTCGGGCGTCATCGTCATCGGCTTGCACGACACGCCGCGACAGATCACGGCGGGCTCGCTCGCGTGCGGCGACATCGCGAGCCGCCAGCCGAGGTACCAGCCGATCCGGTGCGGGAAGCCGATCGGCTCCTGCAGCCGGTGATCGAGCATGATGCCGAACCCGACCTGGCCTTCGACGCGCTTGGTGTCCTCGGGGACGATGCGCTCCATCGTGCTCGCCGACGGCCGGTACCAGTCGTTCCACGCGACCGCGGCGCCGCCCTCGACGTAGACCGCGAGCATCGAGTTGCCGCCGACGATCGTCGAGCCGAGCCGGATCACGTCGAACCGCGTGATCACGCCGAGCCGCTGCGCGTCGCCGAGCACGACGTCGGACGGGCCCTTCTCCGACAGCTGGAGGAAGCTGTACTCGGCCTCGAGCGCGAGCCGGCCCCAGCGCGCACCGCCGGCGGCGGTCATCCCGAGCGCCAGCGCGTCGACGCGCTCGCCATATAAAAATCCGACCGAGGTGCCGAGCCGGGCGGTGGTCCCGGTCGTGTGGTGGGGCGCCATCGGGTCTTCGACGTAGTCTGCGCTGCGCGTGCGCTCTGGGGGTGGATCGGCCCATGCGACAGCCCGACCTGTGAATCCCAGGCACGCGAGTGCGAGCGACCAGCCCGCGAAATGGCGGAAGTTCCTCACTTGAGCCCTCGGCAGCGCCGCAGCCGTTGCGACGTTGGACGCAGCGATGCAGATCACGTACCGCGGAGCGAGTCGTCGAGTGCGCGCGCCATCGCGTCGATCGGCGCCGGCCTGCCCGTCCAGATCGAGAACGCGCGCGCTCCCTGGTGGACCAGCATCGCGCGGCCGTCGAGCGTGGAATGACCACGCGCGCGTGTGCGTTCGAGCCAGATCGTGGGCCGGTGGTAGACGAGCGTCGCGGTCCATGCGTGGGGCCTCAGCGCATCGACCGGGAGCGCGTCCACCTGGGTTGCCTCGTCCGAGCCGCCGAGCCCGATCGTCGTGCAGTCGACGACGAGGTCCGCGCGCGCGAACGCATCGATCAAGGCGGCCTTCGTCCACGCGACCGCGGGGGTCCACGTCACGGCCTCGGGCCGGCGCGCGATCACCTGGAGGTCCGACGCGATGTTGTGGCCGCGCAGCCCGGATGCGACTCCACGCGCCGCTCCGCCACCGCCGAGCAGCACGACGTGGCGCGGAGACGACCGATCGAAGCCGGCACCGACGAGCGCGTCGACGAAGCCGTCGGCATCCGTGTTGTGACCGACGATGCGCTCGTCGGCGAAGTGCAGGCAGTTGACGGCACCGATCTCGCGCGCCGCCGGCGACAGCTCGTCGCACAGCGCCAACGCCGCGAGCTTGTGCGGCACCGTGACGCTTGCACCGAGTGCACGCGACGCGCGCAGCCCGGCGACCACGGTCGCGAGCTGCGCGGGCGGGACGCCGACCGGGATCATCACGGCATCGAGCCCGGCGGACGCGAACGCGGCGTTCAGCATCTGCGGGCTGCGCGTGTGATCGATCGGCCAGCCGATCACGGCCGCGAGCCGGGTCGTGCCCTTGATCATGGCTCGTCCTCGACGAGCGGGCTCGCGAGCTCGGCACCATCGCGGCGAGCACGCTCGAGTGCCCGCGTCGCATCCCGCATCAGCCGCGAGAACGACAGCGGCTGGCCCGGCAGCGCGCCGGCGACCGCACCGACGAGCCGCGGCGGGAACACGCGGCCCGCGGCGGTCACGGCATCGCCGCCGGCGACCGCCGCGATGATCCGGCGCGCGACCGTCGCGGCCCCCGCGAGGTGCGTGTACGGCAGCAGCACGAGGAACCGCTCGTGATCGAGCTCGGTCGCGAGATCGATGTCGCGGATCGAGTGGATCAGCGCGGTGCCGGCGCGCGCCCGCAGGATGCCGCGAATGCCGACCGGCGGTGGTGGGGGCGGGATCTCGACGGCGAACAGCGCGACCGCGATCGGATACGCGTAGCGACGCGCGCGCTTGAGCTCGAGCTCGAGCACGCGCTGGAACAGCTCGAATGGCTGCAGCGCGCCGGGCTCGGTCTCGACGAGCGCATCGAGTCGCGCGCGCAGGACCGCCTCGCTGCCCTTCGCCGACGACGAGGCCCGGCGCTCGCTCGCGAGCCGCGCGGCGGCGAGCAAGATCGGCGCGAGCGCGTGCGCCGCGTACGGCCGCGTCACCGCGAGATCCGCGCCGGCATCGGCGGCGCGCTCGACCGCTTCGATCGGCGAGCCACTGACCGCCGCGATCGTCACCGGCCGCTGCGTGCCGAGCGTCCGCGCGTGGTCGAGCATGACCTCGCCGCCCGGCAGCCCGACGACGAGCACGTCGACCGAACCTTCGCGCAGCGCGCGATCGAGCTTGCCGATGCCGTCGCGCCCGCTCGCGACCGCGACGACGGTGTGCCCGGTATCGCGGATCGCGGGCTGCGCGAGCACGAGCTCGGGCGCTTCGTCGTACACCGCGACCGCGAGCTCGGACAGGTCGGACAGCTCGTCGACCGCGAGCACCTGGTCGTCGGCGACGCTCTCGCCGACGCTGATCGCGCGCGCGTCCCATGTCACCTGCGGCCGCGATGGATCGCGCCGCTCCGGGGTGTGCTCCGCGACGATCACGTCGTCGAGCTCCTCGATCACCTCGACCGCGTCGAGCGGGATCTCGACCGCGTCGCTGTCGTCGATCGCGGCGATCGCGGCGACCGCGGCCTGCTCGTCGGCGGCCGCGCGCTCGGGCGACTTGGTCTCGAGCGCGTCGAGCACGTCCGCGATCTCCTCGTCGTCGGCCGCGAAGGCCGGCTTCTCGAACGGCGCGGTCGCGACGAGCGACGAGCCCGGCCTGCGCTTCGCCGCGCCCGCCTTCGACTTCGCGCGCGGTCGCTGGGTCTTTGCACGCTTCGTCGTCACGACGACACCTCGTCGACGCGCACCGCGAGCTCGCCGCGCGCGAGCCGCACGCGCAGCGCATCTCCCGCGGCCACCTGCGACGCATCGCGGATGATCTCGTCGCCGCGCTTGACCATCGCGTAGCCGCGATCGAGCACCGCGAGCGGCGACAGCGCGGCCATCTGCGCGCCGAGCCGGCCGAGCTCGGCCCGCGCATTCGCGAGCCGGCGCTGGATCGCCGCGGTCGCACGCGCGGCGAGCGCCTCGTGGTCGCGACGCGCGCGCGCGAGCCGAGGCCCGGGGTGAGCCGCGGCGAGCCGGGTCTCGAGCTCGGCGAGCGCGGTGCGATTCGCCGAGATCTTCGCGCGCGGATGCAGGCTCGCGAGCCGCTGGTCGAGCAGGTGGAGCTGGCGCCGGGTCGCCGCGATCGAGCGCTCGCCGCGGCCGTGCAGCGCCATCGTGATCCGGTCGAGATCCTGACGCGCGCGATCGAGCCGGTGGTGCATCTCGCGATCGAGCCGGCGGCGCTCCTTGCCGAGCAGCTCCTCGATCTGCGCGCGATCCGGCACCGCGAGCTCGGCGGCCGCGGTCGGCGTCGACGCGCGGGCATCGGCAGCGAGATCGGCGAGCGACAGATCGACCTCGTGCCCGACCGCGCTGATCACCGGCACCGGGCAGCGCGCGATCGTGCGCACGACGCGCTCGTGGTTGAACGCGGTCAGATCGGTTGCCGCGCCGCCGCCGCGGCCGACGATCACGAGATCGACCCCGGCGCGCACGACCATCGCCATCCCCATCACGATCTGGTGCGGCGCGGTCGGCCCTTGCACGGCGGCATCGGCGATCAGGATCGGCGTCGGCATCCGGCGCTCGATCGTGCGGATGATGTCGTGCACCGCCGCACCGCGCGCCGACGTGACGACGCCGATCCGGCGCGGAAACTTCGGAAGCGGCCGCTTCTTGCTCGGCGCGAAGATCCCCTCGGCGGCGAGCTTCGCCTTGAGCTGCTCGAGCGCGATCGCCTCCGCGCCGGCACCCGCAGGCTCTGCGAAATCAGCGTAGAGCTGCATCTTGCCGTCGCGGTCGTACACGCCGAGCCGGCCGCGCACGCGCAGCCGCTGCCCCGGCTCGATCTTGAACCGGATCCGCGCGAGGTCGCGGCCCCACATCACCGCCGCGAGCACGCTGCCGCGATCCTGCAGCGCGAAGTACAGATGCCCCGACGACGGCAGGTTCGCCTGCGTGACCTCGCCTTCGAGCCAGACCAGCCCGAGCCCGTCGAGCGTGCGCCCCGCGATCCGCACCACCTCGGCGATGCCGAGTGGCCGCTCGCGACTGCTGGTTGGGCGGTCCCCCGAGGCCACGACCGACCGTAACCCGTCGAGAACACGGTCGCTAGTCAACTTCGGCGCAACCGGGGGCGGTGGCGCGTTGTCGATCCGCACGATAGGATGCCGACTGTACAGATGGCGGAACCACCGGTGGAAGAAGGCGCACCCGTCCCGGCCGACGCCATCGATCCCGATCTGATCAAGCTGCGGCGCTCGCGCCCGAAGATCAGCATCGTGACCGCGCTCGGCATCGTCGTGCTGTGCGCCGTGTTCCTGCTGCGGCTCGGACCCGATCGTCACTTTGCCGGCGAGCCGGAGACGGCGACCGCGGTCGCGACCGCCGACGTCGCGGCCGGCAAGATCGAGGTCGAGCGCCACATCCAGATCGAAGCCGAGCCGGAGATGGCGCAGGCGATCCGGAGCATGAAGAACAAGGGCGACCTCGGGCTGCGCATCGTCCCGGTGCGCGGCACCGGCGATCGCGTCTGGCTCGCGCTGCCCGGCGATGGCTGGGAGCTGGTCTCGACGAGCGGCCGCTATACCGGCCGGCTGCGCGCGCTCGACGACGTGCCGCTCGCGCCGTCGATCCGCGCGTTCTCCGCGGGCACGCCGCGCCCGGTGTTCGCGACCGCGCAAGCGATCCGCGCGGGCCTCGCGGCGAACAAGATCAAGACGGTCGCCGGCGACGAGCTCGCGCTGACCGGCAGCGAGCGCGTCGCGTTCGATGTCGTCGACACCACGACGAGCACGATCATCGTGTCGATCATCGAGCGCCTGCCGTCGGCGAACGCGTGGCTGTCCGCGCTGCGCAACGCGGGCATCCCCGCGAGCCCGGCGCCGCCGAGCCCGACCGACGCGGCGCTCGGTCAGGTCCGATTCGACGTCGCGATGCCGGTCGCCGACGTCACGATGAAGCTCGAGGCCGGCGAGCTGTGGGCCGCGCGCGTCGAGCCGGTGAAGCGTCACTTCGCGACGACGTGGGCGACGCTCGCGAAGTCGGGCCCGCAGGGCTTCACCGTCGACGGCGCGACCGTCCCGGAGAGCCAGGTCGATCTCGTCGGCATCTACGTCGCGCGGCCGATCCCGAGCGACGCGTACATCCTGCTCGTCGGCGAGAACCCGAAGACGTACTGGCACGTCATGCCGATCACGATCACGCTCGCGGTGCTCGGCCTGCTGTTCCTGTGGGCGCTCGTCCGCGCGATCAAGCGCGACGTGCTGCCCACGCGCGCGTAATATACTCGGCGCGTGGCGGACTCGGATCCCGAGAAGACCGTCTCGGGGGTTCGCGTCGCGAGCACCGAGCCGGGTGCGCCGCCGACGATCCGCGGTGATGCGGTCGCGACGTCGCCGCCGAGCATGCCGCCCGCGATGCCCGGCGACGCGATCCCCGGCACGATGCAGATGCGTCCCGGCCAGGTCGTCGGCCACGCGCCCGCGATGCCGACGCTGACGGACGGTCCGCTCCCCGACGTCGCACCGCCGGCGGTGCCGCCATCGCGCTACGAGCTCGGGCCGGAGATCGCGCGCGGCGGCATGGGCCGCGTCGTCGAGGCGACCGACACGCTGCTCGGGCGCACGGTCGCGCTCAAGGAGGCGCTCGCGCTCGACGCCGATTCGCTGCGCCGGTTCACGCGCGAGACGAAGATCACCGCGCGGCTCGAGCACCCCTCGATCGTGCCGGTGCACGACGCCGGCACGACGACCGGCGGCACGCCGTACTACGTGATGCGCAAGATCTCGGGCCGCCCGCTCGAGCGCCTCGTCGCGACCGCGGAGACCCTCGAGGAGCGGCTCGCGCTGATCCCGCACGTCGTCGCCGCCGCGCACGCGGTCGCGCACGCGCACGAGCGCGGCGTGATCCATCGCGACATCAAGCCATCGAACATCCTCGTCGGCGAGCTCGGCGAGACGATCGTGATCGACTGGGGCCTCGCGAAGATCGTCGGCGAGCCGGCGGATCCGCACGACGTCACGGCGCCCGCCGCGGTCGATGCGTCCGACACGATCCGGACGCGCGCCGGCATCGTCTACGGCACGCCGGGGTTCATGGCGCCCGAGCAGCTGCGCGGCATCGTCGTCAACGAGCGCTGCGATGTCTACGCGCTCGGCGCGACGCTGTATCACCTGCTGTCGCGCAAGCCGCCGCATCACGCGAAGACCGCCGACGAGATGATGAAGGCAGCCGCGACGCGCCCGCCGCCTTCGATCACCGAGCTCGTACCCGGCGTGCCGCCCGAGCTGTCGACGATCATCGACAAGTCGCTCGCGCACGATCCGCGGCAGCGCTACCAGAACGCGCGCGAGCTCGCCGAGGATCTGCAGCGGTTTCTCACCGGTCAGCTCGTCGCGTCGCATCGCTACACGCGGCGAGAGCGGATCGTGCGGTTCGTCCGCAAGAACCGCGTGCCGGTCGCGATCACGGCGCTCGCGACGCTCGCGCTGCTCGTCGGCGGCACGATCGCGGTCACGAAGATCATCCGCGAGCGCGACCGCGCCGACACCGAGGCGAGGCGCGCGCGGCAGGAGCAGCTCGCCGCCGAGGATCGCACCGAGAAGCTGCTGCTGCAGCAGGCGCGCGGCAAGGCGCTGACGAACCCGACCGAGGCGATCGCGATGATCAAGCCGCTCGCCGCGAAGCAGTGGCGCGAGGTCCGCTCGATCGCGGCGGCCGCGCGCGCGACCGGCGTCGCGTGGAGCTTGCCGGGTCCGCAGCACGTCGAGACGATCGAGCTGTCGCGCGACGGCACGCGCGCGCTCGTCGCCGGCGGCGATGGCAGCGTCCAGATCTACGATCTCGCGCGCCGCACGAGTCACGTGCTGTCGCAGCGCGGCCCGAAGCGTTCGGCGCGGTTCGCGGATGCCGAGCGCAAGATCGTGACGTGGTCGGGAACGCAGCTCGAGGTGCTCGATGCCGGGTCCGCAGCCGTGGTGTCGACGGTGACCGTGCCGTCGGCGATCCACGATCTCGAGATCGTCGGCGTCACCGCGTACTGGGTCGACGACGCGAAGCGGCTGTGGCAGCTCGACCTCGCCGGCAAGACGCCGCTCGAGATCGCGCTCGACGAGAGGATCGAGCAGCTCGCACCGTCGCCGGATGGCCGGTGGATCGCGCTGTCCGGCGAGCTCCACCTGCTGATGCTCGATCGGACGGCGCCGGCGACGCCTCCGCTCGAGGTCGCGTTCGGCCGCACCCAGGATCTCGACTGGTCCGACGACGGCAAGCACATGGTCGCGCTCGTCTATCCGGCGTCCGACGATCCCGCGGCGAAGCGCGAGATGCAGGCGTTCGATGTCGCCGCGACGTCGCCGCCGCAGATCATCCACAAGGCGGATGCCGGCAACCGCGAGCTGATCACGTTCTCGAACGGCCGCATGTACACGATCGGCCCGACCGGCGTCGCGGTCGCCTCGCGCGAGCAGACCGGGGCGCGGCGCGCGCTCGTCGGCGGCACGGTCGGCCTGCGCGAAGGGCTCGACGGTGCCGTGATCGCGGCGAGCCAGGGCGGGATCGCGGTGCTGACCGACGAGGGCGATCACACGCTGTACGTGCCCGAAGGTCGCGTCGACATCGTCGAGGCGTCGCCGCGGTCGCCGTACGTCGTCGCGCTGACCGAGGGCCGGCTCGTCGCCTGGGACCTCACCGAGATCCTGCCGCGCCGGCTCGCCGGAACCCCGACGATGGAGCGCTTCGTCGGCAACGACAGCGTGTTCGCGGCGTTCGACGGCAACACCGCCGAGTGGTTCGAGCTCGCGTCGCGGAAGAGCCACCGCTTCGAGGGCTGGCCGTCGACGCTGATCGACATCGTCGGCTCGCCGACCGGCAGCGCCGTCATCACGATCGATCTCGCGCGTCGCGGCCGGCTGATCGTGCGCGACGGCGATCCCGAGGATCTCGACGGCGAGATCGCGATGGCGATCTTCGCGAGCCCGGATCAGGTCGTGCTCGGCACGCCCGACGGCGCGCTCCAGCTGCTCGACGTCAAGACGCGCCAGCGCACCACGCTCGGCAGCCAGCGCTCCGAGCTCGTGCACCTGACGACGAGCCGCACGAGCCCGCCGTGGATCGCGGCGGTCTATCGAGACGGCACGCTGTGGCGCAAGAACCTCGCGCAGGGCAATGCGGAGACGACGAAGCTCGCCGCGATCCCGCCGCAGCTGCT
This sequence comes from Kofleriaceae bacterium, assembly GCA_035715365.1. Classification (GTDB taxonomy): domain Bacteria; phylum Myxococcota_A; class Polyangia; order Haliangiales; family Haliangiaceae; genus JABFXX01. The sequence continues at coordinate 573,845 of DASTLB010000022.1, read as the reverse complement.
CGTCGAGCCCGACGGCTCGGTCGTGTTCCCCGAGGGCGCGAAGCTCCGGCAGTGGCACCCGACCGGCAGCCTCGAGCAGCTGCTCGAGATGCCGAGGCCGATCGTCGCGCTCGGCCCCGGCGGTCCCGGCTTCGCGATCGCGTTCACCGCCGGCTTCACGTACGTCGTCGACCTGAGCTCGCCGAACCGCTGGCGCGACAGCGAGACCGACGTCGTCGAGTTCGGCCGCGCCGTGATCTCGCCGCTGACCGGGATGATGGTGCTCGCGAACCGTGGCTCGATCGACGTGTTCGATCCGAACGTCAAGCACCGCTTCACGCTCGCGTCGTCGCCGGGCCTGACGTACGCGTCGCCGCAGATCTCGAACGACGGCCGCTACGTGATCGCGCGCCGCGTCGTCACCGATCGAGCGCAGCGCGATCTCGAGGACCGCACGTTCATGTCGCTGCTCGCGTGGCGCATCGTCCACCCCGAGACGCCGGACGACGTCGTCCAGTGGCTGGATCAGATGACGAACGCGACCGTCGACCGCCAGACCGGCTCTCTCGTCTGGCGCTGACCGCGGCCGCGCTATCATCACCGCGTGGCAGACGGGGATGCGAAGCCGACCGTCGACGAGCGCCCGCCGTCGAGCGGGCGTGACTCGCGGCCCGAGCGCAAGTCCACCTCGCCGCCCGAGCCGGGGGTCGCGCCGCCCGCGTTCCGCTACTGGACCGGCAGCGAGATCGCGCGCGGTGGCATGGGTCGCGTCGTCGAGGCGACGGACACGCTGCTCGGCCGCGTCGTCGCGGTCAAGGAGGCGCTGTCGACCGACGCCGACGCGCTGCGCCGGTTCCAGCGCGAGACCCGGATCACCGCGCGCCTCGAGCATCCGTCGATCGTGCCGGTCTACGACGCCGGCAAGTCACCGGACGGCTCGCCGTACTACGTGATGCGCAAGGTCTCGGGCCGGCCGCTCGAGGACCTCGCGCGCGCGGCGACCACGCTCGGCGAGCGGCTCGCGCTGCTGCCGCACATCCTCGCGGCCGCGCAGGCCGTCGCGCACGCGCACGGCCGCGGCATCCTGCATCGCGACCTCAAGCCGTCGAACATCCTCGTCGGTGATCTCGGCGAGACCGTCGTGATCGACTGGGGGCTCGCGAAGGTCGTCGACGAGCCCGATGACGACGATGGTCTCGCGGCGTCGCGGCCTCAGGACTCGCTGCGCACGCGCTTCGGCACGGTGTTCGGAACGCCCGGGTTCATGTCACCCGAGCAGCTGCGCGGCGATCCGGTCGAGCGCACGAGCGATGTCTACGCGCTCGGCGCGACGCTGTATCACCTGCTCGCGGGCCGGCCACCGCACGCTGCCGAGTCCGGCGACGAGATGATGCGGCGTGCAGAGCAAGGCCCGGCCACGCCGATCGCGAGGCTCGTCGACGAGCTGCCGCGCGAGCTCTCGACGATCGTCGACAAGGCGCTCGCGTTCAAAGCCGCGGACCGCTACCCCGATGCCGGCGCGTTCGCCGAGGACCTGCAGCGGTTCCTCACCGGCCAGCTCGTCGCCTCGCACGACTACACGACGCGCGAGCGCGTGTTTCGGTTCCTCCGCACGTACCGGGTCGCGGTCGTCGTCGCGAGCGTCGCGCTCGTCGCGCTACTCGTCGGCGGTGTGCTCGCGGTGCGTCGCATCGTCGCCGAGCGCGACCGCGCCGATACCCACGCGAAGCTCGCGGTCGAGCGCCAGCACGAAGCCGAGCTCGCTCACGAGCGCGAGCGCGAGCGCGCCGAGCAGCTCTACCTGACGCAGGCGAGCACGCTCGTCGCGACGAACCCGACCGGCGCGGTCGCGATGCTGCAGCAGCTCGCGCAGGACCCGGCACGCTGGGCCGAGAGCTGGCGCGATGCGCGTGCGATCGCGGCGAGCGCGCGTGCCGCCGGCGTCGCGAAGGGCATGCCCGGTCCGGTGGTCCCGATGTCGATCGCGATCTCGCCGAACGGCCAGCGCGCGCTGCTGACCGGGCTCGACGGCACGGTGCGCATCTACGAGCTCGCGACGAACCAGGCGCGCATCGTCGCCACGATCAAGCCGGACCCGAGCGCGACGTTCACCGACGACGATCACGTCCTCGCGTATCGCGGCCACACGCTCCACCTCGTCGACATCGCGACCGGCGCGCAGCGCTCGTTCACGATCGAGACCGAGATCTGGGACATCTCCGCGAACGCGACGCTCGCGTACTACGTCGACTTCGCGCACCAGCTGTGGCGACTCGAGCTCGCGACCGGTCACGCGACGCGCGTCGGCACCGAGCCGTACATCGACGTCGAGCTGTCGTGGGATGGTCGCCACGTCGGGCTGCGCTCGGATCGTCGCGTCGCCGTGATCGATCTCGCCAGCCCGTCGGGCATGCCGCGGTCGATCGGACCGGCCGGGGCCACCGGCATCGCGTGGAGCCCGAATTCGCGGATCGTCGTCGCGTCGTACCCGAATCGCGTCGGCAGGTTCACCCGCGGTGACACTGGCAACTACACGACCGAGTGGTACCAGCACGACGGTCCGACGTTCACGCCGGTCGCGCTCGATGACGATCTCGCGGTGACGTCGTCGTTCGGCGGCATCGACATGAAGGAACGCTCCGCGCTCGTGCGCCGCTATCCGAGCCGGATCGATGCGGGGCGCGGCATTCACCTCGGCAGTCACGGCCGCGTGATCGCGAGCGTCACGAACCGCGTGCTCGTGTTCGAGCACGACCGCGAGGTCCAGATCCCGGCGCCGGTCGAAGGCATCACGCGCGTCAGCGCGCACCCGAACAGCCCGTTCGCGATCGCCGCGGCGCCGGGCTACCTGCTCGTGTGGAATGTCGATCGCGTGCTGCCGCGCGGGCGCACGATCGAGCGCGGCGTCGTGTCGTTCTCGTTGATCGACGATCACGACGTGATGGCCTCACACGTCGATGGGACGTGGAGCTGGCTCGATCTCGCGACCGGCGTCCAGCACTCGTTGCCGGGGTTGCCGCCGCTGCTCGCGCTGCAGCCGTCGTCGGATGGCGACCGCGTGCTCGGCTACGAGCCCACGCCCGGCGACCGCTCGTACCTGATCGACCGCGACACCAAACGCGTGCGCGAGCTCGATGGCGATCTCGACTTCGGCGTGTTCCGGCACGCGACGCTGTTCGCCGCGACCCGCACCGGCGGCGTCGTCGAGATCGATGCCGGCTCGCTACGGCGGCGAACCCTGTATTCGCATCGCGCGCAGGTCAAGGCGCTCGGCTGGGACGGCGACTGGCTCGCGGCGCTCTACGACGACGGCCACGCGTGGCGCACGAACCTCAAGACGCGCGTCGAGCAGACCCTCGCGTTGCCGGTGACGCGCTCGCTGCAGTACCTCGTGCTGCGCCAGCGCGCGGATGGCACCGCGTTCCTTCCGGTCGGCAAGCGCGTGATCCGCTGGGCTCCCGATGGCACGCAGGCGGCGATCGCCGAGCTCCCGGCCGAGCTCGCGGTCGTGCTCTCCGTCGAGGACGTGCTCGTGGTCGGGACGATCGACGGCGCCTGGTACGTCGTGCACCTCGACCACCCGGATCGGATCGACAGCGCGATCCCGGCGGGCACGCTCGGCGTTTCGATCGCCGACCCTCACCTCGCGGTGTTCACGTCGAAAGATCAGGCACCGCGCATGATCGATCTCGATGTCGGCCGCGCGTGGCCCCTGCTCGGGGTCGGGAGCGCGAGCGCGCTGCGCTACCCGGCGATCTCGCACGATGCGCGCCAGGTGCTCGCCCTCGACCGCGATCACCTGCTGGCATGGGACGTCGACGTGCCCGGCGACGCCGCGGCGACGAAGGCCTGGCTGTTCCAGCTGACGAATGCGAGCGCCGAGCTGGGGACGACCACGATGACGTGGCACTAATGCTACAAACGTGGAGGTGTCCGCTCAGCCTGTTCGCCTCTACGATTCGATGGCCGGCAAGAAGGTCGCGTTCGAGCCGCTCGTTCCGGGCAAGGTGGGCATGTACGTCTGTGGTCCGACGCCGTACGCGCCGGCGCATATCGGTCACGCGTACTCGGCGATCTCGTTCGACACGATCCGGCGCAGCCTGCGGTTTCTCGGCTGGGATGTTCGCTACGTCCGCAACGTCACCGACGTCGAGGACAAGATCATCAACGCCGCGAACGCCGCCGGCGAGGATCCGATGGCGCTCGCCGCGCGATTTGCCGACGAGTACAACCGTGACATGGCGCGGTTCGGCGTGCTCGCGCCCGACGTCGAGCCGAAAGTCTCGACGCACATCGCCGACATCATCCGCGTGATCGAGCAGCTCGTCGCGAATGGCTGCGCGTATCCGATCGACGGCGACGTCTACTTCTCCGTCGAGACGTTCCCGTCGTACGGCAAGCTCAGCAAGCAGTCGATCGACGATCTGCAGGCCGGTGCGCGCGTCGACGTCGACGCCCGCAAGCGCGCGCCCGCGGACTTCGCGCTGTGGAAGGCCGCGAAGCCGGGCGAGCCGTTCTGGGAGTCGCCGTGGGGCAAGGGCCGGCCGGGCTGGCACATCGAGTGCTCCGCGATGACCGTCGCGCACCTCGGCGAGACGTTCGATCTGCACGGCGGCGGCAAGGATCTGATCTTTCCGCACCACGAGAACGAGATCGCGCAATCGCAGGGCGCGTACGGCACGCACACGTTCGCGCGCTACTGGCTGCACAACGGCTTTCTCAACTTCGGCGGCGTGAAGATGTCGAAGTCGCTCGGCAACGTGTTCGGCTGCGCACAGATCGCCGAGGCCGTCGGGCCCGAAGCGCTGCGATTCTTCTGCGTCTCGCACCACTTTCAGTCGCCGATCGACTTCGAGGTCGAGGAGACGCGCGACCACGAGGGCTGCGTGCACGGCGTCCGGTTTCGCAGCCTCGAGGCCGCCGATCGCGACCTGTCGTACTTCTACTCGACGCTGCAGAAGCTCGACGCGTTCGTCGCGCAGGGCGGCGACGCCGGCGACGGCCCGGTGCTACCCGACGCCGAGAAGCTCGTGCCCGAGGCGCGCGAGGCGCTCGCCGACAACTTCAACACGCCGGTCGTCAAGGCCTCGCTGCATGCCGCCGCGACGCTCGCGAACAAGCTGCTCGAGAGCGGCAAGGGCATCGACAAGCAGCTGCGCCGCCGCACGCTCGCGCGGCTCGCTCGCGACATTCGCCACGTCGGCCAGGCGCTCGGCATCCTCGACAAGGATCCGAACGCGTACCTCGCCGATCGACGCGACCGGCTCGTGCGCCAGCGCCGGATCGATGTCGCGAGAGTCGAGCAGCTGCTCGCCGATCGCGTCACCGCGCGCGCCGCGAAGGACTTCGGCCGCGCCGACGCGATCCGTGGCGAGCTCGCCGCGATGGGCGTCGTGGCGGAGGACAAACCGCAAGGCACCGAGTGGCGCGTGCTCGACGACGCGAGCTGACATGGCAGCCGACACCAAAGATCCTCCGACCACCGCGCTGCAGCGCCCGATGATCGCGCGCGATCTCGATCGCGCCGGCAAGGGCCAGCTCGTGTACGTGGGGCGCGACGGCGAGGTCAAGGATCCGTCCGGCGTGCGCAACCGCCAGATGGCCGCGTACGTCGCGTTCGGCGGCATCACCGCCGCCGGCGTCGCGCTCGCCGCCACGTCGTTCCCGCTGCTGATCCCGTTCTACCTCGCGCTCGGCGGTCGCTTCCTCGGCACCGTGCGCGCGGTCAAGAAGGTGAACGAGGCGAGCGTCGCGCTGTCGAACGGCGACGCGCTCGCCGGCCGCGCGCTCGCCGAGCCGGTGTCGCGCGCGTGGTGGGCCCCCGGCCGCGTGCGCGCGCTCGCCGAGCTGCGGGTCGCGATCGCCGATGCCCTCGACGGCAAGGGCGAGCTCGCGCTCGAGCGCGTTCGCAAGGCGCGCGCGAAGCTCTCGCCCCGCCTGATCCAGCACCAGTTCTCCTACTACACCGAGATCAACCTGCTCACCGCGCTCGGCCGGACGAAGGAAGCGCGGGTCGTGCTCGATTCGCGCGGCGGTGTCCCGCAGGGCGAGGTCCTCCGGCTGTCGTACTGGATCGCGCAGATGCACCTCGGCGTCGCCGAGGACAAGCTCGAGATCGACGACACCGAGCTCCACGATCGCATGCGCAAGGGCCTGTCGATGACCGCCGGCCGCGACCTCCTGCTGCTCTGCGCGTGGGCGTACGCGAAGCGCGGCGAGCACGACGACGCGCGCTTTGCCTGGCGCCAGGCCCTCGATCGCGAGGGCAGCCAGCGCCTCGAGGTCTCGATGCCGAAGCTCGCCGAGTGGATGGCCGAGTACAAGCAAGCGCATCCCGAGCTCGATGCCCCCGAGCCCGAAGACGAGCTCTGATCCTAGCGGCTCGCGCTGCTCTGCTCGGCCGGAGACTTGTCGGTCATCTGCTTCTCGTCCATCGCGAGCAGCCGATCGAGCTCGCCCTTGCGCTCGAGCGCGCGCAGCTCGTCGTAGCCGCCGATCGATCTGCCATTGATGAAGATCTGCGGCACGGTTGTGCGACCGCCGGTCTGATCGACGAGCCATCGCCTCGTCGCGTGGTCGCCCGTCGTGTCGATCTCCTCGTACTTCACGCCCTTCTCGTTCAGCAGACGTTCCGCGGCCGTGCAGTAGCCACACCATTTCCGCACGTACATCTTCACGTGTGCAGGCATAAAAAAAGCGTAGCGCCGTTCATCGAGCCGACAACGCACGCACGCTGCGCGATCGCGCTCGCTGTCTCTCATCCGCGCAGCGGACCCTTGCCCCTGCCCCTGCCCCTGCCCGTCTTTGCAACCGGCGCCCGATGAGGACCCGCTTACCAGCGACGTCAGACGATCACGACCACGATCACGGCCACGGCCACGATCACGGGAGCTACTTCTCGTCGGCGTCCTCGGAGAGGTAGGCGAGGATGACCTCGTCGAGGCTCTTCTCGGAGATGAGGCCCTGACCGAAGCCGCGGCCTTCGTCCTCGCGCGCCTTGCGAACGCGCGCAGGCGCCGCCGGCTTCGCGGGTGCACCGACGATCACCGCCGGTCGCGTCATCACGACGCCACTGTTCGCGTTGCCGCCCGAGCGTGCCGTGCGCGCCGGCGTCGGCGTGCGCGCGCGTCCGGAGCCCGGCGTCTGCTCGGGACGGACGGCGGTCGGCACGGCGCCGGCGGGGGTCGGCTCGCGGGTGACCGGCTTCGGGATCGGGCCGGACTGGCCACGTCCAGGACGCCCGAGCCCTGCCGGCACGGTCGCGTTCTGTGAGCTCTGGATCAGCGGGATCTTTTCGCTCTGTCGCTTGTGCTGCGAGTACTGACCCGGCCGCTCGGAGACCGCGCCCGGCGGCGGCTCGACCGAGGGCGGCGCCGGCGCGTAGACCTCGACGGCGTCCGACGGCGAACGACCGCGCTCGTCGGCGGGCAGCGGGCGCGCGACCACCTGCGGCGCCTGGATCACCGGGATCGCGGGACGCGTCGGGGGCCGGTTGATCGGACGCGCGGGCGGCAGCGACGCGGCGCCGACCGAGACCCGGCCCGACTTCGCGGAGATCGGGACCGAGTCCTGTCGGATCGTCGCCGCGGGATGAACCATGCCGGGGACGCCGTCGGAGATCTGCGAGACGTCCATCGTCGGCCGCGTGTGCTCGTCGAGCGGCGGGACGGCGTCGTGGGTCGTGTCGCGGTGGCGGCGCTGCAGCGGGGCGTCGTCCGGCTCGTCGAGCTCGAGCTGGATCTCGATCTCGGGCGCCTCGGTCTCGGCGCGCGGCGCCTGGTCGAGGAACTCGCGCGGGATCGGGGTCCGGATCGTCGCGTTGTTCGCGGCCGAGATCGCGACATCGACGGCGCCGACCTCGTCGAGCGACGACGGCACCGGCGTGCGGTTGGCGGTCGAGGTGCGCGGCGGCGGTGGCGGCGGCGGACGGACATCCGGGATCGTCGCGTCGCGGCGGATCGACGGGCGCTGGGCGCTGGCCTGCGCGAGCTGCGCGGCGATCGCGGGCTGCTGCGGGTCGGTCGCGATCTTCGAGTCGACCGGCTCGTCCGCGCCCTGGATGATCTCGATCTCGGGAGCGGACGGCCGCGCGAGCGACTGCGAGCTGTCTGCGGCGCTCGTGGCGCCGGCACCGTTCTCGCGCGGCAGCAGGCCCGGCGTGCCGCCGAGGTACTGATCGATCTTGTCGTCGAAGTGGCCGCGCCGCAGATCCTTCAGCACCGCCTTGTGCTGAGCCTGCATCAGCGACTTGATCGAGTCCTCGGCGGACCCGGAGTCGTAGACGAGCTTGCGCGTCGAGACGATCACGCCCGCATGGAACAGGTGCGTGAACAAATGCGGCGATAGCACGCCCGAATCCTCGGTCTGGACGTGGAACACCAGTCCGCGATACCGGACGTTGTGGTTGTAGCCCAGGATGGGCGATCGCTTGGCCACCGCGGAACCAGGGTATCACGGCTCACGGACGCCTGGCCTGCCTCGGGGATGCCGCGGGCTTGTATTTCCAGCGAGGGGTTGGTACTCACCGTCTTCGGCTTCAATCTCGAAGCGTTCACTTGGAGGCCCCGCTCATGCGGGGTACGCATATCCCGTGGCCAGTCCTGCAGTGGAGTCTAAGTTCGTCGAGCTCGTGCGCGGTTGGTTGGTGTCGTTACCCCACGATCTGAAGATCGCGTTCGATGCGATGGACGACGAGAACCTGCCGCGGGCGGTGCGCGAAGTCGCAGCCGGTGTCGTGGCTTACGTGGTCTCGCCGAACGACGGCGTGGCTGATCGCAACGACAACGTGGTGAGCTTCGCGGACGATGCCGTGCTGCTCCGGCTCGCGCTGCAGAAGGCGCTGGGCAACGGAGAGGACGAGACGGCGTTCCGCGAGAGATTTCCCGAGCTGTTCGACGATCTCGACGAGAGCCTCACGATCTGCAAGGACGTGATGGGCGAGCTCATGACCTGGCTCGAGAGCAAGGTGCGCACGCTGCCCAGCCTCGAGTACAAGGGCAAGAAGATCGCGAAGTACCTCGACGACGACGAGGCGCGCGAGCAGCTGTTCGACGACGGTCTCGTGTTCCGGACCGACTATCCGGTCGACGAGAAGACGATCGCGGACAAGCTCAAGAAGGCGTCGACGGTCACCGAGGTGATGAAGCGCCGCAAGCAGGAAGAGGCGCGCGCCAAGGGCGTCTCGGTTCGCGCGTAGCGTCGGTCAGAGATCGACCAGCTCGTAGCCGGTGAGCGGCTCGCCGAGAAACCGCGGCGCGAGCTCGTCCATGCGCGAGGTGTCGGTCGCAAAGCAGTCGAGCCGGCCGGCGCGCCCGCGGCGATTGCCACTGCCGCCGAGTGCCTCGCGCGCCGCCTCGGCCATCGCGGTCGCGGAGTCGACCACCGCGATCCGGTGTCCCGCGAGCTCGGTCGCGACGTGCTCGATCACCTTGCGTAGCAGCGGATAGTGCGTGCAGCCGAGCACGAGCGTGTCGATCTGCGGATCGAGCGCGAACAGCTGCACGAGATAGCGGCGCGCGACGAGCATCGCGACCTCGTCGCCATCCTGCGTCCAGCCCTCCTCGGCGAGCGGCACGAGCAGCGGGCACGCGAGTGCGGTCAGGTGCGCGGCGGGATCGCGCGCCGCGATCGCCTTCGCGTACGCGCTCGAGCGCACCGTGCCGAGCGTTCCGATCACGCCGATGTGCCCGTTCTGGGTGGCCGCGAGCGCGCTCGCAGCGCCCGGCTCCACGGCGCCGATCACCGGCACCGGGCTCACCGCGGTCAGCGCCGGCAGCGCGTTCGCCGACGCCGTGTTGCACGCGATCAGCACGAGCTTGACGTGACGGTCGAGCAGGAACTGCTGGCAGCCGAGCGAGTAGCGCTCGACGGTGCGCGGGCTCTTGCTGCCGTACGGCACGCGCGCCGTGTCGCCGAGGTAGATGATGTCCTCGCCGGGCAGCACCGCGCGCAACGCGCGAACGACGGTCAACCCACCGACACCGGAGTCGAACACGCCGATCGCGCGACGTTTGTCGTCGGTCGTTGCTGTTTCGTCTTGCCCCATTCAGCGCTCCGGATTGAGACGGGCTGTCACAGTTGGCAACTTAACCTGCCAGACTGATTGCCTGTTCATCCGAGAGAACGTCTTAGAGGCGACGACGCTTCCGGCGGGTGGGAGCGGCTCGATGCGCGAGCTTGGCGCCTTCGAACGCCCAGACGAGCTGGAGGAATGTCGCGGGCTTATCCTCGAGCTCGGCGTAGAAGCGCGAGATTCCGGGAAAGCTACGCTCTGCCAGCGGCAGCTGGCTCTCTGTGATACGGCCTTGCACCCGGGCCGGCCTGTCAGCATGGCCCGTACCAAAAACGTGGTAGGTATCGCCGCCCGATGTCCGGCGAGCAGGCAGAGCGCATGCGCGGGCTCGTCGAGGCCGATCCCGTCCTCGTCCTCGAGCTCGCCGGCGCGATCGCGCATGACGGTCGTGTCCCGCACGACCGCGTGACCCAGCTCGCGGCCGAGCACGCGCAGCGACTCGCCGACGCCGACAAGGCGCGGCTGCGCGCGGCGGTCGAGCAGATGCTGATGGGCGTCCACGTCGACCTCGCGCTCGAGTGGCTGCACGCGACGCACGTGCTGCCGGTGCTGTTTCCCGAGCTCGAGGCGACCGTCGATCTCGTGCAGGAGCCCGGGCGCCAGCACAAGGACGTGTGGGCGCACACGAAGCAGGTCGTGCGGCAGACCGTGCGCCGCCCGCTCGTGCGGTGGGCCGCGCTGCTGCACGACATCGGCAAGGTGCCGACGCGAACGTTCACGCCCGACGGGGTTCACTTCCACGGACACGCCGAGGTCGGGGCGCGGATGTTCGATCGCGTGAGCCAGCGGTTTCAGTTCGCGCGCGACGAGCGCCAGACGATCCGCTTCCTCGTCAAGCATCACCTGCGCACGAACCAGTACGGCGACAACTGGACCGATAGCGCGGTCCGCCGGTTCCATCGCGAGATGGGCCCGCACATGACCGACCTGCTCGATCTGTCGCGCGCCGATATCACGTCGAAGCGTCCCGGTCGTCGCAAGCAGCTGCTCGAGCAGATCAGCGCGCTCGCGGATCGCGTCGAGCGACTCGCCGAGGAGGACGCGAAGCTGCCGCCGCTGCCCGGTGGGGTCGGCAACGCGATCATGACCGCGTTCGAGATCCCGCCGTCGCGGCTGATCGGCGATCTCAAGCGGTCGCTCGAGGGCGCGATCGAGCGCGGCGAGCTCGAGCCGCGACGCGAGGACGCGTACTACGTCGCGTATCTCGCACGCCTCGGCCTCGTGCCCGACGTCGCGCCCGACAAGCGCGAGGCGCTGATCGCGGCCGGTGGGCTCGTCGGCGACGATGCCGAGGCAGCGGCGCACGATGTCGAGGGACCGCACAAGGGAATCGATTCGCAAGATCCGTCTCCCGGGGTGCTCGCGTGCGGTCACGATCCGGAGAACGACCCGTGCGTGCACCGCGACGCCGATCCGGACGATCCCGAGCTGCGACGCTGACGAGAATTTTTGTACCGGTCGCTACTCGTGTGCGCAGCGCGTCGAGGGGCACGAGCGATGCAGCCGATCACTGCAACCAAGGAGATCGGTATGAGCTCGTTCATGGAACTCGAAGAGATGGAGATCGGTAAGCCGCATGCGGCTCCGATCGGCGTCGAAGACCGCAGCGAGATGGCTCGCGGCGACCGCGCGCTGAGCCATGGAGAACCATCCAGGCCATTGCTCGGGCTTCCTCTGGCCCGGTTGATCCCGCAGGACATTCACTCGGTCATGGACTACGCGAACGGCATGGCGGTCGGCAGCGGTGCGCTGCTCGCCGACTGTGATCCGACCGCGCGCATGGTGAGCCTCGCGCTCGCCGGCTCGGGCGCGATGGTGTCGGCGATGACCGACTACCGGCTCAGCGTCGCGAAGGTGATCCCGATCGAGGCCCACGAGGCGATCGATCACCTGTGGGGCCTCGCCGCGATGGCCGCGCCGTTCGTGTTCGGCTACTGGAAGCGCTCGCCGCGCGTCGCGCTGCTGCACATCATGTGCGGCGCCGGCAACATCGTCGCGTCGCTGCTCACCGACTACCGCGCGTACTCGCGGCGTCGCAACGCGACCGAGCTGCCGGTGACGGCGCCGAGCTCGGCGGTCTGAGCGTCGTCGGCATCCGTCACTGCGGGTGCCGCAGCTGCTGGATCAGGTTCGAGGCCGCGCCGGTCGCGAACCCGAGCCCGCCGCCGCCGGTCGAGCCAATGATGCTCCCGGCGAACGCGCCACCGCTCGCGCCCGCGATCGCGCCGGGCACGACGCCGGCACCTCCCGCGGCCGCGCCGGCGATCCCGCCGGTCGTGCCGCCGATGACGAGCCCGGCGGTTCCGCCGAGCGTGCCGCCGATCGCGCCCGACCGTCCGGCGCGCGCGAGCCCGGCATCGATCGCCTGGTTGAAGTCGACGCCACCGGTGACGGTGACGAGCTGATCGTGATCGAGGGAGACAAGCATCGTCATGCTCGGTGCTCCGTGCAGCCGAAATGCCGACGCGCAACCCGCCGAGATCGCGCATGCCGCAGCGCGCGTGCGGCGGCTCGATCTGCCAGGGAGCCAAACCCCAGCTGCCGTCACCGCGAGGAGACAGCTACAAGCTGCGGCGCGGCGAGACGACCGCGTTCGAGATCAGCAGACCGGCGACGATCGCGATCGCGACGATGAACATCTCGAACACGGTCTCGACGCCGGTGACCGTGTCGCGTCCCATGAGCGACGCCATGCCCTGAAACCCCATGCTGCCGGGGACGAGCAGCAGCACGGCCGGCACGAGCACGACCTGCGCCGGACGCTCGAGCAGGCGTGCGAACGCGTTGCCGAGCACGCCGGTCGCGAGCGCACCGAGCAGCACGCCGAGCTGACCGCCGAGCCACACCGTACCGGCGCGCGAGCCGACGTAGCCGATCACGCACGCGGCGAGGATCCAGCTGAACGCGCGGCGCTGCGCCTGCACGATCACGCTCATCCCGAGCGCGGACGCGACGAGCGCGATCCAGTCCGCCCACGCCGGTAGATCGACGGGCGCGGCGTACTGCACGGTGACGAGCGCCTTCGCGATCCGCTCGCCGAGCGCGACTCCGACGACGAGCTCGAGCAGCACGATCACCGCGGACATCAGGCGCGCGGTGCCGGCGATCAGGTGACGCGTCGCGAGCTCGATCATCGCGACCGTCAGGGACAGCCCGGGCAGCAGCACGATCAGCGCCGCGATCGTGACGATGCCCGGACGGATCGGCCACACCGCCGATGCGAGGTTCGCGGCGAGCGCGACGAACGCGGCACCGACGAGCTCGAACACGCGCGCCTGATCGGTCGAGCGCTGCGCGACCTGCGCGAGCAGACCGAGCATGATGCCGATCGCGATCGCGATCGCGATGTCCGCGACGCCGCCGCCGAAGAACACCGCGATCGATCCCGCGGTCGCGCCGTGCATCAGCGTCGACAGCGCGCGGCCGAACTGCCGCGGCGCCGCGAGGATCTGCTCGATCCGCACGACACCCTCCGCCGGGGTCAGCTTCTGCGCCGCGACGTCATCCGCGAGATCGTCGACCTGCTCGAGCTTGTCCATGTCGAGCTCGCCGCCCTCGACGCGCAGCATCCGGGTGCGCAGCGCGGTCGGCTCGCCGAAGCTCATGATCAGCGCGGTCGGCGTGCTGAACACCTCGGCCTCGAGATCGAGCCGGCGGCAGATCACGCCGAGCGCCTCCTCGAGCCGGTGCGCCGGGGTCCCGTAGCGGTGCAGCGCGCGGCCGAGCGCGAGCACGAACGCGATCGAGTCGGCGTCCGGGTCGATCTCGGCGGCTGCCACGCCGGGCCAAGATACGTGCCGAAAACACCGAACGCCAGGGCGGCAACCCCGGCGTCCGATCGCAATCAAGACCAACTAACTAGGCGTACAAATCATCAAACCCGGAGCTTAAATAGGTAATCCGGGTGCGCGTTTTCAGGTGCGGCAACACCCGCGCGGCCCCCTATGAAGCAAGCTGCGGGCCAGTGCGGTCGGACGCCACCCAATGTCTTGTATTAAAAAGGCTTGCGTGTTACCGAGAGCCCTCGACCCAGCTCCGGTCGCGACCGCGCTAGGACATTCATGTCGCGACGCTCCGGAGCGGGCGCAACGAATTGCAGAGCCTTCATGAACAACATGCTCGTGGTCAACGCTGAGGGACCCGAGATCCGCGTCGCGGTCGTCGAGGATGGCGCCCTCGCAGAGTTCTTTGTCGAACGCAAGCGTGATCGAGGTCTGGTCGGAAACATCTATCGCGGCAAAGTCACGCGTGTCCTTCCCGGGATGCAGGCCGCGTTCGTCGATCTGGGTCCGAAGGTGGAGCGCGCCGCGTTCCTCTACGTCGCGGACGTGCTCGGATCCGGAGACGAACGCAAGCTGTTCGAGGACGTCGACACCGACGACAGTGGCGATGAAGCGCCCGAGGGCGCGGCGTCGCGGCTCGCGCGCACGCGCAAGCAGCTCGCGAATCGCAAGATCGAGGACCTGCTGAAGCCAGGGCAGTACGTGCTCTGCCAGGTCGTCAAGGATCCGATCGGCCAGAAGGGCGCGCGCGTCACCGGCTACATCTCGCTGCCCGGTCGCTACTCGGTCTTCATGCCGAACGTCGCGCAGATCGGCGTGTCGAAGCGGATCGGCTCGGACAAGGAGCGCCGGCGGCTGCGCGATCTCGTCAACGAGGTCCGGCCGAAAGGCTCGGGCTTCATCGTCCGCACCGCCGCCGAGGATGCCAGCGATCAGGAGCTGCGCGACGACGTCGACTTCCTCGCCCGGCTGTGGAGCGAGATCGACAAGCGCCAGGAGCTGATGTCCGGCGCCGGCATCGTCTACGCCGATCTCGATCTCGCGCTGCGCGTCGTCCGCGATCTGATGCGCGAGGACACGAGCGAGGTCGTGATCGACGATCCCGAGCAGTGCGAGCGCGTGAAGAAGTTCACGTCCGCGTTCCTGCCGCGGTTCACCGAGCGGATCAAGAAGTACGAGGGCCGCCGGCCGATCTTCGACCAGTATCACATCGAGCCCGCGCTCCGCGCCGCGGTCGCGCGTCGCGTGCCGCTCAAGAGCGGCGGCTCGCTCGTGATCGATCAGGGCGAGGCGCTGACCGCGATCGACATCAACACCGGCAGCTTCACGAACACCGGCTCCGGCGTGCTCGAGGATACCGTCACCGCGAACAACCTCGAGGCCTGCGAGGAGGTCGCGCGCCAGCTCCGGCTGCGCAACATCGGCGGCATCATCGTGATCGACTTCGTCGACATGGACAAGGAAGCGAACCGCCGCAAGGTCTGGGACGCGTTCCAGAAGGCGCTGTCGAAGGATCGCGCGCGCACGAACGTCACGAAGATCAGCGAGCTCGGCCTGGTCGAGATGACGCGCAAGCGCACGCGCGAGTCGCTCGTCCAGCTGCTGACCGAGCCGTGTCCGACGTGCGAGGGCTCCGGCGTCGTCAAGTCGGTGACCACGGTCGCGTACGAGATCCTGCGCGAGGTCCGGCGCAGCGGCATGCTCGTCGACAACGACAAGATCGAGCTCGAGTGCGCGCCGCGCGTGGCCGAGGTGCTGTCGCGGCAAGAGCGCGACTACCTCGATCACCTCGAGAAGCGATTCCAGAAGCCGATCGTCGTCGTGCCGCAGAAGGGCTGGAAGCCCGACCAGTTCCGGGTCGCCGGCAAGATGTCGACGGAGATCGCGGCGCAGGCCGCGGCCGAGGCGCCGAAAAATGGTCACGCTCCGCATCACGCTGGCGAGCGTGGCGGAGGCGGTGGCGGCGATCGCAACAAGCGGCGTCGTCGACGCGGCGGTCGCGGACGCGATCGCGCCGAAGCGTAACCCCGAGGTCAGAGCTGGCCGCTGCGCTTCGTGCCGCCGGGAGGACGAGGCGCGAAGCTCGGCGCGACGAGCGGTTCGGGGTTCGGTGCACCGGTCAGCATGCCCGTGATGACGCGACCGGTCTGTGCGCGTGCTGAAGAGCTGACGTGAGCGAGATCGTTGGTGTCGGGTTGCCATTGCCACGGCGTCTTGAGCTTCGTGATCGACATTCGGCAGTTCCTCCCTGGAGTTGACGGTTCGCCGACGCGATGTGCATCGCGCATACCGGCGGATCTCGCGTGGCAATTCACGCGCTTACCTCCGCGCGCAGCCGGCGTAGCCGCTGGCGCTGGTTGTCAGCTTGAATACCGGCGGTGACTGCTACGAAGGATCGTCGCCGGCTTCGTCGGCCGCCGCGACCTCGGGATCGACCTTGCGCGCGAGCTTGCGCGCGATGATCCCGCACAGCAGCGCCCACGCGAGCCCGAGCGTCCAGCCGGCGAGCACGTCGGTCGGATAGTGGACCCCGAGATAGACGCGGCTGAGGCCGATCAGGAACGCGAGCAGCGCGCCGACGGCGACGACATAGATCCGGAGCCGGCGACGCGGCAGCGTCCGCGCGATCACGACCGCGAGCGTCATGTACATCGCAGCCGAGATCATCGAGTGGCCGCTCGGGAACGACAGTCCGCCCGGCGGATCGATGTGCGTCACGATCGACGGCCGCGGCCGCTCGAAGAAGCCCTTCGACAGGTGCATCACGAGGCCGGTGCCGAGCGACGTCGAGAGCATCAGCAGCGCGTAGCGCCAGTGATTCGCGAGCAGCATGTAGCCGACCGCGATCAGCACGATCAGCGTCGCGACCGCACCCGACCCGAGCCCGGAGATGTGCATCACCGCGGCCTCGAACCACGGCGGACCGATCGGATCGTTCGGTGCGTCGCGTAGCGCGAGCAGGATGCCGTGATCGAACCAGTCGGTGTCGAGCTCGGTGACCTCGTGCGCGATCTTCACGAAGATCAGCAGCAGCAGGCCGAGCGCGGCGAGCTCGAGCATCACGCGGAGGTCGCGTGCGCGTAGCCATTCGATGCGAGATCGCAGGCTCATCGGATCACCCCAGGTCGATCGTGCACGACGCGCCCTGCCCCGGGCTCTCCTCGACGCGCGCCTCGAGCGCGAGCACGTGCGGCGACAGCTTCGCGATCGCCGGCGCGAGCAGCTCGGCGACGTGTGCCGCGAGCGCCTCGACGGAGATGTTATCGATCGGCAGCAGCAGCGCATCGCCGCGCGGCATCACGTAGCGCTCGTTGCACAGCCGCAGCTCGAGCTCGCTGTCGTCGCGCACGATCACCAGATATGGGTTCTGCGCGGCGATCAGCACGCGCTCCTTCCAGCCCTTGCACAGATCCGCGACGAGCGTCTTGATCGCGGCGAACGGGATCATCGACGCGAGATCGACGCGCGCGACATCGATCGCGATCGCGACCGAGTAGTTGTGGCCGTGCAGGCGCTCCTTCGTCCCGTCCGGAAACACCGTCATGTGCGCGCACGAGAACTTGTACTGGTCGCGCGCGATCGAGATCCGGTGGCGGGCCACACGGGATTCGTATCACGGCTATCGACAGACGCGAGCGACCGTGAGGCTGTCCGTCCACCAGGTCGCGTAGCTCTCGCCGTCGATCGTGACCAGATCGTACGCCGCACCCTCGCCGATCGGACCGAGCGCGTGAGGCGCACCCGACCGTCCGTCACGATCGAGCGGCGTCACGACGAGCTCGCCGTCCGCGCGCGTCGCGATCCAGAACCCGTCGGCGCTCGCGACGACCCGCGGCCGATCGTCGGCGATGCCGAGCATGGACGCCGCACCGAGCGCGCCGCCCGCGAGCACGCTCGACGCGAGCATGCCGGTCTCGGCATCGCGCCACGCGACGACGACCTCGGGCCCGCCCGCCACGTGCGCGCCGGTGACATCCGCGCAGCGCTGCCACGTCGTCGCCGGCGAGACCGGTGCGAGCGCGCGATCGACGACCGCGATCGTGCAGCGATCGCCGAGCTGGCTCGCGATCGCCCAGCCGTCGTCGAGCGCGATCGCGGTCACGACGTCGGGCTTGCCCTCCGCGAGCACGACCGGTGCGGCGAGCGCGCGACCCTCGCGATCGAGCGCGACGACTGCGGTGTGATGGCCGGTCTCGAACAACGCGCCGGCGAGCAGCCAGCCATCGGATGTCGCGATCGCACCGCGCGCATCGAGCACGCGCACCGCGGATGCGGTCGCGCTCGCGAGCGGCCGTAGCTCGCCATCGATGACCACGAGCTGGGACGAGCTCGTCGCACCCTGGGACGTCGAACCGCCCGCGATCAGCGTCGCCCCGCCCGCGCTCGCGACCGCGACGTGCCCGGCGTGCGCGTCGTCGATCAGCTCGGACATCGCGAACACCGCGCGCACGCTGCCATCGTCGGTGAGCCCGCCGACCGTGACCATGCCGGCGTCGGTCCACGCGAGCGCGACGCCGCGCGCGTGCGGTGCGGCCGCGAGCATCGGCATCGCCGCCATCGCATCGCTCGCGATCGGCGTCGGGCGATTGCACGGCAGCGCGGCGAGTGAGACCGGGGGCTCGTCGATCACCGGATCGAAGCCGATCCGGCAGCCCGCTGCGACGATCAGCACGCAGACAGCACGCACTGCCTCGATCTACGCGCTCGCGATCGCCGGCGTCGAGCAAGATCGTTTTGCGCGGCGCCCACGGCGACGCGGCTTACGAAGTCTCGCGCGTTATGGTCGGTGCTGTCGCACAAACGACAACGGGCGAGCCGGATCTCCGACCCGCCCGTTCATCGTCAGCGCCGGGTTACTTGCGCAGCGCGAGCCGCGCGATCCACACGCAGACGATCGCGTTGATCGCGAGCCACACCGCCGCGAAGCCGACCGTCGCCGCGGGCGCGACCGCGAACAGCGCGAGGTGCGCCGCGACGCCGACCGCGAGACCGGCGAGCGGGGCGCGCAAGCGCTTGACGCCGTAGCCGACCGCGAGCAGCGCGAGCGGGATCAGCGCGCTGAACATCAGCGTCGTGACGAAGCTCGACGGCCCGAACGCCGACAGGCCCCACGACGGCAGACCGCTCGTCAGCGCCCCGAGCACCGGCACGGTCGCGAGCTGCGGCGCGATCAGCGGCAGGAAGAACAGACCCGATGCGCCGAGCGCGACGCCGGCGAGGTAGCCGCCACCGAGCTTGACGCCGAGGCCACGCGCGCGCGCCGACGCGGCGACCGCGCCCGCCATCAGCAGACCGAGCGCGAGCGCGAGCCCGTTCTTCTCGGACTGGCCGTCCGCGGCGATCGTGCGCGCCTTGCGGATCGCGGCCGGCGCATCGATGATGCCCGCGCCGTACTTCTCCGCCGAGTACTGCTGGTTCGTCGGCTTGCGCGCGCTCTCCTTCAGGATCTTCTCGACGAGGTCCGGATCGGTCGACGCCTTGCGCTTCTGGAGCTCGCCGACGACGAGCGCGGCAACACCCGCGGCGTGCGGCGACGCCATCGACGTGCCCATGTACGCGTAGTAGTCGTTGATCGTCGGATCGCCGATCTTGATCGTGTTCTGCAGAACGCCGTCCGGCTGGCCGTCGCCGTTCTGATCGATGCGCGTGTTGCCACCGGGCGCGGCGATGTCGATGTCCTTGCCGTAGTTCGAGTAGAACGTGATCGCCTCGTCGTACTGCGTCGCGCTGACCGCGATCGCACCGGGATACGCCGCCGGATAGCCGACCTTGCCGCGGCTCTCGTTCCCGGCCGCGCACACGACCGTGACGCCCTTCTTGTACGCGTACTCCACGGCCTTCTTGAGGACCTTCGACGGGAACGCACCGCCGAGGCTCATGTTGATCACCTTCGCGCCGTTGTCGGCCGCGTAGCGGATCGCGTCCGCGATGCCGCCGACCGAGCCGGAGCCCGAGCCGGACAGCACCTTGAGCGGCATGATCCGGACGTTGCGCGCGACGCCAGCGACGCCGATGCCGTTGTTCGTCATCTGCGCGATCGTGCCGGTCACGTGCGAGCCGTGGCCGTGATCGTCGTTCGCGTGCTTCGTGTTGCCGACGAAGTCGTACGGCTTGACGAACTCGACGCCGTCGAGGTCGGGCAGCAGCGTGAACTTCTTGTGGTTCTCGTAGCCGACGCCGGTGTCGAGCACCGCGACGATCACGCCCTCACCGTCGGCGAGCTTCCACGCCTCGGGCATGCCGATCTGGCGCAGGTGCCACTGGTACTTGTACTTCGGATCGTTCGGGAAGCCGGGCTCGGTCGGCTCGGCGTCCGGTGCCGTGAGCTCCATCTCGAGCGGAGACAGCGCGAGCTCGGCGTCGGGCTCGGCGATCTCGACGTCGGGTCGCGTCGCGAGCTGGGCGAGGATCGCGTCGCGCTTCGCGGGGTCAACGTGCGCACGGAACAGCTTCGTTTGCTCCGCCTCACCCGACTGATCGACGAGCTGGAGATCGATGCCGAACGCCTGCTCGATCGCGGCGGGCGACGCGTCATCCTTCAGATCGATCAGGATGTCGTCCGGATCGGTCGCCGCGTACGTATCGGCGGACTCGTCGACGGTCGCGACGGTCTGCTTGCTGTCCGGTCGGAAGTACCAGTACAGCACGAGGATCGCGAGGATCACGAGCAGCCACAGAAGCCGCCCGAGACCACTACCGCGCTTGGTCGTTTGCTCGTCCATGACCACGAGTATAGGACCTGGTCCGAGTAAGCGCTCGTACCTGATCGACCGGTGTCAGATAAGGACGCGCTCGTCGGGCGGCGTCTCGTCCTCGCCCATCACGAGCTGGTTGTCGATCTCGCGATCTTCGGCCAACGCTTCGAGATAGCTCTTGATTTCAGGGACGCCGGCGACGATCCGCGCGACGTACTCGCGCGCGAGGAACAGTACGGTCGCTGCGCGCTGAGCGACCACCGTGGCAGTCGTGCGTGCGTTTCGGAGTAAGGACATCTCACCGAACACGTCGCCGGTCTTCAGCGTGCCGAGCGGGACGACGGAGCCGTCGCTCGACTTGCGCGACACGTCGAGCTCGCCGGACAGCACGACGAACAGCCCGCGGCCTTCTTCGCCCTCGTGGATCACGACGGTGCCGGGCGCGACGTCGTGGCTCGTGAACCGGCGCAGCAGATCGCGCTGCTGCATGCGATTGAACGGCTTGAACAGCGGGCTCGTCGCCATCAGGTTGCCGAGCAAGCGCTCGCGCGTGAACCCGTGCAGTGCCTCGGCGACCGCGCCGAGCTCGTCGGCGAGCGACGCGAGCGACTGCCGGCCGACCTCGAACAGATCGACCTCGGTCACGCACGCGACGCTCGCCGAGCGCGGCTGCGCCGACAGCAGCGCCATCTCGCCGAACACCGCGTGCTCGCCGAGCTGCGCGAGCTCGGTGTGACGGCCGAGGCCGTCGGTCGCGAACACGCGCAACCGACCGCCGGCGACGAAGAAGAACGAGTTGCCGGGCTCGCCCTCGCGGATCACGAACGAGTCCGCCGGCTGGCGGCGCAGCACGAGCGTGCCGAGCACGCGGCGCAGCGCGGCCTCGGACAGCGTCGACAGCAGCGGGATCGGGTGCAGCGCCTGCGGAAATTCCTTGAAGCTGTCGGTCGCATGCTCGGCGCGCGCGAGCGCAGCTTGCACCGTGTCGGCCGGAGCGGGCAGCCGGACGTCGGGGACGTCGATCGCGAGCGTGTCGTCGGGCAGCGCGATGCGCGTCGCGACTTTTCCGAGCAGCTCGGACTCGCTGCCGTAGTGGACGATCAGTGCGGCGGTCAGATCGCTCGCGTCCGCGCCATGCGCCTCGAGCACGCGCGCACACACGAGCGCCGGGAGCGGATGACCGGATTTCAGGCAGTACCACGCGACCGCGCGGTAGACGCTGGCCGCCGCCGGATTGCCGAGGGCGAGCGCACAGTCGGCGACGCGGATCCGAGCGTCGTAGTCCAGCGGCGCCGCGGCAACGATCGCGTCGTACAGCCGGAGTGCGGGCACGTGCTGACCTTGTGCGAATAACACTGCCGCGCTTCGCTTGACGTCGCTGAGCGAGACCATGACTGACGGTACACCGCGCGATGGTTTGCAGCGGGTGTCTCGCCGGCCCTATATTCGTGCGGTCGGAGCGCTGCTCGCGACGCAGAGGGACCGTGAAGAAATGCGCTAGCTGCACGAAGGATCTGCCGGACGCCGCTTTGCACTGCGTGTTCTGCGGTGCGAAGCAGCCGCCTGCGCCGGCCACGGCAGGCGGGGTGGCGAAGACGGTGATGGGTCACGCGAGCAGCGAGATGATCGAGCAGCTCAAGGCGCAGCAGGCCGCGGCGCAGCGCCAGCAAGCGCCGGCGAACCTGCCGAGCGCGGCGCCGTACGCAGCGCCGCCGCGGCCGTCGCCATCGCCGACGCCGGGTCCTCCGATGGGTCAGCCGTATCCGCCGCCGAGCTATGGTCAGCCGCCGGTGCCGGCCGCCGGTGCGGTCGCGCCGACGATGTTCGTGCCGGGTGGCGGCGGCCCGCCGGGTGGAGGGTATCAGCAGCCGCCGCAGCCAGGACCGCAGGGCTATCCGCCGCCGGGCGGTGGCTACCCGCCGCCGGGTGGTGGCTATCCGCCGCCGGGCGGCAACATGCCGATGGGCGGTGGCACCGGACCGATGGGTGGCGGTGGCATGCAGCAGGCGCGTCCGCACCAGCCGACGCCGCCTCCGCCGATGTCGCCGGCCGCGCCGATCCCGACGGCGCAGAGCCCGTGGGTCGGCCGGACGAATCCGCGCGCGGGTCGTCCGATCGAGCCGTGGAAGGACAGCCTGCGGCTGATGATGTTCATCTGGGGCGGCGTCCTGCTGCTCGCGTTCATGACGCCGGTCTCCGGCGATCCGCTGCGCTTCATGTTCCAGGCGATCGCGGACGCCGAGGGCACCGCGAAGCTCGAGCCGCTGATCATGGCGGCGGTCGGTCTGCTCAGCATCGTGCTCGCCGCGATTCCGATGTCGCCGCCGCCGCGCGGCCTGATCGCCGGCATCCTCGGATTCGCGGGCATCGTCGTGCCGCTGCTGATCGCGCTCTCGAAGAGCAACTTCGACATGGGGCAGGCGTTCGTCCTGCTGTCGCTCGTCGGCATGCTCGTGCTGATCCCGGGTTTGCTGCTGCGCAACGAGTACCGCGACTCGATCATGCCGCGGCTGCTCGTCACGATCGGCGTGGTGTGCATCCTCGTGCCGCAGGTCGTGCCGCAGCACGACGCGATCCCGATCGTCGAGACGTTCAAGCAGCTCGGCGATGCGCCGGGCAAGCTGAAGATCGGCGCGATCATGGATCTGCTTCCGATCCTGCTCGCGCTCGTGTCGCTGCTGTGCTGGCTGCCGGCGCCGTCGAGCGGCCTCGGCAAGGTGCTCGCGTGGTGCTGGATCCTGCTGCCCGCCGCGGAGCTCGTGATGCGGCTCATCATCGGCGGCGAGATCGGCTCGGCGGTCAAGGCGAGCCCGTACGGCGCACTGATGGCGTGGGCGCCGTTCTCGTCGTACATGGTGCTCGTCGGCTACGGCTTCGCGACGGTGTTCGGCAAGCAGCTGGAATGATCGCGGGGCGATGGGCCATCACCGCGAAGTCGTGATCGGGCAGACCGTCCTCGGTCGACCGATCGAGGCGATCCACTTCACGCCGCCGAGCTACGCGAAGCCACGGCCCACCGCGCTGCTGTTCGGCGCGATCCACGGCGACGAGGCCGTCACCCAGCTGATGCTCGAGCGGCTCGCCGACGAGCTGATCGAGCGGCCGCCTGGACGCGACACGTGGATCGTGCCGTGCCTCAACGTCGACGGCGTGATCGCGGGGACGCGCAACAACGCGAACGACGTCGATCTCAACCGCAACTTCGCGTGCGCGAGCTGGGGCACGCACCGCCGGCCCGGCTACCACCCGGGTGCCGCGCCCGAGGATCAGCCGGAGACGCAGGCGCTCGTCGCGCTCGTCGAACGCACCGCCGCACATCGCATCATCGCGCTGCACTCGACGTATCGCATGGTGAACTGGGATGGCTGCGCCGAGCCGCTCGCACACGAGATGTCGAAGCTGTGCGGCTATCCCGTGCACGGCGTGATGGGCTATCCCACGCCCGGCTCGTTCGGCTCGAAATACGGCATCGAGCAGAACCGCGAGGTGATCACGCTCGAGGTGCCGTATCTGCTCGTCGACGAGCAGGCGTGGACCGATTGTCGATCGGCGCTGCGGTGGTGTGTCGATCTGCCGGAGTAATCGGCACTTGTGAAATTTGTTTTGACGATCTGCAGGACAGACGTTAGTAGATGCAGCGTCATGTTCGCTCTCCGCTCATCCAGTCGCTCGAGCTCGTCGTCGCGCTAAGCGCGAACGATCTGCTCGCGTCTGGATTTGCAGAAACGGAGAGCTAGGTGGACATGGCGCGCCACACCCGTCTCGAAAACGGGGTGCCCTGCGGGGCCGGGTTCGATTCCCACGCTCTCCACGGAAGGTAGCGTCGGCATGGGCCGAGCGCCGGTTGCTAACCGGCAGAGCCTCACATTTGACTCCGTCGGCCGCGGGTTCGATTCCCCTGCCTTCCACGTGGCTCTTGTACTGTCTGTGACGGCTTGTCACACTGCGTGTCCCGTGCGAACGCCGTGGTGGGCCGGCCTCGATCTGCGCGTGCTCCGTCACGTGCGAGGCGTGCTGCGCCGGCGCGGCCTCGAGCTCACGCTCGTCGAGCGCAAGCCGAGCGAGCCGGGCGCGTTCGCGCCGATCTCGACCGACGACGCGACGGGCGCCGGGCTCGCGGTGCTCGCGCCGAGCCTGTCATCGCCGGAGCTCGCGCTGATCGACAGCATGCTGCGCGAGGCGGCGAGTGACGTCGCGGCCGCGCTGCGCGATCGCGACGAAGCGGGATCGTCCGAGCCGAGGCCCGCACCGACGAACGGCAAGCGCACGAGCTATCACGGCATCTGCGGCGGGGCGCCCGCGATGCAGGAGCTCTACGACCTGCTCGATCGGATCGCGCCGTCGGACTCGACCGTGCTGATCCAGGGCGAGAACGGCACCGGCAAGGAGCTCGTGTCGCGCGCGATCCACCAGGTCTCGGATCGACGTGACCGCCGGTTCATCGTCACGAACTGCTCCGCGTTCAACGACAACTTGCTCGACTCCGAGCTGTTCGGCCACAAGCGCGGCGCGTTCACCGGCGCGGTCGCCGACAAGCCCGGGCTGTTCGAGATCGCGGACACCGGCACGTTCTTCCTCGACGAGATCGGCGACATGTCACCCGCGCTCCAGGTCAAGGTGCTGCGCGTGCTGCAGGAGGGCACGTTCACGCGCGTCGGCGACACCGAGATGCGCAAGGTCGACGTCCGGATCATCGCCGCGACGAACCGCGACCTCCGCGCGATGGTCGCCGCCGGCCAGTTCCGCGAGGATCTCTACTACCGGATCCACGTGCTCGCGGTCGCGCTGCCGGCGCTGCGCGATCGCAAGGACGACATCCCGCTGCTCGTCGATCACTTTCTCGCACGCCACCGCCGCTCGCGGCCCAAGCGCCTCGACGCTGCGTGCGCCGCACAGATGCTCGCGTACCCGTGGCCCGGCAACGTCCGCGAGCTCGAGAACGAGGTCGAGCGGCTCGTCGTGCTCGCGGGCGATTCGTCGACGATCGGGATCGATCTGCTGTCGCCGCGGATCCGTGACTGGGTGCCCGGCGACGACGACGTTCCCGAGCCCGAGCATGGCTCGTTGCCCGCCGCGATCGAGGCGCTCGAGCGCCGGATGATCGGGGCCGCGATGCGCCGCCACGGCGGCAACAAGACGCGCGCCGCCGAGGACCTCAAGGTCTCGAGGCGCAACCTGATCCGGCTCGTTCAAAAGTACCAGCTCGAGTAGCGAATACCGGCCGTCCCCCGCGCGTTGCGCGTCGCAGGAGGGACCATGGAGATGATCCGCAAGGAAGACGACCGGCCGGGCGTGCCGCGCTGGCTCGATCTGCGTCCGATCGGCACGGTCGCGCTCGCGATCGCGATGGTGTGGTCGGTCGCGATCGCCGCGGGCAGCTGGCGCACCGTGCGCGGCCGCCCGCCGGAGCAGCGCACGATCAAGGTCACCGGCTCCGCGAAGAAGCGCATCGCGTCCGATCTGATCGAGTGGGAGGCCGTGATCGAGGCGCGCGCGACCGATCGCACCGCGGCCTACAAGATGATGCGCGAGCATCGCGACAAGGCGATCGAGTTCCTCAAGGCGCAGGGCGTGAAGGAGACCGAGATCTCGCCGCAATCGACGACGTTCGAGGAGGAGTTCGACACCGTCGAGGAGCTCAAGGCGGTCGCCGGCGCGAAGGAGCCGGTCAAGATCGAGAAGAAGGTGTTCAAGGGCTACGTCACGCGCGAGGCGATCCTCGTGCGATCCAGCGACGTGCCGCGGATCGAGAAGGCGTCGCGCGAGATCACGTCGCTACTCGAGCAGGGCATCTCGATCACGTCGAATGCGCCGGCGTACTTCTACACGCGGCTCGGCGAGCTCAAGGTCGAGATGCTCGCCGCCGCCGGCAAGGACGCGCGCGCCCGCGCCGACAACATCCTCAAGAGCGCGGGCGGCAGCGCGATCAAGCGGCTGCGCAAGACGAACATGGGGATCATCAACATCAACCCGGCGAACTCGACCCAGACCTCGGAGGAGGGCAACAACGATCGGACGTCCTACGAGAAGGACATCATCACGATCGTCCACGCCGAGTTCGAGCTCGAGGACTAGATCGCGGCGCGCAGCGCATCCTCGAGCGCCGGATACTTCCACTGAAAGCCGAGCTCGCGCAGCCGCGCCGGTACGACGCGACGGCCGTGCAGGACGTACTCGGAGAACTCGCCGAGCGCCGCCTTGATCGCGAGCTTCGGCGTGCGCAGCCAGCTCGGCCGGCCGAGCGCGCGGCCGAGCGCGGCGGCGAACTCGCGGTTGCGGACGCTGTCGGTGACGAGGTTGATCGGGCCGGCGTAGCGCGCGTCGTGCGCGGCCGTGGCGTACGCGGCCACGACGTCGTCGAGGTGGATCCATGGCATCCACTGCTCGCCGTTGCCGAGCTTGCCACCTGCGAACAGCTTGAACGGCGTCGTCATCTTGTCGAGCGGACCGCCGTGCCCGAGCACGATCCCGGTGCGCAGCATCGCGACGCGCACGCCGAGCGGCTCGGCGCCACGCGCTTCCTTCTCCCAGTCGCGGCAGACGCGGCCAAGGAACGAATCGCTCGGCGGATCGATCTCGGTGACCTCGTCGTCGTCGATCGGCGGCAGCGCGAACGGGTAGTAATCCGTGCCGCTCGCGCAGATCAGCGTCTTCGGCCGATCCGGTCGATCGAGCTCGGCGATCGCCTCGACGATCGTGCGCGTGGTCTCGACCCGCGAGTCGCGGATCACCTGCTTCTGCCGCGCATCCCAGCGCTTCGCGCCGACCGACTCGCCGGCGAGGTGGAGGATCGCGCCGGCGTTCGCGAACGCGCGGCCCCACGGCCCGACCGTCTCGAGATCGGCCTCGAGCACCTCGACGGAAGGCCCGAGCTTCGCCTTCGCGCGCGCGGCATCGCGCGACAGCGCGATCACCTGATCGCCGCGCTCGACGAGCGCCTTGCACAGCGCCGCGCCGACGAACCCGGTCGCGCCGGTGACGATGATCTTCATACGATCGATCCCGCGCCACGCCCGGGTCGTGCCGGGGCGGCGATCCGCGTCGCGACGTACGCCTTCGCCTCGCGGCACGCGTCGGCGAGCTCGGCACCGCGCGCGAGGTGCGCCGCGATCGCGGTCGACAGCGCGCAGCCGGTGCCGTGGACATCCTCGCCGCGCTCGAGCCGCTTGCCCTCGATCACGGTGATGCCGTCGGCGGTGCACAGCACGTCGTGCGCGTCGGTCTCGGCGAGGTGGCCTGCCTTGACGAGCACGGCGGCGTCGAGCTGGCGCGCGAGCTCGCGGGCGGCGAGCACGGCGGGGCCGCGCGCGGTCAGCTCCTCGCGCTGCGTCAGGAACGCGAGCTCGCGCGCGTTCGGCGTCAGCACGGTGAGGTGCGGCTTCAGCGCCTGCAGCGCACGCCCGAACAGGCTGTCGACGAGCGGCACGTCGCCGCGCGACGGATACGTGATCGGATCCCAGACGACCGGTGCGCGGGTCAGCGCGAGCGCCTCGCCGATCGCGGCTGCGACCTCGCTCGAGCCGATCATCCCGATCTTGACCGCGCGGACCTCGACGTCGGACAGCAGGAGCTCGAGCTGCTCGCGGATCATCTCGGGACCGAGCGCCTGGCTGCCGACGACACCGGTCGTGTTCTGCACGGTCAGCGCGGTGACGACGCCAACCGGACGCGTGCCGAGCTGCGCCGCGACCTGGACATCCGCGATCAGCCCGGCGCCTCCGCTCGGGTCGAGCCCCGCGCAGATCAGGAGGCCCGGTGGGCCGGCGGCATCGCGGTACGCGGTCACGAGTCGAACGCGGGGAGTCCGGTGATGTCCTGGCCGACGACGAGCGTGTGGATGTCGTGCGTGCCCTCGTAGGTGTAGACCGACTCGAGGTTCAGCATGTGGCGGCCGCACTGGTAGTCGTCGGTGACGCCGTTGGCACCGAGGATGTCGCGTGCGTCGCGAGCGATGTCGCGCGCGATCGCGACGTTGTTGCGCTTCGCGAGCGAGATCTGGCCCGGCGTCAGCTTGTCCGCCTCCTTGAGCCGGCCGAGCCGCAGGCACAATAGCTGCGCCTTCGTGATCTCGCTGACCATGTCGACGAGCTTGCGCTGCACGAGCTGGTAGCCGGCGATCGGTTTCGAGAACTGCACGCGATCCTTCGCGTACGACAGCGCCTCGTCGTAGCACGCCATCGCCGCGCCGACCGCGCCGTAGCAGATGCCGAACCGCGCCTGGCTCAGGCACGACAGCGGCCCGCGCATTCCGGACACGCCGGGCAGCATCGCCGACTCCGGCACCTCGACGTCCTCGAGCACGAGCTCGCTCGTCACGCTCGCGCGCAGCGACCACTTGCCATGAATGTCCTTCGCGGCGAAGCCGTTACTGTTCGTCGGCACCAGGAATCCGCGCACGACGCCGTCGAGCTTGGCCCACACGAGCGCGACGTGCGCGACCGAGCCGTTCGTGATCCAGCGCTTTGTCCCGGTGATCCGGAACCCGCCGGCCACGCGCTTCGCAGCCGTCAGCATGCCGGACGGGTTCGAGCCAAAATCGGGCTCGGTCAGGCCGAAGCAGCCGATCGTGCGGCCCGCGGCCATCTCGGGCAGGTACTTCTGCTTCTGCTCCTCGGAGCCGAACGCCCAGATCGGAAACATCACGAGCGAGCTCTGCACCGAGCAGAACGACCGGATCCCGGAGTCGCCGCGCTCGAGCTCCTGGCAGATCAGGCCGTACGCCGTCGGGCTGATCCCGGCGCAGCCGTAGCCGGTCAGCGATGGCCCGAGCAGGCCGAGCTCGCCGAACACCGGCACGAGCTCGTGCGGGAACGTCCCCGCGGACCAGTGCTTGCCGATCTGCGGCAGGATGCGGGACGACACGAGCTCGCGCACCGTGTCGCGCACCATGCGCTCCTCGTGAGAGAGCAGCTCGTCGATGCCGTAGTAGTCGAGCGCCTGGTAGGCCATGCAAAAGCTCCGGGTGCGGTGAGTTGTCGGCGGTATACTGCGCTCGTGCCTCGGGCGGCAACCCGCGTCTTGGTCGGGCTTCTGTGGCTCGTCGTCGCCGTGCGTCCGGCCGCCGCGAGCGCGCCACGCGACCTCGGCCACGCGTTCGAGGCCTATCGCAAGGGCGATCTCGGCGAGGCGCAGCGGACGCTCGCGAAGATCCCCGACGCGAAGATCGTCAACCGCGATTACCTGTGGTGGCTGCGCGGCATGGTCGCGCTGCGCACGAACGACCTCCCGACCGCGCAGCGCGCGTTCACCGAGCTCGGCAAGCTGAAGGGGTCGCGATTCGTGCGCGAGGCACCGTGGCGGCTCGCCGACATCGCGTGGGAGCGCGGCGAGCGGGCGGCCGCGGCGAAGGCGTACGGCAAGCTCGTCGCGGCGCCGGATGCCGGCACGGTCGGCGACGTCGGCACCGCGCTGTACCGGATCGCCGAGTCGAAGACCGGACCGGCGGCGCTCGCGGCCTACCGCGCGCTCGTGCTCGCGAACCCGGGGCATCCGCTCGCGAAGCGTGCCGAGCGGATCCTCGTCGAGCGCGGCGCGCCGCCGCTGACGAACGACGAGCGGATCGAGCGCGCGAAGCGCCTGACCGAGGTCCACCTGTGGGACGAGGCGGTCGCCGAGCTCCAGCTGCTCGACGATCAGCTGCCCGACGAGCTCGACCGCCTGCGCGACTACTGGCTCGGGATCACGCTGTTCAAGATGCGCCGGCGCTACGGCGATGCCGGCGTGCTGCTGCTCGGCGTGTACCCGAAGATGGGCGACGCCGCGGCCGAGGCGATGTTCCACGGCGCGCGCGCGCTGTCGCGTGCGGATCGCGATGACGACGCGATCGGCTGGTACAAGAAGGTCGTCGCCGCGTACCCGAACACGCCGTGGGCGCAGGAGGCGCAGTACCTGTCGGGCTGGCTCGAGTTCAACCGCGGCCGCTACAAGCAGGCGATCGCGCCGCTCGAGGAATCGCTGCGGCTGTACCCGCGCAGCAAGTGGGTCGACGACGCGCTGTGGTTCCTCGGCATGTCGCACTACTTCCTCGGCGACTGGCCGGCCGCGCGTGCCCGGCTCGACGCACTCGCGAAGCGCGGCGGCTCGCTCGAGGGTGGCAAGGGCATGTACTGGCTCGCGCGGATCGACGAGAAGCTCGGCAACAAGCCGGACGCGATCGCGGGCTACACGAAGACGCTGCAGCGCTATCCGTTCTCGTGGTACGCGCTGCTGTCGCGCTCGCGGCTCGCGGCGCTCGGCGTCAAGCTCGGACCGTTCGGGGTCGAGGCGCCATCGCCGAAGGGCCCGAAGCTCGCGGCGACGATCGACCCGGCGCTCGCGACCGACGATCTGATCCGCCGCGTCGACGAGCTGATCGCCGCCGGGCTGTCGACCGACGCCGGCGAGGAGCTCGCGCGCAACGAGAAGCCGTTCCTCAAGCGTCACGATCACGCGGCCGCGTTCGCGATGCTGCTCGATCGCTACAAGAAGGCGAACAACTTCAACCGGCCGTGGATGCTCGCGATCAGCTACTCGGGCGACGCGCTCGACGGGCCTGCCATCGACGACGCGCGCAGGTGGTGGGAGAACGCGTATCCGCGCGCGTACCGCGACCTCGTCGAGAAGTACCAGAAGCTCGGCGACAACCCCGAGGGCTACCTGTACTCGATCATGCGCAAGGAGAGCGGCTTCAACCCGCACGACCTGTCGTACGCCGACGCGCAGGGTCTGCTGCAGATGATCCCGGCGACCACGAAGCGCGTCGCGAAGGAGCTCAAGATCCCGTACGACCCCGGCCGGCTGTACGAGCCCGCGTTCAACATCCAGACCGGCAGCTGGTACATCGGTCGCCTGCTCCAGAAGTTCAAGAGCCAGGTTCCGATCGGCGCCGGCTCGTTCAACAGCGGCCCGCGTCCGGTGATGAAGTGGCTCGATCAGAACGGCGATCGCGAGATCGACGAGTTCGTCGAGCTCGTGCCGTACACCCAGACGCGCGAGTACATGAAGAAGGTGACGGAGAACTACGCGCGCTATCGCTACCTCTATCAGAACGAGGTCTACGAGCAGCCGCTCACCGTCGACAAGCACTACGTCCAGGATCAGCTGACGTACTGACCATAAAAAAAACGGAGGCGGTGGAGCCTCCGTTTGTTCAACCAGCGATCAGGACTCGATCAGGGCGTCGTCGCCTTGGCGTCCTTCTTCGCATCCTTCTTCGCGTCCTTGGCATCCTTCTTGGCATCCTTGGCCGCTTCCTTCGCCTCTTTCTTCGCTTCCTTCGCGTCGGCCTTCATCGCGGCGTCCTTGCCAGGCTCCGACGTCGCGTTCGCGCGCGTCTGCTTGGTATCCTTGCCGTAGATCTCGACCTTCGCGTTTCCGCCACCGGGCAGGTTCGCGTACTTCACGGTGATGTCCTTGATGTAGCGATCCGCGTTCGGGAGATCGACCGCGCGGCTACGCGAGCCCTCCTTGAAGGCGTGGCGCAGCTTCGGCTCGAACTTCTGGCCGTTCTCGAACGTGATCACGAAGTCGGTGAGCTCGAGATCCGAGTCCGTGACGTGGATCGTGATCTTGTCGAACTTGCCCTTGTCCTTGCCGATGCGGAAGACGTCCTTGTCCTTCTTGCCGTTGACGCTCTGCGTGCCGAGCAGCGTCCAGCCGTTCGCGTCGAACACGTCCGCCGTGCTCGGACCGGGGCCAGGGCCAGGACCGGGGCCCGGACCGGGCTCGACGTGGCCCGTCGGACCACCACCCGGACGCCCCTGGTTCTTCGAGTCCGTGCCGTAGACCTCGACGCGGGCGCGGCTACCGCCCGGCAGGTTCTTGTAGACGAGCTCGATCGACTGGATCACGCGATCCGCACCGGGCAGATCGATCTTGCGCGAGCGCTCGCCCTCCTTGAACTTCGCGCGGAGCTTCGGCGACCACCGCTCGCCGTTCGCGAACACGACGACGAAGTCGTCGAGCTCGAGATCCGAGTCGTAGACCACCATCGCGAGCTTGTCGAACCGACCCTCGTAGCGGCCGACGCGAATGACATCGCGATCGCGACCGCCGTTGACCGTCTGCTGGCCAAGGCAGGTCCAGCCGTTGCCGAGGAACTCCTGGCTGCTGCACGCAACCGCAGGTCCCGGCTCGTTCACCGGTGGCCGAGGTCCGGGTCCAGGACCAGGTCCGGGACCAGGTCCGCTGGTGACCGTGGCGCGTCCGCTGGCGCGGCACCCCGCGATCGTTCCGATCGTCAACAATACGAGCCCTAGGCGATGCAACGTCGACATGTGTCCTCCTGAGAATCTGACGCCCCCATCCGACGAAACAGTCACGGGAGCGAGACGGAAACAACGTGCGAGCGCCGCGAGCCTAACGCAGCCACGCGAGCGATTCCGGTGAGACGACCGCTAGTTTTTGCGAGCGGTCACGATCTCGTTTCGCTTGGGTCAAAATGCCCCGTGATGCACGCAGAGGCGTGAGCGCCGAAACGCAAAACGCCCGCCTCGATCACGAGACGGGCATTCGCATCAGACGACCTCGTTCAGTTGCCGTCGGGGCAATCCGCCGTCGTCGTGCCCGGCGTCAGTCGCGAGCAGTCGACCTGATCGGCGAACATCACCGGCTTCACCGCCTGCACCACCGTCTGCGTCGGACGGTTCGTCGCGTGCTGCGTCTCCGAGTAGTCCGAGTGCAGCTGCATGTGCAGCTGGAAGCGCTCCATCTGGTGCTGGTACAGCATCAGCTCGTACGGCGTGCGCTGGTGGACGGCCTCGAACTGCTTCCACTTCGCCTCGATCCAGCCGTGGATGCGCCAGAACATGATGTTCGACAGGTTCGTCTGCGGATTGCCGACGTCGATCGGCGACGACGCATCCTGGAACTGACCATGGAGCCAGTTGTGAAGACCGGCGCCGGGCGTCGTGTCGCGATCGTAGAACCGGATCGCGCTGTCGTTCGGATCGACCTGACCGGAGAGTCGCAGCGTCGTCTGCAGGAACGTGCCGAACTCGTCCTCGGTCGCGAACGAGGCAAAGTCGTTGATCTTGGCGAGGCCCGCCTTGAACTTGTTGACGTCGCCGCCGACCTTCTCGAGACCCGCGATCACCTGGTCATCGGTCGTCCAGCCCTCGAGCACCGACGCGAACGTCGTGCGGCCGTCGGGATCGTTCGTCACCGCTTCGTCGCCCCATCGCTCCGTCAGGTGCTCGATCATCGCGCGGTGCATCGTCAGGAACTCGACGCCGTTCTCCGGATCGCCTTCCTGCAGATCCGCACGCGCCTCGCCGACGCGCGTCAGCCAGCCGCGACCCTGATCGCCGAGCAGGTACCACTTGCGGCTCATGTGAAACACGATGTGGTAATCGCCCCACTGATACTTCTCGAGGTACTCGTGCACGTTCTTCGGCACGATGTTCTCGATCGTCGGATCCCACGCGACGTTCGGCTTCGACGTGTCGGCCTTGCCGTCGTCGCCGCCGGTCGTGTCATCGCCAGGCTGGTCGCCGGTCATGCAGCCCGTGGCGAGCGTGAGCGAACCGAGCAGCGCGAGAGCGAGCAGTTTCCGCATGGTTGCAGACGGTCGTGCACGGGTTGTTCCACGATCGCGGCGGTCACAACGACGTGAAATCGCGTGCACACGAAGCGACGTTTCCCACGCAACGGCTGATCGAGTCGCCGGCGATCGCGATCCGATCGGAAGCTGCGTTGGCCGCTCGGAACGGAGAGGGCTATCGTTGTTGCCATGAAGCTTCAAGGCACGATCCGCCGCAGCGATCTCGAAGGCGGGCACTGGCTGCTCGAGACCACCGGCGGCGAGACCTATCAGCTCGTCGGCGAGCTCGGCAGCTGCAAGGACGGCCTGCGCGCCGAGGTCGAGGGCAAGGTCGACCAGGGCGCGATGGGCATCGGCATGACCGGACCTCAGCTCTCCGTCCAGAAGATCACGGCGCTCTGATGGCGCTCGCGATCACCGGCTACTCCGAGGCGACGGGCGAGCTGCGCGCGATCTACGACGCGATGCTGTCGCGTCCGCTGCCGCCGGTCTATCGCCCGCACCACGGCGGCGCGCCCGGCATCATCGAGGCGCACAGCCTCGATCCCGCGCTGATCCCGAAGGTGTTCATGACGTCGGCGACGCTCAATGGAGCCGGGCCGCTGAGCTGGCCGGAGCGCGAGCTCGTCAACGCGCTGACGTCGCGCCTGAACCAGTGCTTCTATTGAACGGCCTGTCACGCAGAGTTTCTGCGTGTCGCGCTCGATGATGCTGCGGAGCTGCCGCACGCGGTGATCGACGACCCGCGTGGGGTCGCCGAGCGCTGGCCCGATTCGCGTCTGCGCGCGCTCGCGACCGTCGCCACGATCGTCACCGAGACGCCGTGGGCGTTGCGTCCGGCGCACGCCGCCGGGCTGTCCGACGACGAGCTGCTCCACGCGATCGCGCTGTCGGCGTACTTCGGTCACCTCAACCGGATCGCCGACGCGACCGCGGTGCCGCTCGACTATCGCGTCCGACGCGAGCCAGCGCATGCCGAGCCGGCGACGCCTGCGTTGTCGCCCGCACCGGCGCCGCTCGCGCGATCGTCGCGCCGCTCGCTCGACGCGAGACCCGCGACCGCGGCGGCGCTCACCGCATGGAGCGACCACGTGCTCGAGCGCGACGCTCCGCTGCCGCGTGGCGTGCGCAGCGCGATCGCGACCCACGTCCGCGCACTGCTCGGTGCCGGCCGCCCCGGGCACGCCTCGTTCGCGGAACGGCCGGTGCTCGAGCTCGCGTCGACGCTGACGCTGGCACCGTGGCGGCTCGGGGCGTCTGCGTTCGCACCGCTGCGTCCAGCGCTCGACGACGCGATGCTGTTCGACGTCTGCGTCGTCGCGAGCACCGTCGGTGTCGAGGCGCGGATCGAGGTCGCGCTCGCCGCGCTCGACGCCTGATCAGCTCGCCGAGCCGTCGGCCTTCGGCGCGTCGGTCTTCGTGTCCGGCTTCGCGTCGGTCTTGTCCGGCGTCGCGGGCTTGTCGGTCTTGTCGGTCTTGTCCGTCTTGTCCGGCGTCGCGGGCTTCTTCGCGGGCGGCTTCGCCGGCTGCTTGTTCGTCGGTGGCGCGGGCGGCGTCGGCGGCGTCGCGTCGGTCTTGGCCGGCGGCTCGGCCGGCGCATCGGCGGGCACGGGGCCGGCGAGCTCGACCTCGGCGCCCTCGAGCGACGGATCGGCCGGGCAGCCGACCTTCGCGCCATCGGCGCCGACCTCGAGCACCTTGCACGTCAGCTTCTTCTCGCTGCCCTTCACCGCGACGTAGACCGCCGTGTTCGCGGCGGGCGCGCCGGCGGCCTTGAACGTGGCAACGAGCATCGGCGCCGGCGCGAGCGTCACGATCGGATCGTTCGCCGCGACCTTCGCGTTCGGCTTCGCGACCGGCTTCGGCTCGCCGTCGAGCGGCGCCTTGAGCAGGAACTTGTCGAGCTCGGCCTGCTTGGTCGCGAGCGCTTGCTGCTTCTGCTCGAGGCTCTGCTTGCGGTTGTCGAGCGCGCTCTGGGCCTTCGCGATCGACGTCGCGTCGTTCGTCGCCTGCGCGGTCGTCAGCGCCTTCTCGGCCTGCGCGACCTGCGGCTGCACGCGCTTCTCGATGTCGCGCGTGATCGTCGTGATCTCGTTCTGCAGCGGCTTGTAGCCGGCGAGCCTCGCGATCACGTCGCCGGCCTTCACCGGCTTGGTCTCGATCGCCTCGACGGTGCCGGCGGCGGGGGCGGTGACCTCGATCGGCTTCGGCGTCTCGCTGACGAGCTTGATCGCGGGTGCCGGCGGAGGCGGCGGCGGCTCGGGCTGCTTCGCGGGAACCACCGGCTCGGTCGGCTGCACGCTGCTGCTCTGCGCCGGCGTCTCCTGCTTCTTGCCGAGGACGTACTTCCAGATCAGGAACGTCGCGAGCGCGCCGATCACGAGGATCAGCAGGATCACGACGATCGGGCTGCTGCGACGCTCGGGGCCCGGCGGCACCGGTGCCTTGTCCGCGATCACCGGCGTCGGCTTGGCGACGACCGGCTCTGCCTTCGCCACGGGCTGCGGCGTCGATTGCGGCTGCGGCGTCGGACGCTCGGGCGGCTTCGCGGGAGCCTGCTTCGCGGGCGGGCTCTCGAGCAGCTCCTTCGGCACGTCGACGGCCTGGATCACCTTCGACTGGCGAACCGCTTCCTTGACGTCGGCCGCACGCACCGGCATCTGCTCGGTGAGATCGAGCGAGACGTCGGGTGCGGGCGCCTTCGGGGCCGCCGGCTCGCCGCGACCCGGCGCACCGAGCGGAACGTTGTCCGACTTCGCCTGCGCCGGCGTGCGCGCGGTGCCCGGCGCCCCGAGCGCGAGATCCGGAGCCTTCGGCATGTCGTGGACCGGCATCGGACGCGTGCCGGCCTGGCCGAGCTCGACGTCGGACGGCGACGCGGCGGGACGCGGCTTCGCGCCGACGACGACGCCACGCGCGAGCTCGTCATCCGCGGCGACCGCGGCGCGTGCGGCGGCCTGCGCCGGCGCCGACGTCGGAGCCGGCTGCGCGGCAGGCTTGCGCGCCGGAGCGGCAGCGGAGGCGGCGGCCTTCGCGGCGCCTGCCTGATCGAGATAGCCGAGCTCGCCGAGCGTGGCGATCACGGTACGCACCTCGTTGAGCGACGGCATGAGGCCGAGCTCTTCCTTCGCCCATTGCACGAGGCCGGCGGCATCGCGCTCGCCGTCCATCGCGCACGCGAGGCTGAACTCGACCTCGTAGAACCGGAAGTAGTTCCCGCTATCCGGATCCATGACGTCGACGTAGCGTGCGCCGCTATCGTCGACCGGCTCGGCGACGAGGTGCTCGTGACGGAAACGCGGACGGTCCATCGCGGTCTGCATCAGCCACCCTTTCGCAGCTCGGTGAGCACGAGCTTCGCGACCGCCTTCAGGGTGTCGAACACGCCGATGCCCTTCGGGGCCACCGCCTCGAAGCTCGGAACCTTCGTCGGGTTCAGCGCCTCTTCGAGCTCGGCGAGCGGGATCGCGTTCGGCAGATCGCGCTTGTTGTACTGGACGACGTACGGAAGCTTGTTGAGATCGTAGCCCTGCTCCTGCAGGTTCGAGCTCAGGTTCTCGAGCGACTCGATGTTCGCTTCCATGCGCTCCATCTGCGAGTCACCGACGTAGACGACGCCGTCGACGCCCTTCAGGATCAGCTTGCGGCTCGCGTCGTAGAACACCTGGCCCGGCACCGTGTAGAGGTGGAACCGGGTCTTGAACCCGCGGATCTCGCCGAGCGAGAGCGGCAGGAAGTCGAAGAACAGCGTGCGCTCGGTCTCCGTGGCGAGCGAGATCATCTTCCCTTTCGCCTCGGGATTCGTCTTGTTGTAGATGTACTGCAAGTTCGTCGTCTTCCCGCACAGGCCCGGGCCGTAGTAGACGATCTTGCAGTTGATTTCGCGCGACGAGTAATTGATGAAGCTCATGGCGCGCTAGTCGTTGAAGAGGTTGTCGATGTCGTCGTCGGTAATCTCCGAGAACACCGAGGGCTGGGAACCGCTCTGGCTCTTCTTCACGAGGACGTCGAGCACCGTGACCAGCTCGGTCGTCGCCTTGCGCACGCGCAGGCGAACCAGGCCGAGCGAGCTGCGCTCGTCGAACAGGACCACGAGGATGACGCGCTGGCCCACGATCGAGATGTGGACGTTCGTCTTCTCGCCCTCGTGGAACTGACCCGCGAATTCCTTCTCGGCGAGCAGCTGCGCGATCCCACCGGTCGCGGCGACGTTGCCGGCCGTCAACGACGACAGCGACGTGACGTCGAGCTCCTGGACCTCGCCTGCGTGAGCGATCGCCTGTCCGTTCTTGTCGATCACGAGCACTGCCCGTGCATTTGCATCTCGATGGAGGACCTCGCAGATCCGATTGATCTGCTGGAGCTCCTCCTCGTACATCACGAGCTGTTGGATCATCGCGCCATGGCTCCTTGGCCGGTTCGCCCCGAGTAGTGCACGGGCTCCCCGCCGACGAGTCACGGTATCAACCCTGCCGGATTCACACAACCTTTCGACCCGCCAGACTGCGGGCGAGCGTCGCGGTTCGGCCGAGCCTACATCGGTGCCGAACGCCGCTTAGATCATCGCGCGACCGGCGAGCGCACGCGCGATCGTCGCCTGGTCGGAGTACTCGAGCTCGCCGCCGACCGGCAGTCCGGTCGCGATGCGAGAAACTGCCACGCCGAGCGGCTTGATCGTTCGCGCGATGTACATCGCCGTGGCCTCGCCATCGACCGACGGGCTGGTCGCGATGATCACCTCGCGCACCGGTGGGTCGCTGCCGAGCCGGCGGATCAGCTCGGCGATCCGCAGATCGTCCGGGCCGATGCCTTCGAGCGGTGACAGCAGGCCATGCAGCACGTGGTAGCGGCCGCGGAAATGTCCGCCGCGATCGATCGCGATCAGGTCCGACGGCGAGGCGACCACGCAGATCAGCTCCGGATCGCGGCGTGTATCGGTGCACATCAGGCACGGATCGCTCTCGGTCATGTTCATGCAGACCGAGCACAGCCGGATCTTCTCGGTGACGTCGAGCAACGCCTGCGCGAGGTCGCGGACCTGCTGGCGGTTGCCGCGGATCAGATGGAACGCGAGCCGCGTCGCGGACTTCTCGCCGATGCCCGGCAGCCGGGCGAGCTCCTGGACCAGTCGCCGGATCGGATCGGCCATACCGACGGCGGCCTAGAACATGCCGGGCATGCCGGGCATCCCGCCCATGCCGCCGGCGAGCGGACCCATCACCTGCGCCATCCGCTCCTTGCTGGTCTCGCGGACCTTGGTCGCGGCCGCGTTGACCGCCGCGGTCACGAGATCCTCGAGCATGCCGATGTCGTTCGGATCGACGACGGTCTTGTCGATCTTGATCCGGACGACCTCGAACTGGCCGTTGACGACCGCGGTGACGAGACCGCCACCGGCCGCGCCGTCGCACTCCATCTTCGCGAGCTCCTCCTGGACCTTCTGGACGTCGCCCTGGAGCTTCTGCGCCTGGCGCATGAGCGCGTTAATGTCTGGCATCTTGGGATTAGACATCGGTCTTGATCTCCTTGATCTGAGCTCCAAAGGTCTGGAGCACGTGCTTCGTGAGCGGATGCTCGCGCGCTTCGGCCTCGCGCTTGTGACGCTCTGCCGACGATCGCTCGCGCGTCGCCTCGAGAACCGAGCGCGCGCCCGACTGTCCCGACTCGGCCGCATCGAGGAGGCGCACGCCGACGCGTAGCTTCGGCAACCCGAGCTCGGCGATGATCGCGCGCAGCTCCTCGACGTGCTGCCGGTCGCCCGCCATCTCGCCCATGCTGTGGACGTCGACGGGAAACCCGAGGTCGAGCTCCTCGGGGGTCCACTTCATGACGCGCGCGTGCTGGAACGGCCCGAGCAGCGAGAACTTGCGGCGTGCCTCGAGCTCGCCGAGCACGTCGTTCCACGCGCGCATCGCCTCGTCCGCGGTCGTCGGGATCGTCAGCTTCGTCTCGGCGTGCGGTCCCGAGCCCGACGCAACCGTCGCCGCCGTCGGCACCGGTCCGGACGGCTGCATCGACGCGGTCGTCGGAACCGGCTCGGCGCTCGCCGCGGCTTCGCCCCGCGACGCAGCGAGTGCGGCATCGCGCGCGGCCGTCGCAGCGGCGATCGCGGTCGCGGTGTCCGCGGTCTGCGCGCCGGCGGCCGTCCCGGTCGCGAGCTCCTGCTTGCCACCCCGCTTCGGTGCGGCCGGACGCGACTTGCTGCTGTCCTTGTCGGCCCCGGCATCGCGCGCGGTGGTCGCGGGCGGTCGCTGGCCCGCTCCGGGAACGGTGCCCTTCGCGAAGCTCGCGGCGCCTTGCGCCGGTCGCGCGGGCTCGGCCGGCACGACGACCGGATCGCCGGCGCTCGTGCTGCGACCGCCACCGGCGTGGCTCTCGGTCCGCGGCGCTCCGGCGATCATCGCGGGACGTGGCGCGGGTGCCGGCGCGCGCGGCGCGACGTCGCGGCTGACGCTGGGCCGCGGCGCACGGGGTGCGTTCGGCTGGACGAGCCGGCCTTCGAGCTCGGACAGCCGGTCGATCAGATCGCCGAGCGGCACGAGCGGCTCGACGGTCGCGACATCGATCAGCGCGCAATCGAGCA
The DNA here is from genome assembly GCA_035715365.1 of Kofleriaceae bacterium. Lineage (GTDB taxonomy): Bacteria > Myxococcota_A > Polyangia > Haliangiales > Haliangiaceae > JABFXX01. Next base: position 533,215 of record DASTLB010000022.1, on the reverse strand, counting down.
CGAGCCGCGGCTGCAGCGTCTTGCCGAGCTCGTCGCAGCACCGCAGCATGCGATCGAACATCTGCGACACGCGCGAGCGATCGAGCTGCTGCGCCTCGGACCGCAGCTCGATCCGCTCCTCGTCGGAGGCATCGACGAGCTCGAGCCGATCCGGCGCGACCTGCAGCACGGAGAGATCGCGCAGGTAGCGCACGATCGCGCGCGCGAGCTGGATCTCGTCGACGCCGCGCTCGATCGCGGACTCGACCGAGGCGAGCGCCGAGCCGGCATCGCCGCTCGCGAGCGCGGTGACGAGGCTGCGCGTCAGCGAGCGATCCGCGACACCGAGCACCTCGGCGACGTGCTGCTCGGTGATCGCGGTGTCGCCGACGTACGAGATCAGCTGGTCGCACAGCGACAGCGCGTCGCGCACGCTGCCGCCGGACTCGCGGACGAGCAGGCTGATCGCGTTCGCGTCGACGACGAGCTGCTCGGCGGCGAAGATGTTCGACAGGTGCTGCGCGAGCCGGGACGCCGGCACGAGCTTGAAGTCGTAGCGCTGGCAGCGCGACAGGATCGTGTTCGGCAGCTTGTGCGGCTCGGTCGTGGCGAGCACGAACGTGACGTGCGGCGGCGGCTCCTCGAGCGTCTTGAGCAGCGCGTTGAACGCCTCGGTCGTGAGCATGTGGACTTCGTCGATGACGTAGACCTTCTTGCGCAGGACCGCGGGCTGGTAGCGCACCGCCTCGGTGAGCTCGCGGATCGCGTCGATGCCGCGGTTCGAGGCGCCATCCATCTCCTGGTAGTCGACCGCGCTGCCGTTGCCGATGCTCGTGCACGCCGAGCACACGCCGCACGGCTCGGCCGTCGCGCGGCCGCCCTCGGCCTGACCGCGCTCGCAGTTCAGCGCCTTGCCGACGATGCGCGCGAGCGTGGTCTTGCCGCAGCCGCGCGGGCCGCAGAACAGGAACGCGTGGTGGACGCGGCCGCTGGCGAACGCGTTCGCGAGCGTGCGCGTGACGTGCTCCTGCCCGACGACCTCGGAGAAGGTCGACGGCCGATACTTGCGAGCGAGCACGAGGTAGGACATGGCGGCGATCGATCGCGGGAACGTGAGTCCATCGCGAACGTCCGGGCACTATACCCGCTACCTACGACGCTACAACGCCAGGGTCTCGCAGATCTCCTTGGCCTGAATGATCGTCTTGTCTCGAATATCGCCGAGTTGATTCGATGCCGAGTCGCGATACAGCGAGCCGCCACAGATCAGCTTCTTGCCTCCGAAATTCACCACGAATCGAAACACGGCCGCGCCGCTGCCGTCGGTGCCTTCGAGGTACCACGCGGCGCCGCGCTGGCGATCGACGGTCGGCTTCAGGATCTTGTTGTCCTCGAGCCACTTCTTGTACGCGTCGCGATCCGCGGGCGCCTTCGGATCCTCGTAGCCGTAGCGAAACGCGAACACGCGCGTCTGCTCGGTGTTCGGCACCTTGACGACGAGCGAGATCGTGCCGGCCTCGCCGACGTCGCGATCCCAGTTCGGCGACAGCGACAGCTTGATCGCCGCGAGCTCGGGCGGCGGCTTGACCGGCACGCGCGGCGCCGCGGTGTTGACCTTCGTCAGCGACGTGCCGACCGGCTTGCCGTCGCCCGGCTTGCCCGCGTTCGGATCCACCGGCTTGCCCGCGTTCGGATCCACCACCGGTTTCGTCGCGCTACCACTGCCGGCCGCGACCACGGCACTGCCGCTACCAACCGCCGGCTTCGCCGCGCTGCCGCTTCCGGTCGCCGGCTTCGCCGCACTGCCCGCCGCGACCGTCGCGCCGCTACCACTGCCACTGCCCGCCGCCGGCTTCATCGATCCGGTGACGGCGTCGACCGCCGGCTTCGCCGCGCTGCCGCTGCCGGTCGCGACCGCGGTCGCGCTGCCACTACCCGCGCTGGCCATCGCAGATCCGCCATCACTCGGCGGTGGCGCGCTCTCGCCGACGCCTCCGCTGCCGAGACTCTTCGCGAGATCCGACGAGAACCCGCTCGAGCCCGAGCCCGGCTTGCCGGCACTGCCGGTCGTCGCGTTGTCGTCGAGGTTCGCGGTGCCGCTGCTCTCGTCGCAGCCGGTGCTCGCCGCCAACGCGAGGAGCACCACATACGCTCGCAGCATCGTTCTCATATACCCTGAAACAAGGAAGGAGCGACGACCGCTGCCGATCGTCGCTCCGTCAAAAAAGGTGGCCCCAGGCACCCGCCTCCGTCGCTACCGTTGCTCCCTTCCGGGCCTGGCGGGGTTCACAACCTTAGCGTCACCCGGGACCATAAGCGGTCAGTGCCACGCAGTCGTCGTCGAGCGGAGGGAGAGGGATTCGAACCCTCGGTACCTTTCAGTACACACGATTTCCAATCGTGCACCTTCGGCCACTCGGTCATCCCTCCTGAAGGATCGAGGGCGCGATGTTGAAAAAGAGCGGAGGGGGAGGGATTTGAACCCCCGGTGCTTGCGCACATCTGATTTCGAATCAGACACCATCGGCCACTCGGACACCCCTCCAAAACTAAAGTCACTTGAACGCGGGACCGCGACGAAGCTCGGCGAAGAACGCCTGCAGCAGCGCCGCGGCTTCCTGGCCGCGTACTCCGCCCGCGACCTCGACGCGATGGTTGAGGCGCGGATCGGTCGGAATCTGGAACAGCGTCACGACCGCGCCTGCCTTCGGATTGAGACATCCATAGACGAGGCGCTTGACCCGTGCGTTGACGATCGCGCCCGCGCACATCGGACAAGGTTCCTGCGTGACGAACAGCGTTGCTTCGACCCGCCAGTGACCCAGCGTGCGGGCCGCTTCGCGTAGCGCGACGATCTCGGCATGCGCCGTGGGATCGGCGTCGCTCTCGCGACGGTTGCGTCCGCGGCCGATGATCTGGTCGTCGAGCACGACCACCGCACCGACGGGAACGTCTCCCGCCGCTGCCGCGAGCCGCGCTTCGTCGAGCGCTGCATCCATCCACTTCAGCCACGTCGCGTCTTCGATCATGTTCAAGTACTCGAGCGGATCCGAGAGGGGTCGAACCTCTAACCCCCGGTTCCGTAGACCGGTGCTCTATCCATTGAGCTACGGATCCTCATCATTCATCGTCGGCCGGCGGAGAGAGAGGGATTCGAACCCTCGGTACAGGAAAACCCCCATACGCCGGTTTAGCAAACCGGTGCCTTCAGCCACTCGGCCATCTCTCCAGAAACCGGCCGCGAAAGGACTGGCCGATCGGCGCCCGGCGATTGTTTGCCAAACGTGTGAGCGAGAACCGCGATCGGAACCGGATCGGGTCCTGCTCTGACTCCTGCGTGACACTATTCGGTTATCAAGCCTGCTGCGGAGGAGGAGGGATTCGAACCCCCGGAGCTTGCGCTCGGCGGTTTTCAAGACCGCTGCCTTCGACCACTCGGCCACTCCTCCAGGAGGTCCCAGAGGTGTGGGGCAGTATAGGGATCAGCCGACCCTTGTAAAGCAGGTTTGCCGAAACTTCGTCATCCCGGCTACTAGGCCCGTGCCCTTGCCCGTGCCCTTGCCCGTGCCCGAGCGTGACGTCGCCGCCGAGCGAGCGGGTGCACCGCAGAGCCAGCGGACCCCGGATCACCGCCGGCGCGATCCGGGGTGTCCTCGTCGTCGGGCCGTCAGCGCGGCTTCTTGAGCGACGTCAGCACCTCGTCGACCAGGCCGTACGCCTTCGCCTCGTCCGCGTTCATGAAGTTGTCGCGCTCGGTGTCCGCGGCGATCCGCTCGACCGGCTGGCCGGTGTGCTTCGCGTAGAGCTCGTTGAACAGCGCGCGCGCCCGCAAGATCTCGCGCGCGTGGATCTCGATGTCGGTCGCCTGGCCCTGAAACCCGGCGAGCGGTTGGTGAATCATCACGCGCGCGTGCGGCAGGATGTGGCGCTTGCCCTTCGCGCCGGCCGCGAGCAGAAAGCTCGCCATCGACGCCGCCTGACCGGTGCACACCGTCGCGACATCGCAGTGCAGGAACTGCATCGTGTCGTAGATCGCGAGCCCCGCCTGCAGCTCGCCGCCCGGCGAGTTGATGTAGAGCATCACGTCCTTCTCCGGTTCCTCGGCGTCGAGGAACAGCAGCTGCGCGATGATGATGTTCGCGACCGCGTCGTCGATCTCGCGCCCGAGAAATACGATCCGATCCTTGAGCAGACGCGAGTACAGGTCCCAGCCGCGCTCGCCGCGATGGGTCTGCTCCACGACCGTCGGGATCAGATCCATCATCGAGATATCCGGCGGATATTTGTTGGCGGGCATCAGCGCTTCTCCGGGGTCGACAGCCACTGTACCAGGGCGTCGCGAGAAAACCGCCATGCCGGTCCGAGCTTCTTGCCCGGCAATTTACCGGCCTCGGCGAGCTCGATCACCATCGCCTCGTCGATCTGGAGGAATTGCCCTGCCTGCTCGGCGTTCATGATCTCGGGCGGTTCGTACGGCTGGAACGAGTACGTGCCCATCATCGGGCTGCGTTCCTCGACCGGTGCGCGACGCTGGCTCGCCATCGCGCCGAGCGCGGACAGCCCGCGGTGGGTGTCGGGATCGACGTAGGTCGTGACGAGGTTCGCGACGAGATCCTTCTTGCGGATCCCGAGCGCGACCGCGGCGCGATGCAGGCGCTCGACGGCGTCGTTCGGAAGCCGGACGTACAGCGGCGTCTCGGCGGGTGGCTTGCGCGGCATAGCTTCAAGATATCAAGAAATATCCCGCGCGCAAGCGCGAGCTATCTCGGGACGATGCGCTCGAGTCCGCCGGCGTACGGCCGGAGCGCCGCGGGGACGATCACCGTGCCGTCCTCCTGCTGGTACTGCTCGAGGATCGCGACGAGCGTGCGCCCGATCGCGACGCCGGAGCCGTTCAGCGTGTGGAGGTGGCGCGGCTTCTCGCCGGCGGTCGCGCGATAGCGAATCTTCGCGCGCCGCGCCTGGAAGTCCTCGAAGTTCGAGCACGACGAGATCTCGCGATACGCGTCCTGCCCCGGCAGCCAGACCTCGAGGTCGTAGCACTTCGCCGCCCCGAACGAGAGGTCGCCGGTCGCGAGCAGGACGACGCGATAGTGCAGGCCGAGGCCCTGCAGCACGCGCTCGGCGTCCTGGCGCAGCCCTTCGAGCTCGCCGTAGCTGGTCTCCGGCGTCGTGAACTTCACGAGCTCGACCTTGTCGAACTGGTGCTGGCGGATCAGGCCCTGCGTGTCGCGGCCGTACGCGCCGGCCTCCGCGCGGAAGCACGGCGTGTACGCGGTGTAGCGGCGCGGCAGCGATGCCTCGTCGAGGATCTGATCCGCGTGCAGGTTCGTGACCTGGACCTCCGCGGTCGGCGACAGGAACCGATCGTTGTCCGGATCGTGGTGCTCGCCGACTGGCTCCGCGAGCCGGAACAGCTCCTCCTCGAACTTCGGCAGCTGGCCGGTGCCGCGCAGCGCGCTGCGCCGCACGACCGCGGGGGGCCAGATCTCCTCGTAGCCGGCGGCGGTGTGGAGATCGAGCATGTAGTTGAGCAGCGCGCGCTCGAGCCGCGATGCCGCGCCGCGCAGCACGGTGAACCGCGTGCCCGCGAGCCGGCCGCCGGCCTCGGCGTCGAGGATGCCGAGCGCCTTGCCGATCACGTCGTGCGTCTGCGGCTTGAACGAGAACGTCGGCTTCTGGCCCCACGTGTGGACCACGACGTTGTCAGCCTCGGTGCCGTCGGGGACCGAGGTGTGCGGCGCGTTCGGGATCGTCAGCAGCCGGGCGTCGACCTCGGTCTGCAGCGTCGCGAGCTCGGCCTCGCCTTCCTTGATCCGCGCGGCGAGCGCCTTCAGCTGATCGCGCGCGGTCGCGAACTCGGCCGACTTCTTGTCGAGCTTGGCCATCTGCTCGTTCGCGGCGTTGCGCTGCTGGCGGATCGTGTCGAGCTCCGCCTGGAGTCTGCGCCGGCGCTCGTCGAAACCGCGCCACTCGTTGACTACCGTGGCAACATCGCCGCCGCGGCGGAGGACATCATCCATCCGGGCTGGGTCGAGCATCGTGGTCCTTTCTATCCGCCTGTTCGCGCGTTGTTCTCGCAATGATCGCGAGCGGTTGCGGCCGGACCCTACCGCGGGCTTAACCACACTGGCAAGCTCGGGGTCTACCTGCTCATGGACGTCCTCGCCGCGCGCTTGCCGATCCTGGAGTCGAGCGTCGCCGTGAGCACCGATCCGGATCGCGAGCTCGTCGAGCGGTTCCAGGGCGGCGATCGCGCTGCGTTCGATCAGATCGTGCGCCGCCACCAGAAGGGCGTCTGGTACCTCGTGCGTCGCTACGTCAAGCGCGACGCCGACGCGTCCGACGTCACGCAGCAGGCGTTCGTGCGGGCGTTTCGCGCGCTCGCTTCGTTTCGCGGCGACGCGACGGTGCGCAGCTGGCTGTACCGGATCGCGATCAACTGCGCGCTGTCGTGGCTGCGCGATCACCGGCGCGAGGAGCCGGCCGAGATCGCCGAGGATGCGCTGACCGCGATGCACGCCGGGCCCGAGCGCCTGATCGGAGGACAGGACGGCGCCCGGCTGCGCGCCGCGATCGCCCAGCTGCCGCCGAAGCAAAAGCTCGTGCTCGAGCTGCGCGTGTTCGACGACCTGTCGTTCAAGGAGGTCGCCGAGCTCGCCGATTGCACCGAGAACACCGCCAAGGTGAACTTCCACTACGCGGTCAAACGTCTGCGTGACATCCTGGGTGGCAGCGATGCGACGTGATCCCGCCGACTCGAACGACCTGCTCGCCGCGTACGTCGACGGCGTCAGCGAGCTGTCGCCCGAGGAGCGCCGGCGCGTCGAGGCCCTGCTCGCGGACGATCCCGCCGCACGTGCCGACGAGGCCGCGACGCGCGCGCTGCTCGGCGAGCTGCGCGAGCTGCCCGCGATGGGACAGGCGCCGGACTGGGCCGCGCTCGAGCGATCGATCGGCGACGCGGTCGGCCCGAAGGTGCCGCGCGCGTGGTGGCGGAGCTGGCGGTTCGTGCTGCCGGGTCTCGCGCTCGCCGCGACCGCCGCGATCGTGCTCGTGATCGCGCATGGTCCCGCGCCGCAGCCACGCGAGGTCGTGACGGCCCCCGTGCGCTCGCACGATGCGCCGCCGGTCTCCGCCGAGCCGGAGCATGGCGTTGCCGCGCTGTGGCTCGACGGTCACGCGGTCGAGCTCGATCCGGCGACCGCGGCAGAGCTCGACGCCGCATTCGATGACGACGAGCTCGATGACATTCCGGTCGACGAGCTGATCGCGCCGTCTGACCTCGCGTGGATCGACGAGCTCGACGACTCCGAGCTCGAGCGCGCCGAACGCTGGCTCGACGAGCCGGAGCGAGGCAAGGGTTGATGCGTCGCCTCGCGCTCGTCGCGTACCTGCTCGTCGCCGCCGTCGCACCGGCGAGCGCGCAGCCGCGCACGAACCCACCGCCGCAACAGCCGCAGCCGCAAGATCGCCGCGAGGCGGTCAAGCGCCGGATCCGCGCGCTGCGCGCCGCGACGCTCACCGACGAGCTCAACCTCGACGACAAGACGCTCGCGCGGCTGCTGCCGGTGCTCGCGAAGTGGGACGACGTGATCGGCGATCTGCTGAAGAAGCGGATCGACATCCAGCGCCGGCTCGCATCGCCCGACGTCGCGAAGGATCCGCGCGCGACCGATCGCTTGATCGACGAGGCCGTCGCGAACCAGAAGGCGTTCTGGGACGTCGAGGAGAAGCGGCTCGCGGAGCTGAGAAAGATCCTCACGCCCGCGCAGACCGCGCGACTGCTCGTCGTGCTGCCGGAGTTCGAGCGCAAGATCATGAACCAGCTGCGGCGCGCGATCCTGCATCCGAACGGCGGCGGCAACCGGCGCGGTGGCGGGCGCGGGCTCGACGTCGACGACGATGACTTCGAGGACGACGAGCCGATCGCGCCGCGCGGCAGGCGCTGATCGCCTACCTCGGCTACCTCCGCTCCTCACCGTCAGGCCCCACCGACTCGTACCCGAGATAGCGCGTGCTCGATCGGACCACGCCTCGAACGGCGGTATGATGAAGACCGGATGATCGAGGTGACCTGCAACGCGTGCGGGAACACGAATCGCGTTGCGGAAGACGACGTCCCCGTCGGCGCGAAGTACGTCAACTGCGCGAGTTGCAAGGCGCGCGTGCCGCTCCCCGTCGACGTCACGCTGAGCGATCTGCCGCCGCCGAAGCACGCGCATCCGGCGATGCCCGGACGGCCGTCGAAGGGCAGCGTGCCGCCGCTCGATCCCGCGCTCGCACCACCCGACGCGCGCGCGCGCCGCGCGAGTGCCTCGGACCTGCCGGCACCGCGGGCGCCGCGCAAGTCGGCGCAGCACGCCGCGCTCGACATCGGCGATCTGATGCCACCCGGCGGCGACGCCGAGCTGCCCGCGCCGAAGGCGGCGCGGCCGCCGCCCGCGGCACCGACACAGGGCGTGTCGGATCTGCCGGCGCCGAAGCTGACGCGCGGTGCGGATCGCTCGGGCCCGCTCGCGAGTGCCGCGCCGGCGCGTGACGACGCCGAGTTGCCGGCGCCGAAGCCGCGCCCGGGCGTCCTCGATCTCCCCGCGCCGAAACCGGCGGCGAAGCCCGCCACACCCCCGCGCGCGGCGGGACCGCCCGCGGTCGAGCTGCCGTCGGTGTCCGATCTGCCGGCCCCGCGCGGACCGAAGGGCGCCGCCCCGACGCTCGATCTGCCACGCCCCGCGAGTGCGAAGCGCCCCGCCGATCCGATCGCGGCGCCCGGGGATCCGATCGATCTGCCGGCACCGCGCGCGGGCAAGCCGGTCGCCGCTCGGCCCGACGCTGCGAGCGACGACTTCTTCGATCTCCCGGCGCCGGCTGCGGCTGCGAGCAAGCGCGCCGCACCGCCGCCGCTCGATCTCGAGCTCGGTCTCGAGCTGCAGCCTGCCGGCGTCGGCAACCTGCCCGCACCGAAGACAAGCCCGTCGAACCTGCCGACGCCGAAGCTCGAGCGTCGCGCGGATCTCCCCGCGCCGGCGGCGAAGCTGGTCGATCTACCGACCCCGAAGCCGGGCGCCGTCGGCGAGCTGCCCGCACCGAAGGGCTTCTTCGACGATCTGCCCGGTCGCCCGACGAAGCCCGCCGCGCCCGAGGTCCCCGCACCGAAAGGCTTCTTCGACGATCTCCCGGATGTGCAGAGCACGTCTGCACCCGAGGTGCCCGCACCGAAGGGTTTCTTCGACGATCTCCCCGGTCGGCCGACCAAGCCCGCCGCGCCCGAGGTCCCTGCGCCGAAAGGCTTCTTCGACGATCTCCCCGGTCGCTCGACGAAGCCGGCAACACCCGACGTCCCCGCACCGAAGGGCTTCTTCGACGATCTCCCGGGCCGCCCGACGAAGCCTGCGGCGCCCGAGGTCCCCGCACCGAAGGGCTTCTTCGACGATCTCCCCGGCAAGCCGAACGCGAGCCGGCCCGAGCCGCCCGCGCCGCAAGGCTACTTCGACGATCTGCCGGCGAAGCCAAACGCGAGTCGCCCGGCGGCACCGGCTCCGAAGGGCTTCTTCGACGATCTCCCCGGCAAGCCCACGTCCGCGCCGGCCGCGCGGCCGGCCGACCCGCCGGTCCAGCCCGCGAGCAAGCCCCCGGCGACGAAGGCCGACTTCTTCGGCGATCTGCCGGTTGGCAACAAGCCGGCTGCGAAGCCGGCCGCGAAGCCCGCCGCCGCTGCACTCGAGCTCGAGATGGACGACGGTCCCGCGCTCGATCTCGATCTCGGCCCGAGCGCGCCGGACTCGCGGCCCTCGCCGCCCGTGGCGCCCGCGCACGACGATGCGCCGGTGAAGTTCTCGACGCCGGCACGCGCCGCCGAGCCCGCCGCGCCCGGGCAGTTCGACGATCTCGATCTCTCGACGCCGACCGCACCGCCGTCGCGATCCGAGATGCCGAAGCGATCGTCGCGGCCACCCCCGCCCGCGGCACCGGTCGCGAGCACGAAGCCCGAGGTCACGCTCGAGCTCGCCGAGCCGGTCGCCGAGGCACCGAAGCGCGCTCCGCGTCGCGAGCAGGCGGTCGCGCACGATCCAGAAGCGGCCGCGCGACGTGCGAAGCGCATGCGGATCGTGCTGCTCGCGATCTTGGTGCTCGGAGCGGCCGGGTTCGGCGGCTGGAAGCTGTACCAGCGCCGCGTCGCGAAGCAGCAGGCGCACGAGCAGGTCGAGTCCGAGGTCGCGAACGCGCGCAAGGCGCTCGCGGCGACCGATGCGACGCACTGGGATCGAGCGGCCGGCGCCGCGCGGCGCGCGCTCGAGGTCGACGACCGTCATCCCGAGGCGCTCGTGATCGCCGCCGAGAGCATGCTCGCGAGCGGGCTGTCCAATGGCATCAATGCCGACGTCAAGTTCGTCGGTGCGCGCCGCTACCTCGCGACCGCCGTCGAGGTCGGTGCGAGCGGGCCGGCGCTGATCCGCGCGCAGGCGCTGTCGTCGATCACGTCCGGCCAGGGCGATCGCGCGGTCGAGCGCCTGCAGCCGCTCGTCGCCGCTGCACCGAAGGACGCGACGCTGCAGCTCTACCTCGGCTGGGCGCAGGCCGCGCGCGGCGCGATGACCGAGGCGATCGCCGCGTTCGATCAGGCGATCGCGAACGGCGGCGACGGCATCAAGCTGTTCGCGCTGTACGGCCGCGCGCAGGCGAAGCTCGCGAACGCGCAGCCCGAGGCGGCGCGCGACGACTTCGCCGCCGTGCTCGAGCTCGACAAGGCGAACATCGCCGCGCAGGTCGGGCTCGCCGCGACGAAGCCGGCGGCCGAGGCGAAGCAGCAGGAAGCGGATCTGCTCGCGCTGCTCGCGCTCAAGGACGTCGACCAGGCGGACCCGCGCGCGGTGGTCCAGGCGTGGAACCTCGCGGCCGAGGTCGCGAAGCGCTCGAATCGCCTCGAGGTCGCGCGCGAGCGCTACCGCAAGGCGCTCGTGCTCGCACCGAGTGATGTCCCGACGATGACCGGGCTCGCCGACGTCGAGCTCCGCGATGGCAAGCTCGATGCCGCCGGCGAGCTGCTGAAGAAGGCGCTCGATATCAGCAAGGACGATGTCCACGCGCAGCTCGTGCAGGCCGAGCTGTCGATCGCGCGCAAGGATCTGCCGGACGCCCAGGCGCGCCTGACCGCGCTCGCCGCCCGCAATCCGCCACCGCCGGCGATCGATCAGGCGCGGATCAGGTACGTGATGGGGCGGCTCGCCGACGTGCAAGGCGCCGACGAGGCCGCGGTGACGTTGTACATCGAGGCCGCGAAGCTCGCCGGCACGACCGATCTGACGCCGATGCTCGCCGCCGCCACGAAGCTCGGCGCGATGGCGGACAAGGCCGATCCGGCGAAGGCGACCGAGCTACGCGCCCGCGCCGATGCGCTGATCGCCGAGCAGGCGCAGAAGGCAGAGCACGATCCGCAGCTCGCGCTGACGCTCGGCACCGCATACCTGCAGGCCGCGAATGCGGCGAAGGCCGAGCCGTGGTTGCGGCGCGCCGTCGAGGCGAAGCCGTCCGATGCCGACGCGCAGTACCAGCTCGCGAAGGCGCTGACGAGCCTCGGCAAGACCGACGAGGCGATCTCGCGGTTCCAGCAGGCGATCGCCGCCGATCCGCAGCGCACCGAGTTCTCGCTCGAGCTCGCGCGCGCGTACGAGGCGGCGCGGCGCGACGACGACGCGAGCGCGCTCTACGCGAAGCTGCTCGCCGACAAGACGGTCAGCGTGCAATCGCGCGTCCGTGCCGGTCGGTTCTACGCGCGCATCGGCAAGGTCGACAAGGCGGCCGAACAAGGCGACGCGATCCTCGCGATCGATCCGAACCACCCGGCCGGCATGTACCTCAAGGCCGAGGGCTTGCTCGCGCACGATCGGCCCGAGGAGGCGCGCAAGCTCTTCATCGCCGCCGCCGCGAGCGATCGCGATCCGCTGTACCTCGACGGTCAGGGCCGTGCGGCCGAGGCGCAGGCGCGCAAGACGAACGACTCGCGGCTGTACGACGCCGCGCTGCGTGCGTATCGCGACGCGCTCGCGCTCGATCCGAAGCTGTTCACGTCGCAGGTCGGGGTCGGCCGGATCCTGACCTCGCGTGGCAACATCAACGAGGGCATCCCCGCGCTCAAGGTCGCGGCCGAGATGCGCCCCGACGACGCCGAGGTCCGGTTCCTCGCCGGCAAGGCGCTGAAGGAATCCGGCAACGCCGGCGATGCGATGAAGTGGCTGAGCCAGGCAGTCCGGCTCAGGAGCGCGAACCCCGAGGCGAGCTGGATGCTCGGCGAGCTGTACCGGGACGCGAATCAGCCCGGCGAGGCGCTGCGCGCGTACGCCGAGGCGACGCGGCTCGGGCTCGAGGCCGAGAAGCAGCAGGGCCGCACCGTGCCGTGGCTCACGGACGCGTTCTACCAGTACGGCCGGATGTACGTCGACCAGAACAACCTGTGCCCGGCGAAGGCGCCGTGGATGCAGTTCCTCGGGCGAAACCCGCCAAACGGCGCACAGGCGAACGAGGTGCGGAACTACCTCGCGACGTCGATGAAGGCCTGCCCGTAGCGATGTAAACGCTCGTCGGCGCCGATCCGTGTATGGTTCGGCCGTGCTGGACCGGATCCGTCGTCGTGTCGATCGTGCGCTGTTCTTCGGCAAGGTGCTGCGCGCGAGCCAGGTCGCTGCGCCGGTGCGGCCGTCGCGGCTCGCGCAGTTCGTGAAGGGCGCCCGCAACACCGTGCTCGGGCCGCACCTCGCGGTGATGTTTCATGCCGCCGCGCATCCCGACAAGGAAGCGCTCGTCGAGTACGGCGAGCGCGGCGTGCGGCGCTTCACGTGGGCGGAGTTCGACGCGACGATCAACCGGCTCGCGCACGCGCTCGTCGACTGCGGCGTGCGCGGCGGCAGTCGCGTCGCGCTGATGCTCCCGAACGGCAGCGAGTACCTGATCGCCCAGCAGGCGCTCGCGCGGCTCGGCGCGACCGCGGTCCAGATCGGCTACCGGCTCAAGGCGCCCGAGATCGGCTACATCCTGTCGAACTCCGAGCCGACGGCGACGATCGTCCACGCCGAGTATCTGGGCGCGATGCACGAGGCGCGCGCGATCGCGGCACAGGACGGCCACGTCCAGCACAAGCTGATCGTCGTCGGCGGCAACGGCGCCATGTCCGCCGGCGATGTCGACTGGGATCGTGCGCTCGCGTCGGCGTCGCCCGATCTGCCACCGCGCAGCAAGGGCGGCGACGGCGGCGGCGTGATCGTCTACACGTCCGGCACGACCGGCAAGCCGAAGGGCGCGAACCGCGCGTGGCGCCGCACCGGCTTCGAGTCGGTCGCCGACATGATCTTGCAGGTCGGCATGCGCGCCGACGATCGCCACCTCGTCGTGTGCCCGCTCTATCACAGCGCGGCGCCGGCGTTCGTCGCGATCATGATGTCGCTCGGCGCGACGGTCGTGCTGATGAATCACTTCGAGCCCGAGGGCGCGCTCGACATCATCCAGAAGGAGCGCGTCACCTGCACGCTGATGGTGCCGACGATGCTGATCCGGATGTCGAACCTGCCGGACGCGACGCTCGCGAAGTACGACACGTCGTCGCTGCGCTGGGTGATGAGCGCGGCGGCACCGCTGACGACCGAGGCCGCGCGTCGGTTCATGGCGGTGTTCGGCCCGAAGCTGTGGAACTTCTACGGCGCGACCGAGACCGGCCTCGTCACGCTCGCCGGCCCGAACGATCACGTTAACCGGCCCGGCACGATCGGCCGCGCGCTGCGTGGCAACCAGATCCGCCTGCTCGACGACGACGGCAAGGACGTCGCGCACGGCCAGGTCGGCGAGCTCTACGCGCGCAACTCGACGCTGATCTCCGGCTATCACAACAACGAGGAAGCGACGAGCTCGGCGCAGCGCCAGGGCTTCTTCTCCGTCGGCGACATGGGCCGGCTCGACGGCGAGGGCTACTACTACCTCGAGTCGCGCAAGCACGACATGGTGATCTCCGGTGGCGTCAACATCTACCCGCGCGAGATCGAGGACCACCTGCACACGCACCCCGCGATCCTCGAGGCTGCGGTCGTCGGCATGCCGGATCCCGAGTGGGGGGAGACGCTGTCGGCGTTCATCGTGCTGAAGGGCGGCCAGCAGCTGTCCGAGACCGAGGTGATCGACTTCTGCCGGCGCGGGCTCGCGGACTTCAAGCGGCCGCGCAAGGTGACGTTCCTCGAGGAGCTGCCGCGCAATCCGACCGGCAAGATCCTGAAGCGCGAGCTGCGCGAGCGGCGCGTCTAGCAGGCTGCTAGGCTGCCGCCGTGATCCATCCGATCGTCCTCGGCACCGCGGGGCACATCGATCACGGCAAGACGTCGCTCGTGCGCGCGCTGACCGGCATCGACACCGATCGGCTGCCGGTCGAGAAGGCGCGCGGCATCACGACCGAGCTCGGCTTCGCGCGGCTGGATCTCGGCAACCGCCGGATCGCCGTCGTCGACGTGCCCGGCCACGAGCGGTTCGTGAAGTCGATGGTCGCCGGCGCGACCGGCCTCGATCTCGTGTGCCTCGTGATCGCCGCCGACGAGGGCGTGATGCCGCAGACCCGCGAGCACCTCGACATCTGCGAGCTGCTCGGCGTGCGCCGCGGCCTCGTCGTGCTGACGAAGCGCGACCTCGTCGACGACGAGTGGCTCGCGATGGTGACCGGCGACGTGCGCGGCGCGCTCGCCGGGACGTTCCTCGAGTCCGCGCCGATCGTCCCGGTCTCGACGCGGACCGGCGTCGGGCTCGACGAGCTGCGCGCGGCGCTCGGCAAGGCGATCGACGAGTTGCCGCCGCGCACGAAGACCGGCGTGTTCCGGCTGCCGATCGATCGCGTGTTCACGGTGAAAGGGTTCGGCACCATCGTGACCGGCACGATCCTCGGCGGCGAGGTCGCGCTCGGCGACGAGCTCGTCGTGATCCCGAGCGATCTGTCCGCGCGCGTGCGCGGCATCGAGGTCCACGGCGCCGCGGTCGATCGCGCCGTCGCCGGCTCGCGCGCCGCGGTGAACGTCGGCGGCCTCGCCGTCGAAGATCTCGCGCGCGGCGATCTGCTCGCGCATCCCGGTCGCGTTGCGGCGTCGCACATCCTCGACGTCGAGCTGCGCTACCTCGCCTCGGCGCCGGGCCCGCTCGGGCCGCGGACGAAGGTGCTCGTCCACCACGGCACCGCGCAGGTGCTCGCGACGCTCGCGCTCGTCGGCGTGACGACGCTCGCGCCGGGCAGCAAGTCCCTCGCGCAGCTGCGGATCGACGCGACGACGCCGCTCGGCGCGCTGCCCGGCGATCACTTCATCGTCCGTGGCTTCACCGCGACGCGCTCGCAGGGCTCGACGATCGGCGGCGGCACGATCATCCGCGTGCTCGCGCCGAAGGCCCGCAAGGGCGCCGCGCACGCGCAGACCGTGGCGTCACTCGCAGCCGCGCGCCAGGACCAGCGGATCGCGCTCGACGTCCGCAACGCCGCGTTCGCGGGACTCTCGCTGCACGATCTCGTGCGCCGGCTCGGTGTCCCGGCGACGACGCTCGCGGACTCGCTCGGCAAGCTCGTCGCCGCGGGCGAGCTGCTCGTCACCGGCGAGGGCGATCACGCGCACTACGTGCACGCACAGGCGATCGCCGAGCTCGAGGCCAAGATCGCCGCCCTGCTCGCCGCAGCTCCCGACGGGCTCGCACGCGAGGGCCTGCGCACCCAGCTACCCGCCGCCCTGCCCGCGCGCGCCTACGACGCGATCCTCGCGGGCCTCGAGTCACGCGGCAAGCTCGCGACCGCCGGGGATCGCGTCACGCGCGTGACCGCGCAGGCCGCATCGAAGGCGACGCTGTCGCCGGTCGAGGCGAAGCTCGCGACGCAACTGCAGACGTGGGGCGTCGAGCCGCTGCGGCCGAAGGAGATCCCGGCCGCGCTCGGGATGACCGAGCCGCAGGTCAAGGCCGCGATCGATCGCCTCGTCGCCGCGAAGCTCGTCGTCAAGATCAAGCCGGATCTGTTCATGCACGCGGCGACCGTCGACGATCTGCGCGCGCGGCTCGTGAAGTTTCTCGACGAGCACAAGACGATCGACGCGCAGCAGTGGAAGGACCTCACCGGCGCGAGCCGCAAGTTCACGATCCCGCTCGCCGAGTTCTTCGACGCCGAGAAGCTCACGCTGCGCGTCGGCGACGTCCGCCGCAAGCGCTAGAAGAAGTAGCTGCCCGACAGTCCGAAGAACAGGAACGTGCGAATGCCGGCCTCGAGGTTGACCGTGCTCTTCGGCGTGGGCTTCGCCTGGAGGCCGATGATCGCGTTGATCACCGGGAACACCGGCGGGATCGAATCGTACTTGACGAGCGTCGCGGTGCCCTCGCTGTAGCGACCGGTGCCGTTGAACGGCGAGTCCGGCGGCACGCAGCCCGGGCTGACGTTCGCGTTCGTCGCGCCGTTGCAGATGATGTTGTAGTGCCACAGGTTGCCGGTGACGATGCCGAGGCCCGCACCGGCGCCGTAGCGCACCGACAGGTACTTGTTGATCTGCGAGTGGTTCAGGAACGTGAACTCGATCGTGAACCAGCCGAGCTTCTCGCCGTTCGGCGCGTTGTCCGGGTGAACGATGAAGTCGGCCTCGTCGCCCGCGGCGACGTCCTTGCCCTTCTCGATCCACACGCCTTCGCCGAGGACGAAGTGCTCGAACTCGAAGCCGAGCTGGAGCTCGACGTTGCCGCGCCGCCGCGTCAGATCGAAGCCGATGCCGCCGCTCGACACGCCGCTCGAGCCGGCGCGCTCGACGAACAGCTCGATCTCTCCCTTCGGCAGCCGCACGTTGCGGAGCCGGATCCCGACGCCGTACTCGACGGCATTGCCGGGCGCCGCCGCGGTCGCCGCGGGCGCGGGTTCCGCGGGAGCACCCGCGGGATCGCTCGAGCTGGCGGGTGCGGAGTCATCGAGTGCGGGCTGTGCCGCTGCGGATCCACCCGCAGTTGCAGCGAAAAACGTGCCCAGGCTCAGCGTAAGCAAACGTAACCGCATGGTGGGTCCCCCGAAGTGGGCGACATTATATACTCGGCGTAGGCGGACGTCCGATGCGGCATCGCACACTTCCACCCTGGATCCCGTTCGTGCTCGCGCTTGCGGGCTGTCCGGGTGGTGACGGTGGTATCGGCGAGACGTGCGACCAGCACAGCGACTGCGATCGCGCGCTGCAGTGCGCAGCCGGGACGTGCGTTCCGCGGTGCGCGCGCGCGCCGGACTGCGGCGACGGCTACACCTGTGACGAGACCGGGATCTGTCTCGCGGCCACCGGTCAGCCCGGCGATGCGTGCTCGAGCGAGGCCGAGTGCGCGGCGGGCCTCTCGTGTCAGATCGACGGCAACACCGTCGACAGCACCGGCCACCTGCTCGCGAGCTGCACCGCGCAGAGCTCCGCGCGTCCGCCGGGCTCGGTATGTGCGCGCGACTCGGACTGTCGCAACGGCACGTGCGCGCTCGGCCACTGCACCGACCTCTGCGATGACACGCGCGACTGCGCGGAAGGCACGAGCTGCATGGAGATCCCGCGCGTCGGCGTCAACGGCGCGCTGTTCAACGGCTGCTTGCCGTCGAGCGGCAACATCGTGTGGACGATCCCGATCACCGCGCCGACGGCGAACTTTCTGTTCCCGGTGCCGAGCGCCGCGCAGTCCGCCGAGCTCGTGTTCTCCGTCGACGATCCCGCGCAGAAGGTCGGCGCGCAGACGCTGGTCTCGCCGAGCGGCCAGGTGCTGTACACGAAGCCGTGCGAGGTCCAGGACGCGACCTGCGATCCGGTGCGCGAGTTCTACCAGAACATCGTGCGGCATCGTCCGGAGCTCGGACAGTCGGTGCTCGGCTTCCCGTCGACGCCGAGCGTGCCGATCGAGACCGGCGCGTATCGCGTGATGGCGTCGTCGTACCGGCTCAACGGCACGCCGGGCTCCGCGATCCCGCACGTCACCGCGGTCGTCCGCGTCGACTCCGCGCTGCTGCTCGATCTGCACTTCTACTTCCTCGACCTCGACGCGCATCCGTGCGAGGCCGCGTTCGGCGACGAGAAGCTCGATGCCGCCGCCGCGCAGAGCAAGAGCTTCTTCCAGGGCGACTTCCTCGGCGAGCTGCGCTCGATCTTCGTCCACGGCGGGATCGCGCTCGGCACGATCGACTACACCGACGTGCTCGATCACCACGACCTCGACGGGCTCGATGCCGTCGACGCCGGCTCGCTGCTCCAGCTCGGCGCGGCCACGACTGGCATCAACGTGTTCTTCGTCCGGACGCTGTCGCCGGTCGGGCTGCAGGCGTTCGGCCCGAATCCCGGCCCCGCCGGCATCGCGAACACGCGGCAGTCCGGCATCATCATCGGCGTCGACACGTTGTGCTACCGGTCGTGGAGCCAGCTCGCGCGCGTCACCGCTCACGAGCTCGCGCGCTACATGGGCCTGCACCACAACGTCGAGCTCGGCACCGACGCGCAGGGCGTGAACTGGCGCGACATGATCGACGACACCGACGACTCGCCGAACAACCTGATGTTCTACAGCGAGCTCGGCGGCACCGATCTGTCGCCGGGTCAGCGCGAGATCTTGCAGCGCAGCGGGGTGCTGCGATGAAGCACGCGCGCAAGATCTCGGGGCTCGTCGCGGTGCTCGCGCTGTCCGCGCTGCCGGCGCACGGCGCGGATCCGACGCCGACGCCGGTCGAGGTCCACACGCTGACGCCGATGGACTCGGTGCCGACGAAGGAAGAGATCGCCGCAAACGTCTCGGGTCCCGACAAGCTCGCGCGGCTGCAGGAGCTGATCGTCGATCCGACGGTCGACTTCGGGATCCAGCTGCGCGCGATCCGCGCCGTCCCGCACTTCTGCGGCAGCCCGTGCTCCGGCACGCCGCGCGACGTGATCCTGCAGGTGATCGCGAGCGTGCCGGCCGCCGATCGCAGCGGTCGCGGCATCCTCCGCCTGCGCGCCGGCATCGAGTCGCTTGGCGTCGCGCGCACCGGCCAGGATGCCGACGTCGACCTGCTCGTCCCGTACCTCGACCACGCGAGCCGGGACATCCGCGCCACGACCGCGCGCGCGCTCCGGGACATGTGCAACACGCGGGCGATCGATCCGCTCAGAAAGCGCTACCAGCGCGAGCAGATCGACCAGGTCCGGCTGGCGATTTCCGCGGCCTTGCGCGTCCTGGACCAGTGTAGCCAGTAGCACAGCAACCCAGCGAAACTGTTGGTTGCTGTATGTGCGTTTTGGATCGTACTATTCACGTTACCCCTCGGTGACTTCCCATGCGTTTGTGGGGTGGCCGGCACATGGCGGGGTACTCATGACGACACGCGATTCGCGCCCACGTGCTGCGGTCCGTCCCGAGGGTGGACGCGAACCGACGCAATCGCTATCGATCTCGCGCGGCGATGTCGACGACGACGACGACGAGGACTACGGCATCGATCCGTCGCATCCATCGCTCGCGCTCGGCACGCACGAGGCGGCGGATCGCGATGAGCGCACGCGGGTCGAGTCTCCCGGCGCGCGCGTCAAGACGCCCGCCGCACCGGCGGTGATGCGTCCGTCCGCCGGACGACCGCCACCGATCCCGCCGAAGTCGAGCGACGATCCCGACCAGCGCGTCAATCACGTGCTCGGCAGCTACCGGATCCTCGAGCTGCTCGGCAAGGGCGGCATGGGCTACGTCTACCGTGCCGAGCACGTCAAGCTCGGCCGCGAGGTCGCGCTCAAGCTGCTGCGCAGCGACTACGCGAAGCGCCGCGACTCGGTCGCGCGGTTCTTCCAGGAGGCGCGCACGGTCAACCGCGTGCGCCACCGCAACATCGTCGACGTCACCGACTTCGTCGAGCTCGACGACGGCACGACGTTCATCATCATGGAGTTCCTGCGCGGCCAGAGCCTCGGCAAGTGGGCGCGCAGTGGCGTCGACATGCCGCGCGCGCTCGCGGTGCTCGTGCAGATCTGCGACGGCCTCGGCGCCGCGCACCACGTCGGCGTCGTCCACCGCGATCTCAAGCCCGACAACGTGATCGTCGTGCCGACCTCCGACGGCGCCGAGCTCGTCAAGCTGCTCGACTTCGGCGTCGCGAAGCTGCTCAACCGCGACGACGAGGACGTCGGCTTTCAGACCGCCGCCGGCTCGGTGATCGGCACGCCCGCGTACATGTCCCCCGAGCAGGCGGGCGGCATGGTGATCGACGCGCGCAGCGACATCTACTCGCTCGGCGCGATCATCTACGAGCTGTTCTGCGGCCAGCCGATGTTCCGCGGCCGCTCGTTCGGCGAGTACGTGCGCAAGCACCTGACCGAGCTCCCGATCCCGCCGCGCGCGACCGCGAACGGCCAGCAGATCGATCCGCGGCTCGAGGCGCTGATCCTGCGCTGCATCGAGAAGGATCCGGCGCGCCGGTTCCAGGACATCCTCGAGCTGCGCGACGCCCTGCTCGGCATGCTCGGCGGCATGGAGACCCATCCACCCGGGTACGGCGCGCTCACCGGCAGCGGGATGCGCCCGGTGCCGACGGTCGCGCCGCCCGCGATGCAGACGATCCTGCCGCAGCTGCCGCTGCCGGCGCCGTTGCCGTCGGTATTGCCGTCGGGGCCGATGATCCCGACGCAGCCCACGCCGCACTCGGGCATGCACGCCTCGCAGTACTACGGCCAGTACGCGTCGCAGATCGCGCCACCTCCGGTCGTGCCGCAGCCGACGCCGTGGTGGGTGTGGTTCGGCGGCGGTGCGGTCGCCGTCGCGATCGGCGTCGGCGCCGCGATCTGGTACGCCGGCCGCACCGACTCCGAGCCGGCGCGTGAGGCCGCCAGCGCTTCCGTCGCGCAGACCCAACCGTCGACGGCGACGCAGCCGACGGTGACGCAGGCCGAACCGCCGGTCGCGCGTCCGCAGCTGATCGAGCTGCGGTTCGATTCCTTGCCGGCCGGTGGCGTCTACGCGGACGGCCAGTCTGCCGAGCTCTGCCGGACGCCGTGCTCGTTCAACGTCGACACCAAGGACGGCGGGCCGACGGATCGCCGGACGTTTGTCGTCCGCAGCGAGGGCTACAAGGACGAATCCGTGGTCGTCGACCTCGCGGCGAGCAAGCGCGAGTTTCGCGTCACGCTGACACGCGACATCGGAGCGACCATCCCCACCGTGTCTTCGAGTGACCGGACGTCACCGGACAAGAAGACCGTGCGGACCACGAACAAGAAGCCCACGAAGTCGGGCACGAAGCAGACCGAGGCCGACAAGCCCGACAAGCCCGTCGAGACGAAGCCCGCCGAGACCAAGCCGGTCGAGGTCAAGGAGCTCGACGACCCGAGCGACTCCAAGCCGAAGACCGACGCCAAGAAACCCGACAAGAAGCCCACGATCGATCCGACCGACCTCGCGGATCCCTTCAAGCGTCATCGATGACCCGCCTCCTGATCGCGCTGCTGCTCTCGATGTTCGCGTTCGTGCATGTCGCGCACGCCGACGATCCCGCCGAGCGCGCGGCGAAGCGCCACTACGAGCGCGGCCAGAAGCTGTTCAACCTGCAGAAGTTCGACGAGGCGCTCGACCAGTTCCAGAAGGCCTACGACGCGAAGCCGATCCCGGAGTTCCTGTTCAACATCGGCCAGTGCCACCGCAACCTCGGTGACTACGAGGCGGCGGTGTTCTCGTTCAAGAAGTACCTGAAGCTCGCCCCCGACGCGCCGAACAAGGAGCAGGTCGAGCAGCTGATCGAGGAGCTCGAGTCGAAGAAGGACCAGGGCACGAGCGAGCGGTTCGGTCTCGTCAAGAAGAAGGAGCGCCCGATCGAATCCGGCGAGGGCAAGCCCGTCTACAAGAAGTGGTGGTTCTGGACCGGCGTCGCGGTGGTTGCCGTCGGCGCGGTCGGGATCTACGCACTGACGCGCGACAACACGCCGGACACCGAGCTCGGAGCGATCGACTTCCCCAAATGAGCTGGCGCGCCACGTTCCCGGCGATCGCGTTGCTCGCGGCATGCGGGAGCGACGAGAGCTTCACGATCGTCACGGTCGAGACCCGCCCCGCCGTGCACGACGCGAAGGAGCTCAGCATCACGCTGTCGAACGCGGGCTCGATGCGCAACGACCGGCTCACGCTCGGCGGCAACGACTTCCCGACGACGTTCAGCATCTCGGCGCCCGAGCGCACCGGCGAGCTCGTGATCCAGGTCGATGCGCTCGACGAGGCCGGCCTGCTCGTCGGCCGCGGCACCGCCACCACGACCGTCGCGGCCCCCGAGGCACGCGTCGTGCTCGACAGCGCCGACTTCGTCGTCAACACCGACTTCCTCGACGACCAGTTCCCGTCGGACGACTTCGAGTCGCACGGCTTCCAGATCGCCGCGACCCAGGACGGTGACTGGACCGTCGTCTACCGCGACCGCTGCCTCGCCACCGGCGGCTGCAACATGTTCGCGCGCCGGTTCGACGTCACCGGCAAGCCCCTCGAGTCCGGCCTCGCCGCCGGCCCGCAGGGGTTCCCGGTCTCGACGTCGCTCACGACCGGTGTCGCGACGCCCGCGGTCGCGAGCGCAGGCCAGAACACGATCGCGGTGTGGGACTTCTCCGAGCCCTCGCCTTCGACGATCGACGGCATCACCTGCCGGCCGCTCGATGCCGGCGGCAACTCGGCGACCGATCAGGTCAACGTCTCCGTCGAGCAGCTGCCCGACGTCGTGTCCGCGACCGGGCTGTCGAACGGGACGTTCGCGGTGTCGTGGAACGGCTTCGGCACCGAGAACAACATCAAGGGCGCGATCGTCAGCTCGCAGTGCGCGCCGTCGAACCTCGTCCAGGTCAACACGCTCGTCGGCACCGCGGGCGCCTCGCGCGGCGCGGTCACCTCGAACGGCGACCGCATCCTGTACGCGTGGATCCTCGACGGTGACGTCCGCGCGCGCATCGCGAGCAACACGAACTCGTTCCTCACCGCGGACATCCCGATCGTCACGAAGACCGCGACCGAGGAGATCCAGTTCGTCCGCGTCGCGCCGCTCGGCCTCGGGTTCGCCGTCGTCGTGCGGTGGGCGCTCTCGACCGGCTCGACCGGCCCCGGCCGCCTCGAGCTCTATCGCATCAACAACGGCGGCGGTCTGATGGGCGGCCCGACGCTGATCTCCACGCGCAGCGGCACCGAGTTCGACTCGCGCGAAGCGTTCGGCGTCGCCGGCCGCGCCGACGGCGCGCTGCTCGTCGTCTGGCACGCGTGCGAGGCGAACGGCGACGGCAGCAGCTGCGGCGTGTTCGGCCGCGTATTCCGTCCGAGCGGCGTCCCGGTCGGCGACGAATTCGTCGTGCCGACGACCACCGAGGGCGATCAGTCGAACCCGTCGGCGGTCGGCCTGCCCGGCGGCGCGTTCGCGGCGACCTGGATGGATCTCAGCGGCAAGGATCCAGACAAGTCCGGCTCGTCGGCGCGCGCGCGTATCCTCTACCCGCCGTACGACGACGCGCGCGGCGTGATCGGCGCGGTCTGCACCACGACCGCGGAGTGCGGCCCGAACCTCGCGTGCGGTCCGAGCACCGACGGCGGCCAGCGCTGCTTCGCGACCTGCGACCCGCAGAGTCCGCCACCGCAATGCCCGGCGGGCGGCACCTGCACGACCGTGCCCGGCGGCGCGGCGTGCACGTTCTGACCAGCGGTCGACCGCGGAGTCGACGTCCAGGCGATACAGCTCGCACGGGCATCACGTGCGCCCCTGAACAGCACGGAGGTACCGAGAGCGCCGAGCTCGCAGAGAGGTCTTTTTGGAAGAGCCCTCGCACACGAGCTCGTCGAGATCGCGCACGCGTACGCGCGTGTTCTCCTCGAGCGCGCGCGCCAGGTTCCTGAAAAGATCTCTCTGCGAGCTTCGTGAGCTCGGGGCCTCCGTGCTAGTTCGGGAACACGTCGTGCCCGTGCGAGTCGCGTCTGCGGCCTCCTGTGCCGGGTGCGAAGCGATTTTGCTCCGTGGTCGGCCGGACGACGGTTAGCTCGCCTCGTCATCCGCCCGGTGATCGATCCCGAGCGCGCGCATCTTCTTGTACAGGTGGCTGCGCTCGAGCTGGAGCTCGCGCGCCGTGTTCGACACGTGGTGATCGTTCGCCTCGAGCGCGGCCATGATGATCTCGCGCTCCGCGGCCGCGACGAGGTCCTTGAACGGCGTGCCCCGCGAGAACTCGGCTTTCACGGCCTTGACCCGCGGCAGTGCGTCGCCGACGTCGGCTTCGGTGATCACCTCGGCGTCTCCGGTCAGGATCGCGAGCCGCTCGACGACATTCTTGAGCTCGCGCACGTTGCCCGGCCACTCGTGCTGCATGATCAGCGTCATCGCGCTCGGCGCGACCTTCTTGAGGCGACGGCCGTTGTCGATGCACACCTGCTCGAGGAAGTGCTCGACGAGCGGCGGGATGTCCTCGCGACGCGCGCGCAGCGGCGGCAGCTCGATCGGCACGACCGCGAGCCGGTAGTAGAGGTCCTCGCGGAACCGGCCGGCCGCGATCTCGGCCTGCAGATCCTTGTTCGTGGCGGCGACCACGCGGACGTCGACCTTGATCGTCTCGCCACCGCCGACGCGCTCGAGCTCGTTTTCCTGTAAGACGCGCAACACCTTGGCCTGCGCGCTGGGATTCATGTCACCGACCTCGTCGAGAAACAGCGTGCCGCCATCGGCGAGCTCGAATTTTCCGCGGCGCTGTTGCGTCGCACCCGTGAAGGCGCCCTTCTCGTGACCGAACAGCTCGCTCTCGATCAGCTCGGATGGAATCGCCGCGCAGTTGAGCTTCACGAACGGACCATCGGCCCGCTTGCTGTGCTCGTGGACCGCGCGCGCGACGAGCTCCTTGCCGGTGCCGTTCTCGCCGGTGATGAGGACGCGGCCGGTCGTCGGCGCGGTCTTGGCGACCTTGTCGAAGATCGTGCGCATCGCGGCGCCCTTGCCGATCATCGCGAAGTCGTCCTGGGCGCGACCGCGCAGGCGCTGGTTCTCGTACTTGAGGCGCGCGAACGACAGCGCGTTCTGCACCGTGAGCAGCAGCTTGTCGCCGGACAGCGGCTTCTCGACGAAGTCGTGCGCGCCGCCCTTCGTCGCCTGGACCGCGGTCTCGATCGTCGCGTTGCCGGACATCATCACGACCATCGTCTCGGGCGACGCGACGCGGATCTTCGGCAGGACCTCGAGCCCGCTCTCGCCGGGCATCATCACGTCGAGCAGCACGAGGTCGATGTCGTGCTCGGCGACCTTCGCGAGGCCGGCCTGGCCGCTGCCCGCGACCTCGACGTGATATCCCTCGATCTCGAGCGCGCGCCGGACCGTCGTCAGGATGTTGGGCTCGTCGTCGATGACGAGGATCGTGCTGCGCGCCATATGGCGCCAAAACTAGCAGAACCCGTGTGCTTCCGCGTCGTGAAGCGGATGCGTGGAATTGACTAACGTGCCCGAGGCTTTTAGGTTCCCAGCCATGACTGGATTGCCTCCTGGCGACCGCCGACGGACCTCTGCGTGGGACACCGCAAGGTACACGTGCGCTGTCCTGCTGGCGGCCAGTGCGTTCCTCCTCGCGTTCACCATGGGTTGCGGCGACAAGTCCAAGAAGCCGGGCTGCAAGGGCGACAAGGATTGCAAGAACGGCCAGGTCTGCGCGGCGAACAAGTGCGTCGAGTGCACGACCGACGCGCAGTGCGGCAAGGGCAAGAAGTGCAGCGCGAACGCGTGTGTCGTCGCGGGCTGCACGTCGGACGCGGGATGTCCGACGGGACAGGTCTGCCAGGCCGGCAAGTGCAAGCCGTGTGCAGCGGATAACGAGTGTGGTCCCGGCGGCAAGTGCGAGGCCGGCACGTGTCAGAAGGGCAAGAAGTGCTCGAAGGACGAGGAGTGCGCCGACGACGAGGACTGCGTCAACGGGTTCTGCGTGCGCGCCGGCGCCGTCGGTGGCTCGGGCACGGCGACGTGTCAGCTCTCGACCGTGTACTTCGCGTTCGATGACTCGAGCATCCAGGCGAGCGAGCGCGAGCGGCTGACGCAGAACGCGGATTGCCTCGAGAAGAACAAGGGCAAGGGCGTGTACCTCATGGGGCACACCGATACGTCGGGCACCGAGGAGTACAACATCGCGCTGTCGGAGCGACGCGCGCAGTCGGTCGCGGACTTCATCGCTCGGCTCGGCGTCGATCCGCAGCGCATGCAGATCGTGCCGAAGGGCGAGACCGAGCCGACGGGCAATGGCGACGACAAGGATCGCCGCTGCGATTTCCAGTGGAAGTGAGGCTCGCGATGCGATTCGCCCATCTCGTACCCGTGCTCGCGCTGGCGCTCTCCGGTGGCGGCTGCTTCTGGACGACGACGAAGAGCGAAGGCCAGGCGATGCGGCGCGACATCGATCAGCTGCAGTCGGGCCTCGGCGAGAAGCAGAAGCAGCTCGACAGCCAGATCGCGCAGCTGAAGACCGTGCTCGACGACGCGACGAAGCTGCTCAAGCGCAACAGCGCGGACCTCGGCGCCGACGTCGACGCGCTGCGGACCGACGTCGCGCAGGCGAAGGGCCTCGCGCAGCAGATCAACAACGCGATCGCCGAGCTCAAGTCGCAGCAGGATCAGATGCGCAAGCAGCACGATGCGCGGCTCGATGCGCTCGAGCAGCGGATCGGCCAGCTCGAGAGCGGCAAGCCGAGCGCGAACAGCTCGCCCGAGGATCTGTGGAAGCTCGGGTCGACCGCGTTCGAGGCCGGTCGCTACAACGATGCGATCGAGATCTTCAAGCGCCTGCACACGAGCTTCCCGACGCACGAGCGCGCCGACGACGCGATCTACTTCAAGGGCCAGGCCTACACGAACCTGAAGGACTGGGAGAAGGCGATCGGCTCGTACCAGCAGCTCGTCGACAAGTTCCCGGACGGGGCGCTGACCGACGACGGGCTCTACTTCGCGGCGCTCGCGGCGCAGCAGCTCAAGCAGTGCGGCGAGGCGCGCGCGTACCTGCAGATCATCAAGACGAAGCATCCGAAGTCGAACGTGATCAAGCAGGCGAACGAGCTCGAGACGCAGCTCAAGAAGGACGCCAAGAACAAGTCCAAGTGCAGCGCGTGAAGCTCGCCGCGCTCGCGTGCATCGCGCTCGCGGGGTGTTATCGCGATACGCCCGCGCCGCCGGCAACGCAGCGCCCCGCTCCACCGGCGGCGTCGGGTCCGCAGCGCACGAACGAGCTGTTTCCCACCGTCGAGGTCCGCGCGGTCCACAAGTGCGTGCCGACCGCGCCGCCGACGGTGATCGTGCTGCTCCAGAGCCAGGCGCCGAGCGTCAGCTGGTTCCAGATCGATCTCGATCATGGCGAGCGTGACACCACGCCGCGCACGTTCACGATCGGCAAGGACGCGCACGTCACGGGGTGCCGGCTGCGCTGCGGCGAGCAGCCGACCGGTAGCGTCACGCTCGACGAGCTCGAGCCCGGCAAGCGCGCACGCGGTCGCTATCGCTTCGTGCTCGACAACGGCGACGTGCTGGTCGACGGCTTCGAGGCAACGTGGCAAGGCACGGCGTGGGAGACCCAGGCGTGCCCGCGGAGCTAGCGGCTACTTGCCGCCGAGCTTCTTGAACTGCTCCAGCGCGTCCTTCTTCAGCTCGTAGTTCGGCGCGAGCTTCGTGTGGCACTGGTTGCAGCTCTTGATCTTCTTCTCTTTGTTCCAGGCCTTCATCGCGTCCTTGGCCGCCTTCTGGCCGCCCTTCGCGCAGGCCTGCTTCACCATCTCGGTCTTCGGATCCTTCGTGACGCACGGCGCGTCCGCCGCATCAGGCGAGGACATGGTGGCGAAGGAGATCGTTCCAACAATGGCGGTCACGATCGCGAACAGTCCGAGCTTGGCCATGGTCATCCTTTACAAGAGAGAGAGCAGTCGGTTCGACGGGTCGCAGCAGACGCTATTCACCCGCCATCACCCGGGCGCGTCATGTTCCTACAGCTTGGAATCATTGGCAATGTGGTGAATGTCAGCCCGACGTCGGCGCACTCCCGAGCGCGCGGGCCGCGCCACTGCGATCCGCTGCGTCGTTGACCGCGCTGATCGCGCAAATTGCCTGGACGCCGGTCGCGTAGACCGCTGCTGCCGCCGCTGGCGTGATGCCTCCGATCGCGACGACGGGTCTGCCATCGGCTGCTTCGACCGCGCGCGCGAGCATCGAGATGCCTTGCACCGGATCGGGATTCTGCTTGGTCGCGGTCGCGAACACCGGACCGAAGCCGAGGTAGTCAGCACCCGCCGCGCAGGCTTCGCGCACCTGCTGCAGATCGTGCGTCGACACGCCGATCCACAGCCGATCGCCGGCGACGCGACGCGCGGCCTCGACCGGCAGATCGGTCTGCCCGAGGTGCACGCCGTCGGCAGCGACCGCGAGCGCGACATCGACGCGATCGTTGACGACGAGCGCGATCCCCGCGTCGTCGCACACGCGCCGCGCCATCCGCGCGATCCGGACGAGCTCGGCGGTATCGACGAGCCGCCCGCGTGGCTTGATCCGGACCTGGAGCACGCGGCTGTGCGCGGCGAGCACGCGCGCGAGCGCCTCGTCGTCGCGATCGAGGACCGCGTAGAACCCTCGGATCGCGTCGCGGACGGTCATCGCATCTGCAGCTCGAGCTGCTCGAGCTCGCGGGCCTTGTCACGCAACGCTGCGGCGCGCTCGAACTCGAGATCGGCAGCGGCCTGGCGCATCTCGGCGCGCAGCTTCTCGATCGCGGACCGCAGCGAATCGAGGTCGTCGATCTTCTTGAGATCGACCGCGGCGAGCTGCATCGAGCGCTGCCCCTTCTTCGGGATCGGCTCGGCCGGCTGGACATCGAGGATCGTGCGGCTCGCCGACTTCGGAACGATGCCGTTCGCCTTGTTGAACGCCTCCTGCACCGTGCGCCGGCGCCGGGTCTCGCCGACCGCCTGCTTGATCGAGTCGGTCTCCTTGTCCGCGTACATCAGCACGCGGCCCCGCAGGTTGCGCGCGGCGCGGCCGATCGTCTGGATCAGCGACCGCTCGCTGCGCAGAAAGCCTTCCTTGTCGGCGTCGAGGATGCCGACGAGCGAGACCTCGGGGATGTCGAGACCCTCGCGCAGCAGGTTGATGCCGACGAGCACGTCGAACTCGCCGCGCCGCAGATCGCGGATGATCTGGATGCGCTCGAGCGTGTCGACGTCGGAGTGCAGGTAGCGAACCTTGACGCCGATCTCGCGGTAGTACTCGGTCAGATCTTCGGCCATGCGCTTCGTCAGCGTCGTGACGAGGACCTTGTCGCCGTCGGCGGTGCGCTGCCGGATCTCGGCGAGCAGGTCGTCGACCTGGTGCGCGACCGGGCGGACCTCGACGTCGGGATCGAGCAGGCCGGTCGGCCGGATGATCTGCTCGACGACGACACCGCGCGCCTGCGTCAGCTCCCATTCCGCCGGCGTCGCCGAGACGTAGATCGTCTGCTTCGCACGCTGGCGCCACTCGTCGAACCGCAGCGGGCGGTTGTCGAGCGCGCTCGGCAGCCGGAATCCGAACTCGACGAGCGTCTCCTTGCGCGAGCGGTCGCCGTTGTACATCGCGCCGATCTGCGGAACGGTCTGGTGAGACTCGTCGACGATCAGCAGGTAGTCGTCGCCGAAGTAATCGATCAGCGTCGGCGGCGGCTCGCCGGGGGCGCGCCCGGTGAGGTGCCGCGAGTAGTTCTCGATGCCCGAGCAGAAGCCCATCTGCTCGATCGACTCGAGATCGTACATCGTGCGCTGTTCGAGCCGTTGGCGCTCGAGCAGCTTGCCCTGCTGCGACAGCACCTCGAGCTGATCCTTGAGCTCGGCGCGGATGCTCGCGATCGCGCGGCGCATCGTCTCCTCGGGCGTCGCGTAGTGCGAGGCCGCGAAGATCACCGCGCGGTCGAGCTTGCGCTTGATGCCGCCGCGCAGCGGATCGATCTCGGACATCGCCTCGACCTGATCGCCCCACCACTCGATCCGGATCGCGGTGTCGGCCTCGTA
The DNA here is from genome assembly GCA_035715365.1 of Kofleriaceae bacterium. Taxonomy (GTDB): domain Bacteria; phylum Myxococcota_A; class Polyangia; order Haliangiales; family Haliangiaceae; genus JABFXX01. The sequence continues at coordinate 503,227 of DASTLB010000022.1, read as the reverse complement.
CGCGGGGAACACCTCGACGGTGTCGCCGCGCACGCGGAACGTGCCGCGATGAAAGTCGACGTCGTTGCGCTCGTACTGCAGCTCGACGAGCCGGCGCAGCACGGCATCGCGATCGATCGACGTCCCGACATCGACCTCGCACGTCATCGCCGCGTAGGTCTCGCGGTCGCCGATGCCGTAGATGCACGACACGCTCGCGACGATGATCACGTCCTTGCGCGACAGCAGCGCGAACGTCGCCGCGTGGCGCATCCGATCGATCTCCTCGTTCACGATCGAGTCCTTCTCGATGAACGTGTCGGTCGTCGGGACGTACGCCTCGGGCTGGTAGTAGTCGTAGTAGCTGACGAAGTAGTGGACCGCGTTGTCGGGGAACAGCTCCTTGAACTCGCCGTAGAGCTGCGCTGCGAGGATCTTGTTGTGCGCGATGATCAGCGTCGGCTTGCCGATCTCGGAGATCACGTTCGCGACCGTGAACGTCTTGCCGGAGCCCGTGATGCCGAGCAGGACCTGGGCTTCATCGCCGCGCCGGATGCCCTCGACGAGCTCGCGGATCGCCTTCGGCTGGTCGCCCGCGGGCTGGTACGGCGAGCTGAGCCGGAACGGCGAGCCGGACCGCGCCGGCAGCGGTGGATTCGCGCTGGCGTCGCCGGTGCGCTTCACCTTCTTGCGGTACGTGGTCACGGCGGGGACTCTAGCTCGATTCGCGGTCACGGCGAGCGTGGCTCCGGGTCGGGGGTGGAGGCTCGTCGGTCGTCCGCGCGTGCGATCGATCCGGCGGTGGTGCGAGCGACGCGAGCCAGGCCCACCAGGCGGGGTGTGGAGCGAGCAGCGATCGATTCGTCATCGAGGTGGACGTTCGCGCGACTTGGTGACAGCCTTCTGTCAGGTTTGTCCCGTAGGCTGCCCCGATGCGGAAGAAGTCCCGCCTGTTCGCGATCGCCGAGGCCTTGCGCGCCCGCCGCACCGGCGTGACCGCGCAGCAGCTCGCGGACCGGTTCGGCGTCACGCTGCGCACGATCTATCGCGATCTCGAGTCGTTGCAGGACGCCGGGATGCCGATCAAGGCGGATCGCGGACGCGGCGGTGGCTACGCGCTCGACAAGACCTATCAGCTCCCGCCGGTGAACTTCACGGCGCGCGAGGCCGCGCTGCTCGTCGCGCTGTGCCGGCTCGCGCTCGAGCAGCGGCTGATGCCGTTCCCGGGCGCGCTCGAGCGAGCGGCAGACAAGGTGCGGGCGGCGCTGTCGACCTCGGCGCAGCGCGAGCTGCTCGGCCTTGTCGGCGAGCTCCAGCTGATCGGCGTCCCTGCCCTGCCGATCCCCGAGGCCGTGCGCGAGGCAGTCGAGAGCGCGTGGTTCGAGTCGCGGCCGATCAAGATCATCTACGAGAAGAAGCCGTGGGAGCTGTCGACGCGCGTCGTGCGGATTCGCAATCTCGTGTTCGATCGCCAGGTGACCCTGTTGAATGTCATCGATCTCGAGTCCGGACAAGATCGGCAGTTCCGACTCGACAAGATCAAGCAGGCGACGCTGCTCGAGCCGCAGCCGCTGAGCTAGCGCCGGCGATACCAGATTCGCCAGATCGGCAACCCGGTCTCCTCGGCGTTCTGCTCGCGCCACGACCGCACACCGTACGGATTGCCCTGCTTCCAGAACGACCACTCCCCAGCGACGTTCTCGAACCGATCGTCAGCATCGAACGTGCGCATGCCGTCGAGCGCGAGGTCCCAGACATCGGTCTGCACGAGCAGCTCGGCGCCCGGACGTGCCGCGCGCGCGATGTTGTCGGCGAGCTGCTCGTCGACCATCCGGCGGTCCTGGTGGCGGCGCTTGAACCACGGATCGGGAAAGTTGATGTAGACGCGATCGATGCTCGCCGGCGGAAAGATCTCGTCCATGTGCAGCTGCGCCTGGCAGAACACCGCGTGCACCGGCGCCGCCAGCTCGCGCGCGCGCTTGTTGACCAGATCGACGAGGTCCTCGCGGATCTCGAGCCCGACGTAGAGCCGAGACGGATCCTGCGCGGCGCGCTCGAACAGGAACTGCGCCTCCGCACATCCGATCTCGACCTCGACCGCGCGGTGATCGAGCGGCGGCCGCTCGCCGCGAAATCGCGCGAAGTGCACCTGATGCGGATTGACATGCTGGCGAATGCGCACGTCAGTCCCAGACTGCATCGAGCGCGAGGTAGCCGAACTGGCGCACGTTGAGCGGCGATTCGAGCGCGTCGAGCTCGCCGCGCGTCACCCATCGCCATGCGCCGAACTCGTCGTTCGGGACGACCTCGGCGCCGGCCGCGATCTCGGCGACAAACACGAAGTTCATGTGCAGCCCCTTCGCGCCCGCGACGTGCTCCTCGTAGCCGATCAGGCCGGGCGGTACGCCGTCGAGCGCGTTCGCGAGCGCGCGGAACTCGCCGACGAGGCCGGTCTCCTCGCGCAGCTCGCGCCGTGCCGCCTCGAGCGGAGTCTCGCCCGCCTCGAGCTCGCCGCCGATCGGGAGCCACGTGCGCAGCCGGCGATGCTCGATCACGAGCACACGCTCGCCCTGCCGCGCGTAGACCGCGACGCTGAACGCGCGCCTCACGGCGATGCCTCCGCGAGCACCTCGAAGTCGAGCGCGTTCGACGCCTGCTCGTTCACGGTGACGAGCAGCTTCGTCGGGCCGACGGGTGCAAGATCCGGAATCACGATCTCCACTGCGGTATCGGAATACGAGATGATATTCGCGCGCACGACGGGTGGATTCAGGCCAATCTGGATCTCGCCACCGGCGGTCTCGCAGTCGCCGCTGCACAGCCGCGTGCCCGCGAGCGCGACCATCGCACCGCGTGGCGCGGCGTCGGGGGTCACCGAGCTCAGGCGCGGTCCGCCGTCGTCGGCGCACGCGCTCCAGGCACAGGCGAGCGCGACGAGCCGGATCACTTCGGGACTTTCTCCCAGTCCTGCAGGAACTTCGCGAGCCCGATGTCCGTCAGCGGGTGCTTGCACAGCTGCAGCAACACCGACAGCGGACACGTCGCGACGTGCGCACCCATCAGCGCCGCCTGGTGGACGTGCATCGGATGGCGGACCGACGCGACGAGCACCTCGGTCGTGAACGCGTAGTTGTCGTAGATCTGCACGATCTCGCCGATCAGCTGCATGCCGTCGGTCGAGACATCGTCGAGCCGGCCGACGAACGGCGAGATGTACGTCGCGCCGGCCTTCGCCGCGAGCAACGCCTGCGTTGCCGAGAAGCACAGCGTGACGTTCGTCTTGATCCCCTCGTCGGTGCACGTGCGCACGGCCTTGAGGCCCTCGGGAATCAGCGGGATCTTGACGACGATGTTCTCGCGCAGCGCCGCGTAGTCGCGCGCCTCGCGCATCATGCCGTCGTACGTCGTCGCGACGACCTCCGCGGACACCGGACCTTTCACGATGTCGCAGATCTCGAGCAGGACCTCGCGGAACTTGCGTCCGGTCTTCGCGACGAGCGATGGGTTCGTGGTCACGCCGTCGACCAGTCCCATGGCAGCGGCTTCGCGGATCTCTTTGACGTCGGCGGTATCGATGAAGAACTTCATGCTGCCCTCCGTTGCACCATAGCCGACGAAGACGTAGCGTCCCGCGGCGCGCGCACTTTACGGGGCTCCCGCGAACGGATTCAACCATGACGCACACGCGTATCGGCACGGTGGACCTTCCGGATCGGATCAATCGCGAGCGCTACTTCCGCGAGCTGACGTACCTCGAGCTCTCGGTGCTGTTCGCAGGACCCGTGAAGCCGTCGGTGCTCGCGAAGTGGAAGGAGGTCGCGCCTGCGCGCTCGATCGGCCTCGTCGCGCCGTGGGTCCTGACGCAGCGCCAGCCGCCGAAGGCCGCGCGGCTGTGGGATCACGACGCCACGGTCGGCGACTTCCGCGACAGCGCGCCCGGCCGCAAGGCGCTCGCGGACCTCAAGGCCGCGGTCGATCAGCTCGAGGCCGCGTGCGTCGTGTTCCGGTCGCCGGCGCTGTTCGCTGCGTCCGCCGCGAATCGCGATGCGCTCCGGCGGTTCTTCGGCGAGGTCGCGACGCCAGAGGCGATCGGCGTCGAGCGGGTGTGGATTCCGGATGGCCTGTGGGATGTCCGAACCGCAGTCACGTTCGCGACCGAGCTCGGCGTCACGTGCGCGTTCGATCCGCTCGTCCGGGATCCCGGCCAGCCGCTCGAGTCGTATTACGACTTCGAGGTCACGAGGCTGTACTTCCGGATTACCGGGCTGGGCCGGTCAGGCCCGATCCGGAGTGAGAGGCAGGAGGACCTCGCCGAAGTGCTCGAGCACTACGAGAAGGTGCCTGCCAGCATCGCGTTTGATTCCCCCTCGCGATGGCAGGACGCGCGCAACTTCAAGAAACTACTGCAAGAAGCTGGCGGCGCTGACGGGTTGGACGACGGCGGGGATGCCGATGAAGAGCTCGAAGACGAAGGTGACTAGAAGACGAACGTCGCAGTGGGAATCGGCAACTCGCCAGCCTTCTTTGGCAGTTCCGCAATCGTGCGCTGAGACTTGCGCTCGACCATCTGGATGATCGGTTCGGACTTTCTCGACGACGCGACCGCCACCGTCTTCTTCGTGCGTCGGGTTTCGACATTACCTTTTCGGGCCGCGGGACGCGCTGTCATCACCTTGGATCGCATTCAAACTCCCCCAGAGTTTTGCTCTGTTACGACTCTACGAATCCATCGAATGAAGTGTCAATGTAGGCAATCTGATTCCTTGCCTTCACGCTAGGTTGCCCGTATAACCGCGCGCGGTTCCTCAGGAGTTACGATTATTTATGGACGCCAAGAGCGACATCGAGCTCTCGTTTGTGACCGGTCCTGCATTGCAGGCCACGGTCGACCTTCTTGCATTTACCGTATTTGGTGATCCGAGCAAGGATGCGCTGTTCAAGTCCGTCGACTCGGCGCTCGCCGGCGTGCTCGCCGACGTCGCGCGCTCCGAGAGCTTCGAGGGCAAAGCGAACCAGTCGATCGTCGTCCACACGCACGGCCGGATCCCCGCACGTCGGGTGATGGTGGTCGGTGCAGGTGCCAAGGGCGAGTTCAAGAATCCCAGCATGCGGGATGTCGCGGCCTCGGTCGCGCAGACCGCGAATCGCGTCGGCGCGGCCTCCGTCGGATTTCTGCTGCCCGCGCTCGGCGGCAATCGCGAGGCAGCGCTCGTCCAGATGACGGCCGAGGGCATCTACCTCGGCACGTACAAGTTTGGCCGCTACCTGACGAGCGACGATCACAAGCGGCCGATGGCGCTGAAGAGCTTCGCGCTCGCGCTCGACGCCAAGGGCGGCAAGAAGCTCGGCGCCGCGCAGACCCGCGCGCTGCAGGCCGCGATCGCACGCGGTCGCACGATCGCCGCCGCGGTCAACCACGCGCGCGACCTGATCAACGAGCCCGCTGCGGTGATCACGCCGAGCGCGCTCGCCGCGGACGCGCAGGCAATCGCGAAGCGCCACAAGGGCGTGCTCTCGGTCCAGGTGCTCGACGCGAAGAAGTGCGCCGACCTCGGGATGGGGATGTTCCTCGCGGTCGGTCAGGGCTCGGATCAGGAGCCGCGCTTCATCCACATGACGTACAAGCCTTCCAAGAAGCCCAAGAAGCGCGTGTGCTTCATCGGCAAGGGCGTGACGTTCGACTCCGGCGGCTACTCGCTCAAGCCGTCGCAGTCGATGGAGGACATGAAGGTCGACATGTCGGGCGCGGCCGCGGTGATCTCGGCGATGGACGCGATCGCGACGCTCGGCTCGGACATGGAAGTCCACGCGGTGGTCGCCGCGTGCGAGAACCTCGTGTCCGGCCGCGCATACAAGCTGGGCGACGTGCTGACGTCGATGGACGGCACGACGGTCGAGATCAACAACACCGATGCCGAAGGTCGGCTGACGCTCGGGGACGCGATCACGTACGCACGGTCGAAGATCCAGCCCGACGAGCTGTTCGACTTCGCGACGCTGACGGGCGCCTGCGTCGTCGCGCTCGGGCCGTACACCGCCGGCGTGATGTCCGATAACGACGCGCTGATCCGCAACTGGATGTCGGTTGCCGAGCGGACTGGCGAGGACATGTGGCGCTTGCCGCTCAACCCGCGGCTGCGCGATCAGCTGAAGAGCTCGGTCGCCGACATGCGCAACACCGGCGATCGATGGGGCGGCGCGATCACCGCCGGCCTGTTCCTCAAGACGTTCGTCAAGGACACCCCGTGGGTCCACGTCGACATCGCGGGTCCGGCGTCGGTCTCGAGCACGCGGCCGTCGCAGCCCAAGGGCGGCACCGGATTCGCGGTCAGCTCGATCGTCGAGTACGTCACCACGAAGTCGTAGTCGCGAGGCGATTCGACCCGCGAGCTGACCGTTCGGGTGGGCTGCGTTACCAGATTTTCGAGCAATCTCGTGTGGTTAAGTGTGCGGTCGGTTTGACACCACGCGCTGCGACTGGTACGATGGTCGTGAGGTTTTGTGTTGAAGCAGCAATTCTCTGTCGGGGACAAGGCCGTTTATCCAGTGCACGGGGTGGCCGAGGTGGTGGCACTGGAGCACCGCGATATCGGCGGCAACCAGACGAGCGTCTACATCCTCAAGATCCTCGACACCGGTCTCAAGATCATGGTGCCGACCACGAATGCCGGCTCGGTCGGCCTGCGTGACCTCATCACTGCCAAGCAGGTGAAGGAGGTCTACTCGATCCTCAAGTCTCGGGATATCCCGCGCGACACGCAGACGTGGAACCGCCGGCACCGCGAGTACATGGAGAAGATCAAGACCGGCAGCGTGTTCGAGATCGCCGAGGTGCTGCGCGATCTGTGCGTGCTGCGCGCGTCGAAGGACCTGTCGTTCGGCGAGCGCAAGATGCTCGAGACCGCGCGCGGCCTGCTGATCAAGGAGCTCGCGATCGCGAAGGGCGTCGGCGAGGACAAGATCGGCAGCGAGATCGACGCGATCTTCGCGCCTGCCGCCGCCTAGCGTCTCGTCGCCCGGACGTCCAGCACCAGCGGCCGGCCGCGATACTTCGCCGCCTTCGGCACCGCCGCGATCAGCGCGTCGTCGGCGATCCATTCCTCGATCTCGACCGTGAACCCGACGCGCTCGAGCGCCGCGCGGACCTCGGCGACCGGGTGCGCGATGCTCGGGAACACGACCTCGCGCGGACCGTCCTTGAAGTGCGCGACCGCGCCCTCCTCGATGCGATCGGGATGGAGGTCGACGATCCGGCACCGTCCGCCGGCACGCACCGCATGCGCGAGCGTCTTCGCGAGCGTGTCGAGCTCCGCGAGGTGCTCGAGCACGAGCACGACGAGCGCGAGGTCGTACAGCCGCGGCGGCTGCCACGGCACGAGCAGATCCGCCTCGATCCACGACGCGCACTCGTTCGTCGTCGCCGACCGCGCGAGGTCGAGCATCCCGCGCGAGCCATCGACGCCCGTGTAGCTGCGCGCACCTTCGTCGAGCGCGCGCTTCGCGTTGCGTCCGGTGCCGCAGCCGAGCTCGATCACGTCGGCGCCGGCACATGCGAGCGGCGCGCGATCGAGCACCCATGCGGTCGCCGCGACGAGTGGATTCGGCGTGGCGTCGTACGTCTTCGCCCACCGGTCGTAACCGGCGAGCGTCTGCGCGGGCGCGAGCTTCTCGTCGTCCATCCGAACGTCAGTAGCGCAGGAACGCCGAGCCCCAGGTCAGACCCGCACCGAACGCGACGAGGCACACGAGCGAGCCGGGCTTGATCTTGCCGAGCTCGATCGCCTCGTGCATGCAGATCGGAATCGAGGCCGCCGTCGTGTTGCCGTACTTCTGGATGTTGTTGTGCGTCTTGTCGGCGGGCAGTCCGATCATCTGCGCGACCATCTGATTGATCCGCAGGTTCGCCTGGTGCGGGATCAGCATGTCGATGTCCTCGAGCTTGAGGCCATTCGCGATCATGCCTTCCATGATCGCCTGCGGCATGCGCGTCACCGCGTGCTTGAAGACCTTCTTGCCGTTCATCGACGGGTAGTGCTTGCGCTCCGCCATCGCCTCGGCAGTGATGCGAGGATGCCGCGCGCTCGCCGGATACTCGGTCCACAGGATCTCGGCCTCGCTGCCGTCGGCATGGATGTGCGTCGACAGCAGCACGTGCTGATCGTCGGTCGCGCGGCCGAGCACGACCGCGCCCGAGCCATCCCCGAACAGCACGGTGACGTCACGCCCCGCGGTCGAGATGTCGAGCCCGGTCGAGTGGATCTCCGAGCCGATCACGAGCACGTGCTTGAACGCGCCGGTCCGGATGTACGCATCCGCGATCGACAACCCGTAGATGAACCCGGTGCACTGCTGGCGAATGTCGAGGCACGGGATCTCCTTGAGCCCGAGCTCGCGCTGCACGAACACCGCGGTCCCCGGAAAGTTGAAGTCCGGTGACAGCGTCGCGTAGACGATGAGGTCGATGTCCTTTGGCTGAAGGCCGGCGCGCTCGATCGCCTCGCGGCTCGCCTTCGCGGCCATGGTCGCGCCGGTCTCGCCTTCCGAGACCCAGCGTCGCTGCTCGATGCCGGTACGCTCGACGATCCACTCGTGCGAGGTCTCCATCAGCGTCGCGAGCTCGTGGTTCGTCACCACGCGCGACGGCACGGCCATGCCGATTCCCAGGATCCGACTGCGATGCATGGGCCTCTGCTACCACGGAGGCTCGTCCGAGATCGAGTCCGGAGCTCGCACACCCTCGGCCGCCGTGGCGGATCGTGACCCGACGCGTCAGACGTCGAGATTGCGAACGTTGAGCGCGTTGTCCTCGATGAACTGACGGCGCGGCTCGACGAGATCGCCCATCAGCTTCGTGAAGATGCTGTCGGCCTCGGTGACCTCCTCGACCTTCACGCGCAGCAGGTTGCGGCGGACCGGATCCATCGTGGTCTCCCACAACTGTTCCGCGTTCATCTCTCCGAGACCCTTGTAGCGCTGGATCTGCAGTCCCTTGCGACCGAGCTCTTCGATCGCGGTCGCGATCTCGTCCCAGCCCTGGACGGGCCGCGGCTCGTCATTGCCGTGCTGCAGCGTGACCGGCTCGACGAGCGTCGCGCGCAGCTCGGCGACGATCTTGCGCAGCTCGACGAACTGATACGACCGCACGAGCTCGGTGTTGATCAGCGTCGACTTGCGGATGCCGTGCGCGCCCGCGGCGAACTTCAGCTCCCACGCGCCGTGCTCGACATCCTGCTTGTACTCGGCCGCGGCCTGACCGAGCTCGCCGAACTTGCGCGACACCTCGGCCATCACCTTGGCCTCGATGCGCTCGAGCTTGTCCTTGTCCTTGAGATCGTCCTCGGTCAGGCCGTGCTCCGCGAACAGCGCCGTGATCCGGCTGTCGCCGGTCTTGTCGAGCTGCTGGCGATGCCGGCGCGCCTGGCTGATGCGCTTCACGAGCGCCACGAGATCGCCACCGGTCAGCGGGCCGCCGTCGCCGCGCGCGAGCGTGGTCTCCTTGCACACGCTCTCGAGCAGGTAGTCCTCGAGCGCGGTCTCGTTCTTGAGATACAGCTCGGTCTTGCCCTTGCGAACCTTGTAGAGCGGCGGCTGCGCGATGAACACGTGGCCGGCCTCGAACAGCTCGGGGAAGTGGCGGAAGAAGAACGTCAGCAGCAGCGTCCTGATGTGGCTGCCGTCGACGTCGGCGTCCGTCATGATGATGATCTTGTGATAGCGAAGCTCGTCGAGCTTCTTCGACTCGCCGACCCCGGTCCCCAGCGCCTTGATCAGCGTCGCGAGCTCCTGCGACGTCAACATGCGATCGAAGCGCACCTTCTCGACGTTCAGGATCTTGCCGCGTAGCGGAAGGATCGCCTGGAACGCGCGACTGCGCCCCTGCTTCGCCGAGCCGCCTGCACTCTCGCCCTCGACGATGAACAGCTCGCTCTTCTCGGGATCGTTCTCCTGACAGTCGGCGAGCTTGCCCGGCAGCGACCAGTCGGACAGCGCGCCCTTGCGCTGCACCATCTCGCGCGCCTTGCGAGCGGCTTCGCGCGCCTGCGAGGCTAGCACGGCCTTGTTGATGATCTGCTTCGCTTCCTTGGGGTGCGTCTCGAGGTACTGGCCGAGCTTCTCGCTCACGACCGCGGACACCGCGGTGCCGACCTCCGAGGACACGAGCTTGTCCTTGGCCTGGTTCGAGTACTTCGGGTCGGCGACCTTCACCGAGATCACCGCGGTGAGCCCCTCGCGAAGATCATCGCCGGACAGCGACGCCTTCGCGTCCTTGAGCAGCTTGTAGCTGGTCGCGTAGTTGTTGATCGTGCGCGTCAGCGCCTGGCGAAAGCCGGACGCGTGCGTGCCGCCGTCGCGATTGCGGATCGTGTTCGTGAAGCAGGTGAGCAGCTCGGAGTAGCCGTCGTTCCACTGCATCGCGATGTCGACCGTGATGTTCTCGGAGTCCGCGGTGAACGCGATCACCTCGGAGATCACCGTCTTGTTGACGTTGAGATCGGTGACGTACGTGGCGATGCCGCCCTCGAACTTGTATTCGATCTTGCGATCGGTGCGCTCGTCGAGCAGCACGATCTCGAGCCCGCTGTTGAGGTACGCGAGCTCGCGCAGCTTCTGGGCGAGCGTGTCGAACGAGAACTCGAGGACGTTCTTGAAGATCTCGGGATCCGGGTGAAACGTAATCTTCGTGCCGCGCCGATCGGTGACGCCGGTCTGCTTGAACTCGGTCGTCGGGATCCCCTTCGAGTACTCCTGGTAGTAGACCTTGCCGCCGCGACGGATCTCGAGCTTGAGCAGGTCAGACAGCGCGTTCACGGCGGATACGCCAACCCCGTGCAGACCGCCCGAGACCTTGTAGCCTGCGCCGCCGAACTTGCCTCCGGCGTGCAGCGCGGTCATCACGAGCTCGGCCGCGGGCCGGTTCTCCGTCGGGTGCATGTCGACCGGGATGCCGCGTCCGTTGTCCTCGACCGTCACCGAGTTGTCGTAGTGGATCACGACGTCGATGCGCGTGCAGTGGCCCGCGAGGTGCTCGTCGACCGAGTTGTCGACGACCTCGTGCACGAGGTGGTGCAGACCGCTGCCGTCATCGGTGTCGCCGATGTACATGCCCGGCCGCTTGCGGACGCCTTCCAGCCCCTTCAGAACCCCGATCGAACCAGCGTCGTAATCGCCTTCGGCGGATGCCGAAACCTTTGAAGTTGCAGTGGGATCAGCCATTCCAACCACGCCTGAGGAAGGCGAGCCAAGTTGGTACCACACGCGTTCCTCGTCGGGAAGCTGATCACGGGCTGTTTTATGCGGTTTTCAACGCGAATAAGTGAAGAACATCACTGCAGAATTCGCCCGCTCTCGATGCGGTAATCGGCGCGTTCGCTCGAAAGCAGAACATGGCTGCCGTGCGTGGTCGTGATGAAGCACTGCCCGGCGAGTGTCGCGAGGTGCTCGAACAGGTATGCGTTGCGATCCGGGTCGAGCTCGCTCGAGACGTCGTCGAGCAGCAGGATCGGCAAGTCGCCGTGCGCGCGCCCGAGCACCTGGAGCTCGGCGGTCTTCCACGCGAGCATGATCGCGCGCAGCTGGCCTTGCGAGGCGAAGCTGCCGGCCTCGCGGCCGTCGAGCTCGAGCACGATGTCATCGCGATGCGGGCCGAGCTGCGTGCTCTGGGCACCGAGATCGCGCGCCCTGCCCGCTCGCAGCTGGTGGACGATCTCGTCGGCGGACGCCCCCGCGAGCTTCGATGCGTAGTGCATGCTCGCGACGCGGCTCGTGCGCGTGATCGCAGCGAATGCTGCGCGCAGCTCCGGTGCGAGCGTCGCCGCGAATCGCGACCGCGCCTCGATCGTCGACACCGCGAGTCGCGCGAGCTGCTCGTCGTAGACATCGAGCATCGCGTCGGCCTGGCGCGGGTTCGTGACGCCCTGCCCGACCTGACGCAGCACCGAGTTGCGCGTGCGCAGGACCTTGTCGTAATTGCTCGCGACGCCGAGGTACGCGGGCTCGAGGTTGAACACGCCGCGGTCGAGAAACCGCCTGCGGTCCGCGGGTGCGCCGCGTGGTAACGCGAGGTCCTCGGGCGTGAACACGACGACGTTGAACGCACCGAAGTAGCGCGACAGCGGCCGCACCGCCTTGCCGTCGAGCCGCACCTTGCGCGAGCCCGCCGCGAGCTCGACCTCGTAGACCCTCGTCAGGTGATCTTTCAGAACGCGCGCGCCCAGCTTCGCAGTATCCCGGCCGAACGCGACGAGGTCGGCAAGCCGGGACGTTCGAAACGAGCGCAGCGTGGACACGACGAAGATCGCCTCGAGCAGGTTCGTCTTGCCCTGCCCGTTATCGCCGACGAACACGTTGAACCGCTCGCGCGGCTCGAGCTGCAGCGGCTGCAGATTGCGGACGCCGTCCGCGACCAGCGCCTGGATCCGCAGACGTCAGATCCTCATCGGCATGACGACGCCGAGGTAGTCATCGCCCGTGAGCGGACGGATGAGGCCCGGGTCGAGCTCGCCACCGAGCGCGATCGTCACCTGGTCGCTCGACATCTGCGACAGCAGCTCGACGACGTACTTGGGATTGAACCCGATCGCGATCGCATCGCCGTTGTACTCGGCTTCTAGCTCCTCGCGCACCTCGCCGAGGTCCGGGTTGTCGCTCGTGATGGTCACGCCTTCCTTCGTCGCTGCGACCTTCACGCCGCGCGTCTCCGACGACATCAGCTGTGCACGCCGGAGCGCATCGATGAACCGCGACCGGTCGACCGTGATGATGCGCTTGTGGTCCTTCGGGATCACCTGCTCGTACGGCGGGAACTGCGCGTCGATGAGCTTGACCGCGATCGCGATGTCCTCCTGGACGAGAAACAGGTGCGGCGTCTTGATCGCGAGCTTGCACGACGGTCCGGTGTCGAGCACGCGGCGAATCTCGAGCAGGCCCTTCTTCGGGATGATGACGCCCGCGGACAGCTTCGGTCCGTTCGCGATCGTGCGCTCGACCTTGCTCAGACGGTGACCATCGGTCGAGACCATGCGGCACTTGCTGCCGTCGCTCTCGAAGAACACGCCGTTGAGGTGGAACCGCGTCTCGTCGTTGCAGACGCTGAACAGGGTGCGCTCGATCATCTCGCGGAGCACCGCGCTCTCGACCGTCGAGTACGTGGCCTCGCGATGGTCAGGCACCTTCGGGAAGTCACGGTCGGGCATGCCGACGATGCGGTACGTGACCTTGCCGCTCTTGATCTCCGCCCAGTGATTGTCCGCCTTCTTGAGCGTGACCTCGTCACCGGGTGCGTTCGCGATCAGCTCGTACAGGTTCTTCGCGCCGAGCGTGATGCCGCCTTCGGTGGCGTTCGTGCTCTTGAGCTCGGCGGTCAGCGAGACGTTGAGGTCGGTCGCTGCGACCAGGAGCTGGTTCTTGCCCTGGGTGCGAAGCAACACGTTCGCGAGCATCGGCATCGTGCTCTTGCGGTCCGCGATGCCTTGCGCGAGCCGCAGTCCACGAAGGAACTCGTTCTTTGCGATGCGAAACTCCATGGTCCCTCGACCTTCCTTGCTTGCGAGCTGGGCTCTCTCTTATCCGATCAGAATAAAAAGATCTTGGTTAGAAATAGGATCTAGTAGTCGCTGTGGACGCTGTGGATAGCTTCATAACTCCGAGCCATGACAATCGAATCGACACCCACCGGCTGAGGGTCCCGGCCACGCGATGGCAGTGCATGACATGCAGCGAACCTGTGGACAATCCTCGACGGTGATTTCGTCCAGTGTTCGTCCACAGTCAGGACCACAGCGTTGACCACAGGCCCGAACGCGCCGGTCACCGGAGGATCATGCCTTCGATCGCGTGGACCTCGGACCGCAGCGATGCGTCGTCCTTGAGCCGCTCGATGATCTTCTGAACCGCCGAGATGACGGTCGTGTGGTGCTTGCCGCCGAACGCGCGCGCGAGGTCCGGATACGAATCCTTCGTGTGGTGGCGCGACAGGTACATCGCGACCGCGCGCGGTGTCGCGACGGACTTGTGGCGGCGCTCGCTCTTGATGTCGCTCGGCTTGAGGCCGTAGTAGCTCGCCACGGAGCGAATCACGCTCTCGACGGTGATGATCTCGCGCGGCCGCGTGATCGCCGCGCCGAGCGTCTCCTGGGCGAACTCGAGGTCGATGCGGCGCTTGGACAGCGACGCGTAGGCTGCGAGCCGGATCAGCGCGCCTTCGAGCTCGCGCACGTTCGACTTGATCGAGGACGCGATGTAGAGCGCGACGTCGTCGGGCAGCGTGACCGCCTCGACCGCAGCCTTCTTGCGCAAGATCGCGATGCGGACCTCGAGCTCGGGCGGCTCGATATCGGCGAGCAGGCCCCACGCGAACCGCGTGCGCAGACGATCGGCGATGTCCGAGATCTCGTGCGGCTTGCGGTCCGCGGTCAGCACGATCTGCTTGTGGTTCTCGTGCAGCGCGTTGAACGTGTGGAAGAACTCGTCCTGCGTGCTCTCCTTGCCGGCGAGGAACTGGACGTCGTCGACGAGCAGCACGTCGATGCCCTCGCGGTAGTTGCGGCGGAACTCGTGCATCTTGCCGGTGCGGATCGCCTGCACGTACTCGTTCATGAACCGCTCGCTCGACAGATAGACGATGCGCGAGCCGGGACGATTGCCGAGCTGCTGGTGGCCGATCGCGTGCAGCAGGTGAGTCTTGCCGAGGCCGACGCCGCCGCAGATGAAGACCGGGTTGTATTTCGGCGGGTAGCTCGAGGCGGCGGCCTGCGACGCTGCGAACGCGAGCTGGTTCGACGGACCTGCGACGAAGGTGTCGAACGTGTAGCGCGGGTTCAGCGACGCGGCCTCGGGCGCCACGATCTCGTCCTCGGGAGCCGGCTTCGGCGGAGCGGCGTTGGTTCGTACCGGCGCGCCCGGCGCGGGCGACGGCACGATCACCATCGGGGCCATCGGCTCGGTCGGGACGCCGGTCGCGTCGGAGATCGGCGCCGAGCCCTGCGGTGGGTCGATGATCTCCTGCGGACGCTCCGGTGGAGCATCGGGATCGAACTCGACCCGGACCTCCTGACCGAGGTCCTGCAGCTCCCGGAGCAGCGAGCTCAGGAAGTTGGACTCGAACCACAGCCGGACATAGCTGTTGGGAGCCCGCAGGCGCAGGGTGGATCCGTCGAACGACATGAGCTCGATCGGACGCAGCCACATGTCGTAATTCTGTGGAGAAACGCGCGAGCGCAATCTCTCCACGGCCTCATCCCAAAGCGGCTGTACTGTCATTCCCCTGTCTCGTAGGACGACCCAGGACAATGTCCTGAGAAGTCTCTAGGTTGGGCGTCGCATTCCACAGACAAAAGGGGTACCAATCCAGAAGTTATCCACAGGATCGTCTGGCCGATCCTTCCCGCCTCGCGTCCAATCTCAGGATTGTCCACAAGCGAGGAAACCCGGCGTAGGTAGCAGATGCCGTTTTGACGTTGCAAGCTGAAAACGAGGCCAAGTGAACTCCGGAAATTCATCGGAGAAATGCAGAGTCGGACGCCTCGGCGTGCCATCGCGTGTCCGTGGTCCGGAGCCGTCGTCCAGCTTGACTTTGTAGGGGTCTACGAGTATCGAATGCGCCTTCTGTCGATCGGTTAGAGCGGTCGACGCACGACAAGAAGGCACACCGTGAAGCGCACGTATCAACCACACAACAAGAGCCGCAAGCGCACGCATGGCTTCCGCGCTCGCAAGAAGACCCGTGGCGGTCGTGAAGTTCTCCGTCGCCGCCGCGCGAAGGGCCGCAAGCGCATCTCGGTGACGGCCGCGAAGAAGTGACGCGTTGCCGCGCCGTGGCCCCCTCGGCATCGCCAAGGAGATGCGCCTGCGACAACGCGTCGAGTTTGTCGAGGTGCAATCGGGCGGTACGAAGGTCCACGGTCGGCACTTGCTGGGCATCGCTCGCAAGCGCGACGACGCGCGACGCGGTCGGCTCGGACTCACGGTGACGAAGAAGGTCGGCAACGCTGTGGTTCGCAATCGCATTCGCCGGCTCGTGCGCGAATGGATGCGGCTTCACGGCTGGGTGCCAGACGGCTGGGACCTGGTCCTGGTTGCCAAGGACAGCGCGGCAGGGCAGCTTCACCCCGAGGACTTCGCATCGGATCTGACTCGAATCCTCCGAACCGCTTCCACATGACGTCGCTCCATCGGCTTCTGGTCTCGATCGTGCTCTTGCCGGTGGTGTTCTATCGGCGAGTGCTGTCGCCGCTGAAGGGCGCGCCGAGCTGTCGCTATCTGCCGACGTGCTCGGAGTACGCGATCGAAGCCGTGAAAACCCGGGGCATCGTCGTCGGGACGGGGCTCGCGGTGTGGCGCGTGCTGCGCTGCAATCCGCTGTTCCACAGCGGCTACGATCCGGTTCCCGCGCGTCGCTGCACGCATCACTGTCAGGAGCACTGATGGAAGGTCAAGGAAAGCGACTACTGATCGCAGTAGCGCTCGCGCTGGGCGTGATGCTCATCTGGAATCAGCTCTTCCCGTCGAAGGACGAGCCGAAGCCGAAGCAGACCACGACCGCAACCGGGAGCGCCGCTCCGACGCAGTCGGTCGCGCACACCGGCGTCGCCTACGGACCGAGCGCGGGTGCCGAGGCTCCGCGCGGCCCCGAGGCGAAGGAGACGTTCACGTTTCCCGAGCTGACCGCGACGTTCTCGAACTACGGCGGCACGCTCGTCGGCTGGAAGCTCTCGGACAAGCGGTTCGAGAAGGACGCGACGCACGGCCAGCTGCTGCCGGAGCAGCCGGACACCGGCGCGTTCGCCGTCGGGTTCTGGCAGGGCTCGACGAAGCTGCTGCCGCAGAAGACCGAGTGGAAGGTCGCCGGCAAGACCGACAAGACGATCCGCTACACGCTGTCGACGCCGGATCTCGATCTCGAGAAGACGTTCACGATCGTGCCCGACGCGTACATCGTGACGATGGCGCTCAAGGTCACCGCGAAGGTGCCCGCGGGTCAGGTCGCGCAGCAGACGCTCGCGATCTCGAGCTTCGCGTTCCAGGATCCGAAGGTCAGCACGAAGAGCTCGATGCAGGTGCAGGCGCGGATCTGGAACTCGTCGACGCTGCGCGACGGCGAGATCCTGCATACGCCGCCGAGCTCGTTCAAGGGCGAGCCGCGCTACGAGAAGAACATCACGTGGACCGGCTTCGAGCATCCGTACCTGCTCGCGGCGTACGCGCCGAAGCACGAGTCCACCGAGCTGGTGTGGAAGGCCACCTACCCTCTCGAGCCCGCCGGCCTCCTGCGCACGGACATCGTGTTCCCGCCGGCGAACCTGTCCGGCGGCGCGCCGGTCACGCGCGAGGTCGTCGCGTACCTCGGCCCGAAGAACTACAGCCAGCTCGAGCACGCCGATGGCGTCGCGCAGTATCCGACCGGCTTCAAGCAGACGATCGATCTCGGGTGGTTCGCGTTCATCGGCCGGCCCCTGCTCTGGCTGCTACTGCAGTTCCACAGCGTCGTCGGCAACTGGGGCATCGCGATCATCCTGCTGACGTTCCTCGTCAAGGGGCTCACCCTGTACTGGACGACGAAGTCGATGCGGTCGATGAAGGCGATGGCCGCGCTCGCGCCGCAGATGAAGGCGCTGCAGGAGAAGTACAAGGACGATCGCCAGCGCGCACAGGCCGAGACGATGGCGCTGTACAAGCAGCACAACGTCAACCCGATCGCGGGCTGCCTGCCGATCCTGCTGCAGATGCCGGTGTGGCTCGCGCTGTACCGGATGCTGTCCTCGGCCGGCGAGCTGTACCAGCAGGCGTTCATCCCGGGCTGGATCGATGACCTGACCGCGACCGACCCGTTCTACATCCTGCCGGTCGTCCTGGTCGTCACGATGTTCGTGCAGGCGCGGCTGTCGCCGCAGACCGGCGACTCGCGGCAGCAGAAGTTCCTGCAGTACGGCATGCCGCTGATGTTCGGCGTGATGTCGTTCTTCTTCCCGGCCGGTCTGACGCTGTACATCTTCACGAACACCGTGCTGTCGGCGCTGCACTCGCTGTACATGAACAAGTACGACAAGAAGAGCCTCGAGATCGCCGCGCGACTCAAGGCGAACCAGGCTGCGGTCGCCGCCGACAAGGCGAAGGCTGCGAATCCGGGCGCGACGCCCGCGAAGAAGAACGACGCCAAGCCGGCGGCGAAGAAGCCGGTGATCGACGCGACGTCGGTCGAGAAGACATCGGGCGACGAGGACGACGACAGCACCGAGGGTGCTGCGACACCGTCCTCGAGCTCGCCTGCGCAGGCGCGCAATCGCCCTCGGCGCAAGAAGAAGCGCCGCTAGGTCATGGAGGCTGCTGTGACGGAGACTGCTAGCGTTAACCGTGAAGACGTCGCCGAGAAGGCGAGCGAGTTCCTGCTCGGCGTGCTCGAGCGCATGGGAATCTCGGCGGACATCGACATCAAGGACGACAACGATCGGACGGTGCTCGAGATCCAGACCAAGGATACCGAGCTCGTGATCGGCCGGCGTGGCGTCGTGATGGACGCGCTCCAGCACCTGGTGAACAAGGTCGTGTATCGCGATCGCACCGGGGATCGGACGAAGCCACTCGTCGTCGACGCGGGCGGCTTCCGCGACAAGCAGCTCGAGCGGCTGCGGTCGCTCGCGCAGCGCATGGGCGAGAAGGCGCTGCAGACGAAGCAGATCGTCGAGCTCCAGCCGATGTCGCCGCACGATCGCCGCATCGTGCACATGGCGATCGCCGAGATGCCCGGGCTGTCGAGCCGCAGCGAAGGCGAGGGCGAGGATCGCCACATCCTCGTCGTCCCTGCAGCTGCCGAGTGAGTCAGCGCGAGCTGGCCGCACTCGACGCCGGCGACACGATCGCGGCGATCGCGACCGCCGCCGGGCCTGCCGGCGTCGGGATCGTGCGGCTGAGCGGACCGCGTGCGATCGAGATCGCCGCGGCGACGCTCGGGATCGCGCCGGACCAGCTCGATCGCCGCGTCCGCGTCCGCTGGGCGAAGGCGAGCGACGGCACGCGGCTTGATCAGGTGCTCGCGTTCGCGATGCGCGCACCGGCATCGTTCACCGGCGAGGACGTCGCCGAGCTGCAAGGCCATGGCGGCGCGCACAACCTCGGCAAGCTGCTCGAGGCGGTGATCGCGCGGGGTGCGCGGGTCGCAGAGCCCGGCGAGTTCACGCGGCGCGCGGTCGCGAACGGCAAGCTCGATCTCGTGCGCGCCGAGGCGCTGCTCGAGGTGATCCACGCCGGCAGCGAGCGCGCCTGGCGGCTCGCGCAGCAGAACCTCGCGGGCGAGCTCGGGACGACGGTCGCGGCCGTGGAACAGCGGGCGCTGCGCGTGCAAGCCGAGCTCGAGGGCTGGATCGACTTTCCGGACGAGGATCTCGATACCCAGGCGGGGAGCTGGATCGCGGACGAGATCCGCGCGGTGCGTGATCGCTGCGCCGAGCTCGCGGCCGGATTCCGCCACGGCCGCGCGGTCAGTCGCGGGATCACGGTCGCGCTCGTCGGTCCGGTGAACGTCGGCAAGTCGTCGCTGATGAACGCGCTCGTCGGCAGCGAGCGAGCGCTCGTCGCGCCGGATCCGGGCACGACCCGCGACTGGCTCGAGGTGACCGATGTGTGGAGCGGCGTCGCGGTCACGCTGGTCGACACGGCGGGCACGCGCGAGACCTCGGATCCGATCGAGCAGCGCGGGATCGCGCTCGGCGAGCAGCGGGTCGCGACCGCGGACGTCGTCGTGGTCGTCAACGATGCGTCGTCGCCGTGGGATGACGGCGCGCGATTCGAGGCGCGTGCGCTCGTGGTGCGCAGCAAGGCGGATCTCGGCGGCGACGCGCACGGCGTGCTCGCGACCTCGGCGAAGACCGGGCAGGGCCTCGAGGAGCTGCGGCGCCGCGTGCTCGAGCTCGCCGGCGTCGCCGATCGCGAGGGTGCCGAGCATGCGGTCGTCACGACGCAGCGCCAGCAGGCGCTCGCGGTGCAGGCGCGCGATGCGTTCGGGGCCGCGCTCGAGGCGTGGGGTGCGCGGCGGCCGCCGGAGCTCGTCGCGGTCGATCTCCGGGCAGGCTCGCAGGCGCTCGCGCAGCTGCGCGGCGTCGAGGTTGGCGACCGCGTGCTCGACGAGGTGTTCGCGCGGTTCTGCATCGGCAAGTGATCTCGCGGGCCTGAGCGCGCCGCAGATTTTCGCGCAACCGCGTGGCGGCAGGCGCGAGAGGGCGCCGCATGATCGAGTTCAGCGCTCCCTACAACTGGTGTGATCGAATCTGCGAACGTTGCCCGCTGGCCGCCGGCTGTCCGGTGTTTCTGAGCAGCGAGGAATCGGAAGGTGCGTCGCTCGTCGAGCAGCTCGAGCAGGCAGCCGCGCAGCTCGAGACGGAGCTCGAGGCCGACGCCGAAGACGACACGGACGATGACGAGTCGACCGGGTTCGAGACAACGAGCTCGCTGCTCCCCGACGGACAGCCGCTGTTCGAGGCCGGCCGCGCGTACGCGTTCGCGGTGCTCGAACATGCCGAGGAGCGCGAGGGCCTGTTCGGGCTCGCGATGCTGCTCTACGGCAAGATCGCGCGCGTCTCGGGGATGGGCGCGACGCCCGGCGACGACGTGTGGGCGTGCGACGTCGTACCGAACCTGCTGCTGATCGAGCGCACGCTCGACGTGCTGTCCGAGCAGCGCGAGCTCGGCGGGCTCGTCGAGCAGGAGCGGGCGGTGCGTGCACTGCTGGCGCCGTGGCTCGACGCGATCTCGTACGAAACGCGCGAGGCGGTCCGGATCCTGGCGGCGGCGGGCAGGGCGCCGTCGCCGTTCGCGCAGCGCTAGGGCTTGCGAGCCGGCTCCCAGTCGAGCTCGTCGACGACCGGGGTCCAGCGCTGCGCACGCCGCGACGATCGCGCGGCCGCGGGCTCGCCGTCGTAGCTCGTCGGCGATGGGGCCGCGAGATCGGGCGGGATCGGCTGGAGTGCGTGGACGTTGATGACGCCGAACGTGCCCTCGGGCGTCACGGTCCGCGCGCCGAGGTAGACGCCGCAGCGGCTGCACAGCAGGAAGTCCGCGGTGCCGAGCCCGAAGCGATAACGGACCAGGTGCGCCGGGTCGGTCGCGACGAACGCGAGCCGGCCTTGCGGGTCCGAGCTCGACAGGGCGGCGTGGGCACGACAGAACGTGCACTGGCAGGCGCGGATCGCCCAGGCGCTCGGAGCGAGCGCGGTCTCGAACGCGAACCCGATCGCCCCGCAGTGGCAGCCGCCGCTGTGCTTCATGCGTCGGGTGTATCGCCGGCCGGGCAGGGTGCGACGGCACAGCCTTCGCGCGCGCGAGCCGCCACAGATGCGTGGGGCGAAACGTAACGTGCCCCACGTTGTCAGGCTCGTCGCGCGGAGGCTTTCGTCTATAGTGCGCCGCCGTGACCCTCGACGACGAAGCGCGGGCCGAGCTCCGCGAGCTCGAGCAGCAGCACCTGCTTCGCGTGCCGCGCGTGCTCGAAGGGCGGCAGGGACCGATCGTCTCGATCGATGGCACGGAGCTCGTGAGCTTCGCGTCGAATGACTATCTCGGGCTCGCGGGCGATCCGCGGCTCGTCCGCGCCGCAGCGGATGCGCTCGACGAGTACGGCGTCGGTGCCGGCGCGTCGCGCCTGCTCGCCGGCAACCATCGCGAGCACGTCGCGCTCGAGGCCGCGGTGCGCGAGTGGATGCAGTGCGACGGTGTCCGGCTGTTCAACACCGGCTACGCTGCGAACGTCGGGGTGCTCACCGCGCTGCTGCGTGCGGGCGATGTCGTGTTCTCCGACGAGCTCGTGCACGCGAGCATGATCGATGGCTGCCGGCTCTCGCGGGCCGAGGTCGTCGTGTATCCGCATGGCGATCTCGCCGCGCTCGAGCGGATGCTGCAGGCGCGCAGCGGCGACGCGATCCGCCGCAGGCTCGTCGTGTCCGAGTCGGTGTTCTCGATGGACGGTGATCTCGTCGATGTCGAGCGGCTCGTCGCGATCGCGCATCGCCACGGTGCAGCGGTCGTGCTCGACGAGGCGCACGCGATCGGAGTCGTCGGCGAGCAGGGCAGGGGCGCCGCGTCGACCAGCGCCGCGCGACCGGACCTCGTGATCGGCACGTTCGGCAAGGCGCTCGGCACGTTCGGCGCATTCGCCGCGACGACCCGCGCGATCGCAGATCTGCTGTGGAACCGGGCCCGGCCACTCGTGTTCTCGACGGGGCTGCCGCCGAGCATCGCGCGTGCGTCGCGCGCCGCGATCGAGATCGTGCGCGGTGCCGAAGGAGCGCAGCGACGCGCGCACGTGCTCGAGCATGCGCGGACGTTTCGCGGTCTCGTCGAAGGCGCGCGCGGCGATGCAGCGTCACCGATCGCGCCCGTGCTCGTCGGCGATGACGCGCGGGTCATGCAGATCGGCAGCGCGCTCGCCGGCGCGGGCTACTTCGTCGCGAGCGTGCGCCCGCCGACGGTGCCTCGCGGCACCGCACGGCTTCGCGTCAGCTTCAGCGCAGCGCATACCGAGCGTCAGGTCCGGGGGCTGGCCACGGCAACGCAGTGCGTCATCGTAGGTGAACCATGAGTGATCTCGAAGACATGGACCGCAGGGTGTCGTGGCATCCGTTCACGCAGATGGCGGAGTGGTCGCCGCTCGTGATCGCACACGGCGACGGGAACTACCTCGTCGACACCGACGGTCGTCGCTACCTCGACGGCGTCAGCTCGCTGTGGTGCAACGTGCATGGCCACCGGCATCCGCGGCTCGATCGCGCGCTCCGCGAACAGCTCGAGCGGATCGCGCACTCGACCTATCTCGGGCTCGCGCACGAACCGGGCATCCGGCTCGCGGCGGCGCTCGTCGAGATCGCACCGCGGGGACTGTCGCGCGTGTTCTTCTCCGACAGCGGCTCGACGGCGGTCGAGATCGCGCTGAAGCAGTCGTTCCAGTACTGGCAGCTCGTCGGCCGCCCGACGAAGCGCAAGTTTCTCCGGCTCGGCGACGCGTACCACGGCGACACGCTCGGTGCGGTCGGCGTCGGCGGCATCGACCTGTTCCATCGCGTCTTCGGTCCACTGCTCGTCGATTCGATCGCGGTCCCGAGTCCGGCGCACGACGCTGCGACGAGCCTCGCGACTGTCGAGCGCGAGCTGCACGAGCGCGCGAACGAGATCGCCGCGTTCGTGCTCGAGCCGTTGATCCAGGGTGCGGCGGGCATGCTCGTCCATCCGCGCGGGTTCTTGCGCAGCGTGGCCGAGCTCTGTCGTACGCATGATGTCCATCTGATCGCCGACGAGGTCGCGACCGGCTTCGGCCGGACCGGGACGCTGTTCGCATGCGAGCAGGAGCAGGTGTCGCCCGACTTTCTGTGTCTCGCGAAGGGCATCTCGGGTGGCTACCTGCCGCTCGCCGCGACGCTCGCGACCGAGCGCATCTACGAGGCGTTCCTCGGTCGCCGCGCCGAGCTCAAGCAGTTCTTTCACGGGCACACGTACACGGCGAATCCGCTCGCGTGCGCGGTCGGTCTCGAGTCGCTCGCCTTGCTGCGCGAGGAGACGCTCGCGAATGCGCGCTCGATGATCGATCCGATCCGTGCGTCGCTCGCACGCGTGGCCGATCATTCGCTGGTCCGCGAGGTCCGGCAGGTCGGACTGATGGCCGGCATCCAGCTGCGCGAACATCCCGACCCGTTCCTCGGAGCGACCGTGTGCGAACGCATCCGTCGCCACGGCGTGATCTTGCGTCCGCTCGGTGATGTCGTCGTGTGGATGCCGCCGCTCAGTCTCACGGCCTCCGACCTCGCGTTGCTCGAGCGCGCCACGCTCGCGGCCCTCGACGAATGCCTGACGTGAGCGCGTCCGACGGCCCGGCCTGCGGCGGCAAGCCGGGAGTCTTCATCACCGGCACGGATACGAGCGTCGGAAAGACGTTCGTCGGGATGGCGCTCGCGCGTCGCGCACTGGCGAACGGCCATCGCGTGTTCGCGTTCAAGCCGATCGAGACCGGCTGCACCACGCGCGAAGGCGAGCTGGTCGGAGAGGACCAGGAGGCACTCGCGCTGTCCGCGGGAAACTGGCAATCCGGTCCGCTGCGCGGCGTGTATCGGTTCCGGTTGCCGGCAGCGCCGTCGGTCGCGGCGGCGGTCGTCGACCAGGTGATCGACTACGCGCCGATCGAGCGTGCCTGTCGTGAGGGTGCGCGCGACGCCTCGTACGTGATCGTCGAAGGTGCAGGCGGCTGGCGGGTTCCGATCACCGAGGAATCGGACATGGCGACGCTGGCCGGACGGATCGGGCTGCCAATCCTGATCGTGGCCCGCGCAAGCCTCGGAACGCTCAACCACACACTGCTGACGGTCGAGGCGGTCGCGCGCGATGGCCTGCCACTCGCAGCCATCGTGCTCTCGAAGCGACCCGAAGATCCCGTCGAGCTGACCCTGAGCAACGTCGAGCAGCTCCAGCGGCGGATCTCGGCACCGGTGATCCTGCTGGCGGAGGACGATCGCGTGCTCGATGCGCTGATCTTGTCGGTCAACAGACCGAGCTAGATCCGGACGGACGACAGGCGCTGGGCGAGCCGATCGAGCGAGTCACGATCCGGCCGTCGGAAGCTCTGCTTGAGAACGACCATCTCTCGCCAGATCGCGTACGCCTCGCGCTTTCGAACCAGGGGGTAGACATCGAAGTGGGGCAGCACGGTGGCAACGAGATCCGCGTTCCGCGTGATGCGGTAGTAGGCGGCATCGGTGGAGAGGCCGTAGATCTTGCCGGCGTTCCGGAAGAACGAGCGAAGGATCTCCAGAAACGCGGGCGAGCCTTTGAACCCGAAGTACAGGTTCAGCTGACGACCCGAGCGACTGAACGTGAAGGTTCCCGCCGCATCGATCAGCCCCGTGACGTACCAGGGCTCGAACGTTTCATGTGAAAACGTTTCCACGGGAACACTCTACCTGGAGGATGTTCCCAGTGGAACATTTTCATGTGGAACACTGTCGAGCCGCTCGATCCGCCTCCACGGCCACACGGAAGTCGAGAAACATCTGGTTCATGACCGCGGGCTGGTGAAACGCGTTGAGTCCGCTCGGATTCGGAAGCAGCCAGATCTTCGTGGACCCGATCGTCTCGTCCTGAAGGCCAACGACTGCCTTGTTTCGCTCGAACCCGACGCGATAGGCGACGAGACCGCAGACTGCGAGGAAGCGCGGCTTGAACTTGAGCGCCTTGCGCCGAAGCGTCCGGGCACCGGCTCGCAGCTCGTCCTTCGTCAGGTCCTCGGCCGACGCGCTCGCACGCGGCACGAGGTTGGTGATCCCGTAGCCGAGCGCGAGCAGCTCGTGTTCTTCAAACGCAGTCAGTACGCGAGACGTGAATCCGGTCGAATGCAGGACACCCCAGAACAGATTGCCTGGGCCCGCGAAGTGGTGACCGACGGTGGCCGAGTACAGGCCCGGGTTGATGCCGCAGAACAGGACATCGAGGTGCTCGGCGATGACGTCCGGAACGCGACGTCGAATCGACTTGAGCTGTTCCGCGCGTGATGGCTTCCAGGGCGAGAGCGTCTTGCGTTTGGCCAATCAAGCACCTCGAGACAGAGCGGGGATCGCTGGAATCAGGGACGAGCAGACCGGCTCAGGACCGTGAAGCAGCCGGGAGCGGATGGCTTACGGTCATGCCTCCGGGCGGCTTCCCGGCGAGGATTCAGCCGAGCGAGCAAACTCATGTTGCGCCGACCGGCCGGCGCGCGATCACGATCGCGCGTTGCTTGCCGTCGAGCTCGTACGGATGACGTTCGACGTCGAGCTGCAGATCCTCGCGACGGATGCCCTCGAACCCGAGGACGCGACCGCCGGGACGCACGAGGGTGAGTCCGGTCCGCAGCCACGTCTCGAGCTCGAACGTCGCGCGTGACGTCGCGGCATCGTAGTCGTGGATCGCGTGATCCTCGATGCGGATCGCGAACGAGGTCAGGTTCGAAAGCCCGAGCTCGCGCGCCGCGGTTCGCAGGAACGCCTGCTTCTTGTGCACGGGCTCGATCGCGACGAACTGCGTCTGCGGCAGGCAGATCGCTGCAATCACCACCGGGAACCCACCGCCCGCGCCGACGTCGATCACCCGCGCATCGTCGCGGAGGTGGGGCACCACGTGCAGCGAATCGCGAACGTGCTCCGAGATCTCGGCCGGAGTCCGAGCTGCCGACAGGTTGATGCGCTGATTCCAGCGCGCGAATAGCAGCTCGAACCTCTGCAATGCTGAGCTTGCTTCAGGGATGATCCCGAGTCGGTCCAGCAGATTGACGTACTGCGTCATGGCGTCGGCTCGACGAGCAACTGGCTCGCGCGTGGCAACACGACGATCGGGCTCCCATCACGAACGGGCGACGGTCGATCGGGAAGGAGCACCGCTTCGATCGACGGCGCGTAGTCGACGAGCGTCGTGCGAACGGTGGCTTCGGAGAGGCTCGACACGAGGACGATCCGAGCGGAAGCGGGCAGCCGAGGCAACACGCCGATGCGAAAGATCGCTTCGTTGACGGTGTCGAGCGGACCCGTGCCGTCGGGACATTCGGCGGCGAGCACGAGCACGCCTTGATCGTCGACGAGCGGTGCCGCCGCGGCTGCGATCTTCGCTGCCTGGTAGAGCGTGCTCGTCACCGGCAGCACGTCGGATGCGATCACGACGCGCGACCGCGGCGCGGTGACGGTGAACCAGGGCCGCGCGAGCTCGGCACCGGCGCGGAACGCGCGCCGCAGATCGCCGGCGACGACCGCGTGGATCTGGCCGTCGGGACCGCACACGCCGTTCAGCAAGAACGTCGGCGTCGGAACGAGCGCGACCGCCTCCTCGATATCCTCGCGACACGGATTGCCGTCGAGGATTCCGGCCCGCGCGCCGGGCGCTTGCTTCCAGCGATGGTTGATGCGGATCGCAGGCGCATGCCCGAGGCCGGGAAAGATCGCCTTCGCGCCGGCACCGAAACCGGCGAAGTAGTGCGGCCGAATGCAGCCGGTTGCGAGGATCAGATCTGCGTCGAGCACGCAGCGGTGGATGCGCATCGGTGTTCCACGCGAGGTGATGCCGAGCAGCTGCAGATCGCGCTCGTCGTGACCGTCGTGGTCGACGATCGTCGCGCCCGCGAGCACCGCGTCGGGAAGTCCGAGGCCGGTGACGCCCGAGCGGCCATGCGTTCCGGTCGCGATCGCGAGGGTCCAGCGGACGTCCGGACAGCGCGCCATCACCATCGCGACGAAGCGAGCGCGCGGCTCGTCGCGTGTGGCATCGCTGACGATCAAGGTGACGCGCGAGCCGGGAGGGGCGAGCTGCTCGAGGCGCGGCGAGGCGATCGGGGCGTCGAGTGCGTCGCCGAGCAGGCGCTCGAGTGGCGGCGGGTCGGGCAGGGCGCGCGGCTCGACCCAGATGGCGGGTCGGTCACCGAGGTCGAGCGGGTAAGAAGCTCGCCCGAATGGCAGCGCCCGCATGCTCGCCAGGCTACGCTGGTGGCGACCGTTTGGTTAGTTCGATACGATTTACCCGGCCAATTTCATTGGCAGGTTTCGTCGGGAACGCGTGTCCAAGCAAAGCTTGCTCCTGGTGGACGGAGACACTCGCAGCATGCGAGTGCTCGAGGTTTCGCTGCGCAAGGCGGGCTTCACCGTCACGACGGCGGTCTCCGTCCAGGACGCGCTCGACAAGCTCGAGCTCGACGCGCCCGACCTGATCATCTCGGAGACGACGTTTCCCGACGGCGATGGCTTCGAGCTGCGACGCCGCGTCCGTGCGACGCCCGAGTGGGACGAGATCCCGTTCATCTTCCTGACCGCCGAGGCGGCGATCGAGAACAAGATCCGCGGGCTCGAGCTCGGCGTCGACGACTATCTGACGAAGCCGATCTACATCAAGGAGATCGTCACCCGGATCAACATCCTGCTGCAGAAGCGGCAGCGCGTGCGATTCGAGGAGCGACGCGATGGCCGGACGCGGTTCGCCGGCCGCGTCGCCGACATGCCGGTCGTCGACGTGATCCAGACGATCGAGATCAGCCGCAAGTCCGGCGTCATCCAGTTCACCGGGGATCGCGGCCGCTCGGCGGCGATCTACTTTCGCGACGGTCGCGTGATCGACGCGGAGGCCGGCTCGCTGCAGGGCGAGGATGCGGTCTATCGCCTGCTGACGTGGAGCGAGGGCGAGTTCGAGGTCGTGTTCCGCACGGTGCGGCGACGCGAGGTGATCAAGACCAGCTCGCAGGGCCTGCTGATGGAAGGGATGCGCCGCCTCGACGAGTGGTCGCGCCTGCTCGAGCAGCTGCCGCCGCTGACGCACCGGTTCGAGGTCGACGCCGGGGAGCTCGCGGTCCGGCTCGGCGACATTCCCGACGAGAACAACTCGATCCTGCGCCTGATCGACGGCAAGCGCACGCTGCTCGAGGTGATCGACGCGTCCGATGTCGGCGACCTCGAGTGCCTGCAGGCGATCTCGAAGCTGTACTTCGAGGAGATGTTGATCGACCTCGATCACGGCAAGCCGGCACGCCGCGATACCGGCAAGCCGATTCCGCTCGTCGAGCTCGAGTCGCCGACCCCGATCGAGGAGGTCGCATCGGGACCGCACACCGAGGCCGAGCCCGAGCACCGCGTGTCGGACTCGAGCATCGTCGAGGAGGCGCTCGAGCCCGCACCCCGCGATACGCCGCCGCCGGGCGCGCTGATGGGCGGGTACCGACAATCGAGCCTCCGCCTGATCGACGAGGCGGTCGCGGCCGCGCAGGCGATCGAGCCGTCGCTGTTCGACGACGAGATCGATGCTGCGGCGGCGCGCGGTGCCAACGGTCAGTCGAAGACCAACGGCGTCGGCGTCGTGGGCGCCGCGGTCGACGATGACGACAGCGTCCCGCAGGAGATCGCGCAGGACGAACCGACTCCGCCGCTGCGCGACGTGCACCAGCGGATCACCGAGCCGATGGCGGTGCGCGGGCGCCGCGAGGACTCGGGGCTGCGGATGATCGGATCGCTCGGTCGCGATCGAGCGGAGGCATCCGGCGAGCTGTCTCCGGGCGTGTCGGCGCCGAAGCGCAGCGAGACCCAGCGCGAGCTCGTGACGATCTTGCCGCGCCGGATCACGCGCGAGCTGCCTGCGGTCGGCGCCGACGGATCGACCGAGCAGGTCACGCCGCGCTCGACACCGGCGATCCCCGCGATGCCGGCGCCGGTCGCGATCCCCGCGACGCCGATCGTTCCGCCGAGCGCGCTGCCACCGACGTCCCGGATGACGATGGGCTCCGGCGTGGTGCGCCGCGCGAACGGACCGGGCGCTGGCGCGAAGGCCTTGATGATCGTGGCCGGCGTGCTGACCGCGGTCGCCGTGTACCTGTACCTGTCGCGCGGCGGCAAGGAGCAAGCCGCGGTCGTGCCGTCGTCGGATGCGGGGATCGCGGTCATCGTCGATGCCGCGCCGTCCGAGCTCGACGCGGCGGTCGCGAGCGCGGCGCTCGACGCCGGCGCCGAGGCGCCCGCGGATGCCGCTCGCGTGGCGCGCGATGCGGGCACGGTCGCGCGCGTCGATGCCGGTACGGTGCCGGTGCCGGACAAGAACGCGCAGCTCGCGAAGCAATTCGAGGAGCGAGCGAAGGTCGCGCTCGCAGAGAGTGAATTCGACGAGGCGCTGTCGCTCACCGATCAGGGACTCAAGCTGCGCAGCACGGCTCGACTGCACGTCCTGCGTGCACGCGCGCTGCAGCGGCTCGGACGGATCGACGATGCGCTCGCGGCGCTCGAGAGTGCGGAACGAGCAAGTCGCAGGTTCGCCGAGATCTACGAGGTGCGCGTGCAGATCTATCGCGCGCAGGGCAAGGCCGACGAGATGCACCAGGCGATGCGGCGGTATCTCGAGGTCGCGCCGAACGGCTCGAAGGTGCGCGAGTATCAGTCCGAGCTCGAAAAGTCGCCGTGATGCGCGTGCTCGGGCTCGAGAGCTCGTGCGACGAGACCGCAGCGGCGATCGTCGACGATGGCACGACGGTTCGCTCCGACGTCGTGGCCTCGCAGCACGAGGTCCACGCGCGGTACGGCGGCGTCGTGCCCGAGCTCGCGTCGCGCGCGCACATCCTCAACGTCGTGCCCGTCGTCCAGGCGGCGCTCGATCGCGCCGGCTCGACGCTCGACGAGATCGATGGCATCGCGGTCACGCATGCCCCGGGGCTCGTCGGCGCGCTGCTCGTCGGGCTGCAGACCGCGAAGGCGATCGCGTGGGTCACCGGCAAGCCGCTCGTCGGCGTGCACCACCTCGAGGGGCATCTGTCCGCGATCTACCTCGAGCCGGATCCACCACCGATGCCACACCTCGCGCTGATCGTGTCGGGCGGCCACACGTCGCTCGTGCGCGTCGACGATCACGCGAACGTCGTCGAGCTCGGCGCGACGCGTGACGATGCCGCCGGCGAGGCGTTCGACAAGGGCGCGAAGCTGCTCGGGCTCGGCTATCCGGGTGGCGTCGTGATCGATCGGCTCGCGAAGGCCGGCGACCCGAAGGCGGTCGCGTTCCCGCGCGCGATGGCCGCCTCGTCGACGGGCGCTGACTTCTCGTTCAGCGGGCTCAAGACCGCGCTGCTGCATCACGTGCGCGCGCACGGCGTGCCCGACGAGGATTCGCAGGCGATGGCCGATCTGTGCGCGAGCTACCAGGCCGCGATCGTCGAGGTGCTCGTCCGCAAGACGCGACGGACCGCGCGGCGTGAACGGCTGAGCCACGTCCAGATCTGCGGCGGTGTCGCCGCGAACTCGGCACTGCGCGCGGCGCTCGTCGCGGCGGGCGCCGAGGACGAGTTTCGCGTCTACGTCCCGAAGCCGGCGCGCTGCACCGACAACGCCGCGATGATCGCCGCCGCCGGATACCACCGGCTCGCGCGTGGCGAGCGTGCCGACCTCGCGCTCGATGCGGTTCCGAGCGCGCCGCTGCCGAGGCGTACGGCTTCGCCATGACCGACGAGCCGCTCCGCGATCCGTTCCCCGACGCGCGCGTGATCCTCGAGCGCCACGGGCTGCGCGCGAAGAAGTCGTTCAGCCAGAACTTCCTGATCTCGAGCCGCGCGTTTCGCGCGATCGTCGACGCGACGGTGCGCAGTGACGCGGACTGGATCGTCGAGATCGGTGCGGGCCTCGGCACGTTGACCGCGCGGCTCGCCGAGCGCGTCCCCGAGGGCAAGGTGATCGCGCTCGAGCGCGACCCGGACATGATCGCGGTGCTGCGCGCGGAGCTCTCCGGCGTCGACAACGTCGACATCGAGCCCGCGGATGCGCTGCGCTACGACCTGCGCATGGTGGCGCGCTGGCACGGCGAGCCGATCGCGGTGTGCGGGAACCTGCCGTATCAGATCGCGGCACCGCTGCTGTTCAAGACGATCGAGTCGCGCGACGTCGTCACGCACGCGGTGTTCATGATCCAGAAGGAGATGGCGGATCGGATCCTCGCGCCGCCCGGCGGCAAGGAGTACGGCGCGCTCGGCGTGATGATCCGGACGTACGCGGACGTCACGACGGTCGCGCGCGTCGGCGCGGGCTCGTTCGTGCCGCCGCCGAAGGTCGACTCCACGGTGATCAAGCTCGTGCCGCTGCCGGACGCGAAGCCGCGCGTGCCGATCGCCGACGACAAGCACTACTCCGCCGTCGTGCATGCCGCGTTCGGCCAGCGCCGCAAGACGCTGCGCAACGCGCTGCGCGCCGTGTTCGACGAGGCCGCCGTCGATGCCGCGCTCGCGGCAACCGCGATCGACGGCCAGCGCCGTGGCGAGACACTCGACATCGCCGAGTTCGGCGCGCTCGCCGCCGCGATCCCGAGCGCCGCACCGTGACCTCCGAAGGCGACGATCGCTGGCAGCTCGTCGACGGATTGCTCGCGCGCCTCGACGACGAGCAGACTCGCACGATGGCCGACGCGCTCGCGAAGCTTCGCGCGATCGACCCCGCTCGGCTGTCGCGCGCACAGCGCACCGAGCTCGCCGGCGCGGTCGATTCGCTGCGCGCCGTGATCGCGACCGAGCTCGCCGAGACCACGCGCATCCTCGCCGGCCACGATGCCGCGCTTGCCGACTGGATCGCCCGCGCCGAGGCTGCCGACGGTCCGCTTCGCGACGACGCGCGCGAGCGCTGCGACGAGATCATCGCGCGACACACCGCCGACGAGGCGGTCCGGCGCGAGCTCGAAGCCCAGCGCGCGATCCTCGACGAGCTCGCGGCGCGTGTAGCCGCTGTGAGCAGCGATACCGAGTCGACGCCCAAGTGACGGGCTCGCTTCGTGTTACTTGCCGGCAACACGATCAGCCGTTGGCTCGATCCGACACGGCTCGTCGAGTGAGGACAACCGGTTGCACCGCGCGCTCGCTGGCCCTGGACTTGCTCGACGGCGGGGCATGCGCTCGGTCTCGCTTCTCCTCGTGGCTCCACTGCTCGCCGCCGGCTGTGCCGCCGACGACGACTGGGGCGCAGACCTCGACGATGCTCCGGATGCGAGCTGGGATGGCAAGGCCGATGGCGTCACGCGCCGCGTGGTCAGCGCATCGAGCGTCGAGGCGCTCGATGGTGATCTGTCGTCGCTGACGCCGCCGTGCGAGACCGCGGATGCGTTCCATAGCTGCGAGTACTATCTGTCTCCGAGCAGCGCGCTCGGAGACTACGGTCCGATCGGCGCGTACGGCCCGCTCGGCACGCTCGGTCCGCTCGGCTCGAACGCGTGGAATCCGTCCTACTGGATCAGTGCCGCCGGCGACTGGTCGGAGTGGTCGGACAGCGTCGAGGGCCCGCTGTCGGAGTCCGGCCCGCTCGGTCCCGACGGTCCGATCGGCGACGTCGCGTACTTCGAGACGCTGCCCTCGATCAACGACTGGTCGAAGCAGCTGCAGGCCGGCGGCGTGTGGACGGTGCTCGGGCCGCTCGGTCCGCTCGGCGCACTCGGCCCGCTCGGTCCCCTCGGTCCGCTCGGCGGACACGGCTACGACACCGACGCCGGCGGGCGCTACGTCCACAACGGCCGCACGGTGCGCACGATCCGGGCGCCGTGGCAGGACGAGCCGTTCGAGCTCGTCGAGATGTACGACGAGGCGACCGCGAAGGCGGTGCCGCCGGACACGTCATTCGTCGCGCTCGGCGAGATCCGGGGTCAGAGCGATACGTATCCGGCGAAGTCGCAGCGCGATCAGTGGGTCACCGTGCTCGTCGTTCCCGAGAAGCAGCTCGACAACTTCGATCTGACGATCCGCGACTCGGCGGGCCGCGTGCTCGCGACGTCGAACTCGCGCAGCTACATCGACTGGATCGAGCTCCAGGCGCCGGCGGGCGGCCGGATGTCGATCGAGGTGTCGCTCGCATCGAGCGGTCACTTCCTGAGCAAGACGTACCGGCTCTACGTCGTCGGTTCGGGCAGCCGGTTCTTCGAGACCGACATTCGCGGCGCGCACCAGCAGACGCTGTAGCCGCGAGTTGGTGCTAAGCCTCGGGCGTGCCCGAGCTGCCCGAAGTCGAGACCGTCCGTCGAACGCTGACGCCCGCGATCGGCCAGACGATCGCCGCGGTGTGGGACAGCGGCAAGGGTCTGCACATGCGCCGCAAGCCGCCGCGCAAGAAGCTGCGCGCGCTCGTCGGCGCGACGATCACGGCGGTGCGCCGTCACGGCAAGTACCTGCTCGTCGACACCGATCGTCCGGACACGCTGCTCGTCCACCTCGGGATGACCGGGCGGTTCTGCCTGCATCGCAAGGGCACGCCGCGCGGCACGCACACGCACCTCGTGCTCGAGCTCGGCGCGACCGAGCTGCGGTTCACCGATCCGCGGCGGTTCGGCCAGATCGATGTCTTCGTGCGCGATGCCGAGCGTCATCATCCCGCGCTCGCGGTGCTCGGGCCCGACGCGCTCGAGCACGTGATCGACGTCGATGCATTCCTCGCCGCGGCGAAGGCGCGACGCACGACGCTCAAGGCATTCGTGCTCGATCAGAGCGTGATCGCCGGCGTCGGCAACATCTACGCATCCGAGGCACTGTGGCGCGCGCAGCTGCGGCCGACGCGACGCACGCGCAAGCTCACCGCGGACGGTGCGCAGAAGCTCGTCGCCGCGATCCGCGAGGTGATCGATCACGCGCTCACGAACGGCGGTACGACGCTCTCGGATTTCGTCGACGCCGACGGCAAGGCCGGTGAGAACGCCGACTATCTCTGGGTCTACGATCGCGCGGGCAAGCCGTGTCCTCGGTGCGAGACCGCGATCAAGCGCTCTGTCCTCCAAGGCCGGGCAACGTATTACTGTCCAACGTGTCAGACCCCGTAAGCGGTCTACGACGTCGGCGTTCGAGCTTCGGCCAGGTGTGTTTTGGTCGGTGTTGGGTTACTGTGAATGAAATCGCGAACGCGGTCGCGCCCTTAGCTCACTCGCATGTTCAACGACCAAGCCGACGAAGACCTGATGGTCATGTACCAGAAGGGCGAGGTTCGCGCGTTCGAGGTCCTGCTCTCGCGTCATCGCAAACCTGTTTACAACTTCATCCTGCGATTCGTCGGCGACAAGGAGACTGCCGAGGATCTGCTGCAGGAAGCCTTCATGCGCGTCATCAAAGGCGCAGAGGCTTACAAGCGACAGGCCAAGTTTACGACGTGGCTTTACACCATCGCTCGCAACTTGTGCGTTGACCAGACTAGGAGACGCAAACATCGCAAGCACGCATCGCTGGACGCACCGATGGACTCCAGCGACGAGAGCGGCACGTTGATGGATGTGCTCCCGTCGAACGAGATGGCGAGTGATCGCAAGAGTGTGAACAAGCAGCTGCACGAGACGATGCAGCGCGCGATTGCTGCGCTCTCCGACGAGCAACGCGAAGTGTTCTTGATGCGCGAGTTCCTCGACATGCCGTTCAAGCAGATCGCGGATGTCGTCGGCGTGCCCGAGAACACCGTGAAGAGCCGGATGCGCTATGCGCTCGAGAAGCTCCGGCTCGAGCTCGACGAATACAAGGATCTGGCGAAGGCTGCACCGTGAGCGAGCCGGGCGACGATCGCGACGATCGCGACGACGATCCGGTCCTGCGCTCGATGCGGAGCGTCTGGTTGTCGATGCGCGACGAGGAACCGCCGTCCAGCGGGCTCGCCGAGCTGCTCGCGGCCGCGCGCGACAAGGCCGAGCAGATGCATCCGAAGCCGGCGTGGTGGCGGCGCGCGTTCGTGGCGATGTGGCGCCCGCCGGTGCTCGCGCTCGCGACCGTCGTCGTGCTCGTCGGCGGCGCGGTCGTGCTGCGCAATCGCAACTCGGATGTGAACGTCGCGGACGAGCAGCGCGCGAGCGAGACGACGAGACCGGCGTCGTCGCCGGAGCTCGATGCGTCGCTCGGGACGGCGGCCGGCTCTGCTGCCTCGATCGATCAGCCAGGCGCGGGCAGCAGCGACGGCGTCGTCGTCGAGTCGCCTGCGATCACGCAGCCGCCGCCACCGCCGGTGCGTCCGGCAAATCGGCACAAGCCACCGGTCGTCGTGACCTCGAAGCCGGATCAAACGAAGGCGGAGAGCGGTGCGGATCATGGCACCGAGGACAATGACGCGACTAAGGATCAGAAGAAGGAAGCCGAGCCGCCGAAGCAGGGCGAGCCGCTCTCGATCGCGACCGACGATCTGACCGGCGAGTCCGTCCCGGTCACGGCGACGTCGCCCGCGAAGTCGGCCTCCGACACGCGTGCGCCGACGCCACGCCCGGCGACGATCGAGCAGCTCGTCAAGCAGGCCGAGACCGCGGCGGCGCGCGGCGATTGCGCGGCGGTGCGCGTCACGCTCGAGCGGATCAAGAAGCTGTCGCCCGAGATCTACAGAGATCGTGCGAAGCAGCCCGCGATCGCGCGCTGTCTGTAGCGAGAGCGATCTCCCTGCTCGCGATCTCACGTGAGATCGCCGCGATCGCGTCGAGCCTGTCCGCGCGCGTGAGTAGCCTCGAGCATGGGCTGTTGCGCGCGCGACCAGCTCTGCGATCGCTGCCTGCACGACGGGCTCGCGCAGCTGCGCGGCGTCGCGGCGTGCCGCGGCGAGTTCTGGGCACGCAGCGTCGCCGGACGCACGCGGCGGCGGACCGCATGGCCGGGCTACGCGGGCCGGTGCGCGGAGCTCGCGCGCGACAAGGTCTCGGATCTCGCGCGCGATGCGAGGCTCCGCGAGGCGCTCGCGCAGCTCGTCGTCGAGTGGGCCGCGCGCTGGTGGGACCGCAACGGTTAGTCAGTCGCCGAGCTGCTCGAGCATGTCGAGTTGTGGACTGGGCCGCACGAGCTCGATCAGATCGGCGACGAACGGGTAGGGCCACGTCCGCCGCGCTTCCGCCGGGAGCGCCTTGTACTTCTCGACGTACGCGCGCACCCACTTGCGGGTCGCCGCGTTCGCATAGCCGCCGCCGGTGATCGGCCCGACCTCGTCCTCGTAGCGCTTCTTGATCTCGTGGAACCGCTCGTCGCGCAGCACCTTCGCGATCACCGATGCGGCGGCCACCGACGCGTGATGCTCCTCGGCGCGATCGCGCGACTCGAAGTGCGCGTAGCGCAGCGACAGCGCGGCGAACATCCGCTTGCCGTCGGCGATGATCTTGTCGACGGTCGGCGCCTGCTCGATCAGCTTCACCGCGAGCTCGCGCTCGAGAACGTTGAGCTCGTTGCGCGACACGCGGTCATCGATCTCGGTGTGCTCGACGACGATCGTCTGCACGAACGTCGCGCGCGCGCGGATCTTCGCCGCGAGCTCGACGCGGATCGCGTGCGCGTCCTCGCCCGCGCCGTACGTCTTCGAGTCGGTCAGCCCGGCACGGGTGAGCGCGGCCGCGGCCTTCGAGTCGATCGCGACCGCGGCCATCACCATCGGACCGATCGCCGGCCCGCGTCCGGCCTCGTCGATGCCGAGCGTCATCCGATTCGGAAAGGCAGGTGACTTTGCGGACCGAGCCATGCAGGCACCGTACGGGACGGGTGCGACATCATACGCGGGTCGAGGCGATCTCCAATGCGCGTCCGACACCAACTTCGAGATCGAAGGCCTGCACCTCGACGACGGCACCCCAGTGATCGAGGCGGCGGGCGAGCGTGGCGAGTGCGTCGGTCGCGGCCCGCGCGAGAGGATCCCCGAGCTCGCGATCGAGATCCGGCCGGTTGCGGACGAGCGCGTGATAGACGGCGTCCTCGGCGAGCTCGAGTCGCGGGACGTCGTGGCGAAAAAACGTCTCGACGTAGCCGCCCTCGAGATAGCCGCTGAGGTAGGCGCGCGCGCGGTCGAACACGCGCGACAGCGCGAGGCCGATCCGGTCGTCGGTCGTGCGCTGCAGATCTCCGACGACGTCGGCGCCGAGCGCCGCGCCGAGCGTGCGTGCCGCGGTCTCGGCGGCGCGGCTGCGCGCGAGCAGATCGTCGGCGACGCGCCGCCGGCCGGACTCGATCGCGGACTCGAATCCCGACGCGAGCAGCGCGATCAGGTAGTCGCGATCAGCGCTGGTCGCGGTGTGCGACGAGAACGGCAGGCGCCGCGGCCTCACGAGATCGAGCACCTCGCGCGCGGCGCGCCGGTACAGCATCGCGGTGTGGTCCGAGAGCGCCTTGCGCTCGGCGAGCACGGTCTCGTTCGCGAATGTCCGCGCCGAGGCGATCAGCTCGTCGCGTGCCGAGCGTGCCGCGGTGGCCGCCGACGTCGCACGTTCGCGCGCCGCATCGACCGAGCGCTGGGCCTCGCCGATCACGTGGCGCAGCGTGCGCGCGCAGGCATCGCGCTTGAGCTGGCGCGCTTGCTGGAAGAACCGCTCCTCGAGCGCGTCGTTCAGCTTGCTCCAGTTGCCGTCGGCGTTGGACTTGCCGCGCTTGTGATCGAGCGCGCGCCGCGCCGAGAACGGCACGATCACCTCGACCAGCTCGCCGAGCTCGCCGCCGATGAACGTCACGACCTCCTGCGTCTCGTCGGCGGACAGCGTGTCCGCCTTGTTGAGCACGCCGAGCACGCGCTTGCCCTCGTCGTGGATCACGCGCAGGGCCTTCTTCTCGCTCTGCTTGCCGCCCTGGCCCGCGGTGAACACCCAGACCACGGCATCGGCGCGGGCGATGAACGAGCGCGCGGTCGCCTCGTGCTCGGGCTGGATCGAGTTGAGGCCGGGCGTGTCGACGATGTTGATCTTCTCGAGCTGGGGCAGCGGCAGCAGGATCTCGACGCGGTCGATGCCGCGCGCGTCCTCGGGCGTCAGCTGGCGCAGCTGCGTCATCAGCGCGTCCCACGTCAGCTCGAGCGTCGTGCCGTCGGCGCGCACGATCCGACCGCCGCGCTCGCGGCCGTAGCGCACGACGTTGATCGTCGCCGTCGTCGGCGTGATCCCGGTCGGCGCGACGTCGGCGCCGATGAACGCGTTGACGAACGACGACTTGCCGCTCGAGAACTCGCCCATCACGGTGACGAGCAGCGGCTGGTCGAGGTTCGCGGCGGCGCGCGCGACCTCCCCGACGAGGTGGCCGAGCTCGCGTCGGCTCTCGACGGTGCGCTCGACGAACTGCGCGAGGTCCGCGATCTCGGCGCCTGGCGTGCCGTAGCTCGCGGTCCGCGCCTCGGTCAGCAGCTGGCGTGCACGCGCGTGGTGCGGATCGACGCGCAGGGCGGCGCGGGCGAACCCCGCCGCCGCGGCGGGATCGCTTGCGAGCGCGAGCCGCGCGAGTGCGACATGGGCATCGACATCGTCGCGAGCAGCCGCGACCTCGAGCAGCGCCTTTGCCGCTTCCGGCTGGGTGTCGATCATCGCGGCGCCGCGGGCGACGAGCGCGCGGACGTCTGCCGGATCCTTGCCGAGCAGATCGCCGCCCCACTGCAGCGAGCGCGTCGCGTCGCCGGCCTCGATCGCGGTATCGACCGCCGCGCGCAGCACGTCTACCCCGGCGCCAAGGGCGAGTGCGCGGTCGTAGCTCGCGAGCGCGGAGTCGAGGTTGCCGATCGCGCGGTGCGCGCTCGCGATCTTCGCGTGCAGATCGGCGCGCTTCGGATCGGCCTGCAGCGCCTCGAGGTAGAACCCGTGCGCCTTGAGCGCGTCGCGCTGCGCGAGCGCGGCATCGCCCTGTGCGATCACGACCTCGAGCCGGCGCTGCGCTCCGAGCGGCGTCTGATCGACCTCCTGGATCAGCCGCGCCTTCGCGAACCGGTCGCTCGCGATCGCCGGCGCATCCTCGAGCAGCGAGATCCGTCCGAGCGCATACAGCGCGAGCGCCGGCGGTGCCTCGGCCGCGGCCGCGCGCTCGAGGTGACGCATCGCCTCGTCGAGCGAGCCGCCGTCGGCGACCAGTGCCTCGCCGAGCGACGCGCGCGCGTCGAGGTCCTCGCCGTCCTCGGTCACCGCCTTGCGCAGCTCGCGGATCGCCTTGTCGACGTCGCCGCGCCGCCGCCACGCGATGCCGAGACCGCGATACGCATCCGCGAGGATGCCGCGATCGCCACCGGCCTCGGCGACCGCGCGGCCGAGCGACGAGATCGCCTCCTCGTAGCGTCCGAGCTGGACGAGCGCGAGCCCGTGACCGACGAGCGCCGCGGGATCGCCGGTGCGCAGGCGGAGCGCCCGCTCGAATGCCTCGCGCGCGCGCTCGGGATCGCGCAGCGTCAGCCTCGCCTCGCCGAGGACGATCAGCGCCTGGCCGTGGTCGGGCTTCGCGGTGAGCAGCGCCTCGAGGACGTCGATCGCGCTCGACACGTCGCCGGCGCGCACGAGCGCCTCGGCCTGGCTCAGCTGATCGCGATAGTCGTCGAGGACCAGCTCGCCGGCGAGATCTCCCAGCCTGCGCTGAAAGCGCGTCCACAAGGACATGCTGGGAGATTAGCAGCGAATCAGCGCGCGCCCTCGAACGAGGCCGGCGCGTAGCGCAGCCCGAGGCCCAGGTTCAGCTCGGCCTTCCACGTCCCGTCGACGATCCGGTCACCGACGCCATCGCCGTCGTCGTCGACGAGCCGCGCGTCCCCGGTCGCGAGGTGCAGCGCCTCGAGCCGCATCGCCGCGAGGCGATCGTGAGCGAAGTTGACGATGCCGTCGAGGCCACCCTCGCAGATGCTGCGCAGCTCGGTCTCGTGGCCGACGCACACCGACAGCACGCACTTGTCCGAGACCGTCTTCGCGATCGCCGGGCAGTTGATCGCGCGGCCGAGCACCTCGCGGACGCCGCCGCCGAACAGGTGCTGCGACGCGGCCTCGACGCCCTGCCACGCGTACTCGCCGTAGTTGAGGCCGAAGTGCTGCTCGCCGAGGAACAGCGTGCCGCCCTCGGCGACGGTGATCGTCGGCTCCTGGGTCAGCACGTCGCCGGCGAGCCCGCCGATCGGCACGCGGAGATCGATGCCGGCCGGGTGGAGATCGAGCGCGGTCAGCCGGTGCGTCGCGGTGTCGCTGTGGATGTCGAGCGAGCTGTCGACGGCAAACTGCGTGAGCGCGATCGTCGCGAGCTCCGCGATGTCACCGGCGTACTCGGTGATCGGCTTGCCGTTGATCTGGATCTTCATGATCTCGTCGTTGATCCAGCCCTCGAGCCGATCCTTGATGATCCCGGGGATCAGGCCGTACAGCGTCCCGACCGCGGGCACCCCGGCCTGATCCGCGATCGTGATCAGCGCGTGCGCCGGGTTCGTCGAGAACTCGCGCAGCGTCGCGACGACGAGCTCGATCTGCGGCGGCAGCACCGCCTCGACCGTGAAGTCGACCGTGTTCCGGACCTCGTACGGCCCGGTCTTCGACGGCACCGGGTTCTCGGGAGTGCCGACCGGGTCGTCGGTGGGGCTCTGGTCTTCGAGACCGGAGCTACAACCGACCGCGACGAGCGAGGTGAGCGCGAGCTGCGAGGTTAGGACGGCAAGGCGCATGACACTCGCTACTCAGCAAGCGCATTGCCAGACCTAAACCCCTGAAACTGCGCGAACCGTGCATGGGGACGAGACACCAGTCGGAGACTGGATCTGCCCACGGTTTGAAGCGGCTACTCGAGTGGCCGGCTCACGACACGTCGGCGGGCAGGTCCTCGGCGGCGGGCTCCTCGTGCGGCGTCCACAGGTTCTCGCGCAGCTGGCCGAGCGCGCGGCGCACCGCGGCGACCTGGTCGATCTGCGCCGACGTCGACGTCCGCATCGCGTCGACCTGACCGCCGGCCTCGCGGCGCTCCGCCATCGTGCGGTCGAGGATCTCGCTGATGCCCTTGTAGAGCGTGTTGCCCGCGTTCGACACGAACTCGGACAGCCGCTTCGCGAAGTCGTCGATGCACTTGTCGAAGTGCGGCTTCATCGCCTCGGCGGCGTTGAGCACCGCGGCCGGCACCTTCTCCTTCGCCTGGACGCGGATGTCACCCGCGATCTTCGACTTCAGCACGATCGCCAGGATCGGCGCGGCGAGCGTCAACAGACCGCCGGCGAGCGCGTTGACGAACAGCATCACGGTCGTCCCGAGCGCGCCGACCGCGTAGATGCCGACGTCGTACTTGAAGCTGTCGACGGTGATATCGACCTTCGTGTCCTCGGGGCCGAGCCGCTCGGCGAGCATCGCCGCGGCCTGGGCGACGTTCTCGTTCGTGATCTGGATGACCTCCTCGGCGAGGTGCTCGAGCATCGCCGCGAGCTTCGCGCCTTCGATCTCCGCCCACTCCTTGAACTTGTCCTCGATGAACTGCGGCAGGTACGCCTTGACGTCGTTCGCGTCGACCGCGTCGATCTGCGACGGCAGCACCTGGACGAACGTCTTCGCGAACGCCTCGAGATCGAGCCCGATCTGCGTCTTGATCGACTCGGCATCGGCATCGATCCGGACGTGGAGCTCGTCGAGCTTGCGCTTGCTCGTGTCGAGCTGCTCGCGCACGGCGTTGATCCGCTGCTCGAGCTCGGTCATGTCGAGGTCGTACGCGCGCATCCGCACGCCGAGGTTGTTCTCGAGGTACGCGGCGGTCCGCGACGCGTCGCCGGCGGCGTTGTCGAGGATCACCTGCGCGCGATCGCGGGCGAGGAACCGCTCGAGGTACTGCATCAGCTCGGGCATGCCGCTCTGCGGATCCTTCGTCTTCGCCCAGTCGCGCGCCGACAGCGGGAACAGCACCGGATCCGGCGTGATCTTCGCGAGCCCGCC
This sequence comes from Kofleriaceae bacterium, assembly GCA_035715365.1. GTDB lineage: Bacteria > Myxococcota_A > Polyangia > Haliangiales > Haliangiaceae > JABFXX01. Next base: position 461,158 of record DASTLB010000022.1, on the reverse strand, counting down.
GCGCACGTAGTCGACGACCGCCTTCTGCTCGTCGACCGACAGCATGTCCATCTTGCCGAGCACGAAGATCAGGCGATCGCGCGCGCTCTCGAGCACGCGGCTGCGCAGGAACTCGCGCTCGCTGTCCTTGAGCGCCTGGCCGGCGTCGAGCAGGAACACGACCGCATCCGCGCGCGGCACGTAGCCATACGTGACCTCGGCGCGCTGCTCGTTGAGATCGTTGACGCCCGGCGTGTCGACGAGCACGACGTTGTTCGAGAGCAGCTCGCTCGGATACGCGACCTCGACGAACGCGACCTCGGGGGCGTGGCCGCCGGCGACGGTGACCCATTCCTTGAGCTGGGCCGGGTCGAGCTCGCGGCTCTCGCCGCCGAGGAACACGACCTTCGCGGTCGCACGCGGGCCGTAGACGACGTGGTTGATCGAAGCGGTCGTCGGCGTGATGCCGGTCGGCAGGATGTCCGAGCCGAGCAGCGCGTTCACGAACGTCGACTTGCCGTGGTTGAACTCGCCGAGCACGACGAGATGAAACCGCTCGGACTCGAGCTTCGGGATCCGCGTCGTGCGGATGTCGCGCGACAGCGTGGTCATGCCGACGCTCTCGGCGAGCTCGGCGAGTTGCTGGAACCGCGAGATGATCTCGCGCTTGGCCTGCTTGTGATGGTCGAGAAGGATCATCGTGGCTCCTAGAACACCGAGATCAGGTCGGAGACCTGCTTGTCGATCTGCGGCAGGCTCGGCTTGCCGGCCGGATCTCTCCCGGTCACCGACGCGTAGAGCGCCGAGTCCGCGAACAGCTTCAGCGCCTGGACGCGCTTGGGGACGTACGGGTGCGAGCGGAACAGCTCGGCGTAGCGGCCGATGCCCTTCTTCATGTCGGGCACCGTCTTCAGGTACTCCTCGGCATTGAACGCCGAGCCCTTCTCGACGCCGAGCTCGAGCTTGACCATCGACATCAGCGTCTTGTCGAGGTCCTTGAGCGCGAGCAACGCGGCGCGATCGCACGTGACCTCGGCGCGCCGCGACCACGCCTGCAGCGTCATGATCGCGGGCTGGACGACCCAGCGCACGAAGAATGCCGCCGAGCTCGTCAGGTAGTGCAGCGCGGTCGCGTACAGGATGTGACCGTTCTGGACGTGACCGAGCTCGTGGCCGATCGCGGCGACCAGCTCGTTATCGTCGAGCTTCTCGGCGAGGTCGAGGTTGACGATCAGGTGCGGCGCGTCCTCGGTGCCGAGCACCTTGACCTTGATCGCCGACGACGGCGCCGCGAACACGACCGGCACGCGGACGCGCAGCGCGGCACCGGCGGCCTTCGCCGCTTCCCAGACGCGCGGGTACTGCTGGTCGTTGACCTTGACCGCAGTGCCGAGCAGCTCCGTGCGCGCGACGTCGCGCCACAGCCGCGTCGTGGCCTCGAGCGCCATCGTCACCGGCCGCGCCATCGCGAGCGTGCGGCGAAACTTGCGCTCGCCGGTGAACGCGTACGCGGCGCCCTCGCGAGCCTGCTGTTCCATCGAGCCGCGGCGAGCTGCCAGCCACCGCGCGAAGTCGAAGTCGACGCCTACCGACATGATCGGCAGTATAGCGATTCAAGTCGTGACTGCCCGGTCGCGGGCCAGTTTCGCGATCCGCGCGCGGGCGATCGCGAGGCAGCCAATCCCGAGCACGACGGCAAACCACAGCGTCGCGAGTCGCGTGAGGAGCGTCGCATCCAGCGCCGTCGCGTGGTCGAGGCCGGCGGCGCTCTCGACGAGCAAGATGGCCATCGATGCCTCGGTGACACCTAGCCCTCCGGGCAGGAACGACAGGGCGCCGGCGATCGTGCCGGTCGCGTAGATCACGATCGCGAGCCCGAGCGCGATCGACGCGCCGGGGAACGCGTTGACGATCAGCGCGAACCCGATGCACTCGAGCCCCCACGACGGCACCGCGATCAGCGTCGCGACGACGAGCAGCCGCGGCCGGCACAGCGACGCGAGGCCGCCGTACATGTCGTGCATCGGCGAGCGAAATCGCCGCGTGGCGCGCAGATGCGTGACGAGATCGATCAGCATCCGCGTCGGCTTCGGCCACGCGAGCAGCAGCAGGCCCAGGCCGATCAGCGCGCCGGCGACGATCACGATCGTCGGCTTGACGCCGTACGCGGCGACGCCGATCACCGCGAGCACGAGCAGCGCGACGAGATCGGTCACGCGCTCGGCGACGACGATCGGCGCGGTCTGCGTCGTCGGGATCCCGTGCAGCTCGCGCAGCAGGTAGCTCTTCACGAGCTCGCCGAGCTTCATCGGCGTGATCGACAGCGACAGCCCCGCCCCGAACACGAGCGCGCTCGACCCGACCGGCACGCGGACCTGCTGGTGCCGCAGGTACAGCTGCCAGCGCACGAACCGCAGCACGTAGTTACCGAGCGACAGCCCGAGCGCCGCGACGAACGCCCACCACCCGAAGCGGCCGAGCCGGTCCGCGTGATCCTGGACGTCGCTGACCATGGCGATCGCCGCGCCGCCGATGACGGCGATGATCGCGAGCCAGATCCAGCGGCGCATGCCGCCTCGTACCACGCCCGGCCGCGTCTTGACGGCGACGAGCCGCGCGGCATAGCGTCTCTGCATGACGAAGGCGCAAGCGACGGCAACCATCCTCGTGGTCGATGACGATCCCGAGATCCTGGCGATGCTGAGCACGCGCCTCAGCCACCGCGGCTACAAGGTCTCGACGGCGAGCGATGGCAACCGCGCGCTCGAGCTCGCGAAGCGCGAGCGGCCGCAGGTCGTGCTGCTCGACGTCATGATGCCCGGCAAGTCCGGCTGGGAGGTCGCGCGCGCGCTGAAGCAAGACCCGGTGACCCAGCACATCAAGATCGTGATGGTCACCGCGATCGGCGAGCAGGTGAACGAGCTGACGTCGCCGCTCTATGGCGCCGACGCGCACATCGACAAGCCGTTCGAGTTCGAGCGCCTCGAGAAGGTGATCTCCGAGCTCGTGACCGCCGGCTGATCAGCCGCCGAGCAGCTTCGTCGCGCGCTGGTAGATCGGCGACGACGACGGCACCAGGCCCTTGATCTGGCGCGCCTTCGCCTTCGCGGCGTCGGGATTCGAGCCGACTTCCTTCTCGGCCGCCGCGATCAGATCGCCGGCGTAGCTCTCGATCTGGTCGCGCACGATCTTCGTGCTCGACGTCGAGCCGCCGTTCTGCTCGGCGAGCTTCACCGCCTCGAGCGCGCGGTTGTAGTTCTTCGCGCCGATGAACGCGAGCGCTGCCTTCGTCGCGATCTGCGACAGCTTGGCCTTGATCTGATCGCTGAACGCGCCGTCGAGGTCGAACGACTGCGCGCGCTTCAGGGTCTCCCATGCCTCCGCGGGCGAGGTCTGCGCCGCCATCCCACGATTGAAGGCAGCGCCGAATGCCTCGTAGCGCCCCGCGATCGTGCGTAGCGTGCTCGCATCCTTGTCGGACGCGTTCGCGGCGGCGCCCTTGAGCTTCTGGGCGGCCTCGTTGAACTTCTTGTCCCGGTAGAGCTCGTCGGCCGCGCTGCGCACGGCATCGAGATCGACACCGGGGGTCGGCGTCGCGCTCGCCACGCGCTTGTCCTTCACGTCGCGCCGGTTGCGGTCGCGATCCTTGTCCTTGTCCTTGTCCTTGTCGCGCTTGCGGCGGTCCTTCGGATCCGGCTTCGTGTCCGCGACCGTCTTTGGATCCGGCGTCGGCGTGGTCTTCGGATCGGGCGTGGTCTTGGGATCGGGCGTGGTCTTCGGATCGGTCTTCGCGAGCTTCGGATCGGTGGTCGGCGTGGTCGGCGTGGTCTTCGGATCGGTGGTCGGCGTGGTCGGCGTGGTCTTCGGGTCGAGCGTCGGCGTGGTCGGGGTGGTCTTGGGATCGGTCTTCGCGAGCTTCGGATCGGTGGTCGGCGTGGTCGGCGTGGTCTTGCCGTCCGGGCGCGGCGTGATCGTCGGGATCGTCGGCGTGGCGACCTTCTTGTCCTTGCCGTCGATCGGCTGGACGACCGGCTTCGTCGCGGAGCCCGAGCCCTTCGCGGGGCCCTGTGCGGTCTTCGTCGTCGAGCCGCCGGAGCCCTTGATGATCGCGATCGTCGCGATCGCGGCGACGACGGTCAGGCCTGCGCCGGCGAGGATCAGCTTCGTGCGCCGCGACAGCGTCGGGGCCTGGTAGGTCGGCGGCGCGTGCGTCTGCGGCAACGCCGGCATCGCGTGGCTGAATGGCACGTTCTGGGCGTGCGCCTGTGCGGACGCATCGCGGCCGGGCAGGCTCGGGATCACGAGCATCTTCGCGTGCGCGGCGTGATCGTTGACGTTCGGATACGTGAACGGAAGCGGCTGGACGTGCGGCGGCTGCGGCGCGACCGGCGGGCCCTGGCCGGGAATCGTCGTCGGCAGCACGTTCGCGAGCGGCATCCCGTTGTCGCCGAGCATGATCGGCTGCTGCGATCCCATCGGCCGGGTCTGCGGGATCGGCAGCGGCTGCGGCGGATGCATCGTCGCCTGGTGCGCGGCGAGCTGGCCGATCGGCGACATCCCGTGATGCGGTGACACCGTCGGTGCGTGCGCGGCCTGCATGCGATCCGAGCCGGCGGGCGCGGCGCCTGAATACGGGATCGGATTCGAGAACGGCGGTGGTGGCGCGGAATTCGTGCGCGCGCGGGGCAGCGGCGCGGGCGGCGGCACGGTCTTCGGGCGCAGCGTCAGCGGCGGCGCCTGGACCGGCGGCGTCGGAATGTCGTCGCGCACCGGCTTGCCGGCGACCGTCGACGGTTCCTCCTCGAGATCGATCTCGAAGCCGGCCGCGTCGCGCGACATCCGCGACGGGCTGTTCGGGTGATCGAAGCGAAACGTCGTGTTGCCGATCTCGATCGAGTCACCATTCGCGAGCATGAACGGGTGATCTTCGAGGTTGCCGTTGATCACGGTGCCGTTGCCCGAGCCGCGATCGGCGAGCACCCACAAGCCGTTCTCGTGTCGCAGATCGAAGTGCTTGCGCGAGACCGCAATGTCGGTGAGCACGACGTCGTTCTCGACGGCGCGGCCGATCGTGTACGTCTTGCCGGGGACGATCTCGAAGACCTGGCCCTGGTCGTTGCCGGCCGTGATGATGAGTCTCGCGAGGATCGCCTGCGGCGTGATGATCGACAGCGCGGCGTTCGCGCGCTGATCGTCGATCGTCGGTTCCTCGACGATGCTGTTCCCGGTCGTCGTGATGTTCGTGATGTTGTTCGCGGTCGCGCCGTTGCGCCGCGGTGCATCGAGCCCGAGAGCGCGAATCTTCTCGGCAACCTCGCCTTGCTCGACCGTCGTGCTCGCCTCTTCCTCCCACCCTCCCGATTCGATCGTTGTCTTCTCGTCCTCGTCGGATGCGAACGAGCTTTGGGCCTTCGGCACCACGTGCGCGGATACGCGCTGTGGCGCTCCAGGGTTAGGAGCCCGGCCCATCGTGCAAATTGTACGGGGCACAACGCACTGGATCAATGACAGCCCCCGGACGGTGTCCTACCTTTCCACCCATGCAAATCACGGTCGTCCGGCCCGGCGCGCGCGACGAGACCCTGGACCTGGTTCCCAGCAAGATCATCGGCATCGGCGTCAATTACCGGGCGCACGCGGTCGAGATGGGCAAGGGGCCGCCGGAGGAGCCGCTGATGTTCCTCAAGCCGCGGTCGGCACTGCTCGCTCCCGGCGAGGCGATCGAACGTCCGGCCGGCTACGAGCGCGTCGATTACGAGGGCGAGCTCGGCGTCGTGATCGGCCGGCGCGCGCGACACGTCCAGCGCGAGGCCGCGCTCGATCACGTGCTCGGGTTCACCTGCATCAACGATGTCACGGTGCGCGATCTGCAGAAGAAAGACGGCCAGTGGACGCGTGCGAAAGGCATGGACACGTTCTGTCCGCTCGGGCCGCGGATCGTCGGTGGGCTCGACCCGTCGAACCTGCGGATCACGACGCGCGTCAACGGCAGCGTGAAGCAGGACTCGTCGACCGCGGATCTGATCTTCGACGTCCCCGCGCTGATCGCGTTCTGCAGCCGCCACATGACGCTCGAGGTTGGCGACGTGATCTCGACCGGCACGCCGTCCGGTGTCGGTCCGCTCGCGGCGGGCGACGTCGTCGAGATCGAGATCGAGGGCATCGGCGTGCTGCGCAATCCGGTGATCGCAGCGCGCGGGGCGTGATCGCATGAACGAGCCGATCGTCGTCGGGGTCGGCGGCAACGTCGGTACCGAGGACGCGATCGTCGAGCGGTTCCGGCGCGCGCGCGACGCGATCGCAGCGCTCGGTGACGTGCGCTCCGCGCCGCTCTATCGCAGTGCCGCGATCGGTCCGGACCAGCCCGCGTTCTGGAACACCGCGCTGCGCGTCCGGATCGCGGACGTCCAGCCCGCCGAGCTGATCGCGACGCTGCTCGAGCTCGAGCGGCTGCTCGGCCGACGCCGCGAGCACGAGGCGCGATGGGGACCGCGCACGATCGATCTCGACGTGCTCGTCTGGGGCGCGCGCACGATCGACACGCCCGAGCTCGAGGTGCCGCACCCGCGCCTGCACGAGCGACGGTTCGCGCTCGAGCCGCTCGTCGCGCTGCTCGGCGAGGGCTTCGTCGTCGCCGGCCATGGCACGGCGGGCGCGCTGCTCGAGCGCGTGCGCGATCAGCACGTCGAGCAGCTCGCCGATCGCTGGTGAGTCAGACCCGGCGGCCGGCCCACAGCTTCGCGAGGTTCGTGCGGTGCGTGTAGACGAGCAGCAGCGTCGTGATGCACGCGGCGGTCGCGAACGGCGTGTCACCGCGCAGGACGAGCAGCGTGGTCAGCGCCGCCATCCCGGCGAGCGAGCCGAGCGCGGGCACGCGGCCGAGGCGCAGTACGATCACGAACACCGCGATCGCGACGAGCACGAGCTTCGGCACGAGCACGAGGAACACGCCGAACGCGGTCGCGACGCCCTTGCCACCCTTGCCGCCGAGGAACGGCGAGAAGCAGTGACCGGCGATCGCCGCGAGCCCGGTGGCGACCACGATCCATGGTTCGCCGGACACGTGGAGCGCGATCGCGACCGGCAGCGCGCCCTTCGTCGCGTCGAGCACGAGCACGATCAGCCCCGGCACGACGCCGAGCACGCGCGCGACGTTCGTGGCGCCGATGTTGCCGCTGCCGTGCGACTGGATGTCGATCCCCATCCGGCGTGCGAGCAGGAACCCGAACGGGATCGATCCCGCGCCGAAGCCGATCGCGACGAGCAACACCGGGACCATGGCGTCAACTTGCCATGTTCCACCACCGGCGCACTTGCTCGAGCGCGCTCGTGCGAGGAAGTCCGGCGGGCAGGGTCTCGAGGAACACGCGGCCATACGTGCGCACGACGATCCGAGGATCGAGGATCGCGACGATGCCGCGGTCGTCGCGCCGGCGGATCAGCCGCCCGAAGCCCTGCTTGAGCGCGATCGCGGCGGCGGGCAGCTGGATCTGCGCGAACGGATCGCCACCGGCCTCGGCGCACGTCTGCATGCGCGCGGCGACGAGCGGATCGGTGTGCGGCTCGAACGGCAGCTTGTCGATCACGACGAGCGACAGCGCATCGCCCGGCACGTCGATGCCTTCCCAGAACGAGCTCGTGCCGAACAGCACCGCGTTCGGCGTCGCGCGAAACCGATCGATCAGCGCCGCGCGCGGGGCCTCGCCCTGAACGAGCCGCGGATACGGCAGCTCGCGCAGCCGCGTCGACGCCTCGGCGAGCGCGCGATGGCTCGTGAACAGCAGGAACGCACGGCCCGCCGTGATCGCGAGCAGCTCGCGCACGCGGTCCGCGGCCTCGCGCGTGAAGCCCTCGCTGACCGCCGGCAGATCGCGCGGCACGTACAGCATCGCCTGGCGCGCGTAGTCGAACGGTGACGGCACCTGGAGCTCGGCCGCGTCGTCGAGCCCGAGCCGCGAGCGCGCGTACGCGAAGTCGCCGGCCGCGGCGAGCGTCGCCGACGTGAAGATCGGCGTCGGTCCGGCCTGGACGATGTGGCGACGGATCAGATCCGCGACGTCGATCGGCGACGCCGTCAGCACCGTGCCGCTCGCGCGGACCTCGCCCCAGTAGACGTGGCTCTTCTGGCGCTGCTCGGCGATCGTCGCGAGGTCGTTGCGGATCTCTCGCGCGCGCCGGGCGAGCGTCGTCAGCGCGGCGCGGGTGCCGGCGCCTTCATCGACATCGTCGTCGGGAGACGGTGCGCCCTCGGCATCGGCGACGCGTGCGAGCTCCTCGAGCGCGGTGTCGAGCTTGAACCATGCGGTCTGGCGATCCGGATGCTCGAACAGCCCGCCCGGCAGCGGCAGCTTGCCTCCGCCCGGATCGGTCGCGACGAGCTTCGCGCGCACGAGCGCGAACAGCTGGATCCCGGCGCGCTCGACCGCCTGGATCAGATCGGCGCTCGCGCGTCCGGTCCACAGCGGCATGCTCGCGAGCCCGAGATGCGCGTCGCGCACGAGCTCGGCCAGCTTGTGCGTCGACACGCGCGCGCCGAAGTGCTCGGTCGCGACATCCTCGAGCTGGTGCGCCTCGTCGAAGATCACCGCGTCGTGATCGGGCAGCACGCGCGCGCCGCTGCGAGCCGCGCGCAGCGCGCGGTCCGCGAAGTAGAGGTGGTGATTGACGAGCACGAGCTGCGCGTTTTCGGCGAGCCGGCGCGCCTGCGTGATGAAGCAGCGCTCGAAGTGCGGACACCGCGGTCCGATCCGCGCCTCCGACGTCGTCGTGACCTCGGCCCACAGCGGCGCGCCCTCGTCGAGCCACTCGACCTCGGCGCGATCGCCGGTCTCGGTGTACGTCGACCAGTCCGCGAGGGCGGCGAGCGAGACGTCGTCCTTGCCGACGACGGTCGATTCGCGCGCGGCGACGCCGATGCGCGTCACCGTCTCCTCGAGCTTGCGCCGGCACACGTAGTTCGAGATGCCCTTGAGGACGACCGCCGAGAATGGCTGTGCGAGCATCGAGCGCAGCAGCGGGATGTCGTGGCGCGCGATCTGATCCTGCAGCGCGCGCGTCCCCGTCGAGACGACGACGCGCTTGCCGGACAGCAGCGCCGGCACGAGATACGCGAGCGTCTTGCCGGTGCCGGTCCCGGCCTCGACGATCAGCGGCCGCTCGTCCTCGAGCGCGCGCGCGACCGCTTGCGACATCAGGCGCTGCTCGGCGCGGTCTTCGTAGTGCGGGATCGTGCGCGCGAGCCCACCGCCGGGAGCGAGCAAGTGCTCGGGGCTCGTCATGACCGCTTCGGGCGCGACGCCTTCTCGTCGATGCCGCTCGTCCCGAACCGCCGGCCGAGCTCGGCGAGCACCGCGTCGATCGAGATCTGGCGCGCGGTCAGCCCGACCATGACGTGATAGAGCAGGTCCGCTGCCTCGTGCACGGTCTTGCCGTCGTCGGTGCCGGGCAGCTCCTCGGCGAGCTCGCCGTGCTCCTCGGCGATCTTCGCGAGGATCTTCGGCATGCCGGCGTCGAGCAGCGAGCGCGTGTAGCTCGGCTTCGCGGTCGTCGGTGCGTCGCGCCGCGCGGCGAGGATCCGATCGAGCCGCGACAGGATCTGGCCGGTCGTCGCCGGCACGCCGTCGTCCTCGAGGTCGTCGTCGCGCGTGAAGAAGCAGGTCGTCGTGCCGGTGTGACACGCGGGCCCGGCGGGATGGACGCGCGCGAGCAGGCAGTCGCGATCGCAGTCGATGCGCAGCTCGACGAGCGCGAGCGTGTTGCCGCTCGTCTCGCCCTTCTTCCACAGCGCCTGGCGCGAGCGCGACCAGAAGTGCACGACGCCGGTCTCGCGCGTGCGCTCGAGCGCCTCGCCGTTCATCCACGCGAGCATCAGCACGCTGCCGGTCGCGGCGTCCTGGACGATGCACGGCACGAGCCCACGATCGTCGTACTGCGGCTCGACGGGCATGGCCGTACGTTCGCGGGCATCGATCCCGCTGTCAACTTCGCACGGGTGGTTAGACGATCCGGATCTCGAGGCCGCGCTCGACGAGGAAGTCCTTGGCCTCGCGGATCGTGTGCTGGCCGAAGTGGAAGATCGACGCCGCGAGCACGGCATCGGCGCCGGCCTCGAGCCCCTCGGCGAGGTGCGCGAGCGTGCCGACCCCGCCGGACGCGATCACCGGGATCGTGACCGCGGTCGCGACCGCCGACACGAGCTCGGTGTCGTAGCCCTGGCCGGTGCCGTCGCGGTCCATGCTCGTCAGCAGGATCTCGCCGGCGCCGAGATCGCAGATCCGCCGGCACCAGTCGAGCGCGTCGAGGTGCTCGGGCGTCCGGCCGCCGTGGCTGTACACCATCCAGCCGGTGTCGGGCTGGCTCTTCGCGTCGACCGCGACGACGATCGCCTGGGTGCCGAACCGCGCGGCCGCCTGCGCGATCAGATCCGGGTTGCGGATCGCGGCGGTGTTGATCGCGATCTTGTCCGCGCCGGCCTCGAGCAGCCGCTCGGCATCACCGACGGTGCGCACGCCACCGCCGACCGTGAGCGGCGCGAACACCTGATCCGCGGTGCGCGCGACGACATCGACGAGCGTCGAGCGACCTTCCGGCGACGCCGAGATGTCGAGGTAGCAGATCTCGTCCGCGCCCTGGGCATCGTACGCGGCGGCCTGCTCGACCGGATCTCCCGCATCGCGTAGCGAGATGAAGTTGATGCCCTTGACGACGCGGCCGGCGGCAACGTCGAGACAGGGAATGATCCGGCGCGCGAGCGTCATCGCTCAGGCCTCTCCGTGCGCGACGCGCGCGGCCTCGGCGACCGTGAACCGTCCGTCGTAGAGCGCGCGGCCGACGACGACGCCGAAGATCCCGGCATCGCGCAGCCGCGCGAGATCGTCGAGCTCGGCGACGCCGCCGGACGCGATCACGTCGCAGGTCACGCGGTGCGCGAGCTGCGACGTCGCGGGCACGTTCGGACCGCGCGACATCCCATCGCGCGCGATGTCGGTGTAGAGCAGCGCCGACGCGCCCCAGCCGGCCGCGCGCTGGCCGAGCTCGATCGCGGTGACGTCCGCGTGCTTCGTCCAGCCCTCGACCGCGACGACGCCATCGCGCGCATCGACCGCGACGATGATCCGCCCCGGATACGCGCGGCACAGCTGCTCGACGAGCGCGGGGTCGCGCACCGCCGCGGTCCCGAGCACGGCGTACGCCGCGCCGAGCGCGAGCAGCGCGTCGACCGCCGCGCGATCGCGGATGCCGCCGCCCACTTCGACGGGAATCGGCGACGCCGCGATGATCTCGGCGATCAGTGATAGCTGCCGCGGCTCGCCGAACGCGCCGTCGAGATCGACGACGTGCAGTCGGTCCGCACCCTCGTGCGCGAGCGCGGTCACGAGCTCGACCGGGCGCTCGTGAAACACGGTCGCACGCTCGCGCCGGCCCTCCTCGAGCCGGACCGCACGGCCGCCGAGCAGATCGATCGCGGGGAACAGCTTCATCGTGTCCTCTTCATGCCTCGACGAAGTTCTGCAGGATGCGCAGCCCGACCGCCTGGCTCTTCTCGGGATGGAACTGACACGCGAACAGGTTGTCCTTGCGGATCGCGGCGGTGATCGCCATGCCGTGATGCGCCTCGAGCGCGACGAGCGAGCGATCCGCCGGCACCGCGTGATACGAGTGCACGAAGTAGACGTACGCGCCGTCGTCGATCCCGGCGAGCAGCGGCTCGGTCTTCTGCATCACGACGCGGTTCCAGCCCATGTGCGGGACCTTGAGCTTCGGATCGTCGGGGTGGAGGCGCACGACGTGCCCCGGCAGAAACCCGAGGCCGCGCGTGTGGCCGTGCTCCTCGCTCGACTCGAAAAGGACCTGCAGCCCGAGGCAGATCCCGAAGTACGGCTTGCCGCTCGCGATCGCCTCGCGCAGCACGTCGCCGAGCCCGCGCTCGACGAGCCCGCGCATGAACACCGCGAACGCACCTTGCCCGGGGACGACGATCTTGTCCGCGCGCCGGACGACGTCCGGATCCTGGGTCACGACGACCTGACCGCCGACGCGCTCGATCGCGCGCTCGACCGACCGCAGGTTGCCGTGGCAGACGTCGACGATCGCGATCACGTCGTCAGCGTACCCTTGGTCGACGGAACGGCACCGCCGAGGCGCGGATCGATCTGCGACGCCTGATCGCAGGCCCGCGCGAACGCCTTGAACATGCACTCGATCGTGTGGTGTGCGTTGCCGCCATAGTGGACGACGACGTGCAGGTTGCACTGCGCACGGTTCGCGAACGCCGCGAAGAACTCCTTCGCGAGCTCGCAGTCGAAGTCGCCGATCCACTTGCCTTCCAGGCCGGTGACCCGCCACACGAACGCCGGCCGGCCGCAAAAGTCCACCGCGACCGTGACGAGCACCTCGTCCATCGGCAGCGTCGCTGCGCCGTAGCGCACGATCCCGGCGCGGTCGCCGAGCGCCTGGAGGAACGCGTCGCCGAGCACGAGGCCGATATCCTCGACGGTGTGGTGCGCATCGATCTCGAGATCGCCGCGCGCCACGATCCGCAGATCGAACAGGCCGTGGCGCGCGAACGCCTCGAGCATGTGCGACAAGAACGGCACCGGGGTATCGATCGACCGCGTGCCGCTACCGTCCAGATCGAGCGCGAGCGCGATCTGGGTCTCCTTCGTGTTGCGATCGACCGACGCGGTGCGCGCCACGCCTCCTTGTATCAGTAGGGGAGCGATCGTACAAACAACGCATGGTTCGCCAAGCCGCGATCATCGTTCGCGTTCTCGTCCCGCTTGCGATGTTCTCCTGTGGTGGAGACAAGAAGCCGGCTCCGAAGAAGCCCGTGGCGAAGGCCAAGCCCGAGCCGGCCAAGAAGGAGACCGAGGAGGACCGCGAGCGCAAGCGTCACGATGCCGCGGTCGCGCTGATTCCCGAGGGAACCTCGTGCCTGCCGCCGTCGCTGAAGAACGACAGCTCGATGCAGCTCCAGCTCGGCGCGGTCGGCGCGGACGCGATCGTGTGCGCGAACGATCGCGAGCGCTCGCGGCTGCTCGGTCCGGTCGCGTGCTGGAAGATCGATCTCGCGAGCGGCGACCTCACGTACCAGGCCGGCACGCCGCTGCCCGGCACCAGCCTCATGGTCAAGGTCGAGGACGGCTGCGTGCGCGGCTACTGCCTGAAGGGCGCGAAGCTCGACGACGACGCCGTCGCGTACATGACGTGGAGCCCCGACAAGTCCAAGGTCGCGGTGCTCGCCGGCGAGGACGTCCACATCTTCGACGCCGAGTCGAAGTCGCACGAGTCGAAGTTCAGCGTGCGCGGCGACAAGGGCGTCACGAACGAGCCGTCCGGCGTCCACTGGGTCGGCGACGAGGTGTTCGTCGAGGGCCACGACGCCGGTCCCGCGGCGGGCGTGTTCGTGTTCAAGAGCGATGGCACACCGGTCGGTCCGATCATGAGCCTCGGTGGCAAGGAAGCTCCGGTCTCGACCTTCGGCGGCTCGTTCGTCGTGCTCGACAAGACGCGCGTCGCGGTCGCCGAGCAAGGCTTCACGACGGTGACCACGTACGAGGCCGACTCCGGCAAGCGCGCCAAGATCAACCGCAAGCTGGCGAAGGCGCCGTGCAAGCCGGCCGAGCTCGACGCCTTCTGGCACGAGCAGGGCGACGTCCCCGCGAAGTGCAAGGACTTCATGACGAAGAACTTCGGCCACCTGATCGGCGCCGATGCGGTCGCGGGCAAGACGAACCTGCTCGTGCTGCTGCGCGGCCCGCGGCTCGGCGAGCTCGCCGTGCTCGACGCGAAGACGCTGGCCGAGAAGAAGTCGATCAAGATGGCGTGGTGCGAAGGCGGCGACGCCGGCGGTGGCGCGAAGGCATCGTCGTCGAAGGCGAGCAAGGACGACGACGCCGCCGATGACGAGGCGAAGGACACCAAGGACACGAAGAAGGACAAGCACAAGTCCCGCGGCCCGACGAAGAAGGGCGCGAAGGAAGAGGATCCGGATCAGGGCGGGGAGTAGGGCGGAACGCAAAGCCGCGGTCGGCGACGGCTAGCCGGCCGGTTCGTTGCTGAGCGTCGAATGCGCAAAGCCAGAACGCAGAGCCGCAAAGCCCGTGCGCGGAGGCGCAAAGCCAGAACGCAAAGGCGCAAAGCCCGGATTATCGCAAAGAGGCAAAGCCGCAAAGCCCGCAAAGGATCTGTAGGGCAACCCTCCCGATCTCGAGCCAACCCTCGTCGAGAACACGCACGTTCAAGCTCGAGCTCTCAACCCCACTTCCAAACTCACGCTTCACTCAACGCAAGCCTCGAGACGCAAGCCTCGAGACGCAAGCCACGAGACGCAAGCCACGAGACGCAAGCCTCGAGACGCAAGCCACGAGACGCAAGCCTCGAGACGCAAGCCACGAGACGCAAGCCTCGAGACGCAAGCCAGGCGCCGCAGCAGCAGGCGCACCAGGACAAGGCGCAGCAGCGTTCGAGGCAGAGCGTGTGCGTTCTCGACGGCGGGCGGATCGAGATCGGGAGGGTGTTCCCAAGATCCTTTGCGGGCTTAGCGGCTTTGCCTCTTTGCGATAATCCGTGCTTTGCGGCTTCGCGTTCTGAGGGCGGGCTCGGTGGCTTTGCGTTCGGGGCGGGCTCTTACCGCTTCGCGTTCCGACGTCGGTCGCACCGCGGCTCTGCGTTCTCCGGCGGTGGCTCAGCGGCGCAGCTGCTGCAGTCGATCGCGTGACGCCGCGACGTCGCCCTGCGGGACCTCGCCGATCAGATCGAGCTGCGCGCGTTGCTCCGCGCCGGTCTGCGTGTCGCGCGCGCGGACCTGGAGGATGCCGGACGCGTCGAGCGTGAACGTGACCTCGATCGACGTCTCGCCGCGCGGGCGGGGCGGCAGGCCCTGCAGCACGAGGTCGCCGATCACCGTGTTGCTGTCGAGCCGGCGCGATTCGCCCTGACAGACGACGATGCGCACCATGTCCTGGCGATCGCGCGACGTCGTGAACACGCGCTTCATCTCGGCGGGCACGCGCGAGTTGCGACGGATCAGCTCCTCGCAGTAGCCCGCGACCGTGCCGATGCCGAGGCCGCGCGGCGTGACCTCGAGGACGACCGGCGCCGGCAGCGCGACGCCCGCGTACGGGTTCGCCGGCGCGGCCGCGGGTGGCGGTGGAAAGCCCTTCGCGGTGGTCGCGGGCGATGGCTCGGCTGCGCGCGCCTGCACGGTGACGCCTTGCTTGTGCGCGCCCATGCCCTTCGCGGTCGATGCCGCGGATGCGGCGTGCTCGTCGATCGCGTACTCGGGCGCGAGCGCGATCGTCGGCGCGGTCGGCGAGGCGATCGGCGCGGCCGGCGAGAGCGGCTGGGTCGAGGAGATGCCGAGCAGGTCCGGCGCGCCCCAGCCCGGCGGCGATGCGGGCATCGACGGCGAGGCCGCAGACGCGCCCGGTGCCGGCAGCTCGAGCTCCAGATCGAGCGGCGGAAGCTCGCGCGGCGGCGGCGCGACGGGAATCGCCTGCGACGTGCGCTTCGCGGCAGGGCCCTCCGGAACGCCGAACATCGTCTTCGGGCTCGCGCCCGCCGCGGGCGGTCGTGGGGGCGGAGCCGACGACGGCGCCGTCGGGATGCGCGCGGCGGCTGGTGGCGCCGGTGGCCGGGCGACGATGGGGATCGCCTTCGTCATCTTGCCGATCGGGGTCGCGCTCTCGGGCCGCATGCCGGCCGGCGGTGCGCCTGGCTTCGTCGGCTCCTCGCCGGCGGTCGCACCGCGCTTCATCGAGTACGCGGTCTGGCTGCGCGCGCCCGGCTGCGTCTGGCCGGTCTGGGTCTGCGTCGGCGGCCGCGCATAGGCCGCGGTGCCGCGCCGCGGCTCCTCGGGAACGAGCTCGGGAACGGCGGTCGACTGGGCGTCGAGATCGACGTCGGTGAACGAGTCGAGCAGGCTGTCGACGGACTCGTCGCGCGGCGGCTCCTTCTGGACCGGGACGCGCGACGAGGTCTTCGGCCGCGCGAGGATGCGCTCGAGCGAGATCGCCTGCAGCGCGGCGCCGATCGCGACCGCCTCCTCGGGGTTGATGTCCGCGCGCGGCAGCTTGTTGAAGAACAGCGCGACCTGATCGCGGACGTACGGGATCTTCGTCGTGCCGCCGACGAGGATCACGTCGTTGACCTGCTCGGGCTTGATCTTCGCGAGGTCGAGCGCCTCCTGGCACACCGGGAACGTGCGATCGATCAGGTCCGAGACCTGGCTCACGAACTCGTCGCGCGTGATCTCGATCTGCAGGTTGAGCGGCACGCCCTTCGGGCCGTACGCGATCTCGTCGATGCGGACGACCGCGCGCGACCGCCGCGATAGCTCGATCTTCGTCTGCTCGGCGACCGCGCGCAGCCGCATCATCGCGACCTCGTTGTTGCGCAGGTCGACGCGATTCTCGGCGAGGAACTTCGTCACCATCTTCTCGACGAGCCGCTCGTCGAGGTCGTCGCCACCGAGGAACGTGTTGCCGGCGGTGCCGAGCACCTCGTAGACCTGATCGCGCAGCTTCAGGATCGTGATGTCGAACGTGCCGCCGCCGAAGTCGTAGACCGCGATCGTCTCGTTGAGGCTGCGCGTGTTGCCGTACGCGAGCGCGGCGGCGGTCGGCTCGTTGAGCACGCGCACGACGGTGATGCCCGCGATCGCACCGGCGGTCGCCGTCGCGGAGCGCTGCGCGTCGTTGAAGCTCGCCGGCACCGTGACGACCGCGCGCGACACCGGCTTGCCGAGCCGCGCCGTCGCGATGTTGCGCATGTGATCGAGCACGATCGCCGAGATCTCGGGGATCGCGAACTCGCCGGCGCGCGTGACGATCATCGGTAGCTGGTTCGCGCCTTCCTTGATCTGGTACGGCATCCGCTGCTTCGCGGTCTGCACCTCCGGTGACCGGAAGCCGCGGCCGATCAGCCGCTTCACCGAGTAGATCGTGTTCTGCGGATCGATCACCTTGCGCTGCTTCGCGCCCGCGCCGACGATCACTCCGCCGTTCGGATGGAACGACACGACCGACGGATGGATCTTGTAGCCGCTGTCGTCGGCGAGCACGTGCACCTGGCCGCCGTCGTCGGTGTGCGCGACGACCGAGTTCGAGGTGCCGAGGTCGATGCCTACGATCGGATCGGACGACAAGACAGCCCTACCCTAACCTCGCGGATCGATCGAGGCCAGAACACCGTCGTACCAGGTCTCGAGGCTTCGGCGGAACGGCCACATCCAGCCATACGACGGGCCGACGAACTGGTCGATGATGTGGCGCCGGTACTCGGCGCGCCGTGGATGCGCCGGTCCCCAGACCTCGGCGGCGGCGCGGATCGATTCGGCGTACGCCTGCTTCTCGAAGTACGCGCGGAACCAGGCAAGCCCCATCGGCAGCGGCAGCAGCACGTAGAGCACCGCCATCCCCGGCAGCGTGAACGTGCGGAATTGTCGCAGGTGGATCGCCTCGTGGCGAAGCGTGACGTAGCGACGGTCGGGATCCCAGTCGTCCCAGTCGGCGGTGACGTAGACCGTGCGGCCGATCGTCGTCTGGTAGCCGTCGAGGTACGAGCGCATCCCGCCGAACGTCAAGATGCGCAGCGCACGATCGATCGCGCGGTGCAACCGCGATCGATCCTTGCGGACGATCTGGAACCCCGGGATCTCCGCGCGCAGCGTCTCGACGAGATGATCGTAGCGATGCAACACGTCCATCGTAGCAGCCGGGAGCGACGACGAATGGATTGACGGCGTTGGCACAAATCCGTAGCGTGCCTGACCCGTGGTCGACCTCAGCAAGCTGAACCCGCCGCAACGCGAGGCAGCGGGCCACGGGGGGGGGCCGCTGCTCGTGCTCGCGGGCGCCGGCTCGGGCAAGACGCGCGTGATCACGTTCCGGATCGCGCACCTGCTCGCGAACGGGATCCCGCCGCAAGCGATCTGTGCGGTCACGTTCACGAACAAAGCGGCCGAGGAGATGCGCGAGCGCGTCGCGCACCTGCTGCGCGACAAGGCAACGGCGCGCGCGCTGACGATCGGCACGTTCCACGCGCTCGGCCTCCAGATCCTGCGCAGCGAGCGCAAGGCCCTCGGGCTGCCGCGCGGGTTCGTGATCTACGACCAGTCGGATCAGATGGGCGCGCTGCGCGAGGCGCTGCGTGCGGTGCGCGAGTTCGGCCGCGACGGCGAGCGCCGCTACGACGTCAAGGCGATCCTGACGCGGATCTCGCTCGCGAAGAACGCGTTCGTCGCGCCCGACGAGTACGACGGCGACCTCGCCGACGACTACGACGCGATCACGCAGCAGGTCTACCCGAAGTATCAGGAGATGCTGCGATCGTGCGCAGCGTTCGACTTCGACGATCTGATCGTCGAGCCGGTGCGGCTGTTTCGCCGCGTCGAGGAGGTCGGGCGGCGGTGGGCCGAGAAGTTCCGGTTCGTCATGGTCGACGAGTTCCAGGACACGAACCGCGCGCAGCTCGAGCTCGTGAAGCAGCTCGTCGTCGATCACGGCAACCTGTGCGTCGTCGGCGATGACGACCAGTCGATCTACAGCTGGCGCGGCGCCGATCCGTCGAACATCCTGCGGTTCGGCGAGCTGTTCCCGGGCGCGAAGATCGTGAAGCTCGAGCAGAACTATCGCTCGACGAAGACGATCCTCGCGGCCGCGAACGACGTGATCGCGAACAACAAGCAGCGCCATGGCAAGCAGCTGTGGTCACAGCTCGGCGACGGCGAGCCGATCACGCACGCGGTCGCGCCGACCGCCGAGGACGAGGCGCGGTGGATCGCGCGCGAGATCCATCAGCTGCACAAGGACGGCCGCGCGTGGTCGGACATGGCGGTGATGTACCGCTCGAACATCCAGGCGAAGATCGTCGAGGACGAGCTGCGCCAGGCGAGCGTGCCGTACGTGATGTACGGCGGCCAGCAGTTCTTCGAGCGCAAGGAAGTCAAGGACGTGATCGCGTACCTCCGGGTCGCGCTCAATCCGCGTGACGAGCTCGCGCTGCGCCGGATCATCAACTATCCCGCGCGCGGCATCGGCGCGACGACGATCGATCGGCTCGTCACCGCCGCGCACGCGAAGCACGCGACGCTGTGGGACGCGCTGAAGTCGGCGATCTCCGGCACCGGCTCGCTGCCCGGCTTCGATCGCGTGCTCGACTCCCACGACGAGGACGAGCCGGCCGCGGCATCGCCGGCGATGGACATCGAGCTGCGCGGGGCCGCGCGCAACGGGATCATCGAGCTCGTGCACGTCGTGTCCGAGCTCGGCGCCGCGATCGCCGACGGTCACGACATCGTCCAGGCGACGCGCACGCTGTGCGAGGACATCAAGCTGTACGACGATCTCAAGGCGGCGTCGGCGTCGATGTCCGCGGCGCAGCGCCGGATCGACAACGTCGAGAGCCTGTTCGGCTCGCTGCAGCGGTTCGCCGAGCGCGGCAAGGGCAAGGAAGCGCTCGCCGAGTACCTGCGCATGCTGTCGCTCGAGAGCAGCAACGACAAGGAGCAGGACACCGGCGACAAGGTCGTGCTGACGACGTTGCACGGCGCGAAGGGGCTCGAGTTTCCGGTGTGCTTCATGATCGGCCTCGAGGAAGAGCTGCTGCCGCACATCCGCACGCTGCAGCCGCAGGCGACCGACGTGCTCGACGCCGATCACGCGACCGACATCAGCGAGGAGCGCCGCCTGTGCTACGTCGGCATCACGCGGGCGCAGCGCAAGCTGTACATCACGAGGTCGTGCACGCGGGTGTCGCGTGGCCGTCAGATCCCGCGCACGCCGTCGCGGTTCTTGCTCGAGATTCCCGACGAGCTGCTCGAGGTGCGCGACCTCGCGCAGGAGGCGCGCGAGAAAGTCCCGGCGGCGGAGCTGTCGAGCTTCTTCGCGAGCCTCGCGCTCGAAGACTGAGCGTTCGCGCGCGTGTCGCACGTGTCGCACGCAACCCCGAGGACGAACGCGTTCCGCGGCAGCCGAGAGATCTGGTATGCCGGCGACCATGGATCGACGTCTGATCACGTGCTCGCTGGTGGTCGCCGCGTGTAGCGGGGGCGGCAGCAAAGGCAACGTCACCGGTGGCGCGCTCGGCACCTCGCACGACACGAGCGGGCTCACGAGCGCACCCGATGGATCACCCGCGAAGCCGGACGCGCACCTCGCCGCGCGCAAGGAGTTCACGAACCCCGGCGGCATGTGGCTGCCGCAGCAGCTGACGCTGCCGGCGCACGTCGAGAACTTCAAGAAGCTCGGCGTCCAGATCGACAACGCGGCGCTCGCGGATCCGCTCGCCGCGCCGCTCGGCGCGATCGTCGCGATCAACGGGTGCACGTCGTCGTTCGTGTCGCCCGAAGGGCTGCTGGTCACGAACCACCACTGCGTGCAGGGCGCGCTGCAGATCAACTCGAACGAGAAGGCGAACCTCGTCGAGACCGGCTACCTCGCGAAGACGCGCGCCGACGAGAAGTCCGCGGGCGCCGCGGCACGCGTCTACGTGCTGCAGGGCTTTCGCGACATCACGAAAGACATCCGCGACGGGCTCGAGAAGATCAAGGATCCGAACGCGCGCAAGGACGAGGTCGACAAGCGCTCGAAGAAGCTGCTCGCCGACTGCGAGAAGAACCGGCCGTGGATGCACTGCGATGTCGCGCGCTACTTCCGCGGCGCGCAGTACTCGATGCTAGAGTACCTCGAGATCCGCGACGTCCGGCTCGTCTACGCGCCGCCGCGCTCGATCGGCAACTACGGCGGCGAGATCGACAACTGGGCGTGGCCGCGCCACACCGGTGACTTCTCGTTCTATCGCGCGTACGTCGGCAAGGACGGCAAGCCCGCGGATTACTCCACCGACAACGTGCCGTATCGCCCGAAGCAGGTGCTGAAGCTCGCGTCCGCGCCGCTGCGCGCGAGCGACTTCGTGATGGTCGTCGGCTATCCCGGCTCGACGAGCCGCACGAGCACCGCGTCCGAGGTCCGGCACGACGTCGAGTGGCGGCTGCCGTACCAGATCGCGAACCTCAAGGAGAGCTACGCGATGCTCGACTCGCACACCAAGGACGGTGGCGAGACCGGGATCAAGGCCGGCGTCGCGAAGCAAGGCGTCCAGAACTACCTCGAGAAGTACGAGGGCATGCTGAAGGGCCTGACGAAGGGCGAGCTGCTGTCGCGCAAGGAAGCGCTCGACAAGCAGGTCAAGGAGTGGGCGGCCAAGCCCGAGCACGAGATGCACAAGGCGGCGATCGCGAGGCTCGAGCAGCTGATCGCCGAGGCGCAGCGCACCGCGCGCGTCGACTACGATCGCGAGAAGGCGTTCTCGGGCTCGCGACTCATGGGCACGGCGCTCTCGCTCACGCGGTGGGCCGAAGAGCGAGCGAAGAAGGATCCGGATCGCAAGCCCGGCTATCAGGACCGTGACCTGCGCCGCGCACTCGCCGCGCAGAAGCAGCTCGCGCGGCAGTACGACCGCACGCTCGATCGCGCGGGGTTCCGGCTCGCGCTCGTGCGCGCGCTGCAGCTGCCCGAGGCCGAGCGCCCGTGGCTCGCGACGCTGCTCGACGTCAAGAAGGGCACGAAGATCGACGAGGCGCTGATCGACAAGACGCTCGACGGCTGGTACGCGGCGCAGCAGCTCGAGGACGAGAAGCTGCGGCTCGAGCTGCTCGGCAAGGGCACGACCGCGCAGATCAAGGCGAGCAAAGACCCGTTCCTCAAGGCCGCGCAGCGGATCTGGCCGATCGTCAAGGCCGAGGAGAAGAAGGCCGACGCGCGCCGCGGCGAGCTGCTGCTCGTCGAGCCGTACTACGCCGACGCGATGCGCGAGGTGCTCGGCGGGATGCTGCCGCCGGACGCGAACGGCACGCTGCGGATCACGTACGGTACGGTGAAGTCGTTCAAGCCGGCGTCGAAGGATCCGGCCGACCTGCCGTTCACGCTCGCGCACCAGCTGCTCTCGAAGAACACCGGCAAGGAGCCGTTCGATGCGCCGAAGGCCGAGCTCGAGCTGATCAAGGCGAAGAAGTTCAGCACCTACGCGGACACCGCGCTCGGCGACCTACCGGTCGACTTCCTCAGCGATCTCGACATCACGAACGGCAACTCGGGATCGCCGACGCTCAACAGCAAGGGCGAGCTCGTCGGGCTCGCGTTCGACGGCACGCTCGAGGGCGTCGCGTCCGACGTCGTGTTCGACGGTGCGACAACGCGCACGATCCACTGCGACGCGCGCTACATGCTGTGGGTGATGGACGCCCTCGATCAGGCGGATCACCTGCTGCGCGAGATGGGCGTCGAGCCGCGGCTGTGACTCACGCCTGAGCGAGCCGCTCGCGCGCGAGCCCGACGTAGCGAGCATCGGCGTCGCCGGCGAGCCAGCGTCGATCGTGGCGCGCGGCGACGAGCGCGGTCGTGCCCGAGCCGACGAACGGATCGACGACCAGCTGGCCGGGCGCGCTCGACGCGAGCACGAGCTTCTCGATCAGTGCCTCGGGCTTCTGCGTCGCGTGCGGCGTCTTCTCGGCCATGCCGTTGCAGATCACCGGCACCTCGAGCACGTCGCGCGGCTTCGCGCCGAGCGGGTTCGGCTCCCAGCGATCGCGGCGGCCGCTGTGCGCGTACTGCGACGATACCGCCTGGACGCGCGCCGGATACTTCACGGTGTGGCCGTTGTACGGCACGCGCACGGCATCGACGTCGATCCGCGCCGACTCGCCGCGCAGGTGAAGGATCGACTCGTGCGAGCGACCCCAGTCCTTGCCGAGGTTCGCCTTGTTCTTGTAGTACCAGACGAGCCAGCGACAGCTCGCGAACCGCCGCGCGCTGCGCGCCTTGACGTCGGCGAGGATCTCCGAGAACCCGCACACGTACGCCGAGCCGTGCGGCGCGAGCACGCGCGCGACCTCGGCGAGCCAGCGATCGCACCACTCGACGTAGACCTCGAGACTCTCGAACTCGTCCCACTCGGCCTTCGCGATCGCGTACGGCGGATCGGTGACGACGAGATCGACCGAGCGATCCGGCAGCCGGCCGAGCAGCTCGAGCGCGTCGCTGTGCCACAGCTCGCCGCCGCGCGCCGCGAGCGCTCGCGTCGGACCCGGACCGCGCAGATCGCGGGGGACCGGCAGCTCGCGGACGACTCGAGGCGGACGTTTCGGCACGACGCCAGCCTACTTCGACCGTCTGATGGTCAGCGCGTCACCGTCGAGGACGTAGCCATCGGCGCACCGCACGCAGACGAGATCCGCTGGCAGCGTCTCGCCGCACCGGCACGCCCAGCCGACCCGTCGCGCCGGTGCGCCGACGACGAGCGCGTGCGCCGGCACGTCGTGGGTGACGACCGCGCCCGCGCCGATCATCGCGTAGCGCCCGATCGTCACGCCGCACACGATCGTCGCGTTCGCCCCGACCGTCGCGCCCTGGCCGACGCGCGTCGGCGTGTACTCGGCCTTGCGCGAGACGTGCGCGCGCGGATGCTTGACGTTCGTGAACACGCACGACGGACCGAGGAACACGTCGTTCTCGAGCGTGACGCCGTCGTAGATCGAGACGTGGTTCTGGATCCGGCAGCCGTCGCCGATCGTGACGTTGCCGATGAAGCAGCCCTGGCCGATCGAGCACCCAACGCCGATCCGGGCGCCGCCCAGCACGTGGACCCATTGCCAGATCTTCGTGTCGGTGCCGATGCTCGCGCCGTCGTCGATGATCGCGGTCGCGTGAATCATGGCCGCGCGTCGTCTCGATAGAAGTGCTTGAGCCGCAACCACAGCTCGATCGGATCGAAGCCGAGCAGCGCGAACGGGTGCACGTTCGAGTCCTTCATGGCATCGCGCGCACGGTTCGCGAGCGCCGAGGCTCGGTCGCGCGCGCCCTGCGGCAGCATGCTCGCGAGCGCCGAGGCCGCGCGCCCGGCGACCGCCGCGACGGCTGCACCGCCGAGCAGCCCGAGCAGCCAGGCCGGCGCCGGATCGACGACGACGCGCTTGCCGTTGATCTCGCGCGCGAGCTGATCGCTCGGGCCGGTGACGACGCGCATCAGCGTCGCGCGCTCGAGGAACAGCGCGATGCTCGGCCGCGCGAACCGCTCCTCGACGGCGGACAGCACGCGCTTGTAGCCCTTCTCCCAGTCGCGCGCGAGCGACGGCTCGGGGACGAGGTCCGCGATCGCGCGGTGCGTGGCCGCGCGCGTGATGTCGCCGTCCTGCTTCACCGCGATGATCGAGGCGTGGACCTTGTGGCGATCGTCGTCGATCACGTACGCGACGAGCGCGGAGCGATCCGGCACGAGCAGATCGAACGTGCGCTGGATCGGCTCGTAGCCGGGCGCGGGCAATAGCTCGAGCAGCGGCGGCTCGGTCCAGATGCCCTTGCCGGCGTGACGCTTCAGCGCGCGCAGCGCGACGAGGCCCTGCTCGACGAGGTCCTGGTCGAGCCGCAGCGTGCTCTCGATCTCCGCGGACAGCTCCGCGATGATCGTGCGCTCGACGACGATCACCGCCGCGACGCCGAGCGTCTTCGCCCACGCCGCGAGCGCCTTCTCGCTCAGGCCCGGCAGCGGCGCGGTCGTTGGATCGAGCGAGCCCTTGCCGGTGACGATCAGCTTGATCAGCGTGCCGTGATCGACGACCGCGAGCGCCCACGCCGGCTGCTCGCGCACGCGCGGTGGCACGAGCAGCTGCGACCAGTTCTTCCAGTGGCGCGCGTCGAGCGCCGCGAGCTCGACCTCGGGGGACAGCACGCCGCGAGCCTAGCATTGGACCTGCCGTGACTTGCACCGGCGCGCACGTGCGGGCGAGCATCGCGGTCCTATGAAGAAGACCATCCTCGCAGCGGTGTTCGCGTTCGCCCTCTCTGCCTCGGCCGGCTCGGCCCAGGCCGGTGGACAGGAAGGCACGATCGGCGTCGGTGCCGAGTTCGGGCTCGCCGGCTCGTTCGACCCCGGGTTCGGCCTGCTCGGGGGCGCGTCGGGCAACTACGACGCCGGCAAGTTCCACGTCGGCGGCTTCCTCGGGTTCGCCGATCCCGCCGGTGACGACAACACGGTCTACACGTTCGGCGCGCGGTTCTACTACCACCTGCACTCGACGGCGATGTCCGACTTCGGCGTCGGTGGTCAGATCGGCCTGCTCAGCGTTCCCGATGCCGTCGATCCGAACGAGAAGGACACGCTCGTCTTCATCGAGCCGGGCGTGCAGCTGCGCGCGTTCATCGCGAGCAACGTCGCGCTGTCGTTCTCGGTCGGCATCGTGATCGGCGCCGGCGACGCGGACGGCACGTTCTTCGGCGGCCAGACGACCGGCGCGGCCGGCGTCCACTACTACTTCTTCTAGATCATTCCTCGGCGCCGCTGACGCTCGCGGCGATCGCGATGTCGGCCGCCTTGACCTTCGACGGGTCGAACTTCTTCGCGCCCTCGATCATGCGGTCGATCGTCTTGTCGAAGTCGGGCTTCGCGTCGTCCTTGCCCGCCTTGACGAACCGCAGCGGGTTGACGCGCGCGACGACGATCGGCTTCAGGTAGCCGGTCGTGAAGCCGGCCTCCTTGAGCCGCTTGACCGCCTCGCCGACGTGCTCGTCGAGCTCGAGCAGCTTCTCGGCGTGCGCCTCGCGCAGCTTCAGGCTCTTCGCGATCGGCTCGGTCGAGAACGTCTCGGTGCGCGAGACGACCGGGTTGTACGCACCGCCGGAGAACCGGCTGTTCTTCTCGTAACAGACACCGAGCGTGACGAGTGACGCCTGCTCGAGCTCGAACGCGACGTCGGCCTCGCTCTTCTTCGGATCGGCCTCGGCGATCGCGCGCGCCATGCGGATCACCTCGATCGCCTTGTCCTTCAGCGTGTGCGCCTTCTCGGTGTTGAGCGCGAGGATGCGGAACGCGATCTCCGGCTCGGGCATCACGAGCGCGACCGCGGTCTTCGCACCGAGCGACGCCAGCGCGGAGAGCCGGTGCATCCCGTTCGGCGAGATGAAGTGATCGCCCTCGGGCACCGCGATCACCGGATCGAGGAACCGGCCGACCTTCGGGATCACCGACGCGAGCCGCTCGGCATGCGCCTTCGAGAGCTCGCGCTGGTACGGCGTCGGCTTGACCTTGTCGAGCGGGATCGCGGCGAGCGCGACCCAGTGGCCGCCGTACGGCTCGCGGTACGTCGCGAGCACGTTTCCGCCGGCATCCTCGACCTGCTTGCGGACCTTGCCGACCTCGGTCGTCGGCGAGCCACTCGCACACTCGGCGGCGGTGAGCCCGATCGAGCCGGCTTCGGGCTTCGCCTTGCGCGGCTTGCGTGGGGTCGACGGCTTCTTCGTCGCAGTCGTCTTCGCGCCCTTCGGTGGCATGGCCGGGACTGTAGTACCGTGAACGGGGTGAAGTGGACGCGCGGCACGAAAAACGATGACGTCATCGACGTCCGTGGTCAGCGTCCGAGCGGGCGCGGCGTGAAGATGAGCGTCGGCGGGATCGCGCTGCTGCTCGGCGCGGTGCTGCTGTCGCGCGCGCTCGGCGTCGACCTGACCGGGCTCGTCACCGGCGGCGGCGGCAGCGGCACTCCGCCGCAACCGGATCCGAAGGCGCGCGGCTCGGGGCCGGATCCGGACGCCGAGATGATCGACTTCATCAAGGATGTGATGAAGGACATCCAGGACACGTTCGACACCAAGTTCAAGGAGCAGGGCTGGCCGTACCGCCGCGCGAAGCTCTACATCTTCACCGAGCTGATCGACACGAAGTGCGGGCGGTCGTCGTCGGCGATCGGGCCATTCTACTGTCCGGGCGACGAGAACGCGTACATCGATCTGTCGTTCTACCGGGACCTCAAGGAGCGGTTCAAAGCGCCGGGTGACTTCGCGCAGGCGTACGTGCTCGCGCACGAGATCGGTCACCACGTCCAGAACCTGCGCGACGCCGACGCCGAGGTGAAGCGCAAGAACCCGAACGAGAGCCGCAACCGCCACAGCGTCCGGATCGAGCTCCAGGCGGACTGCTACGCCGGCGTGTGGGGCCACTCGGCGAAGCAGCGCAGCAAGCTCGACATGGACGACTTCGACGAGGCGATCACCGCCGCGTCCGCGATCGGCGACGATCGGCTACAGCAGCAAGCGGGGCGTGACGTCAAGCCAGAGACGTTCACGCATGGTACGTCCGAGCAGCGCAAGAAGTGGTTCCGTCGCGGTTACGAGACCGGACGGCTCGACGCCTGCGACACGTTCTCCGAGGAGCCGTAAGTGGAAGTCACGTCGTTTCCCAAGAGCGAGATCAAGATCCTCCTGCTCGAGAATATCCACCCGGTCGCCGCCGAGGCGTTCCGGGCGGAAGGGTTCGCGGTCGAGACCGTCAAGGGCGCGCTGCCCGAGGCCGAGCTCGTCGCGCGCGCGAAGGATGCGCACATCGTCGGCATTCGCAGCAAGTCGCGCGTGACGCCGGCCGTGCTCGACGAGGCGAAGCGACTGCTCGCGGTCGGTGCGTTCTGCATCGGCACGAACCAGATCGCGACCGCGCACGCGAACCGTCGCGGCGTGCCCGTGTTCAACGCGCCGTTCTCGAACACGCGGTCGGTCGCCGAGCTGATCATCGCGGAGATCGTGATGCTGTCGCGCCACCTCGGCGATCGCACGCGCGAGGTCCACGAAGGCCGCTGGCGCAAGCTCGCGGTCGGCAGTCACGAGGTGCGCGGCCGGACGATCGGCATCGTCGGCTACGGCCACATCGGCAGCCAGGTCGGCGTGCTCGCCGAGGCGTTCGGCATGCGCGTCGTGTTCTACGACATCCTCGCGAAGCTCCCGATGGGCAACAACCGCGCGCTGCCGCGACTCGAGGACGTGCTCGAGCAGGCGGACTTCGTGACGCTGCACGTGCCCGAGACGCCGCAGACGAAGAACATGATCGGGCCCGAGCAGATCGCGCGCATGAAGCCGGGCGCCTGCCTGCTGAACGCGAGCCGCGGCACGGTCGTCGTGATCGACGCGCTCGCCGACGGCATCACGCGCGGCCACCTCAGCGGCTGCGCGATCGACGTCTATCCCGACGAGCCCGAGGGCAACAGCGATGGCTTCGCGTCGCAGCTGCGCGGCCTGCCGAACACGATCCTGACGCCGCACATCGGCGGCTCGACCGAGGAGGCCCAGGAGGCGATCGGCCGCGAGGTGTCGGCGGCGCTGATCAAGCTGATCAACACCGGCGCGACGACCGGCGCGGTCAACTTCCCGCAGATCGAGGTGCCGATCACGAAAGGCACCCACCGGATCCTCAACATCCACCGCAACGTCCCCGGCGTGCTGCGCGACATCAACAAGATCGTCTCGGACTGCAACGCGAACATCCACGCCCAGGTGCTGTCGACCGATCCCGACATCGGCTACCTGATCATGGACCTCGATCAGGACGTCTCGGGCGAGGTCCGGCGCGAGATGGCGAAGCTGTCGACGAGCATCCGCACCCGGATCTTGTTCTGATCAAGACGTGAACCGAGCGTGAGCCTCCGGCGGCCGCGCCTCGCGCCGCGAGCGCACGCGCTACACCCACGAGGCATGGTCGTCGATGTCGTCATCATCGGGGGCGGTCCCGCCGGGCTGTCCGCGGCGCTCGTGCTCGGCCGCAGCCGCAAGCGCGTCGTCGTGTTCGATGCCGGCTCGCCGCGTAACGCGCGCGCATCACACGTCCACGGCTTCGTGACCCGCGACGGCATCCCGCCGCGCGAGCTGCGCGAGGCCGCGCATGCCGAGCTCGCGGCGTACGACACCGTCGACCGGCGCGACGGTCAGGTCACGAAGATCGAGCCAGTGTCGATCTTCGGCGGCGATCCGATGCGCGACGGTCGCTACACCGTGTTCGCAGGCGGCGAGATGCTTCGCGCACGCCGCATCCTGCTGTGCGTCGGCATCGTCGACGAGGTGCCTGCGATGCCGGGGTATCGCGAGCTGTGGGGCACGTGCGTGTTCCAGTGCCCGTACTGCCACGCGTTCGAGGCGCGGGATCGCCGGTTCGGCTACGTACCGCGCGACGCGAACGCGGAGACCTCGTTCGCGCTGCTGCTGCGCGGCTGGACGAAGGACCTGATCGTTTTCACCGGTGGCACGTGCGAGCTCGGCCGCGATCACCGGCGCGAGCTCGAGCATGCGGGGATCACGATCGACGATCGGCCGATGCGCGGGCTGCGGATCGCCGACGGCCGGCTCGCCGCGATCGAGCTCGTCGACGGCGGCGAGGTCGAGCGCGACGTGCTGTTCGTGCATCCGCCGCAGTGCCAGACCGAGCTCGTGAAGTCGCTGAAGCTCGACTGCAAGGACGCCGACGTCCATGTCGACGACCACTACGAGACCTCGCGCCCGGGCATCCACGCCGCGGGCGACCTGACGACGCCGCTCGACAGCGCGATCTTCGCCGCCTCCGCCGGGGCCGCGGCGGCCTACAAGATCAACGCGCTGCTCACGAAGGAGCTGCTCGCCGCCGGACTGCTGTGACGCGGGCGCGCCGCATCAGAGCGCTTCGCACCGACGGGGCACTGCCGCGGAATCGCAGTACACTGCGCGGGCGTGCACATCTCCGTCTTCGATATCTTCAAGATCGGCATCGGCCCGTCGAGCTCGCACACCGTGGGACCGATGCGTGCCGCGCACCGGTTTGCCGAGCGGCTCGAGGCCGACGGCGTGCTGACGCAGATCCGCGCGATCAAGGCCGAGCTGTTCGGCAGCCTCGGCTTCACCGGGCGCGGCCACGGCAGCGACAAGGCGATCATCCTCGGGCTCGAGGGCGAAGATCCCGCGACCGTCGACGTCGACAGCGTCGAGCGCCGGATCGCGGCGGTCGCACAGACGAAGAAGCTCAAGCTGCTCGGCAAGCACGAGGTCGAGCTCGATCCGGACACCCAGCTGATCTTTCACCGTCGCGACAAGCTGCCGTTGCACGCGAACGGCATGCGGTTCACCGCGCTCGGCTGGGGCAACGCGCCGCTCGCGGAGCGGATCTACTACTCGGTCGGCGGTGGGTTCGTCGTCGATCACCAGGGCGCGCCGGCGGACGGCAGCACGCCCGCAGATCAGGTCGTGGTGCCGTATCCGTTCAACTCCGCCGCCGAGCTGCTCGCGCACGCGGCCGAGCACGGGATGGCGATCTCGACGCTGATGCTCGAGAACGAGAAGGCGCTCGCGCCCGAGGCCGACGTGCGGCGCCGCGTCCACGAGATCTGGAACGCGATGGAAGCGTGCGTGAAGCGCGGGACCGAGCGCGAAGGCATCCTGCCGGGCGGCCTCAAGGTCAAGCGCCGCGCGGCCGCGCTGCATCGCAAGCTCAAGGGTCATCCCGCGGGCGACAGCGATCCGCTGAAGATCATGGACTGGGTGAACCTGTTCGCGCTCGCCGTCAACGAGGAGAACGCCGCGGGTGGCCGGGTCGTCACCGCACCGACGAACGGCGCGGCCGGCATCATCCCCGCGGTGCTGATGTACTACCGGCGGTTTCTGCCGAATGCCGACGACGAAGGCACGCTGCGCTTCCTGCTGACGGCGGCGGCGATCGGCGCGCTGTACAAGAAGAACGCATCGATCAGCGGCGCCGAGGTCGGCTGTCAGGGCGAGGTCGGCGTCGCGTGCTCGATGGCCGCGGGCGCGCTCGCCGAGGTCATGGGCGGTACGCCGGCGCAGGTCGAAAATGCCGCCGAGATCGGAATGGAGCACAACCTCGGCCTGACCTGCGATCCGATCGGCGGGCTCGTCCAGGTGCCATGCATCGAGCGCAACGCGATGGGCTCGGTCAAGGCGATCAACGCCGCGCGGCTCGCACTTCAGGGCGACGGCACGCACAAGGTCTCGCTCGACAAGGTGATCAAGACGATGTGGCGGACCGGTGCGGACATGAGCAGCAAGTACAAGGAGACCGCGCGCGGCGGTCTTGCAGTGAACATCATCGAGTGTTGATGAGGTACGCTGAGGCCAGTGGAGGTCACTGGCCTCGAGCCGCGGCGCAACGACCTGGCGCGCGGGATCGTGATCGCACGTAGCGCACGCCCGCTCGACGAGGCCGAGCAGCACGCGCTGTGGGACATGCTCGCGAAGGCGGGCGTCACCGAGCAGGAGACCGAGCAGCCGGAGCCGACCGACGAGGACGACCGCGATCCGCCGCGCCGCTGGCACGCCGGACCGTGGCTGCCGCCCGCGCCGTCCGAGGTCGAGTCGCAGCGCGCGGCGCTCGAGCAGGCGGCGCTCCGGTTCGATCTCGAGGCGGCGTGGTTCGTCAAGGTCGAGACCGGGATCGACGGCGTCGCGTGGCTCGAGCTCGCGGCGCTCGAGGGCGTCGAGGACGCGACCGAAGCCGAGGGTGGTGGCGAGCCCGCCGAGAACGGCAGCGCTGGCCCCGAGGATCGTGCCGAGGTGCTGTACTCCGCCCCCGACGCGCCGAAGCTCGACGAGCTGTCGCGGCCGCAGCCCGACGAGCCGGACGAGGACGATGACGAGGACGAGGCGCTCGAGGTCGAGGCCGACGACGACGAGCTCGGCGGCATGATCGAGAGCCACTGGCGCAACGGCTCCCCGCCGATGGAGCACTCGGTCCCGTTCCCGATCGAGCGCTACCCCGAGATCATCGACGAGTACGACTGGGAGCGGTTCGGCCTCGCGCTCAAGCTCGCCGGCGAGTCGATCGATCCGGGCGGCGGCGAGGACTCGGTCCTGAACGCGTTCTTCGCGCTGTGGCTGTCGGTCTACCAGGACGAGCGGTCCGACGAGTTCGAGGCGTTCCAGCGCGCCGACATCGTCCACGATCGCAAGCATCGCTCGAGCCTGATGTGGGTCGAGCGGTTCGCGGTCCCGGCGACGTCGTCGGACCAGGTGCACTTCCTGCTGTGGATCGCGGCGCGCATCCACGAGATCCTGCCGATCGCGTGGGCGCGGTTCGATGCGGTCGACGAGGCCGCCAAGGCGCGCGCGGCCGGCGAGTCGACGGCGGACGGCAGCCCGTTCGTGCTCGCCGGCAACCCGTTCGCGGACCGCTTCCGTCGCCACGGGGAGGAGGCCGCGCTCGCGTGGGCGGTCTCGCAGAGCGCGTGGAGTCGCCGCGAGCTCGCCGGCATGCTCGTCGAGGTCGCGCTCGATCACGATCCCGACGAGCCCCAGACCGCGGTCGTCGCCGAGCGCCTGCTGCGCCGCGCGCTCGCGTTCGATCCGATGTCCGACGCGACCGGCTACCTCGCGATCGTCCTGATCCGCCAGCTGCGACTCGCCGACGCGGTGACGCTCGCGGCCTCGGCCCCGAACCGCGACGTCCGGCTGCTCGTCGTCGGCGAGATCGCCGAGCACGCCTCGGGCGAGCTCGCGCCGGCGCTCGAGCTGCTCGACGACGACACGCTCGCCGACACCGATCCCGAGGAGCTCGCGGATCTGGTCGCCACCGTCGCCCGCCATGCGCCGGCCTACCTCGGAGCGATGCTAGAGCGCCTGCCGCGCGATGTCGCGCTCGTGCCGTACCTCTACAACGCGAGCTTCTCCGTCGATCGCCCGCAGGCGCTCGCGATCCTGCGCGAGGTCCTCTCGCTACCGGAGCCGCCACCGGATGCCGGCGAAGCGCGCACCGCGTGGGTCATGGCGTGGAACAACGCCTGCATCCACGCCCACGCGCTCGGCGACTACGCGCTCGCGGTCGAGCTCGCCGACGGGGGCCAGCGCTACGCGCCCGAGAACCCGTACATCTATCACTCCGCGGCGTGCGCCTACGCGGCGGTCGGGCAGATCGACGTCGCGCTCGATCAGGTCGCGCACGCGATCGAGCACGAGTACGAGCACACCGAGAAGATGGAGACCGACAACGACCTCGCGCCGCTGCAGAGCGATCCGCGGTTTCCGGCGCTGTTTGTCGAGTGGCGGACGAAGCGCGCCGATCTGAACTGACCGGTCAGCTCGGCCGCATCACGTGCGCACCCGAGCTGTCCGGGTTCTCGAGGTGCGCCTGGCGGACCGCCTCCTCGTAGTGGCCCCAGCAGACCGGCGCGTACGACTCGTCGGCACCGAGCTGGATCTGCGGGCCGCGGACCGTCGGCGTGCCGTTGACGAAGCGCAGGTTGCAGATCGCCTTCTTCGCGCAGTACTGGCAGGTGACCTTGACCTCTTCGATCCGGTCCGCGAGCTCCATCAGGCGCTGCGCGCCGGGGAACAGCCGCGTCCGGAAGTCGGTGCGCAGGCCATAGCAGATCACCGGCACGCCGGGATCGACCGTGATCCGCCGCAGGTCCTCGATCACCGCGGGCGGCAGGAACTGCGCCTCGTCGACGAGGATGCAGTCGATGCCCTCGAAGTCGCGCGGATCGAGCGACGTCTCGGCGTCGACCATCAGATCCGCATCGGCCTCGAGACCACAGCGCGAGGAGATCTTGCCGGCGCCGAACCGCGTATCGAGCCGCGGCTTGACGAGCAGCACGCGCTTGCCTTGCTTGCGATAGTTGTGCGCCACCGCGAGCAGGTTCATCGACTTCGCCGAGTCCATCGTGCCGTACCGGAAATAGAGCTTCGCCATCGCGCCGCCACCCTAGCGAGGGGGGCTGACAGCGATGGCGTGCTCGATCCGGAGTACGGCGAGTGCCGGCTCAGTGGACCGCGGCGTCGAGGTCGTGCTCGAGGTTCGTGAACGCGCGGTCGGCGTCCGCCTTGAACTGATCCCAGCCCGACTCGACCTGGTCACCCGCGCGGTCGAGCTTCGTCGCCAGCTCGTCGCGGCGCGCGCGCAGCCGGACCGCGGCATCGTGAGCCGCCGCGTCGGTGCGGCCCTCGAGCTCGCGGATCCGCGCGTCGAGCCGATCGAGGCGATCGCGCGACGTCGTGATGTACGTCGTGCGGGTCTCGACGAACGTACCCGACGGCGCCGGCGTGGTTGTCACCGAGCGATCGGTCGTCATCGGCGCGGGCGTCGTCGTGTCGACCGAGGCCGATGGCGTCGACGTGTCCGTGTTGTCGATGATGATCGCGTCCGGCGCGAGGACCGGCAGGCGCGCCCACTCCGGGCTCGACGGCGGCTGCAGCTCGGCGGCCATCTGCGAGTTCGGCGCTTGCCACGGGTCGCTGGTCTGCGTCGCCGCCGCGGTCTGCTGCGACGTCGACGGAGCGGTCGTGGTCGGCTCCGCCCATGGATCAGGCGTTCCCGTCGCAGCGGGCGATGGCGCCGGCGCAGTCTCGGTCGTCGTGGTCTTCGTGGTCACCGTCTCCGACGTGCGTTCCACGGGCTTACCGAAGTCAGTCGATCCCGTAGCCGGCGCGTCCGACGAGCGACACGCGGGCGCGGCGATCAACATGGCGAGAACAGCAATCAGGTTCTTCATGACGATTTCTCCTGCACGTCATGAATTGCAACGCCGGTGCCCCGCGCCCGCGTACAACGATCGCGGAGTGCGCGCGTGCTACAGCCGCCGGCTCAGCGTGCGCACGACCTGAAGCGCCGGGATGCCGGTGACGCCGCCGCCGCCGTGCGTGGCCGACGACGCCTGGTAGAGGCCGCGGATCGGCGTCGTGAAGTCGGCGTAGCCGGGCGCCGGGCGCATGTGGAACAGCTGGTTCGCGGATAGCTCGCCGTGGAAGATGTTGCCGCCGACGAGGCCGTACGTCGTCGCCATCTCGTGCGGGCCGATGATCTGGCGGTGCAGGATCGACGACGTGAAGCCCGGCGCGTACTGCTCCATGCGCGCGATCAGGCGATCCGCGTACGCCTCGAGCTCGGCGGTGTGCGGCGCGTCGGCAAAGCCGTGCGGCACCCACTGCGTGAACATCGACATCACGTGATGCCCTTCGGGCGCAAGCGTCGGGTCGAACACGCTCGGGATGCAGATGTCCGCGAACGGCATCCTCGACGGCAGGCCGGCGACTGCGTCCTGGAACGCGCCCTCGATGTCGTCGAGCGACTCCGCGAGCACGATCGTGCCGCCGTGGACTTCCGGATCGAAGCCCGGCTTGCACGCGAGCTCGGGCAGCCGGTCGAGCGCGAGGTTGATCTTGACGGTGCCGCTGCGCGTCTTCCAGCGCTCGATCGCGAGCACGAAGTCGTCGGGCAGCTCGCTGCGCTCGAGGTGCTGGAGGAACGTGATCTTCGGATGCGTCGTCGTGATGATCGCGTCCGCGTCGAGCTCGTCGCCGTTCGCGAGCACGACGCCGGTCGCGCGGCCATCGCGCGTCTGGATCTTCGCGACCTCGGCGCCGGTCCGGATCGTCGCGCCGAAGTGACGCGCGGCAGCTGCCATCGCCTGGGTGACGCCGCCCATGCCGCCCTCGGGAAAGCCCCACGAGCCCATCTGGCCTTCGCCGATGTCGCCGAGCTTGTGGTGCGCCATGACGTACGCGCTGCCCGGCGTGCGCGGCCCGGCCCACGCGCCGATCACGCCGCTGACCGACAGCACGCCCTTGACGACGTCGGACTCGAAGCGCTCCTCGAGCAGATCCGCGACCGACATCGTCATCAGGCGCGTGACGTCGGCGATGCCCTGCTCGTCGAGCTTGCGGAACCGCCACGCGAGGCCGAGCGCGGCGAGCAGATCCTTCGGCCGCTTGCTGCCGAGCTTCGGTGGGATCCGCGTCAGCAGCGGACCGAGCACGCCCGCGAGCCGGCCGAGCCAGTCGTCCCAGCGCTCCATCTCGTCGGCGTCGCGCGGCGAGAACTTGCTGATCTCCGCGTGCCGCCGCGCGCGGTCGTCGCACATCATCAGGTAGCGACCGTCGGCGCACGGCACGAAGTACGGATGCTGCGGATAGAGCTTGTAGCCGAACCGCGCGAGCTCGAGCTCCTCGAGCACCGTCGGTGGCAGCAGGCTGACGACGTACGACAGCGCGGTCATCTTGTACGCCGGGCCCCACGGCTGCTCGGTGATCGCCGCGCCGCCGACGACGTCGCGCCGCTCGAGCACGACGACCGAGTGGCCACGCTTCGCGAGCAGCCCGGCGGCGACGAGCCCGTTGTGACCGCCGCCGATGATGATCACGTCGCTGCGCGGGTTCACCGAGACGTTCTATGCAACGCGCGGCCTTGCCGCAAGTCAGTACGCGCCGAGCGCCTGGACGATGCTCTCGGTCAGCGCACCGACGAGACCGGCGGCCGGGATCGTGAAGATCCACGCGTACACGATCCGCGTCGCGACGCCCCACCGGATGCCACGCGCCTTCGTCACCGAGCCGACGCCGACGATCGCGCCGGTGATCGTGTGCGTCGTCGAGACCGGGATCTTGAGGTACGTCGCGAGGAACAGCGTGATCGCGCCCGCGACCTCGGCGCAGAAGCCACCGACGGGCTTCAGGTGCGTCAGGCCCATGCCCATCGTCTTGACGATGCGCCAGCCGCCGATCGCGGTGCCGAACGCCATCGCGGAGTACGACGCGATGTAGACCCAGTACGGCGCGGCCTCGGCGGGGATGATCACCTTGCCGGCGGAGTCGCGGACCGCGGGCAGCAGCAGCCCACCGGCGATCATGACGGCCCAGATCACGCCGGCGGTCTTCTGCGCGTCATTGCCACCGTGGCCGATCGAGTACAGGCCCGCGGACAGCAGCTGACCGATCCGGAACGTGCGATCGACCTTCTGTGGCCGGAAGTTCCGGAACAGCCAGAACACCCCGAACATCAGCAGGCTGCCGAGCACGAGCCCCATCAGCGGCGCGAGCGGGATGAAGTACAGCGTCTTGTAGATCGCGTGCAGCTGCAGCGTGTCCCAGCCGCCGAACGCGAGGCCGGCGCCGGACAGCCCGCCGATCAGCGCGTGCGAGCTCGACGCCGGCAGGCCCCACCACCACGTCAGCAGGTTCCAGATGATCGCACCGGCGAGCCCGCTCACCACGACCCAGACGTAGCCCGGGTGTGCGACCGCGTGGCCGTTGACGACGACGGTCTTGATATCGATCGTCTTCGCGATCGTGTCGGCGACGCCCTCGTGAAAGATGAACAGCGCGATGAAGTTCGCGAGCGCGGCCCACAGCACCGCCATGCGCGGCGACAGCACGCGGGTCGACACCACGGTCGCGATCGAGTTCGCGGCGTCGTGGAAGCCATTGATGACGTCGAAGATGAGCGCCACCGCGATGGTGACGATGACGATGGCCGAGACGCTCATGACCTACGCGTGCTCGAGGATCACGCCCTCGATGATGTTCGCGACGTCTTCGCAGCGGTCCGAGGCCATCTCGAGGTTCTCGTAGACCTCCTTCCACTTGATGACCGTGATCGGATCTTTCTCGTCCTTGAACAGGCGGGCGACCGAGCGGCGCAGGATCGCGTCGGCCTCGTTCTCGAGCCGGTTGATGTCGATGCACAGCTTCAGCGTCTGCTGCGGATCCTTGAGCGAGCGCAGGCCGCGGATCGCCTGCTCGACCTGAAGCGACGAGCGGTGCAGCACGTCGGCGAGATCGCGGACGTCGCCGGTCATCACCGCCAGCTCGTAGAGCTCGATGCGCTCGGCCGCGGCCTCGACGTAGTCCATGATGTCGTCCATCCGCGTGATCAGGCGATGGATCGAGTCGCGATCGATCGGCGTGATGAACGTCTTGTGCAGCGCCTCGACGCAGCGGTGCGTGATCGTGTCGGTCTCGTGCTCGATGTCCGAGATCCGACGGCACTTCGTCGCGATGTTCGCGCCGGTCGTGACCATCGACAGGAACTCCTTCGTGCCTTCGATCGTCAGCCCGGCGTGCTGCTCGAAGAAGTCGAAGAAGCTGGTCTCGCGAGGCAGGAAACGACCGAACATGCAGCCTCCTACGCGAGCCTGTAACACGCGCGCGATCGTCGCGTCACGGTTCCGTGGATCAAAACGCTGTTGTCACCGTCCCGTCACCGAACGCGCCATCGCGCAAGAACCGCACGACGAGGGACTGGACATGCGGATCGTTCATGATCCACGTGTGCGTCGCGTCGACCTCGGCGAACGCGGCCATCTCGGGCAGCCGCGTCTCGTCGACGGCCACCGTGCCGTCGTGCTTCGTGCCGGCCGGAAACCGGCGACCCATCGTCCAGCTCGTCGGATTCGTCCACGCCAGCCCGCGCGTGCCCGCGATCACGGCGGTTGGCGCCGGTGGCGGTGGCCACTGCGACCCGTCCGCGAGCTCGGCTCCCGACGGGCCGTAGTACCAGCGGAACAGCGCGTTGTGCGCGATCGCCGCCGCGAGCTGGCTGCCGCGGTTCGGCGGCGCGAGCATCACGATGCGCTGCCAGCGGATCCGCGGATCGTGGAGGTGGCGCACGATCACGCCGCCCATCGAGTGCGTCACCGCGTGGACGCCGCGATCGCCCGCGACCTCGACGATCCAGTCGGCGAGCTCGCTCGCGAGGTACGAGATCGCGTGGCGCCGCGACGGATACGTGCGGCTCGCGGTCTCGAAGCCCTCGGCGCGCAGCCGCTTGCCGATCCGCGCCATCGAGCCGTGACCGCGCGCGAGCCCGTGCAGCAGGACGACGAGCGGCTTCATGGCTCGGCTCGTGGATCGAGCTCGGAGTCGAGGTCGGCGTCCGCCTGCGCGTCGTCGGATTCGACGCGATACGGATGATCCGGTGGGAACAGCGCGGCGAGCTCGCGCGGCTTGACGTCGGTGACGATCCGGATCACGTCGGCGGACAGCGCGGCCCGCTCGGCGCGCAGCGCACGGACCTCGCGCCGGAACCGCAGCCGGCGTCCGAGCACGCCGAACGCGCGGCGCACGAGCCGCAGGCGATCGAGCACGCGCAGCGTCGCCCAGCCGGACAGCGGCAACACGATCGCGAGCGCGACGCCCCACCACGCGCCCCACGTCAGCCACAGATAGCCGACCGCGATCGCGTACGACGCGACGACGAGCAGCATCCCGATCACGAGCTTCGTCGTCGCGATCACGTCCTTGCGCGGAGTCAGCCGCGACCCGGCGAGCCGCGCGAACACGAGCGGCGGCACGTGCAACGGCGCGCCCGGCAGCGTGAGCGGCAGCCACCACGCGACGAGCACGAGGTGACGCAGCATCCGCGTCCCGACCTCGAGCTTCGACAGATCGCGCGCGAGCTCGCGGTCGGTGAGCCCGAGCTCGTCGAGCTTCTGCTGGTACGCGCGGACGCGCGCCATCAGATCGATCACGCGCGGATCCGACGCGACCGCGCCGTAGTACGTGTTGAACCGGCGCGCGAGCTCGACGCGCTCCTCGATCGAGATCTCGTGCGGCTGGTAGAGCCGGCGCACGGTGTCGAGCGCGCGGACGGTCTCCCAGTCCGGCGCGTTGATCGTCAGCCGGCGCAGCGCGACGTCGATCTGCTGGGTCACGTGCTTCGCATCGCCGGCGCCCGGATCGATCACGAGCGGCGGGCCGTACTGCACGAGCACGCGGCTGCGAAACCGCTTCGGATGGATGAACGTCAGCCCGCACGGCACGATCGTGATCGGTCCGCGCCGGCGCGCGGCACCACCGAGCGCGAGCCGCGCCGCGCCGGTCTTGAGCTTCGCGAGCTGGGACTCGTCGTGCGACAGCCCCTCGGGAAAGATCCCGATCGTGCCGCCCTGCTCGAGCACCGCGAACATGTGCTCGAACGCGGCGTCGTTGAGCCGCGCGATCTCGGCGGAGTCGCGCGGCGTGGCCGGCGCGGCGGCGTCCGGCTTGCCGTCGACCTCGACGCGGCGAGCGACCGGCACCGCGCCGAGCCCGCGCAGCACGGCGCGCATGATCCGGCCCTTGAACAGCGCGTCCTTGGCGGCGAAGTGCACTTTGCGGCCGCACGTCGTGATGATCAGGATCGGATCGATCAGCGAGTTCGGATGATTGCCGGCGAAGATCACCGGCCCGGTCGCGGGCACGTGCTCGATCCCGACGACCTCGATCTGGCGAAAGAACACGCGCGTGACGACGCGGAGGAACCACGCCAGGAACCGGTAGACCACGTCGCGATCGTACGCCGAAAAAAAACCGACCCGGGCACCATTACCCGGGTCGGCCAGCCATCCTCGGCACCGCGACTCACCATCGCGACACCGAACCATGTCGATCAGGGAGCCGTCGAACCGACCGGCGCCGTGACCAGAAACGTGTATGGCTCGGAAACAGGAGGGGGATTCGTCAGCTTGCGCGTCACCATCTCGACGTGGCTAGTCGCCTAGCCAGACCAGGAGTCATAAGCGAACCAGGCGAACGGTTCGGCAGTGGTGCAGTCACGGTGCCAGGGTCGGCACGAGGACATTCACGAATTTGCAACCGCGGCGCGGCGGCCGGCAGATCGATCAGCCGGCGGGCGCAAACGTCAGTCCCGCTCGACGCAGTCGGTCGAGCAGGAACGAGCCCATCGCGACCGATGGCGTCAGCACGCCGCCCGCCGAGGTCAGCGGATCGCGCGCGAGGCAGAGCGCCGACTCGCCGAGCATCTTCGCCGTCGATCCGTAGCCGGGATCCGCGTGGTCGCCCGCGACGTAGAGCAGGCGGTCCCCGTTCGACTGGCCGAAGTAGCGCGTCTTCCAGTGACCGTGCGTGCGCGTCTGCTCCGACGGGCCGTGGCCGGGCTGGGGTGCGCGCTTCGCGAGCAGCTCGCGCAGCCGCGGTCGCTTCATCGCGAACGCGATCGCGCCGAGCCCGGCGGTGAACCCGAGCGCCATCGCGAGCCCGCGCGCCGAGCCCGGCGTCGACATCACCTCGCGATAGACGAAGTGCTCGCCCCACGGAAACCCGGCGAGCGCGTGGCCGCGGCGTACGACGCGCGTGTTGACCTGCGCCATCACGAACGGGATCGTGAACATCTTGAGATCGGCGTCCCAGCCGATCGACGTCTCGTCGGGC
Organism: Kofleriaceae bacterium; assembly: GCA_035715365.1. Lineage (GTDB taxonomy): Bacteria > Myxococcota_A > Polyangia > Haliangiales > Haliangiaceae > JABFXX01. Next base: position 420,464 of record DASTLB010000022.1, on the reverse strand, counting down.
GCAGGTGGTCGCGGCGCGGTCGGATCCGGATCGAGCGCGTACGGGTTGCCGAGGATCTTGCGCACCTCGCGATCGTCGCTCGCCTCGCGCGCGGTCTCGATCGCGCTCGCGACCGTGCCGCCCGACAGCCCGCCGCTCGTCTCGCCGAACAGCGCGGTGACCGAGCTCGCCGGGTGACCGAACCGCTTCACGAACTCCTGCTGCAGTGCCCACGTGCCGAGATCGCTCGGGATCGAGTCGAAGCCGCACGCATGGACGATCCGTGCGCCGGTCTGCTTCGCGCGATCGTGGTGCGCGTCGATCATCCGCCGCATCCACTGCACCTCGCCGGTGAGATCGCAGTAGTGCGTGCCGTTGCGCGCGCACGCGGCGACGAGCTCGCTGCCGTACTTCGCGAACGGCCCGGCGGTCGTGCACACGACGCTCGTGCGCCGCGCGATGTCGTCGACCGCCTGCGGATCGAGCGCGTCGGCGACGAGCACCGGCACGCCGAGCCCGAGCGCCTCGAGCTTGCCGCGATTGCGACCGGCGATCGCCCATCGCAGCTTGTTGTTGTCCGGCCGGTCGGCCGAACCCGCGATGTACTGCGCCACGAGCTGGCCGGTGAACCCGGTCGCTCCGAACACGACGAGATCGAAGTCGCGCGTCATGGATGCTCGGTCCTCGCTCACAGGGTCGGCAGGCCGCGCCACGGCCGGCGTGGAAACGCCGCCTCGATCGCGGCGATCGCGTCGGCGTCGAGGGTCACCCGGTCGGCGCCCGCGAGCTCGTCGACGTGCGCCGGCTGGGATGACTTCGGGATCGCGAACACCGATGCGTGGCGCGTCAGGTACGCGAGCGCGAGCTGGCGCGGCGTCGCCCCGAGCCGCTTCGCGACACCATCGAGCGCGGACGACTTCGGAAACCCGCCGCGGCTGCCGAACGGGCTGTACGCGACGACCGCGGCGCCGTGCTGCTCGCACCACGGCACGACGCGGTGCTCGATCGTGCGCTCCTGCAGGTGATAGAGCACCTGGTTGCACGCGAGCTTGCCGCGACCGACGAGCTGCTCGGCCTCGTCGAGATCGGCGTCGTCGAAGTTCGACACGCCAAACGCGCGGATCTTGCCCTGTTGCTGCAGCGCCTCGAACGCGCGAAACGTCGGCTCGAGCGGCAGGTCCTCGCGCCAGTGCAGCAGGTACACGTCGAGCCGATCGGTGCCGAGCCGGCGCAAGCTCGCCTCGCACGCGCGGATCGTGCCGTCGTACGTCGCGTTGCGCGGCAGGACCTTCGACACGAGGAACACGCGATCGCGCTGGCCGGCGATCGCCTCGCCGACGAGCTGCTCGACCTTGCCGCTGCCGTACATCTCGGCGGTGTCGACGTGGGTCATGCCGAGCTCGAGCGCGCGCCGGATCGCGGCGATCGCCTGCGCCCGATCGTCGCGCTCCATGTTCCACGTGCCGATGCCGAGCACGGGCACCTGGATCGGGAGCGGTCCAAACGGGCGCGTCTGCATGCGGCGCATCCTACTCCGCTCCGGTACAGTGGATTCGTGTCCGCGTTCGTCGATCGGCTCGTACAGCGACTCGCGCTCACGGTCGCGACACCGCCGAACGATGGTCAGCGCCGCGCGGCGGTCGCGGCCGTGCTGCACGACGAGCCGAGCGGTCCGCGCGTTCTACTCATGAAGCGGATCGAGCGCGATGGCGATCCGTGGTCGGGTCACATCTCGCTACCCGGCGGCGGCTTCCATCCGGACGAAGATGAGGACCTCCTCGCGACCGCGATCCGCGAGACGCACGAGGAGCTCGGGATCCGGCTGTCGCGCGACGACTTGCTCGGCAACCTCGCGCCGCTCGCGCCGCGCACGTCGGGACCGACGCTGATCGAGGTCACGCCGTTCGTGTTCCGGACGACCGTCGCGCTCGATCCGGTGTGCGGTCCCGAGGCGCTGTCGGCATTCTGGCTGCCGCTCGAGCTCGCCGCCTCGGGTGCGCTCGACGGTACGTATCAGTATCCGCGGTCGCAGATGGCCTTCCCGAGCTGGAACTACGAGGGCCACGTGATCTGGGGCCTGACGCGGCGGATCCTGGACGATCTCCTGGCCACGAGCCAGTGATCTCGGTCAGCGCGCGGACCGCGCGAGCGCGGCGAGGGCGCTTCCGCCGTCCTTGCCGCGGCTGCGGTCGCCCGCGATCGCGCCACCGATGCCGGCGATCGTGGTCTCCAGGAACACGATGATCGCGACGAACACGCCGAAGAAGTGGCCCATGACGCCGCCGGCCTTCACGCCGTCGGCGTGCGCCTGACCGCCGGACACCGCGTCGGCCATCGTCGACGTCGCGGTCGCGAAGATGTGCGAGACGAGGAAGAAGTACGCGATCGCGGCGATCGTCGCGACGCTCAGAAATGCGAGCACCGCACCGCGCAGCCGCGCGCGCGTGAAGTACATCGACGCGAAGCCGGCAGCGGCGACGACGGCGAAGTAGGCACCGGCGGCGACCTTCTGGCCGAGCCCGGCGACCGCGTACGAGATGCCGATGCCGGCGATGATCGCACCGAACGCGAACAGCCAGATCGTGTGGCGAGACAGCTTGGACGACGCAGACGCTTGCATGATCGAACCTCCTGGTTGGCGGCTCGTCGAGCAGCGCGCGTGCCAGCGCAACTGCGCGGACCGTCGACGCGCGAGGTGTCACGGCTGGCAGCGCTGCCAGATCCGGCAGACCGCGCGGCTCAGAGCTTCGGGACCACGAGCTCGCGGGCGGGCCGCGCGAACAGCCAGCCCTGCATCAGCGTGATGCCGCAGTCGAGCACCGCGTCGCGCTCGGCCTCGGTCTCGACGCCCTCGGCGACGACGGTGCCGCCGAGCTCGCGCACGAGCGTCGCGATCGCACCGACGACCCGGCGCTTGCGCGCGTGACGGCCGAGGTCGCGGATCAGCGACATGTCGAGCTTGACGACCTCGGGCTCGAGCGACGCGAGCGCGCCGAGCGCGGCGTAGCCGGCGCCGAGATCGTCGACCGCGATCTGGAAGCCGAGCCGGCGCAGCATGTTGATCTGGGTCGGGCCGCCGATCGGATCGAGCCCGACGCGCTCGGTGATCTCGAGGACGACGCGCGACGCGAGCGGCGCGAGCGGATTGGCCTCGGCGTAGAGCTGCTCGTCGGCGAGCTCGAGGCCGTGGACGTTGACGAACAGCAGCACGTCGGGCGGCGCAGCGGCGGCGGCGCGCGCGACCGCGTGGCGGACGGTGCGCCCGAGGTCGTGGATCCGGCCGAGCCGCTCGGCAGTCGCGATCAGCACGTCGGGTCGCTTCAGCGATTCCTCGTCGGTGCGGATCAGCGCCTCGTACGCGTACACGCGGCGCGCCGACAGATCGACGATCGGCTGGAACGCCATCCACGCTCGCTCGAGCGCGCGCGAGAACCGGGTCGCGATCTCGGCGTTCTCGGCGTCGAGCTCGCGCGCGAACGCCTCGGCGCGCCGCCGCATGCGCCGGACGCCATGGCGGCGAGCGGCCCGCGCGACCGCGGCGGCGAGCGTCTCCTGATCGAACGGCTTCGCGAGATACGAGACCGCGCCGCTGTCGATCGCGCGCACCGCGCCGTCGAGCGACGGGTCACCGGTCATCAGCAGCACCGGCAGATCGTCATCGTACTGGCGGATCGCGGCGACAAGCCCGAAGCCGTCGAGCTCGGGCATGTTGACGTCGGACAGCACGCAGTCGAACTCGTCGCGGGCGCTCTTCATCGCGTCGACCGCTGCGCGGCCGTGCTCCGCCGCGACGACCGTCCAGCCCTCGGCGCCGAGCAAGCGCGTGCACGCCCGGCGCATCCCGGGATCGTCGTCGACCACGAGCACGCGGCCGAGGTGAACGGAGCGCTGCGGATCGGCCGTTGCCATCGCGGAGTCGCCCACCACCTTATCGCAAGCGGTCACGCACGACCGGGCAAACGCACCAGGAAGCACGGGCCATCGGGAGCGGCCTCGTAGTCGATCCTCCCACCATGTGCTTCGGCGACGAGCCGGCAGAAGTAGAGGCCCATGCCGCGCTTGCCACCGCCGCCGCGCACGTACTTGCCGAACAGGTTCGGTCTAATCGTTTCTGGGATCTGGGGGCCGCTGTTCGCGACCGCGATCGCGATGCTGTCGCGATCGTTCCACGGCCGTGCCGAGACGACGATCTTGCCACCGGCGTTGCAGTAGCGTGAGGCGTTACCGACGAGGTTGTGCAGCACGCGCTCGATCAGCGCGACGTCGAACCGCGCCTCGAGCTCCGGATCGCAGTCGATCGTCATCGTCACGCCGCGCGTGATCGACGACGCGTTGACCTCGACGACCGACTCGAGCACGCTCGCGACGCGGACGCGCGTCACCGTCGGCTTGACCGCGGCGTCCTCGAACCGACCGACGTCGACGAAGTTCGCGACGAGGCCGGACATGCGGCGCATCGCGCGGATCGTCGAGTCGAGCGCGTCCGCGAGGTCGCCGTCGAGCGGGACCTCCTCGCGCAGGTACTGCAGGTTCGACAGCGCGACCGCGAGGCCATTGTTGAGATCATGGGCGACGAGCGCGGTCGCCTCGGCGCCGTACGTCATCCGGCGGTCGGCGGCTTCCTTCGCGAGTCGGACTTCCACGTAGGCGCGCTGGCTGCGCGTCGCGGCGGCGACCCGGCGCTTGAGCTCGGCGAGCCCGGTCGGCTTGACCACGAAATCATCGGTGCCGGCGTCGAACGCGTCCTTGCGGTGGGTCTCGTCGTCGTGGCCGGTCATCACGATCACGTGGACCGCGGGCCCGGCGTTCGCCTTGAGGTGGCGGATCACGTCGAGCCCGCTCATCGGCTGCGAGAAAGCCGCGGGCATCTCGAGGTCGACGATCGCGACGTCGGGTGGTGTCGTGTCGGCCTGTGCGATCGCACCGGCACCATCGTGTGCGGTCACCACCTGGTAGCCCGAGGACGACAGACCTGCCGCCATCTGCCGACAGATCGCTTCATCGTCATCGACGATCAGGACGCGCACCCCGCCGGGCGTTGAATCACCCGCAGCAACCTGATCGAGCGACATGCTTGTTGCTAGTATATCGCCGACGATGGGCGGAGATACTGCCTCGGCCAGCAACTACCCGGCCGATCCCCGACGGATTGCCGACGTCGCGCTCGCCGCCGCCGTGCGTGCGAACGCGGATGCGGTCTACATCGAGCCCGCCGACGACAGCGATGACTACGCGCTGACGCTCGAGCGCGGATCGCTCGTGGTCGCGAAGGTGCCGCTCGACGCGCAGCTCGGCACCGCGGTGATCGCGCGGCTCGCGTACATCGCGGAGATCGATCTCGCCGCGGCGCACGCGACGAGCGCGGTGCTGCCCGTCCGCAGCGGCCGCAAGGAAGCGGAGGTCGTGATCACCGTGCGACCGGGCGCCGAGCTGCGCGCGGATCTGATGGTGGTGCCGCGCCATCGTCACGGTCACAAGATCACGCCGGTCGGTCCGGATGCCGGCGACGTGATCGCGAACTATCGCGTGCTGCAGTTCCTCGGCGAGGGCGGCATGGGCACGGTGTACTCCGTCGAGCACGTCGCGCTCGGCCGCAAGTACGCGCTCAAGGTGCTGCGCAGTCGCGTCGTCGAGCGCGACGAGACCGCGGCGCAGCGGTTCCTGCGCGAGGCCCGCACGGCGGCTCGCGTGCGCCACCCGAACATCGTCGACGTGTTCGACTTCGGGCACCTCCCCGACGGCCGGCCGTACTTCGTGATGGAGCTGCTCGAGGGCGAGAGCCTCGCCGATCGCGTCGATCGCGGGCCGCTGCCGCCGCACGAGGTCGTGTCGATCGCACGCCAGCTCGGCAACGCGCTCGCCGCCGCGCACGATCGCGGCGTGATCCACGCCGACGTCACGCCATCGAACGTGCTCGTCGTCTCGAACCCGGATCTCGACGAGCTCCACGTCAAGCTCGTCGATTTCGGCCTCGCCGAGCTCGCGGGCGAAGGGCTGCGCGACGAGAACCCCGAGTTCGTGCTCGGCACGCCGGCGTACATTTCGCCCGAGCAGCTGCGCGGGCTCGCGCCGACCGATCGCTCGGATCAGTACGGCCTCGGCGCCGTGCTGTTCGAGCTACTCGCCGGTCATCCGCCGTACGAGCACGACGATCTGCGCAAGCTGTGCATGATGCACATCCAGGCGCCGATCCCGCCCGTCGAGAGCCCGCACGGCCCGCTGCCGCCGAAGCTCGCCGATCTCGTCACCACGTGCCTGGCAAAGACGCCGCAGCAGCGCTTCCCCGGCATGCGCGCATTGCTCGGCGCGCTCGACGAGATCGAACGCGTCACCGATCGCCGCGGCTGGCGGCGCTGGCTCTCGAGTTAACCCATGGCAGACAAGCTCCCGTTAGTCGTGTGCGTCGATGATGACGAGGCCATGCTGAGCACGGTCGTGCGCTGTCTGCGTCGCGAGCAGCTCGAGGTGCGCTCGACGCTGTCGGCAAGCGAGGCGCTCGCGTGGATCGCATCGGACGACGTCGCCGTGCTCGTCTCCGACTACGACATGCCCGAGATGACCGGCGCGCAGCTCGCGGGTCACGCGCGCCGCGTGCGTCCGGAGACCGTGCGCATCCTGCTGACCGGTCAGCGCACGCTCGAGACCGCGATCGACGGCATCAACCAGGGCGAGATCTTTCGCTTCCTCAACAAGCCGTTCGACAACGAGAAGCTGCGCGGCGCGGTCAAGGCGGCGGTCGCGCGCAACGGCGAGCTGCTCGCGATGTCTGGCGATCGCGAGCGTCGCCAGCGTCGCGAGGCGCTGCGCAACGCGCTCGAGGCCGAGTATCCCGGGATCTCGCAGGTCGAGCGGCGGCCCGGCGAGCCGTACGAGATCGCGATCGATCCGTGGAAGGAAGCCGCGGCGCTCGGGCTCGCCGGGCTGTCGGCGAAGCTCGAGAGCGGCTCGTGACGCCGGGCGCAGCGAAGATCGGCCACCTCGACGAGCGCGGCGAGCCGTGTCGCTATCACGAGGCGCCCTCGCTCGACACGATCTTGCACTACGCGACGATCGGCTCGCGGATGAGCGGCTTCCACCACGACGTCGCGTCGAAGCTGCAGGGACTGATGATGGCGGTCGACGAGATCAGCGAGCTCGCCGCGCCGACCGGCAACGAGGAGCTCGAGCGTGCGGCGCAGACCGCGCTCGATGCGCTCAAGGATCTCAACGCGCTGCTGACCACGAACCGCGCGCTCGCGAAGCCGCCGGTCAAGGCGCGCACGACGCTGCGCGAGCTCGCGACACGCGCCGGCGAGCGCGTCGGCATCAAGCTGGGACAGCCGGTCGTCGACGCGACGCTCGAGGTCTCCGCGCCCGCGGTGATCCATGGCCTCGCGCTCGCGTTCGATGTCGCGGCCGGGGCAGGGCGCAGCCGCACGCTCGACGTGCGGTCGCGGCTCGACGGCAAGCGGGTCGAGCTCGTGCTGCCGCTGTCGGCGACGCCGATCGCGAACGCGTCCGAGGCGCTCGCGATCGCGGCGTGGGTGCTCGGGCGCGAAGCCGGCCGGCTCGCGTGCCGGCAGGGCGCGCAGCTCGTCGTCGAGCTCGCGGTCAGCTGAGCAGCGCGCGCTCCGCGGCCGACAGCTCGTAGACCTCCTCGATCCGGACATCGAGCGCGGCATCGACCGGCTCGCCGGCGAGCCGCGCCTCGACGAGCGCGACGATCGCAGCGCGCGCATCCCGTGCCGGCGTCGCGACCGGCAGCGCCCGCATGTAGGCGAGCTTCGGCCGCACCGCACCGTTGAGCGCGGGCGGAAACCGACGCTGCGCGTACCAGCCGTACAGCCGCGAGTTGAGCAGCGCGAGCAGGTAGCGATCCGCGGTCGGCAGGATCCACACCGTCGTGTCGGGCACGAGCTCGCCGCTCGCATCGAGCGAGCACGCCGGGCTCGTCTGGATGTCCTGGTAGAACAGCCGTGGCGCGCGCGACTTCGCCAGCTCGCCGACCGGATCCTGGAGCTCGTACCAGCGATAGCTGCCCGGCTTGCGCCCGGCCCACGTTCCGCGATGACGCGCCGGTCGCGGCTCGAGCGCGGCGCGAAACTGCGCGAGGTGCGCGACGAGCGCCGGATGCTCGTCGAGCACGGTGTCGCGATCGACGAGCAGGATCCAGCGCTCGCCATCTCGGACCTGCCAGCGCGCCACGTCGCGGCCCTTCACGAACGGCCGGATCAGCGGCGCCGCGAACGGATCGGCGTCGAGCAGACGATCTCGAGTGGCGCGATCGATCACGAACGCGCGATTGCACCCCGTGACGACGCCGCGCGACGGCCGCCCGACGAGGTCGGCGAGCCTGGGCCACCGCGCGTCGAGCCGGTCGAGCAGCGCACGCTCGTCGTCGCGATCGAGGTGCCACGGCTCGGCCTGCCAGCGCGCGCGGGGATGCGCGATGCCGCCATCGGCGAGCGCGTCCGCGACCGTCGTCGTGCTGCGCGTCGTCGTGATCGGCGTCGTCGCGGCAGCGCCGTCGCTGCGGCGCGTGCCCCACACGATGCACGGAAACGCGTCGGCATCGACGAACGCGCGCGTCCGCGACACATCCGCGATCCCGTCGATGCTCGCCTGCGCCGCGAGGTAGCTGCGCAGCGGCCGGCCGTACGCGGCGGACAGCCACTTGTTCGGCGTGATCAGACAGTACCGACCGCCGGGTCGCACGATCCGGTGCGCGAGCTCGACGAAGTACACGTACAGATCGGCGACGCCGTCGTAGCTCGCGTACTGCTGCAGCGCGGCCTTGGCATCGCGCAGCCGCTCCTGCCGGATGTACGGTGGATTGCCGACCACGGCATCGAAGCCACCGCGTGCGAACACGCGCGGAAACCCGGCCGGCCAGTCGAGTGTCAGCGCATCGCCGACGCGCAGCTGACGATCGTCGAGGCCGAGCCGCTGCTTCGCGGCGGCCGCCGCCCGCGGATCGATCTCGATGCCGGCGAGGCAGCGCATCACCGCCCGCCGCGCTGCAGCCTCCGGATCGCCGCGCAGCGCGCGCAGCCGGTCGGCGAGCACGCGCACGACCTCGACGAGGAACGCGCCCTCGCCGACGGCGAAGTCACAGATCCGCAGCGCGAGTAGCTCGTCGGCATCGCGGCAACCCTCGAGCAGTGGCGCGAGCGCGCGCTCGACCATCGGGCCGGCAACCTCGGGTGGCGTGTAGACGACCCCGAGCGGCCGCGTATCGCGATACACCGGCATCGTCGATCAGAGATCGGGCAGCGGTGCGCTGTGCAGCGCGAGCGTGCCGGTGCTGGTGTCGGTCCAGAACAGCGTCGTGTCGTCGACCGCGAGGCCGCTCGCGCGTCCATCGTGCAGCACCGTGACCGTACCGTCCGGCGCGGCGCGCACGATCTGGTCGTGCTGGTTCGCGTACACGAAGCCATCGCGGACCGCGAACGTCAGATCCTGGTTCTCGACGACGAGCACCGGATCGCCGCCCTCGATCGGCGTGCGCACGATGCCGAGCGGACCATCGACGGTCACGCGATCCGACGTGTACACGTAGTAATCGTCGAGCGCGAGCGCCTGCGGACAGAACGCCGGCCCGAGCTCGTCGCGCAGCCCGCCGGCGATCGCGATCCGCCACAGCCCGAGCACGCCCATCGTCTGTGCGCAGCTCGTGCCGATCAGCTCGTCGCCGGCGATCGCGACCGACAGCGCGAACTGGTCCGCCGACACCACGCGATCCGGCGTGCCATCGAGCGAAATGTCGACGAGCTCCTGCTCGCGCGCGTAGAACACGTGCGCGTCGTCGACCGCGATCGTGAACGGCCCGATCGTGAAGTTGCCGAGCACGCGCGGGGTCGTCGTGCCGGTGAGCGGCGCCTCCGAGATCACGCCGTCGCCGACCCAGATCACCGAGCGGTTCGTCACGTGGATCTCACCGATCCCGCCGGTGCTCGGCGCGAGCGCGAGCTGCCCGGAGCCATCGCGCGCCGCGCGGATCGGCGCGCCCGCGTCGATCCAGTACGCGAATCCCGCATCGAGCGCGAGCTGTCGCGACATCCCGCTCCCGCCGGTGGTCTCGAAGAATCCCCCGCCGCACCCGACGGCGAACAGCGAGCAGACTCCGGCGGCGCGCACGGCGCGATTGTATACTCGGTCGTGTCGCGCTGGGCGTTGCTGGTCGTGGTCGTCGTCGCGTGCGAGCTGCCGGACACGCCGTACTTCGGCAACGTGCCGGATGTCTCCGAGCGCGGTCAGCACTTGCGGTTCTGCAACGAGCCCGAGCCCGAGAGCCTCGATCCCGCCGAGGCCGGCACGTCGGCGTCGTGGAAGACGGTGCACGAGCTGTTCGATGGCCTGACCGTCTACGGCTCCGATGGGCGGCTGGTGCCGAGCCTCGCGACGCACTGGGAGGTCTCGGCGGATGCGCGCACGTTCACGTTTCATCTCCACGATCGCGGTCGGTGGTCGAACGGCCGACCGATCACCGCGCACGACATCCGGTTCCAGGCGATGCGCGTGCTGCACCCGACCACCGCGTCGGTGAACGCCGGCGAGCTCGAGCCGATCGAGAACGCGACGCTGTACGCGGCGAACGCGGTGCGCGTCGTGCAGCACGACGTCGCGGGGCTTCGCGTGGGCGAGGTCGTCGAGGTCGTCGCGGTGGCGGGGCGGTCGCTCGCGGACTGGAAGCGCGCGAAGCAACGCTGGCCGGACTCGAACGAGCGGCGCTCGACGCACGTCCTCGCGCTGCGCGATCGCGATGCCGCGGTCGGCGAGGCGTACGCCCATGTCCCGCCGGGCGAGCCGGTGCAGATCATCGAGCGCGTCGCCGCGTGGAGCTACGTGTACTGGAACCACGACGACGGCGTGTTCGGCTGGGTGCCGTCCCGCGACCTCGACGTCGAGCCGAATGCGTCGGTGCGCTACCGCGTCCGCACGGTGATGCCGCCGGGACCGGTCGTGGACATCGCGGCCGGCGCGCTGCTGATGACGCCCGACGCGCTCGGCATCCGCGTTCCGGACGACCACACGATCGTGTTCCAGACCGCGTACCCGACGCCCTGGTTCGTGTCGCGGTCGGCGCATCGCGCGCTGCTGCCGACACCACGCGAGGCGGTGTCGCGGTGGCCGCGGCAATGGGCGCATGTCGGTCGCATCGTGAGCTCGGGCCCGATGCAGCTCGTCGAGTGGCGGCCGCGCGACAAGATCGAGCTCGTGCGCTCGCCGACGTACTGGAACGCGCGCGCGGTCAAGCTCGACCGGCTCACGCTGTATACGCTCGACGATCGCGCGGCGGCGACGAACCTGTACTTCACCGGAGGCTGCGATGCGGTGACGGCGGGCGTGATCCCGGCGGCGTTCTCGTCCGAGGCGATGAGCCGGTATCGCGACTTCCAGACGGTGCCGACCTTCAGCCTGTACCTGCTGAACCTCAACACGCAGAAGCTCGCGAACCGTCACCTCCGGCGCGCGCTCGCGTACGCGGTCGATCGCGAGACGCTGATGACGATCCTCCACATCGGAGCGCCGCCGACGTCGCAGATCAGCGTCGGCACGCCGATCGCGGAGCTCTCGGACGCCGAGCGCACGCTGTGCGGCGTGACGCGCGATCACCGCGGCGTCGCCGCGATCCTCGAGCCCGGGAAGGTCTGCTACGTACCGCCGCCGGGGCTCGACTTCGATCCGGCGCGGGCGCGCGCCGAGCTCGCACTCGCACGCCGCGAGCTCGGCGCGGCCGCACCGGCGAAGCTCGTGATGAAGCTCGATCTCGGCGTCGATCTGCACAAGCTCGTCGCCGAGTTCCTCCAGGATCAATGGCGCACGATCCTTGGCCTCGACGTCGAGATCGAGGTCGAGGAGTTCCGGACGCTGAATGCCGACACGCGCGCCGGGCGCTACGAGATCGCGCGGTTCGGCTGGGGCGGCGCCTCGCCGGACGTCGAGGCCGAGTTTCTGTCGCGCATGCTGTGCGCGAGCCCGAAGAACCGCTCGCGCTACTGCAGCCCCGACTTCGAGGCGGCGATGCTCGCGGTGCGTCAGCTCTCGGATCGCGCTGCGCGACGTCGCGCGGTGTACGAGGCGGAGCGGATCGCCGTCGAGGACGCGCCGATCATCCCGCTGTTCATCCAGGCCCAGCGGTTGATGCAGAAGCCCTACGTGCGCGATCTACATCCGAACCCGCTCGGCATCCCTCCGCTGCACGAGGTGTGGATCGACCCGGACTGGCAGGCGCACTGATGCTGCGTTTCGTGCTCGTCCGGATCGCAGGCGGCATCGTCGTGCTGTGGGCGGTCGCGACGTTCGCGTTCTTCCTGCTGCACGCCGCGCCGGGCGGCCCGTTCGACGACGATCGCGAGCTCACGCCCGACGTGAGGACGACGATCGAAGCGCGCTACCACCTCGACGAGCCGGTCGCCGTGCAATACGAGCGCTACCTCGCCGGTCTCGTCCGGCTCGACTTCGGCCACTCGATGCGCCGGCCGCAGAGCGTACGCGAGATCATCGCGACCCACGCCCCGTACAGCGTGCGGCTCGGAACGCTCGCGCTCGCCCTCGCGCTGGCGCTCGGCGTCGGCCTCGGCGTGATCGCCGCGCGGCATCGCGATCGCGCCGCGGACCACGTCGCGATGACCCTCGCGCTCGTCGGGATCTCGGTGCCGTCGTTCGTGCTCGGGCCGCTGCTGATCTTCGGCGTCTCGCTGACGCTGTTCTGGCTGCCACCGGCGCGGCTCGACGGCGGTGCGTCGTACGTCCTGCCCGCGACGACGCTCGCGCTGGTTCACGTCGCCGCGATCGCTCGCCTCACGCGCGCGGGCCTGCTCGAGACGTTGCGCCAGGACTACATCCGCACCGCCCGCGCGAAGGGCCTGACCGAGCGCCGCGTCGTGTGGCGACACGCGCTGCGCGTCGGCGTGATGCCGGTCGTGAGCTACCTCGGTCCAGCGACCGCTGCGCTGCTGACCGGTTCGTTCGTCGTCGAGAAGATCTTCCAGATCCCCGGGCTCGGGTTCTCGTTCGTCGCATCGATCGCGGACCGCGATTACCCGGTGCTCACCGGCATCCTCGTGTTCTACACCGCGCTCGTCGTCGGGCTGAACCTCGTCGTCGACGTGCTGTACGGCGTGCTCGACCCCCGGATCCGGGAGGGCGCGTGACCGTCGTGCGTCACAGCCGGCTCGCGCGCGCGTGCCTCGCGTACCTCGCGGCCGTCGTCGTGTTCTGCGTCGTCGGCCCGCTGCTCGCATCCACGCTCGGCGGGCTCGACGGCACCACGCAGCACGTCGGCCTCGGAGCAACGCCGCCGTCGCTCGCGCATCCGTTCGGCACCGATCTGCTCGGTCGCGACATGCTCGTGCGCGTCATGCTCGGAGGCCGGCTCGCGCTGGTCGTCGCGCTGATCGCGACGTCGGTCGCGCTCGTGCTCGGGGTCGCGTGGGGCGCGATCGCGGCATACGCGGGCGGCCGGATCGATTTCGTGATGATGCGGATCGTCGACGTGCTGTACGGCTTTCCGGTCGTCGTGTTCGTGATCGTCGTGATGGCGGTGCTCGGCACGAAGAACCTCGTCGTGCTGTTCCTGCTGATCGGCGCGATCAACTGGATGACGATGTCGCGGATCGTGCGCGGCCAGGTGCTCGCGTTGCGCCGGCGCGAGTTCGTCGAGGCCGCGCGTGCGATGGGCGCGCGCGCCGACCGCATCGTGCTGCGCCACCTGATCCCGAACAGCCTCGGACCGATCATCGTCTACGCGACGCTCCAGCTGCCGCACGTCATGCTGTCCGAGGCGTTCCTCAGCTTCCTCGGGGTCGGCGTCCAGGCGCCGGCGGCCTCGTGGGGCACGCTCGTCGCCGAGGGCGCTGACACGATGCGCGTGTGTCCCTGGTTGCTCGCGGCGCCGGCACTTGTGATGACGACGACGATCCTCGCGCTCAACCTGCTCGGCGACCGGATCCGCGATGCGTTCGACCCCGCCCCGCGACAGGGCTGACGAAAACCCGGGCACCGCGGTCGATTTCGTGGAACGGATCGAGGGCTCGCACGAGCAACGTGATCATGAGACGCGCCCTCGTCGCCGCACGGCCCCGGCCGGCCGCTCGTGCCGAGCTCGATGACCTGACGCTGCGGCGTGCGCAGCAGGGCGAGCGCGCGGCACTCGACCGGCTCGTCGAGCGCTATCACCCGATGGTGCACGCGCTCGTCTGGCGGATGGCGTGCGCGCGCGGCGAGACCCATGTCGCCGACCTCGTCCAGGACGCGATGGTGCGCGTGCTGCAGTCGCTGCATCGCTTCGACCTCGCGGGTCCGGCGCGGCTGTCGACCTGGATGCTGACGATCGCGACGCGCGTCGTGCTCGACGATCGTCGACGGGCGCCGCCGCCGGACGCTCGCCTCGAGCCCGCGGCCTGCATCGATCCTGCCGTCGCGGTCGCCGACCGCGAGCTCGGAGTCGCGATCGCGCGCGCGGTCCTCGCCCTGCCCGAGCCGCAGCGCATCGCGTTCGTGCTGCGCGAGTACCACGACCTCGACTACAGCGAGATCGCCGAGGCGCTCGAGGTCGACGTCGGCACGATCAAGTCCCGGCTGTCTCGCGCGCGCGTGGCGGTTCGCGATGCGCTCGCGCGCGCACTTCCCGATCTGTTCGGAGGCTCTCGATGATCCGCGATGACGATGAAGACCTGCTCGCTCCGGTCGATCTCCACGCCTGGCGCGTGCCGCCGCCGGCTGCCGATGCGCGTGCCGCGATCCTGACGCGCGCACTCGCGCCGGCGGTGCCGCCGCCACGGGCACGGCTGCGCTGGCCGATCGTGGCCCTCGCCGCGATGAACCTCGTGCTCGCCGCGCTCGTGGTGATCGTGATCGTGCGGCCCGCGCCTGCACCTGCGATCGTGACGCGGGCGGCGGGCGGCGGACTCGACGCGGACACGCGCGACGTGCTGCGCCGGCTCGATCGCCAGCAGCGCGCGCTCGAGCGCAAGCTCGCCGACATCGACGCGCTGCGCGACACGATCGAGCAGCTCGCCGACAAGGTCGCGGACTGCGAGCAGACGGTGCGCCGCGATCCGCCCGTGCCGCCCGGGCCGCGGCCGCGTCGCGACAAGCAGCCGGACCCGCCGACCGTGGAATCGACCGACGCGCCGCCCGAGGCCCCGAGCGACGCCCCGCCCGCGGCGCCCGACCCGACCTGCGACGAGGTGTCGTGCGTGCTGTCGAACTACGAAGGCGCGTGCTGCACGAAGTACCGTCACGGCCCGGTCCTGCTGACGCCACCGCGCAAGTCGAGCCTGTCGGATTCGCTCGACCGCGCGGCGATCGCGGACGGCATGGCGCAGATCCGCTCGCTCGCACGTGCGTGCGGCCCGGCCAAAGGCCAGGTCATGGTCCACGTGCGCGTGACGGCCGCGGGCAGTGTCGGCAGCGTGACCGTCGAGAGCGCGCCGGACGACGCGGTCGGCGCGTGCGTGGCGGCGGCGGTCCGCCATGCGAGCTTTTCACGCACCGTGCGCGGCGGTTCGTTCCGCTATCCGTTCGTGTTCTGAGCCGAAAACCAAAACGGCCCGCATCGCTGCGGACCGTTTCGTTCGTGGAGCCAAGGGGGATCGAACCCCTGACCTCTAGAGTGCGATTCTAGCGCTCTCCCAGCTGAGCTATGACCCCGGAACGGCGCTATGGGTACCAGCGAGGCGGGGACCTGTCAAGCGCGAGCCCGGTCATCACAGCTCGGTGAGGCAGCGGTCGACTTCGCGCACGAGGTCCGACGCGGGAACGGTCACCGCGTGGGCGGCGAACGCGACCGTACGCGCGATCACGTCCGGATCGCGCAAGATCCGACGATGGCCGAGGCCGTCGGTCGTGACCAGCTCGGCCTTCGGCCACTGCGCGGCGAGCCGGCGGCCGTGCTCGATCGAGACCTCGCGGTCGGTGCGGTCGTGGATCACGAGCATGGCCGCATCGCGCGCGCCGATCAGGTCCGCGAGGCCGAGCGCATCGACCGACACGCCGCTCTGCTGCGCGAGGTACTGCGTGAACGTGTCGCGGTCGCGGGCGTCGAGCGCGACGTGGTGCGCGAACCTGTCGACCGCATCGGCGATCAGCACGTTCGGGGCGACCATGACGTTGCGCGCGGCATCGACGCCGGAGCGCTGGTGCGCGAGCAGCACCGCGGCGGCACCGAACGAGTGCGCGACGATCGCGTGCACCGGGCCGATCGCGGCGACGAGGTCGGTGATCGTATCCGCGTGATCGGTCAGGTAGAGCCGGCTGCCGGGCGAGTCGCCGTGCGCGGGCGCATCGAACGCGACGACCGACAGCCCCGCCGAGACGAGCGGCTCGACGAACGCGCCGAGCTGCGAGCCGCGACCCTCCCAGCCGTGAACGAGCAGGACGGTCGGACCGAAGCCCCACCGCCACGCCGCGATCGGCGCGTGCTGGCCGCGCCAGCGCGGAGACCGCAGCAGGACGTCGACGTCGAACCGCCGGCCGGTCGCGAGGATCGCGCGCTCGCGGTCGGGCCGCGGATAGCGTCGGGGCGTTGTGAACAACCGTTCGGCGAGGCTCGCGCCGAGCTCGTCGGAGACAAAGTAGGCCGCCTGCAGCGCGGCGCGCGCGAGGCGGACGGGATTATGCGCACGAACGGTCGTGCTATTTACGGGCGACGAAGATGGCAACACGGGGACCTCCTGGGGATGGCTTAGCGAGCTCGCGATCCAGACCGCGACGGCGCGCGTGCACCCGCGAGCAACCGCTCGAAGGCTGTTCGGGCGCGCTCGGAAGCGCGGTCGTCGCGCAGGAACCGATCGAAGTTGTGCGTGGCGAGCATGATGCCGTAGAGCTCGAACGCGAACTGCGGCGCGTCGAGGTCGGCTCTGAAGTGGCCCTCGGTGATCGCGATCTGGGCCGCGGTACCGAGTGCATCGATCCAGTCCTTGGACACCTGGACCAGCGCGTCGCGGGGCGGACCGGGTCGATCGTCGAGCTCGGCGGCCGCACCGACGAAGAAACACCCACCCGGCCGCCGGCCCCACGCGAGCCAGCGGTCGTACAGCGCACGCACGCGCGGCTCGCCTCGTGGCTGGCGCAACGCCGGCACCATGACGTCCTGGACGAACTGCCGCGCGGCCTCCTCGACGACCGCGACCTCGAGCGCTTCCTTGGACCCGAAGTGCGCGAACAGCCCGCTCTTCGACAGCCCGGTCGCCTCGGCGAGCCGGCCGATCGTGAGCCCGGATACACCGATCACGTTCGCGAGCTCGAACGCGCGCGTCAGGATCGCTTGCCGGGTCTCGTCGCCTTTCGCCACGAGGACAGAATAGAACGACCGTTCGATTTGTCAATGTTCATTGTCAGCCGTCCACGCTTTGCGTTACAGCTCGGGCCTTTACCGAGATCGAAAGGGTTGGTGAACGTGACGCGAATGCAGGCGTGTACGAGGAACATGAGGAGCGTCTGGCTGATGGTGCTCGGGGTCGCGGGCTGTACGACGACGGTCGACGAGACCGCGGCGACGTCGCAGGAGGCGAGCGCGGGCGGTGCGCTGATCCGGATGCAAATGGCGTCGACGGTCGGCGTGCTGCTCGACGAGATCCCGGCGGGCCCGCTGCGCGACGCGGCGGCAGCCGAGGCGATCGGTCGCGGCGCGACGTGGTGGAAGCAGCGCGCCGCGCAGCAGACCGACCTGACCGCGTTCCGCCTCAACTGGCGGCAGCAGTGGTACTCGTCGGACTGGAGCGGCAACAAGCACGGCCGTGGTCCACTGCCGCTGCCGCCGCGCGAGACGTGGACGATCACGCTCGCCGGTGCGCCGCATCGCGTGGTCGACTCGCTGCACGATCTG
The DNA here is from genome assembly GCA_035715365.1 of Kofleriaceae bacterium. GTDB lineage: Bacteria > Myxococcota_A > Polyangia > Haliangiales > Haliangiaceae > JABFXX01. Next base: position 402,673 of record DASTLB010000022.1, on the reverse strand, counting down.
GTCGTCGTCGACTACACGTTCTCGACGCACCTGCTGAGCGACGCGAGCTCGCCCGAGCTGTCCGAGCCGGCGCTCGCGACGATCGGTGGCACGTGGTCCGAGGCGTTCAGCCTGCCGACCGATCCCGAGCTGCTGTTCGAGCGCACGGGGTACGCGTGCATGGACGAGGACGAGTACCCGCCCGGCGCCGTGTTCGAGGAGGCCGTGCGCTACTTCTACGACGACACCTGTGGCCAGGAGTCGCTGTCCGCGCAGGCCTGCCACTACACCGAGTTCCCGCAGCACTCGTGCGTCGCGGCGCTCAAGTACAACACCGGCCGCGTCGACACCGCGATGACGTTCGAGCGCGTCACGTACTCGACCGCGATCGCGGACAGCGTCCGCGTCGGCGCCGTGACCGAGCCGGTCGGCGCGGATCTCGCGGTCGTGCCGTCGTTCCTCGTCGACGAGCATGCGGTGTTCTACCGCTACTTCCCGGAGGGCTCGTGCGAGGCCGAGGAAGGCTCGATCGCAGGCCTCGGCTGGCGCCGGCTGCTCGCGTTCTCCGCGACGGTCCGCAACGACGGCAGCCGCGACATCGCTCTCGGCGACACGACCGATCCCGCGAACCCGTGGCTGCTCGCGAACAACCTCGAGTACAGCGCGTGCCACGGCCACTACCACTTCTCGCAGTACGGTGACTTCACGTACGGCAACGCGCCCGGCCGCAAGCAGGCGTTCTGCCTCGAGGACACCGGGCGATTCCACAACAACGAGCAGACCTCGCTGATCGCGAAGCACCTCGAGTGCGAGAACATGGGCATCACGCCGGGCTGGGGCGACGAGTACCAGTGGGGCATCTCGGGCCAGTGGATCGACGTCACCGGGATGACGACGCGCAACGCGCAGGCGCTCACGTTCGCGTTCAACCCGAACGGCTTTCTGTGCGAAGGCGTCCCGGTGCTCGACGCGCAGGGCCAGCCGATCTTCGAGCCGACCTCGTTCACGACGTCGACCGGCGCCACGATGTATCGCCAGGTCTGCAACTACGCAGCGAGCTACACCGCGAACAACGTCGGCTCGACGAGCTTCGCGCTCGGCTCGGGCAGCTTCGTCAACCAGCCGTGCGCGCGCGGCCAGATCGGCCCGCGTCGCGACTGCGGCTTCACGCTGCCGACGGCGGCGAAGACCTGCACGCCCGGCTCGACGGTGACGCTGCAGTGCACGACGAGCGGCGCGGCGTCGGTGCTGCGCGTCTGCGAGAAGAGCGCCGCGCTCGGCGGCATCCCGTGCGCGTATCGCGAGGCAGCTGCGAACGCGCTCGTGCTACCCGGCGCGACCACGACCGTGAGCTTCTCGTGTCCGGCGGTGCGTGATGCCGCGGGCGCCGGCGGCTTCACGACGATGCAAGCGGCCGTCCTGCCATCACAAGGCAGCGGCGCGGTCTCGTGCACCGGCGGCTGAGCGAGATCTCGTTTGCCTGATGCCGGCGCGCGCCGTAGCATGTCCGTAGCCGTGTCCCTGCGCGCGCACCTCACGACGACGACGACGATCACCGCGAATCGCGGGCTCGACGTCGTGCGCGCTGGCTGACACCCACCCCGACCCCGATGCCCGCCAACTGGCCGGGCGTCAGGTCGTCACGAGCGCTCGGCCTCCTTTCCGAGGAGACCTTCATGCAGCGCGAATCCAGTCCCGATCATGTGAGCCCGAACCTCGAGCTCGCCCCACCCGTCGATCTCGCCAGTCCCGATGACTGGCAGCACGATCATCGCGCGATCGCGACGCGCCTCGATCTCTGTCACTTCGAGGACACCGCGCCCGGGATGGTGTTCTGGCACCCGCGCGGCTGGGCACTCGTGCGACGGCTCGAAGCGGCGGTCCGCGCGCACGTCGAGGCCGGTGGCTATCACGAGGTGCGCTCGCCGCAGCTCGTGCGCCGCGCGGTCTGGGAGCGCAGCGGTCACTGGGACGCGTTCCGCGACTCGATGTTCGTGTCCGGCGACGCCGACGATCCGTCCGCGCTCAAGCCGGTCAGCTGTCCGGGTCACATCGCGATCGTGAAGCGGTCGTATCCGGCGCTGTGCGCGCGAGATCTGCCGATCCGGCTCGCCGAGTTTGGCCTCGTCCACCGCGCGGAGGCGAGCGGCGCGCTGCAGGGCCTGCTGCGCCTGCGCCAGTTCACCCAGGACGACGGCCACATCTTCTGCACCGACGACCAGATCGAGGCCGAGATCGCAGCGTTCTGTCGCGACCTGCCGGCGTTCTATCGCAAGCTCGGGTTCGACGAGCTGACGTTCGCGTTGTCGCTGCGACCGGACAACCGGCTCGGCGACGACGCGTGGTGGGATCGCGCCGAGTCGATGCTCGCGGCGGCCGTCGAGCGGCTCGGCTGGGCGTGCGAGCTGCAGCCCGGCGCGGGCGCGATCTACGGCCCGAAGCTCGAGCTGTCGCTGCGCGATCGCCGCGGCCGCGCGTGGCAGTGCGGCACGATCCAGCTCGACTTCGTGATGCCGCAGCGGTTCGACGTCCGCTACACCGGCGACGCGGGCGAATCGCGCCACGTCGTGATGCTGCATCGCGCGCTGTTCGGCTCGATCGAGCGCTTCCTGGGCATCTTGCTCGAGCATCACGGCGGCTCGCTGCCGGCGTGGCTCGCGCCCGATCAGATCGCGGTCCTGCCGGTCGGCCCCGCGCACGCCGACCGCGCGCGCGAGGTCCGGCAAGCGCTCGCCGCGGCTGGAATGCGCGCGCGGCTCGACGACGACGCGACGCTGTCGAGGCGGATCCTGCGCGCCCACCAGGACGGCATCCCGTTCGCGATCGTGATCGGCGATCGCGAGCTGACGGACGGTTCGCTCGCGATTCGCAGCGGCGAGCGCCGGTGGTCGGCGCCGGTCGCCGACGCGCTCGCGGAGCTGCAGCGCGCCTGCACGATGCCGTGACGGCCGGCGGCGCGCGGTTGCCGACGCGATCGCTTGATGCGATCGCGCCGAGTCGCCAAGCTTGCGCGATGGCAGGCGGCAAACCCGGCGCGAAGCAGCGGCTCGACAAGCTGCTCGTCGAGCGCGGCCTCGTCGCCAGCCGCGAGCGGGCGAACGCGCTCGTGATGAGCGGCGCCGTGCTCGTGCGCGGTCAGCCCGAGACCAAGCCGGGCACGATGCTCGATCCGACCGTCGAGCTCGCGCTGCGCGAGGAAGATCATCCGTACGTCTCGCGCGGCGCGCTCAAGCTCGTGAAGGGCCTCGACAGCTTCGCGATCGATCCTGCCGGCAAGGTCGCGCTCGACATCGGGGCCTCGACCGGCGGCTTCACCGACGTGCTGCTGCGTCGCGGCGCGACGCGCGTGTACGCGATCGATGTCGGCTACGGCCAGCTCGCGTGGTCGCTGCGCCAGGATCCGCGCGTCGTCGTCCTCGAGCGTCAGAACGTGCGCAACATCGAGCTCGCGCTCGTGCCCGAGCCATGCGACCTCGCGGTGATCGATGTGTCGTTCATCTCGCTGACGCTCGTGCTGCCGCGCGTCGCCGAGCTGCTGCGTCCACCCGCCGGCAAGCCGATCGTCGTGCTCGTCAAGCCGCAGTTCGAGGTCGGCCGCGAGCAGGTCGGCAAGGGCGGCGTCGTGCGCGACGAGGCGACGCGGCTCGGTGCCGTCCACAAGATCCGGACCTGGGCCGAGGCGAACGGCTTTGTCTCGGGCGACCACGTCGAGTCACCGATCACCGGACCCGCCGGCAACGTCGAGTACCTGCTGCTGCTGCGCACGCGCTGATCTCGATCGGCGGTTGACAGCCGGCCCGCCGTCCACTACATATTTCGGAATGAACGTTCAGTCCGGAAAGGCAAAGAGCGCGACCCGGGCGGCGCGTGGCTCGTCGCCGCCGGTCGGAACGGCGAAGCCTGCCCGCCGGGGACGTCCGCTGGTCGATGACAAGCGCCGGATCATCCTCGACGCGGCCCTCGAGATGTTCGCGGAGCGCGGGTTTCACGGAACGTCGGTTCCGGAAGTCGCCGCGGCCGCGAAGGTCGGCACCGGTACGCTGTACCGGTACTTCGAGCACAAGGAGGCGCTCGTCAACGAGGTGTATCGCGACGCGAAGCTCCGGCTGCGCGCGGCGCTGCTCGATGGCGTCGCGAGCCCGGATCGCTACCACGGCGACTCCGCGCAGCGCTGGTTCGACGAGATCTGGCGGCGGCTCGGAGCGTTCGCGCGCGCGGAGCCGGCGGCGTTCCGGTTCCTCGAGATGCAGGATCACGTCGCGTACCTCGATGCCGAGAGCCGCCAGCTCGAGCTCAGCGTGATCGCGCCGCTGTTCGTCGCCGGCAAGCAGCTGCGCGAGCGTGCGCCGTCACCGTCGGTCGAGATCCTGATCGCGCTGCTGTGGGGCGCGTTCGTCGGCGTGATCAAGGCGAGCCGACTCGGCTACCTCCAGCTCGACGACAAGGGGCTCGCCGAGGCCGGTCGCGCGTGCTGGCGCATGATCTCCGCCGACCTGCCGCGCGCCCGCTCTCGCTAGTCCGCCCTCCCACCAGCCACTTCGAATCCACTCCGAATCCCCTCCGACCTCATCCGGACTCCGGACCGCAAGACATCCGTCAGAACCGATCCCGCTCCGCGCCGACCCCCGCCCGATCGTCGACGCTCGCTACCGCCCACGAAAGGAACCCGACCATGCTCTCGACGCAGGCCCAGTCTCAGCCTACTTCCCGCTCGGTCCACACGCTCGACACGCTCGCGGAGCGCTCGCTCGACGAGCTCGACGCGCTGTATCGCGCCGGCGCGGTCTCGTCCTCGATGCACGCCGCGGACGGCCAGCTCGTCGGCCGCATGCTCGCGATCCGCGGCGTGCCCGCAGCGCTGCGCGGGCCGCTCCAGCGATTCGCCGCGTCGCGCTCGTTCGTGTGGGAGGGCAAGACGTTCCAGGCGGCGAGCGACACACGGGGCGTCGGCCACAACCGCGTGTTCGTGCCCGGCGTATTCGGCCGCCAGAACCTGTTCCCGTTCGAGACGAGCTTCGGAGCCTCGGCGATCGACGGCAAGCCGACGCTCGTGCTCGACTACGACCTCGACGTCAACCCCGGCTACATCCGGCGGATCCACGACGAGATCCGCGAGATCTCGCCGGGGCTGTTCCTCGGCCCCGCGATGTGGAAGCGCGGTGACGACAAGACGCTCGTGCTGTGGTTCGCGCTCGACGCGAGGCTTTCGTGACCGCACGCGACCACGTGCTGATCACCGGCGCGGCCGGCGCGATCGGCGGTGCGCTCGCGCGGCAGATGCGGCGCGCGTGGCCGGCGGCGCGCCTCGCGCTGCTCGATCGCGAGCGTCCGGCGATCGAGCAACTCGCGAGCGAGCTCGGCGGGGACGTCACCGTCCACGAGGTCGATCTGCGCGCGCTCGAGACGCTACCGTCGCTGGTCGAAGCCGTCGTCGCAGCCGGCGGCGCGCTCGACGGTCTCGTCAACTGTGCGGGCGTGATGCGCGTGCAGCAGCTGCACACGTGGGAATGGCAGGAGGCGCAGGACCTCGTCGCGATCGACCTGCTCGCGCCGCTGCGGCTGCAGGATCTCGTCGTGCGCGGGATGGTCGAGCGCCGGCGCGGCCTGATCGTCAACGTCGCGAGCATGGCCGGCAAGGTGCCGCTCAAGGGCTGCGCGTACTACGGCGCGTCGAAGGCCGGGCTCGCGATGGCGTCGGAGATCGCGCGTGCCGATCTCGCGCCGCACGGCGTCCAGGTCGTGACCGTGTATCCCGGGCCGGTGCGCTCGGCGCTCGAGCAGGGCGCGCGCGACGCCTACGGCGGTGGCGGGCTGCTCGGTCGGTTCGCGCCGACCGGCGATCCCGAGGAGCTCGCGCGGCGGATCCTGGCCGCGGTCGAGCGCGACGAGCCGCGCGTGATCTATCCGCGGCTGTACGGCGTCGGGTGGTCGGCGACGAACCTGTCGAGCTGGATCACGCTGTCGTACGGCCCGCCGCCGGTCGCGTAGCGTCTGCGGGCCTCTCGGGTCCATTCGCGCAGGCGCGTTCACGCTTCGCGCAAACCGCCGCGGCTCGACGGTCGACGTTGCACGGCAGGGTCCGGCGTGAGTAACTCGCGGGATGATCTCGTCCGTTGCCAAGCGGCTGGTTGTCGTCGCGCTCGTGGGGCTCGCGTGCACGTGTGGAGGTGGCAGTCAGTCCACCGTCGGGGGGTCGTCGGGACCGCGGCCGGTGCCGCCGCCGCCGACGACGACCGAGCCCGCGAAGCCCATCGTCCAGACGCCGCGGGCGATCGCGGAGCCGAAGCTGTTCGCGCAGGCGCTGCCGAACGATCCGACGAAGACCACGATCCACCGGCTGTCGAACGGCATGACCGTGTACATCAGCCCGGATCCGAAGCAGCCGACGATCGTCGCGCAGATCGCGGTGCGCGCGGGCGGTGCACAGGATCCGCAGAGCTCGACCGGCCTCGCGCACTACCTCGAGCACATGCTGTTCAAGGGCACGAGCGAGCTCGGCACGCTCGACTACGCGAAGGAGAAGACGCACCTCGACAAGATCGCGACGCTGTACGCCGAGCTGCGCAAGCCCGGCGTCGAGCGCGACCGCGTGCTGAAGGAGATCGACAGCGAGACCCAGAAGTCCGCGGCGTATGCGGTGCCGAACGAGCTCGATCAGCTGTACGCGCGGATGGGCATCGTCGGGCTCAACGCGTTCACGACGAGCGACGCGACGGTGTACGTCTCGGAGATCCCGAAGAACCGGATCGCGCAGTGGGCGCGCGTCGAGTCGCATCGCTACGCGGACGCGGTGTTCCGGTTGTTCTGGCCCGAGCTGGAGGCCGTGTACGAAGAGAAGAACCGCGGCATCGACAGCCCGCAGCGCCGCGCGCACGAGGCGTTCATGAAGGCGATGTTCCCGAAGCACGGCTACGGCTGGAGCAGCGTGCTCGGCGAGATCGAGCACCTGAAGAGCCCCGCGTACCAGGACATGGAGGCGTTCTTCCGTCGCTACTACACGCCGGCGAACATGGCGATCCTGCTCGCGGGAGACGTCGATGCCTCGGTGCTGCCGCTGCTCGAGAAGGAGTTCGGCCAGTTCAAGCGGCCGGCCGGAGAGGCGACGCCCGCCGCCGAGCTGCCGAAGCCCGCCGGCCGCGTCGAGGTCAACGTGCCGGTGCCCGCCGACGAAGGCGTGGTGCTCGGCTGGCAGCTCGTCGGCGCGACGCATCCCGATCGGCTCGCGCTCGAGGTGATGGACCTGCTCCTGCTCGACGGCCAGTCGGGCATCCTCGCGCGCGACCTGCTGCTGACGCAGAAGGTGGCGGACGCGGGCTGCAACCCGACGTTCATGCGCGACTCCGGCTACTACGAGCTCAATGCGGACGCGCTCGCGGGGCAGACGCACGCCGAGCTCGAGAAGCTGCTGCTCGGGCTCGCCGACAAGCTGAAGAAGGGCGACTTCACGGATCAGGATCTCGCGACCGCGATCCTGACCTCGGAGATCCGGCAGCAGCTGCAGCTCGAGTCGAACGCCGGCCGCATGGCGATCATGGTCGATGCGTTCACGCTCGGCGAGGAGTGGCCCGACGTCGTCACGAAGCTCGACCGCATGAAGAAGATCACGAAGGCGGACATCATGCGCGTCGCGAACCAGTACCTCGACGGCAACTACCTCGTCGTCAAGAAGGTCAAGGGCAAGGCCGAGCAGCCGAAGATCGCGAAGCCCGGGATCACCGCGGTCAAGGTCGATCCGAGCCGGCAGAGCGCGTTCGCGAAGTCGGTGCTCGAGATGCCGGTGACGCCGATCGAGCCCGAGGTCCTCGTCGAGGGCAAGGACTACGAGCGCGGCAAGCTGCCGACCGGCGAGCTCGTCTCGGTCAAGAACGATCGCAACGGCCTGTTCAGCATCACGTACGAGTACGACTACGGCCGCGCCGACGATCGGCTCGCGTGCCTCGCGCTCGAGACGCTCAGCGTGTCGGGAGCCGGCAAGCAGACGGCGGAGCAGGTCGCGCGCAAGCTGCACGAGCTCGGGCTCGCGGTCGACGTCGCGTGCTCGAAGTCCGAGTCGGCGATCTCGATCTCCGGCATCGATCGCAACCTCGACGCCGGGATCGCGCTGCTGCGCGAGTGGCTCGCCGCACCGGCGATCGACGACGCGACGCTGCAGAAGAAGGTCGCGGCCGTGTTGACCGAGCGCCAGAACGCGATCGCGTCGCCGCAGTCGGTGATGGGCGCGCTGCAGCTCTACGCGCGGTTCGGTGCCGAGAGCGAGTTCCTCGTCGTGCCGTCGAACAAGCAGCTGCAGGCCGCGAAGCCGGCGCAGCTCGCGAAGCTGCTCGGCAAGTACCTGAAGCTGACGCATCGCACGTCGTACTTCGGGCCGCGCGGCGGCAAGGAAGCGGCGGCGGCGATCGTGCTCGGCGACGGCAGCATCAAGACGAAGCCGCCGCGGCCCGTGCGCTTTCGCAAGCCGAACGCCGTGATCGGCACCGACCAGGAGATGGCGCAGACCCACGTGTGGATGATGTGGCCGCGCCCGTCGGCGACCGCGGACGATCGCGCCGCCGGCACGGTGTTCTCCGAGTACGCGGCCGCGATGCTGTACCAGGAGGTCCGCGAGGCGCGCGGGCTCGCGTACACCGTGTTCGGCGGGTTCGATCCGGGCGCGAAGAAGACCGACGACGCCGACGTCTACGTCTACGCGGGAACGCAGGGCGACAAGACCGACGACGCGATCACCGCGATTTTGACGAGCCTGCGCGCACCGATCGATGACAAGCGACTCGACACCGCGAAGGAGACGCTGGTCCAGAACTACCGCGCCGATCGCATCCCGCCGCGCGGCATCGCCGGCACGGTGTACGCGTGGCAGGACCAGGGCGAGACCGCCGATCCGCGCGCAGGGCGCATGAAGCGAGCGAGCGCCGTCGACAAGGCGATGCTGGAGAAGTGGATGAAGGCCGCGCTCGGCCGGCCGGTCCTGATCTCGGTCGTCGGCGAGCGCAAGAAGCTCGACGAGGCGAAGCTCAAGCAGCTCGCGCCGGTCACGTTCGTGCCGGTGAACAAGCTGTTCGGCTATTAGAGGTCGCGCGTCAGCAGCACGAAGTAGCGGTCCTCGGCGATGCCGGCGACCTTGTCGTAGAACGGGCGCGGGCCGATCCACGCGACCTCGCAGCGCGGGTGGTCACGGCCGACGTCGACGAGACACGCGACGAGCAGCGCCTCGCCGAGGCCCTGGCCGCGGTGCGCCGGCCACGTGCCGGTCGGGCCGAACCAGCCGAGCCCGCGGTTGTTGCCGTCGTGCGCCGCGAACGCGCAGTACGCGCCGTCGCGCACCGCGACGTGGACGCCGGGCGGATCGTGACCGAGCGCGCGCGCGAGCTCGAACGGCCAGGCGCCGCCGAACTCGGCCGCGACCGCGTCGAGCAGCGGATGCTCGTCGGCACGCGCGCGCCGGATCTCGTAGCCCTTCGCGGCGGCCGCGGTCGCGAGCTCGTCCGCGCGGTCGGCGGACACGCGCGGGTTCGTGCGGACGTCGATCAGGACGTCGTGGCGGCGCTCGTCGTGGCGCTGCCAGCCGCGGCGCTCGAGCCAGCCGATCGCGTACGTGTTGCGCTCGTCGATGCCGGGCGCGAGGTAGTTGCCGGGCTGGTCGAGCGTGCGGAGCCGGGTCTCGCCGGCATCGCGCGCGGTCGCCTCGCACGCCGCGAGCAGCGTCGAGCCGGCGCCGCGCCGGCGGAACCGCGGGACGACCGCGAGGACGCGCAGCCAGCGAGCCGACACCGCCGCGACCCCGACGAGCTCGTTGCCGTCCCATGCGCCGAACGCGAGCGCGGGCGCGGTCGGGCCCGGCTCGAACAGCTTCTCGTCGGCGACCTCGGTGGCGCGGTCGAACGCACAGGCGTCCGCGAGCACGAGCTCGGCCGCGGCGAGCTGCGAGCGATCGATCGGGCCGACGCGCATGCCTCGACGCTAGCACCGCCGCCGGCGCGCGCGAGTTTGTCGCTCGACCGCGCGAGCTGTGCCACGGTGGCGTCATGCGCGCGATGATGCTGTGCGCCGGGCTGTCGACCCGGCTCGGCGCGATCGGAGCCGAGCGACCCAAGCCGTTGCTGCCGGTGTGCGGCATCCCGATCGTCGCGTACGGGATCGCGAACCTCGTCGCGCACGGCATCCGCGACATCGTGATCAACACGCATCACAAGCGCGACCTGATCACGACCGAGATCGGCGACGGCCGCCACCTCGGCGCGCGCATCCAGTACACGTACGAGCCGACGTTGCTCGGCACCGGAGGCGGGCTCAAGCACGCGCTCGCGCTCCTCGATCCCGACGGCACCGACGAGCCGTTCGTCTCGCACAACGGCAAGCTGATCTTCGATCTCGACGTCGCCGCGCTGCTCGCCGCGTATCGCGCCGAGGAGCAGCGCGGTCCGATCCTCGGCATGATGGTCGTGCAGCGCGTGCCCGATGCGGTCGCGTGGGGCGCGGTCGACGTCCGCCACGACGCGCGCGGCCCGCACGTCGTCAACATCCTCGGCGACGGCGAGCACATGTTCTGCGGCGTCCACGTGACGCGGCCGTCGGTGATGCGCCGGCTGCCCGACGGCGAGAGCGACTCGATCCGCCAGGGCTACCTGCCGTGGCTGCGCGCCGGCGAGCGGGTCGCCGCGTACGAGCACATCGGTGGCTATTTCGCCGAGCACTCGACGCCGGAGCGCTACGTCGCCTCGAACCTCGCGCTGCTCGGCGGGACGCGGCTGCGCCACCCGCCCGGTCAGCTCGTCGGCGTCGATCCGACCGCGCGGATCGCGGCGACCGCGACGATCGTCGCGCCGGTCAAGATCGGTGCCGGCGCGCGGATCGCCGCGGGCGTCACCGTCGGTCCGAACGCCGTGATCGGCGACGGCGCCGACGTCCGTGCGTCGGTCGCGAACGCGGTCGTGTGGGCCGGCGCGACGGTGACGGCGTCCCCGACCGAACCGATCCTCACGTAGCTCAGCCGCCGACGTTGAGGCCGCCGGGCGTCTGCGGCGTCTGATCGACCGGATCCATCATCAGCTTTCCGGACTGCTCGCGGCTCAGGTACTTCATGCAGCCGGCTTCCTCGGGCTGCACCGCGGCACGCGCGCAGATGATGAAGTCCGCCGACCAGCCGTCGGCCTTGCAGTGGCGCTCGAGCCGCTCGGCCGACCGCTTGCCCATCGCCTCGGCCTCGGCGCGATCCTCGGGCGTCTCGGCGGTCCGCGCCTTCTCGGTCCAGAACTTCCGGACACCGTTGCCGACGCTCGCGCAGTCGACGTCGGGGGCACCGCGGCTGCAACCGAGCGCGAAGGGCAGGGCGAGCACGAGCATCCGCATGCCTCGATCCTGCCGCTTCTCCGCGCAGTTGGCCAGCGCGCGCACGAACCGCTCGGCCGGACGCGCGCGATCGGCTATGGTCAGCTCGTGAACCGCGCGACGCGAATGTCGATGCCTGTCGATAGCTCCTTCGGGAGTCGGGCATCCGTGCGCGCGATCTGATCAAACGGCCGACGGCTGCCCTCGTGGCAGCGCGCGGCGTGTGACGCGAGGGCGGCCTCCGGCGAGGAGGACTGCCATGACGACGTCGTTCATCACCACCGCCATTCCCTACGTCAACGCCACCCCACACCTCGGGTTCGCCTACGAGCTCGTGCTCGCCGACATCCTCGCGCGCCATCGCCGGCGCCGCGGCGATGCGGTGAAGCTCGTCGCCGGCACCGACGATCACAGCCTCAAGAACGTGCGCGCCGCGGCCCGCGAGGGCCTCGCGACCGCCGCGCTCGTCGAGCGCAACGCCGCGGCGTTCGCGCAGCTCGGCGACCTGCTCGGGCTGTCGATCGACGACTTCGTGCGGACGTCGCGCGATCCGCGGCACCGCGTCGCCGTCGAGCACCTGTGGCGCGCGTGCGCCGGCGATCTCTACCGCCGTGCCTGGGAGGGCCACTACTGCGTCGGCTGCGAGGCGTTCGTCGACAGCGCCGCGCCGTGCGCCGAGCATGGCACCGCGCCCGAGCGCGTCGTCGAGGACAACTGGTTCTTCCGGCTGTCGCGCTACCGCGCGCCGATCCGCGACGCGATCGCGAGCGGCCGGCTGACGATCGTCCCCGACGCGGCGCGCGCCGAGACGCTCGCGTTTCTCGACGGCGAGGTCCGCGATCTCAGCGTGTCGCGCGACGCCACCCGCGCCGGCTCGGGCTGGGGCATCCCGGTCCCGGGCGATCCGTCGCAGGTGATCTACGTGTGGTTCGACGCGCTCGCGAACTATCTGTCCGCACTGTCGCTCGGCGGCGACGCGCCACTCGTCGAGCGCTGGTGGCGCGACGCCGAGGTCACGCACGTGATCGGCAAGGGCATCACGCGGTTTCACGCGGTGTACTGGCCGGCGTTCCTGCTGGCGGCGAACCTGCCACTGCCGGACCGGATCTTCGTCCACGGCTACCTCACCGTCGACGGCGAGAAGATCGCGAAGTCCGGCCGCGGGTTCGCGGTCGAGCCGGTCGTCGCCGACGTCGGCCGCGATGCGCTGCGCTGGTTCTTCGCGCGGCGCTGCCGGACGCGCGCCGATTCCGACGTCACGCGCGACGCGATCGTCGCCGCGCACGACGGCGACCTCGTCGACCGGCTCGGCAACCTCGTGCATCGCACGCGCACGCTCGCGGCGAGCGTCGGCCGCGTCGACGTCGCGCCCCCGCCCGAGGCCGTCGCGCTGCCGGGGCGGATCGACGCCGCGCTCGACGCGTTCTGCATCGACGAGGCGGCGGCCGCGATCGTCGACGTCGCCGATACCGCGAACCGGCTGCTCGATCAGACGGCGCCGTGGCGGCTCGCGAGGACCGATCGCGCCGCGGCGGCCCGCGCGCTCGCGACCCCGATCGCGCTCGCCCGTGCCGCGGCCGAGGCGCTCGCGCCGATCTGCCCGGAGATCAGCCGGGCGCTGCTCGCCGAGACCGAGGGCCCGCCGCTACACCGGCTCAGGGACAGCCGAGCGCCGGTAGCTTCGCCGTCTGCTCGATGCAGTTCTTGACGGTCTTGCGGATGCTGTCCGCGGCCTGGTGCGAATCCTCGTCGTCGGCGTCGGGATTCGTGGCGAGCCGCTTCGCGATGTCGATCGCCTCGGGCAGCGCCTTGCCGAGCGCGCATGCCTCCTTCGCGGCCGGCACGGTCTCGGCGCACGCGCACGCGCGCTTGACGTAGTCGTTGCACGCGTCGGTGCCGCGCTGGAGCTCGACGGCCGGGATCGCCGGCGGCTTGGTCTGCTTCTTCGGCGCGTCTTCCTGCTTGCTGCAGCCGGCGACGAGCGCGAGCACGACGACGAGCGCCTTCATACCGCCTCGATCCGCGCGAGCACGACGGAGATGTTGTCGATGCCGCCTTCCTCGTTCGCCGCGGTGATCAGTCGATCGACCGCGCGATCGAGGTCGCGCTCGGTCATCAGGATGTGCTGCATCTGGTCGTCCTTCACCATGCCGGTGAGACCATCGGAGCACAGCAAGAAGGTGTCTCCGACGTGCGGCTTCTCCGTGAGGATGTCGACCTGCACGCTCTCCTTCATCCCGAGCGCGCGCACGATCACGTTCTTGTGCGGCCAGTTCTCCGCCTCCTCGGGCGTGACGCGCTTCATGCGGATGTAGTCGTTGATCAGCGAGTGATCTTCGGTGAGCTGGGTGATCTCGGTGCCGCGGGCGCGATAGCACCGGCTATCTCCAACGTGACCGATGATCAGCGCGTCGTCGAGGAAGTACACGGCGACGCACGTCGTGCCCATGCCCTTGAACCGCTGCTCGCGCTGCGAGCGCTCCCAGATCTCGAGGTTCGCGAGCATGATGCCCGTCACCATCCGGTTGACGTGCGTGCGCAGATCGCGATCGACCTTGTACGGCCAGGTCAGCGTCTGCTGCTTCGCGGTCTCGGTGAAGTGATCGTTGATCAGCTCGACCGCGAGCCGGCTCGCGACCTCGCCGGACGCGTGACCGCCCATGCCGTCGGCGACGATCGCGAGGCGCTCGTTCTCGGGCAGCGAGATCGAGTCCTCGTTGTGATCGCGCTTGCGGCCGATGTTCGTCGCGCCCGCAAATCGGACTCGCATGCCGTCGAGCGGGAACGACGTGCTCATGATTCGTGCAAATTGTAGCCCACCATCACGAGCGCGAGCCAGTCACGGACCCGCGCCGATTGACTCGGGTCTCCGATCCTTCCATTCTGTAGTCAATGTGGGGATACGCCGAGGGCAATCGGACGGGCGTACTGATCGTCGTCGTCGTGATTGTGCTCGCCGCCGTGACCTACGTGGCCCGTCGGCTGTGGCGACGGGGGCGATGACGTGGCCGAGCTCGCACGCGGCACGATCGCAGATCGGCCCTGGGGGCGGACCGTCGGCACGCTGGGCCTGCGCGGCGTCACCGGCCAGCTGACCCTCGCGTCCGACGGTAAGCGCTATCACATCGGGTTCTCGTACGGCGCGATCGTCGGTGCCCACTCGCCGCTCGCGGCCGATGCCGCCGTACGAATCGCTCTGACCGGCGGCCTCGTGTCGTCGACGCACGCCGCGGACGTCGCGCGGCGGATGGCGGCGGCACCGGAGCGCGACGAGATCGACGTGATCGCCGAGCTCGTGCGGCTGACCCCGGAGCAGGCGATCCGGCTGCGCCGGCGGTGCGTCGCGCAGCGGGCCGCGCGCACGTTCTCGATCGATCGCGGCGAGTTCGTGATCGACGAGGAGATCACCGTGCCGTGCATCGCCGGCAGCGAGCTCGACATCCGCGCGGTGATCTATCTCGGCGCGCGCCAGTACCTGTCCGAGGCGCGGCTCGCCTCCGATCTCGGCAAGTTCGGCATCTGGTTCCGGCTGCGGCCGGAGGCGTTCGAGGACCTGCCGCAGTACGGCTTCGGCGATCAGGAGCGGCCGGTGATCGATCGTCTGCTGCAGGGCGCGACGCTCGGCGAGCTCGAGAAGTGCGGCGAGCAGCGCCTCGTGCGCTCGACGGTGTACGCGCTCGTGTCGTGCAACGCGTGCGAGGTCGAGGTCCCGGGACGGCCGCTCGCGGTGCCGCCGGCCAGCGTGCCGACCGAGGTCGCGAAGGCCGCGTCGCTCCATCGCAAGGGCTTGCCGGTGCCGCCGCGCCGCGCGACGCGGGATCTGATCGACCCGAGCGACGACGCCGGCGCGCCCGCCGCCGACGCGCCCTCGCGCGTTCCTCGCCGCACCGCCGATCCGGTCGTCCGCCAGGCGAGCACCGAGGTGCCCGTGCTGACGCGGCGGTCGTCGTCGGACATGCAGCCGCTCGTCCGGCCCACGATCGACACGCCGGTCGCGCGCGTGCCCGCATCGTCGTCGGCGGAGTCGCACAGCCACGCGCGCATGGATCGCCGCAGCAGTGGCCAGCTGCCGCCGCTCGGCACCCCGGGCACCCAGTCCCTGCCACGCGGTGACGGCAAGCGTCTCGAGCCTCCCGCGATCCGCGACCGCGCGCCGAGCGAGCCACCGCCGCTCGCGCGTGGTCGGCACGGCAGCTCGACGCCGATCCCGCAGCGCAAGAAGACCGAGTCCGCGCAGGCCGCCGACGTCCGCGCGCTGATCGCCCAGCGCATGCAGCTGCTCAAGACCGGCGCCGATCACTACGCGATGCTCGGCGTGGCCCAGGACGCCAAGCCCGAGGACATCCGCAAGGCGTACTTCGCGCTCGCCCGCCAGCTCCACCCGGATCGGCTCGCCGCGCTGAGCATCGCCGACGACAACCGCGACGCGCAGCGACTGTTCGCGCAGGTCAACACCGCGTTCGCCGTGCTGTCCGATGCGAAGCGCCGCGAGCACTACACCGACATCCTCAAGCGCGGCGGTGAGGCCGCGGTGCGCGCCGAGCAGCAGAAGGCCGAGCAGCTCGCCCAGAAGATCGTCGAGGCCGAGGACGCCTACCTGCGCGGCGAGCAGGCGATGCGGCGCAACGATCTCCCGGCCGCGATCGCCGAGTTCGCACGCGCGGTCGAGCTCAACCCCGAGGAGCCCGACTACCACGCGCTCCACGCCTGGTCGCAGTTCTGCGCCGCGCCCGACAAGTCCCTGGTCGCGACCGCGACCCGCGGCGCGCTGACGAAGGCGATGAACCGGTCGGTGCGCGCCGTGACCCCGCGGTTCCTGCTCGGCCGGGTCGAGCGCATGCTCGGCCGCGATGCCGATGCGCTCCGGCTGTTCAAGGAGGTGCTGCGCCTCGAGCCGCAGCACGTCGAGGCCGCGACCGAGGCGCGCCTGCTCGAATCCCGCCTCCGGCGCTAGCTACTCGGCCGCGATCCACGCGCCGAGCTCGCGCGCCTCGTCGATCGACAGCGTGATCGCGGCGTGCTTCTTCCACGCCTCGCGGACGTGCTGCAGCCGGATCAGCGCGAGCTTCGGTGGCTTCCACGACGTGCCATCGCGGTCGCGCTCCTCGAACAGGATCGCGACCGTCGCCCAGCCGTGGCGCTCCCACACCTTGCGCTGGAGCTGGCGGCGCACCTGCTCGCCATCGACCTCGAGGTCGTAGGTGACGTCGTCGAGGTCGGCGACCAGCATCAGGGCTTCGCCGGCCGGCGGGGCTCGGTGCGATCGCACAGCTCGAGCTCGGTGATCCTGGCATCGTCGGGCCCGACGTGGGCGCGGACCCGTGCGACCGCCTCGGAGACCGCCCCGTCCTGCTCGATCCGGACCGGCAGCTCCTCGCCGACCTCGAACAGAAACGGCGAGCGGACCCGGGCCACGCCGTCGGAGATCCCGAGCAGATCGAACACGTCGTGGGCCTGGCCGTCGTCGCCCGCGACCACCAGCACGCGCGATGGCGAGGCTTCGCTCAGCGCGGCCGTGCTCGACATGCCTCTCGGTTACCATGCAGGTGATTGCGCCCTCAAGGCTTCTAGGAATCGCCGCGGTGGGTTAACCTCACGCAAGCGGATGCTCAAGCCGGTCGAGAAGCAACGCGTCGCCGAGGAGATCGCCGAGCAACTGCGATCACTCATCCTCGGCGGACAGTACCCACCTGGCTCCAAGCTCCCACCCGAGCGCGAGCTGTCGAAGCGGTTGCGCGTCAATCGCGCGTCGCTGCGAGAAGCGCTGAAGAAGCTCGAGCACCTCGGGCTGGTGCGCATCCGCCAGGGCGATGGCACGCGGGTCCAGAACTTCATGGAGACCGGCGGCATCGAGCTCGTGCAGCACCTGCTCCCGCTCGGCGGCGGCAAGCCCGAGCTGATCCGCGACCTGCTCGAGTTCCGGCGGATCTTCGGGCGCGAGCTCGCGCGGCTGGCCGCGGCACGCAGCAACACCGACAAGGACGGGCTCGCGAAGCTGCGCGCGCTCGCCGATCGCGCGGATCAGGTGACCGGCGCGCTCGAGCTGTTCGAGCTCGACTTCGACTTCTACGTCGCGGTCGCGCAGCTGTCCGGCAACCAGGTCATGCTGCTGTTGATCAACACCGTGCGCGACGGCGTGCGCGGGTTCATGCCGCTGCTCGCGAACCTCGCGGCGCCCGGCGACTCGGTCCGCAAGCACCACCGCGAGCTGATCGCGGCGCTCGAGAAGGGCGATGCCGCGACCGCGGGTCGCGTCGCCGACGACTACCTGCGCATGGGCGCCGAGCTCGCCGGACGGATGGGCGGAAAGCCCGAGCTCCAGCCGCAACCGTTGCCCGCCTTCGAATAATCTCCGAGCGATGCCGACGCTGACGCGCCAGGAAGTCGAGGAGATCGCGCTCCTCGCGCGGCTGCATCTCGACGACGAGGAGCTCGAGCGCATGCGCGCCGAGCTGGGCGTGATCCTCGAGAGCTTCGGCGCGCTCGCGGCGGTCGACACCACGGCCGTCGCGCCGATGACGCACGCCGTGCCGATGGACATGGCGCTGCGGTCGGACACGCCCGAGCCGTCGCTGGCGGTCGCGGACGCGCTGCGCGGCGCACCGAAGCGCGATGGCGATCTGATCGTCGTGCCGGCGATCATTCCGGGCAGCGAATGACCGAGTACTGGACGGCCGCCGACATCGCGCGCCGGATCGCCGCCGGTGAGACGACCGCGGTCCGGATCGTCGACGCGATGTTCGCGCGGATCGCGAGCATCGATGGCGAGCTCGGCGCGTACCTCGCGCTCGACGAGGCCGGCGCGCGTGACGCGGCCGCGCAGCTCGATCGCAAGCGCGCGGCGGGCGAGCCGCTGGGGCCGCTCGCCGGCGTCCCGGTCGCGCTCAAGGACAACCTCGTGACGCGCGGGATCGCGACGACCGCGGCCTCGCAGATCCTCGCGGGCTGGATCCCGCCGTACGACGCGACCGTCGTCGAGAAGCTGCGCGCGGCCGGCGCGATCGTGATCGGCAAGACGAACCTCGACGAGTTCGGCATGGGCAGCTCGACCGAAGCCTCGAGCGTCCGGAAGACGAAGAACCCGTGGGACACCTCGCGCGTGCCCGGCGGCAGCTCGGGCGGCAGCGCCGCCGCGGTCGCGGCCGGGCTGTGCACCGCGAGCCTCGGCACCGACACCGGCGGCTCGATCCGCCAGCCCGCGGCGTTCTCCGGTGTCGTCGGGCTCAAGCCGACGTACGGCCGGGTGTCGCGGTGGGGCGTGATCGCGTTCGCGTCGTCGCTCGATCAGGTCGGTCCGCTCGCGCGCACCGTCGGCGATGCCGCGGCGATGCTGCAGGCGATCGCCGGCCACGATCCGCGCGACGCGACGTCGCTCGACGTCCCGGTGCCCGACTACGCGCGCACGCTCGATGCCGGCGTCGCGGGGCTCAAGATCGGCCTGCCGCGCGAGTACTACGCGGGCACGCTCGACGCCGACGTCCGCGCCGCACTCGAGCGCACGGTCAGCGCGCTGCGCGACCAGGGCGCGATCGTGTCCGAGGTGTCGCTGCCACACACGAGCCTCGCGCTGCCCGCGTACTACGTCGTCGCGCCGGCCGAGGCGTCGTCGAACCTCGCGCGCTACGACGGCGTGCGCTACGGCAAGCGCGTCGACACCGACAACCTGCTCGAGCTGTACCGGCGCACACGCGGCGCGGGCTTTGGCCCCGAGGTCAAGCGCCGGATCATGCTCGGCACCTACGCGCTGCGCTCCGGCTACTACGACGCGTACTACAAGAAGGCGCAGCAGGTACGGTCGCTGATCAAGCACGACTTCGACGCCGCGTTCCAGGCGGTCGATGTCCTGCTCACGCCGACGACCCCGACCGTCGCGTTCGCGTTCGGCGCGAAGACGACGCCGCTCGACATGTACCTCGCCGACGTGTTCACGCTCGCGTGCAGCCTCGCCGGGCTGCCGGGGATCAGCGTGCCGTGCGCGCTGTCGCGCGAAGGGCTGCCGATCGGCGCGCAGCTGCTCGGCAAGCCGCTCGACGAGGCGACGCTGCTCCGCGTCGGCCGCGTGATCGAGCAGACCGCGGACGTCGTCGACCGCCGGCCACGAGGGATCGCATGAGATCGGTCCCCGAGATGCTCGCGGACTGGGAGCCGGTGATCGGCCTCGAGGTCCACGTCCAGCTCGCGACGAAGAGCAAGGCGTTCTCGCCGAGCGCGACCCGGTTCGGCGAGCCACCGAACTCGCTGACCGATCCGATCGTGCTCGGCCTGCCCGGCGCGCTGCCGGTGTTCAATCGCGCCGCGCTCGAGCTCGCGCTCCGGCTCGGTGTCGCGACCGAATCGCAGATCCGCGCGCGCTCGCGGTTCGCGCGCAAGCACTACTTCTATCCCGATCTGCCGAAGGGCTATCAGATCTCGCAGTACGACGAGCCGCTGTGCGAGCACGGCCACCTCGATCTGATCATCGCAGGCGCGGTCAAGCGCGTGAAGCTGACGCGGATCCACCTCGAGGAAGACGCGGGCAAGAACACGCACGTCGGCACGCTGTCGCACGTCGATCTCAACCGCGCGGGCGTGCCGCTCGTCGAGGTCGTGTCGGCGCCCGAGCTGACGTCGGCCGAAGAAGCGGCAGAGTTCATGCGCTCGCTGCACCGGCTCGTGCGCTGGCTCGACATCTCCGAGGCCGACATGGAAAAGGGCCAGCTGCGCTGCGACGCGAACGTCAGCGTGCGGATGCGCGGTGAGGATCGACTCGGCACGCGCACCGAGCTGAAGAACATCAACTCGTTCCGGTTCGTCCAGAACGCGGTCGATCACGAGATCGTGCGGCAGCTGCGGATCGTCGACGGTGGCGGGCGGATCGAGCGCGAGACCCGCCTGTGGGACGCGACGATCGGACAGAGCGCGCCGCTGCGCTCGAAGGAAGAGGCGAACGACTATCGCTACTTTCCCGATCCCGATCTGCCGCCGCTCGTCGTCGACGGCGAGCTGATGGCGAGCACGCTGCGCGGCATGCCCGAGCTGCCGGTCGCGCGGTTCGAGCGCTATCAGCGCGTGCACGGCGTATCGCCCGACGACGCGCGCACGCTCGTCTCCGAGCGCGCGATGGCCGAGTACTTCGACGCAGCGTGCGAGGCGCACCCGAGCGAGCGCGGCGGCCGCACGATCGCGAACTGGATGCTGACCGAGCTGCTCGGCGCGCTCAACGCCGACGGCAAGGACATCACGCAGTCACCGATGCCGCCCGCGACGATCGCCGCGCTCGTCGTGCTCGTCGAGGACGGCACGATCAGCGGCAAGATCGGCAAGGAGATCTTCGCCGAGAGCTACCAGACCGGCGAGCCGCCGCGCGACATCGTCGAGCGCCGCGGCGTGCAGCAGATCTCCGACGAGCCGCAGCTGTGGGAGATCATCGATCGCGTCGTCAGCGCGAATCCCAAGCAGGCCGAGGCGTACGCCGCGGGCAAGGACGGGCTGTTCGGGTTCTTCGTCGGCCAGGTCATGAAGCAGACGCAAGGCCGGGCGAACCCGATCATGACGTCGGATCTGCTGCGAAAACGTCTCGGCCGGTAGGCGCTAAGCGCTTGATCTTCGGGCGATCCATGCCAGGGTCGCGCGTCGCGCTTGACGGCGGAGCGCCGATAAGTAAAGTGCGCGTTCCCAAAAGCGTTTTCGGAGCAATGTCATGTACGCGGTGATCCAGACGGGTGGAAAGCAGTATCGAGTCGAGCCCGGCAAGACTGTCGTGGTCGAGAAGCTCGCCGGCGACGAGGGCGCCCAGGTCGTGTTCGACCAGGTGCTGCTCGTGTCGACGGGAGACGGCGGCAACGTCAACGTCGGCAAGCCGATGGTCGCCGGCGCGAAGGTCACCGGTCAGATCGTCGAGCAGGGCCGCGGCGACAAGCTCGTCGTGTTCAAGTTCCGCCGCCGCAAGAACTACGTCCGTCGCAACGGGCATCGTCAGGACTACACCGCGGTGAAGATCGCGGACATCCAGAGCTAGAGGCACACGCGTCATGGCACACAAAAAAGGACAAGGCTCCACTCGGAACGGGCGCGACTCGGCGCCCAAGATGCGCGGCGTGAAGCGGTTCGCCGGCGAGCAGGTCACCGCGGGCTCGATCCTCGTTCGCCAGGTCGGCACGAAGTACCACGCGGGCGAGAACGTCGGCATCGGCCGCGACTGGACGCTGTTCGCGAAGGTCGACGGCGTCGTCAAGTTCGAGCGTCACGGCAAGTCGCGCACGCGCGTCGCGGTCTACCCGGCCGCCGCCGCCGCCGCTGCCTGATTCCCGCGCGTCGTTTCTTCACGTCCGAGCCGGCGCTCCGCCTAAGCTCGTCGATGTGAGCGAAGACGATACGCTTCCCGAGACGCTGGCTGCCGAGGGCACGCCGGCGTCACCGTCGACGACGTCGCGGACCTCGCTGGCGTCGCTGATCGCCGGCGACGACGGCGCTCGCTACGACCTCGGCCCCGTGCTCGGTCGCGGCGGCATGGGCGAGGTCCGCGCCGCGCGCGATCTGCGGATGGATCGCGAGGTCGCGGTGAAGCGACTGCGCGACGACATGCGCGATCGCGTGATCGCTGCGCGGTTCGTCCGCGAAGCCCAGCTTCAGGGCGCGCTCGAGCATCCCGCGATCGTGCCGGTCCACGATCTCGGCGTCGATCGCGACGGCACGCCGTTCTTCGTCATGAAGCGGCTCGCCGGCACGACGCTCGCCGACGCGCTGCTCGACGGCGACGCGCGCTGGCCGCGCCGCCTGCTGCTCGGCCGGCTCGTCGACGTCGCGCTCGCGCTCGAGCTCGCGCACACGCGCGGCATCATCCATCGTGACGTCAAGCCATCGAACATCATGCTCGGCGACTTCGGCGAGGTCTACGTCCTCGACTGGGGCCTCGCGAAGCGCGACGGCGACTCCTCGATCCCGGGCAAGCCGCGCGCGGCTCGTCCGGTGCTGCCGCTCGATGATACGCACACCGCCGAGGGCGAGCTGCTCGGTACGCCGGGCTACATGGCGCCGGAGCAAGCGCGCGGTGGCACGGTCGGCCCCCCGGCCGACGTGTTCTCGCTCGGGCTCGTGCTCTACGAGATCGTGGCCGGCAGCGCCGCGTTGCCGCGCGGAGCCGCGGGCATCACCGCGGTCCTCGAGGCCACGTGCCACCGTCCGGGCGAACGCTCGCCCGACGTGCCGCCCGAGCTCGACGCGCTGTGTGCGCGCGCGACCGCGCTCGATCCCGCCGCACGGCCGACCGCGCGCGAGCTCGCCGACGGTATCCAGGCCTATCTCGACGGCGATCGCGACACGACGCGCCGGCGCGAGCTCGCGGCCGAGCACGCGCGGCTCGCCCGCGACGCGATGACCCGCGCCGGCGACGACGCGCGCGCGCTCGCGATGCGCGAGGCCGGCCGCGCGATCGCGCTCGACGCGACGAACCAGGATGCCCAGCAGGTGCTCGCGCGCCTGCTGATCGACGCGCCCGAAACGGTCCCGGCCGAGGCGCTCGCCGCTGCCGACCACGAGCGCGCGATCGCACGCCAGCACGCGCTGCGCCTCGGCGTCGCGAGCTACATCGGGATCGCCGCGCTCGCCTCGATCCTGCTGCTGATGCCAACGCACGCGGTGTGGCCAATCCTCTCGACGATCGGGCTGTGCCTCGTCATGGCCGTGACGACGGCGTACGTCGCACGCGCGCCGCGCTCGATGCGCACGCCG
This sequence comes from Kofleriaceae bacterium, assembly GCA_035715365.1. Lineage (GTDB taxonomy): Bacteria > Myxococcota_A > Polyangia > Haliangiales > Haliangiaceae > JABFXX01. Next base: position 379,660 of record DASTLB010000022.1, on the reverse strand, counting down.
TGGTACCTCGTCTTGCTCGGCCTCAACAGCCTGCTGCTGATCGGCGCCGGCCTGATCTTCGGTCCGCTGCTCGCGATGCCGATCCTGCTGATCGGATCGCTCGGCGTGTTCCTGTCGCAACCGGTGCGCTACTCCGCAGCGGTCACCGTCGCCGGCCACCTCGCGCCGTTCGTGTTGCTCATCGGGCTCGAGCTCGTCGGCGTGCTGCCGTCGACGTTCACGACGCGCGGCGGCCAGCTCGTGCTGCAATCGTGGACGCTCGAGCTGACGCCGCTCGTGACCGCGCTCGTGCTGTCGCTCGTGATCGGCGCGCAGTTCACGCTGACGGTGATGGTGACGCGAACCTCGCAGCAGGCGCAGGAGGCGGCGCAAGATCGCGTGCACGCGCAGCGCTGGCACCTGATGCAGCTCGTGCGCTGAGCGCTACATCGTCACGATGCGCGCGCCGAGCTGATCGAGCAGCGCCGCATCGTGCGACGCGAGGATCGTGGCGCCGCCATCGTCGGCGTGCGCCTTGATCAGCGTGACGATCGCGTCGAGCCGCTTGATGTCGAGACCATTGTCCGGCTCGTCGAGCACGAGCAGCTTCGGCGGTCCGACGAACGCGGCGCCGAGGCACGCGCGGCGGCGCTGGCCGAGCGACATCCGTTCGAGCGCGACGTCGCGCAACTCGTCGAGGCCGAGCGCGTCGCGCAGCGATTGCGACGGCGGGCCGGCATCGCGCACGGCGGCGCACAGCGACCACAGCTCGGTGCCGAGCAAGAACCCGGGCGGGTCCGCAGCCTCGGGGACGTAGCCGAGCGTGTGGCGGGCGCGCTGACGCTCGCGGCGCGAGCCCCACACCGAGGCGCCGTCGACGAGCACGCGGCCGTCGTGCGGAGGCAGGACGCCGGCGATGCACGACAGCAACGTGGTCTTGCCGCAGCCGTTCTTGCCGACGACGCCGAGGATCTCGCCGGGCGCGAGTGCGAGCGCCATGTCGTCGACGATCGTGCGGCCGCCGCGCCGGATCGTGAGCCGTTCGAGGTCGAGCAGGCTCATGCGGGCACCACGGGCTTGACCGTGAACAGCGCGAGCGCGGCGGTCGCGACGAACGCGATCGCGCCGAGCTCGCCGAACGTGCCGAGGCAGAGCACGGCGATCGCGGCGACGAGGACCGAGCCGGCGACCGCGCGCGACGCGATCGTGACCGAGGCCTCGTCGCCGAGCAGCACGCGCGTGGTCGCCATCGCCGAGGCGACCGCGACGACGCCCGCGGTCGACGCGAGCCACGTCGCGGTCCGCGGATCGGGCTCGACGAGCACGCACGCAGCACCGACGGCGATCGCGGTCGCGACAAGCTCGACGACGAGGATCGCGTAGAGCACGGCGGCGACGCGCGCGGCGTGCGAGATCCCGAGCGAGCTCGCGAGCCACGCGGTCGAGCGATGGGTCGCCAAAATCACGAGCAGCACGCCGACCTGCGCGGGGACGAGCACGATCACGATCACCGAGGCGCCGATCGTCGCGGCGTCCGCGCCCGCGAGCGCGTTGTTGCGGATGAACAGGCCGGCCGCGACGCCCGCGAGGATCGAGAGGCCCGCGCCGCGCACGATCGCGTCGCCGGCGCGCCGGCGCAGCGCGCGGACATGGATCGCCCGCAGCGCCTCGCCATCGCGCTTCCAGCCCGGCCACCTCGCGCGCAGCTGCGGCGGGCGCCAGCGCGCGAGCACGAGGATCACCGCGGTGAGCGCGGCGACGACGCCGAGCCCGAGCAGGCCCTCGCCGATCACCCAGAGCAGGAGCCACGGCAGCTGGAGCCCGACGAGCGCTGCGACGGCGAGCACGATCGGCGCCACGGTCGGGCCGGGCAGCGACCGCAGGTAGCTCGCGGCATCGCCGCGCACGAGCAGGCGCGCGGTCGGTGCGAACACGAGCAGCCACGTCGTGCCGAGCATCGCGCCGACGCCGGGGTTGTGCAGCGCGAGCCCGGTGAGATCGCCGGGGCTCATGCCGGTCGGGCCGAAGATGACCGCTGCGACGATCGCGGTGCCGACCCACACGGCGGAGGCGCGGCGCCACGCTGGCACGATCACCGCGCGCGTCCACACATCGAGCCAGCGCGCACGAGCGGCGCGCGATAGCACGATCGGCGCGACGCGGCCGTGCAGCAGCGCGACGACGCCGGTCGTCGTCATCGGCGGACGCGCGATCCCCTTCGGCGGTTCGCTCGCGACCTTCGGCGGCTGCGGATCGCTCGCGGCGTCGCGCGCGGGCATGCATGCACGTTACCGAAAACTGCAGATCCGACAATCGCGCAACGCGCGTGATCTGCATGACGGAGGCGCGCTCGTGCAGGCAACCGTTTCACGTGGCATCCGCGCTGGCGATCGCGTCGAGGATCAGCCATAGATCTCGATCGGCTGATGCAGTTCATCGACGAGGCCCTCATCCACGTGAAGGCCGGGGACGGCGGCAACGGGTCCGCTGCGTTCCGGCGCGAGGATGGTGTGCCGCGCGGTGGGCCCTCCGGCGGCGACGGTGGCGATGGCGGCAGCGTGATCGTGCTCGCCGACTCACGGCTGTCGTCGCTGCTCGACTTCAAGTATCGCCGGCACTACAAGGCCGATCGCGGCGAGGACGGCCGCAACAAGGATCAATACGGCGCGCGCGGCGAGGATCTCACGCTGAAGGTCCCGGTCGGCACGATGATCTTCGAGGAGGGCAGCGAGACGCCCCTCGCCGATCTCGCCGAGGATGGCGCGTCGTTCGTGCTCGCGCAGGGTGGCAAGGGCGGGCGCGGCAACATCCACTTCAAGACGCCGTGGAACCAGGCGCCGCGCGACGCCGAGCCCGGAACTCCCGGCGAGGAGCGCACGGTGCGGCTCGAGCTCAAGCTGCTCGCCGACGTCGGGCTGCTCGGGTTTCCCAACGTCGGCAAGTCGACGTTCATCTCGCACGTGTCGCGCGCGCGGCCGAAGATCGCGGACTATCCGTTCACGACGCTCGTGCCGAACCTCGGCGTCGTGCCGCTGTCCGACGAGCGCAACTTCGTGATCGCCGACATCCCCGGGCTGATCGAAGGCGCGGCCGAGGGCGCGGGGCTCGGGCTCCAGTTCCTGCGCCACGTCGAGCGCTGCCGCGTGCTGCTGCACATCATCGACGCGACGTTCACGACCGGACCGGATCGCGATCCGGTGCGCGACTTCCACGTGATCAATGCGGAGCTGGGGCGGTTTGCCCCGCACCTCGCGGACAAGCCACAAGTCGTCGCGCTCAACAAGGTCGATGCGCTCGAGCGTGATCGGATCGACGAGATCGTGGCCGCGTTCGAGGCGATCGGCGTGAAGCTATTCACGATGTCCGCAGCGACCGGCGAAGGGATCGCTGTGATCTTGGAGACGTTGTGGTCCCATCTCGTGAGGCCCGGCGACAAGAGGCACGGGTGAGATGCGAAAACCGAGGAGCGGTCTGCTTGAGAAGCCCGGAACCGGGTGTTACAACCGGGCCATTCCAAACGGAAAAACTGCGCTGAGAGACACGGTACATCCAGCGCAAATCAAGAACCGGTGAGAGCCGGTTGGAGAGCCAGGCATGCGAGCTACTTCGAGTGTTGTGGTCATGTCGTCGCTGTTGATCGCGGGCGCTGTCACGGCGCAGCCAGCGGCGGACAAGAAGGGCACGGGGACGACTGCCAAGACCCCGGCGAAGGGCACGCCCTCGAAGGACAAGGCGCCGGCGACCGGTAGCGGATCGGACACCGGTAGCGCGGGACCGACCGCGTCGAACACGCCGGCTCCGACGCCCGTCGCGAAGACCGATCCGTCGACGGTGCCGCCCGCGGATATGCCGACCGCGGTGCGGATGCGCCGGCTCGAGCAGAAGACGCAGGCGCTCAAGGAGCGCGCGTGGCAGCTCAAGGCGCGCGTGCAGATGCTCAAGGAGCAGATGCTCGGCGGTGGCGTCGGCGCGCAGACGCTCGTCACGCACTCGAACGAGATGGGCAGCTCGTTCCGGCTGACGAAGCTGATCTACTCGCTCGACGGTACGCAGGTGTTCGCGCGCACCGACGAGACCGGCGAGAGCCTCTACAAGACGAAGAGCTTCGACATCTTCTCGGGGCCGATCGCGCCGGGCAACCACAACCTCAGCGTCGTCGCGATCTACCGCGGTCACGGCTACGGCGTGTTCGAGTACCTCTCGAAGTACACGTTCACCGCGAAGGGCGCGCAGTCGTTCGTCGCCGGCGAGGGCAAGGTCCAGAAGGTCGACTGCAAGGGCTACGAGAAGGGTGGCCCGACCGTGCCGCTCGAGAAGCGCGCCGCGGTCGAGTGCAAGGTGACCGAGGTCGTGCCGGACAAGCCCGCGCCGACTCCGCCCGCGCCGACGCCCACCGGAACCACCACTCCACCGCCGGGGAAGTGAATCATGCATCGCAGGCTTGCGTCGTTCCTCCTGGGTACGTTGGGCGCGCTGTGCCTGCCGAGCACGGCCGGCGCCGACGCCGAACAACGCCTGACCGCGCTCGAGTCCGAAGCGCGCCAGCTCGGTACCGATCTGCCGACGCCGAACCAGCTGTCCGGTGCGCAGCATCAGCGCAAGCTCGTCGACGCGCAGATCGCGTTCTCGCTCGGTGATTACGACGAGGCGGCGCTCGCACTGTTCGATCTCGCGAGCAAGCCCGGGCCCGATCAGGAGACCGCGACGTACTACCTCGCCGAGTCGCTGTACCAGAAGGGCGATCGCGGCGGCGCGCGCACGTACTTCGAGCAGCTCGCCGGTCAGAACAACGCGGGCGGCAAGTACTACCAGACCGCGGTGCTGCGCATCGTCGAGATCGGGATCGCGCAGCGCGATACCCAGGCGGTCGCGCCGTACGTCTCGCAGCTCAACGGCATGGCGAGCGGTCCGCACGCGACCGACGTCGCGTACGTCAAGGGCAAGCTCGCGTTCAACGAGGGCAAGCTCGACGACGCGCTCGCCGCGTTCGCGCTCGTGCCGAAGGGCAACGAGCACGAGATGCAGGCCGCGTACTACACCGCGACGACGCTCGTCGCGAAGAAGGAGCTCGCGAAGGCGACCGAGATCTACGTCGATCTCGTCGGCCGCAAGCCGAAGACCGCGCAGGATCGCCGGATCATCGAGCTGTCGCAGCTCGCGCTCGGCCGGCTCTACTACGAGCAGAACCAGCCCTCGAAGTCGATCGACAGCTACCTGCTCGTCGATCGCCACAGCGATCTGTTCCCGGACGCGCTGTACGAGGTCGCGTGGGTCTACGTGAAGAGCAAGCAGTACGACAAGGCGCTGCGCGCGCTCGAGCTGCTCGCGCAGTCCGAGCCCGAGTCGCACAAGACGCCGACCGTGCGCATCCTCGAGGGCAACCTGCGGATCCGCAAGGCGCAGATGATCCGCCAGGCGCAGATCATCGGCACGCTCGACGTCAACGTCCGCAACGCGGACCCCGCCGCCGAGTACGACAAGGCGAACAAGGTCTTCACCGAGACCCACGACATGTACGCGCCGTCGTACGAGGCGCTCGCGCAGATGGTCGACACGAAGGCCGACGCGGGCCAGTACCTCTCGCAGCTCGCGGGCCGCAACGCGCACGTGTTCCAGACCACCGCGCCGATGCCCGAGGCCGCCGCGCAGTACCTGCGCGAGGAGCCCGAGGTCCAGCGCGCGCTCGAGGTCGAGACCGATCTCGGCGAGGTCGAGTCGAACATCGCGCAGTCCGAGGCGATCATCGCGCGGCTCGAGGGCGTGCTCGCCGCGAACGATCGCACCGCGGTCTATCCGGCGCTGCAGACGCGGCGGTCGCGGATCGGCGAGATGCAGCGCGAGCTGATCAAGCTGCGCAGCGATCTCCACGATCAGCTGGGCGGCAGCGACGCCAATCGCAAGGCGCTCGTCGGTCAGTACCTCGCGATGCCGAACGCCGAGCAGGCGCGCGTCGACATGATCTCGAAGGCACAGGCGGACTACGACGCGGTCGAGACCGCGGCCGGCGAGGTGTCGAGCGCGATCGACTCGACGCAGGCGATGGCGGTCGCGATGCGCAAGTACGCAACCGACGCGAAGCCGGCGATGGACGCGACCGCGAAGACGAACCTCATCAAGTCGCTCGACGAGGCGGCGAAGGAAGCGCAGGCGATCGAGGACGAGATCCAGGATGTCCAGCGCGAGATCGTGCTCGGCCGCGACCTCGCCGCGGTCGGCGACGAGAACACGAAGAAGGCGCGCGATCTGCGCACGCAGGTCAAGGCCGCCGAGGACGCGGAATTCAAGTCGCTGCGCGGCAGCGGCAAGGCGGCGCAGCTCGCGGAGCGCGCGGCTCGGCTCGCCGACGATCTCGACCGCACCGAGGCCGCGATCGACGCCGCGGTCGACACCGGCATGCAGCAGGTCAAGACCTCGCTCGCGCAGGAGAAGGCGAGCCTCGGCGGGATGAAGCGCGAGCTCGACGAGCTGTCCGCGGAGTCGCGCTCGATCGGTGGCACCGTGCTCGGCGCGAGCTTCAAGGACGTCAAGGACAAGTTCTACGACATCGTGATCCGCACCGACGTCGGCAACGTCGACGTCAGCTGGGCCCAGAAGGAAGATGACGACGACGATCTGAAGCGGCTGAACCTGTCGCGCGCCCGCGAGCTCAAGCAGCTCAAGGACGAGTTCCGCGACGTGCTCCAGCCCGCGACCGTGCTGCAGCCGACGCCGAAGCCGGCGCCGACGACCGAGCCCGGCACCGAGCCGAAGCCGCCCGCCGGCAGCCCCGACAAGGGCAACGGCGAGGGTCGGATCAAGCCCGGCGGCGAGGGCGACAAGACGCCCGCGCAGCCGACCGTGAAGCCCGGCGATACGACGACGCAGCCGAAGAAGGCGCCGGCCAAGACGCCGGCCAAGAAGACGACGACGCAGCCGAAGACGGGCGGAGGTACGCCATGAAGTCACGCACTCGCGCGGTGCTCGCCGCGCTGATCGCGACGACGGTCGCCTCGACGCTCGCGATCGCGCAGCCGGGCTCGACGCCGACGACCACCGACAGCGGCAGCGCACCGGCGCCGACCGGCAGCGGCAGTGGTTCTGCACCGACGACAACGACGCCGCCGGCACCGACCGGCAACGGCTCGGGCTCGGCGAACCCGGTCCCGGTCCAGGATGCGCCGAACGGTCCAGGGCTCGGCAAGCAGCCGGTCCCGACCCAGCCGACGCAGCCGGCGAAGCCCGTCGATATCAAGCCGCTGACGCTCAACGCGAAGGAGCTCGAGGCGCTCAAGGATATCGAGGGCGAGTACGAGCGCTTCATCCAGGCCGCGAACGAGCAGGACACGCGGATGCGAACGATCGCCAAGCGCGAGTTCGACACCCGCACGACCGATCTCAACAACAAGTACGCCGACCGGATCGCGAAGATCGAGGCGTCGCGCAGCAAGCACCACGGCGACACGATCGCGCTGCTCGAGGCGTTCCTCCAGAACCACCCGGCGCACGAGACGTTCACGCCGGACGCGATGTTCCGGCTGGCCGACCTCTACCTCGATCAGGCCGACGAGGAGGTCGAGGCGCGGCTCGCCGCGAACGAGAAGGCGCCGCCCGATCCGAACGCGCCCGAGCAGACCGCGATCACCGCGGACTACTCGAAGTCGCTCGCGCTGTGGGAACAGATCCTGACGAAGTTCCCGAACTACCGGCAGACGCCGTCGACGCTCTACCTGCTCGCCTACTACGGCAAGACGAAGGACGAGCGCAAGTCGCTCCAGGTGTTCCTCGCGCTCGCGTGCGCGAACCAGTACAAGTGGAACGGCGCGCCGCCGAAGCCGCCGACGCGCGAGGAGGCGCTCAAGCGCGTCGAGCGCAAGCAGCTCCGCGATCCGTACGCGACCTGCCAGCCGTACCCGAACAGCGAGGTCGAGCTGATCCGCCACGCGTGGGTGCGCGGCATCGCCGACTATCACTTCACGGTCCCGGGCGAGCTCGACGAGGCGATCGCGGCGTACCTCAAGGTCGCCGAGGGTGGCCAGGACTCGAAGCTCTATGCCGAGTCGCTCTACAAGCTCGCGTGGAGCTACTACAAGCGCGACAAGCTCGAGGACTCGATCAAGCGCTTCGATCAGAGCGTCAAGCTCTACGATCAGATCGTCGCCCAGGGCGGCATCCCGGCGCTGGAGCTGCGCGACGAGTCGATCCAGTACATCTCGGTCGCGATGACCGATCCGTGGGAGGGCGAGACCGACACGAACCCGGTCAAGGCGATGGAGCGCGCCAAAGCGTTCTACAAGGGACGCGAGAACGAGCCGCACGTGCGCGACGTCTGGGTCGCGATGGGCAAGGCGTTCGCCGAGCTCCAGGCGTGGGACCAGGCGGTCGACGCGTACCGGATCGCGATCGGCCCACCGTGGGAGCTCCACCCGAACAACCCGGTCGTCCACCAGGAGATCGTCAACGTCTTCGAGCTCAAGGGCGACAAGTACGCCGCGGACAACGCGGCCGCCGAGCTCGCGACCAAGTACGCGTGCCCGGGCACGGCGTGGTGCCAGGCGAACGAGCACGACCGCGTCGCGATGGACAACCAGCGCCGGATCGCCGAGCGCGCGCTGTACGCGGCTGCCCGCAACACGCATGCAGCTGCAACCCAGATGCGTAAGGACTACGAGGCGGCGAAGAGCAAGGACCCCGCCGCGAAGCAGGAGTACCTCGCGATGTACGCGAAGGCGGTCGATCTGTACCGCCAGTTCGTCAACACGTACCCGGAGTCCGATTACACGTACGAGTTCACGTACAACCAGGGCGAGGCGCTGTACTGGAGCGAGCGCTACCCCGAGGCGATCGTCGCGTACACGTGGGTTCGCGATCACCGCGATCTCGGCACCGCGTTCTACATCGACGCCGCGCGCTCGATCGTGCAGTCGTACGAGGCCGAGGCGCAGAAGCTCGTCGCCGAGGGCAAGCTCCAGCCGCTCAAGATCCCGACGAGCGCCGAGCTCAAGGCGCTGCCGCAGCCGTGGCAGCCGCAGCCGATCCCGGACATCTACCTCAAGCTGCAGGCCGAGTACGACAACTACCAGAACGTCGTCAACGATCCGGCCGCGGCACCGCAGCAGGGCACGAACGCGGCGCTGATCAGCCTCGCGTACTTCCACATCGACGACGCGATCGCGCGGTTCACGAAGGTGATGGACAAGTTCTGCGGCCAGGCGTACGCCGCGAAGGCGAAGGACGGCATCCTCGCGATCTACGAGGCGCAGTCGAACTTCGACGCGATCGAGGCCACGAACAAGCGCTTCATCAACGCGAAGTGCGGTGACAAGGCGACGCTCGACGCGGCGATCGCGCAGAACCGGTCGCTGAACTTCTCGCGCGCGAATGCGCTGTACGCCGAGAAGCAGTACACGCAGGCGGCCGAGGCGTTCTACCGGTTCTACAAGACCGCGCCGCCGACCGATCCGGATCTGCCGGTCGCGCTCTACAACGCCGCGGTCAGCTACAAGCTCGCGGATCGTCCGAAGACGGCCATCTCGCTGTTCAAGGAGTTCGCCGCGAACCCGGCGAAGAACTTCCGCGAGAGCCCGTACTACCTCGACGCGCTCCGGCTGCAGGCATCGACGTACCAGGCCGCGTTCGACTACAACAACGCGGTTCGCACGTACCTCGATCTGCACGCCACGGTGAAGAAGGCGAAGCAGCTCAAGATCAAGCCGCCCGAGCCGCTGCCGGGCGAGCAGCCGCGTACGCTCGATCAGATCGGACTCGACGCGCTGTACAACGCCGCGCTCGCGTCCGAGCTCAACCGCGACTTCAAGAAGGCGATCGACCTCTACAAGCAGTACGGCAACGAGGAGAAGGATCGCACCAAGCTCGATCGCGCGCTGAAGTCGATCGGCGGCATCTACCGGCAGTCCGGCGACGTCAACTCGATGGAGGAGACGTACGCGAAGTGGCGCGCGCGCTACGCGAAGGACTCGCCCGAGAACGCCGACTTCTCGGTGCAGACCTATTACGACGCCGCGGCGCTGCGCAAGAAGAAGGGCCAGACCGTCGCCGCGAAGAAGGCGGGCGAGGACACGATCAAGGAGTGGAAGCGGCTCGGCGCGACGAAGGGCAGCGCCGGCGCGAAGCTGGCCGGTGAGTGGGAGCTCTCGTTCGCCGAGGACTACTACGCGAGCAAGTGGGAGCCGTACGAGATCAAGAAGGCGGCGAAGAACATCAAGGAAGCCGAGGCCCAGGGTAAGGCGCTGCAGGCCGAGAAGACGAAGGCCGAGGACCAGTACCTCAAGCTCGATCAGTACGGCGTCGCCGAGATGTCGATGGCGGCGAAGGTCCGCTACGCCGAGATCCAGTACTCGTACGCGACGAAGCTCGCGAACGCGCCGATCCCGACGCCGGTCGCGAACGCCTCGAACCCGGAGATCCTCGAGAAGTACCAGGCCCAGCTCGACGCGAACGTCAAGAAGTACCTCGACGAGGCGAAGGCGCAGTGGATCGCGGTGCTCGACGCGGCCAAGAAGGGTGGCATCTCGAACAAGTGGAGCCGGCTCGCGCAGGAGAATCTCGGACGCGAGTTCCCGCAGGAATTCACGGTGCTGCGCCAGGAGATCGTCCAGGGCACCGAGGCCCCGTGAGAGGAGACCCGATGACCGCGTCGCGCGTATCGATCTATATGTCGTCCCGGTTCGCCGCCCTCCTGCTCGGCCTCGCGCTCGTTGCGTGCGGCGGTGGCAAGAAGGGCAAGACGACTCCGGACACGAACAAGACCGGCTCGGGTGACTCGCAGTCGATGAACGACAAGGGCGAGCCGGGCGGTCCGGGCACCGGCAGTGCCGGCGGTCCCGGCGGTCCGGGCGGCACCGGCGGCACCGGCGATACCGGGGGCACGGGCGCGGGCTCGAGTGACGGCCCGCCGGTCGTGCCGCCGAACCTCGATCCCGATCCGGCGCAGGCGAAGACCCAGGTCGACGCGCACCTGGTGATCGCGAAGAACGCGCTGTCGCAGGCGAACCCGGATGCCGACACCGCGCTGCGCGAGGCGCGCGCCGCGCTCGCGATCGACGCCGCGAACATCGAAGCTGCTTCGTACGTCGCGTTCGCGTACTACCACAAGAAGCTCTACGACACGGCCGAGCTCGTGCTCGACGATCTGTTCCGGCGCGAGGCGGCGAAGCAGAACGCGAACGTCTACTACGTCTACGGCCTCGTCTACGACAAGACGAACCGCCCGGAGAAGGCGCGCGTCGCCTACCAGAAGGCGGTCGAGCTCGACGGCAAGCACGCGAGCGCGCTCGTCAACCTCGGCGTCCACCAGCTGAAGAACAGCCAGTACGCCGAGGCGCAGCAGACGTTCGAGCGGCTGACGAAGGAGTTCGGCCGCAACGATGCGATCACGCTCACGTCGCTCGGCTCGTCGTATCGCGGCCGGTCGGCGGAGTATCCGCAGGGCGCGGCCGAGCGCGATCAGTTCGTGCGCACCGCCGAGGCTGCCTACAAGCGCGCACTCGCAGCGAACCCGAACTATGGGCCGGCCTACTACAACCTCGGCCTGCTCTACCTCGATACGTCGCCGTATCCGGGCATCACCGACGAGCTGCAGCGCCTGAACGCCGCGAAGTCGTACTTCGATCAGTACAAGAACATGCCGGGCGTGGACATCAAGCTGTACGACCAGCGCATGAAGGATGTCGACAAGGCGATCAAGCGCGAACAGAAGAAACAGAAGAAGAACAGCAAGACGAACGCGAAGACGCCTGCACCGAAGAACCCCTGAGTCATACTAGGGAGACCCCATGCGAGCACTCGGACCTCTGTCTCTGATCGCGCTGACCGCGGCCACGCTGGTCACGGCGCTGCCGGCGAAGGCGCGCGCCGAGGGTTGCCCCGATGACGCCGCCGAGACCGGCGAGAAGAAGCAGGGCAAGTTCCACATCGAGTACGTCAACGGCAAGCCGGTCACCGTGATCGACACCGTCGTCTCGGTGTGCGGCAAGGTTCCGCGTCCGAGCGTGGTCTACGTGCTCACGGCCAAAGACATCACGTACGAGTGGGAGAGCCTGAAGCAGGACTTCATGCCGCTCATCATCGCGACCGTGAAGAAAGAGCCCTTCTGATGGCGGCTCCGAACAAACCGCGTCCTCCGCAGCAGCCGCAGCCCGGTGGCAACGGGCCGCGTCCTCGCATCCTGCGCATCGGCATCCTGCTCGGCGGCAAGATCGTCGAGGAGCGGCTGATCCGCGAGCGCACCGCGGTCTCGATCGGCCAGTCGATGAAGAACACCTTCTCGATCCCGATCGAGGGGCTGCCGCTCGAGTTCACGCTGTTCGCGCTCGACGAGGGCCGCTACTCGCTGCGGTTCCTCAACAAGATGGACGGCCGGCTCAGCGACTCCGGCGGCCAGGTCAACACGCTCGACGCGCTCAAGGCAAAGGGCGCGCACAGCCACGGTGACTACTGGCAGGTGCCGCTGTCCGAGAGCGCGCGCGGCAAGCTGTCGCTCGGCGACCTGACGATCCTGTTCCAGTTCGTCACCGAGCCGCCGCGGCAGCCCAAGCCGATGCTGCCGGCGTCGGTGCGCGGCACGTTCGCGGACCGCTTCGATCCGCGGCTGTTCGTGATCCTCGGCGCGTCGATCATCCTGCACTTCGCGGTCGTGATCGTCGCGTGGATGGGCGACATCGAGAAGGAAGGCATGGCCGAGAAGGCCTACGAGCAGACCTTCGAGCCCGAGAAGTACCAGGTCGACATCACGCCCGAGCCCGAGCCGGTCGCCGATGGCGGCTCGGCAGCGGGCAGTGCGGCGGAGCAGAAGAACAAGGGCGACGACAAGAAGCCGACGAAGGACGCCGGCAAGAGCGGTGGTCGCAGCGACAAGGACAACGTCGCGATGACCGAGGACGACGCCGCGGCGTTCGCGAACAAGCTCGCGTTCGACGGCCCGAACGGCACCGACGCCGGCGACATGTCGAGCCGCCGTCCGGGCGCCGACCTCGAGACCGAGATCAACAACGTCCGCGAGGGCAACAAGACGGTCGCCGTCGGTGGCGGCGCCGGCCGCGGCTCGCGTGGTGACGGCGATGCGCGCGTCGGTACCGGCAACGGCCCGAAGATCGATGGCCCCGGTGGCATCGACAGCGCGGGTGGCGGCAAGACCGTCGAGAAGGGCCCCTCGGGTCGCATCTCGGTGAGCGACAAGCAGTCGTTCGACGAGTCGACGCTGACGCCGGACCTCGTGCTGTCGAAGATCCAGACCGCCTACATGGCCGGCCTGAAGCGCTGCTACAAGAACTACCTGAACAAGGACGCGAGCGCGCGCGGCAAGGTCACGCTGTCGCTGACGGTCAACGCGACCGGCCGCACGGTGAACGGCAAGGCGAACGGCTTCGCCGGCGAGGTCGACGACTGCATCAGCGCGCAGATGGGCGGCTGGCGGTTCCCGATCCCGAAGGACAAGGACGGCGAGGCGACCGAGGCGAGCTTCGCGATCACGCTGCAGCTGGTTCCGGACTGAGCGCGGCCTAACCCCGCATCGACCCGCGCGCTTGGGCCCGCGGGTCTTTTTTTGCCCGAAATCAGATCGGACGTCCGAGGCGTGCGTTTGCAACCCATGGCGTCCTCTCCACGAGCCCTCCGCGTCGGTGTGCTCCTCGGCGACAACCTCGTCGAGGAGCGTGTGTTCGCGGCGAACAGCCCGGTCTCGATCGGGCAGTCGCTGCGCTGTCAGCTGTCGATCCCCGTCGACGGCGTGCCTCACGAGCACCTGCTGTTCGCCCCCGATCAAGGCCGCGTGATCCTGCGCGTGCCGAGATCCGCGAGCGGCCGGCTCGCCCAGGCGGGCACGATCCGCACCGAGCTGCCGGCCGGTGACATCGTCCTCGAGCGCGGCGCGCGCGGCAAGCTCGTGCTCGGCAGCGCGACGCTGCTGTTCCAGGAGATCGCCGCGCCGATCGCCGCGCCTCGCCCGCAGCTGCCGCCGTCGGTGCGCGGCTCGCTGCTCGATCGCGTCGACCGCCGGCTCGCGGTGATCGTCGCGGCGTCGCTGCTCGCGCACATCGGGATCGCGACCTGGGCGTGGATGACCGAGCTCGAGCGCGATCCGTCGAGCCCCGAGGCGCTCGCCGCGTACGAGCCGCCGAAGTACGACCTGTTCGTCGGTGACCTCGTTCCGGATGCGCCGACCGCGCCGTCGTCGGAACCGGGCATCGCGGCGCCGGTCGCTCCGTCGCAGACCGCGACGCCGATCGTGCCGAACCGCACCCCGGGACGCGTGCGCAACGACCGCATGCCGTCGAACGAGGACCCGACCGCGTGGGCGCGCGTGATGGCGGGCAACGAGTCGGGCCCGAACGGCCAGCCCGAGATCAGTAACCGGATCCCCGGCGCCGCGCTCGACAGCCAGATCCGCGACGTTCGCGAGCGCAACCTCGAGATCGGCGATCCGAGCCACACGACGCGCGAGCTGCCGACGCGGATCGGCAATGGCCCGCCCGGCCCGACGATCGACGCGCCGGTCGGCGAGCACGTGTCGCCGAAGCACGAGGATGCGCCGCCGATCCGGATCACGCTCGTCCCGCCGAAGCATCCGCCCGGTCCCCCGGACTCGACGCTGACCGCCGAGATGGTGATCCGCCGGATCAACGAGTCGTACATGGCGGGGCTGCAGCGCTGCTACCGGCTCGGGCTGACCGGCGATGCGGGGCTCGGTGGTCGCGTCGACATCGAGTTCACGGTCACCGAGCAGGGCGCGACGTCGGAGGTGTCCGCGCACGGCCTGACATCCGGCGTCGATGGCTGCATCGCCGGTCAGATGGCGAAGTGGCGGTTCCCGCAGCCGAAGCAGAACGGCGAGCCGACCGACGCGGCGTTCAAGATCGCGCTCGTCCTGAAGTCGAGCTGAGACTCGCCTTCGCGCGCGGTCTGCCGCATGATCGAAGGATGCGCGCGCTCGTGCTCGGCCTGGTCCTCGGCATCTTGCCGGTCGGCACCGCGCACGCGAAGCCGCGCTGGCAGATGCTGCCGTTGCCTCCCGCGATGCCGAAGCCGGCGAGCGCGGGCACGGTGACCGTCGGCGACGCGAAGATCTGGTGGGGCAGCTACGGCAAGGGCGATCCGGTGATCCTGCTGCACGGCGGGCTCGGCAACTCGGATCACTGGGCGTTCCAGGTTCCCGAGCTCGCCGCGAAGTATCGCGTGATCGTGATCGATAGCCGCAACCAGGGCCGCAGCACGTACGCGAAGACGAAGGTCAGCTACCCGACGATGGCGAACGATGTCGTCGCGGTGATGGACGCGCTGCAGCTCGAGCGCGCCGCGATCGTCGGCTGGTCCGACGGCGGCGAGGTCGCGCTCGACCTCGGCATCCACCACGCCGACCGCGTCACGAAGCTGTTCGTGTTCGCCGCGAACTACGACGCCTCGGGCAGCAAGCCGCGCAAGGGCACGACCGCGACGTTCTCGGCCTACATGGCGAAGTGCCGCGCCGACTACAAGAAGCTCGCCGCCGACGCCGCGCTCTACGACGAGGTCGTCGACTCGCTGCTGCCGCTGTGGCGGAGCTCGAAGGGCTACACGAAGGCCGAGCTGCGCTCGATCCAGGCGCCGACGGTGATCGCCGACGGCGAGCACGACGAGCTGATCGAGCTGGCGCACATCAAGGAGATGGCCCAGCTGATCCCGAACGCGAAGCTCGTCGTGTTCGAGGACACGAGCCACTTCGCGCACTGGCAGGACCCGACGACGTTCACGAAGGCGGTCCTGGACTTCCTGTCGCGGTGATGGGTTGATACGATTTGCATGATGGGCAAACCCGGGCTCGCAGCCATCGTGGTGGTGCTGTCGTGCGCCGCCGCGTGCGAGGACGTGCCCGAGTGCACGGGGCCGGTGACGCTCGCGATCGAGACCTCGCAGATCACGGGCGATGTCGATCCGGTCGCGGCGGGGGTCCAGGCGGACGTCGAGGTCCAGACCTCGCTGCGCGAGGGAGAGACCGTCGAGCTCGAGGTGTTCGGGCCCGATGCGCGGCTCGTCGACACCTACGAGGCGGCAGCCGACAGCGCGGGACTCGTGGTGTTCGACGCGATCTCGGTCACGACACCGACCGCGACGCTGCGCGCGAGGGCGAGTGGGCTGTGCGGGCTCGCGATGGACCAGGTCGTCGTCGCCGTGACCGCCGCGGAATAGCGGTCCTTGCGAAATCTTTATCGTTTCCCGGCTGAACCCGAGCCCTGTTCGGGCCACTAACCACCATGCTGCTCGCGCTTCTGACCGCCGCTGCCAGCTGTATCGACCCGTCGACCTACGGTGCCGTCGCCAATGACGGCAAGCCGGACACCGACGCGATCCAGAAGGCGATCGATGCGGCCGCCGCGAAGGGCGGCAAGGTCTGCCTCGGCAAGGGCGTGTTCCACGTCGAGAAGGTGCGCGAGTTCGCGTCGCTGTTGATCTCGAAGGGGCCGGTCGAGATCTACGGCACCGGACCCGAGACCGTGCTGCGGATGACCGGCTCGGGCGGCCACGACGACTGGCGCGCGATCCGGATCCTGCGCACCGGCGGCGTGTACCTGCACGACTTCAAGATCGACGGGCTCGACGCGTACGACACCGAGGAGCAGACGCACCTGATCGAGATCGCGCCGGAGTCGAGCGACATCACGATCGCGAACATGGCGCTCGGGCCGATGCGCAAGCCGGGACAGCCGATCGGCAAGGGCATCGGCGGCGACTGCATCCGCATCCTCGGCAAGCTCGGTGGCGAGGTCGAGGACGTCACGATCGTGAACACGAAGTTCGTCGACTGCGATCGCTCGGGGATCTCGCTGCAGCGGTCGCTGCGCCGGATCGTGATCGCGAACGACACGTTCGAGCGCACCGGCGATCAGGGCATCGACTTCGAGCCGACCGGCAAGGGCTCGATCGAGGACGTCGTGATCAGCCGCGTCACCGTGAAGCACGACCCGACAGCGCAGGGCTCCGACGCGATCACGATCGGCGGCCATGGCCCGTATCCGGCGCGCCGGATCACGGTCGTCGACTCGAAGATCGAGGGCGGCGGGATCCGGATGATCGATGCCGAGGACGTCGTGCTGCTGCGCAACACGATCGACTACGGCGCGCGCAACAAGGCGCCGACGATCAACATCATGCGGCGCGTGGCGAACGTCCGGATCGCGAAGAACACGATCACGCGGCCCGCCGGCGCCGAGGCCGGCCCGGTGCTCGCGGCGACGCACCTCGCGAAGCATGTCCCGCACGGCATCGCGTTCGAGGACAACGTCGTCCGTCAGGAGACGCCGGCGATCGTCGTCAACATGACGTCGGTCGGCGGGGTCAGCGTGCGGCGCAACAAGATCACGTACACCGGTGCGGACCGCGGGATGCCGATCGTGAACGTCGTCGCGGTGTTCGCCGATGTCGAGGACGTTGCGGTCACCGACAACGAGGTCACCGGCGATGCCGGCGCGATCGTCTCGGTGAAGAACGCACAGCACGTGATCCGGCGCGTCGAGGTCGGCGGCAACCAGGCGCCGAAGACCCCGACGAGCGTCGAGTGCAAGGGCAAGCCAGACGGCTTCGACGACATCCAGTCCGATGGCCCGGCGACCCAGCGCGCGGCGTGCCGGGGCGTCAAGCTCGTGCCGATGCGCGCGCGGCCGGTCGGGCCGAAGTCGACCGCGACGCCCTGATCGCGGCGATCGATCGCGGCTACTATGACCGGCGATGGTCGAGCCCGGTGATCTGATCGGTCCGTACCGACTGATCTCGCAGCTCGGCAAGGGCGCGATGGGCGAGGTGTGGCGCGCGCGCGACGAGCGGCTCGATCGCGACGTCGCGATCAAGGTGCTGCCCGAGCAGGACGCGGGCGAGCTCGAGCTGCGCGCCCGGATGCTGCGCGAGGCTCGCGCGGCCGCGGCGGTTCGCCACGCGCACGTCGTCACGCTGTTCGACATCGTCGCCCATCGCGGCACCGACATCCTCGTGATGGAGCTCGTCGAGGGCCGCACGCTGTCGGACACGCTGCACAGGGATGGGCCGCCGCAGCTCGAGACGGCACTGCGCTGGATCCACGAGATCTGCGATGCGCTCGTCGCGGCGCACGCGCGCGGCATCCTGCATCGCGACATCAAGGCCGCGAACATCATGATCTCCGGCGACGGCGTGAAGATCCTCGACTTCGGGCTCGCGAAGCTGCTGCACGAAGGCCCGGTCACGATCCCGCCGGGCGAGCGGCGCGCCGCCGCAGTCGCGACGCCCGACGGATCGCTCGACGCGACCGTGCGCTCGGGGCCGGTGGCCGATGCGTCGCTCGACGCGACGGTGCGGCCGGCCGATGCCTCGCTCGACGCGACGGTGCGCTCGGATCCAGCGCGCTCGCCGCGCGGACCGATCGATACGTATCGGACGCAGGCGGGTCAGCTGCTCGGCACGCCGCTCTACATGGCGCCCGAGCAGGTCGGCGGCGCGATGCCCGACGAGCAGACCGAGGTGTTCTCGGTCGGCGTGCTCGCGTTCGAGATCCTGACCGGCAAGCCGCCGTACGCGGCACAGACGATCGACGCGCTGTTCCAGCAGATCGTCAAGGACGCGCCGCCGCCGCTGCCGGACGTCCCGAATCGCATCGAGGCGATCGTGCATCGCGCGATGGCGAAGGCCCGGGCCGAGCGGTGGCCGACGATGCGCGCGCTGCGCGATGCGGTCGCGGCCGAGCGCAAGCGACTGTTCGCACCGCCGGCGCGCCGGTGGCCGATCGCGGTCGCGGCCGCGATGCTCGCGATTGCGGCGGTCGTCGCGCTCTGGTGGTGGCGCTCGCATCGCACCGAGCCGGTGCGCCCCGGCGACGAGTACGTCACGCGCGCGCTCGCCGAGTACGACGTGTTCTACAACGACAAGGCGCTGTCGTCGCTGCGCGCCGCGCTCCGGGTCGCGCCGGATCATCCGCGCGCGAACGCGTACATGATCCTGTTCGGCGGCGGCTCGGAGTCCGATCTCGCGCAGGCGCGGGCGGCGGCGGGGCGCGCGCGCGACGCCGCGACCGGCAAGGACCGCACGCTGCTCGATGCGGCGATCGCGCTCGTCGATCGCGGACCGGCGGCGGCGCGCGCCGCGATCGTCGAGCCGGCGGATCGCGAGCTCGCGTTCTGGGCCGCGGAGCTCGACTACCGCGCGGGCCACTACGCGATCGCACGCGACGAGTACCGCGCGCTGCTCGCCGATCCGGCGACCGCGCTGCGCGGCCGGATCTACGATCACGACTCCGCGGTGCTGCTTTACCTCGACGAGCCGGACGAGGCGCTGCGCGTCGGCACGCTGTATCGCGACGCGTTCCCGGGCGAGGCCGATGCGGTCGGCGTCTACGCGACGACGCTCGCGGCGGTGGGCAAGTTCGACGAGGCGATCGCCGCGGCCGAGGAAGCGCTGCGGCTCGCCGAGGGCGAGGACACGCTCGCCGGGCTCGCGAAGGTCGTCGCGCTGTCCGGCGATCGCAAGCGCGCGAAGGAGCTCTACCAGCGCTCGCTCGAGCGCGCGGGCGCATCGCGGCGGCCGGTGAGGCGTGCGGCGCTCGCGCTGCTGCAGTGGATCGACGGCGACCCCGAGGCCGCGAAGACCGTCGCGCCGTGCTTGCCGGGCGGCAGCGACGCGGCGGTGCGCGAGCGCGGCGCGTGCCTGTTCGTCGCCGGCGTGATCGAGCCGGCGCGCGCGCCCGAGGTCGCCGCCGAGCTCGACAAGCTCGCGGCCGAGGCGACCGACGTCAGGCCGGCGTACGGTGCCCCGGCGTCGCTCGCGCAGCTCGTGCGAGCGCGCGCGACGTTCTTCGGCGGTGCGTGCATCGCCGCGCCGGATCCGGCGACGCACCCGGATCGGGCACTCGAGGCGGCGTATCGCGCGCCGCTCGACTTCTACGCCGCGTATCACGTGCCGTTCGTCGCGACGTGGGCCGCATGCGAGCACGCCGCGCTGCTCGCCGCGCTCGGGGATCGCTCCGGAGCGGCTGCGGTGCTGCGTCCGATCGCGACGCGCGCACCGAATCGATCGTGGCTGCTGCAGTCACTGCGCCGCTACGAGTAGAGATCTCTCCTCGCCCGACAGCACCCCACGGATACCCCATCGCGCGCACGTCCGCGTGTTACCCAGGGCGTCCGATGAAACAGATCATTCATGGCGTAACAGGGCTGTTAGGGGTCGTGCTGGTTGCCGGGTGCGCGTCGTCAGGGGACGAGCTATCCGCCGCCGATCAAGCACTCGTCAGCGACGCGACGACGGGTGGGACTCCGGGGTTCTTCTTCCTGGCACCGCTCGGCGATCCACCGCCGACGTTTCCGGGCACGTTCGACGGCAGCTTCCAGAAGCGGCTGACGATCACGGTGCACGACGTCGACTGCAACAACGCGGGCATCGTCGGCAACGTCGTGCAGACGTTCTCGACCGTGTTCGTCTATCCGACGAGCCAGCAGTACAAGGTCAACCTCAACGTGTCGAGTCCGCCGTACACGCTGAACCAGTGCTATCGCGTGATCCCGCGGCTCGACGGCGCGGCGCTCGGCTTCCGCGACGTCCAGGTGCTGCCGACCGGCACGACGTCGGTCGCGCCCGCGGGCTACAAGAAGTGGGGCCTCGGCGCGAACACGACGATCGCGTTCCGGCTCGAGAACCTCGATCCGGACGGTGACGGCGTGCTGAGCCACGTCGACAACTGCGACTTCGTCGCGAACGCGGACCAGGCGGACGCCGACGCCGACGGGATCGGCGATGCGTGCGACATCGTCGACACCGACAACGACGGCGTCGCGGACGGCGTCGACAACTGCCCGGCGAACCCGAACCCGGACCAGGCGGACTTCGACGCCGACGGGATCGGCGATGCGTGCGACGCGTGCTCGACCGATCCGACGAACGACGTCGACGGCGACCTCGTGTGCGGCAGCGTCGACAACTGCCCGACGGTCGCGAACTCCGACCAGCTCGACGGCGATCTCGACGGCATCGGCGACGCGTGCGATGCGTGCCCCGCCGACGCCGCGAACGACGCGGACGGCGATGGCGTGTGCGGCAACGTCGACAACTGCCCGGCGGCGGCGAACGCGGACCAGGCGGACAGCGACGCGGACGGCACCGGCGACGCGTGCGATGCGTGCCCGCTCGATGCCGCGAACGACGTCGACGGCGACGGCGTGTGTGGCAACGTCGATAACTGCCCGACGACCGCGAACGCGGACCAGGCGGACGCCGACAACGACGGCATCGGCGACGCGTGCGATACGAACTGCGCGATCGTTCCCGGCGCGATCGGTCACTGGGCCGGCGACGGCAACGCGAACGACAGCATCGGCGGCGCGAACGGCACGTTCTCCGGCAGCGCGCTGTTCGGCGCCGGCCAGCTCGGCCAGGCGTTCGCGTTCGACGGCACGAACTTCATGAAGGCCGCCGCGTTCGATCGCACGGGCGCGTTCTCGGTCTCGTTCTGGGCGAAGGCGAACGCGTTCCAGTCCGCGAACACCGGCCTCGTGTCGTCGACCGAGGGCAACGTCGCGACGACCGACACGTTCCAGGTCGACTGGAACGGCACGAAGGGCTATCGCCTCAAGGTCGGCGGCACGACCGCGCCGAACCTCGCCGTCAACATCGGCAACGCGAGCACGACCGCGTTCCAGCACATCGTCGTCACCTACGACGGTGGCTCGAACCTCGTCGTCTACCTCGACGGCGTGCAGACGAACGCCGCGGTGTGGACCGGCCCGACGCTGTCGTTCAGCGCGCTCAAGCTCGGCGTCAACCGCGCCGAGAACCTGCGCTACAACGGCTCGCTTGACGACGTGAACGTGTTCTCGCGCGCGATCACCGCGGGCGAGGTCGCGCAGATCTTCGGCAGCGCGAACGGCGTCTGCCCGTAGCCAAGCTCCGATCGATCGATGCAGCCCGGCGGGATGGCCTCCCCCGGGCTGTTTCCGTTCCGCGAATGAACATTCATCAGATCGTGACCGGTCCGTCCGGATTTCTCGTTCGTTCGCGCAGTTTGCCCGGCTTACCGTGCCCTCACGGCCAGCGCGGTGGAAGTGCTCGGATTCACAGGCGCAAATCAGGACGCCCATGTTAGGGTGCGCGACGTTTCGCCGTGAACGGTCCTTGGCTGACCATCCACTAATCCCCCACGCGCAATGCCCCGCTTTCTTACTAGAGGTCTGCAGATCGCGGTCGATCTCGGGGTGCTGTCGGCGGCGTTCTGGCTGGCCTTCCTGATCCGCTTCGAGTTCTCGATCCCGAGCTACTGGCTCCAGATCGCGTCGATCAGCTGGCCGTTCGTGCTCGGTCTCGAGTACGGCGCGCTCGTCGTCTTCGGCGTCCCGAAGTACGCGTGGCGCTACATCAGCTTCAAGGAAGCCGCGACGGTCGTGCTCGCGATGACGGTCGCGTCGAGCTTGCTGCTGATCCCGCGCCTGCTCGACGGGATCGCGCTCGAGTTCCTGTTCCTCCCGCTCGGCGTGCTATGCGCGAACCTCGTGCTCGCGATCGGCGCGCTCGTCGGTGTGCGCGCGACCCGGCGCGGCTACGTCGAGGCGCGCGACAAGAAGCGCCGCGGCAAGGATCGTCACAAGAAGCGCGTGCTGCTGATCGGTGCCGGCGAGGCCGGCGTCATGGTCGCGCGCGAGATCGCTCGCCGCCCGGACCTCGGGCTGCAGGCGGTCGGCTTTCTCGACGACGACAAGCTGAAGGTCGGCGCGAACATCGGCGGCCTGCCGGTGCTCGGCACGACGGCACAGCTCGTCGAGGTCGCGCAGCGCAAGCGGATCGCCCGCGTCCTCATCACGATCGCGAACGCCGGTGGCTCGGAGATCCGCCGGATCGCGATGGCGTGCAAGGAAGCGAACCTCGACACCAAGATCATCCCGGGCATCTACGAGATCGTCGACGATCGCGTGAACCTGTCGCGGATCCGCGAGGTCGCGATCGAGGACCTCCTCGGCCGCGAGCCGGTCCAGCTCGACGAGGTCTCGATCAATCACTCGATCCGCAACGAGATCGTCGTCGTCACCGGGGCCGGTGGCAGCATCGGCAGCGAGCTCTGCCGCCAGGTCTGCCGGTTCGCGCCGAAGCGGCTCGTGCTCGTCGAGCGGTTCGAGAACGCGCTGTTCGAGATCCATCGCGAGCTGCGCAAGGAGCACCCGACGCTCGCGATCGAGCCGTGCATCGCCGACGTCACCGATGCCAAGCGGATGGATCAGGTGTTCGCCGAGCACCGCCCGAACGTCGTGTTCCACGCCGCCGCGCACAAGCACGTGCCGATGATGGAGGCGAACCCGGGCGAGGCCGTGAAGAACAACGTCGGCGGCACGCGCGTGCTCGCGACGCTCGCCGACAAGTACGAGGTCGATCGCTTCGTGCTCGTGTCGACGGACAAGGCGGTCAACCCGACGTCGGTGATGGGCGCGACGAAGCGCGTCGCCGAGATCTACACGCAGGCGCTCGGCCAGCGCAGCAAGACGCGGTTCGTGACCGTGCGGTTCGGCAACGTGCTCGGCAGCAACGGCTCGGTGATCCCGATCTTCAAGGAGCAGATCGCGCGCGGCGGCCCGGTCACGGTCACGCACCCCGAGATGAAGCGCTACTTCATGACGATCCCGGAGGCGAGCCAGCTCGTGCTCCAGGCCGGCGCGATGGGCGAGGGCAGCGAGATCTTCATCCTCGACATGGGCGAGCCCGTGAAGATCGTCGACCTCGCGCGCGACCTGATCCGGCTCTCCGGCCTGCGCCCCGACGAGGACATCGCGATCGAGTTCGCCGGCATCCGCCCGGGCGAGAAGCTGTTCGAGGAGCTGTCGACCGATACCGAGCACGCGTCCAAGACGAAGCACCCGAAGATCTTCATCGGCCGGATCGCGCCGGTCGGCTGGGCCGAGGCCTCGCGCAGCGTCGACGAGCTGATCGCGTCGGTCGAGCTCGACGGTGATCGGATCCGCCACGCGCTGCACGCGCTCGTGCCCGAGTACACGGGCGCGCCCGAGCTGCCGCGCGAGACGAAGCCCCGCCGGGTCGAGGCCACCACCGGATCGCAACTGGTCGTCGGAGCCTGAGCGAGGACGATGGCTCGGATCTACCTGTCTCCTCCCGAGCTATCGGGCGCCGAGCTCCAGCGCCTGACCGAGGCGCTCGCATCGGGCTGGATCGCGCCGCTCGGTCCCGAGGTCGACGCGTTCGAGCGCGAGATCACGTCGCGGCTCGACATGCCGCACGCGCTCGCGACCGCGAGTGGCACCGCCGCGCTCCACCTCGCGCTGCTCGCGCTCGGCATCGGGGCCGGCGATCGCGTGTGGTGCTCGACGCTGACGTTCGCGGCGACCGCGAACGCGATCGCGTACGTCGGCGCGACGCCGGTGTTCGTCGACAGCGACACCGCGAGCTGGAACCTCGATCCCGGCCTCGTCGTCGAGGAGCTCGACCGCGCGGCGCGCACGAACAGCCTGCCGAAGGCGCTGATCGCGGTCGATCTCTACGGCCAGTGCGCTGACTACGAGCCGATCGTCACCGCGTGCCGCCGGCATGGCGTGATCCTCGTCGAGGATGCGGCCGAGGCGCTCGGGGCAACCTATGGCGGCCGTCCCGCCGGATCGTTCGGCGAGCTCTCGATCCTGTCGTTCAACGGCAACAAGATCATCACGACGTCGGGCGGCGGCATGCTGCTCGGCCGCGATCAGGCGTTGATCGATCGCGCGCGTCACCTCGCGACCCAGGCGCGCGAGCCGGTCGCGCACTACGAGCACAAGGTCGTCGGCTACAACTACCGGCTCTCGAACCTGCTCGCTGCGGTCGGGCGCGCGCAGCTCGCCGACCTCGACCGCCGCGTCGAGGCGCGCCGCGCGATCAACCGCCGCTACCGCGAGGCGCTCGCCGGCCGGCCCGGGTGGTCGTTCATGCCCGAGGCGAAGTTCGGCCGCGCGACGTTCTGGCTGACCTGCGCGACGATCGATCCGGCCCACGGCGAGGATCGCGACGCGCTCCTGACGCGGCTCGCCGCCGCCGACATCGAGGCGCGGCCGGTGTGGAAGCCGCTGCACCTACAGCCAGCCTTTGCCGGCGCACCCACCGTTCGCGGCGAGGTGGCCGAATCACTGTTTCGCCATGGCGTGTGTCTGCCGAGTGGCTCGTCGCTCGGAATTGCTGATCAGGACCGGGTGCTCTCGGCCATTACACGAGAGACCTAGACCACAAAGCAGTCGGATAACAACGGGGTATGGTCGACTCCAGACGACCGGGAAGCGAGTATCATGAGCATTCGATCTTGCATGGGAGCATCCATGAACAGCACACGCTTCTTCCAGTTGGCGCTGGTAGCCGGACTTGCGGCTTGCCAGGGCTCCGATAAGCCAACCCAGCCGACGGAGCCGGCGCCGACGGAGACCGGTACGCTGGTGGCGGGCCCCGAGCGGGATCTCCAGCTGCTCGCGCAGAAGGCGATCACCGCGTTCCGCAACGACAGCGGCACGTATCGCGCGGGCTACCTGACGCACGACGTGAAGGTGTCCGAGGGCTTCGTCGAGGTCACGCCGTATCACTACGACGGCACGACGAAGATCACCGGCGGCGCGATGGCGCTGCGCACCGGCACGATCACCATGGGTGACACGTCGATCGACGGCCCGGTCGCGACGACGCTCGTCAACGGCATCACCGAGACCACGCGCGGCGCGGCGATCGAGACGATCACGAACCGCGAGGACGGCATCGAGCAGGCGTGGCGCTTCGATAGCGCGCCGCTCGCCGATGGCGATCTCGTCGTCTCCGTCTCGGTGGTCGGCCAGACGTTCGTCGCGGACACCGCGACCGGCCTCCACTTCAAGTCGCCGACCGCGCTCGGCTTCCGCTACAGCGACGCGACGTGGGTCGATGCGAAGGGCACGACGTGGCCGATCGACGCGCGCTACGTCGATGGCCAGATCGTCATGACGGTTCCCGAGGACATCGTGAAGTCCTCGACGTTCCCGGCCGTCCTCGATCCGACGGTCACCGCCGAGGTCGCGGTCGATGCGCCGGTCAACGGCGGTACCGGCACCGGCGCGAATCAGGCCGCGATCGCGTCCGACGGCACGAACTACCTCGTCGTGTGGTCGGATCGCCGGCTCTCGACCGATGCCGACATCTTCGGCACGCGGATCTCACCGTCGGGCACGATCCTCGACGCCGATGGCATCCTAATCGGCTCGGGCCCCGGCATCCAGACCCACCCGACCGTCACGTTCGCCGGCGGCACGTACGTCGTCGCGTGGGAGGACTTCAAGGTCACCGACGGCACCGAGTCCGACATCGTCGCTGCGCGCGTGTCGTCCGCGGGTGCGGTCACCCAGCTCGGCACGATCGCGGGCACCACGACGAGCGAGACCGAGCCCGCGCTCGGTAGCGCCGGCGGCACGGGCCTGCTGACGTGGACGGTTGGCGCCGCGAACATCCAGGGCGCGATCTTCAACGGCACCACGTTCGGCGCACCGTTCAACGTCGCGGCCTCGGCGAACGTCGAGATCCAGTCGGCGGTCGCGGGCGCGCCCGGGACCGGGTTCCTCGTCGCGTGGTCGGAAGGCGCGCAGACCGATGCGAACCTGCGCGGCTCGATCGTGACGACCGGCGGCTCGGTCGGCGCGGCGTTCGACATCTCGGCCGCGGCGAACCGCCAGTTCGACCCGACGGTCGCGTTCAACGGCACGAACTTCATGGTCGCGTGGAGCAACAACAACGGCGGCCTCAACATCTTCGGCACGCGCGTCACGACCGCGGGCGCGGTGCTCGACACGCGCGTCGAGAACACGCTCACCGTCGGTGGCGTGCCGGTCACGACCGCGGCCGATAGCCAGGAGCAGCCGAAGATCGCGTGCACCGCGGCGACCTGCCTCGTCGTGTGGCGCGAGCGTCGCAACTTCGCGACCGCGAGCTTCGACATCTTCGGCCAGCGCCTGAACCCGGACTTCACGCTCGCGGGCGGCGAGCTCCAGATCGCGACGGCGAACCAGGCGCAGCAGGCGCCGGCGGTCGCGACCGACGGCTCGAACTTCTTCAGCGTGTGGCACGACTCGCGCGACGCGCGCATCCAGACCGTGTTCGGCTCGGCCGTCTCGGCGGCGGGTGCGGTCGGCGCGAACCTGCGGCTCGTCACCGGCAACAACCGCGAGTTCAACCCCGCGGTCGGCCACGCCGGCAACACGCACGTCGTCGCGTGGACCGATAGCCGCAGCAACGACTCGACCGACGTGATGTTCGTGCGGTTCAACGGCCTGACGAAGCTCGACGCGAACGCGCTGACGCTCAACGGCTCCGCGAACGCGCAGTTCGCGCCGGCGATCTCGAGCTCGGGCGGCACGCAGATGTTCGCGATCTGGTCCGACACGCGCAGCGGCGTCGACGCCGATCTGTTCATGACGAAGATCAACACCGATGGCTCGGTGACGAGCGCGGCCGGTACGCCGCTCGCGCAGGCCGCGGGCGATCAGCTGACGCCGGCCGTCGCGGTGTCGAACCCGGGTGGCACCGCTGCCGGTGCCGCGCTCGTGGTCTGGCAGGACCGTCGCGGCACGAGCTTCGACATTATGGGCGCGCTGCTCGACGCGAGCGGCAACATCATCAAGAACGACATCGTGATCTGCGACGCCGCCGGTGATCAGAACCGCCCCGCGGTCGCGTTCGACACGAACAACCAGCAGTGGGTCGTCGTGTGGTCGGACGGTCGCGTCAACACCGACTTCGACATCTTCGGCGCGCGCATCGACGCGACGGGCACCGTGCTCGATGCGAACGGCGTCCTGGTCAGCGGTGGCGCGACTGGCAGCCAGTTCACGCCGAGCCTCGCGTTCACCGGCGGCATCTTCCTCGCGGTGTGGCAGGACCGTCGCAGCGACGGTGAGGGCGACATCTTCGGTGCTCGGATCCAGGCCGGCGCGTCGCTGAACGTGCTCGACCCGAGCGGCTTCGGCATCGGCGGCACCACCGGTGCGCAGTCGTCGCCGACCGTCGCGCAGAACGTCGGTAGCTTCCTCGTCGCGTGGCAGGACGGCCGCAATGCGGCGACGACCGGCTCGGACATCTTCGGCATCGGCATCGGCACCACCGGTGCGGTCGGCGAGCCCGAGTTCGTGATCTCCGCTGGCCCCGAGAACGAGACGACCCCGGCGCTCGGCGATTCGTCGGCGGCGAAGGTCTCGCGCATCGCGTACGTCAAGGAGCGCCCGGATCTGCAGACGGTCCGCGTCGTGTCGCGCCAGATCACGGTCTCGGCGACGACCGGCAGCCTGTGCAGCACGGACGCGCAGTGCGGTACCGGCGGGTTCTGCGTCGACAGCCGCTGCTGCGAGAGCGCCTGCGGCGGCAACGCGATCGACTGCCAGAGCTGCAAGAGCACGCTGACCGGGCAGCCGGACGGCGTGTGCGCACCGACGCTGCTCGGCAAGGTCTGCCGGCCGTACGCGGACACGTTCTGCGACCGCCAGGAGAAGTGCGACGGCGTCAACATCACGTGCCCCGACGACATCGGTCGCCGCCAGGGCATCGCGTGCACGACGTCGGTCGGTGGCACCGGCGTGTGCCCGCCGGACGACGTGACCGGCGCACCGCACGTCTGCCAGTAGGCACGGCCTGCGCTCGACGGGCCCGCGGCTGCCAAGGCCTCGGGCCCGTCGTCATTTTCGGGCCTAGATCCTCGAATTTACGAGCCACAAACCTGCGCCGTGGACGCGAACGTTCGGGCGCGCCGCGACGACTAACTACGCTATAAACCGTCGGCTCTGCAGATGAAGTTCCGGGTTCCTCCCTCGCTCGGTCACACGATGGCCGAGGCGATCGCGATCTGTCGCGATCCGCGGCTGCTCGCGTGGAGCCTCTTCATCATCTTCTTCCCGTTCTACGTCGTGCCGAACGGGCTGCCGCAGCCCGCGGTGTGGCTGCTCGTCGTGCTGATGCCGTCGATCTTCGCGTCGTGGGACGGCAAGCTGATGACCGACACGCGCCGGACGCTGATGGCGCTCGCGCGGTTCGTGCTCTACGCGGTGATCGCGAACCTGCTGTGGACGGTGTGGGTCGGCAAGATCTCGGTCGATCTCAAGGACAGCTTCATCCTCAGCCCGCTGTTCTACATCTTCAACCTGCTGCTGTTCTTCACGATCCTGCTGCTGCACCGGCGATACGGCCTGAAGTTCCTGTGGCTGACGACGCGCGTGATCCTCGTGTCGCTCGGGCTGCAGATCCTCGTCAGCCTCGGTGGCTCGAGCCGCATGCGCTCGACGAACGCGTTCAACGAGCCGAACCAGCTCGGCTACTACGGTTTGCTGTGCGCGTGCATCCTGCTGCTCGGCCAGCGCCGCACGAAGATGTCGACGGTCGCGGTGCTCGCGGGCGTGACGATGGCGAGCTACCTCGCGCTGCTGTCGGCGTCGAAGGCCGCGCTCGCCAGCATCGCGATGCTCGCGATCGCGATCCTGATCGGACGGCTGCGCACGATGATCGTCGCGGCGCTCGTGTTCGTCGTCCTGCTCGTGACGCCGAACCCGTTCTCCGCCGCGCTCGAGCGCGCACAGGAGCGCATCGATCGCGACGAGTCGCACGACTTCTTCGAGGAGCGCGGCTACGACCGCATCGTCAACAACCCCGAGTACTGGGTGCTCGGCTCGGGCGAGGGCGCGTATCGCCGGTTCAAGGACACGACGGTGATCGGCTCGCACGAGCTGCACTCGTCGCTCGGCACGATGTTCTTCTGCTACGGCATCGTCGGCACGGTGCTGTTCGGCATCTTCATGTGGTTCGTCATGAAACGAACGCCTCTCCAGACGTGGATGGTCGTCGGCCCGGCCTTCGCCTACGGCATGACCCATCAAGGATTACGGTTTGCACTCATGTGGGTCTTGCTCGGCGTCGTCGTCTCGTTGCGTGAAGAAGACAAGCTCGCCGCTGCGGCGCGCAAGCCCGTGGTGCGTCCGGTGATCGCACCGAAGGCAGCGGCGTGATGCGCGGCGGGATCGTCTGGCTCACCGGCCTGTCGGGCGCGGGCAAGTCGACGCTCGCGACCGCGGTCTCGCAGCGCCTCGCGACGCGGCGCCCGATCGAGCTGCTCGACGGCGACGAGGTCCGCATGTTCCTGACCGCGGGCCTCGGATTCTCGCGCGCCGATCGCGACACCAACGTCCGCCGGATCGCGTACGTCGGCCGGCTGCTCGCGAAACACGGCGTGCTCGTGTTCGTCGCGGCGATCTCGCCGTACGCCGACACGCGCGCCGAGCTCAAGGCCGCGAGCGAGGCCGCCGGGCACCCGTTCGTCGAGGTGTTCGTGAACGCGCCGCTCGAGACCGTGATCGCGCGCGACGTGAAGGGCCTCTACAAGAAGGCCCAGGCCGGCGAGATCGCGAGCTTCACCGGGATCTCGGATCCGTACGAGCCGCCGCCGGCGCCGACGCTCGAGGTCCGCACCGATCTGAAGCCACTCGCCGAGTGCGAGCGCGAGATCATCGCCACGCTGGAGCGGCTGGAGCTGGCGTGACGACACGCGTCCTGTTCTTCACGCCGACGCTGGCGTCGGGCGGCGCGGATCGCGTGACGATCACGCTGCTGCGCCACCTCGATCGCACGAAGTTCGAGCCGTCGATCGCGCTGCTGCGCCGCGAGGGCTCGTTCGTCGGCGAGATCCCGCCGGACGTCCGGACGATCGAGCTCGGCACGCGCCGGCTCGCGGTCTCGGTACCGGCGCTCGCGCGCGTGCTGCGCCAGGAACGGCCCGACGTCGTGTTCGCGATGCAGGGCGGCGCGAACATCGTCGCGGCGATGGCGCACGTGCTCGCGCGCTCGAAGGCGCGGCTCGTCGTGTCCGAGCGCAGCGCGCTCCGCCGCGTCGATCGTAGCCCGACGCGCATGGCGATCGAGTTGCCGGCGAAGATGGCGACCTACCGGCTCGCCGATGTCGTCACCGCGGTATCGCGCGGCGTCGCCGACGATCTCGTCAGCGCGCTCGGCCTCGCGAAGACGAAGGTCCACGTCGTCTACAACCCACTCGTCGACGACGAGACGCGCCGCCAGGCCGCCGAGCCGGTCGACCACCCGTGGTTCGGAGGCGACGTGCCGGTGCTGCTCGCGATCGGCCGCCTCGTCGCGATCAAGGACTATCCCACGATGTTGCGCGCGTTCGCGATCGTGCGCGCGAGCCGGCGCGTCCGGCTGTTCGTGCTCGGCGAGGGCCCGCTGCACCGCGAGCTCGAAGCGCAGGCGCAGCAGCTCGGCCTCGCCGACGACGTCGTGTTCCACGGCTTCGATCCGAACCCGTTCAAGTACCTCGCGCGCTCGAAGTTGCTGATCCACGCGAGCCGCGCCGAGGGCCTGCCGGGCGGGATCATCCAGGCGATGTCGTGCGGCGTGCCGGTCGTGTCGACCGATGCCGACTTCGGGCCGCGCGAGGTGATCGAGAACGGTGTATCCGGCTTCCTCGTGCCGGTCGGCGATCCGCACGTGCTCGCTGACCGCGCGGCGCGCTTGCTCGACGACGCGCAGCTCCACGCCCGGATGAGCGAGGCCGCCCGCCGCGGTGCCGAGCGGTTCACGACTGTCGCCGCGATGGCGAAGTACCAGGGCGCGATGCTCGGCGAGGCAGCGGCGGCATGGTGACGTTCGTGTTCACGAACCCGCGGCACCACGTCGACATGATGGTGCCCGTCGCGAAGAAGCTCGCGGCGCAGGGCGAGCCGACGCGGTTCGTGTCCCTGGCGGAGCTGCGCGGCTTCCAGACGCCGGATCTGCCGAAGCTCGTGCCGCACACGACGGTGAAGCAGGCGCTGCCGCGCTGGATCCGCAAGGATCCGTCGGTCGGTGCCGGGCTCGAGGGCGCGGGCGGCGCCGCGGCGCGGTCGACGGCGCAGAAGCTCGCGTGGCACACGGTGCTCGCGCCGCGCTTGCGCTGGCTGTTGCGCGGCAGCGACGTCGTCGTGCTGCCGAACGATGCCGCGTTCCCGTACGGCCAGCTCGCCGAGCAGCTGCGCCGCGCCGAGGTGCCGTTCGCGCTGCTCCAGGAGGGGATCCGGTTTCCGCTGCCGACCGAGCAGGCGGCGGGCGCGCCGTACGGCGGCGGCGGCGCGTCGGCGGTGTGCGTGTGGGGCGAGGCGAGCGCCGAGCACTTTCGCAAGGTCGGCGCGAACGTCGTGATCACCGGGACGCCGCGCTGGGACGACGTCGATCCCGCCCAGTGGCGCGCGCGCGGCGAAGCGCTGCAAGCAAAGCTCGGCCTGTCCGAGCGACCGCTGCTGTTCCTGTCGAACACGATCGACGATCAGGGCTTCTGCACGACCGCCGAGAAGTACGACCTGTTCCACGCGTTCCTCGAGCGCGCGGCGCCGGTGCTCGCAGGCCGGCCGATCGTCGCCAAGTTGCACCCGCGCGAGAGCGTCGCCGGGTTTCGCAACACCGCGAAGCACACGCCGCAGGCAAACGTCACGGTGCTCGACGGCAGCGAGCCGCTGTTCGAGGTGCTCGCGATGGGGCAGGCCGCGGTCGTGCTCGCGTCGACCGTCGGCCTCGAGGCGCTCGCGTTCGGGCTGCCGCTCGGGGTACTCGCGCTGCCGAAGTACGGCCACATCTTCGAGTACGTCGAGCGCGGCGCCGCCGTCGGGCTGACGCTCGACAACCTCGCGCGCGAATTGCCCGCGCTCGTCGCGGGAGAGCGCCCGCGCGCCGACTCGTTTCTGGAGCGCCACCTGGCCCATCGCGGTCAGGCGGCGGATCGGATTGCCAGCACGCTGCTCGAGCTACGCAGCCGGAGGTCATCATGAGCACACGCGCCTTGCGAATCGGGATCAACGGCTTTGGCCGCATCGGCCGCGCGGTCACGCGGATCCTCCTCGAGAGCGGCAAGCACCGGATCGTCCACATCAACGATCTGAACGTCGACAAGGAGAACCTCGCGTACCTGCTGAAGTACGACACCACGTACGGCCGGCTCGCGCAGAAGGTCGATGCGACGTACGAGGGCCTGCACGTCGGCGACGCGTCGATCCGCGTCACGCACGTCAACGACATCGCCGCGGTCGACTGGCAGCACGGCGAGGTCGACGTCGTGATCGAGGCGACCGGCACGTCGTTGAACGAGAAGCACGCGCGCAAGGTCGCGGATTCGATCGCGCCGGTCCTGATCACGCACGCCGCGCCGAGCGCGGACTACACGCTCGTGTTCGGTGCGACCGAGCAGGGTTTCGACGCGAAGAAGCATCGCGTCGTGTCGACGAGCATCTGCGACGCGATCGCCGCCGCGCCCGTGCTGAAGACGCTCGACGAGCGGTTCGGCGTCGAGTTCGGCTTCATCACGACGCTGCACCCGTGGCTGTCGTACCAGAACCTGATGGACGGTCCGGCGCGCTCGCAGGCGTACCCGGGCGCGACGTACTCGCACTATCCGCTCGGCCGGTCGTCGGTCGGCGCGCTGATCCCGAAGCCGACGACGGTCGTCAGCGCGTGCGAGCGCATCCTGCCGGCGCTCGCCGGGCGCCTCAAGTGCATGTCCTATCGCGTGCCGACGCCATGCGTGTCGAGCGGCGACATGACGCTGCACCTCGAGCGCGACGCGACCGAGCAGACCGTGCTCGAGGCGCTACACGCGCTCGAGGCCTCGCAGCAGGGCCGCCACGTCGTGCGGATCACCGACGAGCCGCTGATCTCGGTCGACTACCTGAAGGACGAGCACAGCTGCATCATCGACACGCGGTGGCTGATGCTGAACCGCGGCCGCCAGCTCAAGGTCGTGCTCTGGTACGACAACGAGTGGGGTTACTCGTCGCGCGTCGCCGACGCGGTCGACCTGTTCCGCTGAGGGTCCGGTGAAGCCGCTCTACGTGTTCGACTTCGACGGCGTGCTGTTCGACACCGCGCGCGAGTGCCTCGCGGTCGCGTACGCGGCGTCGAGGAAGCGCCCGGGTCCCGCGGCCGAGCGCTGGCGTGATGTCGCGTCGCCGACGCCGGAGCTCGCGACCGCGTTCCTCGCGCACCGCCACTGGGTCGGTCCGCC
Organism: Kofleriaceae bacterium; assembly: GCA_035715365.1. Taxonomy (GTDB): domain Bacteria; phylum Myxococcota_A; class Polyangia; order Haliangiales; family Haliangiaceae; genus JABFXX01. The sequence continues at coordinate 345,705 of DASTLB010000022.1, read as the reverse complement.
GTGGCAGTACGCGGTGCTGCTCGACCTGCTGGCGACGGAGCAGTTACCGTCGACGACCGAGCAGTTCCTCGCGATCGCGAACGCGCGCAAGGCCGAGCTCGCCTCGTTCACCGACCTCTACTTCGCGACACGCGGCGAGCTGTCCGAGGACGTCGCGACCTGGTGTTCCGTCATCGAGCCGTTCGCCGACGCCGTGCAGGCGTTTCGCAAGCTCGGCGGTGACGCCGTGATCCTGTCGACGCGCGACGATCGCTCGATCCAGCGGATCCTCGGCCACTTCGCGGGCATCACGCCGACGCTGCTGCCGCGCTCGGGGACGAAGGAGAAGTGGCAGATCCTCGTCGAGGCCGCCGAGGCGCGAGGGCTGCCGGCGAGCGCGGTGTTCTTCCTCGACGACTACGCGCACCACGCACTCCCGGCGCTGAAGCGCGGGATTTCCGCGCACCTGGCGCTGTGGGGCTATCTCGGCGCCGACGACGTTCACAACGCGAAGGCGGGCGGGTTACCGTGCCTTCAGCTCACCGATCTGGAGCGGGCGCTCGCACGCCACGCAGAGGAGATTGCATCGTGATCCCGACTTTGATCATCGGTCGTAAAGGCAGCCGCGTGAAGGACAAGAACGTGCGTCCGATCCTCGGACGTCCGCTCGCGCTGTATCCGATCCTCGCGGCGAAGCATGCGAAGGCCGTGAGCCACGTGTTCGTCTCGACGGACAGCGAGGCGATCCGCGAGATCGCGTTGCAACAGGGTTGCACGTACATCGAGCGCCCGGCGTTCCTCGCGACGAACGAGGCGCTCGCCGAGGACGCGTTCAAGCACGGCTACGAGCAGATCGTGGCCCAGGCGAAAGAACCCATCGAGTTCGTCGTGCTGTTATTCGCGAACGGCGCGACGATCACGCCCGGCATCATCGACGAGGGCGTCAAGTGGCTGCGCGAGCACCCGGAGTACGACTCCGCCGTCTCGGTCAGCAAGTACAACATGTTCAGCGCGCTGCGCGCTCGCCGGATCGAGGGCGGGCTCGTCAAGCCGTTCATCGATCCCGAGACGTTCGCGGGCGCGACCTGCGATCGCGACAGCCAGGGCGACACGTACTTCGTCGACTGCTCGGTGTTCGTGCTGCGCCCGCACTGCTTCGACTACTCGCGCGGCGAGATCCCGTTCCGCTGGATCGGCAAGACCGTGCACCCGCTGCACCAGGAAGGCGGCTGCGACGTCGACTTCGAGTGGCAGTTCCCGATGGTCGAGTACTTCCTGCGTAACGCCGGCTTCACCGAGTCGTCGACGCCGTACGACAAGCAGTGACGCGCTACGTCCGATTTCGCGGCGCGCGCGGTCATCGTCCGGATGTGCCGGGTGGCCGGACGCTTTCGCCTCCGGCCGGCCCGGCGTGGGGCATTCGCGAGGCCGACACGATCCACGTGATCGCGGCGGCGCCGTGGGTGAGCACGCAACGCACCGGCGAGACCGTCCGGTTCGCGGACGTCGAGCTGCTCGCGCCGGCGGAGCCGACGAAGATCCTCGCGCTCGCGTACAACTACAAGTCGCTGTTCGGTGACCCCGCGGCGCTCGCGAAGAAGAGCGAGGCGCACTACACAGACGTCGGGTTCGAGCCGCTCGTGTTCCTGAAGGGCCCGAACTGCGTCACGCATCCCGGCGGCACGATCCACGTCCCGCCCGCTTCCGAGGTGTGGATCGAGGTCGAGGTCACCGCGATCATCGGCCGGCGTGCGCGCCACCTGCGCGATGCCGCGGCCGCGCGCGACGTGGTCGCCGGGATCACGATCGGTAACGACGTCACCGCGCTCAACATCCTCGGCCGCGACTGGCACCTCGCGCGCAGCAAGAGCCTCGACGGCTTCTGCCCGCTCGGCCCCGAGCTCGTGACCGGCCTCGACGACACGAACGTGCGCGTGTCGACGAAGATCAACGATCGCACGACGCAGGACGCGATGACCGGCGACCGCGTGCTCGACACCTACGAGGCGGTCGCGCTCGCGTCGCGGATCATGACGCTCGAGCCCGGCGACGCGATCCTGACCGGCACCCCGGTCGGCGCGCGGCAGTCGATCGTGAAGCCCGGCGATCGAATCGAGATGGTCATCGAGGGCATCGGCACGCTCGTCAATCACGTGGCAGAGGAGTCTCGCGATGGCTGAATGGCACGTCATCGTTCCCGACCGGCTCGCACCGCCCGCCGACATCGAAGAAGCCGTGTTCGGCACGCTCGCGCGCGTCACGCTGCTGCAGGCGAAGACGAACGCCGAGCTCGCCGGGAAGATCGAGGACGCGGACGCGATCCTCGCGTGGCACGACCTCAAGTGGGACGCCGCGACGATCGCCGCGATGCCGAAGTGCAAGGCGATCGTGCGGGTCGGCGTCGGGTTCGACAACGTCGATCTCGAGGCCGCCCGCAAGCGTGACATCGTCGTCGCGAACGTCCCCGACTACGGGACGCACGACGTCGCCGATCACGCCATGGCGCTGCTGCTCGCGCTCGCGCGCGGCCTGTCGGGTCACGATCGCGCCGTGCGCTCGGGCCCCGCGCAGTGGCGGTGGGGCGTGACGCACACGTTCCGGCTGACCGAGAAGAAGCTCGGCATCGTCGGGCTCGGGCGGATCGGCGCAGCGACCGCGCTGCGCGCGAAGGCGTTCGGCATGCAGGTCGGGTTCTACGATCCGTACCGCCCGGCGGGCTGGGACAAGGCGCTCGGCCTCGCGCGCTACCACTCGCTCGACGAGCTCGCGGCGAGCTGCGACGTCGTCAGCCTGCACACGCCGCTCACGTCCGAGACGCGCGGCCTGATCGGCAAGCGGTTCTTCGCGGCCGCGAAGCGCGGCATGGTCCTGATCAACACCGCGCGCGGCCCGGTCGTCGACTGGCCGGCATTCCGCGAGGCGTTCGACGCCGGCGTCGTCGCATCCGGCGGCTTCGACGTGCTGCCGTCCGAGCCGCTCGATCCAGACGACCCGCTGCTCGCGAAGTGGCTCGCGAACCACCCCGAGGCGCAGGACCGGCTCGTGATCACGCCGCACGCCGCGTTCTACTCGCTCGAGGCGATGGCCGAGATGCGCAAGAAGGCCGCCGAGGAAGCGCTCCGCATCCTGCGCGGCGAGCCGGCATGGAATCGAGTGAACGCATGAACCTCACCGCACTGCCGTCGAACCTGCGCAAGTACGTCCGCGAGACCGACGTCGGCAAGCGCGCGTGGAGCTGGTACACGCACCAGCGCACGTCGCTGTATCTACTCTCGTTCCCGAAGACCGGCCGCACCTGGCTGCGCCTGATGATGGGCAAGGCGCTCGCCGACGAGCTCCACCTCGACATCGACCCGATGGACCTCGCGCGCTTCTACCAGCACGCGAAGCAGCTGCCGCGGATGCGCGTCACCCACGACGACAATCCGCAGCTCAAGCGCCCCGACGAGGTCGAGCGCGACAAGACGCACTACGCCGGCAAGGACATCATCTTCCTCGTCCGCGATCCGCGCGACACGATGATCTCCTACTACTTCCAGGCGTCGCGCCGTCGCGATCGCTTCCACGGCACGCCCGGCGAGTTCCTGCGCCACGACGTCGGCTCGCTCGACACGATCATCGCCTACTACAACGTGTGGGCCGAGGCGCGCACGATCCCGCGGTCGTTCACGCTCGTCCGCTACGAGGACCTCCACAAGGATCCGGTCACCGAGGTCGAGCGCTGCCTGCGCGTCGTTGGCACCGTCCCGCCGCGCGCGGTCGTCGAGGCCGCGGTCGAGTTCTCGCGATTCGACAACATGCGCAAGCTCGAGGCCCAGGCCGCGAAGGACGCCGCCGCGCGCCTCAAGCCAGGAGACGCCGCGGACACCGAGTCGTTCAAGACGCGCAAGGGCAAGGTCGGCGGCTTCCGCGAGTACCTGTCGCCCGACGAGATCGCCTACCTGAACGAGCGCATCGCGTCGACGCTGTCGCCGTTCTACGCCGAGTACCTGCCGCCGCGATGACGGCGCCGCCACCACCCGACGACACCTCCGGCTTCGGCCGCGGCATGCTCACCGGCGCGCTCGCGCTGCTCGTCGCCGTGCACGGCCTCGTGTCGTGGTGGTTCTCGGGCTTCGAGGCGATGTATCGCGAGATGGGCCCGCACGCGCAGATCTCGCACGCGACGATCTTCGCGATCCGCCCGCCGTGGCTGATCGGCGTGCCGACCGTCGGTGCGGCCGTGGTCGCGTGGCTCGTCGTGAAGCGACCGGGTCCGCTGTGGATTTACCTCGCGGCGATTGGCGCGATCGTCGCGGCGCTCGTGTTCACCGTGTACTTCGGCTACCGGCCGATCTGGCAGCTCGCGGGCAATATCTCGGCCGACTAGACGGCGTCGTCCAGACTTGGCACGGCTGGCACCTGCTGGGTATCGCGATAGCTCTCCCAGAGCGAGAAGAACTGTGCAATCGCGGCTTCGTTGTCCGCGACAGCCCGCCGAGACAGGACGTGCTTCCAGTTGTGGGGAAACTTGATCGAATCGAGCTCGCAGATGAAGCGATTGAGTTGCGAGCTAGCAACGTCATGTTGCGTCAGCTGGAGTCCTTCCAGCAGGCCCAGAATGAAGGCGAACAGATCCTTGAACGTGCGGTCCGGCATCAGCGGATTCCGTCGGGACCGCATCCGGTCCAGGGTCGGCGTGACGAGCTCGTCGACGTTCATAGGGCGCGCTGCACGAACGGCACGCGCTTCGCGAGCGGCACGAGCCGCGCGAGCGTGCGCTGCGCCGGCACGTAGCCGACGCGATCGACGATCCGGATCGCGAGGTGATCGGCGATGCCGTCCTCGGGCGTGTAGTGAAACGGCGACCGATCATCGAGCGCACCGACGATCAGATCCATCAGCCCGCGCAGCTTCATCGTGTTCATCGGCGAGGCCTCGGGGATCCCGGGGCCGATCCGCGCGAGGTAGTCGGCGTCGAGGCCGGCCGGCGGCACCGGCGCACCGTCGAGCGTCAGCCCGCGGTAGACGTCGCCGTCGACGACGTAGCCGATGCGGCGCACCGAGCCGTTCGCGTAGTCGTAGTCCGCGATCGCGCCGCGGTCGCCTTCGATCAGGAACCGGCCGGTGGCGTAGTCGCGCGGCTCGTACATCAGCGCGGTGACGCCGCTCGCGAAGTCGATCGTCTTCTGGCGCAGCTTGCCGGCGAACTTGCGGCTGACGATGCGCTCGATCGTCGAGCCGGTCAGGAGCTTGAGGCTCGCGAGCGCGTGGTGCTTGTAGCCGTTGTGGAAGAAGTAGATCTTCTTCAGCTGGCCGATCGCGCCGTCGTCGATCAGCTGCTTCGCGAGCAGCAGCGGCGGCAGCGCGATGTTGTCCTCGGAGATGTACGCGCGGCGAAACGCGGCGAAGTGGCGCGCGGCCGGCAGCCCCGACGGCGGCAGCACCGGCGTGTCGTGCAGCAGCACCGCGTGGCCGACGTCGCGGCGCGCGAGGCTCGCGAGCATCCGCGGCACCTGGCTGATCGAGACCGCGGTGATGACGAGGTCGATCGCCTTCCAGTCGATGCCGTCGAGCGAGTCGCGCGTGGTCACGGTGCCGAGGCCGTACGAGACCTGCTTGACGCTGCGCGCGACGACGCCGGCGACCCGGAACCGATCCGGCATGCAGTGCAGCGCGGGCAGCACCGCGCCGAGCGTGCGCTTGCCGGCGCCGATGACGAGCACGTTGTTCATAGGCGGGTCTTCAGGTGATCGGCGAGCCGGATCGCGAGCGCGACCAGCGTGGCCGTCGGGTTCGCGTAGCCGCTCGTCGGGAACACCGAGCTGCCGGCGACGAACAGGTTGTCGACGGTGTGGACGCGGCACTCGGTGTCGACGACCGACGTCCGAGGGTCCGTGCCCATGCGCGTCGTGCCCATGTGGTGCGAGGCATCCTGGAACGGCGGCGGCTCGCGGCCGTCGAGGAACGGGCTGTGGAGCTCGCCGACCTTGTTCTTCTGCAGCTCGCGTGCGAGCAGGCGATGGAGCTCGACGATCGTGCGCCGGTCCTGGTCGCGGATCGTCCACGCGACCTTCGCCTTCGGCAGGCCGAGCGGATCGCTGTCGCCGCCGAGGTAGACGCGGTTGTCGGGATCGGGCTCTTGCTCGAGGTAGTTGCGGACGTCGAGCACGCGGCAGATCTTCGGCTTGACGAGCCGGCGCAGGATGCGGCGCGGCAGATCGCGCTCGAACGCGGGCGCCAGGAATGCATAGCTGTTGAGGATGCGGCGCTCGCGCTGGATGTCGTCGGCGAGCCGGAAGCCGACCCAGACCGGCGCGCTCTCGTCGAGGCCTTTCCACGACGAGGTGTCGATCGGCTCGTAGGTCTCGATCACGCCGATCTTCGCCTTCGGGTGATCCATGTAGTAGCGGCCGACCTGATCGTGGTCGTTGCCGGCGTTCGCGATCAGCAGCTGGCGCGCGTTCTCGATGCCACCGGTCGCGATCACGACGAGCTTCGCGCGGACGCCGATCGACCTCGCGCCCGAGCGCACGAGCACGCGCGACACGCTGCGGTTCGCGGTGTCGTAGCCGACGACGTGCGCGTCGAGCAGCACCTCGACGTTGGTCGCGCGCTCGAACCGCGGCCCGGTCGCGATCCCGAAGTCACGCTCGGCCTCGGTCAAGGTGTGGAACACCGTCGGCACGACGATCGACGACCGCAGCAGCTCGGGGACATCGCCCGGCTTCGGCCGGTCGTCGACCTTCGCCGCGCGCGCGCCGCGCTCGTAGTACGGCGTCAGCGCGTCGTACGCGATCGGCCAGCCGGAGCGCGGCACCCAGTCGCGCGGCACGAAGTCGATCGGATCGAAGCGCTTCCAGCGTCCGGACCACACGGTCGTCGTGCCGCCGAACGAGCGCACGCGCGAGTCGGTCGGGATCGGGAGGTGCGAGGTCTGCAGGTCGTACAGCGGATCCGGCGACGGCGTCGGCTTGCGACCGCCGCTCTCGAGCACGGTGACGCGCGTGCCGGTTCCGAGAAATTCGCGGGCAACCGCGACGCCGGCGGCGCCCGAACCGATCACGCACACGTCGGTGTCGATCTCGCTCGGCGCATCGTCCGACGACAGCGACCTGATCATCGCGGGCGAACTTAGCATCGTTGCTCCCCTCTCGACGCGTGTGGTACGAGCACTCGGTGGTCACCAGCCCCGAGCGGCAGCGCGTGTTGTTCATCCTCGGCGCGGGGCACTGCGGCTCGACGCTGCTCAGCCTGTTGTTGAACGGACATCCGGACTGCGTCGCGGTCAGCGAGCTCGGGGCGCTCAAGGACTGCATCCGCGATCACGACCCGGTGCTCGCCGAGCCCGCGTGGCAGGAGGCGGCACGCTGTTTCGAGCAGCGGACGCACCTGCGCTTCGCCGACCTCGACCTCTATCACCCGTCGGTGAAGACGTTCCTGCGGTGGTCGCGCGAGCGCGTGACCGAGTGGACCCGGCCGCGCGCGGCGCTGCTCGAGTGCCTGTCGCAGGTGACCGGCAAGCCGTGGATCATCGACGCGTCGAAGTCGTGGCACCAGCTCTACCTCATGGACCGCTCGGGGTTGTTCGACCTTCGCGTCGTCCACTTGGTGCGCGATGCGCGCGGGATCGTTCATTCGTACACGAAGAAGTACAAGGTCGTGCGCTACGGACTGTCGAAGTGGCTGAAGTCGAACGCCGGCGCGATGGCGCTGCAGCCGCGGTTCGGCGACCGCTGGATGCGCGTGCGGTACGAGGACCTGGTCACGGATCCGGCGGCGACGCTCGCGCAGATCTGCTCGCTGATGGGGCTCGCGTACGACCCGCAGATGCTGCGCTACCGCGATCACACGTGGCTCGGGCTCGGCGGCAACCGGATGGCGAAGAGCACGGACTCGACGATCCGGCTCGACGAGAAGTGGCGGCGCGAGATGCCGAAGCGCGATCAGCGGATCGTCAACCTCGTCGGCGGCGCGCTCAATCGCTACTACGGCTACGGCGCCTAGCGGATCGCGATCACGTTGTAGCCGGTCGGCATCTCGTTCGCCGGGAACAGCTTGCCGACCGCGCGCAGCAGCGGATAGCCGGCGGCGACGAACGGCACGACCGTCGCCTCGAGCGCGCGCGTCTTGCGCTTGCGCACCATGCGCACCGCGAGCACGCCGAGCGACTCCGCCCACGAGTTGCGATCCTCGATCGTGACCTGCTTGAAGTCGCGCAGCAGGACCTCGAGGCCGTGCCGCGTGTAGCGAAAGAAGTCGTTCGGCGCGGCGTGGATCGGCAGCACGAACGGCGCGGTCAGGATCAGCTTGCCGCCCTCGCGCAGGCTCGCGAACATGTTCTCGACCGCGAGGTGCGGTGCCCAGACGTGCTCGAGCACCTCGGAGCAGATGATCGCGTCGAACGGCTCGTCCGCGCGCCACTTGCAAAGATCCGCCACGATGTCCGCGCCGCGCTTGTCGTCGATGTCGAGCTGGAGGATGTTCACGCCGCGCGCGCGCTCGGCGATGATGCGCGTGCCGATCTCGCCGCCGGCTCCGATCGAGAGGACGCGCTCACCGGGCTGGAGCTGCGCGAGCTGCGCCTCGAGGAACGAATAGATCCCCTGGCGCGAGACCGATTTGGCCCCTTTCCCGACGAGGGTTCCGAGCTGGCGCAGGAGCGGCATCGCTGCAATCTACACTGGTTTCCGGCACCGGTTTTCCGGCCAGCCTCGAATGAACGTGGTACGAGCCGAGGTCATCTAATGCGTCGCATGCGTCAATGGGTTGTTCAACAGCTCGGCGAGCACTCGCCCGCGAACCTCGCCCGAGCTCGTAAAGTCACGAAGGCCGTTCGTCAGTGGTGGAGCCACCAGCAGACCGACGCCTACGTGCTGTCGTTTCCCGGCTGCGGCCGGACCTGGCTCACCGTGCTGATGGGCAAGGCGATCGTCGAGGAGCGCGGCCTCGGCGACGCGAACCCGGCGCGGATCACCGAGCTCGCGCGACTCGGCAAGCACGTGCCACGGATCGAGGTCCGCCACGACGCGAGCCCGCAGCTGCGGCGCCCCGAGGAGATCGAGCGCGACAAGAGCCGGTTCGCGAAGAAGGACGTCGTGCTGCTCGTCCGCGATCCGCGCGACGCGATCATCTCGTATTACTTCGAGGCGTCGAAGCGCCGCGGCCGGTTCAGCGGCACCGCCGGCGAGTTCCTCCGCCATCCGATCGGCGGCCTCGACTCGATGCTGACGTACTACAACGTCTGGGCCGAGAACCGGAACGTGCCGAAGCGGTTCTACGTCGTGCGCTACGAGCAGCTGCACGCGGACACCGTGACCGAGCTCGATCACGTGATGCGCACCGTCGGCGTCGACGCATCGCGCGCGTCGCTCGAGCGCGCGGTCGAGTACGGCCGGTTCGATAACATGCGCAAGATCGAGCAGAAGGGCTTCGATCGTCCCGAGCTCGATCGTCACAAGGCCGGCGACACCGAGTCGTTCAAGGCGCGCAAGGGCAAGGTCGGCGGCTACCGCGAGTACCTGTCGCCCGACGACGTCGAGTACCTGAACCGGCGGATCGCGGACACGCTGTCGCCGTTCTACAGCTACTACCTCACGCCACCCGCGTGATCTCGACGAGGTCGTAGCGTACGCTCGGCCCGCGGTCCTCGACGCGAAACTCGTCGCCGACGACGGTGCGCAGCACCTCGAGGCTCGGATCGATCATCCAGCCGTGCTTCGCCTTGCGCGGCTCGAGCACCGCCTTCCAGCGCGGCATCGACGCGTAGCCGATCCGGTAGTTCTTCGACTTCGAGACGTAGGCGATCGGCTTCGCGAGGTGGAGCTCGAGCAGCAGCTTGTCGCCGACGACGCTCGTGATCGCCTTGAGCGCGCCGAACAGATCGGGATTCTCGGTCAGCACGGCGAAGCAGAACACGACGTCGAACCGGCCGAGCGCGCCGACGTCGTACAGGCTGCGGTTCGCGAACGTGATGTCGAGGCCCTCGTGACGCGCGAGCTGGCGCGCTTGCTCGAGCCGCTTGTCCTGGATGTCGATGCCGATCACCTCGCGCGCGCCGTGGCGCTTCGCCCACAGGCTGTACGCGCCGGAGTTGCAGCCGATGTCGAGCACGCGCTTGCCGCGGACGTCGATCCGCTCGAGCGCCGGATAGCGCTTGCGCGAGTCGACGCTGCCCTTCGTGGTCACGCCGCCGGACAGCTCGATCGTCTGGTACCACTCCTCGCGCCGCACCCAGGTCTGGAAGTCTTCGTTCGTCATTTGATCACCCTCAAGGTTCGGAGCACGTGGCGCGTGCGCGCCGTCATGACGAGCACGCCGGGCATGACCTCGCGATCGAGCGCGAGCAGCGCGGCCGCACGATGCGCGCCGCCCTCGATGAAGATCGTGCCGTCGTCCTGCAGGACGCCGATCACCGGGTCGGCGATGCTCGGCTGGTAGCCGTCGCGCTCGATCGAGTGCAGCAGCTCGAACCGTTGTTGCACGCGCCGTGCGATCGCGCGCGTCACGATATCCGGGCAGAACACCGGGCGATCGCGGTCGAGCGCACGGCCGGCCGCCGCGTGTTGCCGCATCACCTCGCGGAACAGCGAGCCGCCGAACATGCCGCCCTTGCCCTTGGAGACGAACCCGTAGCGCGCGAACTGGTCGGCGTAGAACGCCTCGAAGCCGCGCCGCGCGTCGTCGACGCGGCCCTGCACGTACGCGAGGAAGAACCGGTACGTCGGGTTGTCCTCGATCGGCTGACCGCCGTAGCCCTCCTGCGCGAAGACGTGCTTGTCGTCGTGGCGCAGCCGATCGATCGGCACCTCGCGCAGGAACGGAGCGAGTCCGACGGCTTGCAGACGTTTGAGGCCGCGCCGGGCGAGCGATCGGCGTCCGCGTCGTCGCAACAGCGAGACGAGCGGGACGTCGCGCACCCCGACGGAGTCGAGTGCACGCGTATGCATGCTCGGTCAGTGACCGACACGCGCAAAAAGTTCACTCACACGATCTGTCCGCGCAGAACGCTGGTTACAAGCTCTCGTTCGCCGCCGCGTCGAGCTTCTGCTTGCGCTGCTTCTTGCGACGCTTGCCGACGACGTCGAGCAGCGTCTCCTTCAGCCAGCCCCAGTCGCCGTGGCCGCGCCGGATCCCGCCGAGCACGAGCACGAGGAACGTCGCGCTGCCGGTGACCGTCGCGACCGCGGCGACGATCAGGTACGACGCGCCCGCGTTGCGCAGCACCTCCGCGGTCACCCACGTCACGCCGCCGACGGCGAGCGAGAACACGACCGGGCTGACGAACGCCGCGACGATGTCACGCGCGCGCAGGTTCGTCATCTTGAGGCCGATCCGGTACATCGAGCAGAACTGCAGCGTGATCGCGAGCGACGTCGTGCACGCGACGCCGAGGATCCCCCAGTACACCGAGACCGCGGCGCCGCCGACGACCGCGGCCGCGTAGAACCACTGCCACTTCGCGATCGTCATCACCTCGCCGGCGCTGCGACCGACCATCGCGCCGAGCTTGTACGTCGTGCGGAACATCATCGACGCGGCCATGATCCGGAACGGCCAGATCGCGCCCGACCACTTGCCGCCGAGCAGCAGGTGGATCACCTCGGGCGCGAGCACGATCAGCCCGGCCGACGCGGGCATCAGCACGATCGCGCTGCCGAACGTGCTGCGCCGGAGCACGCGGCCCATGCGCTCGGGATCGTCCTGCACCTTGGAGAACGCGCTGAACAGCACCTTGCCCGCGACCGTCGTGAACACGGTCGCCGGGAACCGCACGAGCTCGTACGCGCGCTGGTACAGGCCGAGGTCGGTCTTCGGCAGCATGCGGCCGATCACCATGTAGTCGCCCTGCGTCGCGAAATAGTTGCCGACCTGGCTCACCGTCTTGCCGATCCCGAAGCCGAGCAGCTCGCGGAAGTGGCGGCGGTGGAACTTGAGCCCGATCGGCGTCCTGTACGCGGCGAACAGCTGCGCCGTGTTGACGAGCGTCTCGACGCAGTAGCCCCAGACGAGCGCCCATGGCCCGTTGCCCAGGTACGCGAGCGTGACGCTCGTGATCGAGCCGGCGATGTAGCCGACGACGTCGATGATCGTGAGGGCGCGGAACTGCATCTCGCGCTGCAGCATGAAGTTCGGGACGATCGACAGGCTGCGCAGCAGGAACAGCAGCGACAGCGCGCGCACGAGCGAGGTCGCGTGCGGCATCTCGAAGAAGTCCGCGATCGGTCCGGCGGCGAGCGCGACGAGGCCGGTCAGGATCACGCCCTGCAGCGCGGTGATCGTGAACGCGACCTCGACGTGCTCGCGCTCGAGCTCCGGCCGCTGGACGAGCGCGAGCCCGAGCCCGAAGTCGCGCAGCAGGCCGACGAACAGGATCACGGTCATCGCCGCCGCGACGACGCCGAAGTCTTCGGGCGCGAGCAGCCGGCCGAGCACCGCGAGCATGACGAGCCGCAGCGCGTTCGACACGATCGCGCCGGCCGCGGTCCACGTCATCGCGTGCGTGGTGCGCTTGCCGAGCCCGTCGCCCTTCTTCTTCCGCTTTGGCGCCGGCTCGTCGGCCACGCGAGCTACTCCGCGAGCAGCATGCCGGCCGCGACCGTCGCGTTCGTGGCCTCGTCGACGAGGATGAACGAGCCGGTCGTGCGGTTGCGGCGGTACGGATCGTAGAGGATCGGGGTCGTCGTGCGGAGCTGGATGCGACCGAGGTCGTTGAGCTTGAGCTCCTTCTTCGAATCGTCGCGATGCCCGGTGTTGACGTCGAGCCGGTACAGCACGTCGCCGACGACCGCGCGCGACCACCGGGTCGTGTGCTTCAGCGCGTAGCGACCCTTGAGCTGCAGCGGCTTGTCCGACATCCAGCACACCATCGCGTCGAGATCCTGGCCGACGGTCGGCTGGTTGTGCGGCCGGCAGATCATGTCGCCGCGCCCGACGTCGAGATCGTCGGCGAGGTGGACCGTGACGCTCATCGGCGCGAATGCCGAGTCGACCTCGCGGCCGCCGTGCTCGATCCGCGCGATCGTCGTCGTCAGGCCGCTCGGCAGCACCATGACCTCGTCGCCCGGGCGCAGCACGCCGCCCGCGACCTGGCCCGCGTAGCCGCGGTAGTCGTGGTGATCATCGGACTGCGGCCGGATCACCCACTGCACCGGAAACCGCACGTCGATCAGGTTGTGATCGCTCGTGATGTGCACCGTGTTGAGGTGATAGAGCAGTGTCGGGCCGTGGTACCACGGCATCTCCGTCGAGCGCGTCACGACGTTCGCGCCGGTCAGCGCGCTGATCGGGATGAACGCGATGTCCTGGACGTCGAGCCGGGCCGCGAAGTTGCGGAAGTCGCTCTCGATGCGGTTGAAGACCTCCTCGTCCCAGTTGACGAGATCCATCTTGTTGACCGCGAACACGAGGTGCGGGATCCGCAACAGCGACGCGATGAATGCGTGCCGCCGGCTCTGCTCGAGGATGCCCTGGCGCGCGTCGACGAGCACGATCGACAGGCTCGCCGTCGACGCGCCGGTCACCATGTTGCGCGTGTACTGGATGTGGCCGGGCGTGTCCGCGATGATGAACTTGCGGCGCTTCGTCGCGAAGTAGCGATACGCGACGTCGATCGTGATGCCCTGCTCGCGCTCGGCGCGCAGGCCGTCGGTGAGCAGCGCGAGGTTGACGCGCTCGTCACCGCGGCGCTTCGACACTTCCTCGACGTGCTGCAGCTGATCCTCGAACGCGGTCTTCGTGTCGTAGAGCAGCCGCCCGATCAGCGTCGACTTGCCGTCGTCGACGGAGCCCGCGGTCGAGAACCGGAGCAGCTCGCTGTCTTCTGCCAGGCCGGCCATCAGAAGTACCCCTCGCGCTTGCGATCTTCCATCGATGCCTCGGTGAACCGGTCGTCGGCGCGCGTCGCGCCACGCTCGGTGAGTCGCGCCGCGGCGACCTCGGCGATCACCTCCTCGAGCGTCCGCGCGGTCGACTTCACGGCGCCGGTGCACGTCATGTCACCGACGGTGCGGAACCGGACGATCTCCTTGCGGATGCGCTCGTTCGGCAGCAGCTTCACGTGCGGGTTCGCCGCGTACAGCATGCCGTCGCGCTCGAACACGTCGCGCTCGTGCGAGAAGTACAGCGACGGCAGCGGGATCTCCTCGGTGCGGATGTATTCCCAGACGTCGAGCTCGGTCCAGTTCGACAGCGGGAACACGCGCAGGTGCTCGCCGCGCCGGACGCGTCCGTTGTAGAGCGACCACAGCTCGGGACGCTGGTTCTTCGGATCCCACTGCCCGAACTCGTCGCGGTGGCTGAAGATGCGCTCCTTCGCGCGGGCGCGCTCCTCGTCGCGGCGCGCGCCGCCGATCGCGGCGTCGAACTGGTGCTCCTCGATCGCGTCGAGCAGCGTCGTGGTCTGCAGCCGGTTGCGCGACGCGCGCGGTCCGGTCTCCTCGACGACGCGGCCCTTGTCGATCGAGTCCTGCACCGACGCGACGATCAACCGCTCGCCGAGCTCGGCGACGCGGCGATCTCGGTACTCGAGCGCCTCGGGAAAGTTATGCCCGGTGTCGACGTGCAGCAGCGGGAACGGAAACCGCGCGGGCCGGAACGCCTTCTCGGCGAGCCGCAGCAGCACGATCGAATCCTTGCCGCCGGAGAACAGCAGGCACGGCCGCTCTCGCTCGGCGGCGAGCTCGCGCATGATGTGAACGGATTCGTCTTCGAGCGCTCTGAGATGGGATCTGCGATACGACTGCATGCGTGCTCACGGAGTAGGCGTTGGCGTCTTGATCGACTCGCGCAGGTTTCGCTCGAGCGCCTCGATCGCCTGTTGCCGAGCCTCCAGCGTACGTTGTTCCTTGATGAAGGTCAGGCGCTTGTTCGTCTCATCGCGCTTGCCCGCCGTGAGCGCACCCGAACCCTCGAGGCGGTGAATACACTCCACCGCAGGATCCCACTGCTTACGGTCGATCTTGACGTCGCACACCAGGAGCCAGGCATCGGCTTTCTCGTCGAGCCGACCGCGCCACCCGGCGACATCGGAGAGCTCGGCGAGGATCACGTCCTGCTTGCCCTGCTTGGCATGGACCTGCGCGAGCTTGAGCCGTGACGTCGTGGTCCGCGCGATCTTGAGCCGCGCCTGGGCGGCGCGCTCGGCGAACCCGTACTCCTTCTTCTCCATCGCGAGGTCGTACATGCGATCGGTCTTCTCGGTGTTGACCGATGGCCGCACGATCGAGCGCGCGAGCCAGCGCAGCATGATGTCGTCGCGCTTCATGTCCTTGAGCGCCTTGTAGATCAGCTCGCTGTTCTCGAGGTCGGTCGGGATCGCGGCCGCGGCCTGGTCGACGTTCGGCAGCAGCGTGACGATCTCGAGCAGCAGCTTCGCCGGCGCGAGCGTGCCTTCGAGCGCGAGCGAGTACTGCACCGCGGCCTGATCGCGGCGGCCGGTCGCGACGAGCACGCGCGCCGCGAGCCGGTGCAGGCCGGGATGCGTCGGGTGCAGGACGAGCGCGTGGTTCAGGTAGCTCGCCGCGCGCGGATCGTTCGTGTTCATCATCTGGCCGGCCGCGTGGCCGTAGCCGAAGTAGTCGAGCGGATGGCGCTCGATCACCTCGTGGACGTCGGCGAGCGACGGATTGCCGTCGAGCAGCGCGTCGTGATCTTCCTGCACGCTGCGCGCATCCGGCAGCAGCACGAGCAGCGCGCCCGCGACGATCGACGCGATCAGCACGAACCGCAGCACGACCGTCCGCAGCATCGGCGGCGCCTTGCGCATCGGGATCACGAGCGCCGACGCGAACAGCAGCGCGAAGCCGATCGACCGCGCCTCGGGCTGCAGCGCGAAGATCGCGCCGACGAGCACGAGCCCTGCGAACCCACCCCACAGTACGCGCGAGTGGCTCGAATTCGACGTCTCGCGCAGCGGCACGACCAGCAGCGTCGCCGCCACGATCGTCATCGGCACCGCGACGCCGAGCAGCTCGATCCCGAAGTCGACCGTGCTCTGCAACAGCACGCCCGCGACCGCACCGATCGCAGCAGCGGCGAGCGGTCCATCGCGCCAGCGCCGGAACGCGCGCATCAGGCACCAGCCGAACGCCGCCGCGAGCGCGAGCGCACCGACGATGCCCCACTCGACGACCGCTTGCAGGTACTCGTTCTCGAGGTGCGAGAACGTCACGTACGCCGCGGGATCGTGGACGCGCGTGAACGTCGGCTCGAACGCGCCGCGGCCGATGCCGACCCACGGGCTCTCCTTGACGAGCTTGATCGACGACTTCCACGCCGCGTACTTGCTCGACGGCTGCGACAGCTCGGTCAGGCTCGTGTTGTCGAGCTGGCTCGCGACCTTGCCGGCGCTCGAGTACACGACGAGGCCGAGCCCGAACGCGATGATGATCGCGATCGGCAGCTGGCTCGTCAGCGGATTGATCCGCCGCCGCCGGCCACCGTGGCCATGGCTCGCCTGCTGCTTGCTGTCGAGCTTCTGCGCGATCAGCGCGGCGCCGGTGACCGCGAACCCGAACGCGAACGCGAGCACCGCGCCGCGCGACAGCGTCGCGAGCATCACGAGCAGACAGCCGAGCGCGTTGAAGATCCACAGCACGCGCAGCCGCACGTTCTGCCGCGTGTAGAACGCGAGCCCGACCGACAGCACGGCGCCGAGCGCCATCAGGCTGCCCATGTGGTTCGAGTTGAGCAGCGGGCTGAGCACCGGCGGCGAGGCGTGCAGCGGCTCGTACACGCCGTACAGCGCGTCGAGGTTCAGGATCGTGTGGATGCCGGTGACGAGCGCGGCGAGCCCGCACGTCGCGGCGACCGCGGCGAGCAGCGCGAACCGCCCCTTCTCCGACGCGGCGAATCGCAGCGCGACGACCGCGATCCCGATCAGGATCAGGAAGAACGTCAGCGCGCGCATCGTGCCCGCGGGATCGAGCGACAGCGAGCCCCACGGCGTCGTGTGCGTCAGCGCGGCGCCATCGGCGCGCAGCGCCTCGCCGTGTGGATTCAGCGCCTCGCGGATCGCATCGGGCAGCGGGATCAGCTGCAGCGCGGTCAGCCCGAGCGCGATGCCGAGCAGCACGACGAGCGGCGACATCCGATCGAGCCGGCGCCGCGCGAACACCTGGGTCGCGAGCGCACCCGCGACGAGCACGGCGACCATCGCCTGCGTGCCGCGCTGCGCGCCACCGATCACGAGCACCGAGACGAGCAGTGCCAGCGCCGCGAGCCCGTAGGCGATGCGATCGCGAAACCGCACGCGCTAGTACGGACGCTCCGGTACGAACACGTCGTCGCCGGGCATCATCTCGAAGTTGGGGCGATCCCCCTCGGCGATCTTCTCGACGGGGAGCTTGTACGTCTGCTTCTGGCCGTTCACGACGCGCGTGACCTTGACCATGTTCTTGCGGGCGAGCGGCGCGAACCCACCGCTCTGCGCGATCACCTCGGTGATCGTCATCCCGGGCACGAACTTGATGTTGCCGGTCTTCAGCACCATGCCGGAGACCGACAGCGTCAGCGAGTTGAGCTCGAGGATCGACAGCGACACGATCGGGTTGTTCAGGTAGCCGTCGCCGAGTCGTTCCTGGATGTCCTTGCGGACCTCCTCGAGCGTCTTGCCGCCCGCGTGCACGTTGCCGATGAACTGCACGGACATCTCGCCGCTGGCGTCCAGCACGTACTGCGCCGTGATCGACTTCGAGCCGTAGTAGACGACCAGGTTCAGCTTGTCGTTCGGGCCGAGCGGCAGGCGAGATTGATCTAGCTGAGCCTTCGTCGGGTAGACGACGGGAGGATCGTCACGCAGGCAGGCAGGCGCGCTGGCCAACACGGCCAACATCACAAAATACAAAAACAATTGGCGCATGGTCGGCACGAAACGGCGGAGGGTAAGTTGTCATGTAGGCCACCAAGGTTCATTGTTCAAGCCGCGAAGATCAGCATGAACAATCCGCCGTGTGAGGAACACCAACGCTTCGTAGGTCCATCGTGCGATTGACACGGAGCGAGGCGGGACAGTAACCTCCTCGATTGCGGTCGGAGAACGTGATGAAATTGCTAAGAAAAGTCGGACTGTTCACGGTTCTCGGAGTCGCGATGTCGTACGCGCAGAGCGCCGACACGACGTTCGGCGGCCAGGTCCAGGGCACGTCCGGCCAGAGCTCGGGCCAGGTGTCCGGTCAGGTCTCGGGCCAGGTGTCCGGCAACGTCACGCTCTCGCTGCCGGACATGATCGTCCAGGCGCGCACGCTGAGCGAGGCGAACATCAACCACTACCGCCACGTCAAGCACCTGCAGGAGATCGCGCGCAAGGAGAAGGACGTCATCAAGCTCAACTGCGTCAACGACAAGCTGGTGCAGATGAAGCCGCAGATGAACATCGCGGACAACGCGAAGCTGACGATCGAGAACGGCACCGACGCGACCGATCGCGCGACCGTCTACGTCGAGCTGACCTCGTCGAGCGAGAACATCCGCCGCCTGCGTGAAGAGGCCGATCAGTGCGTCGGCGAGGGCGGCATCGCGAGCGAGTCGCAGTCGGGCTTCACCGCGCCCGACGTTCCGGACAGCCCGTACGGCGATCCGTTCGAGCCCGAGGTGGTCGAGCCGCCCGGGTACGCGTCGCCGTTTAACTGACGTAGAACGGCGTCGACGAACAAGTTAGACGCCGAGAAACAGGTAATCGAGCGCTGCAACAATCTCGTCGCGGTAGCTCTTGAGCTGATCGCGCATGTCACGAAGATCAGCTACAGCGACGGCAGTCAGCCGTGGAACGAACAGGACGTACTCGGTACCAGCCACCATCACGTGGGGCGTGAGTCTTCCTCTTGTGCCTGACAAACGTGCTCGAGGTGCCAGTGGCGCAACGATCCGCTCGCGGCCCGTGTCAGCGACATCAGACTGCAGCACGACGACGAATGGGTACGCTCGGCGCGCGGCGCTGATCGGATTCACGAACACATCGAGTTGCGCCATCAGTCACCGCGCCGATAGTGCTCGCGAGCCATGGCTGCAAACGAGCCATGCTTCGCTTCGTACTCGCTGATTGCATCCAGGTCCTGTGCGATCTCCGCACGAAGTTGCTCGGTCTTGTGGCGCGTCACCTCGGCGGCAAGTGCAGCCTCGGCGACCTGCGACGCGTTGATGCCGAGCTTCTTCGCCTGCGCGTACACATCGGAATCGATCGTCAGGCTGACGGTCTGCTTTCCGGGCTTGTTGGTGCGCTGTGCAGACTTCACCCGTGTAGTGTACACGGGTCAAGCACACGGGTCGACTTAGGCGGCGGTCACCGAGTTCCGCGACTCGGTTCCGAGCGAGCCGAGGCCCGTGAAGATCGTCTTCACGCGCGCGTCCCACGTGTAGTGCTCGACGAGATCGTCGTAGGCGCGGCTCGCGATCGAGCGGGCGAGCGCGCGATCGTCGACGAGGCGACGGACCGCGGCTTCCCACGCCGGCAGATCGTCGGCAGGTGCGATCAGCGCGTTGTGCTCGTGGCGCAGCACCTCGGCGAGCACCGGCAGATCCGAGGCGACGAGCGGCGTGCCCGACGCCATGTACTCGAACATCTTCATCGGCGACGTCCACCGGCTGATGTCGATGCCGGTCGCCGCCGCGACGCCGTGCTTGGGATGCGGCATCAGCAGCACGTCGAAGCTCTCGTAGCGCGCGCGCAGCGTGCTCGGCGGGACGAAGCCGACGAGCGTGACGTTCGGCGCGAGGCCGTAGGCGCGCCACTTCGCGAGGTCGGCCTCGGTGCCGCCGACGAGCTCGACGTCGTAGTCGGGCAGGCGCTTCGCGAGCTCGAGGATCAGCTCGATGCCGCGGCCGGCGTACAGGCTGCCGACGTAGCCGACCTTCGGCCGCGCGCGGCGCGGGCGCTCGAGGTTGACCGCGCCCGGTGCATCGGCGGCGTCGTGAGCGATCACGAGTGGCGCGTGCGCGGGCGCCATCTGCTCGGCCTCGAGATCGCGGCGCAGCGCGTCCGAGATCGCGACCATGCCGCGCAGCATCGGATGGCGCGCGAGCCGGCGCGTCAGTGCGCGCAGCGGGCGCGAGGTCTCGACGCCGTGCGACTCGAACACGACCGGGATCCGGAGCTCGGCGGCGACGAGCGCGCCGATCAGCTCGCGGCTGTACACGAGATCGATCGTCGAGCGGCGCGCGAGCAGTGTGCGTGCCATCGCGCCGGCGAACACGAGGCCGCCGCCGCGGAACGCCGGCTTCGGTAGCTTCGTGATCGTGAACGTCGGGTCGACGCCGTAGAACGCGTGATCGTCGAGGTTCGAGTCGCGCGGCTCGCGGTTCTGCTTGCCGACGAGCTCGACCTGGTGGCCGGCACGCGACAGCGCCGCGGACATCCGCATGACGTGGACGCTCGAGGCGCGGCGCGACGGGATGTACGACAGCGACAGGTACAGCAGGTTCATGCCGGCGTCTGCGGAGGCTGGCGACCGTCCTCGGCCGCGTGCTTCGCGGCCTCGTCTTTGCCGTAGCCGTAGTAGCTGTAGTAGTAGTAGCCGCCGCGCGAGCTCGCATCGAACTCGTTGACGATCACGCCGAACAGCGAGCCACCGACGTCGCGGATCTGCTTCGACGATCGCTTGACCTCGTCGCGCTGCGTGCGGCCGGCGCGCACGACCATGATCACGCCGTCGACGTAGCGCGACAGCACGACCGCGTCGGTGACCGCGCCGAGCGGCGGCGAGTCGAGGATGATGCGCGTGAACCGCTTCTTCAGCTCGGCCATGACGTGCTCGAAGCGCTTCGTCATCAGCAGCTCGGCGGGGTTCGGCGGCAGCGCGCCGCACGGCAGCACGAACAGGTTCGGGATCTCGGTCGGCTGGATGACCGAGTCGTAGTCTTCCTCGCCGACCATCAGGTTCGACAGGCCGCGCGCACGCGACACGCCGGTCGACGCGTGGAGGCGCGGCCGGCGCATGTCGGTGTCGATCAGCAGCGTCTTCTGGCCGCTCTGGGCCATCGTCGTGCCGAGGTAGATGACGCTCGTCGTCTTGCCTTCGCGCGGGTTCGCGCTGCAGACGAGGATCGTCTCGAGCTGGCGGTCCGCGCCCGAGAACAGGATGTTCGTGCGCAGCGACCGGCAGCACTCGGCGACGTGCGACGTCGGATGCTCGTGGACGTACATGTCGCGCGAGCGATCGTCGTCGTTCGACATCTCGCCGTCGTCGAGGATCGGGATGATGCCGAGCACCGGCACGCCGGACGTCTGCGTCGCGTCCGCGGTCGACTTGATCGAGCGGTCGAGGAACACGATCAGGAAGATGATGAAGCTGCCGAGGAACACCGCGATCAGCGCCGCGATCACGACGTTGTTGCGCATGTTCGGCGAGATCGGCTTCGTCGGCAGCAGCGCCGGATCGAGCGGACGGACGTTCGAGATGATCGAGCTCATGCTGCCGGTCATCTGCGTCGTCGAGAGGCGAGCGCGGAGGATGTTGTACTTGTCCTCGAACTCCTTCTTCTGGCGCATCAGATCGTTGTAGATGACGATCTTCGGCGACAGCAGCTTCGCCTCGTTCTTGTACTTCTCGACCTCGGCGGCGAGGCCCTTGTCGGTCTGCTCGGCCGCCGTGTAGAGGTCCTGCGTGCCGTTGACGACGATCTTGACCTCGCTCTCGAGCGCCTTGAACAGCTCGTCGACCTTCTGCTTCTGCGCGAGGTAGTCCGGGTTCTTCGGGCCGAGGTCCTTCTCGAGCTCGAGCAGGTGGATCTTCTCGGTGTAATACTGCGCGCGGATCGTCGCGAACGATGCGTTGTCGCCCATCATCATGATCGGCGTCGACAGCACGTCCTGGTTCGACTGCTTCTTGATCTGGGCGAGCTTGCTGCCGAGCGCGATCTGGTCGGCGCGCGCGTCGTTGAGCTTCTGCGTGAACGACAGGATGTTCTGCGAGACCAGGCTCTGCTTGGTCTCGAGCGTCACCGCGATCATGTCGTTCTCGGCCTGGAACTTGTAGATCTTCTCCTCGGCCGCGCGCAGCTTCTGCTCGGCGTCGTTGAAGTCGGCCTGCAGCTTCTCGGAGGCCTGCGAGCTGTTGAGCGAGAGCAGGCCCTTCGCGTAGTTGATGTACGTCGTCACGTGCGCGTTCGCGATCGTGCGCGACAGCTCCGGGTCCGGATCCGCGACGCCGATGTACATGATGTGGTTCGGCTTCGGATACTTGATCGAGATCGCCTTCTGCAGCCGGCGCGTCGCGAGGTCGAGCTGATCGACCTGGCTCATGTCCTTGCGCTCGCTGTCCTTCAGCAGCTTCGGGATCAGATCGTTCTGCTCGATCGTCTGCTGCGCCAGCGAGTAGCTCGCGAGCACTTCCTTCTGCTGGTTGTAGTACTCGTTCTGGTTGCCGCCGGCGGCGGCGACGTTGAACAGGTCGCCGGTGCCGAGCAGGTCGGGCAGGCGCGGCTCGATCTGGATCGAGGCGACCGCCTCGTAGATCGCGGTCTGTCGCGTCGTGTAGACGACCGCTCCGGCGATCGCGATCACGACCAGCGCTGCGAGCAGCCAGACGTACTTGCGAAACGCGGCGAGGTACCGCGCGTAGTCGAAGCTCAGCGCTTGTTCTTGGTCGGCATCGGCCGGCCGGACTTCAGAAGTTTCCATCCATTACTCTCGACGTCGGACCGATTAGTCGCTCCAGCCCCATGGCGCGTTCACGTGGGCCCACATATCACGGGAGTCGGCGTGAGATAGCACTAAGTTCCTTCGATGGTTAGAGGAACTCCGCCCCGCTGCAGCGAGCGCTGCGCGGCCTCGAGCACCGCCGTGACCCGCAGCGCACTCGCGAGGTCAGTCTCGGGCTGCGATTTCTGCTGGATGCAGTCGAGGAAGTGCTGCAGCTCGGCGCGCAGCGGCTCGACCATCGGGACATGCGGGATGTGGACGTCACCGTCGCGGATCGTCAGGAACTCGGCGAATTCCTTGAACTCGGGTGGGCGATCGTAGCCGCGGTCGTAGATCTTGAGCTTCTCGCGCGCGACGTCGTCGAACTCGACCATCTGGTTCGAGCACACGAGCGTGAGGCGGCGCTCTTTTCGCGGATGCAGCCACGACAGGTGCAGGTTCGCGAGCAGGCCGCTCGCATAGCGCAGCGTCACGAACACGACGTCCTCGATCCCTGGCTGCAGCACCGCCTGGCCGCACGCCGAGACCTCGACCGGATGCTCGCCGAGCACGAAGTCGATCATCGAGAGATCGTGCGGCCCGAAGCACCACAGCGCGGTCTCGTCGGTGCGCAGCCGGCCGAGGTTCACGCGCGTCGCGTGCAGGTAATACGGCTTGCCGAGCGTGCCCGAGCGCAAGAGCTCGCGCAGCCGCCGCACGACCGGATGGAACACCATCAGGTGACCGATCATCGCGACCGTACCAGCGCGTCGCGCGGCGGCGGCGATCCGCTGCGCTTCGTCGAGCGACAGCGCGAGCGGCTTCTCGACGAGCACGTGCTTGCCGGCCTCGAACGCGCGGACCGCGAGCTCGCCGTGCGTCGCCGCCGGTGAGGCGATCACGACGGCATCGACGTGCGCCAGCAGCTCGTCCGGCGATGCCAGCCAGCGCGCGTGCGGCGCGACATCGCGGATCCGCGCCTGCTTCGTGGCGTCGGGCTCGGCGACGACCAGCTCGCGACACGCCGGCTCGCTCGCGAGCACGCGGACGTGGTTGATCCCCCAGCTGCCGGCGCCGACGACGCCGACGCGCACTAGTACGCCGCGCGCACGCCCGCGAGCAGCTGATGACGAAGGAAGCTCGGATCGTCCATCAGGCCATCGCCCGCGTCGTAGCGGAAATCGGTCTTGACGACGGCGAACTGGTAGTCCACCACCGCCGCGAACCAGCTGCGGAACATGTAGCGCGCGCCGAGCGTGACCTGACCGATCACGTCGTCGCGCACCGCGGAGTTGCCCATCACGCCGGTCACCTCGGTGATGCCCTCGTAGCGCCGGAAGTGGAGCTCGCCGTTGGCGCTGACCGCGAACGGCACGAACTGCTGATCGATGCCGATGCGGAACAGGTGATCGCGGAAGAAGTTGCCGTTGATCGAGTCGTGGTGCGCGTAGTCGTACATCAGCACGGCGCGACCGAGCGGGCTGTAGCGATAGCCGAACTGGACGCCGGCGGTCGCCGCGCTGTAGCTCGGGCCCGACGCGTAGAAGCCGTTCGTGTAGCCGGCGTGCGCGTTGAGCGTCATGTTGACCGCGAGCACCGTCATGATGCCGAGCTCGAGATCGAGCGGGTACGAGTCGATCTTCTTCGACTCGCTGCCGAGGCCGGTGTTGTAGCCGATCGAGGCGTCCGCGTAGACGCGCGTCATCGGCAGCCACTGGTAGTTGACGCGCAGGCCGAACGTGTTCTGGAACCGGTTCGCGAACTGCTGGCGCTCGCGCTCGAAGTAATCGATCAGGTTCCGGTAGTACAGATAGCCGCCGAGGTTGCGACCGCGCGGCTGGTACGCGAGGCGCAGCGACAGCTGGTTGACGTCGCGGTTCGTGTTCTCGCTCGACTCGAAGTTCGTCGCGCGCACGACGCGATCGAAGTGCTCGAGGAAGCCGAACTGGAACGTCTTCTCCGGGTTGACGATGCCCTTGAACAGCACGCCGCCGCCGAGGCCACCGGCCTCCTGGATCGCGTCGTTCGTCGACAGGTACTGGTCGTACTGGGCGTAGACCGACGCGAGGTACGCGATCTTGCCTTGCTCGCGCGACTGCTCTTCCGGATCGGTCGCCGCCTCGTTCGTGATGTTGCGGCGCTCGTTCGGCAGGCTGCCGGTCGAGAGCTCGGCGATCACGCGGAGCAGGCCGGCCGTGTTCGTCTGGCCCGCTTCCTCGTAGAACACGTTCGAGACAAAGCCCGTCTCGAGACCGGCGACCGGATGGATCACCGTGCCTTCACCAACCTTGACGCCCGCGCCCTCGACCACCGATGTCGGCGACACCAGATCCTGTGGATTCATCGGATCCGGCGGGTCCTCCGCGTAGGCGGTGGCACTGACGGTCAAGCTTGCGAGCAGGAGCAGTTTCTTCATTCGAAAATCCGGGGAAAAATCCAGGCCCTGCCAGCGAGTGGAGCCGCCATCCTAAGGAAATCCCTGGGCGAGGGTCAACCCGAGGTCGAGAAAGATGGGAGTGAGTTGCCCGACTCGCGCTCAGCGTTCAGCCGAAAGCATCGCGGCGTGATCCGGACATACCAGCGCGATCGCAGTGACTTCGCTCGTTGTGTGGCAGAAACGCGCGGCAACTCCCGCGAGAAACTTGCAGGCACTGATAGTCTCCGGACGTGGGGCGGGCACCCGTCACAGTCCAGGCGGTCGCGTTCGGGGCTGCGATCGCGAGCGCCGGCTGCAAGTTCGAGCCGGTGCCGCTCGCGGGCGATGGGCCGGTCGACGTGCCGGTCGATGTGCCGACCGAGCAGCCGCGGCCCGAGCGGATCGCCGGCGCGACCGCGCTCTGGCAGTTCCGCGAGACCGCCGGTCCGATGGTCGCGGACGCGGTGATGTCGAACCCGGTCAACCTGACGGTGCAGGCCGGCAGCCTCGTCTCGTTCGGCGACGGCGCGATCACGTTCGATGCGCGCAGCCAGGTCGACTCCGCGACGAGCCCGCACGTCAACACCGACGTCCGGAGCTCGAACGCGGTCACGTTCGAGGCGTGGGTCACGCCGGCGAACAACACGCAGGGCGCCGGCACGTACACCGTGATCGCCGGCATCACGGCGACCGTGCTGCTGCGCAACGTCGATCTCGAGCAGCGCGGTCCGGTGTGGGCCGCGCGCGTGCGCACGACCGGCACGACGACGAACGGCGATCCGATCATCGCGGGCACGATCCCCGTCGACACCACGAAGCCGACGCACCTCGCAGTCGTCGCGGATGGCAGCCGGCGCGTGCTCTACGTCAACGGTACGCCGTTTCTGTCGACGCCCGCCGGGGGCGGCTCGATGAACTGGGACGCGAACTACAAGGTCCGGCTCGGCGACGAGAGCGGCGGCGATCGTCACTGGCAAGGCAAGCTCTGGCTGCTCGCGCTCTACGATCAGGCACTCGACGAGGCGATGATCCGGCAGAACTACCTCGCGGGCTACGACTGCCCCGACTGCTGAAACTCCGCGATCGTCGACGCGACGTGATCCTGCGCGGCGGCCGACAGCGTCGGATAGATCGGCAGCGCGAGCACCTCGCGACACGCGCGCTCGGCGTTCGGTAGCGAGCCGGGGCGATGGCCAAGCGCGGCGAAGCACGGCTGGAGGTGCAGCGGCTCGGGGTAATAGATCTCGGTCGCGATGCCGCGCGAGGCGAGGTGCGCGCGCAGCGCGTCGCGACGCGGCACGCGGATCACGAACTGGTGATAGACGCAGCTCGCGTCGTCGACGGGAAGCCGGACGTCCGGAATGTCCGCGAGCAGCGCGCGGTAGCGAGCCGCGATCGCGCGGCGGCGCGCGGTCCACGCCGCGAGGTGCGCGAGCTTGACGCGCAGCACGGCGGCTTGCAGTGCGTCCAACCGGAAGTTTCCGCCGATCGCGAGGTGGTGATACTTCGGCCGCGCGCCGTGGCTGCGCAGCAGGCGCACGCGATCGGCGAGCGCGTCGTCGTTCGTCAGGATCGCGCCCGCGTCGCCGAGCGCGCCGAGGTTCTTCGTCGGGAAGCACGAGATCGCCGAGGCGAGCGTGCGCGGCGGGCCGGCGCCGAGGCTCTGCGCGGAATCCTCGATGATCGGGATCGCGGTCGCGGGCAGCGGCGCGAGCGCACCGAACAGGTTGACGGTGACGATCGCGCGCGTCCGTGACGTGCACGCGGCGAGCGCGGCCGCCGGGTCGAGCGCGAGCGTCGCGTCGTCGATGTCGGCGAAGACGAGCCGGGCGCCGAGCCGGGCGAAGCTGCCCGCGGTCGCGAAGAACGTGAACGGCGTCGTCACGATCTCGTCGCCGGACGCGACGTCGAGCGCCATGCCGAGCAGGTGCAGCGCGTCGGTGCCGGAGCTGGTGCCGATCGCGTGGCGCGCGCCACCGACAGCGGCGAGCTCGCGCTCGAAGCCCTCGACCTCGGGACCGCCGATGAACGTGCCGCTGTCGAGCACGCGCGCGATCGCGGCGTCGAGCTCGGGACGGATCGCCGCGAGCTCGCTCGTCATGTCGAACGCCTTCACCTGCACGGGTATGCGTGTAGCACCGCTTGCGATCATGCCGCCAGCGAGCAAGAGTGCGCGCATGCACGTCGTCGTGACCGGTGCGGCAGGATTCATCGGCTCGCATACGTGCGAGCGGCTCGTCGCGCGCGGCCACCGCGTCACCGGCATCGACGCGTTCGATGGCTATCTGTATCCGGCCGAGATCAAGCGCGGCAACGCGCGCGCACTCGCGAAGCTGCCCGCGGATCAGTTCCGGCTCGTCGAGGCTGACATCTGCGACGCGGGCGCGATCGAGCGCGCGATCACGCCCGACGTCGACGTCGTCTGCCACCTCGCCGCCCTCGCCGGCGTCCGGCCGTCACTCGCGCAGCCGCTGCGCTACCTGCGCACGAACATCGAGGGCACCGGCGTGATCGTCGAGCGGATGCGCGCGCTCGGCCTGCAGAAGCTCGTGTTCGCGTCGTCGTCGTCGGTGTACGGCGCGAAGCACGGCAGCGATCTGCGCGAGGTCGCCGCGTTTCGCGAGGACGATCCGTGCCTGACGCCGGCGTCGCCGTACGCGGCGACGAAGCGGATGAACGAGCTGCAGCTCTCGGCGTACCGGGACCTGTGGGGGCTCGGCGTGTTCGCCGTCCGCTACTTCACGGTCTACGGCCCGCGCCAGCGCCCGGACATGGCGATCGCGAAGTTCACGCAGGCGATCGCGGCCGGCACGCCGATCACGCTGTTCGGCGATGGCTCGTCGCGCCGCGACTACACGTTCGTCGACGACATCGTCAGCGGCACGGTCGCCGCGATCGAGCGCATCGAGCCCGGGCGCTACGAATTGATCAACCTCGGCGGCACGAAGACGATCTCGCTTGCCGAGCTCGTCGCGATCATCGAGCGCGTCGTCGGCAAGCAGGCGATCATCGACCGTCAGCCCGATCAGCCCGGCGACGTGCCGGTCACGTACGCGAACATCGACAAGGCGCGCGCGGTCCTCGACTACGCGCCGACGACGCCGCCCGACGTCGGGGTCGCGGCGTACTGGCAGTGGCTCACGGCCGGCCGATCCCGCGATACGTGAAGCCGGCCGCGCGCGCTGCCTCGGGCGCCCACACGTTGCGGCCATCGAACAGGACGTTCCCGCGCATCAGCGTCTTGAGGCGCGCGAAGTCGGGGTGGCGCAGCTCGTGCCACTCGGTGACGAGCACGAGCGCGTCCGCCTGCTTCGCCGCGGCGTACGGTTCGTCGACGAGCTCGATCGTGCTGCCGAGCTGTGCGCGGATGTTCGGCATCGCCGCCGGGTCGTAGCCGACGACGGTCGCGCCGGCGCCGCGCAGCTGCTCGATCAGCGTCAGCGCCGGCGACTCGCGGATGTCGTCGGTCTCGGGCTTGAATGCGAGGCCCCAGATCGCGACGCGCTTGCCGGCCGCCTTGCCGCCGAACTGCGCGAGCACGCGCTCGCCGAGCACGCGCTTCTGGCGCTCGTTCGCGCGCTCGACCGCGTCGACGACCGACAGCGGCACGTCGTACTCGCGGCCGGTGTGGAGCAGGGCGCGCAGGTCCTTCGGAAAGCACGAGCCGCCGAAGCCGGCGCCGGGAAACAGAAACTTCGGGCCGATCCGCGGATCGCTGCCGATGCCCTTGCGCACGCTCTCGATGTCCGCACCGACCGCCTCGGCGAGCCGCGCGAGCTCGTTCATGAACGAGATCCGCGTCGCGAGCATCGCGTTCGCCGCGTACTTCGTCAGCTCGGCCGAGCGGATGTCCATGACCTGGACGCGATCATTCGTGCGCAGCACGCCGTGGTAGAGGTCGCGCAGCAGCGCGATCGTGCGCGGATCGTCGGCGCCGATCACGACGCGCGCCGGCTTCAGGAAGTCGTTGACCGCGTCGCCTTCCTTGAGGAACTCGGGGTTGCTGCCGACGGTGAAGTCGTGCTTCGTCGACTCGGCGAGCGCGGCGCGCACCTTGTCGGCGGTGCCGACGGGCACCGTGCTCTTCGTGACGACGACCGTGAACCCGGTCATCGCGCGACCGATCTGGCGCGCCGCCTCGATCACGTACTGCAGGTCCGCCGAGCCGTCCTTGTCCGACGGCGTGCCGACCGCGATGAATGCGATCTGCGCGCCGGCAACCGCTTCCTCGGTCGACGTCGTGAAGTGCAGGCGGCCGAGCTGCGCGTTGCGGCGCACGAGCTCCGGCAGGCCGGGCTCGTGGATCGGGATCTCGCCCTTGCGCAGCGCCTCGACACGGCGCGGGTCGATGTCGACGCACGTCACGTCGTGGCCGAAGTCCGAGAATCCGGTGCCGGTGACGAGGCCGACGTATCCCGTGCCGATGACAGCGATCTTCATGGGGCGATCCCTATAGCACGCGAGCCGCGTGTCCTCGGTACGATGATCGTGAGGGCCGCCGCGTTCACGGCGATATGCAAAGATGCGGCGGTGATCGGGACCGAACCACTGCGCGTCGCACACATCGCGGCGTCCGACATCTCGCTGCGTTACCTGCTGCTCAACCAGCTCGAGCAGATGCGCGCGGCCGGCTACGACGTCGTCGGGATCTCGGCGCGCGGCAACCACGCGAAGGCGCTCGAGGAGCGCGGCCTCGAGTTCCACGACATCCCGATCAGCCGGCGGATCGGACCGCTCGGCGACCTCAAGGCGCTGATCGCGCTGTACCGGCTGCTGCGCCGCGAGCGGTTCGACATCGTCCACACGCATACGCCGAAGGGCGCGCTGCTCGGGCAGTACGCCGCGCTCGCGGCGCGCGTGCCGCTGCGGATCCACACGATCCACGGCCTGTACTTCCCGACGTTCGCCGGGCCGCGCCGGCGTCAGCTGTTCGTGTGGCTCGAGCGGATCACGCTCGCGTTCTCGCACTTCAACTTCTCGCAGAACCCCGAGGATGCCGCGCTCGCGGTCGCCGAGAAGGTCTCGCGTCCCGAGCGGATCCAGAACATCGGCAACGGGATCGATCTGACGCGGTTCGATCCCGCGCGGTTCTCCGCCGCCGATCGCCGCGCCACGCGCGCCGCGCTCGGCTACGACGACGACACGCTGCTCGTCGGCATGGTCGCGCGGCTCGTCGAGGAGAAGGGCTACCTCGAGACGTTCGAGGCGGTGAAGCTGCTCGTGCAGCGCGTGCCGAACGCGCGCGTGATCTTCATCGGTGGCTTCGAGGACAAGCCGGACGCGATCAAGCCGGATGCGCTCGAGCAGTACGGCATCGCCGAGGTCGCACAGTTCCTCGGCCACCGCGAGGACGTCGATCGGCTGTACGCCGCGATGGACGTGTTCATGCTGCCGTCGCACCGCGAGGGCATGCCGCGCTCGGTGATGGAGGCGGCGGCGATGGCATTGCCGTGCGTCGTCACCGACATTCGCGGCTGCCGGCAGGCGGTCGATCACGAGGTCAACGGCCTGAGCATCCCGCTCAAGGATCCGCAGGCGATCGCCGGCGCGCTCGAGCGACTGCTGCGATCTCCCGACGAGCGCGCGCGGATGGGCGCCGCGAGCCGGGCGAAGGCGGTGCGCGAGTTCGACGAGGTCAAGATCATCGCCGAGCTGCTCCACGCCTACGATCGGCTCGTGCACGAGCACGGCCTCGCGCCGAGCGAGCGCCGGCCGCCGATCCTCGCGCGCGCGACGCGTGCGCTGCGCCGCTTCGTCGGCGGGCACGTCTCGATCAGCTGAACGCAGCGCTCAGCGCACGCGGGCCGGTACACCGACCGCCGTGACACCGTCGGGGACGTCGTGGATCACGGCCGCGCCGGCACCGACGCGCGACCACGCGCCGATCTTCACCATCGGTGCGATCGACGCCCCGATCCCGACGAGGACGCCGTCGCCGATCGTGACGATGCCCGCGACATGTGCGCCCGGCGCGACGTGGACGTGATCGCCGATCGTGCAGTCGTGATCGATCGTCGCCGCGGTGTTGACGATCACGTGCGCGCCGAGCTTCGTGTCCGGCTGGATCACCGAGCGCGCGAACACGACGCTGCCGGGGCCGATCGTCGATGACGGCTCGACGTGCGCCGTCGGATGGACGAGCGTGGCGAGCTCGCAGCGCGCGCTGCCGGCGAGTCGCGCGCGCGTGCGGTTGTCACCGATCGCGAGCACGACGAGCGCGGTCTCGCGACCGAGCGCATCGCTCGTCGGCGCGACGATCGGTGCACCCATGACGGTCGCGCCGATCCGCTGCGGGTCGTCGTCGTAGACCTCGATGTGCTGGAAGCCGACCGCGCGCGCGGTCACGATCACGACCTTCGCGTGCGGACCGGCGCCGATCACGCACAGTCGCCGGTTCGTCTCGATCACGACGTCGCTCGCGAGCCGGTGAACTCCGGCATCGTGACGTGGCCCTCCTGCGAGATGTTCTCGCGGCGCACGACGGAGAACATCGTCTTCACGAGGATCTGGAGATCGAGCCACAGGCTCCAGTGATCGACGTACCAGATGTCGAGCGCGAGCTTCGTGTCCCAGTCGTTCGCGTTGCGGCCGTTGACCTGACACCAGCCGGTGATCCCGGGCATCACGTCGTGGCGGCGCGCCTGCTCCGGCGAGTACAGCGGCAGGTACTTGACGAGCAGGGGCCGCGGCCCGACGAGCGACAGCTCGCCCTTCAGCACGTTCAGCAGCTGCGGCAGCTCGTCGACCGACGACGATCGCAGCAGCTGGCCGAGTGGCGTCAGGCGCTCGGCGTCGGGCAGCGGGTTGCCGTGGTCGTCGACGGCATCGCGCATCGTCCGGAACTTGAAGACCTCGATGATCTCGCCGCGAAACCCGGGGCGCTTCTGCCGGAACAGCACCGGCGAGCCCATCGTCACGCGGATCGCCGCGGCGGTGCCCGCGAGGATCGGTGCGGTCATCACGAGCCCGACGGCCGCCGCGGTGCGATCGAACAGCTGCTTCGCCGCGAGCCGCCAACCCCTCTGTTGCATCGATCGAAAGCTATCAGAGCTTCGCTGCCTTGTCGCACGCCTCTTTCTTGCCGAGCGTGCACGCCTGCTTCAGATCCGCGACCGCTTCCTGCTGCATCCCGGCGTGGCTCCGCATGATGTAGCGGTTGATGTAGAACTGCGCGTTCTTCGGGGCCATCGCGATCGCGTGGTCGATGTCGTCGAGCCCGCCCTTGTCGTTCGCGAGCTGGTAGCGCGCGAGGCCGCGGCCCATCCACGCCCACGGATCCGACGGCGCGGCCTTCACCGCGTCGCCGCACGCCGCGATCGCGGCCTTGTCGCCACCCTCGGCGAGCACGGTGCACAGCCGGACGCGACCGCGCTGCGATCGCGGCTCGAGCGCGAGCGCGTGCTGGATGCTCTTGACCGCCTCCGGCATCGGCTGGACGAGCGACAGATCGAGCCAGCCCGTGACGTTGTCGGGGCGCAGCTTGACGATCCGCTCGAGCAGCGGCCGCGCGTCGTCGCGATGACCGGCGACCGAGTACACCTGCGCGAGCTCGCTCATCGCCTCGACGTCGGTCGGATCGCGGCGCAGCGCAGCGACGAGATCGGCGTACGCGTCGCGCGAGCGGCCCATGTGATCGCGCAGGATGCCGCGGTTGCGCAGCGCCTCGGCGTCGTCGGGATCGAGCTCGATCGCCTTCGTCATCGCGACGTCGGCATCGTGCGCGCGTCCGGCTCGCACCATCAGGTAGCCCTTCGCGGCCCACGCGCGGCCGTAATCGGGATAGTCCGCGAGCAGCTTCTCGAGCTTCGCGAGCCCGTCGTCCTTGCGACCGGCCGCGACGTAGACCATCGCCTGGCCGAGGCGGTTCAGCCGGTCGGGATTCTTCGCGACCTCGCCATCGATGTCCGCGATCGCCGCGGCGGGCGAGCCCTTCTCGAGCCGCTCCTCGGGCACGAGGTTCTCGCCGGATGGCGCCTTCATCTCGCCGGTGCGATCCGGTCCATCGTTCGGGATGCCGGCCGGCGACAGCGGCGGCAGTCCGGGGATCGGCGCGTCGCCGCGATCCGGCATCACCGTCGTCGTCGGTGGCGGTGGCGGCGGGTCGGCCTTCGGCGGCGGGGCGGGCTCGCGAACCGGCGCCGCCCACGGATCGGCCGCGGGCGCGAGCGTCGCGGTCGTCGTCGGCGCGGCCGTCGGCCTCGCGGTCGAATCATCGCGGGTCGCGACGACGATGCCGATCGTGCCGCCGATCGCGACGAGCGCGGCGGGGATCGCGAGCCACCGCTTCGACCGCCGGCGCTTCGGCTCGATCGCTGCGGCCGGCGGTGCGGCCGCGGGTTCGCTCGCGGCGATCGGCTCGCTCGGTGCGCCGCTCGCGACGCGACGATCGTACTCGGACGCGAGCGCGACGAGCTCGGCATCGTCGGGTGCGTAGGCGAGCGCGCGATCGACATGCGCGAGCGCCTGGAACGGACGGCCGGCCGCGATCGCCTCGCGCGCGAGTCGCTTCTCGCGGCGGACGCGGAACGGCGCGACACGCGCGACGTACGCTGCCGGTGCATGCGCGATCGCCGCACGCTCGCGCGACCAGTCGGCGCGATCCGCCCAGTCGACGAGCGCCGCGAGCTCGGTCGCGAGCTGATGTGCGGACGGCCGCGCGCCCGGTGCTCGATCGAGGCACGCGGTCACGAGCCGGACGAGCTCCGGCGGGCACCGCGGATCGATCGCGTCGAGCGGCGCGTACGCTCCGACGAGCACGGCGGCCGCTTCCTCGGAGGCACGCGCGCGCGCGAACGGCCGCTTGCCTGCGATCAGCTCGTACAGCATCACGCCGACCGCCCACACGTCGGCGGCGGTCCCGACGCCGGAGCCTTCGAGCTGCTCGGGCGCCATGTACGGGATCGAGCCGATCGCGACGCCCTCCGCGGTGTGGCGCGACAGATCCGGTCCCCACGCGAGGCCGAGATCGACGACGACGACCTTGCCGTCGGGCGTCACCATCACGTTCTCCGGCTTGAGATCGCGATGCACCAGCGAGCGCTCGTGCAGCGCCGCGACCGCCGATGCGACCGGCTCGACGAGCAGCACCGCGGCCTCGGGACACAGCTTCGCGCCGGCCGCGGCCTGGCGCAGCGACGTGCCCGGCACGAGCGGCATCACGAGGTACGGCCCGAGCTCGTCGTCGACGCCGTGTGCGACGAGCGACACGAGCGCGGGATGATCGAGCTGCGCGAGGATCGCGACCTCGCGACGAAACCGCGCGTGCGCCGCCTCGGGATCGAGATCGGCGGCCGGCCCGAGCAGCTTGACCGCGACCTGCGTGCCCTCGCGATCGACCGCGCGATGAACCTGGCCGCTACCACCCTCGCCGAGGCGCTCGAACAGCTCGAAGTCGGCGACGCGGATCGACGCGGCAGCGGTGCTCACGGCGGCGCGACGCTAGCATGCCGTGTCGTCGACGATGCGCTGTTGTTTCGGTGAGCCGCGTGACAGCTCGGGTCTCAATCCGGCGCGAGCCCGGCGATCACCGCGAACATGCCGCCGACCACGACGCCATACGTCGCGATCGCGTGCCACGCGCGGCGATGCACCGGCGCACGCAACACGAAGCCGGCTTGCTTCGCCGCGACCCGCGCGCGCTCGGCGAGCTGCGGGCACCGCAGCAGCGTGCGGGTCACGCCGAGGTTGTGCAGCACGGCGCCGCGCACGACCTTGCCCGGCGCTGCACCGGCGTCGAGCCGCGCGAGACAGACGGCGAAGTCGCGATCCGCCTCGGCCCACCAGCCGCGCTGCAGACACAGCTCGGCGCGACGCTGCCGCAGCTCGAGGTCGTCGGGCTGTGCGGCGAGCTTCGCGTGGACCTCGACGAGCTCGTCGCGCGGCAGCTCGGGGCGCGGCGCGCGCCGGCGCGGCTCGCGATCGCGCAGCCAGCCGCGCAGCGGGATCGTGAGCAGCCGGACGACGAGCGCCGGGATCACGACGACGAGGAACGCGATCGCGATCAGCGCCATCCCGATCGGCGAGCTGCGCGACGCCGGCTTGCCGACCGCGCGCTCGTCGGCGTCGAGCTTCGCGCGATGCTCCTGGGCGCCGAGCGCGATCGCGCCGACGACCGCATCCCACGCCGGATCGTCGTCGTGCGTGCGGACCGGCGGCAGCCCGAGGCCGCGCGCGCCGAGATACGCCGCGAGCGCGACCGGGGTGTCGGCTCGCGTGATCGTGAAGCCGTCCCAGCGCGCGAGGTCGGGCTTGTCGCCGCGATCGCCCCAGCGCGCGACGATCACGACGCGGTCGTCGAGGTCGACGATCCAGCCGGCGTCGAGGAACGCGTAGTCGACCGCCTCGGCACGCGGCAGCTCGCGCACGCGGTCGGTGAGGCCCTCGGGACCGGCGGCGAGGACCGCGAGCGCGCGGGTCGCGATCGGCCCGTGATACGCGTCGAGCCGGCCGCCGTGCAGCACGACCGCGAGGCCGGCGCGCTCGTCTGCGTCGGGCTCGGCGATCTGCAGCGCGCGCAGCCGCTCGGGCACGTCGTCGACGTCGGCGGCTGTGGCGACCGCGAGGCCGCGCACCGGCCCGGTGATCTCGACCGCGTGGCCCGCCGCAAGCGACGCGCGCATCGCCGCGAGGCCGACCGCACGATCGCGCGTCATCCAGTCGCCGCCGCAGACGGCGCGCACGCGGTTCGCCGGTGTCGGGTCGCCGCCTTCGACGGAGACGGTCGCGGTGCGGCCGAGCACCTCGACGAGCCGGAACGCGAGGTCGTAGTCGCCCTCGGTCGACAGCACGAGCAGCCGGACCTTCATCTCCATGCCATCGCGCACGCACTCGACGCCGCGCGACGACACGCCCGGGATGTAGAGCAGCAGCGAGCGCTCCGGCCAGTCGTCGAGCGTTGCGAGCTCGCCGTCGGCCCACCGCACGCCCGGGCGATCGAGCGCCGCGATCGTCGACGCGACGTCGGGGACACCCTCGAGCGGCACGAAGAACGAGCTCGACACGGCGGTCCCATAACACGTGTAGAGTCCGTGCGTGACGCCGTCGCTGGGACTTCGCATCGTACCGTTGCGCGGGGCACACGCGTTACGCGTGCCGATCACGAAGCGGATCACGAGCCTTGGCTCCGATGCGACCGCAGACATCCGGCTGCCGACCGCTCCCGCGCACTGGGCGGTCGTCCATCGCGGCGACGATCACGTCGAGGTCGTGGTCGCCGGCAGCGAGCGCCGCGTCCGGCTCGAGCCCGGACAATCGCTCGATGCCGATGGCATCACGCTCGCGCTCGAGTCGCAGGTCGCGGCGCGCGATCGCGAGCAGGCGATCGAGCAGCTGGTGTCCGCGCTCGCCGCGGTCGATTCGGTCGAGCGCGCGATCGACATGCTGCTGACCGGGCTCGTCGGTGCGGCGAACGCGGACCTCGGCGCGCTGATCCTCGTCGACGGCGACAGCTACACCGTCGGTGCGGCGCGCGATCGCGACGGCAAGGTGCTCGATGCCGCGGCCGAGCTGCTGTCGGACACGATCGTCAAGGACGTGCTCGGCACCGGCGAGCGCGTGCAGCTCGACGACATCGCGGCGCACAGCCGGTACGCGGCAATCCCGTCGGTCGCGGCGCTGCGGCTCGGGGCGGCGCTGTGCCTGCCGATGCGGCTCGACGGCAAGACGCTCGGCGCGGTGTTCCTCGCGCGCCACGATCGCGGCTCGATGCGGCTCGACGAGGTCTCGCTCGCCGAGCTCCGCGTGATCGCCGCGATCGCGGTGCCGTTCCTCGCGCAGCTCCGGCGCGCGCCACAGGCCGCGGTGCGCGACGAGCTGATCGGCGAGTCGCCGGCGGTGCAGGCGCTGCGCGGCCTCGTCCGCCGCGTCGGCCCGAGCGATCTGTCCGTGCTGCTGTACGGCCCGTCCGGCTCGGGCAAGGAGCTCGTCGCGCGCGGCATCCACGCCGCGAGCCCGCGCGCGCACAGGCCGATGATCGCGATCAACTGCGCATCGGTCGCGCCGAGCCTGCTCGATGCCGAGCTGTTCGGCTATCGCAAGGGCGCGTTCACCGGTGCGGTCGGCGATCGCGTCGGGCTGATCGAGGCCGCGGACGGCTCGACGCTGTTCCTCGACGAGGTCGGCGACATGCCGCTGCCGATGCAGGCCGCCCTGTTGCGCGTGCTCGAGCAGCGCGAGGTCAAGCGGCTCGGCGACAACCTGCCGCGCGCGGTCGACTTCCGGCTCGTGTGCGCGACCCATCGCGATCTCGACGCCGAGGTCGCGGCCGGTCGATTCCGCGCCGACCTGCTGTTCCGCCTGCGCGAGGTCACGCTGCCGATCCCGTCGCTCGCCGAGCGTGGCGACGACATCGTGCTGCTCGCGCACGCGTTCCTCCGCCAGACCGAGAGCCAGCTCGGGTTGACGATGCACGCCCTCACCGACGAGGCGCAGGCCGCGCTGCGCGCGCACGCGTGGCCCGGCAACGTCCGCGAGCTCAAGGCGACCATGCGGCGCGTGGCGATCCTCGCCGACAGCAAGCTGATCCGCGCGACCGACCTCGGCTTCGCGCCGCGGCCGGCGGCGACCGCTGCCGCACCGGCGACGACCGCGCTCGACGAGACCGCCGCGCAGGTCCGCGCGCTGATCGAGGCCGCGATCGCACCAGGCGCACCGCTGCAGCCGCTCGCGACGCTGCGCGACGAGCTCGTCCGCCGCTACGTGATGCTCGCGATCGAGCGCAGCGACGGCGACCGCGAGGCCGCGGCGAAGGCGCTCGAGATCGGCGTGCGCACGCTGTACCGCGCGATCTCGTGACTGCCACTTCCGGCAGCGCTGCCAGGCGTGACAGCGCCGTCGACGACACGTCGCGCAGTTGCGCAGGCACGCGCGCTGCACAGCGTCGCCACATGATGAACACGATCAAGAAGCTCGTCGGTCCAGGTCTCGTGCTCGCGCTCGCGCTCGCCGGCGGCTGCAAGAAGGAGGCGTCGTGCGAGGACGTCTTCAACCACATCCGGTCGCTGACGCCCGAGGGCATGCGCGACATGCTCGACAAGACGAAGGACGGCGCGCTCGCGAAGTGCGAGACGATGTCCGCCGAGCAGCGGCAGTGCGCGCTCGACGCGAAGACGATCGAGGAGCTGCAGAAGTGCAAGTGACATGCAGCCGCGCAGCCCGTGGGGGATGGCGGCACGGATCGCGCTGAGCGCCGGTGCGTTCGCGATCGCGTGGCTGTGCGAGACCCGGCGCGAGATGAACCGGCTCGGCGCGCGGATCCCGTCGCCGTGGCTGCTCGTCGTGCCGGTGACCGCGGTGTACTGGGCGTGGTGCTGGGCCGAGGGCGTGCAGCACGTCACCGGCCGGCGAACGTCGGCGGCGCGCGCGTTCGCGCTGCTGTGGCTCGGGCCGATCGGCCTCGTGCGCGTGCAGTGCGCGTTCAATCGGCTGCAGGCGGCTCGAACCGCACGCGCGCGGTGAGCACCGTCGTGTCCCCACCCGCGGCGCCGGCACCACCGGCGATCACGAGGTAGTCGCCGACGACGACGAGCTCGTGGTTCGTGCGCGCCATCGGCAGCGGCGCGAGCGTGGTCCAAGGCGCGAGGCTGCCGTCGGCCTCGACGTGCGCGGCGTAGACGCTCGTGGTCGCGGCGCCGCCGAACACCTGCGCGCGACCGCCGGCGACGAACACGTAGTCGTCGACCGCGACCGCCTCGCCGAACGCGACCGGCGCCGGCAGCTTCGTCGTCGGGCGCGTGTTGCCGAGGCTGCCGTCCGCGGCGAACGTCGTGAAGAACACCTCGTCGGTGACCGGGTTGCCCTCGTCGCCCTTGTAGCCACCGAGCGTGTACGCGAAGCCATCGGTGAACGCGTACTCGGCCTGGGCGCGGAACCCGATGCCCCAGTCGTCGGTGGTCCATGCCGGCGCGTCGACCGCGCGGCGCAGCGCGACCGTCTGATCGCCGTCGGCGGGCAGCACGCTGTCCATCAGCACGAGCTCGGCGTCGTGCACGGTCGCCTCGGACGAGATCGCGATCTGCGGCAGCGAGCCGATCGATGCGAGCGGCGCGAGGTGGCCGGTGTCGTCGAGCGCGGCCGCGTAGATCTGGCGCGCGTCGGCGTCGCGATCGTAGAGCCCGTCGAGGATGTACAGCGTCGTGCCGTCCGAGGTCGCGGTGCACTCGGTGACCGGGCTCGGCGTCGTGCCGGCGAGCTGCCACGCGCCGAGCGTGCCGTCGGGCTGCAGCTGCGCCGCGTGGATCTGGTCGGTCTTGACGAACGTGTCGCCCTGCTTGAAGTTGCCGCCGATCACGAGCACCCAGTCGCCGATCGCGGTCGCGCAGTGATTCGCGCGCGCGACCGGCAGCGCGGCCTGCATCTGCCAGGCGTCGAGCGCACCGGTCGCGACGTGCGCGGGCGGCTCCGGAATCGGATCGACCGGATCGGTGCAAGCGGCGAGCGGTACCAGCAGCAGGAGTCCACGCATCGCGGCGCACGTTCCTGCGTGAGGAATTCGTAGGCAAGCCGCGAGTTGCTACAGCCGTACGAATGGCGCCGATTCTGCGCTCGGTGGCGGGTTTACACCGTCGAGACCGGGTGCTACAGCCGTGTGACCACCCCGATGCGAGTGACGTTCCTCGGCCACGCCGGCGTGCAGATCGACACCGGATCCACCCGGGTCGTGATGGATGGCTGGTTCACCCGTGATGGCGCGTTCGACGCGTCGTGGTTCCAGCTGCCCGCGAATCACCACCTCGGCGACCGCGACTGGTCCGGCATCGCCGCCGCGATCGTCTCGCACGAGCACATGGATCACCTCGATCCGGCGTTCCTCCGGCGGCTGCCGGCGAGCGTGCCGATCTACGTGCCGCAGTACACCGGCTCGACGCTGCTCGTCCGCAAGATCATGAACCTCGTCGGCCGCGCGCCGAAGGTCCTGCGCACCGGCATCACGCACGCGATCGGCGATCTCGAGCTGCGGTGCTGGACCGAGCTGTCGCCGATGAACCAGGACTCGGTGTGGGCGTTCCGTCACGGCGGCCGCTCGCTCGTCCACATGGTCGACAGCCGGCTCAGCCAGGATCAGCTCGACGAGGTCGCGAGCTTCCTCGACGGCAAGCCTGATCTGCTGCTCGTGCAGTGCGCCGGCGCGAGCTGGTTCCCGGTCTGCTACGACAACTACGACGACGCGACGAAGTACGCGCGCGGCCTGCGCAAGCGCGAGCAGAAGCTGTCGTACGCGCTCGCGGTCGCGAATCGGCTGCAGCCGGTGCGGATCGGCGTGTGCGCGGGGCCGCCGGCGTTTCTCGACGACAGCCTGCGGTTCGCGAACGCCGATCCGTCGTTCCCGACGCCCGGCGAATCGTGCGCGTGGCTCACCGACAAGGGCTTCCCCGGTCGGGTCAGCGGTCCGCTGCCCGGTGACGTGTTCGATCTCGCGGCCGGCACGGTGCTCGAGGAGCCCGCGATCCACGCCGAGTTTCGGTGGGCGGACACCGCCGCGTACGTCGAGCGCTACGCGCAGCGCATGCAGCCGAACATCGCCGCGGTCTACGCGCACGCCGACGCGCTCGACGTGCCGGACCTCGACGCCGCGGTGCGCGCGCACTTCGAGCGGATGCTGACGCTGTCGCCGTACTTCAACCAGCGGATCGACATGACGCTGTGCCTCGACGTCGAGGGTCCACAGGGTGGCGTGTGGTTCGTCGACTTTCGCGCCGGCACGGTGCGCAAGGGCGCGATCACCGATCCGCACCACTATCGCTATCGGTTCCACAGCCGGTGGCTCAAGCGGATCCTCGTCGACGACGTGCCGTGGGAGGACTTCCTGCTGTCGCTGCGGTTCTCGGCGCATCGCGATCCGGACGTCTACAACGACCACCTGCTCGGCGTGCTCAAGTTCAACGACGCGGCGTCGCTGCGCGCCGTCGAGCAGTACGAGCAGCGCGGCTCCGACGAGACCGTCGTCGTGCAGACGGCGGATGGCAATCGCTACGAGATCCAGCGCTTCTGTCCGCATGCCGGGACCGCGCTCGACGACGCGCCGATCGAGGGCCACATCCTGACCTGCCTGTCGCACCACTACGAATTCGACCTCGACACCGGCAAGTGCCTCAGCGGCAACTGCACGCTGCGCACGAAGAAGCTGTGAGCCGCGCGGGCCACACCCCGACGGGGAGTGTTGCGCGCGCACCACGGCAGATTCGTGCAACCGCCGGTTCTCGGGCCCGACCGCAGCGGCGAGGGAATTGCTTGGCGGTGTCCCGCGATGCCGCCCGTCGAAGATTGTGATTTCAGTCCTGAAATAACAGTTCGCAACATGCGCGCAACGTCCGCGAAGGCTCTGCGGAGCGACAAGCGAGACGTGAGGCTCGCGTCGACGCTGGTCGCGCTCGGAATGATCGCAGGCTGCAACGCGTACTCCCCGGGCTCGTTCGTCGTCGAGAACCGGCCGTTCAGCGGCACGCGCGCGACGGTCGGCTGCCTCGATCTGTCCGCGTATCGCCGCGCCGATCACGGCCAGGCGGCGGTGCTCGAGTACCACTTCGGCAATCGCTGCGATCACAGCGCGACGGTCGACCTCGCGTACGCGCCGGTCGTCGGCCGCACGCGCGACGGCCGCGAGGTGACGCTCGCGCCGTACGATCCCGGCAAGACGCTGCTCGCGCTCGAGCTGTCCGCGCGCGCCGGCGGTCACGAGGCGCTCGCGTACCTGACCGAGAACGACGAGCCGATCGCGCAGATCTGCGTCGACGTCGCCGCGATCGCGCACCGCCAGCCGGCGCAGTGGCTGTGCTTCGCGCGCAGCGAGGACGAC
Source organism: Kofleriaceae bacterium (assembly GCA_035715365.1). Taxonomy (GTDB): domain Bacteria; phylum Myxococcota_A; class Polyangia; order Haliangiales; family Haliangiaceae; genus JABFXX01. The sequence goes on along the minus strand of DASTLB010000022.1, from coordinate 303,924 downwards.
GTGGCCGCGCCGCCGGCCGAACCCAGCGAGCCGACCGAGCCGCTCGCACCCACCGCCGCGGCGTATCCGATCTCCAGCGAGGTGACCCCGTGAAGCACGTATTCGCGATCGCGATCGGCCTCTGCGCCGCGGCCGGCATCGAGACCGCCCACGCGAGCAGCTGCGGCGGCGGGGGTGGCTCGAGCGGCGGTGGCTCGAGTGGCGGCGGAGGCTCGAGCGGCGGTGGGTCTTCGGGCGGCAGCAGCAGCTCGAGCGACTCCAGCTCGTCGAGCGACTACTCGTCGTCGGACTCGTCGTCGTCGTCGTCGGTCGATCTCAAGCCGGCATGCGTCGAGACCACGGACATCCACGGCTATCGCGAGTGCCAGGGCTTCGGACGCTGGCGGCAGGCGCCGATCGCGTCGATGTTCTTCGAGCTCGGCACCGCCGTGCGGCAGTTCCAGACCCCGTTCGGCACGCGCACCGCGGCGGTCTCGCACCTCGGCGAGAACTTCCTGTATCGCGTCGTCGACGGTGGCGGCGGTGGCACGGCCGAGGTGCCGCTCGATACCGCGGGCGTGTTCCAGCTGCGCACCGGCTTCCACTTCGCGCACGGCCTCTACGCGGGCATCGAAGGCGAAGCGGGCGCGCTGACGAACACGAGCGCGACCGCGACGATGTCGTCGACGATGGGCGAGCACGGCGCAGCGTCGCTGACGCAGACCGGCGTCACCATGCTCGGCGGCGCGCTGATCGGTGGCGTGCACGGCCGGATCAACCACGTGATCGGCCTCGGCGCCGAGCTCGCCGGCGGCGTGCGGATGCTGTCGTACAACTACGAGTCGCACTACGGCGCGTGCGAGCTCACGACGTCGGTCACGACCTCGTCGATGATGCTCGAGGCGCGGGCGCGCGCGTCGCTGTGGGTGTCACCGTGGGCGTCGCTCGGCGCGGTCGCCGGCAAGAGCCTGTCCGACGAGGGCTGGATGGCGGGCGTGTTCCTGAACGGCAACACGCGCGCGTTCGGTGGCCACTAGGCCGGCTAGACTTCGAGCTCGTCGCCTTCGCGCGCCGGCACGAGCGTGATCGCCTTGCCGCCGCGATGATCGAGCTCGCGGCGCGCGTGCGCACACAGCTCGTCGACGTCGTCGTCGCTGTAGTCCTGATCGTAGTGGAACATCACGAGCCGCTTCGCGCCGGCACCGACCGCCGCGCTCGCCGCGTCCTCGTACGTCGAGAACCCGCGGTTGCGCCGCGTCGCCTGATCCTCGGGGCGATACGTCGTGTCGTGCAGCAGCACGTCGGCACCGCGGTAGAACGCGATCGCCTCGGCCGGTGGACCGGCCTCGCCGTAGCCGACGTCGGACGCGTAGACAAAGCTCTTGCCCGCCTCCTCGATCCGGAACGCGAGCGCGGTGATGTTGCCGTGCGGATGCTCGCGCGCGGTGACGCGCAGGCCCTCGACGGTGAACGGCTCGGCACACGGCACCGCGCGGACGTCGAACTTCGCCGAGAAGTTCTTCAGCGATTGCAGCGGCGAGAAGTTCGGGTCCATCTGGCCCTCGAGGATCTGCTCGAGCACCTCCGGCGAGCCGCCGGGGCCCCACACCGTGAACTGGTTGCCGCCGACGAACACCGGCGCGAAGAACCCGAGCCCCTGGATGTGATCCCAGTGCGTGTGCGAGAGCAGGATCGACGCCTTGCCCTGGCCCTTGCCGAACGTGCCGGCCATCAGGTGGTTGCCGAGGTGCATCAGCCCGGTGCCCATGTCGATGATCACGAGCCCGCCGGCCTTGGTCTGCACCGACACGCACGACGTGTTGCCTCCGTACCGGATCGTGTCCGGGCCCGGTGCCGGGATCGATCCGCGGACGCCCCAGAACCGGATCTTCATCGGTCGTCTCCGAGCGTGATCTCGAGCCCCTCGTACGCGCTGACGAGCGAGAACTTGTCGCCCGACGCCGCGACGAGCTTGCGGTACTTCGCGAGGATCGCATCGTTCTCGTCGTCGGAGCGCATCGGTGCGTGGTGGAACAGGCACAGCTGCTTGACGCCGGCCTCGCGCGCGATCGCGATCGCGTCGTCGGGATGCGAGTGCCCCCAGTGCGGACGCATGCGGTACTCGTCGAGCGTGAACTGCGTGTCGTAGATCAGCAGGTCGGCGTGCTTCGCGAGCGCGATCACCCCGGCGCGCATCTTCGCGAGCTCCGCCTGGACGTCGGCCGGCAGCGGCTCGTCGAGCTTCGGCGGCGTCGTCATGAACTCGCGGCCGAACAGGATGTCGGTGAACGGCGCGGTGTCCGCGCAGTACACGACCGCCGCACCGTCGACGTCGATCCGGTAGGCCATCGCGATCCACGGATGGTTGAGCCGCGTGCAGCTGACCTTCGCCTTGCCGATGTCGAACCGCGCGCCCTCGATCAGCTCGTGGAACTGCATGTCCGCGTGCATCGCCGACAGCGGCACGGGGAAGTACGGCATGTCGTGCTGCTGGCTGAACACCGCCTCGAGGTGCGTGTCGCGCTGGCGCGCGAAGATGTGCACCTGGTTCCCGCCGCGATAGAGCGGCGAGAAGAACGGCAGTCCCTGCACGTGATCCCAGTGCGTGTGGCTGATCAGGATCGTCGCGGTCCCCTTGCCCTCGCCGAACGCCTCCTCCATGAGGCTCTTGCCGAGCCGGCGCAGTCCGGTCCCCGCATCGATGATGATCGGATCGTCCTGCTTGGGGCGGATCTCCACGCACGACGTGTTCCCGCCGTACCGGCTGGTCGCCCGACCCGGTACGGGGATCGATCCTCGGACTCCCCAGAACCTGACCTTCATGTCGGCTGGCGTTGGCGCGCCACAGAGGACCCTAACGCTGCACACACCCCAAGAGCTAGAAGAGCTTGCGCGAATCTAGAAGGATCGTCACCGGCCCGTCGTTGACGAGCTCGACCGCCATGTCGGCCGCAAACTCGCCCGCCTCGACGCGCGTGACTCCCGCTGCACGGATCGCACCGAGCGACTGCTCGTACAGTGCCCGCGCCGCGACCGGCTCGAGCGCACCGACGAACGCCGGCCGTCGACCCTGTCGTGCATCTCCGTAGAGTGTGAACTGCGACACGACGAGCACGCCGCCGCCGACGTCGAGCACCGACCGGTTCATCTTGCCGGCCTCGTCGGGAAAGATCCGGAGATGGACGATCTTGTCGACGATGTATGCGAGGTCGGCCGCCTGATCCCCCGCGCCCGCCCCGAGCAGTACGCAGAGCCCGCGCTCGATCGATCCGGTGATCCGACCCTCGACGCTGACGTTCGCTCGGCTCACGCGCTGGACGACGGCTCGCACGGGGTCAGGCTACACTTGCTCAACCTGGTGGTCTGCAAGTCCGTGATATTTCGTGACGCCGCCGCAGCAGACCGAGCAACCGCGCGCGCTTGTCCGGGGTCCAACCGGCCGCTAGGATGCCCGCGCTCATGAGACTCGCGTTCGTCGTCACCATCCTTGTCGCGGCCAGTGCCTGTGGCTCGGAGATCGGAGACGAATGCATCGTCAGCTCCGACTGCAGCCCGAACGGCGATCGCCAGTGCGACATCTCGTCGAAGCAGGGCTACTGCACGATCCAGGGCTGCGACATCAACACGTGCCCCGAAGAGGCCGTGTGCGTGCGGTTCTTCACCGGCAACTTCTCGAACATCGCGTGCGATCCGCTGACCGAGAACATCTCGACCGACAACTGCAGCTTCGACGAGCTGTGCTCGCTCGTCGGGCGCTGCGTGCCGCGCAGCAGCGAGGTTCGCTACTGCATGCGCACGTGCGACTCGTCGAGCGACTGTCGCGATGGCTACGAGTGCCGCGATCTGACGCTGATGGCCGAGCACGGCGGCGAGCCGGTGACCGGCGGCCCGGTCGATTCGAGCTCTCCGAAGTTTTGCGCGCCGTCGCTCAACTGAGCCCCGAAACTCGACGACGATCCGCTCGGTGATACGCTCGCGGGCGTGTCGATCGGCTCGTTCCTGCTGCGGCGCCTCGGCTCGGGTGCCCTGGCGATCGTGGGCGTGTCGATCCTCGTGTTCGCGTTCCTCCACCTCGTGCCCGGCGATCCGGTCGATCACCTCGCGGGCGGCGAGGCGACCGCCGATCAGCGACGCCGCATCGAGGAGTGCATGGGCCTCGACAGGTCGATGCCCGAGCAGTTCGTCGTGTTCCTCGGCCACATCGTCGACGGCACGCTTGGCCATCAGTGCAAGTCGGGCGTGAAGGGCGACACCGTGTCGTCGCGGATCGGCGAGGTCCTGCCGCACACCGCGTGGCTCGCGGTCGCCGGCATGCTCGTCGCGATCGGGTTCGCGCTGCCGCTCGGCGTCCTTGCCGCGATCCGCCGCGGCACGTGGGTCGACACGTTCGCGACCACGGTCTCGCTGTCCGGCATCGCGATCCCGCAGATGATGTTCGCGCCGCTGCTCGTGCTGATCTTCTTCGCGACGCTCGGCTGGTTCCCCGGCCCGACGGAGACCGGCCCGCTCGCGCTCGTGCTGCCCGCGTTCGCGGTCGGCACGCACCTGATGGCGATGCTCGCGCGGATGACGCGGTCGTCGATGATCGAGGTGCTCGGCGAGGACTTCGTCCGCACGGCGCGCGCGAAGGGCCTCGTCGAGCGTCGCGTGCTCTACGTCCACGCGCTGCGCAACGCCCTGTTGCCGGTGATCACGATCGCCGGCCTGCAGTTCGGATCGCTGCTGTCCGGCGCGATCATCATCGAGAACGCGTTCGCGCGGCCTGGCCTCGGCACGACGCTGCTCGAGGCGATCCTCGAGCGCAACTACCCCGTGGTCCAGGGCACCGTGCTCGTGATCGCCGTGATCTACGTGCTCGTCAACATGCTCGTCGATCTCGCGTACGGGCTCGCCGATCCGAGGATCCGCCGCGCATGAAGCTGTCGCCGAGCGCGCGGATCGGAGCGGTGATGCTCGGAGCGTTCGTGCTCGCCGGGCTGTTCGGCCCGTACGTGGCGCCGTACGACGTCGGGCCGGCCGGCCTCGACCTGCCGCACCGCTTCGAAGGCATGTCCGCCGAGCACTGGCTCGGCACCGACAGCAAGGGCGTCGACACGCTCAGCCAGCTGCTGTGGGGCGCGCGCTCGGCGCTGCAGCTCAGCGTGATCGTCGTCGCGATCTCGTCGACGATCGGCCTCACCGTCGGCACGGTCGCCGGCTGGTTCCGCGGCGTCGTCGACGAGATCCTGATGCGGTTCGTCGACATCCTGATGTCGTTCCCCGGCATCCTGCTCAACATCGCGATCGTCGCCGTCGTCGCGGAGCCCGGCCTCGGCGTCATGATCGTCGCGCTCGTCGCGAACGGCTGGGTCGGCTACGCCCGCGTCGCGCGCGGCCAGGTCCTCGCGCTACGCGAGCGCGACTACGTCACGGCCGCGGTCGCGCTCGGCGCCTCCCACGGCCGCGTCATGGGGCATCACCTGATCCCGAACCTGATGGGCCCCGCGCTCGTCCAGATGACGTTCGGCTTCGGCGGCATCATCCTCGTCGAGGCCGCGCTGTCGTTCCTCGGCCTCGGGCCGCAGGTCGACTACACCTGGGGAGCGATGCTCGATCAGGCGCGCACGTTCCTCTGGAAGTCCGACTGGGTCCGGCTCTTCACGCTCGTTCCCGGCCTCGCGATCATGTGGGTCGTGCTCGGCGCGAACCTGCTCGGCGACGGCCTGCGCGATCGCTTCGACCCGCGCCACCGAGGGAGGTCCTGACGTGGCGCTGCGCGTCCGCGTCTGCCGTCGCTCCGACGTCGTCGCCAACGAGCCGCGCGCGTTCCCGGTCGCCGGCGTGACGTGGCCGGTGATCGTCACCGAGGTCGACGGCGAGCTGATCGCGATCCCCGGCGTCTGCCCGCACGAGGACGTCGGGCTCGCCGACGGCCACATCGAGGACGGCCAGATCATCTGCACGGGCCACGGCTGGTCGTTCGACCTCCGCACCGGGCGCTGCAAGCACGCACCGCTCCTGACGCTGCGCCGCTACCCGATCACGATCGTCGACGACGAGATCTGGGTCGACCTGCTCTGATCGGGGGACAGGGTCAACTTGCGCAACTTTCGATCCGCAACCTTGCGAGATCGCGAGGCCGCTCGGGGACAGGGTCAACTTGCGCAATTTCCGGTGCGCCAATGGTTCGCGATCGGCGCACGTGTCCGTCGAGCGCGGAGCACCACGCGGCCCGTCCCTTTCGAGGCACGCGATCCCGCGACGTTGCGCACCAGAAGTTGCGCAAGTTGACCCTGACCCCCGTCCGGGTCACGGGCAGAACACGCTGTAGTTCCACTCCGTGGTCGGGCTCGTGTTGAACGGGTTGCAGTTCGGTTCGACCGTGATGGTGATCTGGGTCGAGCTCCCCGAGTACGAGAACTCGGTCGCGTACGGCAGCGGAGGGGGCTCGTTGGGCTTCGGATCCGGAGTCGCGATGCAGCCAAGGTCCTTGATGATCCTGCCCTCGTACTTGACCGTGATGTGATCTTCGATGCCGTACGTCTGGTACGCGAGCTTCACCGTGCCGGACTTCTTGCCGAGCTCGAACGTGCGCGTGTCCATCATGTTGCCACCGGAGACGTTCTCCGTGCCGCACGGCTTTGCCACCCAGTACGACACGTGCTGCGTGTACGACACGTTGCCTTTCTGGTCCTCGCACGTCCCGTAGAACGTGTGCTTCCCGGGCGAGTACGTGTCGAACGTGAAGATGCCATCCACGACCGCGGGACCTGCCGTCGAGATCTTCTTGACGATCATGCCGACGCCTTCCTCGTAGACCGTCAGGTACTTGAGTCCGGACAGCTGGTCCATGCCGACGACGTTCTGGGCGACCTCGGCCTCGTTGTAGTAGTTGTTCGTCGAGCCCACGATCAGCTGGCAGCGTTCGGGTCCGGTCGTGTCCTTCACGAGCCACACGGTCTTCGTCGCCTCGTTGCCGATCACGTCGCGCGCCGTGAAGTCGACGACGGTGTAGCCGTCTGGCTCGTTGCGCTTGTCGACGGTGAAGCTCTTGAACGTGTAGCTCGGCACGGGGAGGATCGGCCACGACCGGGTCTCGACCGTGGTGCCGTCGACCTTGATGTTCGCGGAGTCGAGCGCCGTCTCGTCGGTGATCTGGACGTCCCAGACCTGATACGGATCGTCGGCTCCCGCTGCGATCAGCGACGCGAGCGTGATCGTCGGCGGCGAGACGTCGATCGTGAACGGCTGCACCTTCGAGGCGTAGTTGTCGGCGTTGTCGGTCGCGTCGACGCGGACCTTGTGGTGCGTGCTCGTGCCGTACCACAGCGCATCGATCTGGAACACGCAATGGCCGGTACACGCGTGGACCTCCGGATAGCCGTTCTTGAACGCGTGCGCGATCGTGACGACGCCGCTCTTGATGCCGCTGTCGTCGGTGATGTCGACGGTGATCTCGGCGACCGTGCGGCTCGTCTGCTTGACGTCGATCGCGATCGCCGGTGGAATCCGGTCCGCGGGAGGCCCGACGCTGATCGCGGCGAACGCGTCCTGCACCGCCTTGTACGCGGTCGTGTTCTGCTTGCCGTAGAGGATCTCGGTCGACATCAGCATCGCGGTGCGAAAGCCGGCGTAGTCCAGCGTCGACTGGTTGTAGAAGCCGTCGTTGATCGTGTGCCACCAGATCGTGCTCGCGAGCGGGAGCCCGAGCCCGGTCAACCCCGAGGGCACGAGCAGGCTCGATCGCTGTGGCGATCCGTAGCCCGGCACGGCCGTGTCGCCCGCGGCGAGGATGCCGACCGTCAGGTAGTAGTACGCGAGCCGCAAGGGCCCGCCCGCTTGATGCGCCTCCACGCCGCCGAGGGCGGGAGACCAGGTGTCGATGGTGGGGTAGATGAAGTCGCGGCGCACGTTGGCGTTCGCGTAGTCCGCGAGCACCCAGCTGCGCGTGATCGAGAGCGTCGACGCCCACGTGCACGTGGTGCCGCTGCACGCCGGCTGCATCGCGTCCGGGAAGTAAAACCCGGCGTGCTTGCCGAAGATGTCGGCGTTGCCCTCGACGAGACCGCCTTGCTCGCCGAGGCTCCCGTAGCTGTTGATCCCGGCGCGCGACACCAGCATCAGGTGGCCCATCTCGTGACCGACCACCTCGACGTCGGTCAGTCCGATCTTGAACAACGCGTTCGGGTCCTTGTAGCCGAGGTCGATCGTCCACGTATTCCCGTTCGCGAAGCTCTGCGAGTTGGACGCGTTCAGGTGCACCGATGCGATCACGGGATGCGGCAGACCGACACCGAACACGTGCCGGTACATCCGGTCGTTCGCCCACATCGAGATCAGCGCGTCCGCCGCCGCCGTCTCTCCGTTCGCCGTCATCACGCCGCCGCCGCTGTACGCGAATCCGTCGCCCCAGATGTTGTCGGGCGCGTCGGTGTAGTAGGCACCGTTGTAGACGCGGACCGCGTTCGCGAACTCGTCCTGGAGCGCGTACTTGCCCGTGTTGTCGAACTTCACGGTCGCGATGTTCGTGATCGTCGGCGCGTGTTCGCCCCGCAGCGTCGCGGGAGCCAGCGAGTACATCGGCCCGCCGCGCTCGACGATCTTGCCGCCGCGATCGCTCACGAAGATCTCGGTCGGGCCTCGATAGTCGTCGGCGCCCTGCACGGGAAACACCATGCCGACATCGAAGCTCGCGACGACGGTCTCCCAGTCGGTCGCGTTCGTCCCCGAGGTGCCCGGCCGCTGCCTGCGCTCGAGCACCGGCACGAGGACACGCTTGTTCGCGCCGAGCGTGACGCCGTGCTGATGCGCCCAGCCCTCGGCGCGATTCGAATGCGAGACCTGCGGCGGCAGCTGGATGTTCTCGAAGTCATCCGGCTGGCCGAACACGCGAATCTGGCCGTCGAGCATCACGACGACGAGCAGGTCGCGCGCCTCGACCGGGATGCCGGCGTACACCTGCTGGATGTGGACGAGCGCGTCGCCGAGTGACGACGTCCGGACGTCGTGGACCTGGAACTCGAGCCTCGCGGGACGCACGGCGAACCGCGTGTACACCTCGGCGAGCGCCTGCTGGGAGCGCGCGCCCTCGAGCAGGCGCAGCGCCGCGAGCTGATCTTCCGACAGATCCGGCCGGCGCGGCGGATCGGTCGGTGGGGTCGGATCGACGTCGGCGTCGGGGACTCCGGCGTCGAGCGTGTCCTCGTACGAGCCGGTGCTCGACTCGTCCGGACCCGACGCGCAGCTCGTACACGCGATGCACAGGATCACGAGCGTGGTGCGAAGCATGGACCGCCCATGATAACCGCGGTCATCGCAGAGCAACGCGACCTGATCGGCCAAATGCGAGGTGGTTGGAGCGCGTACGTCCGCGAACGTTGGAACACAAACGAACCGGACGGGGTCAGGCTACACTTGCTCAACCTACCGACGCGCAAGCACGCAAGACCACTGCGTCGACGCGCGCACGGGATCCGCGTGCGCGGCTTCGTGCCGGACACGCGCGTGGATGTCCGGTTGGCTGCGCGACTCGATGTCCGGCACGCAGTCTTGCGAGTCGCGTCTGGTCGCGTTGCGACGCAAGATCACGCGGGCTTGCACGCCACCAGGTTGAGCAAGTGGAGCCTGACCCCGTCCGGTCAGTCGAGCTGATCGACGTCCGCATCGCCGCCGCAGTAGAACCAGCGGTCCGGATCGATGAAGCGACGGTCGCCGTCCCTGGGGATCATGCAGAGGAATGGCTTGGAGTCGCGCTCGGTGAACAGGCTCTTCCACATGTGACGGCGCCGGCCGTCGGGCTGGAACAGCTTGATGTCGAGGGACTGCGCCGAGGTCGTGTCGAGCGCGAACCGGGCGATCGCGCGCAGGCAGGCGTGCCAGCGGCCGGGGATCGCGAAGACGTCGACGATGCGCAGGTTCTTGCCGTCGTACATGAGCTCGAGCGAGCACGCGCCGATCGGGCGGCCCTCGTCGAGGATCACGTACGCGGGTTCCTGCTGTGCCGGCGCCTCGAGGAAGCGCCACGTGTAGAACGCGGCGTCGCGGATCGCGGCGAGCCGGAAGTCGGCGCGCGCGGCGATCCACACCTCGTCGACGCGCTCGTCGTGCGGGACCATCGGATCGAGACGGAGCCGCGAGCGCGAACGCAGCGCGAACGTCGCGATCGCATCGAGCGGCGCGGGCAGGCGGAGCGAGGCACCGCGCAGCGGCCGCGCCCAGCGCGCGACGTGGCCGAGCTCGCGCGAGCCGCCGTGCTTGAGCGGCGTGACGTTCATCGCGCCGGGCGCGCCGTACATGCAGCCGATGTCGTGGCTCGGCATCGCGCTGCGCGAGGCGTCGTGCATGAGGCCGCCGAGGCCGCGACGCCGGAACGCGGGTCGCACGTAGCCATCGCCGCCGAGTGCGGCGCGGCGCGGCTCACCGTCGAGCCACAGCCGGAACGGGAAGAACGACGTGCAGCCCGCGACCTCGCCGCCGGGTGCGATCGCGAGCCACGTGAGCGCCTTGCCGCCGGGGTTCGTGTCGTAGAGCCACCGCCAGCGCGCGGCGACATCGCAGCCCGGGATCATCTCGCCGATCAGCGCCTCGATCTCGGGGCGATCGGCGGGCGTGGCCTCGCGCACGGTGAACATGGAATCCCTCGCAAGCTCGGCGGCCATGCGTGGACGTTACCGCGCGCGTCCGCGGCGTCGAAGCAAGACCGGTCTACTTGTACTCGGGCTCGACGAGCTTGACGTCCTTGAGGCCGGCGTCGGCGAACGTCCGGTCGAGGTGCTTCTTGTCGCCGAGCACCACGATGACCTCGCGGTTCGGGTCGAGCTCGGTCTTGATCAGCGCGCGCATCTGCGCCGGCGAGACCGCCGCGACCTGCTGCAGCAGCGTGTTGAAGTACTTCGTGTCGAGGTTGTACTGCGAGATGAAGCCGAGGCGCTGCGCGAGCTCGGACGTCACCGTCGACTCGCTGAGCAGCCGCGAGATGATCTTGCGGCGCGCGCGCACGAAGTCGACATCGAAGCCCTCGCCCTTGCGCAGCATCTCGAGGCCCTCGCGCATCGCGCGGATCGACTCGCCCGCGCGCTCGGCATCGACGGTGCCGCCGATCTCGTACGCGGTCGGGCCCTTGCGCGGCCGGCGGCCGGCGTAGATGCCGTAAGTCGAGCCGAGCTTAAACCGGACGTCGGCGACCCGGATGTTCATCATCTCGGCGAGCACCTGGCGCGCGCCTTCCTGACCATCGATGCCGGCGGGCGCGGGGTAGGCGATCCGCACCGAGAGCTGCGGCTCCTCCTTGCCGATCACCCCGATGTACGACGGCGCTGCGCGGCTCGGCCGCGCCGTGTCGACCGGCTTGTCGATCGTGCCCTTGCTCCAGCCGGCGAAGTTCGACCGGATCATGCCCTCGGCCGCCTTCGGGTCGAAGTCACCGACGACGACGAGCGTCGCGTTGCCCGCGGTGTAGTGACCGCGCCGGAAGCTGTCGAGGTGATCGCGGCTGATCTTGGAGACCGCGTCGGCGTTCGCGATCCCGGTCTTCGTGTACGGGTGATCGGGGCCGTAGAGCGCGGTCAGGATCTGGCGGTCGAACTCGGTCTCCTGCTGTGCCTGCTTCGTCGACAGCTGGCCGCGCATGTTCTTCTGCCAGCGCTCGATGCCTTCCTGGTTGTAGGTGCCCGCGGTGATCAGCCGCTCGAGGCCCTTCAGCATGACGTCGAGGTAGATGTTGACGCCGCTCGACTCGCAGATCGTCGCGTCCGGCGTGGTCTGGCAGCCGACGCCGACGCCGGTGCGCGCGAACGCCTCGGCATCCGGTGGCAGCGACAGGAAGTCAGCAGCGGCGCTCGCGAGCATCGGGCTGTCGGGCGCGATCGCGTCGCCCACGTTGTTGAAGATCAGGCGCGTCGACACGAGCGGCATCGCCTTGATCGGCAGCATCACGACGTTCATGCCGTTGCCGAGCTGGAAGTGCTGCGCGTTCGCGAGGCCCTTGAGCTGCGCGCCGAGCTTGATCGGCCGCCGCGCCTCGGTCGGATCGACGTCGGGCACGACGATCTGATCGTGCGACTTGACCTGGAACACGATGCCCGAGCGCGTGTCGCCCTTGATGCCTTCCTTGTTCGGCTTGATGACGACGATCCGCGCCTTGTCCGGATCGATGTACTTCTTGACGACCTTGCCGACGCGCTCGCCGTCGAACTTCGAGATCTTGTCGAGCTCGTGGAAGATGTAGAGCTCCTGGCTGTCGAAGTCGAAGTCCTTCGAGAACTGGACGAGCCCGGCGATCACGTTCGTGCGCGCCTGCAGCTGCTCCATGCTCTGGATGAACTCGGCCTTGCGCTGGTTCTTCCACTCCTCGATCTGCTCGTAGCTGCCCTCGTCGAAGCCGCGGTACGCCTGGCGCGCCGCCTTGTTCACGAAGTCGATCGCCTCGTCGAGCTTGTTCATGCCCTTGAGCTCGATCGACACCACGAACACCGGCGCGAGCTCGCCGCCGAGCACGCCCGGCGTCACCGAGTACGCGAAGTCGTACTCCTGGCCCTTGCGCGCGATCCGCGCGAACGCGTTGCCGATGCCAAACCGCACCGCCTCGCCCTCGGGCGTGTTGTTCGGCGGCAGCGCCCACGCGACGTGCACGCTCGCGCGCTCGACGTCGAGGTCGAACTGCTTCTTGCCACGCTCGACGTTCACCGGCTCGACCGGCACGCGCGGCGCGCTCGGCCGCTTCGCGATCGGACCGAACCACTTCTTGATGCTGTCGACGGTCTTGTCGACCTCGATGCCGCCCGCGACGATCACGGTCGCGCGCTCGGGCGTGTAGTAGTCCTTGATGAACTTGCACGCGTCGTCGAGCGTGATCGACGACAGCTGCGAGTCATCGCCGCCGATCATCCGCTCGTACGCGTGGCCCTTCGGATAGATCGACGACAGCACGAGCTGCGGGATCTGACCCTCGGCGGTCCCGCCGCGCTGCCGGATCTCGTTGCGCACGACCTCGCGCTCGCGGAGGAACTCCTCGTTCGAGATCGTCTTGCAGCCGTAGAACAGCCGCATCGCCTCGATCTTCAGCATCGCCTCGAGGTTCTCGAAGCGCGCCGTGTTCATGTAATGCGTCGAGTCCCAGTTCGTGTACGCGTTGAAGAACGTCGTCAGATCGTTGATCGACTGCATCAGCGGCGGCGCCTTGTCGCCCGCCTGGTCGTAGTCCGGCTTGAGCTGGAACATCAGGTGCTCGACGACGTGCGCGAGTCCCGCCTTGCCCTGGGGATCCTCGCGCGACCCGACGTCGTACCGCACGTCGACCTCGACGAGCTGCGTGCTCGCGTCCGGCATCAGCACGAACTTGAGGCCGTTGCTGTCGAGCCGGCCGCGCCGCTCGGCATGCGTGAACGCGAACTTCGGCGTCGCCGGATTGCACGAGGTCACAGCGGTGCTGAGGCAAAGGCCGGCGAGCACCCCCACCAGCGCCCGAGTCGGAATCATCATGGCCGGGGATCTTTAACAAACGCCATCCGATTGCAAGGACCGCGTTCTGTCGGGTGTGAACCAGCGGCACGCAGCAGGTGCGACCTGGGTCGCGTCGCAGGTATTTGCGGGTTTCCTCCCCGGAAAGCTTCGCGCTAGTGTCCGCCGCGATGTCTCGTGACCCCGACCGCGCCTTCTTCGGCCATCCCGTTGGCCTCTCGACGCTGTTCTTCACGGAGATGTGGGAGCGCTTCACGTACTACGGGATGCGCGCATTCCTCGTCCTGTTCATGGTCGGCAGCGTCGAGGAGGGCGGCCGCGACATGTCCGACGGCGCGGCGGGCGTGGTCATGGCGCTCTACACCTCGTCGGTGTACTTGCTGTCGCTGCCGGGTGGCTGGATCGCGGACCGCTTCCTCGGCCAGCGCCGCGCGGTGATCTGGGGTGGCATCGGCATCACGCTCGGCAATGCGCTGCTGACGATCCCGAGCGACGCGATGTTCTATCCCGGCCTCGGCGTGATCGCGATCGGCACCGGTCTGCTCAAGCCGAACATCTCGACGCTCGTCGGTCAGCTCTACAGCGCCGACGATCCGCGGCGCGACTCCGGCTTCACGATCTATTACATGGGCATCAACATCGGTGCGTGGGGCGCGCCGATCGGCTGCGGGTTCTTCGCACAGAGCGAGACGTTCCGCGGCTTCCTCGCCGACAACGGGATCGATCCCGCGCTGTGCTGGCACTTCGCGTTTGGTGCGGCGGCGATCGGCATGGCCGCCGGCCTCATCCAGTACCTCGTCGGATGGCGCCGGCTCGGCAGCGCCGGCCTGCGCCCCACGATTCCAGAGGATCCGACGAAGGCCGCCCGCGATCGCACTGTCCTCGGCGTGATCCTCGGCGCGCTCGGCGCGGTCGTCGTGCTGTTCGTCGTGCTGAAGCTCACCGGGATCTCGGTCAGCGGCGATCTGATCGGCAACATCTTCGGGATCGGTCTGCTGATCGCGGCGGTGCTGCTGTTCGTCGGGTTGCTCAAGAACGCGCGCGACAAGAACGAGCGCACGCGCATCATCGCGATGATCCCGCTGTTCATCGGCGCGATCGCGTTCTTCGCCGCGTTCGAGCAGGCGAGCACGACGCTGTCGCTGTTCGCCGAGCGGTTCACGCGGCGCGAGTACCTCGGCCTCAACATCCCGGCGACCTACTGGCAGAGCGTGAACTCGACGTTCGTCGTCGGACTCGCCGTCGTGTTCGCGTGGATGTGGGCCCGGCTCGCGCGCTCGAACAAGGAGCCGTCGAGCGTCATGAAGTTCGCGATCGGCATGGTGCTGACCGCGGTCTCGTTCGTCGTGCTCGTGCCGACGATCAACGACATCACCGGCATCACGAACATCTTCGCGTTCGACAAGATGCCGTACATCGATCCGGTGCTCGACGCCGCCGCCGAGCCGCTACGCGTCAGCCCGAATTACCTCATCGTGCTGTACTTCTTCGCGACGACGGCCGAGCTCTGCATCTCCCCGGTCGGCCTGTCGAGCATGTCGAAGCTCGCACCGACGCGCATGGCCGGCATGGTGATGGGCACCTGGTTCCTCGCGACCGCGATCGGCAACTACCTCGCGGGTCGCGCGGCTGGCTTCAGCGAGGCGCGCGGCTACGGCTTCCTGTTCTGGACGCTGATCATCGGCTCGCTGATCATCGCCGGCGCGCTGTTCTTCGTCGCGCCCGTGATCAAGCGGATGATGGGCGCCGACGATCACGCGAAGGCACCCGCGGACCACAGCGAGAAGGCCGAGCCCGATCCCCTGCCGGCCGCGCGCGTCGTCGACAAGAAGGACTAGTCAGATCGTCGGCCACGCGAGCCACCGGGCTCGCTCGCTCGGCGGCAGGTGATCGAGCAGGTAGCGCCACGTCACCTCGGGCACGAGGACGAGGCCGTTCGGATCCCACGGATGCAGCCCGATCACCGGCGGCAGCTCCGCGCGATCGCGCACCGCGAGCAATGCTGGCGCGAGCGCGGTGTCGCGCGTGCGCGCGAGCGGTAGCAGCCGCCAGCGCGCGTCGTCGACCGGCCGCAGGCTGACCGGCACCCGCGCGTACCACGCGACCATGAACGCGAGGTGACGCTCCGGCACGACGACGAGCTCGCCCGGCTGGACGCGGCCGTCGATCGCCAGGACCGCGGAGACGAGCGCCGGGTGCGGCGGGATCACGCCCTCGGGCCGGCCGCGCGCGCCGGTCGCGACGACGACGACCGCGAGCACGGCACAGAGCGCTGCGTCATCGGCGAGCAGCGAGCGGACGAGGCGCAGCGCGATCGCCGTGCACAGCGCGAGCGGCACGAACGCGATCACGCGCAGCCGCATCGCGAGGCCCTGCGGATCGTCGACCGCGAGCCACGGCACGGCGATCACGACCGCGAGCAAGATCACGAGCCACGGCACGACGGTCGCGCCGCGCGTCGTCACCTGCGTCGTCGCGGACAGCCGCGGCACCGGCATGCGCTTCGCGCGCGCGAGCACGAACATCCCGCCCGCGACGACCACGACGCCGCCGGCGATCGCGAGCGGCACGATCACGCCAACGATGATCGCGAGCGCGCCGAGCACGACGAGGATCTTGCCGATCGTGCGCAGCCGGCCGCGCCACGTCCGGCGCTCGGCGATCAGCGCGACGGTCGCGACGGCGGCGGCGAGCGCGGCGAGCAGCGGCTCGTGGCGCAGCGTGACGTGCGTGGCCGGCGTGTCGAGCACCGGCAGCGACCACCGCGGCTCGTCGGACAGCAGCGTCTCGACGAGCCGCAGATCGTCGAGCGACAGGAACCGCTTCGGCGCGAGGTGGCCGAGCGCGAGCAGGCCGATCGCGAGCACCGCGAGGCCGCCGAGGAGATAGATCAGCCTGCGGCCGCGCAGCACGCCACGCTCGATCGCCTCGACGATCGCGCCGACGATCGCGACGCCGATCACGAGCGCGGCCGCGAGCTTGTGCGCGAGCAGCGCCGCGACGATCCCGCCGCACGCGGCGACGATCCGGCCGCGGCGCGGCACGGCGAGCGCGCGCAGGATCAGCCACAGCGCGCCGAGCGCGACGGTGATGCCGATCGCGTTCTTGACGAACTCGACGGTGAGGTACAGCGAGCCGGCCGACCACGTCGCGATCGCCGATGCGACGAGGCCGGCGCCGCGCGAGCGGCCGAGCTGCGCGCCGACGCCGTACGCGGGCACCGCGATCAGCGCGCCGTAGACCGCGGCGCCGAGCTTCGTGCCGGTGATCGGATCGGTCGCCGCCGCGAACGGCGCGAGCAGCCAGAACGCGAGCGGTGACGCGGGATACTGCAGGTGCCCGGATTCGAGCAGCGCGCGCAGCTGCACCGGATAGAAGTAGCCGTCGACACCGAGCGGGAACGGCGAGCTCGTCAGCACGCGCCAGCGCTCGACGAACGACAGTGCGGCGATCGCCGCGACGGCGAGCACGATCGCCGCGGGCACGGCCCAGCGCGGAAGCCGACTCTCGCCCGTCTCGCCGGCCATGCGCCGAGTCTAGTACCATCGCGTGCGTGCGGCCGTTCGTGTGGACGTTGCTCGTGACCGCGTGCGCGCATGCAGCACCGCGTGACACGGGCGCTCGGGAGGCACCGGTGAGCTATCGCGTGATCGAACAGGACGTCGAGCTCGTCGCCGGCGCGCGCAAGACGCACGGCACGCTCGCGCGGCCCGACGCGCCGGGGCGGTTTCCCGCGGTGCTGCTGATCGCGGGCAGCGGGCCGACCGGTGGGAGACGCCACTGATCCCGGGAACGAACGGCAGCGCGCGGCTGCTCGCGCACGAGCTCGGCACGCGCGGCTACGTGACGCTGCGCTACGACAAGCTCGGCACCGGCGCGGCCGACAAGCCGGCGAAGCTGCCGATCACGATCGACGATGTCGAGGCCGAGCCTCAGGCCGCGCTCGCGCTGCTGCACGGGCGGCCCGACGTCGATCCGGCGCACGTGTTCGTCGCCGGTCACAGCGAGGGCGGGATCTACGCGGTCCGGCTGGCCGCGAAGGCGCGCGCGCAGATCGCCGGCCTGCTGCTGCTGTCGTCGGCGCCGAAGCCCATCAAGGACGTGCTGCTCGATCAGCTGACGAAGCTCGGCCACGCGCAGGCGAAGCAGGCCGGGATCGCCGACAGCGTCGTCGACGCGCAGCTCGCGCCGATCCGCGCCGATCTCGACGCGTTCTTCGCCGGCAAGGACATCGATCCGATGAAGTACGCGACGCTGCCGGTGATCGCGGCGATCGTGAACCCGGCGTCGGCATCGATGGTGCGCGTGCTGTACGCGTATGATCCGGCGGCCGCGCTCGCGACGCTGCGCGGGCTGCCGATCCTCGTCGTCAGCGGCGGCAAGGACGTCCAGGTTCCCGCCGAGGACGGCGCGCGGCTCGCGACCGCGGCGAAGCAGGGTGGCGCCGACGTCACCGCCGTCGTCGCGCCGGACGCCGACCACGTGCTGAAGCACGAGGCCAAGCCGCGCGACGCGCTCGATCCCGGCGTCGAGGGCCGCGCGTACAACGCCGCGGGGCGCGCGCTCGATCCGGTCGCGCTCGACGCGATCGTGCGGTTTCTCGCCGACCACACCACGAAGCGGTAGCTTCCGCCCATGCCAGCTGCGGTGGTGCTCCTGTCCGGCGGACTCGACTCGACGACGACGCTCGCGCTCGCGCGCTCGAACGGGTTCGCGTGTCACGCGCTGACCGTCCGCTATGGCCAGCTGCACCAGGTCGAACTCGACGCCGCGGCGCGGGTCGCGCAGGCGCTCGGCGCGGTCGCGCATCGCGTGGTCACCGTCGATCTCGCCCCGATCGCGCGCTCCGCGCTGACGACCGCCGAGATCGAGGTCCCGAAGGACCGCCCGATGTCCGAGATCGGCGCGCCCGGCGACGTGCCGTCGACGTACGTGCCGGCGCGCAACACCGTGCTGCTCGGGCTCGCGCTCGCATGGGCGGAGTCGATCGACGCGCGCGACATCTTCCTCGGCGTCAACGTGCTCGACGCGAGCGGCTATCCCGATTGTCGGCCCGAGTTCGTGCGCGCGTTCGAAGGGCTCGCGCAGGTCGCGACCCGCACCGGCGGGTTCCGGATCCATGCACCGCTGATCGACCTGACGAAGGCCGAGATCATCAAGGTCGGGATGTCGCTCGGGATCGACTACGCGCTGACGCACTCCTGCTACGACCCGGTCGAGGGGCTCGCGTGCGGGCGGTGCGATGCCTGCTCGTTGCGGCACAAAGGATTCGTCGAGGCAGGGCTCGCGGATCCGACGCGCTACGCGGCCGGTGGTATGATCGACCGGACATGAAGTTGGGGACGCTGCTGCTGCGCAACGCGGCGATCGGGCTGTCGCAGCTCGAGGCGGCGCTCCGCAACCAGGTGCTGTACGGCGGGCGGCTCGGCACGAACCTCGTCGAGCTCGGGTTCATCGATCTCGAGCTGCTGTCGGCGTACCTCGCCGAGCTGTCGGGGTTTCCGGTCGCGACGCCGACGCTGCTCGACGACGTCGACCGCTCGCTGCTCGACAAGCTCGGCTCCGACGACGCGCACCGGCTGCGCGCGATCCCGCTCGGCTACGTCGGCGAGGCCGGCGCGGTCGCGGTCGCGGTCGTCGAGCCGACGAACGGCGAGCTGCTCGACGAGCTCGCGACCCGGCTCGGTGCGCCGGTGACGCCATACATCGTGCCGGAGCTGCGCGCGCTGTATTACCTCGAGAAGCATTTCGGGCTGCCGCGGCGGGCGCGGTTTGTTCGGAGTGCCAGGCCCGGCACCGAGGCGCCGGACGTCGCCGGCGAGCGGCGGCGCGAGCAACCGGCGAAGGGCATGGTGATGCCGCCGGCGTTCACGCTCGAGCCGCGGCGCAAGCGCGCGTCGTCGCAAGCGATGGGCTCGAGCCCGACGAGCACGATCGTGCTGTCATTCGAGGACGCGTGCGACAAGATCGATCACGCTGGCCAGCGCGAGGACATCGCGGACGCGCTGTGCGACTACGCGAAGGGCCGGTTCGACGCGCTCGTCGTGTTCCTCGTCCGCGACGGCAACGCGCTCGGCTGGCGCGGCCTGGTCGCGCACGCGATCACCCAGGATATCGGCGCGCTGTCGCTGCCGCTCGGCGGCGTGTCGGCGCTGCAGTCCGCGCACGACTCCGGCCAGACCTTCGTCGGACCGCCGCCGTCGGTGCCGCACCCCGTCGAGAGCAAGCTGTGGACCGCGCTCGGATGCTCGCCCGACCCCGCGGCGATGATCGTGGTGCCAGTGCTCGTCAAGCAGCGCCCGATCAACCTGATCTACGCCCACCTCGCCGCGGCGGCGCCGAAGCAGGAGCTCGTGCAGGAGCTCGTCGATCTCGCCGCGCGGATCCAGACCACGTACCTGCGCCTGATCCGTCAGGCTCGCGGCTCGTGATCACCGACGAGTCGCACTACGTCGCGCTCGCCGCGGCGTACGCCCGCGGTGCGCTCGGCGAGCTCGCGCTCGACGACGAGACGGCGCTCGCGCGCGGCATCGCCACGAACCTCAAGCTGCATCGCTTCAAGCGCTCGGCGCAGCTGCCGCGCGTGCGAGCGGTGCTCGGCGCGCTGCGCGGGTTTGGCGTCACCCGGCTCGTCGATCTCGGCTCGGGGCGCGGCGCGTTCGTGTGGCCGCTGCTCGACGCGCTGCCGGATGTCGTGCTCACCGCGAGCGATCTGCTCGAGCATCGCGCGCAGCTGTTCGCGCATGTCCAGCGTGGCGGCATCGCCCGGCTGTCCGCGGTGCGCGCGGACATGACCGCGCTGCCGTTCGCCGACGCGAGCGCCGATTGCGTCACCGCGCTCGAGGTGCTCGAGCACCTGCCCGATGATGGCCCGGCGCGCGCGATCGGCGAGGCGATGCGCGTCGCGCGAACCGCGGTGATCGCGACCGTGCCGTCGCACGAGGACGAGAACCCCGAGCACGTCCACCTGTTCGACGGCGCGCGGCTCGAGGCGCTGTTCCGCGCGGCCGGCGCGCGCCGGGTCCGCGTCGATCACGTGCTGAATCACATCGTCGTGGTCGCGGTGCGATGAGCGCGAACGATCCGATCCATCGCTATCCGCGGACGCATCACCTCGCGGGCAGCCGGCTGCAGCCCGGCGATCACGACCTCGATCAGGTGCCGCTCGAGACGCTCGCCGGCGCGTACTGCGTGATCGAGGAGAAGCTCGACGGCGCGAACGCCGGGATGGCGCTCGACGACGATGGCCGGCTCCGCCTGCAGAGCCGCGGCCACGTGCTCGTCGGCGGCGCGCGCGAGAAGCACTGGGACCTCTACAAGCAGTGGGCGCGCACCCACGAGGCGCGGCTGTCCGAGCTCGTCGCGGGCGGGCTGACGCTGTACGGCGAGTGGCTGTACGCGAAGCACACGATCTTCTACGACGAGCTGCCGCACTACTTCATGGAGTTCGACATCCGCGATGCCAGCGGCGCGTTCTGGTCGACCGAGCGCCGGCGCGAGCACCTCGCCGGCGCGCCAATCGTCTCGGTGCCGGTGATCTGGGAGGGCGTCGTCGAGCGGCCGGCGAAGCTGCCGACGCTCGTCGCGCGCTCGCTCTACAAGTCGGAACGCTGGCGCGACCGGCTGCGCGACGCCGCGGTCGCCGCCGGCGTCGATCCCGAGCGCGTGGCGCGCGAGAC
The DNA here is from genome assembly GCA_035715365.1 of Kofleriaceae bacterium. GTDB lineage: Bacteria > Myxococcota_A > Polyangia > Haliangiales > Haliangiaceae > JABFXX01. The sequence goes on along the minus strand of DASTLB010000022.1, from coordinate 282,829 downwards.
CGATCCGAGCGAGCTCGCCGAGGGCCTCTACGTCAAGGTCGAGGACCCGGCGAGCCGCGTCGTGGTCGCGCGCTACAAGTGGATCCGCGCGTCGTTTCTGACCGCGGTCGTCGACTCCGGCTCGCACTGGCTGAACCGGCCGATCGTGCCGAACCGGCTCGCGGACGGCGTCGACCTGTTCGGCTGACGTGCCATGCTCGGTGCGTGCTGACGCTCGCGCCCGGCGCCGCGATCGACTGGGCCGCCGTCGAGGCCTGGTTCGCGCCGATCGTGCCGGCGTCCGAGCTCGAGGCGACGCCCCAGGATCCCGGGTTTCACGCCGAGGGCGACGTCTGGACCCACACGGTGCTCGCGCTCGAGGCGCTCGTCGACGGCGCGCGCTACGCCGCGCTCGATCCGGTCGGCCAGACGATCGTCGCGACCGCGGTCGCGCTGCACGACATCGGCAAGCCGTCGACGACCCGGCTCGAGGGCGAGCGCTGGACGTCGCGCGGCCACTCGCTGCGCGGCGAGACGATCACGCGGGTCGCGCTGTGGCGGCAGGACGTGCCGTTCGCGATCCGCGAGCACGTGTGCGCGCTCGTCCGCAGTCACCAGGTGCCGTTCTTCGGGATCACGAAGCCCGAGGCCGACGCGGTCCGGCTCGCGCACCGGCTCGCGTTCGTGACGCGCCACGACTGGCTGACCGCGGTCGCCGATGCCGATGGCCGTGGCCGGCGGTGCGCGGATCCCGCCGACCGCACGAAGATCGTCGAGCACTGCGCGCTGTGGGGCGAGCACTGCCGCGAGCTCGGCGTGCTCGACCGGCCGCCGCGGTTCGCGTCGGAGCACGCGCGCCGGCTGTACTTCGAGGGCGGCACGCGCCCGCCGGAGGCGCCGGTCCACGACGACACGACGTGCGAGGCGGTCCTGATGTCCGGCCTGCCGGCGAGCGGCAAGGACACGTGGCTGCGGGAGCATCGCCCGGCGCTGCCGGTGATCTCGCTCGACGAGCTGCGCAGCGAGCTCGACGTCGACCCGGACGACTCGCAGGCGGACGTGATCGCACGCGCGCGCGAGCAGGCCCGGACCTACCTGCGCGCGGGCCAGTCGTTCGCGTGGAACGCAACGAACCTGTCGCCGCAGCTGCGCGGCCAGCTGCTCGCGCTGTTCCGGTCGTACCGAGCGCGAACGCACATCGTCTATTGCGAGACGTCAGCTGGCGAACAAATGCAGCGCAATCGTTCGAGGTCCAACGATCGGGTCCCGGCCGCGGTGATCGACCGCATGCTGAGCAAGTGGTCCGTGCCCGATCCGACCGAGGCGCACCAGATCACGTACGCCGTGGCACGTACTCCCGGCGGGGTGACCTGGCCGCCCCAGGCCGATCCCGCCGTGTAGGTCAAGCCAGATCACGTTGAAACTGGCATCGAAATTGCGCGATAAGATCCTGTAATCTAAAAGGAAGTTGCCAATCTCGCAGTTGGCGACGGTAACTTGACTGGCCCTGCCGATTTGGCAATCTGCACTCGTGCCGCAACGAATGTCGGTCTCGAGCGCCGGCTGCAAAGTCGGAGTCGGGACCATTGCCGCCGCTCTCGCCGCCCTCTCCATGGCGGTGCTGGGGCATTTCTTCATCTGAACACTCGCTGACCCGTCAGCGCCCAGCTCCGGCCGGGTGTCCGAGGTTTGCACAGCCCAGTCCCGGGTCCCGGGACTGGCACGTCCTCAGGTCTGCTCGGTCCAGTAACGCACCCAGTCGCCGTCGTCGATCCGGGTCCCGAGCTTGACCGCGGTCGGATCCGCGAGCGTGTAGATCCACGACCAGATCTGCTCGCCATCCTCGGTCGTGACCTGCTTGATCACGCGCGCGAAGTCCTCGCCCTCGTAGGCATCGAGCAGCCCGAACGTCGCCGCGAGCTCGGTCAGCCACAGCAGCTCGCCGACGACCTGGCCGTCGCCCTCGACGAATCCGGGGTAGCCCATCGGGAACGCGTAGATGTGGCCGCTCGTGTAGGCGCGGGTCGACCGCGTGATCGAGTTCGCGACCAGCGACCGCGCGGTCTGGCCCTGCCGCATGGTCCCGTAGACGAACAGCCGATCGAGGACCTCGTGCGAGCCCGTCGTGCGCTCGACCTCGAACGTCATCGTGTGGCGCTTGCGTTCCGGCACGCCACCATGTTGCACGATCAACCGGCGGTCGCGAGCGCAGCGATCTGATCCACGAGCGGGATCACCATCGCCGCACCGGTCCCTTCGCCATGGCCGATGCCGACATCGAACACCGGCGTGAGGCCGAGGTGAGCGAGGATCCGCGGCTGCGTGAACGTGCCGGCGTGCGCGGCGACGAGGTAGCCGGTCACCGCGGGCGCGAACCGCGCGGCGATCACGGCGGCCGCACCGGTCGCATAGCCATCGAGGATCACGGGTACGTTCATCGACGCGGCGCCGAGCACGAGCCCGGCGAGCACCGCGGTCTCGGCGCCGCCGAACGTCGCGAGCAGCTCGAGCGCACCGCTGCCGGCGTGCTCGGCACCGCGTGCGCCGGCCTGCTCGGCGACCGGATCGGCAAGCCCGGTTGGCGGTGCGCCGAGCGCGGCCCCGAGCAGCGCGGCGGACGCGACGTCCGCGCCGACCCCGAGCGCGCCGAGCGCGACGACATCGAGCCCGGCATCGACGAGCGACACCGCGAGCGCGATCCCGGCCTCGAGGCCGAGCGCCGCATCGACGACCGTCATCGCCGGGCCGGTCACGAGGCTCGCGGTCGCGCCGCGCCCGAGCTGGATCGCGGTCGCCGGCATCGCGGCGCGCTCCGCGGCCCCGGCATCGACGAGCACGATCGGCGCTCGGCTCGCGCGTGCGACGTGGGCGAGTGCGGCGCTGCCGTCGGCGATCGCGTGCGCCGCGACCACGGTCGGATGCGCGGCGCCGAGCGCGATCCCCGGATCGCCGACGCCGTGATCGCCGGCGCACACGATGATCGACCGCCGGGCCGCGCGCGGCCGCGGGGTGTGCTGGGCGCCGCCGAGCGTCGCCGCGAGCCGCTCGAGCACCGGCGCCGCCGCGGTCGCGACGTGGCGGCGCGCGGCCTCGCCGTGTGCCTCGGACGCGCGGCCGATCGAGCCGACCACGTGCGCGAGCACCGAGCTCATCCGCGGCCCCACGCGGCGGCGCGGCGCTTCTGGCCGACGAGGATCAGCACGAAGAACGGACCGCCGAGCACCGCGGTCACCGCGCCGGTCGGCAGCTGGGCCGGCGCGGTCACGGTGCGCGCGAGCGTGTCGCACACGGTGAGCAGCACCGCGCCGCCGAGCACCGACGCCGGCACGAGCAGCCGGTGATCCGGCCCGATCACCGCGCGCAGCAGGTGCGGGACGATCAGGCCGATGAACCCGATCGGGCCGGCGAGCGCGATCGCCGCACCGACGAGCAGCGACGCGACCGCGAACACGACGACCTGCGTCCGCGCGACCGCGACGCCGAGGCTCGCCGCGACCTCGGGGCCGGCGGCGAGCGCGTTGAGCTCGCGCGCGTACGCGACGAGGATCGCGAGGCCGCCGAGGATCGGCGCCGCGGCATAGCCGACCGACGACAGCTGCATCGAGTCGAGGCCGCCCATCATCCAGCGCAGCATCCGGCTGACGTCGGCAAAATCGCTCGTGTACTGGATCAGCACCGATGCCGCCGAGCACCACATCGACACCGTGACGCCCGCGAGCACGAGCGTCGCCGGCGGCAGCTGGCGGCCGATCCGCGCGAGCCGCCACACGAGCAGCAGCGTGATCACCGCGCCGGCGAGCGCCGCGCCGCCGACGCCGACACCGCCGAGCGCGCCCTCGATCCCGAGCCGGATCGCGAGCACCGCCGCGAGCGAGCTGCCCGACGAGATCCCGAGCGTGAACGGCTCGGCGAGCGGGTTGCGGAGCAGCGCCTGCAGCGCACACCCGGCACCGGCGAGCGCACCGCCGACGAGCAGCGACGCGAGCACGCGCGGCACGCGGACCCACAGGATCGCGTGGTCCGCCGAGCCATCGTGAAACGCCGACAGCCCGAGCAGCTCGAGGTGGCGACCGTCGCGACCCATCACGACGCCGACGAGCGGCGCGACCACCGCGATCACCGCCGCGATCGCGAGGCAGACCGCGAGCGTCCCGACGAGCCGCCGCGCCGACAGCCGCGCGCTGCCACCGGTCACGAACACGGCAGCCTCACGACGGCACCGCGAACGCGGCCCCGGACGGCAGCGTCCCGACATGGATCGCGAGCTGGAACGCCTCGCGGGTCGCGGTCGACGCGAGCACGTCCGCCGGCGCGCCGCGCGCCGCGAGCCGGCCGCCCGCCACGAGCCACATCGTGCGGCCGTAGCGCAGCGCGAGATCGAGATCGTGCGTCACCACGACCGCCGCGGCGCCGGCCTCGCATTGCGCCTTCAGCATCGCGAACACCGCGCGCGCGTGTGCCGGATCGAGCCCGGCGGTCGGCTCGTCGAGCAGCAAGCACTTCGCGCCCTGGCAGATCGCCTGCGCGAGGATCACGCGCCGCGCCTCGCCGCCGGACAGCTCGTCGAACCGCCGCGCCGCGAGGTCCGCGACATCGCACGCGGTCATCGCCTCGCGCGCGGCGACCAGATCGCGTTCGCTCGCGAGCCCGAGCCCGCGCTGGCTCGCGTAGCGGCCGAGCAGCACGACCTCCTCGACGACGAACGGGAACGCGAGATCGTAGTGCTGCGGCAGGTACGCGAGGTGGCGCGCGATCGTCTTGCGATCGGTGTGCGCGGGGTCATGCCCCATCACGCGGATCGTGCCGCCGCGCACCTCGACGAGCCCGGCGATCGCGCGCAGCAGCGTGGTCTTGCCGGCGCCATTCGGGCCGACGATCACGACGAAGTCGCCGGCGTCGACCTCGCAGCTGACATCGCGCACGACGTCGCGCCCGCCGAGGGCGACCGTCGCGTTCGCGAGCTCGAGCCACGCCATGTCCTCGGTACCATACGCGGGATCGCGCGGCCGTGTAGATTCGGCCGCGTGCCGCGCGATCCACGGGATGACTTCGCCGCGTTCGCGGACGCCGAGCACCTGTTCCACGGGCTCGACGATCCGTACGGCCTGATCCGCGAGGAGGTCGAGCGCGTGCTCGCGGCCGAAAACCCGGACACCGCGGTCGAGCGGATCGCGACCACCGGCGCGCCGCGCTGGCGAACCGCGGTCCATCGCGTGCCCGGCACCGACCGGCTCGTCGTCACCGCGTTCGGGTTCTGCGTCCGGGCGCGGATCGCGGTGACGATCGGCTACGCGCACGAGGACATCGACGCGGCGCTGACGTTCCTGTTCGCCCACATCGACGACCCCAGCGGGGCACATTGCCGCACGCACTTCGATCTCCACGCGGCCGCCGCCGCCGGCGACGACGACTCGGTGTTGGACGCGCGGTTCCTCGCGTTTCGCGACGCCGGGCCGTAACATAGGGCGTCGTGCGTCGTCGCAACAACCGCGTCGCGATGAACCTCCCCGTGGAGCTGATCACCGCGGGCAAGAAGATGCGTGCGATCTCGCAGGACCTGTCGCCGTACGGGATGTTCGTCCGGCTGTCGCCGCCGCTCGCGGTCGGCACGGTCGTCCAGCTCGTGATCTCGCCAAACGGCCAGCGCTACGTCACGACCGGCCAGGTCACGCATAGCCTCGCCGAGGTCGAGGCGCGCACGCTCGGCCGGTTCCCCGGCGTCGGCATCGTGTTTCGCGATCCGGTGCGCCCGGCCGACCAGCTGTTCGCCGATGCGATCAAGCGCCTGCTCGAGCGTCACACCGCGAGCCACACCGAGGCCGAGATCCGGATCGTCGTCGCCGATCCCTCGACCCGGCTGCTCGAGCGCCTGTCGACCGCGCTCGGTAACGCCGGGTTCTCGGTCGCGACCGCGACGAACGGCATGGAGGCGATCGGCGCCTGCCTGTCGCGCACGCCGGACGTCGTGCTCGTCGAGCGCGACATGCCGGTCGTCGACGGCCTCCACGTCCTCCAGGAGATGGGACGCCACCCCGAGCTCGCGAGCGTGCCGGTGATGATGATGTCCGCGGACGCGACCGACCTGATCCGGCTGCAGGCGCTGCAGCTCGGCGCGATGGACTTCATCCCGAAGCCGTTCACCGTGCTCGAGGTGATCCTGCGCGCTCGCCGGTGGGCGCGCGCCAGCCAGCGCGACACCGAGCGCGTCGTCCTGCGCGGTACGCTCGCCGAGCTCAGCCTGCCGTCGCTGCTGACGATGCTCGAGCAGGAGCGCAAGACCGGTCAGCTCGCGGTCACGCGCGAGCACCTCGTCGCGTGGATCGATGTCGTCGCCGGCAAGATCGTGCGCTGTCGGTCGAGCGAGCTCGATGCCGACTCGCACTCCGTGCTGATGTCCGTGCTCGACTGGAAGGATGGCTACTTCGAGCTGTCGTCGGGAAATCCGGTGCAGGTGACGCCGGACATCGATCGCTCGATCACGCACCTGCTGCTCGATCACGCGCGCTCGCGCGACGAAGCGCTGCGCTGAACCCGCTCGCCGTTCTACGGAAACACGGTCGCGTCGCCCTGCAGCACGACGAGCCCGCGGATCGAGTCGGCGACGTAAATCCGGTGGCGCGTGGCATCGACGTCGATGCCGAGCGCACCCTCGAACGGCTGTGCGCCGCCGCTGCCCTCGAGCCACGTGTTGAAGTACGCGCTCGTCACCGGCTGGGCCGGCGTCGAGATGTCGACGACGCGCACGCCGTCGCGCTGGTGAGCGACGAACACGCGCGGGCCGATCGCGACGATGTCGTGGATCGAGACGTCGCGCGGTGCGCCGTCGGCATCGCGCAGCGTCCACTCGGCGATCCGCGACAGGAACGTCGGGGCGGCGAGCTCGCCGTCGAGCAGGCGCAGCTTGGAGCCGCGTCCGAGGCTCGCGTCGAGCGCGATCGGCTTGCCGGCCGCGACGGTCAGCCACGGCGCGTGCCACGCATCGCCGCGCACCGCGGTCTCGGCCGCGAGCTCGCGCGGCCGCGCCGGGTCGCGGGTGTCGATCACGTGCAGACCGGAGCCGTGGACATCGCTCGCGTACGCGATCGCACCGGCGACGAACGTCGCGCGCCAGCCGACCGTGCTGCCGAGCGCGGGGTCGCGATACGTGCCGAGGTGCTTCGGCGCGCGCGGCCGCGACAGGTCGTAGACCTGGAGCTGCGAGCTCTCGCCGTCGACGTAGTACGCGGTGACGCCCTCGATCGTGACCGACGCCGCCGACAGCGGGAGCTCGGCGACGAGCTGCGGCGCGCGTGGATCGGTGACGTCGACGATCGGCGAGGTCGGCGAGCCGGCGGTGACGGCGTAGTTGCGACCGTCGACCCCGCGCACCAGCCCGAGATCGCGCACGTCCCGGTTGCCGCCGTGGAAGTGTCCGATCTCGACCGGTGCCGCGGGGTTCGCGACCGAGACGATGCGAATGCCGTCGGCGCCGCGCGCGAGCAGCGCGACGTCGCCCGCGACGCGGACGTGCGCGGTCGTGCCGAGGTCCCAGCCGCCGGCGAGCTCGCCGATCCGCACGAGGTGCGCGCCGTCGCTCTCGTTGTCGATCCGGCGCAGCTTCGTGGCCGTGATCGGCTCGGGCGCGCACGCGGCGTCGCGCGACGTGCAGCGCGCGATCGAGCCGACGAGCAGGCCGTTGCCGGTGACCGCGCAGATATCGATCGCGACGAGCGTCCACGCGCTGCCGGTCCACCGCGTCGTCCGCACCATCAGATCGTCCGCGGTCAGCGCGACCGTCGCCGGTGCGTCCTCGCCCGCGGCGTCGACGACCGCGCCGCCGGCGGCGAGCCGCATCCCGAGCGCGGGCCAGTAGCCGGCGTCGGTGAAGCCGGCGAGCGCCCCGGCCGTGCACGCGGCGCGCGGGAACTCGAGCGGCTCGTCGAGCTGGCCGACGAACGGATCGTCCGGTGCGTCGTGCGGCGGCTCGATCGTCGCGTCGGGCGCGAACGTCGGGTCACCGCAACCGGCGATCAGCGCAAGAGCGAGCACCCGGCGCACGGCAATCATCTGAGCGCACGCGGCGCTCGCATCCCAGCCGGCAGCGCTCGCTGCTACTGGCCCCCGACCGGCCCGACGCCTCGCCGCGGTGTCGCAGGCGCGTCGCGGCTGCGAAACCCGCTGTCAGGCCACGCGATTTCCGACGATGTCGCGCGCGCCTGGGTCGCGTTCGCGCTGTAGCGCGCATCACGTGCTCGCGCATCCGCGGTGATGCGCGGGCGCGCGGCTTGCTCCCGCAGCGATCGTAGGTCGAAGGGAGCACGCCATGTCGAGAGTTGGATACGTCCTGTGCGTCATGCTCGTCGTCGGTGTCGGGTGCGCCACCGAGGACGCGATCTCGGATCCTGCTGCCACCGAGGACGTGTCGGCGGCTGCGGCGCCGCCGGGCTCGCGGTGGGAGACCCAGTTCCTGAAAAACCTGATCGACGATCACGAGATGGCGGTCCGGCTCGCGTCGCTGTGCGAGGACCGGGCGCGTCACGAGGAGCTCGCCGCGCTGTGCTCGGCGATGGCGAACACGCAGGCCGAGGACATCCACACGCTGCAGGGCTACCTGCAGGACTGGTACGGGATCGAGCACGAGCCGATGCTGACCGAGCTCGACCAGCGCCAGCTCGCACGGCTCGAGCGCGCCTCCGGACGGACGTTCGAGATCCTGCTGCTGACCGACGAGATCGTGCACCACAAGTTCGCCGCGCGCCGCGCCGAGCGTTGCCAGCAGCGCGCCGTGCACGAGGAGCTGCTCGCGTTCTGCGCGGCCGAGCTCGAGGCGCAGGTCGACGAGCTGCAGCAGCTGATCCAGTGGCTGTGCCAGTGGTACGACCGCCGCGTCGCGCCGTACATGCCGCTCGAGATCACGACCTCGTGATCGATCGGACGGCGTCGCAGATCCGCGCGACGTTCGGCAGCGCGGCGGCCTCGAGCGAACGTGCGTAGGGCAGCGTGTCCTCGACGCAGACGCGTGCGTAGCGCGGCGCGAGCCCGGCCTCGAGCGCGATCGCGGCGAGCTCGCCGGACAGTCCGCATTCGCGATAGTCCTCGTCGACGACGACGAGCCGACCGGTGCGCGTCACCGAGCCCACGATGGTCGCGACGTCGAGCGGACGCAGGCAGCGCAGATCGATCACCTCGCACGCGAGACCGTCGGTCGCGAGCCGCGTCGCAGCCTCGAGCGCGCGGTGGACGCCGATACCGACCGAGCACACGGTGACGTCGGCGCCGGCGCGGCGGATCGCCGCCGACCCGAACGGCACCGGCGCCGGCAGCTCGTCGTCGTCGAGCGTGCCGGCATCGGGGATGTCGAACGTCACCGTCGTGCGGCCGCCGCGTCCGAGCAGCTCGAGCCAGGTCTCGGAGAGGAGCTTCGGCTCGAGCACGACGACGGGGCCGTCGTGGGCGAGCGCGGTCGTGACGAGGCCATACGCGTCGTGCGCCGTCGACGGCACGACGACGGTGAGGCCGGGGATCGCGGCGAGCAGGCCCCACAGCGCCTGGCCATGCTGGCCGCCGTCGCCGTAGCCGCCGCCGCACGGCGCGCGGATCACGAGCGGACACGACCACGCGCCGCCGGAGAACCGCGCGAGCTTCGCGATGTGGTTCAGGATCGCGTCGAGCGCGACCGCGACGAAGTCGACCATGTAGAGCTCGACGATCGGCCGCAGCCCGGCCATCGCCGCGCCCCCGGCGGCACCGACGAATGCAGCTTCGGAGATCGGCGTCGCGCGTACGCGGCCGGCACCGAACCGCGTGTAGAGCGGAGCGCGCAGCAGCGGCGCGTCCTCACCGAGCAGGACGATCGAGTCGTCGCGCGCCATCGCATCTTCGATCGCGCGATCGATCGCCTGACCGAACGCGAGCTCAGCCATGATGACCCTCCGTCGCGCTCTCGACGGCCGCGGCGATCTCGCGCTCGACGGCAGCCTCGATGCCGCGCCGCTCGTCGTCGCGGACCGCGCGCCGCGCGATCGCGATCGGATCCGCGGCCTGGCCGCGCACCGGCGACGCCCGCGCCTTCGCGAGCGTCGTCATCAGCTTCGCCATGCTCGACGCGCGCGCGATCGGCCCACCGCCGCCGGCCTCGAGCGCGGACTTGAGGATGCGCGCGAGCGTGTGCTTGGCGTCGGCGCCGGTCAGCGCGTGCGCCTGCGCGACGAGTGGGTCGCCGAGGAAGTGGCCGTCGAGGCGCGGGCATGTCGCGTACAGCGCGACCGGACCGCGCCCGGCGCGCGCGCGATCGATCAGCCCGCCGGCGGCGTGATGAACGCGCTCGACGTCGGTGCCATCGAGCTCCTCGACGGTCCAGCCGAACGCGCGCAGCCGCGCCGGCAGCGTGCCGGCCGTGACGGTCGCCGAGCGTGTCGTGATCGCCCAGCCGTTGTCGATACACACGACGACGAGCGGCAGCGACCACGCCGCCGCGAGGTTCAGCGACTCGAGCGCCATGCCCTGGTTGAGCGCGCCCTCGCCGGTGAACGCGACGGCGATCGCGTCGCTGCCGCGATGCTGGGCCGCGAGCGCGAAGCCGACCGCGATCGGCAGCGAGGCCCCGACGATTCCCGAGCTCGCGACCCGGTACTCGCGCGACGCGAGGTGCATGTGGCCGGCGATGCCACCGCACAGCCCGTCCGGCTCGCCGAGCAGCTCGCGCAAGATCGGCACGAGCGGTACACCGCGAACGACGAGCGCCGGGGTGCAGCGATGGGTCAGCGAAACGCTGTCGTCGTCGCGCAGGTGCGTGACCACGCCGGCGACGATCGCCTCCTCGCCGGTCCCGAGGTGAAGCTCGCCCGAGATCCGCCCACGCTGCCAGAGCTCGGCGATCGCGAGCTCGAACGTGCGCGCGCGCAGCATCTGGCGATAGAGCTCCGGAAGCGTCACGCCCGGATGCATTGCAGCGCGCGTACCCGGCATCGCGCCGCGAAACGCGCAGACGGTGCGCTACGGAAACACCGTCGTGTCGCCTTGCAGGATCAGGAGGCCGCGCGTCGCGTCCGCGACATAGATGCGCTTGCGCGCCGGATCGAGATCGATCCCGAACGCGGCCTCGAACCCCGATGCCGTCCCGGTGCCTTCGATCCACGTGTTGTAGTACGCGATCTGCTGCGGGCTCGCCGGGTTCGAGATGTCGACGACGCGCACGCCGTCGCGATAGTGCGCGAGGTAGACGCGCGCGCCGATCGCCATCAGATCGTGCGCCGGGACCTCGTCGCGCAGCTTCCACTCGCCGCGCGTCGCGAGCAGCGTCGGCGACGCGGGATCGCCGTCGAGGATGCGAAACCCGGTCACCGTCGACTCGTCGCCGTCGAGCGCGAGCCGCTTGCCGCCGACCGTGGTCAGCCATGGCGTGTGCCACAGGTGATCGGACGCGCCGGTCTCGCCGCCGAGCACGATCGGCTGCGTCGGGTCGCGAAAGTCGACGACGACCATGCCGACGCCGAACATGTCCGACAGATACGCGATGCCGCCGGTGACGTAGACGTCGTGCCACGCGGGCGGGATCCCGGTCGGCGAGTCCGGCGCGGTCCACTGCGCGAGCCGCTTTGGCGTGCGCGGCGCGGACAGGTCCCAGATCGACACGACCGCATTGCCACCGGTCACGAAGTACGCGGTCGTGCCCTCGACGAACACGGTGTGCGGGTTGAACGGCAGCTGCGCGACGAGCTGGGGATCGCGCGGATCGGTGACATCGATGATGTTCGCGAACGTCGACGCGACGACCGCGTAGCGCCGGCCATCGCTGCTGCTGACGATCGCGAGGTCGTTCGCGAAGTCGTTCGGCACGGCGAGGTGGCCGAGCTCGACCGGCGCCGCGGCGTTCGCGATCGAGACGATCCGCAGCCCGTCCTCGAGCCGCGACAGGTACGCGAGATCGCCGACGACGCGGACGTTCGACGACCCGCGCGGCCAGTCGCCGCCGAGCTCGCCGACGAGCGACAGGTGCTCGCCGTCGGACTCGCCGGCGATCCGGTGCAGCGGCGACGCGACGAACTCCGACGCGGTGCACGGGAACGTCGACGACGCGTCCTCGAGACAGCGCGCGATCGCGCCGCGCAGCGTGCCGTCGGCATCGACATCGCAGACGTCGATCGCGATCAGCTCGGCATGCTGCGGGTAGAGCTCGACGTGGCGGACGAACAGGTCATCCGCGGTCAGCTGGTGCGGGACGAGGACGTCGTCGAGGGAGCGCGCGACGTACGTGGCGAGCGCGCCGTCGACCGTCGTGCGCATCGCGAGCGCCGGGTAGAGCTCGGCGTGCGCGAACCCGGCCAGCGCGCCGGCGCGGCAGCTCGTGCGCGGAAAGTCGGCCGGATCGTCGAACCTGCCGGTGAACGGGTCGTCGATCGCGCCGGCGTCGGGCGCCGCGTCGACGAGCGTCGTCGGCGGTGCGGGCTCGCTGCATCCGAGCACGAGCACGAGCGACGCGGCGATTCGCATCCGACGATCTGACACGGCGCAGCGGGCGCACGCGATCGCGGCGTGTTGGCGGGTGATGTCGTGACGTCGCGCGCGCGTCGCGGGCGATGTCGCACCGCGATCAGGCGGCGGCGAGCTCGTCGCGCAGCGCGGTCAAGATCTTGCCGAGCAGGTTCTGGCCGCGCCACTGCGCCGGATCCTGCGCGCGCGGATCGCTCGCGGCGAGCCCGATCCCCCAGATCCGATCGTACGGGCTCGCCTCGACGAGCGTCGTGCCGGCCGTCGCGAGCAGCAGCGCGCGCAGCTCCGCGTTCTGCGTGAACTTGGCGCGATTGCCCGCGCGCACGATCGCCTCGCGCTCGCGCTTCCACACCGCGTCGTCGAAGTTCTTCACCTTGCGGCCGAGCGCCTTGTGCTGGCGAGGGTGATCGGCGGCGAGGATCTTCGCGGCGACCTCCGGATCGCCGAACAGCAGCGCCTTGCCATGCATCATGTACTGCTCGGCGCAGCCGAACGCGTGTCCGTCCGCGGTGAACGCGCAGCGGTACCACTGCGAGAACGGCGACGCCTCCGTGAAGAAGAACGTGAACATGGTGTCAAATGTACACGAACGTCATGGGCCGCGCACGGCCGCCGCGAGCGCGTCGAGCGCCTGCTTGACCCGCGGCGACGGCGCGACGAGGTATGGCTCGGCCAACGTCACGATTCTCCCGGTCTTTGCGGCCGGGATCGCGAGCGTCCGCCAGGGATCGGCGGTCGCGCCGTACGACAGATCGAGGATCACGTCCGGCTCGCCGCGCAGCACCTCCTCGAGCGACAGTTTCGGATACCGCACGCCGGACGCCGCGAGCACGTTCTCGGCGCCGACGACCGCGAGCAGCTCGTCGAGCCAGCTGCCGGGGCCGGCGGCGACGAGGTTGCCGAGCCCGCCGGCCTCGCGGTCGATGATCGCGAGCACGCGCGGCCGCTTCGCGGGTCGGCTCGCGGCCATCGCGTCGAGCGCGCCGTCGATCTCGGCGATCGCGCGGTCGGCCTCGGCGGTGCGGCCGATCCGCGCGCCGACCTCCTTCAGGGCCCGCTTGACGTCGGGCAGCCCGTGGATCGCGACCGCGAGCGTCTCGATCTTCGCATCGCGCAGCGCACCCGCGGTCGAGCCATGGACGTCGTCGACGATCACGACCGACGGCCGCAGCCCGACGATCACCTCGAGGTTCGGAGACAGAAAACTTCCGACCTTCGGCAGCGCCTTCACCGACGGCGGATACGTCGAGTACTCGTCGACCCCGACGAGCTGATCGGTCGCGCCGAGCGCCGCGACGACCTCGGTCGCCGACGGGGTCAGCGAGACGAGCCGGAGCTCGCGGCTCGGCGCACCCGAGGCGGGCTCGCTCTTGCTGCACGCCGGCAGCACGAACGCGAGCACGATTCCGAGCACGAAGCGCGTCGCGAGCCAGCGCACGTACGCTGCGTACCACGCACGTACATCTGCAGGCCACCAGGCCCGGAACCGCGCGACGACCTGCGGTATTGTATCGACCGTGGGTCACGCCGATCTCAGCGGCGCCGTGCTCGACGGCCGGTACCGCGTCATCGAGGCGATCGCCGAAGGTGCGATGGGCGTCGTGTACCGCGCCGAGCGCGTCAAGCTCGGCCGCATCGTCGCGGTCAAGGTGCTGCACGAGGAGCTGCCGAGCGAGCTCGCGAGCCGCAAGCGGTTCGAGATCGAGGCGACCGCGATGGCGAAGCTCGAGCATCCGCACTGCGCGGCCGTGCTCGACGTCGGCGTCCACGACGAGCGGCCCTACGTCGTCATGGACTTCGTCAGCGGCGACAACCTGCGCGAGCTGATCGCGAGAGGGCCGATGCCGATCCCGCGCGCGGTCGAGATCGTGCGCCAGGTGCTGTCCGGGCTCGCGCACGCACACGAGCACGGCATCATCCATCGCGACGTCAAGCCCGCGAACATCATGCTGTCGCAGAAGGCCGGGCTCGGCGATCACGTCAAGATCCTCGACTTCGGGCTCGCGCGCCTCAACGACGTCTCGAACCTGACGACCGGGATCGTCGTCGGCACGCCCTCGTACATGGCGCCCGAGCAGATCCGCGGCTCGAAGATCGATCATCGCGCCGATATCTACGCGTGCGGCATCCTGCTGTTCGAGCTGCTGACCGCGCACAAGCCGTTTCACTCCGAGAAGGACGACCCGGTCGAGGTCTGTTCGATGCACCTCAAGCAGCCGCCGCCGAAGCTCGCGGACAAGCTGCCCGGCATCGAGTTCGGCCCGCTCGAGGCGGTCGTCGCGCGCGCGCTCGCGAAGAATCCCGCCGATCGGTTCGACACCGCCGAGGAGTTCGCCGCCGCGCTCGACGAGTTCGTGCCGCGCATGCGCACCGCGACGCCGATCTCCGGCGTGCCGATCACGCCGCACGCCGCGACGCCCGGTGCGCTGTTCCCGTCGGCGATCCCGGCCGAGCCGCCGGTCGCGACGCCGAGCGGCTGGTCGCTGCCGGCCGACGCGGTCGTCGCGAAGTCGGCCGAGCCGGCGATCGCGAAGCCGGCCGAGCCGATGATCGACAAGCCGATCGACAAGAAGCAGCCGAGCACGACGCCGGGCACCCCGGCCGCGCCGGCGAGAGCGGCGGTCGCGACGCCGGCGAGCGCGCAGCCGAGCCTCGCGCCGGGCTTCGATCTATCGCTCGCGATCCCGCAGGCGACCGACGTCGTCGTTACCGACGCCTCGATCCAGATGCCGGACACGATCCCGTCGGGACCGCCGCCGGCCGCGGCGCACGACACCGAGGTGCGCAACCCGACCGTCGCGTTTCTCGGCGCGCCGCCCGCGGGACCGTCTCCACTCTCGATCCGCGATGCGGCGCCGGTGCCGCCGCCCGCGTTCGTGCCGCCGCCGGACGCGCCGGGGGCGCGGTCGCTACCGTTGACGAAGCGCCAGCTCGTGATCGGCGGCGCGAGCGTGCTCGGCCTGGTCGTCGTGATCGCGATCATCGCGAGCGCGACCGGTGGCAAGCGCAGCACGACGGCGCCGGACAGCAAGCCGGTGGCACCGGCACAGCACGCCGGCAATGACCGCGCGGATGCGCAGCTCGCACGCGCGGCCGACCTCGTGAGCGCCGGCAAGACCGACGAGGCGATCGATCTGCTCGTCGCGACCCGCAAGGTGTTCCCCGAGGACGCGCGGATCGCCTACGAGGCCGGCAAGCTCTACTTCGGCCGGATGTACTGGAGCGCGGGGCTCAAGCAGTTCCGCGACGCGATCAAGCTCGAGCCGGCCTACAAATCGGATCCCGAGCTGATCAAGACGGTGCTGCGCGGCTTCCTGCTGGACGAGGACTACAACCCGGCGATCGCCGGGTTCCTGCGCAACGACATCGGACCGGCGGCCAAGCCGTTCCTCGAAGAGACCGCGCAGACGCACCCCAAGCAGTACCTCCGCGAGCGCGCCGCGTCCGAGCTGCGCCGCTATCCCTGAGGCCGCGTCGCGATCGCGCGGTTGGGCGCGCGGCCGAAACTCCCTTTCCACCGCATCGGCGATCGCGTCGCAAATTTTTTTCAAGTGGGGATCTGCCCGTAACTCGTCGCGTCAATTCACGCTTTTTGTCCTACCCACAGGGTTATCCACAGGACATATCAACGGGCGGGAATCGCTGCGGAAACCCGTCCACAGGCATCCACAATTCACTGTCAATCCACAGGATGCCCACGTGAATATCTCACACGGCCACACACTATATGTAGGATTGACTCCCGCTGGACCCCCCAAATCTAGTGGCTCTTTTTCTTGCCCTCCGCGGCTCACCTCGTTAAGAAAGACCCACGCCGCGATATCCCACTTGGATCACGCCCCCTCGTTCGGAAGTCTATTCGCCGTTTTGACGCAACGCAGTCCTGGCAGTCCCGGCAGTCCCGCTCGTCCACGGCAGTTGTCATAGGCATCCGGTACACGGCTCTCCCAAGCAGGCCATCGCGGAATCACCGCCGCTCTCGCTCGCGAATCTCGTCATCCACCTAAGGGGCTCCGCACGTCCGGTCCGACACCGGACGCTGCAGGCGGAGCCGTGCCTTCGGTGGCTGCGATCTCGCGCTCGAGATCATACCCGCATTGCACCATTTCACCGCAGCACCAGTTCAAGGAGGGGTCATGATCGTGAAGTCCACCGCCGTCGCTCCAGCCCACGAGGGACGCAAGAAGCAAGTCCAGAGCCGCGTCATCAAGGACCAGCGGCCGGGGCTCACTGTGGAGCGCTACTTCACGCGTCAGGGCCAGGATCCGTTCGAGACGGTCGAGTGGGAGCGTCGCGATGCGGTGATCAGCGGCGCCGACGGCAAGGTGTTCTTCGAGCAGCGCAACGTCGAGTTCCCGAAGACCTGGTCGCAGACGGCGACGAACGTGGTGGTGCAGAAGTACTTCCGCGGGACGCTCGGCACGCCGTCGCGCGAGGACTCGGTGCGCAAGATGATCGCGCGTGTGGCCGACACGATCTACGGCTGGGGCAAGGCGGACGGCTACTTCAAGAGCGAGGCGGACGCGTGGGCATTCCGCGACGAGCTCGTCCACCTGCTGCTGCACCAGAAGATGGCGTTCAACTCGCCGGTCTGGTTCAACGTCGGCGTCGAGGACTACCCGCAGTGCTCGGCGTGCTTCATCAACTCGGTCGATGACTCGATGGGCTCGATCCTCGGGCTCGCGAAGACCGAGGGCATGCTGTTCAAGTACGGCTCGGGCACCGGCTCGAACCTGTCGACGCTGCGCAGCTCGCGCGAGCACCTCAACGGCGGTGGCACGGCGTCGGGCCCGGTGTCGTTCATGCGCGGCTTCGACGCGTTCGCGGGCGCGATCAAGAGCGGTGGCAAGACGCGGCGCGCCGCGAAGATGGTGATCCTCAACGTCGATCACCCGGACGTCGTCGACTTCATCGATTGCAAGGCGATCGAGGAGAAGAAGGCGTGGGCGCTGATCGATGCCGGCTACGACGGCGGCTTCAACGTCGTCGGCGGCGCCTACGACTCGGTCAACTACCAGAACGCGAACCACTCGGTCCGCGTCACCGATGACTTCATGAACTCGGTGCTGCGCGACGGCGAGTGGCACACCCGCTCGGTCACCGACGGCAGCAAGCTCGACGGCTATCGCGCGCGCGACATCATGCGCAAGATGGCGGACGCCGCGTGGATCTGCGGTGACCCCGGCATCCAGTACGACACGACGATCAACGACTGGCACCCGTGCATCAACACGAGCCGGATCAACGCGTCGAACCCGTGCAGCGAGTACATGTTCCTCGACGACAGCGCGTGCAACCTCGCGTCGCTGAACCTCCGCAAGTTCCAGCGCGCCGATGGCGAGCTCGACCCCGAGCCGTTCCGCCGCGCGGTCCAGACCACGATCACGGCGATGGAGATCATCGTCGACAACTCGGCGTACCCGACCGAGCGGATCGGCGACAACAGCTACAAGTTCCGGCCGCTCGGCCTCGGCTTCGCGAACCTCGGCGCGCTCCTCATGTCGCGCTCGCTGCCGTACGACTCCGAGCCCGGCCGCGCGTACGCCGCCGCGATCACCGCGCTGATGTGCGGCGAGGCCTACCGGACCTCGGCGAAGATCGCCGCCGACGCGACCGGTCCGTTCGCCGGCTACGCCGAGAACGAGACACCGTTCCTGCGCGTCATGCGCAAGCACCGTGCGAGCGTCGAGCGGATCGATGCCGGCTTCGTGCCGTACGATCTGATGCAGGCCGCGCGCGAGTCGTGGGACGGCGCGATCGAGCTCGGCACGAAGTACGGCTTCCGCAACGGCCAGACCACGGTGCTCGCGCCGACCGGCACGATCGCGTTCCTCATGGACTGCGACACGACCGGCGTCGAGCCCGACATCGCGATCGTCAAGTACAAGCGCCTCGTCGGCGGCGGCCTGCTCAAGATCGTGAACCACACGGTCCCCGAGGCGCTGACCAAGCTCGGCTACACCGACAAGGAAGTCGAGGCGATCGTCGCCCACATCGACGCGCACGACACGATCGAAGGTGCGCCGCACCTCAAGGAAGAGCACCTCGCCGTGTTCGACTGCGCGTTCCGCTCGGCGAGCGGCACCCGCTCGATCCACTACATGGGCCACATCCGCATGATGGCGGCGGTCCAGCCGTTCCTCTCGGGCGCGATCTCGAAGACGGTCAACCTGCCGAACGACTGCACGGTCGAGGACATCGAGGACGCCTACATCCAGGCGTGGAAGATGGGCCTCAAGGCGATCGCGGTCTATCGCGATGGCTGCAAGCGCACGCAGCCGCTGTCGACGAACCTCAAGCAGGCAACGTCGAACGGCAACCAGCAGGCCGGCAACGTGATCGACGCGATCGCCGCGGCCGCGGCGAACCTGGATCCGCTGACGATGCTGTCCCCCGAGGAGCGCCGCCTCGTCGAGGCGCTGCGCGCGCGCAAGACGCGCCCGGCCGGCCCGCCGATGGCGAACCGCTACAAGCTGCCCGACGAGCGCGCGTCGTTCACGCACAAGTTCTCGATCGGCGGCCACGAAGGCTACGTCACGGTCGGCCTCTACGAGGACGGCTCGCCCGGCGAGATCTTCGTCCGCATGGCCAAGGAAGGCTCGGTGATCGCCGGCCTCATGGACTCGTTCGCGACCGCGATCTCGCTCGCGCTCCAGCACGGCGTGCCGCTGCACGTCCTGATCGAGAAGTTCAAGGGCACGCGGTTCGAGCCGTCCGGCTTCACCGGCAACCAGGAGATCCCGATCGCGACGTCGATCATGGACTACCTGTTCCGCTGGCTCGCGATCCGGTTCCCGGTCGAGGGTACGTCCTCGCTCGTCGAGCGCCACCCGGCCGCGGTCCGCGCGCAGCTCGATCTGCCGAAGATCCCGCTGATGTCGAAGGACTTCATCGAGGCGAAGGCAGCCGATGCCGGCATCCCGGTGGTCGAGGTCAAGGACCGCGCGTGGGTCCAGGAGACTGACGCACCGCCGTGCCACGAGTGCGGCACGCTGATGGTGCGCAACGGCGCCTGCCACAAGTGCCCGAACTGCGGCTCGACGAGCGGCTGCTCGTAACGGCGCCCGCCGGCTAACGGCCTGGCCGCGGCTGGGGCATTGCCCCTCGATCGTTGCCGACCACGCATGACACCCGCGGCACAACCGCGTGAAGTCATGCCGTCGGTGGTGTCTCCTCGAGGACGCGACGGTCGCGGCATCCGATGTGCTCGAGGGGATGGACATGCCGAGCCATCCCGAACCGTTCACCGACGTATCTCCCCACCTCCTTGCCGGCGTGTGCGGCGGACAGGCGGCGACGAAGAGTCCCGCCGAGCTGCGCGCACTCGCGCAGCAGTACTGCCCGCAGACCGCTGCCGCGAACAAGAGCCGGCCGATCACGCGGCCGATCGCGGAGCGCTGCCTCGACGAGGCGGGGCTCGGCATGTTCAAGGGCCAACTCGACGCCTACTTTCCGAGGGGGCGGTGAGCCATGTCGAACGAGAACCAGCTCGAGGGTCTGTCGATCGATCAGCTCCAGCGTGCATGGGGCGGCGTCAACATGAAGCTCACGCAGTACGGCTATCCCAACGATCCGTACGGTGACTCGGAGACGCGCAAGGGTCACGGTGCGTATCACCCGCTCGTCCGCGACGAGTCGGTCGCGATGACGGATTCGGGGCTGCGCGCGCTCGGGCTGTCGCGCCAGCAGGTGCGAAGCTCGCCGTTCTGGGTCGAGATCCGGCCGCGTGGTGGCGGCGGCGTGATCCATCGCCGGATCGACGACCGCGCACCCGAGCGCGACATGCGCGCCGATCTGTATCAGCCGCGCGGCTTCGACCACAGCTTGCCGGACCACGCGGACGTCCAGCTGCGTCGCTAGCGGGCGATCAGAAGTAGCTGACCCAGGTCGCACTGCCGCGCAGCGATTCGTCGCACTGCACGGTCGGTACGGAAGCGCGATCGGATCCTTGACCCCCGCCTTCGGTCGCCTCGACGGTCGAGGTGCCTCCGCCATGCAAGCTCAGGAGCTGCGTGTCGGTGAGGTCGAGCTGGAACCGAACGTAGGTGAGCGTGCCGGTCGTCGTCGCGCTGCGGGTGTCGATCGTCCAGCTGCACTGCTCGCCGACGAGCACGTCCGCGGAGCTGCCGTCGACATCGAACCGCACCATGCAGGTCTCGTCGTACCAGCCGCCGTGGACGACGAGGTCGGCATCCATGCCGTACTCGATCTCGAGCTCGACGCCGCCGATCGCCCGCGTCCGATCCTCCATCCCGTTCGTGCAGTTCGCGGTCCGCGTCGTCGCGTCGCGCGAGAACGCCCAGCGGCCGATGAAGTCGTCGACGCGGTCAGGGCCGCACGCGCCGACGATCAGCAGAGCCCCCAACCAACCACGCTGCATCACGACCAGTTTACGTCGATCCACGACACCCGCGCGGAAAACCGCAGCGCGTGCGAACACGGGCATCGTGGATACTCGTGATAGCGTCCCCGGCGATGCGAACGCTTCGTGCAGCGCTGTGGGGGATCGCGTTCGTTGCGGCGTGCGGCGGCAAGTCCGCGCCGACCGCGACGCCACCGTCGAATCAGAGCGCGACGCCGGTGACGACCGAGCCGGCGCCGGCGCCGGAGCCGTGCGCGGCGAAGGATTGCCAGGGCTGCATCGCGGCGTCGTGTCAGTGGGACATCGACAAGCACACGTGCGCGAAGCAGTGCGAGCCCGGCGCGAAGAACTGCCTGCTCGTCGGTGCGGAGAACATCGGAGCCGATCGCGCGGCCGAGGTGTGCGCCGGCGCGCGGCAGTAAGCGTTCACGGCGACGACCACTCGACGCGCGTGATCAGGGGCGGGTGGCCGATCGCCATCGCATCCGCGGCGGCGATCTGCGCCTGGAGCGCGAGCCACGTCTGCGCGAATGCCGCCGAGCTCGCGGGGCACGGGGAGGGCTCCTCGCCGGCCGGCTCGACCGCCTCGGCGATCGCATGATGCCCGCGTCGCCACGCGACCGCGAACGCGGCGACGGCGGCGAGCACGCAAACGACGGACAGGGCGAGCGATTCCATGACCAACGGCTCCCGGGCTGCACTTGGAAGACGAACGAGGAGGTCTCGTTTCGACATCGCCGCGCATATTTTGTCGCGTCGCCGTCGCCGGACCGAAGTCGGTTGGAGTGCCGCGTGGTTGCACCCTGCGACACGACCGCGACAAGCGCTGCTCGCCGCCCACCGCGTCTCCACTGATCAGCGCTTTCCGGGGCGGGCGCGCAGCGGCTTGATCCAGCGGCCGGCGGCGGAGTCGGCGATCAGCGTCGCGAGCCGGGACTCGCGGGTCTCGGCTCGCTTCGCGCTGATCACCCAGTGAAACGCGGTGCGGCGGTACCACGGCGGCTGGTCCTGGAAGTACGACCACGCCTTCGCGTTCGCCTGAAACCGCAGCTCGTCGGCGGGTGCCAGCGTCGCCGCCTGCGCACGCTCGAACGAGTACACGCGGGAGCGGTTCGCGCTGCGCGCTTCGAATGCGCGGAGCCCCGCCGGCTGCATGCGGCCGCTCGCGACGAGCGCGGTCGCGGTCGCGATGTTCTTCGCGCTCCAGATGCTGCGGGGCCGGCGCGGCGTGAACCGGATCGTGTAGCGGTTCGCGTCGATGCTGCGGCGGACGCCATCGATCCAGCCATAGATCAGCGCCTGCTCGACGGACTCGGGCCACGTCATGCTCGGTGTGCCACTGCCGCGCTTGTGAAACCCGACGACCAGCTCGTCGCGATCTCCATGATGCGCCGCGAGCCAGGCGCCGAAGGCGTCGGCGCGCTCGAAGTAGATCGGTCCGTCGGCGGTCGCGGTTGGTTTCGTGCGCCCGCCCGGACGCACGGCTTTCGCGCGCGGCTTCGACACCGTTCGTGGCATCAGTTGAGGTGGTGGGCGTCGAGCGCGTGCGCGATCAGCGCCGCACGATCGATGACCTCGGTCGCCGACTCGTGCGTGCCGGCGAGATAGACCGGTGGCGCGACGTTCGCGACGTATGCTTCGTGCCAGCGCGCCGCGCAGATGCACCAGCGATCGCCCGGCGACAGCCCCGGAAATCCGGGCTGCGGGGTCGACAGATCATTGCCGCGCCGCTTCGAGAATGCGAGGAATTCCGCGGTCAGCTGGACGCACACGACGTGGCGGCCGACGTCGTTGTCGTCGGTCTCGCAGCAGCCGGTCCGGAACCACCCGGTGATCGGTGCCATCGAGCACGGCTCGATCGGCAATCCCAGCATGTTGCGTTGCGAGCTCGCCACGCGCCGGAAGCTACCAAGCATCAGGCAGTTGCGCTCGATGTCGGAGGGGCGATCTATGGTGATCCCCATGGGCATCGAAGCGATCGGCAGGCTGCACACGATCTTCGACACCAAGCAGGTGTCGGAGCGATTTTCCAAGCGCGAGTTCGTCGTCGAGCTGACGGACAACCCGAAGTACCCGCAGGTGGTGCTGTTCCAGCTCACGGGCGACCGCTGCTCGCAGCTCGACGGCATGAACGTCGGCGACGAGGTCGCGATCGAGTTCAGCCTGCGCGGCCGCGAGTGGCGCAGCCCGTCCGGTGAGGTGAAGTACTTCAACACGCTCGACGTCTGGAAGATCCAGCCCGCTCGCGCGAACCGCTCGCGCGGCAACCAGCGCGGCGGCGGAGGCGGCGGCTACGACGCACGCGACGCGCCGCCGGCGCGTGACTACGAGCCGCGCCCGACCGATCTCGGCATGGGCCGCGACGACGATCTGCCGTTCTGATCGGCGCCGCACCGCGCCGGGCGTTCGCAGCCGCCGGTAGCAGCGCTACTTCGTCAGCGACTGGCAGCTCTTCAGCAGCGCTTCGGCCTGGGCCTTCGTGAAGTGCCCGTAGCCCTTGTTGAAGCACTTGAAGCTGTCGTTGCCGACCTTCACCTCGGCCGCGAAGTGAAAGTTGTTGTCGCCGCCGAGCTCGGACTTGCTCTCCCACAGGATCGCCTCTGGCGTGTCGACGTGGAACTTCACGAGCTTGTCGAGCGAGTCGCTCTGCGCTTCGCCCTTGTTCTTCGCCACGAACTGACCGGGCTCGAACGCCTTCGACAGCTCGTACGCCTGGCTCTCGCCGATGCGCACGACCACACCCGTCATGCCGGCCTCGAGCTTCGTGCCCGCCGGCACCTTCGCCTTGAGGCCCTTGTACCCGGTGACATCCGGATCGGTGATCGCCGCGCCGAGATCCGCGGTATCGGTGAGCTCGATCGGCTTGTCCGGCTGCGCCGGCTTCGTCGGATCGGCAGCCTTGTCGGCGGTCTTCTGGCCGGCAGTACCGGCGTTGTCGTCCTTCTTCTTGCAGGCTGCGAACAGCGGAAGGACAGCGAGGGTGGCGACGAGGAGCGTGCGTTTCATGGGGCGCGCTCTCTTCAAGCGTCGGGCCGCATGCAAGCGCGCGATCTGCCGTGTGTCGACGACGAGGATTGGGTCCAGGCGCACCCGATCTCGGTCGTGCGCCGGGTCTGCGCGGGTCAGGCGTGCACCGTGGTCGCGCGTTGCGGCGGCGGCCTGGCGGAGGCGTGCTCGGCGCGCTTGCGAAGGCCGGCGAGCATGCCGCGATCCATGTAGTAGTAGCCGGGCAGGGCGATCCGATCGAAGCGCGACGGCTGCGTGCCGCGGCGACGGAAGACCAGACGCGTGGCGTTGTTCGCGATCGGCTCGAGGACGAACGCCCACGTGCCGGTCCCGCCACTGGGCAGCTGTTGTGCGAGCACGAGGGCACGGTTGCGATCGGCGCGTGCGACGACGAGCGATTGTCCCGGCCGGCCGAGGTACGGATCGGGCGTCAGGCGGATGCGGTCGCCGACCTCGAGGTGCTGGAGCTCGGAGACGAGGTAATCGACGTTGTGGATGTCGGCCTCGAGCGCGCGCTCGACCCACTCGTGCGTGTAGAAGCCGCCGCGCCCCTGTCCGATCTGGACGAGCCACGGCCAGATCGCCGAGGGCGGCGCTGCGATCGTGGTCGCGAGCGTGTAGCCGGTGGTCGGGTCCGGCACGAGCTCGTCGCCGGGCAAGACCGCGCCTGCTTCGGCACGCGTCACGACGCGCCGGCACCACCACGGATAGCCGACGTACGCGAGCACGCCAGCGGCCAGGAGCGTGACGACGACGATGGCGACGACCGTCATGATCGAAGGCCGTGCATCGCGCGTACCGCCGGAGATCGGTGCGATCCGCGCACGGCTTGCGCGAGGACGCCGCGCGAGCGGTCAGAGGATCTTTGCGGTCGCGATCTCGGGGTTGTGATCGCGGTGGATCTCGCGACGCCATTCCGCCGCGCCGAGCAGCAGCGCGAGCGAGGATCCGAACGAGACGTACATGCCGAACAGGACGCCTTCGTCGCGGGGCAACAGCCAGGCACCGAACCAGATGACGCCGAGCAGGCCGGTCGCGAGCGCAGCGCGCGCAGCGGCGAGCTCGTCGCGTTCGCCCCAGCCGGTGACGACGAAGACGAGGACGCAGGCCGCGAAGACCGCGTAGCCCATCCAGCTGCTCGGCTCCTCGACGACCAGGATGCCCGCGAGGCAGAACGCTGCGGCGATGCACGTCAGCCACAGGATCACGCGCGAGGCGATGACGAGCTTGCGGACGACCGAGGGCCTCGCGAGCGCGGTGAGCGTGACCAGCAGGCCGAGCACGTACGGCGGATAGACCGGCGGGACGACGATCGGGTAGACCGGCTCGCTGCAGCCCTTCACGGCGGGCAGGAACAGGCAGACGAACAGCACCACGCCGGCGGGGACGGTGAGGTAACGGTGACGTCGCTTGTGCCCCGGCGCGAGTGCCATCGCGACCATCGTAGCCCGGGCGATGCGGCGGGGTGTGGCAATCCGCGGCGGTGCGGACGCGCGATCAGCGGCGGCGGATGTGCTGGATCACGACGGGCTGCTGCGGAGCATCCTTGGAGAACGGGCCGGCGGCGCCGGTGCGGACGTCCTTGATCTTGTCGACGACGTCCATGCCCTCGGTGACGCGGCCGAACACGGCGTAGCCCCAGCCGCGCTCGTCCTTCGCCTGATGATCGAGGAACTTGTTGTCGACGACGTTGACGAAGAACTGCGCGGTGGCGGAGTGCGGATCGCCGGTCCGCGCCATCGCGACCGTGCCCCGCGTGTTCTTGAGGCCATTGTCGGCCTCGTTCTGGATCGGCGGCTGGGTGGGTCGCTTCTCGAGCTGCTGGTCGAAGCCGCCGCCCTGGATCATGAACGTCGGGATGACGCGGTGGAAGACGGTGCCGTCGTAGTGCTTGGCGTCGACGTAGCGCAGGAAGTTCTCGACGGACTTCGGTGCGTGCGCGGGATCGAGCGTGATGACGAAGGTGCCGTGGTTGGTCGCGACTTCGACGACGGGGTCTGCCATGCGCGCAGCCTAGATCAGATCGGGTCGCGAGCGGTCCCGCGGCGGGCGCCGATGACTCGCAGCTGTAACTTGTGTCGACAGGTCGGTCCGCTCGACGATCATCGCGATGATCGGGATCCCGCTGGCGGTCGCCACGTTCGCGTATGGCGAGTGGGCGGCTCATCGCTATCTGCTGCACTGGCGCGGTCGAGACAAGAAGAGCATCTTCGCGTTTCACTTTCACACGCATCATCAGAAGGTGCGGCGGCACGGCGGCTACGATCCGGACTTCGAGGGTCCGGTGTGGAGCACGCCGACGCAGGCAGGCGAGGCGGTCGGGCTCGCGGTGATCGGGCTCGCGCATGCGCCGCTGCTGCCGATCGCGCCGTTCTACACGCTGACGACCTGGTACCTGCTCGGCCGCTATCGGCGCGTCCATCGCCGGGCGCACATCGATCCGGCGTGGGGGCGCGCGCACCTGCCGTGGCACTACGACCATCATATGGGCCCCGACCAGCACAAGAACTGGGGCGTGACGTTCCAGTGGTACGACAAGCTTCGCGGCACGCGCGTACCGTTCGTCGGCACCGAGAAGGAGCTCGCGGACCGGCCGCGCATGATCGAGCGCGCGCGGGCGGCGATGTCGGGGCAGCCGGCGGCGGTGGTGGGCGACGGGCGCGCGCAGCGACCCCCGCACCGCGCGAGCTGGCGGGATGCGGCGATCGCGCTGGCGAAGGTCGCGAAACGTCAGGTCCGCAAGCGACGAGAGCCGCGCGCGGCCGCGTGACCGATGGCGCGGTCCGCGCATCGATGACAGCACGCGGACAGATCATTCGCGAAACTTTTGTCCGCAACAGGTGTCGTTGGCCCAGGAGGTCACCTCATGTTGCGACCACTCGCGATCGCGGTTGCGATGATGGCAGCCGTGCCATCGACTGCATGGCCGTGCGACAACGCCGTCGAGCTCACGCGCGATGACTACGTGCGGATGGTGATTCGCGCCGAGAAGCTGATCGAGGCCGGCGACTACCGACGCGCCGAGCGCCAGATCGCAGCGCGGTTTGGCGATGCGAAGCTCGAGCGTCGCGCGAAGGACCTGCGCGCGTTGATCCGGCTGCGCGCGCCGAAACCGAAGGACGATCTCAAGACCGTCGTAGAGCACTTCAAGCAGCGCAGCGAATCGGACGACGGCAAGACCGACGTCCGGTTCCGCGCGTGGCTCGCGGAGGCGTACCTCGCGACCGGCAACGAGGCCTCGGCGCGCGAGATCCTCGTCGATCTTCACAAGCGCGACCTCATGCCGGACGGGTACGCGTACCTCGCGCTCGCGAAGCTATCGACCGGCGAGCAGCGCGCGCTCGCGCTGACCGCGTGCGAGACACGCATGAAGGTCAAGGCGATGTGCACGCTGCCGGCCAAGAAGGTCTCGCTGCAGACGAAGAGCTGACATGCGGCGGTTGCAAGTCGTGGCGGCCGTGATCGCGGCGAGCGTGGCCGCGCCGCCGGTCGCGTATCCGTGCGGTAACGTCGTCGAGCTCACGCGCGACGAGGCGATCCGGCTGGTCGCGCGCGCGGAGAAGGCACTCGAGGCCGGACAGCTGACGCGGGCAGGCAGCTTGCTCGGCCGCACGCGGATCCGTGACGACAAGCTCGCGGCGCGCGCGATGGACGTCCGCAAGCTCGTGTGGATGCGAACGCGCACGCATCGCGTGGACGAGACGAACGGGCCGATCATGGTCGCCTACTTCAAGCGGCGCGTCGCCGAGGTCGGGCAGGCGGACGTGCGCTTTCAGGCGTGGCTCGCGGAGGCGTATGTCGCGGCCGGCGACGATGCGGCGGCACGCGCGATTCTCGTCGATCTGAAGCGGCGCGATCTGATGCCGGATGGCTACGCGTACCTGACACTCGCGGCGCTCGGCGACGGCGAAGACCGTGCGGTCGCGCTGCGCGCGTGCGAGGCGCGCGTCCGCCACACGTCGGCGTGCGCGCTGCCGGGCAAGGTCACCACGAAGCGGTGACGCCAGCGCCGATCATGCGCGCGCTCGTGTGGTGGCTCGTCGTGGGGACCGCGTGCGATCCGGAGCCGACGCGATCCGGAGCGCTGGCGAGCGCAGCGGTCGAGCCGCGCGTCGATGCGAGCGCGGTCGTCGCGAAGTTCCAGTGCACGCGCTGCCACGAGGTGCCCGGCGTCGCGGCCGCGCCGCGCGACAAGCACTGCGTGCAGTGTCATCGCGACATCCTCGATGGCCACTTCGACGTCGACCCGGACGCGCTCGCGGGCTGGCAGCAACGCATCCATAGCCTGCCGTACGCGCCGTCGCTCGCGGCGTCGGATCGGTTGCGGCGCGCGTGGGTGGCGGCGTTCCTGCGCGCACCGCACGACGTCCGCCCGGGGCTCGTCGCCGAGATGCCGCGCCTCGCGATCGCCGAGGCCGAGGCCGAGCAGCTCGCGCGCGCGCTCGTGCCGCGTGACGACCGTGCGTCGATGGTCGACGCGCGACCGGATCAGCTCGCGTACGGCGAGGCGCTGTATCGCGGGCTCGGGTGCGCGCGCTGCCATCGGTTCACCGGCGCGACCGTCGACGATCCGGCGGTGCACGCGCGCGCCGGCACGCCGATCAGCGAGCCGTGGGCACTGGCGCCCGATCTGCGGTTCGCGCGCGATCGCGTCCAGCCGTCGCGGCTCGCGGCGTGGATCGAGCAGCCGCGCGGCGCGATGCCGGCGCTCGGCGTCACGCGCGCGCAAGCCGAGGCGCTCGCGGCATTCGTCGCGGCGACGCCGCTGCAACCGCTCGCACCGCGGCCGATCGTGAACCGTCCGCCGCACCTCGCGCGCGTCGTGACGTGGGACGAGGTCGAGCGGCGCGTGTTCCGCAACATGTGCTGGCACTGTCATGCGGTGCCGGACTTCGCGCGCGCCGACGGCGGGCCGGGCAACAGCGGCGGCTTCGGGTTCGCGCCGCGCGGGCTCGATCTGTCGTCGTACACGGGTGCGGCGTCGGGGTCGCTCGATGATCGCGGCGAGCGGCGGAGCATCTTCGCGCCGCTGGCCGATGGCACGCCACGCGTCGTCGCGCACCTGCTCGCGCGTCACGCGGAGGAGGCGGGGCATCCGGTCGAAGGCGTGCGCGGCATGCCGCTCGGGTTGCCGCCGCTCTCGATCGAGGACATCCAGCTCGTCGACACCTGGATCGCGCAGGGCCGCCGGCGCTGACGGGAGATCGCGCGTTGATCGATCATTGACCGCGGTTACATGAAAGTCGTCGATCCGGATCTCGCGGAGGCAGCGTGCGGGAGCGAGCGAGCGCTGGTGTCGCGGTGCTACGCCACGAGCACGATCGATCACCGCCACGACGCGCGTGCGGAGTTCGCCGCGTGGAGCACGGTTTGCAAAGCGGCGGCGAGGAGGATTGATCATGGCCACTCTGTCTACGTCTGCATGGATCGCTCACGAAGTGGGGCTCGCGACGGCACTCGGAGGAACGCTGTTCGGACGGCAAGCGTTCCAGCCCGCGATTCGCGAGATCGACGACGATCAGACGCGCTACCAGGTCTCCGACGCGGCCTGGCGCCGGTTCTCGTGGGTCAACCTCGCCGCGCACGGCGTCGTCGCCGCGACGTGGTTCGTCGGGCGATCGATGCTGAGCGGCCGCGAGGTCAGCGGCACCGCGCGCACGCTCACGAGGGTCAAGGACGCGCTCGTGATCGCGAGCCTCGCGACCGGGATCACGAGCGTGATCGCGGGCCGGATCCTCGGCAAGCGGACGACCGAGCAAGGCGCGCGTGCGACGAAGGCCGAGCGCGAGAATGCGGATCGGCTGCGCCGCGTCGTCGGCACGCTCGGCCTCGCGAACCTCGCGAGCAACATCGGCATCGGTGCCGTGACCGCGGTGCTCGCGATGGAGGGCAACAAGTCCGGCCGGTTCTCGGTGCGCAGCCGCTGGCTGCCCTGATCACGCGAGCCGATAGATCGGAAAGTCGTCGCCGAGCGCGGGCGCGGTGACGAGCCCGTTCTCGATCGCACCGTCGTCGCTCTCGGGCTCGCAGAGATAGACCGCGATCGCGCCGAGCGGCTGATCGCAGCGCACGAGCCGGTAGCCGTCCGGAACCGCGCGCTGCTCGGTGCGCCATTCGACCGCGAGCTCGCCGACCTGCGCGGCCTCGAGGATCTTGCGGCCGCCCTCGCTGCCGTAGCCGGCGACCTTCGCGATGTCGACGCCGCACGGCACGGTCGGTGCGGGATCGACCGCGAGGCCGTGACGCTCGAGGTGCTCGGCGACGTTCGCCGGGACGGCGTAGCCGGCGGGGCGGCGGACGACGGTCGTGCCGACGAAGTTCGCGAAGTACTGGATCTGCACGGTCGACGGCGCGCCGTCGAGCGTGCGCGGCGTGCGCGTCGCGATCTCGATCGGCTCGGCGAATGCCTCGAGCTTGCTGCGCACCGCGATCTCGTCGCGCGGCATCCGGCTCTTCGCCACGACCTCGAGCACGTCGTCGGAGTGCGCGGCGACGTAGGTCATCGCCTCGAGCAGCGTCGCGTAGGTGGTGCGCACGCGCTCCTCGAACGTCAGGTACGAGTAGCACTCGAGCAGCAGATCGAGCCGGTTCGTGAGGCCGCGGTAGTTGCTGCCGAATCGCGGGTGGTGCGGATACGTCATCCAGCCCTCGCGCACCGGTGCGTGCGGATCGGCGTCGCGCCGCGCGTCGAGGCTGCGCTCGTCCTCGACGAAGTTGCCGTACCAGCCGGCGAGCAGCTGGTGGTTCTGCGCGAGCGCCGCGGTGACCGCCGGCATCATCTGCGTGCGCATGAACGCGATCGGCTCGGGGCGGCCGCTTGGCACGGTGTGCGGGATGTCGTACGTCATCGCGAAGCGATGCACCGAGCCGTTCGTCGCGTGCGTATCGATCGTCAGATCGGGCTGCCAGACCTGCGCGACCCGCGATTGCAGGAGCCGCATCTCGAGCGCGGCCTGCCGCATGTAGTCGCGGTTGAGGTTGATGCCGGACTTGTTGACGCGCGTGCCGACGAGCGCCGGGCCGATCTGGCCCTCGAGCTTCGCGAGATCGAGCTTGCGGTTCGCGGGATCGACCGCGTCGTTGCCGTCCGGGTTGAACAGCGGAACGATCACGAGCGTCAGGTGCGCGAGCAGATCGCCGAGGCGGTTGTCGAGCAGGTCACGCATCAGCATCATCGCGGCCTCCTTGCCCTCGACCTCGCCGGCGTGGATGCCGTTGATGATCAGCACGACCGGCAGCCGCTTCGCCCGCGCCTCGTCCGGCGTCCGGACACCGTGCGCGGACATCACGACGAGCGGCAGCTCGCGGCCCTCCGGGCTCGCGCCGAACGAGGTCAGGTGGAACCGCGCATCGCGACCCGCGAGCGCTGTGAGGTACCGCATGACGTCGGCATGGAGAGACGTTTCGCGATAGTTCGTGGCCTCGGCGCGCGTCTGCATGCCGCGTTCATAGCGCGAGAGCCCCGACAACGTCACAGCTGCGGGCGGGCTTACAGTCGCAACGTCGCGCTCGTCGACTGCACCTCGGGTGCACCACCGGGTGCAGCGGTGCACCTGCCGCGTGGCCATCGTCGGCATGCAGCGGTTCTCGGCAGTTCGCGACCGTCGCGGCTGGTGCGGTGATTGCTCCTCGCGAGGCGCGCGCATCACGTTGCTGTTGATCGCGGTGATCGCGATCGAGCGTAAGCGCGACCCGGCTCGCACGTATCTGCGGCGCCGTCACCGTCGAGGATCCCACCATGCTTCGTTCGTTCGTCCTGTCTGCTCTCGCCCTCTCCCTGGTCTCTGCCGTCGTCGCGTGCGATGGCGGAGGCGGTCAGACGCCGTCGCCCGACGCCGCGCCACCGCCGCCGCCGCCGCCGCCCGATGCACCACCGCCGCCGCCACCGCCGCCGCCGCCGCCGCTCAAGGATTTCGGCGAGTCCTGCGTCGCCGGCAATGAATGTGCGAGCGGCGTGTGCGTCGGAGAGACCGCCGGACAGTTCAAGTGCTCGCGGCTGTGCTCGCTCGCGGTCGCGAACGACTGCAAGGACGTCGATGCGTTCTGCGTGCCGATCAACGGCGGTCAGAACGCGTGCTTCGGCACGATCGACACCGGCAACGATCCGGACGACGCGATCGTCACCGTCGGTGACAGCGTGACGCGTGCGCTGACGCCACTCGCGGACGCGGACCTGTTCCTCGTCCAGCTCAACACGCTCGGCACGATCACGTTCACGGCGACGCCGACCGCGACGATCGATGTCAAGCTCGAGGCGTACGGCCAGATCGGCGAGCCGCTCGCGGTCGCGAACAACGCCGGCGAGAGCATGCCGGAGGCACTGCAGACCGACGTCCAGCAGATCGGCGGCCACGTGTTCGTCGTCGTGCGCAACATCGGCAACTCGACCGGCAACTACACGCTGAAGATCGAGAAGACGTCGGCGGCAACCGGCGGCGCGACGTGGCGACGGATCCCGCGCGAGCTCGTGCGCGCACCCGATGCGATGACTCGGTGAGTCGAGCGACACCGCGACACGTCTGCGACATCGGGTGATGCAAATACTCGCAGCCTCGTCGCGATGACGGCGCGCGCACGGACTGCTATACGGCGCGCGATGTCAGCCAATCCTCGCTTCGTTCTGTCCCTGGCGTTGGTGGTGGCCGGCGGGATCGCCGGGTGTGGCGATAACCTTCGCGTGCAGCCCGAGCCCGACGCGAATCCGCCGCCGCCGCCCGACGGCAGCACCGTCGTGCCGCTCGATCGCGCGCAGTCCGGTGGCGCACCGACCGCGGTCACGGTCGTCGATGGTCGCGCGTTCGTCGGCGTCGGGCCGCGGCTCGCGATCTGGGATCTCGCCGCCGGCACGCTCGTCGGTGAGAGCGCGCCGCTGCGCGGTGTCGTCAACGCGGTCGCGGTCGTCGGCGAGCGCGCGTACGTCGCCGAGCGCACCGATCTCGACGCCGTGATCCACGTGCTCGACATCTCGAATCCGGCCGCGCCCGTCGAGACCAAGGTGATCGATCTCGCGCCGCCCGGCGGTGGCTCGGTGATCAACGATCTCGAGCCCGGCACCGGCGTGCTGTACGTCGCCGATCAGGAGCAGGGCATCCTCGAGCTGTCGCTCGCCGATCCCGACGCACCGACGCTCACGCGCACCGTGACCCAGTTCGGCGTCGCGAACCTCACGGTCTCCGGCAATCGCCTCTATTACTGGTCGCGCGGCTTCATCGGCTCGACCGGCATCGGCGCGCTCAACATCTCGAAGGGCCTGACGCGGATCGGCGAGGGCAGCCTCGGCAGCAGCGAGGGCGTCGCGATCACCGGCAACCTCGCGATCACCGCCGGGATCGACGGCATCTTCGTGTACGACGTCACGACGATCGCGACGCCGGTCCAGCGGTTCCACCTCGGGCTGCCCGACGGCGGACCGTTCGCGCGCGCGGTCACGGTGTCGGGCCGCATCGCGTACATCCCGGCGATCGATGGCCTGTACATCCTCGATCTCACGACGCTGAGCGCGATCAAGAAGCTCGGCCCGCTGGATCTACCGACGAAGGGCGCGAACGCGGCGGCGGTCGGCGGCAGCGCGGCCGCGATCGTCACCGACCGCGGGCGGATGATCGCGCTCGACCTCACCGCGCCGACCGCGCCGACGCCGCAGACGATCGACGTCTCGCTGTGCGCCGATTGCGTCGGCATCGCGACCGCGGGCTCGACGATCTACGCCGCGGACATCGTCGGTGGCGTGCGCTCGGCGAACCTCTCCGATCTCGCGTCGCTCGGCCGCTCGCCGGAGCCGACCGTGACGCCGACGCCGGATGGCCTGGCGCTCGTGTTCGAGGACGTCCGCGTCGCCGGTACGCGCGCGTACGTCGCCGACTGGATGTACGGCTTGCGGATCTACGACACGACCGATCCGGCCGCGCTCGTCGAGCTCGGCTCGGTACAGACCGGTGGTGCGCCCGGCGGCCTCGCGATCGAGGGCGATCGCGCATACATCGCCGAGGGCACCGGCGGCGGCTTCCTGCGCGTCGTCGACATCAGCAACCCGGCCGCGCCCGCGGTCATCGGCTCGGTCGAGACGAGCAAGGCGAGCAACGTCAAGGTCATCGGCACGACGGCGTACGTTGCGGACGAGCAGCTGTTCGAGCCCGGCGGCCTCAAGATCTACGACGTGTCGAACGCGACGCCGGTGCTCGTCGGCAAGTACGACCAGGATTGCGCGAATGCGCTGGACGTTGCAATCGATGGCAACGTCGCGGTGGTCGCGTGCGCGCAGGACGGGTTCCACCTCGTCGACGTCTCGAATCCGGCGGCGCCGGCGCGGCTGTCGATCGTCCGCCAGCCGGACCTCGCGTCGACGTGGTCGGTCGCGACGTGGCCCGGTCACGCCGTGCTCGGTCACGATCGCGGGATCATCGTGATCGATCTCGCGAACCCGGCGGCGCCGACCGAGCTCGCGCGCCAGGACACCGCGTACAGCGTGCGTGCGATCGACGTTCCGCTGCCGGGCCGCATCGTCGCGGCGGCCGGTCTCGCGGGCGTCTATCAATGGCAGCTCGAGTAGCTACGCGCGCACGGTCGGGATCAGGTGACGGAGGTGCCACGCCTGGATGTGCACCTCGCGCTGCGCCTCGCGCGCGATCCGCGCCATCGTGAACGCGAAGTAACCGACGAGCAGGATGAACACGAGGTTCGCGCCGATCACGGCCGCGGCCTCGCGCCAGCCGTCGATCGCGTAGATCGTCGACGAGATCTGCAGCGCGCCCGGGACGATGTTCCACGTCGGCTCGAGGACGCCCGCGGCCTCGAGCGCGAACGGCGTCATCACCGTGACGGCGATCCACGCGAAGATCGTCCACGGCCGCTGCTGGTTCCACGGATGCGACGCGACCGCGATCAGCGCGCCGCAGATCATCACCGGCGTCAGCACGAACGGGCTCGCGACCCGCGTCCACACGAGGGCGAGCGCGAAGTTGCCGGCCATCGACAGGTATGGCGAGACATCGCCACGGCGCGTGCCGTGCCACGCGAAGCCGACGAGCGCGGCGAGCACGCCGTAGAACGCCGCGAGCCAGCTCCAGCTCTGGATCCGCAGCACCGGGACGAGCGCGAGGAACGCGAACACCATCCCGTACGAGAACGTGGCGCGGCGCGACCGCTTGCGCAGCGCCTCGCGATCGAGCTCGCGCAGGCTCGCGACGAGCGGCGGCGGTAGCTGCTTCGGCGGCTCGAGCAGCAGCTGCGAGACCAGCCCCGCGGCGTCGAGCGAGTCGGGCGCGAGAGCGAGCGCGCGGCCGGCCTCGCCGAGCGCGGCGGCGGTGTCGCCGGTCGCGA
This sequence comes from Kofleriaceae bacterium, assembly GCA_035715365.1. GTDB lineage: Bacteria > Myxococcota_A > Polyangia > Haliangiales > Haliangiaceae > JABFXX01. The sequence goes on along the minus strand of DASTLB010000022.1, from coordinate 247,692 downwards.
GCGCGACGCGCGCGGCCGCGAGGTAGTCGTGCGCGAGCGCGCGGCGGCGCTCGAGATCGCGATCGCCGTCGAGGTACGCGCGCACCCGATCGGCGACCTCGCGCGCTGTCGGTCTGCGCTCGGGCTCGAGCGCGAGCATCGCGCTGCACGTCGCGTCGAGCTCGGGCGCGATGCCGCGATCCGGTGCGCGCTGCGACGGTGAGTCCGCCGCGCCGGTCAGCGTCGACACGAGCGCCTCGTCGCCCGGCGGATGCAGCGTCTCCCCGGTCAGGATCTCGAACAGGATCGCGCCGAGCGCGTAGATGTCGGCCGCCGGCCCGACGACGTCACCGCGCACCTGCTCCGGCGGCATGTAGCCCGGCGTGCCGAGCACGGCGCCGGCGCGGGTCAACGTCGGCAGGCTGTCGCGCGTCGGCTCGGCGTCGATCGCAGCGTCGGTCTCGGCCGGCTCCGCGATGACGCGCGCGAGCCCCCAGTCGATCACGTAGACCTCGCCGTAGTCGCCGAGCATGATGTTCGCGGGCTTGAGATCGCGATGCACGATGCCGCGCGCGTGCGCGAGATCGATCGCGAGGCAGACGTCGACGAAGGCGCGCAGCAGCGGCATCATCGGCGCGCCGCCGGCGATCCGCGACGCGAGCGTCACGCCGGCGAGCCGCTTCATCGTGAAGTACGGGCAGCCCTCGGAGTCGACGCCGAGCTCGTGCACCGGCACGATCGCCGGGTGATCGAGCCGCGCCTGGATCCGCGCCTCGCGCAGGAACCGCGACACCGCGCGCGCCGACTGCGAGCCGTGCATGCGCTTGATCGCGACGTCGCGGCCCATCCGGCGATCGTGCGCCGCGATCACCTCGCCCATGCCGCCCTTGCCGATCCGCTCGCCGAGCTGGTACTCGACCGCCGGGATCGCGATGCCGGCCTGCGAGTCGCTCGTCGCGATCACGTCGCGCGAGTCGTCGGGCCGCAGCGTTGGCTCGGTCGCATCCGAGGTCGTCGCGACGTGCGAGTCCGGGCTCGTCGCCGCGGTGCGCGCGCCACCCTCGACGACGGTGCGCGGCGTTGGGATCCGGTCATCGCCCATCCGCCGATCGTACGTCGATCAGGCGGCGGCGCGCACGCCGTCGAGCACGGCGAGGTTGTCGGCGAGCGTCGTCGCGGCAAACAGCGCCGGCCGCAGGCTCGCCGCGAGCTCGCCGAGCACCTTGACGTGGCGCCGCGTCACCGCGACCCCGCGTGCCTCGCCGCGCGTCGCGACGTTCGCCTCGAGCAGCGTGCGGTACATCGCGATCCGCTCGTCGGCGCTCGGCGGCACGACCGGCTGGCCGGCGAGCGCGGCGCGCGCCTCGCGAAACACCCAGGGATGATCGATCGCGCCGCGGCCGATCATCGCGCCGGCGCACCCGGTGTCGCGCAACGCGCGTACGACATCGTCGGCGGTGCGAATGTCACCGTTGACGATCACCGGGATCGCGACGACCTCGCGCGCCTTGCGCGCCCAGCTCCAGTCCGCGGCGCCGTCGTGCCGCATCATCGCGGTGCGGCAGTGGATCGCGAGCGCGGCGACGCCGACGTCCTCGAGCCGGCGCGCGAGGTCGACGATCGGCATGTCCGACTCCGGGCCGAGCCCGATCCGTGTCTTGACCGTGACCGGCAGTCCGATCGCGCGCACGAGCTCGCCGGCCATCGCGACCATCGCGGCCGGCTCGCGCAGCCAGCCGGCACCGGCACCGCGGCGCGCGATCTTCGGGATCCAGCAGCCGCAGTTGACGTCGACGAATGCGGGCTCGCTACGCTCGGCGACCCGCGCGGCCTCGCGCAACAGCTCGGGGCTCGCGCCGTAGATCTGGATCGCGGTCGGCCGATCGTCGGCGGCCAGCGTCAGCTTGCGGCGCGCGATCTTCGCATCGCGCACGATCTGCTCGGCCTGCACGAACTCGGTGACGCACAGCTCGGCGCCGACCGTGCGGCAGACGCGACGGAACACGGCGTCGCTGACATCCTCCATCGGGGCGAGGATGCACGGCTGGTCTGCGAGCAGGCGGGCGATCACGACGGCCCACCATACGTCAACCGCGACGCCGCGCCACCCAGAAGAAGTGCACCGGGTTGCCGCCGTGCTGGGTCCGCACCCTGCGGACCTCGACGCCGAAGCCGGCCTTCGTGACGCGCTTCGTGAACGCCGGTGCCTCGAACGCCGACCAGATCGCGAGCGCGCCACCGGGCGCGAGCGCCGCGTGCAGCTCGGCGAGCCCGCGTGCGCCGTACAGCCTGCCGTTCGCCTCGGAGATCCCGTCCGGGCCGTTGTCGACGTCGAGCACGATCGCGTCGTAGCGGGCGGTCGACTCGCGGACGACCGCGACGACATCGGCCTCGATCACGTGGACGCGCGAATCGCCGAGCGGCGCGCCCGCGAGGTGGCCATAGAGCTCGCGATTCCACCGCACGACCGCCGGCACGAGCTCGACGACATCGACGCGCGCGCGATCGCCGAGCGCGTCGAGCGCCGCGCGCAGCGTGAATCCCATGCCGAGCCCGCCGATCAGCACGCGGGGTGTCGCGACGCCCGCGACGAGCGCGCCCGCGAGCCGGCCGAATTCGTCCTCGGATGCGTGGTTCCGGCTGTTCATCAGCTCGACGCCGGCGACCCGGATCGAGAACTCGTCGCCGCGCCGCGCGAGCCGCAGCTCGCCCATCGGCGTCTGCACCCGGTCGAGGACCACGGTCGGGATCACCGCCCCACCATACCCGAGTGCTACGGTCACCGCGCTGGCGCGCGCGGTCACTGCCGGCCGCGACGCGCCGATCTACATCCGCCGGATGCAAGCCATGACCGTCCCCGCCGCACGCAGCTCGCTCGCACCGACCCGCCAGATCGTGATCCGCTCCGCCGGCGGCCACGACAAGCTCGAGCTCGTCACCACACCAACCCCGTCACCGAAACGCGGCGAGGTCCGGATCGCGGTGCGCGCGATCGGCGTCAACTACGCGGACGTCGTCGTGCGGATGGGGCTGTACTCGTCGGCGAAGCAGTACGTCGGCTGGCCGATCACCCCGGGGTTCGAGGTCGCCGGGACGATCGATGCGATCGGCGACGGCGTCACGGGGCTCGCGATCGGCGACGAGGTGATCGCGGTGACGCGGTTCGGCGGCTACAGCTCGACGCTCGTCGTGCCGCAGCACCAGGTGTTCCGCAAGCCGCGCGCGCTGTCGTTCGAGCAGGCGGCGGCGATGCCGGCCGTGTACCTGACCGCGTGGTGGGCGCTGTTCGAGCTCGCGCATCCGCGGCGCGGTCAGAAGCTGCTCGTGCACTCGGCCGCCGGTGGTGTCGGCGGCGCGCTGATCCAGCTCGCGAAGCTGCGCGGCTGCGAGGTCGTCGGCGTCGTCGGGCGCAGCGACAAGGTCGCGAGCGCGAAGGCACTCGGCGCCGATCACGTGATCGACAAGTCGAAGCACGAGCTGTGGCGCGAGGCCGAGCGGCTCGCACCCGATGGCTACGACGTGATCCTCGACGCGAACGGCGTGGCGACGCTGCGCGCGAGCTACGATCACCTGCGGCGCGCCGGCAAGCTCGTCGTCTACGGCTTTCACTCGATGCTGCCGAAAGCGGGCGGCAAGCCGCAGTGGGGCAAGCTCGCGATCGACTGGCTGCGCACGCCGCGGTTCTCGCCGCTCGACATGACCGACGCGAGCAAGAGCGTGCTCGCGTTCAACCTGAGCTACCTGTTCGATCGCGTCGAGCTGATGCACGAGGCGATGGCCGAGCTGATCGGCTGGATCGAAGCCGGCAAGGTCGTGCCGCCGCCGATCCAGACCTATCCGCTCGCCGACGTCGCGCGGGCGCACGCGGACATCGAGTCCGGTCGCACCGTCGGCAAGCTCGTGCTCGTCCCGTGACGACGCGCTGGCTCGCCACCCGATCCAGATGACCTGCACCATCCACGTGCCATCCAGCTCGGGCAGCGAGCGAGAGCGTCGTCGACCGGCGCGAACGCCGGCCGCGACCTCCGCTCACTTGCCGTAGATCCAGCCGCCGACCTTGTCGCCGATCGCCGAGCCGGCGTCGTACAGCGCACCGCCGACCTTGCTGCCGAGCCAGCCGCCGAGGTTGTAGCCAGCCGCGCCACCGACGCCGGCCGCCGCCGCCGCTCCGGGGCCGGTGCCAGGCACGGTCGCAGCGCCCGCCGCAGCCCCCGCTGCCGCGCCGCCGTACTGGCCGACCTGGCGACCGGCACCCGCCCAGTTGTCACGGTTGATCCACGAGCCGCCCTGCTGGCCGCCGTGGACACATTCGAGGTTCGCGAGATCGATCGTCAAGAGTGCATCGTTCATCTGTGGTTCCCTTGGCTGTTGGGTTGAAGTCAAGAAGTCCCATGTGCAGCCGGTATGCCCGCGCGATCTGCGCGAAACGCCGTCGCCGCCGCGGGCACTTTTGTCGACTCCGAGCAACGGAGCGATTCCGCGAGGTGGCAACCGCGTGCGAGATCACAGTTGACTCACAGTCAGTACACGGCGTGCGATCCGATCGCACGGCTGGCTCGTAGCCGCGCGCCCGCGGTAGGGTGCGCTCCATGATCAAGGGCACCGCGCGCGTGCGCTGTCCGGGCTGCGGCACCGAGCAGGACGTCGCGCTCGTCCAGAGCATCAACACGCGGACCGATCGCGATGCGAAGCAGCGCCTGGTCGCCGGCGAGCTCAACATCCTCGCGTGCGCGTGCGGCAAGCGTACGCAGCTCGTCGCGACGCTCGTGTTCCACGATCCGGACGCGGACTTCTACGCGCAGGTCGTGCCCGGCGGCCCCGACGAGATGGCGAAGGCGGGCGAGCTGCTGCAGGCGACGCTCGGGCCGGGCACGTCGACGCGGCGGCTCGTGCCGACGCAGAACGCGCTGCTCGAGAAGGTGAAGATCCTCGACGCCGGGCTCGCCGACTGGGCGATCGAGATGATGAAGGTGCTGCTGCTCGCATCGCTCGGCGACGGCGAGCTGGCGCGCGTGCTGCTGTTCGATCGCATCGAGCCTGCGAACGACACGCACCCCGCGCTGATCCACTGGGTGCTGTTCGACGAGCAGGGCCGCGAGCCACGCGCGCAGGCCAGCCCGATCGCCCAGTACGAGAAGCTCGTCTCACGCGCGGCACCGGGGCCCGACGAGCTGCAGATCGATCGCGCCTGGGCGGTCGCGGCCGTGCGGGCGATGATCGAGGGCGCGAACTGAGCTAGGGTTGCCTCGGATGACGTACGTCACGGTGAGCTTGCTCTTCGTCGCGATCGGCATCGCGGTGATGTGGATGTGGATCGCGCGCGTCCCGGTGACCGAGAAGAAGGTCGCGATGATGGTCCAGCGGATCGCGTTCCCCGGCGGCCTCAAGCTCGCCGACGCGAACCTCGCCGTCGCGCAGCTCACGCATCCCGACGAGATCGTGATCCCGTTCGAGCACGCGACGCTCGTCATCGACTACCCGCTGACCCATCCCGCGACGGTGAAGCTTTCCGCGTCGTATCCGATCGGGTTCACGCGCGCCGAGCTCGTGCGCGCGATCTGCGACGAGTACGCCGCGGTCTACGAGGCCGAGGAAGGCACCGCGCACACGAAGACCGTGCCACCGTCGGAGCGCGGCGAGATCCGCAGCCGCAACCGCACCGACGGCGCGTACGGGATCTGGGGGCACGACCTCGAGGACCTCGCGCTCACCGCGGTGCGGTGGTCGCGCAAGGACGACGGCACCGTGATGATCGAGCTCCACGTCGAGGGCTAATCCGCGTGCAGCTCGTCGTCTTCACGAGCGGCATCTGGCAGACGACGTCGACGATCGTCGAGCATCGCGGCGCCTGCATCGTCGTCGATCCGGCGTACTTCCCGCGCGAGCTCGACGCGATCGCCGCGCGCGTCCGCGAGCTCGGCCACGCCGCCACCGTCGTGTTCACGCACGGCCACTGGGACCACGTGATGGGCCACACCGCGCTGCCCGGCGCGCCGGTCCACGTCAACCGCACGCTCGCGGACGCGATCGCCGCCGGTGATCCGCGCGCCGCGCGCTACCTCGAGGACGCGCGCGAGTTCGACTCGCGGTGGTATGTCCCGCGCCCCCACGGCCATCGCTGGCCCGCCGCGCTCGCGCCGATCGACGAGACCACGCGCGACCTCGCCGGCATCCGCGTCCGCGCGCTCCAGCTGCCGGGCCACAGCCCCGACGATCTCGCGCTCGTCGTCGAGGACACCGGCACGCTGCTCGTCGGCGACTACCTGTCGCCGTGCGAGATCCCGTTCGTCGACGACGCCCGCGCGTATCGCCGCACGCTCGACCGGCTGATCGACGTGCTCGGCGAGGTCCGCGACGTCATCCCCGGCCACGGTCCCCGCATGCCCGCCGCCGAGGCGCTCGCGATCGCTCGCGCCGATGTCGAGTACCTCGACCGCCTGCAGGCGGCGACGACGCGCGACGCTGCCGAGGCGATCGAGCTGCCGCGTGCACGAGACGTGGTCGGCATGCGCGACCATCACCTCGAGAACGTCGCGAAGCTCGGCTTCTAGGCCTTCGGCTTCTGCGCGAGCCGCTTCGTCGTGCCGTCGGTGAGCTGGACGTCGATCCACTTGTCGCCCGCGGCGGTGACGACGAGGTCGCCGAACTTCGCGTGCGTCAGCTGCTGGCCGACCGCGAAGTTGCCGCTCGCCGAGTACGGCACCGGGCCGGTGTGGACCGGCGTCTCGGGCTCGGGCTTGGGCTCGAACATCTTGCGCAGCACCGCGAGGAGCGCTCGTCGCTGCTCGGGAATCCGGTGGTACTCGGCGACCAGGTTGACGCGCGCGAGCAGCTCGCCCTCGATCGCGGCGAGCGCCTCCCACAGGTTCGAGTTGTCCTTCGCGGTCACGGCCCAGGCGACCGCGCGGGCGGCCTCGGGGATCCGGTGGTCGGTGCCGAACGTCTCGTTGCGGGCGGCGGTGCATTCCTTCGCGGCGGCCTTCGCCTGCTGCGCGGCCTCGTCGCTCTTCGTCGCGAGCCAGGCCTCCGTCGCCTCGAGCGCCTGCTGCGGGCGGCGATCGTCGGGACGCTTGCTCTCCCATTCGCCGAGGATCAGCGTGCGCGTCGCCTCGATCACCGCACGCATCAGCATGTCGCGATCGAGATCGTCGAGGTTCGTCGCCCAGGCGGACGTGGGGAGGCCTTTGACAGAATCGCCACGAAGCGCGGCAAGTCGATCGAAGCGTTCCAACACGGCCCGACTGTTACACGAGGTCGGTGGATTCGTCACGAATCGCGTCGTGAGGTTCGCGTTCGTGATGGCACGTGCGAGGGTTCTCGCGCATTCTCGCCGCCATGCGGAAGTCCTGGATGGTCGTGGCGATGGTCGCGGGTGCGGGCGCGTGTGGCGATCCGCGCGCCGCCGAGCGCGAGAAGGAGCGCCAGATCGAGGAGGCGCTGCGCTCGATCCAGCGCGACTTCGATCGCGGCGAGGCCGCCCACACGCGCAGCGATCGCGACATCCAGATCCCCGACGATCCGTCGCCCCGGCACACCACGCCGGCGCCGAAGTCCGGCTGTCTCGCGAGCGACTCGGAGCTCACGGTGTTCGTCAAGGCGGGCGAGCTCCGTGCGTGTGTCGACGGCGATCAGGACGGCACGCTCGACGCGTGCGCGCGCTGGCAGCGCGGCTCGGGCAAGCTCGTCGGCGTCGAGCCGGTGTTCAACGTCGAGGCGACGCCGGACGCGCCGGCGTTCCACACTGACAGCGACGACGACGAGCGGATCACGCAGACCGACAACTCGGTCGAGATCTGCCCGCCGGATCGCGCGTGCCTGAAGCTGATGCCGGCGCTGCCGGACGGCCAGACGATCGACGAGGTCACGACCGACGTCGCGTACCGCAATGCCGCGGTCATGATCAGCGGCAGCGAGCCCGGCACCGCGCACATCGATCTGTGGGATCTGCAGACGCTGCGGCTGCGCGCGAAGCTGCCGCGGTCGACCCCACGACGCTCGTGATCAGCCAGTGGGCGAACGACCAGCTGCGGCTCGACGTCGTCGATCCCCGCACGCGGGCGACGAGGTCGTACCTCGCGCCGTCCTGCTGATCCGCGCGCGGTAGATCGGCACGCGCGCCGGCCGAAAAGTTGCCCACTCCATGCGGAGTGCTCTAGCCATTTATGCAAGCGGGCTATATGAGCACTTCGAGCACTCCACCGAACGAAGCGAGCTCCGACGTCTCTGCACCGGAGGCCGCGCCTCCGATCGTGGAGACCACCGGCGAGGCCGCTGATCCCGGCAAGCCGGCCGCGATCCTGCGTGGCAGCGCGCGCGGGCTCGAGATCGTCGTCGACAGCTGCGCCGGCACGCCCGCGATCGCAGCGGCGGTGACCCGCCGGCTCGCGGAGGCGCCCGGGTTCTTTCGCGGCAGTGACGTGCGGATCCGCGTCGAGGACGGGCCGCTGCCCGCCGGCTGCCTCGCGAAGCTCGACGCGATCGTGAGCGAGCTCGAGATGCGGATCGTCGAGGTAGGCGCCGCGAAGAAGCCGGATCTGTCCGCACCCACCCACGCCTCCGGCGGCGTGCCGAGCATCGATCTGGCGGCTGGTTCGGCCGCGGCCTCGGCACCCGCCCCGTCGTCTTCGATCGCCGCGCTCGAACCGTCGGCGCCGACGATCGAGATCATCCACGCCGAGGCCACGCCGTCGGCGCCGGTCGCGGCCGCGCCGGCCGAGGTCATCCCGGTCGTCGAGGCGCCGAGCACGCGCACGGTGCTCGGGCCGGTGCGCTCGGGCGTGATCCTCGAGCATCGCGGCAACGTCGTGATCTTCGGCGACGTCAATCCCGGCGCCGAGGTCCGCGCCGAGGGCAACATCGTCGTGCTCGGCCGGCTGCGTGGAACCGCCCATGCCGGCATCGGCCGCGACAACGCGTTCATCCTCGCGCTGCGGCTCGAGCCCCAGCAACTTCGCATCAGTCGGTCGGTCGCGCGCGCGAGCGAGACCGACAAGCCGGGCTCGGTCCCGGAGATCGCCCACATCACGGGCGGCGCCATCACCGTCGAGAACTACTCGGGCAGGCTGCCGCGCAACCTCGCCGAAAGCATCTAGGAGGAAGTTTCTATGGGTCGAGCAATCGTCATCACGTCAGGGAAGGGTGGAGTGGGGAAGACCACGGTCACCGCCAATCTCGGCACCGCGCTCGCCCAGCTCGGGCACACGGTCGTGCTCGTCGATGCGGACATCGGCTTGCGCAACCTCGACGTGGTGATGGGTCTGGAGAACCGGATCGTCTATCACCTGGTCGACGCGATCAAAGGCAAGTGCGGCGTCCAGAAGGCGCTGATCAAGGATCGGCGCATGGAGAACCTGTGGATGCTTCCGGCGTCGCAGACCGACGACAAGGACGCGGTCGCGCCCGAGGAGATGCGCACGCTCATCTCCGAGCTCAAGCACACGCACGACTTCGTGCTGATCGATTGCCCCGCCGGGATCGAGCAGGGCTTCAAGAACGCGATCGCCGGCGCCGACGAGGCCGTCGTCGTCGCGACGCCCGAAGTCTCGTCGATCCGCGATGCCGACCGCGTCGTCGGGCTGCTCGCCGCCGCCGACGTGCCGGCGCGCCTGATCGTCAACCGGATCGCGCCGCACCTCGTGAAGCGCGGCGACATGCTGTCGCAGACCGACGTGATCGAGATCCTCGCGCTCGAGCTGCTCGGCACGATCCCGCTCGACGATCAGATCGTCGCGACCACGAACAAGGGCATCCCGGCCGTGCTCGAGGGCAAGTCGCTCGCCGCGAAGGAGCTCGCGCGGATCGCGAAGCGGCTCGCGGGCCAGGAAGTCGAGCCGCGCGCGCAGGTCGGCTTCTTCACGCGGCTGTCGCGCGCCCTGGGACTGTCGGCCTCGCCGGCGTGAGGAGCCTACCGATGTGGAATGGCATCAAGACGTTTCTGTCCGGCAAGTCGAGTCGCGAGGTGGCGAAGGGCCGCCTGCACCTCGTGCTCGCCCACGATCGCACCGGCCTCGAGGGCGGGCGGCTGCAGGAGATGCGCAAGGAGATCGCGCAGGTGATCGCGCGCTACGTCGCGATCGATCCCGAGGCGGTCGATATCCAGATCGAGACGCGCAGCCGCGAGACCCAGCTGACCGTGTCGAGCCCGATCGCCCCGCGCAACGCCTGAGTCGCTCGCGAAATTTCGCGCAATCTTGCGCGTGACGAGTAGACGCTCGCTCGACGAGAAACTTCAACTCTCGTCGCCGACGTGGCAGTCTCCTCCCCATGCGTCATTCGTGGGTGGTTGCTCTCGGCCTGGTTGTCGGCGTCGCGCGTGCACACGCGGACACGCCGGCCCAGGCGCCGCAGGAATTCATCGAGCAGGCGAAGCAGCTGCTCGTCGTCGGGGCATGCGCCGATGGCACGCCCGCGAAGGTCAGCCAGAAGATCGTCACCGCCCACTGCAAGAAGGTGAAGGCGGCGCAGGACGAGTACAAGAAGTCGTGGATCACGGTCGCGCGCGAGTTCTTCGCGACCGCCGTCCCGACCGACATCCCGAAGACCGTCGTCTATCCGTTCGCGGGCGGTGATCTATCGACCGCGCTGACGGTGTTCCCGGACGCCGAGGAGATCACGACGCTGTCGCTCGAGCCGGCCGGTGACGCGCGCGCGATCGACAAGCTATCCGAGGCGCAGATCAAGGCGTCGCTCGGCACGGTCGCGACCGAGCTGTCGTCGCTGTACAAGGCGACGTTCTCGCGCACGATGGCGATGATCGGCGCGATGCGCGAGGGCCAGCTGCCGACGCAGCTGATCTTCAGCCTGTCCGCGCTGTGGCTGCACGGCTACGAGCCGACGTCGCTCAGGTACTTCCAGCTCACCGACCAGGGCGACATTCGCTACCTGACGGCGGCGGACTTCGACCGCATCGACCAGATCAAGGACACGACGAAGCGCAACAAGGAGCTCGCGAACGTCGAGCTCAAGTTCCGCAAGAAGGGCGCGACGAAGGAGCAGACGTATCGCCACATCATGGCGAACCTCGACGACGCGCACCTCAAGAAGGAGCCGGCCGCGCTGCGCCACATCGAGAAGAAGGGCCAGGTCTCGGCGATGACGAAGGCCGCGAGCTTCCTGCTGTCGTTCGACGACTTCCAGACGATGCGCAAGTACCTCGCGGAGCACGTCGAGTGGATGGTGTCGGATGCGAGCGGGCTCGCGCCGAAGTGGGGCAAGCCGGCGGGCTTCCAGTACGAGACCTACGGGACGTTCGAGCGCTCGGAGATGGATGCCGGCGCGCCGATCTCTCCGTCGTGGGTCGCGGAGTTCAAGGCGCAGCCGAAGCGGCCGCTCAAATTCCGCTTTGGTTACCCGGACGTGAACTTCCACCACAACCTGATCATCATGCGGCGGTCGAAGAAGGCCTGAGCCGGAGCCGCGTGTAGGTGGCGCATCGTCGACGCCGGTCGCGTCGCCCGCGCGCCAGCGCACGTCATGTATGATGCAGGCAATGGCGGTCACTCCCAGCCCCGAGCGCCTGCTGTCGGTCATCGAGCTCCAGAACGCGATCGCGGCCGCCGGGATGAACGCGGACGAGGTGATGGCGATCGTCGTCGAGCGCGCGGCCGCGCTGACCGGAGCGACCGGCGGGGTCGTGGCGATGGTGGAGGGCAACGACATCGTCTATCGCGCGGTCGCACGGCCGAGCACGCTGCAGATCGGCACCCGGCTCGCGAGCGGCCAGAGCGCACCCAGCCGCTGCATCGCCGAGCGCGCGCCGATCCGGATCGACGACACGTCCAAGGATCCGCGGGTCGACGCCGACACGCTCGCGCGCAGCGGGTCGGGCTCGCTCGTCTGCGTGCCGCTGCTGTACGGCGAGAGCGCGGTCGGCGTGCTCGAGGTCGTGTCGGCCGACAAGGCGAAGTTCTCCGACGAGGATGTCGAGACGCTGCGGCTGCTCGCGCAGACGATCGCGATCGCGCTGCACCGCGCGTACACGTATCCCAAGCCGAAGCCGGACACCGAGCACGATCCGCTGACCGGGCTCGGGAACAAGCGCGCGTTCGACGAGCGCATGCAGGCCGAGCTGACGCGCAACCGGCGCTACGGCCACTCGTTCAGCCTCGCGCTGCTCGATCTCGCGGGGCTCGAGGCCGCGATCGATCGCATGGGCCAGGCCTCCGGCGACGAGGCGCTGCGCATGCTCGCCGCGATCCTCGCGAAGAACACGCGCGCGATCGATGGCTGCTTCCGGATCAACGCCGCGGACTTCGCGCTCGTCATGCCCGGAACCTCCGCCGAGGGTGCGCGGATCGTCGCCGAGCGCTGCCGCGCGCACATCGCCGAGGCGAAGCTGCTGAAGGGCGCGCTGACCGCGAGCTTCGGCGTCGTCGGCGTACAGGCTCCCGAGGAGACTGCGGATTCGCTGTTCGCGCGCGCGATGGCGCAGGTCACCGCGGACAAGCAGGCGCAGAAGCGCGGTTAAGCCGTGCCCGTGACCGTGCCCGCGCCCGTGACGGAGCGCGAGCAACCCGGACAGGGGACAGGCTACACTTCGTCAACCAACGCGGGGACAGACCACGGGTGATCGCGCGTTTGCGCTGCGCCACGTTGACGAAGTGTAGCCTGTCCCCGATTCCACACGCGGCTACCGGACAGGCGGGCGATCGACGACCATCACGACCGGCAGGTGGTCGCTGATCGTCGAGCGGTAGCCGGGGATCATCGCGTCGAGCCGCGGCACGACGACGCGCGCGGCGCCGAACCAGCTCGCGAGCCCCGACGTCGTCGTGATGTGATCGATCCAGGTGCCGCCGAACCCGAGGTACGTGACGCCACCGGCGAGCGCGGACGGCTCGGTGCGGACGTTGTAGCGATCCGGCGCGGTGAGAAGCGGCGCGAGCACCGCGCGGCTGTCGTCGGTGGTGACGCGCTCGTTGTAATCGCCGAGCACGATCACCTCGGATTCGCCACCGCTGTCGATCTGGTCGCGCAGGTGCTGGTCGAGCGCGGCGACCGCGAGCGTCCGGCGCTGCGCGTCCTCGAGCGCGCCGCCGGCCTTGAGGTGCACGCCGATCACCTCGAACGTGTCGCCGTCGACGGTGACCGGGATCGAGAACGGCGGCCGCGGGAACGCGTACGCGTCGTTCGTGAACAGCAGCGTGGGCGCGCCGACCGTGACGAGCGAGCTGCGATAGACGATGCCGATCTTCTGGTACTCCGTCGGCGAGTACGTGTGCGTCGACAGCACGCCGTCGTGCTCGGGCAGCCGCTCGAGCAGCTCGGCCCACGCGGTCTCGCTCGCGATCTCCTCGACGACGACGATGTCGAGATCGAGGCTCGCGATCACGTCCGCGACGTACGACGCGGTGAGCGACGTGTCCGGGAAGTTCTCGATGTTCCAGGTCGCGATTTCGAGCGTCGTCGGGCTGCCGATCGCCGGCACGAGATCGGTGCGCGGCGGCGGATAGCCGTCGGTGCCGGGCGCATCCGGCGGTGCGTAGTCGCGCTGGACGGTGCAGCCGGCGAGGCCGACCGCGATCGCGAACCCGAGCCCGACGGCGCGCATCGCCCGGCAGCGTAGGCAGGACGGTTTCGCAGGTCCAGCACGAAGATCGGGAACGCTCCGAGGGATGGCGCAGGTCACATCACGAACGCGTGCACCCGCGACCCGCGGCGTGGCAGATTGCGGGCCATGCGAAAGCTGGTGGTCGCGCTGGGCCTCGTCTGCGCCGTGTCCCGCGACGTGTCGACGGTGCGCGCCGATGACCTGCCGAGCAAGCCCGGCAAGGCGACCGACAAGGCGAAGGCCGAGCCGCCGCGACCGGAGCCGGTTCCGCAGGAGTTTCTGGCCGAGGCGCAGACGCTGCTCGTCGTCGGCGCGTGTGCCGAGGGCAAGCAGACGCAGGTCAAGCAGGAGCTCGTCGACGCGCACTGCAAGAAGGTACGCGCGGCGCAGGACGCGTACCGCAAGTCGTGGCTCGCGCCGGCGCGGACGTTCTTCCAGGCGCACGTGCCTGCGGATGCGCCGAAGACCGTCGTGTATCCGTTCGCCGGCGGCGATCTGTCGACCGCGCTCACCGTGTATCCCGACGCCGACGAGATCACGACGCTGTCGCTCGAGCCCGCCGGCGATCCCCGCGCGCTCGGCCGCCTCGCCGACAAGCAGAAGGCGGCGGCGCTCGCGACCGTCGCGACCGAGCTCGAGTCGCTCTACACGTCGAACTTCTCGAAGACGATGAACATGATCAACGCGATGCGCGGAGGCCAGCTGCCGACGCAGCTGATCTTCAGCCTGTCCGCGTTGCACATGCACGGCTACGAGCTCGTCGGGATGAAGTACTTCCAGCTGACGCCGAAAGGCGAGCTGCACTACCTGACCGACGCCGATGCCGCGCGCGCCGAGCGCGTCAGCGATGCGGGCTGGCGCAATCGCCAGTTCGCGAACGTCGAGCTGCGGTTCAAGAAGCCCGGCAGCAAGCACGAGCAGATCTATCGCCACATCATGGCGAACCTCGACGATCCGCACCTCGCGAAGTACAAGGCGCCGCTGCTCCACCTCGAGGCGAAGGGCCACGTCGCGGCGATGACGAAGGCGGCGAGCTACCTGCTGACGTTCCCCGAGTTCTCGACGATGCGACGCTACGTGATCGACCACGTCGACTGGATGGTGTCGGACACGACCGGGCTCGCGCCGGCCGAGGGCACGCCGGCCGGGTTCGAGTACGAGACGTACGGCACGTGGGAGAGCTCGAACATGCACGCGGGCAAGTACGTCACGCCGCAGTGGAAGGCGCTGTTCAAGTCGCAACCCGCGCGGCCGCTCGCGTTCCGGTTCGGCTATCCCGACGGCAAGCTGCGGCCTCACCTCGTCGTCATGCGACGGGCGAAGGCGAAGAAGGCGTAACCGGGCTACGCTTGGCCATGTGCCTCATCTGCATCGAAATCGCGAAGGGCTCGATGACCGTTCCCGAGGCGCGCCGCGCGCTCGGTGAGATGCGCGAGAAGGTCGGCAGCGAGCACGCACGCGAGGTCGAGAAGACGCTCGCCGAGACCGAAAAGCAGCAGCGCTCGTCGACGAAACCCTGACCGATTTCGCTCCCGCCGCGGCCGCGACCTGTTGCAGGATGCGCCGCGATGGTCGACTGGATGATGAGGACTTGCTACGTGCTGGTCGCCGCGCTCGCCGCGTGCGGTGGATCGGACGCGAACAACCCCACGCCCGACGGCGGCAGTGACAGCTCGCCCGACGCCGGCAGCGGTTGTCCGCGCGCACCGGCGGCCGACGACCGCACGCGCTACGTCGTGGTCTCGCACCCGTACGACACCGCGGGGCAGGGCGCGGACACGTTCGAGGTGCTCGAGCTGTCCGCGGCCGGCGAGCTGACGCGGCCCACGCCGAACCGGATCTTCTCGCTCGCGCGGACGTCGTTCGGCCAGATCGCGTTCACGCCCGACGGCAAGATCGGCCTCGTCGCGACCGAGGACGGCAAGCTCGCGGTGTTCGAGCTCGACGCCGCCGGGATGCCACGCGTGATCGACGCCGGGCTTGCCGGCAGCTTCTACGCGACGCGCATCTACGTCGATCCGCGCGGCGATCGCGCGTACGTGCTCGACGGCAACACGCGCGAGAACGGCGGCGGCATCTACCGCGTCGACATCAACTGCGACGGCACGGTCGTCGATCGCGGGCTCGTCGCCGCGGCGAAGCTGCCCGGCGGGATGGCGCTCGCTGGCAACCGCGCGATCGTCGCCGCGGGCGACATCCTCACCGGCGCGAAGGCCGGCGACGACGTCCAGCTGCTCGACTGGAGCGACACGCCATCGCTCGTCGGCGGCGTCGACGCGTTCGGCGACGACATGGCGATCGTCGGCGGCTCCGCGCTGACCACGGACGGCATGCACTACCTCGTCGGCGACACCAGTGCGTTCGGCGATCAGCCGAACCGGGTCGAGATCGTCGACATCACCGGCACGACGATGACGTCCGCCGGCCAGGTCCTCGTCGAGGATCCACAGGCGATCGCCGCCTCGCCGTTCGGCACGAAGGCGATCGTGACGAGCGCGCTCGGCGACAAGATCTTCGTGCTCGCCCCCGGCGCGACGGGCACGTGGGCGGCGACCGAGGTCAGCTACGCCGGCGGCCGGCCGCAGCTCCCCGGCGATCTCGCCGCGATCGATCGCGGCACGCTGCGCGGCCACGTCTTCATCTCGGAGAACGTGTCGATCCGCCACCTCGCGTTCACGCCCGACGGCAACGTCACCGACCTCGGCTCGCTCGCGTTCGGCATGGGCCTCGAGAACATCGGCGGGGCGATCGGAATCACCCCGTGATGTGGCGGCTTCGAGCGATACTGGCGCCGTGCGTATCGTCGTCGTCCTCGCGCTCGCGCTCCTGATCGGCTGCGGCGGCACCGTCGAATCCGATGACATGCCGCCGCCCGGCGACGGCGCCTCGGTCGATCCACCGGTGCCCGCCGGCTGCATCACCGACGTCGCGACCGGCGATCACCAGTACACGTGCAGCGGGCTCGCGGTCGACGCGCGGATCCCCGCGGCCTGCCAGCAGCCCGGCTGCGGCCTGATCCTCGTCCTCCACGGCGACACCGGCAACGGCCTGCTGATGGACGGCCACGTCCGGCTGCGCGATCTTGGCGAGCAGCACGGCTACATCGTCGCCGCGCCGACCGGTCCGCCGTTCGGCGGCGGCTTCCCGGGCTCGACGTGGGAGGCGACGAACGACGCGATGCTCGTCGATCTCGTGCAGCAGCTCGCGGCGGTGTTCCGCGTCGATCCGACGAAGATCCACGTCACCGGGTTCTCGCGCGGCGGCTTCGTGACGTGGCGCCTGCTGTGCGATCACGCGGACCTGTTCGCGTCCGCCGCGCCCGCCGGCGCCGGCAACGGCGCGAGCTTCGGCGAGGAGACCTGCTTCACGCCGGGGCGCACGCCGGCGCGTCCGATCCCGATCGCGTTCCTCATGGGCCGCACCGACGCGTCGGTCGGCTACGCGTCGATGGTGCAGATCCGCGACGCCGCGATCGCCGCCTACGGCGCCGGCGCACCGACCCCGCTCGACGGCGACGCGACGTACACCCACGATCGATGGACCGGCTCGTCGGTGATCGAGACCTTCGACCACGCGTACGAGACCGTCGCCGACGGACCGTTCGGCTCTGCCCGTGGCCACTGCATCCCGGGCAGCACGACCGATCCGTACGCGCCGCAGTACGCGATCCCGTGCGTGCTACCGAACTCGTTCGTGTGGGGCGAGCAGGTGATGCAGTTCTTCCTCGCTCACCCGATGTAATGGGGTCAGGCTACACTTGCTCAACCAGGCGCGCTGCAAGTCGCCGAAATCGCACACGCGATCGGGGACAGGCTACACTTGCTCAACCTGGTAGACGCAGGCGGGCTGCATCTGCATCTGCATCGGCGTTGCGATAGCGCCGCGCGCAGGTTGACGAAGTGTAGCCTGTCCCCGATGGGGCACAGGATTTCAGGGGGTTGTGCGCCGCCTGGTTGACGAAGTGTAGCCTGACCCCGTTAGAGCTGCGCGCCGCAGCCGCCGACGGTGCAGTCGCAGCCGGTCGGCGCCGTGCACATCTGGACGATCTCGCCGGTCTCGTAGAACCGCTTCATCATGTCGACGGTGGCCTGCTTGTTGCGGATGTTCGAGTGCACGTCGTTGTCCGGCGGCGCCTCGTTCGTCAGCGGGATCGTCGCGCCGAGGCCGAAGTCGTAGATGATCATGCCGCTGCCGACCGGCGTCGAGGTCGACTCGAGGCCGAACGGGATGTACGGCGACGGCGTCAGGACGGGGATGCCCATCGTGCGCGCCTGGTACTCGCTCGCGACGTTGGAGACCTCGTCGTCGGCGATCGCGATCTGCATGAACACCTGCTTCTTCGGCGTGCCCGGGAAGCCCTCGCCGAGGATCACGTCGGCGACGCCGGTCGGCTCGGTGCGGTCCCACTGGTTCTGCATCAGGTTGATGATCAGGGCGTCGTCGAACGCGTTCGGGTACGCGCCGGACAGCGTCGTGCGATAGGTCGGCCAGTCGCGCGAGCGCTCGAGCAGCGTCGAGTAGTTGATCGCGCCGACCTGGACGACGCACTTCTCGATCACCGGATCGATCGCGCACACCGTCGTGCCCATGATCCCGCCCTGCGAGATGCCGTAGTAGTAGAACTTCGACGGATCGACGAGCGAGCCGCCGCCGGTGCGCGTGAACAGCGTCTGCGCCATCGGGCCGCGCGCGATCTGCACCATCGCGACGTGGTTGATCATGCCCTGGACGAGGACGTCGAAGATCAGGCCGCCGTGGTTCGCGTCGTTGAGCGCGAGCGCGACGTTCGGCACGTCGACGTCGCTCATGCCGCGCATGTCGGTGCCGACGACGACCGCGCACACACCGGCCGCGGCGTGGCGGGTGCCCGAGCTCGCGACCTGCTCCGCATCGCCGAGCAGACCGTGGCCGTAGATGATCATCGGCACCGGCGTCGTCGAGTCGATCGCGCACTGCGGGATGATCGCGGTGAATGGCACGCGGTAGAGGCCGTTCGCCATCGGCTTGCCCGCCGCGTCGCGCAGCAGCGTCACGCTCGGTGGTGCGATCGCGCTGCCGTCGGAGAGGAACAGCGGCGCATCGAACTCGCCGTCGATCCGGCGCGCGATCCGGACGTCGCCCTGCGGGACGTCGCTCGTGACGCTGAACGTCAGGTTCGCGCCGTCGGTGCCCATCATCGCGAGCGCGGTGTCGCGCGCGTTCAGCAGATCGGCGCGCACCGACTCGCGCGACGCGGTCGTGAAGTCCCACGCGACGACGAGGTCGGTCTTCGCGATGCCCTTCGCCTCGAGCGCCGCGAAGATGTCCGCGTAGCGCGGCCGCACCGCCTCGAGCAGGTCGTGCGTCGTCGGCGCGCCGTCGAGGATCGCCTGGAAGCCTTCCGGGATCGGCAGGTCACTGCCGTCCTTCGCCTTCAGCGTCTTCCTGATCGCGACGGCGTAGCGCGTGCTGCCCTTCAGCAGCTGCGCCGAGCGGATGAACAGCGCCTGACTCGCGGGATCGTCTGCCGCGGGCGCGTCGAGCTCGGCGAAGTGCGGGACGAGCTCGCCGGTCGACATGTCGATCAGCACGGTCGGGCTCGCGTCGGTCGTGCTCGCCGCGTAGTTCGTGTAGTGCACGAGGTTCGAGCCGTCGATGCCGGTCGGGAACGCCATCAGCATCGGTGCGGCCGACGAGAAGCCGTCCTGGCCGTTCCACCGCGCCGGATCGATCGCGATGCCGTCGATGTTCGTCGGCAGCGCGCCATCCGGGATCGCGACCCGGCGGCCACTCGCGGTCGTCGCGTCGTCGACCTCGTAGATCGCCGAAGGCCATGGCGCGACACAGCGCGTGCCGCCGAGCGGGTTGCAGCGCGCCGGCGTGGCGAGCTCGCGATCTCCACCGCCGCACGCCGCCAGCAGCAGAGCCATCCAGAGAGCACTCGTCCTCGTCATCGCGGCGGACACTAGCCGATTCCTCGTCGAGGAGTAACGCGTTTGTCATGCCGTGGCGCATTCTCGACACCGCTGGCGCGATCGCGTCAGCGGCGGCGGAACACGATGATCTGATCGCCGCGCGCTGGCCCACCGCGATATGGATCGCCGGTCGGCTGCGAGCTGCGCGCGTGGCCCTTGCCTGCGAGCACGAGCGTGTCGCCGTCGCGGACGCCGCGCGGGACCTGGATCGTCGTCGGTCCGTCGAGCGTCAGCACCTCGAGCGAGCCGCCGAACAGCCGGTGGCGGCGCGTGACGATCGTCTCGAACACCACGTCGTCGTCGCGGCGCACGAGGTGGCCGATCGCATCGACCTCGACGGTCAGGTACAGATCGCCGGGCGGCGCGCGAAATGCGTGATCGCCACGGCCCGGGATCCGCATCACGTGACCGGTCGTGACGCCCGCGGGGATCGGGACCGCGACCGGATCGACCGCCTCGAGCAGCCCGCCTTCGCACGAGTCGCACGGCAGATCCGCGTACCAGCCGCGGCCGTCGCAATCGCGACACGGCCCGATCGTACCGTGTCGCGCGCGGTGACCGGTCTGCCGGCAGCTCGCGCATGGATACAGATCGCCGTACTGCGCGCCGGTGCCCGCGCATCGCGTGCACGGCAGCTTGCGCAGCACGTCGATCGTGCGCACGCAGCCGTCGCGCGCCTCGACGAACGCGATCGTGACGCGCGTGTAGCGATCGCCGCCGCGCCGCATCGATGGCGCGCCGAAGAAGTTGCCCATCAGATCGAAGATCGCGCGGGTCTCGCGATCGATCACCGCCGCGACGCGCTCGGGGTTCGTGCGCGCCCAGATCTGGAACGCGCGCGTCGCCTGCTTCAGCTTCTCGCTCGCCGCCTCGTCCGGCGGATTCACCCCGGGGAGACAGCGAAACGCGAGGTCGGCATAGACGCGCCGCACGGTCTCCGGCTCCGCGTCGCGCGGCAGGCCGAGCACGGCGAACACGTCCTCGCCGTCGGGAGAGTGCGTCACCTCGATTGGATATCACCAACCCTCGCTGCAGGTCCCGAGTTGCACTGCCACCTGCTGTCCGCAGTCGGGAGCCGCGCAAGTCGCGAGAACGTCGAGCGTGCCCGCGGGCATGGCCATTGCTCCTAGGGCGGGTCCCGATGCGCTCGCTCTGGATCTCGCTCCTCGTCGTGGGTCTCGTCGGTTGCGTCGCCGGGGAGCCCTCGATGATGGGCGACGATGACCCCGGCCCCGATCCCGATCCAGTCGATCCGCCGCCGATGGGCGATCCGTCGATCGAGGGCACCCCGGTCAGCAGCTTCGAGACGACGTCGTGCTCGACGTCGACGGTGCTCGCGCTGTCGAAGCAGATCGCCGAGGAGGTCAACTGCATGCTGCCCGGGCAGCTCGTGCGGTTCGACGAGACCGCGCACGTCCAGTTCTCGGGCTCGGCGGTCCTGCCGTACCTCGGCGAGGGCGCGCGCGCGGACCTCTACGCCGCCGCGAATCGGGGCGGCACGGTGCAGGTGAACAGCGCGTTTCGCACCGTCGTCCAGCAGTACTTGCTGCGGCGGTGGTTCGAGCTCGGACGCTGCGGGATCACGGCGGCCGCCGAGCCGGGGCGCTCGAACCACGAGAGCGGGCGTGCGCTCGATCTGTCGAACTACGGCGACTGGATCGGCCTGTTCGATGACGTCGGCTGGGCGCACGACGTGCCCGGCGATCCGGTGCACTTCGATCACCTCGCGTCCGAAGACATCCGTGGCGCGGACGTGCTCGCGTTCCAGCGGCTGTGGAACCGCAACGCGCCGGACGATCAGATCGCCGAGGACGGCTCGTACGGGCCCGAGACCGAGGCCCGGGTTCGCCGCGCACCGGCCGAAGGCTTCGGGATCGGCGCGACGTGCGAGTCCGCGCGCAACGCGCCGCCGCTGCCCGTGACGCACGGCATCGCCGACGTCCCCGAGACCTGCGCCGACTGAATCGTTCTGAATCGTTCTGTACCGGTCGAGGCATGGACAACCGCGGGCCCGGGTTCTATGACCGCGGCAATGGATGTCTTTGGCAAGCTCTCGACCTACGACTTCGGCGAGGTCCACTTTCGGCTCGACAAGGCGACCGGGCTGCGCGCGATCGTCGCGATCCACGACTCGCGGCTCGGCCCCGCGCTCGGCGGCTGCCGCTTCATCGAGTACGACACCGACGAGGCGGCGTACATCGACGCGCTCCGGCTCGCGCGCGGCATGACGTACAAGGCCGCGCTCGCGGGGCTCCCGCACGGCGGCGGCAAGAGCGTGATCATCCGGCCGCGCCATCGCTTCGATCGCGTCGCGCTGTTCCGCGCGTTCGGCCGCTTCATCGAGGATCTGCGCGGCCACTACATCACCGCCGAGGACAGCGGCACCGGCCTCGAGGACATGGAGATCGTGCGCACCGTGACGAAGCACGTGACCGGCGTCGATCCGTCGCACGGCGGCTCCGGCGATCCGTCGCCGTTCACCGCGCTCGGCGTGCGCCGCGGCATCGAGGCGTGCGTCAAGTTCAAGCTCGGCCGCGACACCCTGAAGAACGTGCACGTCGCCGTCCAGGGCGTCGGCCACGTCGGCTACCACCTGTGCAAGCAGCTCCACGAGGCGGGCGCGAAGCTCACGGTCGCCGACGTCGACAAGCTCAAGAGCGAGCGCGCCGAGCGCGAGTTCGGCGCGGCGGTCGTCGACATCGACAAGATCGCATACGTCGACTGCGACGTGTTCGCGCCGTGCGCGCTCGGTGCCGGCCTCAACGACCAGACCGTGCCGTTCCTCAAGGCGCGGATCGTCGCCGGCGCCGCGAACAACCAGCTCGCCGAGCCGCGCCACGGCGACGACCTCCACGCGCGCGGCATCCTGTACGCGCCCGACTACGCGATCAACGCGGGCGGGCTCGTCAACGTCGCGCAGGAGGTCAAGGGCTACGACGCCGCCGCCGCGCGCGACAAGACGATGAAGATCTACGACACGATCTACGACATCTGCGATCGCAGCAAGAAGCTCGCGGCGCCGACGTACAAGGTCGCCGACATCATGGTCGAGGAGAAGCTCGCCGCCGTCGCGCGCAAGTGATCACGGCGCGAGCTTCGCGATGAACACGTGCGGGAAGAACAGGCTCGGCGTGTTCTCGAGCCGTGCCCACACGAGGTTCGCGCAGCCGTCGATCGCGACGCCGAGGCCGTAGCCCGCAGGCCCGATCGTGTTGCCGATCGACAGGTCGCTCGCGCCGGTGACCGCGTCGTAGCGCGTGAGCTGTGGATACGCGAACGGTGGCTGCGTGTTGCCCGGCGTGTTGGCGCTGACGACCACGCGGCCGGTCGCATCGACGGCGATCGCGGTGCCCGGTGACGGCGCGAGCGGAGCCGAGAAGATGCGTAGCCCGCCGATCGGGAGCGCCTCGTTCGCGGACCACGTCGAGCGCGCGAACACGACGGAGCCATCGGCCGCGAGCTTCGCGACGAACGTCCCGGCGAGGTGTCCGGACGGAAACGATGGCTGCTCGGTCAGCGTCGCGCCGAACAGATCGATCTCGTAGAGGAACGCGCCGGTGATCGCGATCGAATCGTCGAGCCCGGTCGCGACGCCGTCGATCACCTGCGTGCGCGGCGTCGTGACGTCGCCGTAGCCGTCGATGTGCACCGGCAGCGGCGCGTCGCCGAGCTGGATCCCGAAGTCGAAGCAACCGTGCTCGTCGTAGCGCGCGACGAACGCGTCGATGTCGCTCGGCGAGGTCGTCGACAGCCGGTGCGCGTCGCCGAGATCGAGCTCGCCCGCGAACGCGCCGGCGATCACGAGCTCGCCGTGGGTATCGAACGCGAGCGCGCCCGAGGGAGCGAGCCGGAACACGATCGCGCCATGCGCGTCGGTGACGACCGTGCCCATGTCGGCGCCGGAGATCGCGATCCGGCCGTCGCGCGCGACCGCGATGCTCCGCACGCCGTCGCCGCCGCACTCGCCGAGCTGGGTGGCGAACACGACCTCGCCGCTCGGCGACAGCTCGACGAGGAACACGTCGACGTTGTCGTTCGGGACGAGCACGCCCGTGCCGAACTCCGTCGGCTCGCGGAACGCGCCTGCGACGAACGCGTGGCCCACGTCGTCGACCGCGACGACCTCGCCGTGCGGATACGTGTAGACCGGCGCGAGCGCGGCATCGAGCTTCGTGACGCCGTCCGGACCGACGTACAGCACGTTGCCATCGCGGTCGGCCACCACGACCGCAGCGCCCGCGTTCGGCGGCAGCTCGAGCTCCGGACCGATCGTGCCGGGCGCCCCGGTCACGGCGCACGTCGACGGCGGCGCATCCGGCGCACCGCCGTCGCAGTGATCCTGGCCAGGCCCCGCGTCGCTGTCACCGCTGCCCTCGCCGACGCCGTTCACCCCGTCGCGCGTCGGCGAGGTGCATGCCCCGAGGATCCACGCGACGATCACGCCACCTTGCACGAGCCTCATACCGACCTCCATCCCGAGCCGCGCTCGGGTCCATGGCTGGCCGGTGTTCACGCGATGTGCCGCGATCGTGAGTCGCGCCGACACTGTGCCGGCGGCGCACGACGCAGCCCTGAAAACCCCTGTCCCGCCGCCCGACCCCCCGACAACGCCACCCACGTTGTCTACTTCGACGTGTCGGTCACCCGCATCGCGGGCACCGGCTCGCCGGTCAGCGTCTGCAGGAACGCGACGAGATCCGCCTGTTGCTCGGCGGTGAGCCCGAGCGGCGCGAGCTTCGGATCCTTCACGATCCCGGTCGTGCCCGGATCGCCGCCTCCCGCGTTGTAGAACGCGACCACGTCGGCGAGCGTCGCGAGCTGGCCCGCGTGCATGTATGGCGCCGACTGGGCCACGCCGCGCAGGCTTTTCGTGCGGAACTGGCCCTTCTGCGCGTCGGCCTGGACGAGGCCGTCGAGCTTGCCGGTCGTGGTGTCGTCGGAGAATGCGCCCGCGGTGTTGAACGGGCTCGCGAGCAGACCCGGCACGTCCTGGAACCGGCCGAGGTCGGTCGCCGGCACGTGATCGCCGCGCTGTGGCACCGCGAGCGCGTGGAACTCGTCGTCGGCGAGGTTCGGCCCGGTGTGGCAGCCGGTGCAGTGCGCGAGGAACAGGTGGAGGCCGCGCTTCGCGGACGTCGAGATCGCGGTCCGGTCGCCGGCGACATAGCGATCGAACGCGGCGTCGCGGCTGACGAGCGTGCGCGTGTACGCCGCGATCGCCTTGCCGTAGTTGACGAAGATCCGGTTCGCGATCGCGCGATCCTCGACGGTCATCGCCTCGAACGCGCCGTCGGGATCGGTCGCGAGCGCCTTCGGCTTGCCGCTCGGCGGAAACCGCGACGCGTCGGCCGCGTTCGGATCGAGCGCCGGATCGAGCGGCACCGGGAACGTCGCGTCGTACTGCGCGCGATACTTCCTGAACAGCATGTGCGCGATGTCGAGCCGCGTGCTGCGCATCAGGTTCGCGTTCTCGGCGACCGCGAGCGGCAGGGCCCACTGCGAGTCGAACCGGCCGCCCCAGTTGCCCCAGCGATAGAACGCCGAGTTGACGAGGCCGTGCGCGTTGCGCGGCGTGTAGTTCGTGCCGAGCGAGACGTGGTTCGGGATCGTGCGCTGATCGTCGAGGTTCGCGCTGCCCGCGGAGTGACAGCTCGCGCACGCGACCTTGCCGGTCTCGCCGACCATGCCGAGCCCGCCGTTCGTGCCGTCGTCGCCGACGATCAGCGCACCGGAGTAGCTCTTGTCGAAGAACAGCATCTGACCGAGCGCGGCCGCCTTCGGATCGTCGGCGAACGCGTTCGTCGGATCCGCCGGGACCGCGGGCAGCGGCGACAGCGTCGCGAGGATCGCGAGCTCCTCGGCGGTGAAGTCGTCCTCGGTCGGCGAGGCAGCGTCCGGTTCGCGGACATCAGGAGGAGGGGACGCGTCGGTGGCAGGTGCAGGTGTGCCGTCGCCACACGCCGCGACCACCACGAGGACCAGGCTCGGCAGTTTGCGCATGCGGTGCCGCCGAGCACGAAGCGGACCACGCGACGCTGCGCGTGAACTCCGCGAATCGACGACGCGAGCGCGCGTTGCGGACGGCAACACTTGCCGACCACGGCAAGACTTGCCTGATGCGCTCGGGCAAGGGCTGCGGCACATCGATCGCTGGGGTACCCTGCGCGCCTGTCGATGTCAGCTCCAGCCCGCAAAGGTGACCACATCAAGCGCGTCGGTCTCGTGTTCTCGGGAGGCCCGGCGCCGGCGGCGAACGCAGTGATCTCGTCGGCCGCGATCTCGCTGCTCGAGGACGACCGTCAGGCGATCGGGTTCTTCCACGGCTACTCGAACCTGCAGGACTACCACCCGGTCACGCATCGCCTGCTGCCGGACGAGCACTACCGGATCTTCGAGGAGCGCGACCTGCGCGGCCTGCGCAACTCGCGCGGCATCATCATCGGCACCGCGCGCAGCAACCCCGGCAAGGGCATCGACAAGCCGTCGGACCTCGACGATCCGAACAAGACGCGCCTCCTGCGCAACGTCTACAACGCGCTCGTCGACCTAGAGATCGATGCGCTGATCTCGATCGGCGGCGACGACACGCTGAAGACGGCGAACTTCCTGTACGAGTACCAGAAGCGGCTGCCGGACAAGGCGCGCCGCGTCCAGGTGATCCACCTGCCGAAGACGATCGACAACGACTATCGCGGGATCGACTTCACGTTCGGGTTCTTCACCGCGGTCGACGTCATGGCGAAGGAGCTCCAGAACCTGCGCGCCGACGCGCTGTCGACCGGCAGCTACTTCATCGTCGAGACGATGGGCCGCAAGGCGGGCTGGCTGTCGTACGGCGTCGCGATCGCCGGCGAGGCGAACCTCGTGCTCGCGGTCGAGGATGTCGACGACTCGCTCGCGTTGCCGCCCGAGCCGGGCCAGCCAACGCCGAGCGAGCCGCGGCTGTCGCTCGACAAGCTGACGGATCGGATCGTCGATCTGATCATCACGCGCGAGCGCCGCGGCAAGCACTACGGCACGGTCGTGCTCGCGGAGGGTCTCGCCGAGATGCTGCCCGCGTCGCAGATCGCGAACCTGCCGCTCGACGATCACGGCCACCTGCCGCTCGGCCGGTTCGATCTCGGCAAGCTCGTCGCGCAGCTCGTCGCGAAGCGCTACGAGGAGCGCACCGGCCGCAAGAAGAAGACGACGGGCCTGCAGCTCGGCTACGAGTCGCGGTGCGCGCCGCCGCACGCGTTCGACGTCATGCTCGGCAGCCAGCTCGGGATCGGCGGTTACCGCGCGCTCGTCGAGGAGAACCTCGACGGCTACATGGTCAGCGTCGAAGGCCAGCTCGATCTCGCGTTCGTGCCGTTCAAGGAGCTGATCAACGCGCAGAACCTCAAGACCGAGGTCCGGCTGATCAAGCGCGGCAGCGACTATCACCGGCTCGCCCGGTTCCTCGAGACGCGCACCGACAAGATCGTCGAGTGGGCGCCCGGCCGCCGCCAGGAGCCCTGAGGGCGCGTTACAACCCCGCCATGGCGTGGGTGAAGATTCCGGCCGAGAACCATGACGTGCTGCGGGCGGCGCTGCCGAAGGATCCGCGCGTCGAGACGCTCAAGATGTTCGGCGGCCTCGCCGCGCTCGTGAACGGCAACATGTTCGGCGGGCTGTTCGGCAAGTCGTTCATCGTCAAGCTCGGCGAGGCGGACTACGCCGAGGCGATGCAGCTCGACGGTGCCGAGCCGTTCGATCCGATGGGCAACGGCCGCGTGATGTCGAACACCGTGTTCATGCCCGAGGCCGTGCTCGACGAGCCGGCCGAGCTGCGCGACTGGCTGCGCCGCGCCTTCGACCACGCACGGACGCTGCCGGCGAAGCAGAAGAAGAAGCCGAAGCCGGCGACGAAGCCGGAAAACAAACCGGCGAAGAAGCCGGCGAAGAAGCCGGCCAAGAAGTCGCCGTCCGTGAAGAAGGTCACGACGAAGCGGGCGTCGAAGAAGCCGGCGCGCCGCACGTCGCGCTGACCGCGTATCATGCGCGCGTGCGCGGGCTCGTGATCGCGATCGTGCTGGCCGGCTGCGGACCGGCGAAGCTCGCGCTGTTGCCGATGGGGAC
Organism: Kofleriaceae bacterium; assembly: GCA_035715365.1. Classification (GTDB taxonomy): domain Bacteria; phylum Myxococcota_A; class Polyangia; order Haliangiales; family Haliangiaceae; genus JABFXX01. The sequence continues at coordinate 220,110 of DASTLB010000022.1, read as the reverse complement.
CCAGCAATCGCCACGCGATCCCGATCTGACGCGACCGCTCGTCGAGACGCCGGCGAGCTCGCCCCACTCCGAGCATCAGGCGACGCGTGCGCCGGCGGCGTCGGGGCCGGCGGTCGATGCCGGCGTCAGCGCGGCCGCGATCGCGTCGTGGCTGCTCGGCGGTGCGGCGCCGCTCGTCGGGATCTACGGCACGTTCGACGAGAACCGGATGTTCGAGCACGCGACCCGGCCGGCACCGCCGCCGACCGAGCAGTGACGGTGGCGGTGAGCCAGGCTGTCGCAGCCCGCGCGACCGCGCGATAGCGACCCGAGACGCTTGCAACTGCGCGGCGGTGGAAAGACAACCCCACCATGCGTTGGTTAGCGTCTGTCTCTATCGTGCTCCTGACCACCGGGGTGGCGTCCGCGAACGTCGAGCTCGGCGGGCTCGGCGGCCTGCACACGTTCAGCGAGGACGCCAAGCTCGGCGTCACCGAGAGCGCGAACGCGACGAGCCTCAAGAACTCGGCGCTGTTCGGGATCCGGCTCGGCGTCTACTTCAGCCCGAGCCTCGGCGTCGAGGCCGAGGGTGGCGCGATCCCGACCGAGCCGCGCTCGGTGCTGTTCGACGTCTGGAACGCGGTCTACCGCGCGCAGGTCGTCTATCAGTTCCGCTCGACGGAGACGAGCGTGTTCATGCCGTTCGTGCTCGCGGGCGCCGGCGCGATCCAGATCGTCGACTCGAAGAACGAAGACATCGTGAAGAAGGATCTGCAGTTCGCGCCGCACCTCGGCGTCGGTGCGAAGTACCGCACCCCGGGTGGTTGGGGCGTGCGCGCGGACATTCGCGGGCTGCTCAGCCCGAAGGTCGACTCGGGCGTGACGCCGGAGATCGAGCTGCTCGCCACGATCTACAAGGAGTTTGGCCGCAAGCCGGTGAAGAAGCCGGAGCCGCCGCCGACCGACAACGATCCGGACAAGGACGGCATCGCGGGCGCCGCCGACAAGTGCCCGAACGAGGCCGAGGACAAGGACGGCTTCCAGGACGACGACGGCTGCCCCGACGCCGACAACGATGCGGACGGCATCGCCGATGGCACGGACAAGTGCCCGACCGATCCCGAGGACAAGGACAGCTTCCAGGACGACGACGGCTGCCCGGATCCGGACAACGACGGCGACGGCGTGCCCGACGCGGCCGACAAGTGCGGCGATCAGCCGGAGACGAAGAACGGCTTCCAGGACGAGGACGGTTGCCCGGACGAGATCCCGGAGCAGCTGAAGAAGTTCACGGGCGTCATCCAGGGGATCAACTTCAAGGTCAACGACGCCGCGCTCGTGCCGGGCTCGACGAAGACGCTCGACAAGGCGATCGCGGTGCTCCAGGAGTTCAAGGACGTCAAGCTCGAGATCCAGGGCCACACCGACGACCAGCCGCTGCGCGCGGGCGGCAAGTTCCCCGACAACATGGCGCTGTCGCAGGCGCGTGCCGAGACGGTGAAGGCGTACTTCGTGTCGAAGGGCGTCGACGAGGCGCGGCTCGTCGCGAAGGGCTACGGCGACACCGCGCCGCTCGAGGATCCGAAGGTCCTGAAGGGCGGCAAGCTCGCGGCCGCGCGCGCGAAGAACCGCCGCGTCGAGTTCAAGCTGATCGAGCAGGGCGGCGAGACCGGCACCACGCCGACGCCGCCGACCGAGCCGACCACGCCGCCGGCGCCGGACCCGACGAAGGAGCCTGCGAAGGAGCCCGCGAAGGAGCCTGCGAAGGAGCCTGCGAAGGCGCCGGCGAAGGCTCCGGCGAAGACGCCCTGATCAGGGGATCGTCGTGACCGCGGGAGACACGATCCCGCTGATCGTCGGCGCGGGGCAGTGGATGCCGACGTAGCCCACGCCCCCGCCGCCACCACCGCCGCCGCCATCTTGCAGATCGGCCGGCGAGCCGCCCGCGAGCGACGCACCCGCGCCGCCGTTGCCGGCATCGCCGCCGTCGGGATCGCCACCGGCACCGCCGGGCGCGGGCTGATCCGAGGCGAGCCCGACGCTACCGCTCTGGCCGGTGGTCTGGCCTTCACCGCCGCCGCCGCCGTTCGCCGCGAGCACGCCGCTGACCTCGACGAGCGGTGACTCGACGAGGATCATCCCGCCCGAGCCGCCACCGCCGCCGCTCGCGCCGTTGCCGCCACCGCGCACGCCGCCTCCGCCGCCGACGTTGATCGCGCCGCTGATCCGCACCGCGGTTGCCGATGCGAGCAGGACCGCGCCGCCGCCATCGCCGGCACTGCCGCCGCTCGCGCCGCCCTGACCATCGCCGCCGCCCCCACCGTCGCAGCCGCCGACGAGCCCCGCGGGCAACGCGATCGCGACGCCGCCCGCCGCACCCGCGACCGGGCCGCCGTCCTTGTCGCCGGGACCGCCGGTGCCGCCGGTGCCCTGAAAACCACCGCCGCCACCACCGCCGGCGCCGCCGCTGCGATTGCTCGCGTCCGCACCGACGGAGCCCGCGCACGCGGTGTCGCTGCGCGCACCCGCGCCGTCGTCGGACAGATCGATCAAGCCGTCGACGCGTAGCTCGCCGGTCGACGCGATCCCGAACGGCAACCCGCCGTCGACGCGCAGCGTGGCGCCGGTCCCGAGCGTGAAGCCATCGACGAACACGACGTCGATCTTGCCGGCGGGCGACGTGACCTGGAGATGCGTGACCGCGACCGAGCCCGCGGGCGTGACGAGGTTGCCGCTGTCGGTGTCGTACGTGTTGTTGCCGTTCAGCAGCAGCGCGGCGCCGGGGCCACCGGGCGGCACGACCGTGCAGGTGTCGAACTGCGTCGAGTACGACTGGCAGCCGCCGGGCGTGTCGGGCAGGTCGCGCGGGACATCGCCGATCGCACCGCCATCACCGGCCGGGCTCGGCTCGAACTTGCAGCCGATCGCGAGCACACACAGGACGGCTGTGCGCATGGCCGGATCATGCCACCGACCGCGCGCGCAGATCACTCGTCTTCGTGCGCCGGTGCCATGTCCATGAACATCGTCTGCTCGGGCTCGACGGTGTCCGCGTCGTCCTCGTCGACGGTGTCGAGCGGATGCTCGTCGGTGTGCTCGTTCGGATCATCGACCTGTGGCGCGATGTCGATCGCGGTCGCCGCCGGGAGCATGCGCTCGATCACGATGTCGCGCATCGATAGCTCCATCGTCGTCGCCTCGTCGGTGACCTCGGGCATGCGCGGCAGCAGGCTCTGCGACCACGCCGCGATCGCGCGCGTGCCCTCGCGGTAGCGCCGTCGCACCGCGTCCAGTGTCCGTCGCATCACGAGCGCGCTCGGCCAGCGATCGTCGCGGTCGCGCGACAGCGCGCGCATCACGATCTCGTCGAGCTCGGGCGGGCACAGCATGTTGAACGTCGACGGCGGATCCTGCGCGCCGTCGCGCAGCTTCGCGATCACCTCGATCTCGTTCGCGCCCGCGAACAGCCGGCGGCCGGACAGCAGCTCCCACGCGACGACGCCGAGCGAGAAGATGTCGGCGCGCACGTCGACCGGCTTGCCCGCGAGCACCTCGAGCGCCATGTAGCCGAGCTTGCCCTTGACCATGCCGGTGTTCGTCATGAACTTGCCGGACAGGCTCTTCGCGACGCCGAAATCGATGATCTTGACGTGGCCCTCGTCGGTGATGATCAGGTTCGACGGCGACAGATCGCGATGCACGATCTGCAGCAGCTCGCCGTCGACGTCGGTCGCGTTCGCGGCGTAGTCGAGCGCGTCGCAGACCTCGAGCAAGATCGCGAGCACGACCCCGATCGGAGCCTGCGTGCGCCGCGCGGTCGCGAGCTTCATCAGCTTCAGCAGCGACGGGCCGCGAACCAGCTCCATCGCGATGAAGTACGTGCCCGCGCTGCGTCCGAGCTCGAGGATGCGGACGATGTTCGGGTGATGGAGCTGCGCGGCGAGCTTCGCCTCGCGGATGAAGTCGTCGACGAAGCCCTTGTCGTGGGCGAGCTGCGGCAACAACCGCTTCAGCGCGACCTCGCGCTCGACGCCACCGCCGATGTCGACCGACGCCCGGTACACCGACGCCATGCCGCCGGCCCCGAGACACTCGAACACCGTATATCGACCGAACCGGTCGTACACCACAGCCCATCTTCGCGAAGCGCCGCTCTCGCGGTCAACGGGTTTCGTGCGTCACTTCTTTCCGGCAAGGCGACAGGTCGCGTCCTTGAGGCTCTTGCCCTCGGACGTCTTGCACAGCTCCGTGCACATCGACGCGCTGACCTTGCACAGCTTCTCGACGTGACCGTCGAGCGCCTTGCACGACGGGTCGTCGCCGGCATCGCAGCCGCCGCTGCACGCGAGCAGCGCGTTCGAGACCATCATCTGGAACGTCTTCATGTCCGCGACCTGGGCATCGCGCTTGAGATCGTCGGTCGCCTGGGTGCACAGCGCGCCGAGCCGCTGCGCTTGCTCGCTGTCCTTGTTCTTGGAGCAGGCGCCGAGCAGCGCGACGCAGGAGAGGAGGAGGATCGACAGGGTCTTTTGCATGGCGGCGCCGACGAGCAGCCGACATGCCACGTCGGCGAGCGCGTATGTGCTGGAGCTGGCTCAGCCGGCGCTGCCAGTGCACCGGTGCAGCGCGGGTGCAGCCCCCGTGCAGTAGCAGCACGCCGGCGGCCGGTCGTGGCGAAGGCGCACGTGACCGGCGCTCCAGGATCGACGCAACCCCGTGACATCACGCGGGCATACGGGTTGCTCGTCCGTCGGGGATGCGAACTCGACTGCTTCCGACCGCTCTGGCCCTCGCGCTCGCCGCCGCCGCCGGCTGCACCACGAGCGATGCGTCGCTGCGCGTCGTCAACGACTCCGACTTCACGATCACCGAGATCTATCTGACCCCCGACGTCAGCGAGTCCTGGGGGCCGAACCTGCTGCGCGGCGACGTGCTGCTCCCGGGCGAGTCGCTGACGCTCGGCGTCGACTGCGGGTTCTACGACGCGATGCTCGTCGACCAGGACAACGTCGCGTGCGAGCTCGACGACCTCGACCTCTGCCTCAACGATGCCGACTGGGTGATCCGCAACAACACGTGCAGCGTGTTCGGCGCGAAGCAGACCAGATCGCAGCCGACCGCGGATCCGGGCGCGGCGACGCAGAAGACCGAGTAGTCAGCGGACCTTGCCATCGACGTAGTACCAGCGCCCGCCGGTGCGCCGGAACCGCGAGCGCTCGCGCTGTGCGAACGGCGCGCCGCGCGTGACGCCGCGTGCGACGAACTCGACGACGCCCTGGCGGTCGCGCTCGCTGCCGTCGACGGTGTCGACGATCTCGAGGCCGAGCCACAGCGTCTGCTTCGACCACTTCGTGATCGCGGCGCGATCGACGGTATCGCGCGTCGATTCATCCTGGGTGTCGATCAGGTAATCGATCGCGCCGACGACATATGCCGTGTAGCGCGAGCGCATCAGCGCGAGCGCGGTCGGTGCCGGCACGCCGTCGAGGTAGCGCTGGCAGCACGCGTCGCGCGCGAGCCCCGAGCCGCACGGACAGTCAGCCACGTGGCACCTGGAACTGCGCGTGCGCCGCGAGCGCGCGTTCGATCTGTGCCGGATCGCCGTCGGCAGGCCAACGCGCCGTCGACCGCGCGCGCCGATCGAGCCAGTCCGCGCCGAGCCACGCGTGCTCGCCGGGCTCGGGATGGACGAGCGCGATCGTGGTCTCCGCCTTCGGGCCCGACGCGACGCCGCACGCGACGTGAAACCCGGCCGCGAGCAGCGCGGTGCGCACCGCGGTCGACGTCGTGTACGTGAACAGCTCGCACGGCCGCGGCTCGCGCGCGAGCACCGCGTACAGCCGCGACAGCGTCGCGAACGACCACAGCGGACCGTCGACCTTCGTCGAGAACGGATCGTAGAAGATCACGTCGGGCCGCGGCGCCGCGTCGAGATGGTCGAGGAAGTCGCCCTCGCGCAGCACCCACGTCAGGCCGTCGCGCGCGTAGTGGCCCGCGTGCAGCAGGCGATGCGGCGCCTCGTGGCGCAGGTGCGGAAACGCGCCGGTGTGCATGACCGCGAGCCGGAGCGCGTCGAGATCGCGCTCGAAGCTGACGAGCGTGCACGGCACGTCGCGACCGGCGAGCCGGCGCACGAGCGCCATCGCGTTGTGCGCCGCGCCGAGCCCGACATCCCAGACGACGAGCGGCGTCGCCCTCGCGAGCGCGTGCGCGATCCGGCGCGACTGATCGATGTAGATCCGCTCGGCCTCGACGTCCGGATCGTTGACCGAGTGCATGATCTCGCCGGACGCGACGTGGCGGATGCTCGCGCGCTCGCGCGCCGGATCGACGTGGAGCGCGAACGCACCGCGCGCGGTCGGCTTGCCGCGCTTCTTGCGCGGATGCTTGCCGGGCGGATGATCGAGATCGGCGGCGCCGAGGATCGGGCGCTGCTCGACGACGAACCGCGCGAACGTGCCGGCGCGGATCGCGGTCCGGATATCGGACATCAGGCGCAGATAGAATGCGAGGTTGTGCGTCGCGAGCAGCTGCCACGCGAGCGGCTCCTTGCACTTGACGAGGTGATGCAGGTACGCGCGCGAGTGCCGCGTGCACGCCGCGCAGTCGCACCGCGGATCGAGCGCGACCTCGGACAGCCGGTGGACGCCGCGATCGAGCTCGATCCGGCCACGCGACGTGAACGCGACACCTTGCTGCGCGAGCGCGGTCGGCAGGATGCAATCGAACAGATCGACGCCGCGGTGCACGCCCTCGAGCAGATCGAGCGGCGTCCCGACGCCCATCAGGTAGCGCGGGCGGTCGTGCGGCAGCAGGTCCGTCACGAGCTCGGTCATGTCCTGCCGCTCGGCGCGCGTCTCGCCGACCGCGAGCCCGCCGATCGCGTAGCCGTCGAACGGCAGCGCGGTCACGACCGCCGCGCTCTCGCGCCGCAGCTCCGGTACACACGCGCCCTGCACGATCCCGAACAGCTGCTGCACGGTCGTGCGTGCCGCGAGGCTGCGGCGTGCCCAGCGATGCGTGCGGTCCATCGCATCGCGCGCCTCGGCGTGCGAGCTCTTCGCAGCGACGCAGTGGTCGAGGACCATCATGATGTCGGCTCCGATCGCGGTCTGCATCGCGATCGAGCTCTCCGGCGTCAGCCACTGACCGTCGAGCTCGGCACCGTCCTCCGCCACGCGCGTCCCGGGCAGCGAGAAGATCTGAAAGCCTCCCGAATCGGTCAGCAGCGCGCGCGACCACCCCATGAACCGGTGCAGCCCGCCGAGCTGCTCGAACACCGCGCGGCCCGGACGGACCCAGAGGTGGTAGGTATTCGCGAGCAGGATCGGCGCGCCGAGCTGCTCGAGCTGAGCGAGCGTCTGCGTCCGCACCGTGCCGCGGGTCCCGACCGGCATGAACACCGGCGTCTCGATCGCACCGTGGGGCGTGACGAGCGTCGCGCTGCGAGCGCGCGAGTCCGGCGCGGTGGCGTCGACGGTGAAGCCCACGGCGCACTGGTAGCACGACTCGCTTGCGAAGAATCGGCCGTCACAACACACTGGCGGAGATGTCTGCTGGTCTCGGCCGGATCTGGGTGCTGGCGCTCGCGATCGTGTGTGGCATGGCGGTGTCTGCCGACGCGCGGCGCCGCGGTCCGGACTGGGAGCCGCTGCCGCTCGCGTGCGAGTCGACGCAGTGCCCGCCGGAGATCGCGAAGCTCTACGACGAGGAGCCGACGATCGAGCTCGTCACGATGGGCGTCGGCTCGCTGATCTGGGAGCGCCACGGTCACATCGCGCTGTGCCTGCGGTTCCACGATCGCTATCGCGACGTCTGTTACAACTACGGCGTCGGCGACTTCGGGCACCCGCTCGGGATGGCGTGGGGCTTCTTCCGCGGCACGAAGAGCTTCTGGGTCGGCAAGATCGCCGCCGATCCGATGCTCGACATCTACCGCGACGCGGATCGATCGATCTGGGTCCAGCCGTTGCCGCTATCGCGCGAGCAGAAGCAGCAGGTCATCGCGAAGCTCGAGAGCGACATCCTCGAGCAGAACAAGTACTACGCGTACGATCACTTCTGGGACAACTGCACGACGCGCGTCCGCGACATCCTCGACAACGCGACCGGCGGTGCGCTGCGCTCGATGAACGAGCCCACCGACGGCCGGACGTTTCGCGATCTCGCGCGCGAGGGCTTCTACGGCATGCGCGTGCCGCTGCTGATCACCGACATCGCGATGGGCGCCGCGACCGATCGCGTGCCGTCGTACTACGAGCGCATGTTCCTGCCCGACTACCTGCGCGAGGCGGTCGCGAAGAAGTGGGGCATCCAGCCGATCACGGTCTACGAGCGCAAGGGCCCACCGTCGCTGCACGACGGGCCGAGCGGCCGCCTGCTGTTCGCGCTCGTGATCCTGCTCGCGACCGCGCCGGTGTGGCTGTCGCGGCTGTTCGGCCGGTTCCAGCGCCTCGGGCTCGCGTTCTCGATCCTGCCGCCGACGATCCTCGGCTTCGTGCTGTGGTTCCTCGCGATCATCAGCCCGCTGCCGTACGTCGAGACGAACGAGACGATGATGGTGTTCTTCCCGTTCGACATCCTGCTGCTGTTCCTGCGCGGCAGAAAGCAGCAGCTGTACGCGCGCGGCCGCGTCGTGATGCTCGTGGTCGTCGGGCTGCTGAACCTCGCCGGCGTGCTGAAGCAACCGATGCTCGCGCCGCTGCTGTGGCCGCTGATCCCGGCCGCCGTCGTCGGCTTCTGGCGCCCCGAGTGGACGCGCGGCGCCGCGAAGCAGCCGGTCGAGTCGGTCGTCGAGACACCGGACATCGCGCCGGCCCCGGCGAAGGTCGTCTCGAAGAGCGCGCAGAAGCGCAAGGACAAGGCGCGCGCAGCTGCTGCGCGGCGGTGAGGGGCTTCACCGACGAGCCACTGCTCGCGGTGATCGCGCACGTCACCGCGGAGCTCGAGGCCGCGGGCGCCTCGGAGATCCGCGTGCTCGATCCGGCGCTCGGTCGTGGCCACTACACCGGCGAGCGGGTCGTGATCGACGGTGTGTCGTACGTCCATCGCGCGGTCGCGGCATGGGTCGAGCTCGCCGATCGCGCCGGTGCGCGCGTGCTCGTCCAGCGCGTCGAGCCGCCGGCGATCGAGCTGCGGTTCGAGCGGCTTGCGGACGCGCCCGCGTGGTCCGGCGATGGCGCCGAGAAGTACGGCACGGCATCGGGATTCGCGCGGATCTCGAAGCTCGAGGATCCGGGCTTCGTGCTCGACGTCGGCGATGCGCTCGCACGCTGCGCGCTGCCGGCCGGTGCACGGATCCTGTGCCTCGGCGTCAACACCGGTGACGAGATCGCGCTCGTCCGCGCGCTCGCGCCGGATCTCGCGGCCGCGTTCGTCGGGATCGATCACAGCGCGTCGGCGCTCGCGATCGCGCGCGACCGGTTCCCCGACGCCGTGTTCCACGAGGCCGACGTCCACGTGCTCGCGCCGCTCGGGCTCGGGCGATTCGACCTCGTGCTCGCGCTCGGCACGCTGCAGAGCGCCGGGATCGACGATCGCGAGGTCCTGCGCCGCGTCGTCCAGGATCATCTCGCCACCGACGGCTCGGTGATCGTCGGCGTCCCGAACTGTCGCTACCTCGATGGTGAAGTCTCGTCGGGCGCGCGGATGAAGAACTTCCGCCAGGCCGAGCTCGGCCTGCTGATCAAGGACATCGCGTTCTATCGCAAGTACCTGCAGCAGCATCACCGCCAGGTGTTCGTCACCGGGACGCACTACGTGCTCGTCACGGGAATACCCGCCCGGTGAGCTGTCGTATCGTCCGCGCGTGCGAAGTCTGACCCTGCTCGTGTGTTCCCTCGCGCTCGTTGCCTGCAAGGACAAGAAGTCCGAGCCCGCGCACGAGCCGCCGAAACCTGTCGCTGCCGACGCTGCCGCGGCGCCCGCGATCGATGCCGCGGTCGCGGCCGCGGATGCCAGCGCGCCGAGCGATACGGCCGCGGCGCCGCCGGCCGGTGATGGCGTCGACTTCTCGGCCGACGCGCAGCGGCTGTTTCGCGTCGTCGGCTGCGGCGGTGAAGGGCCGCTGCCCGACGACCTCGCGAAGTTCCAGAAGGTCGTCGACAAGCACTGCAAGACGATCGCGCCCGACGTCGAGAAGTTCCGCGCGGCGAATCTCGAGATCGTCAAGAAGTGGATGGCCGAGCACGCGCCGGCCGACATCCCGAAGACGATCGTCTATCCGTTCGGCGGCGGCGATCTGCTGTCGGCGCTGATCGCGTTCCCCGACGCGACCGAGATCACGACGATCTCGCTCGAGCTCGCGGGCGATCCGCGGCGCTGGATGTCACTGACGCCGGGCGACCTCGACAAGAGCCTCGCGGCGTTTCGCAAGGAGATCGAGTGGCTCGTCGCGTACGGCTCGAACACGAGTGTCAACCTGTCCGCGCAGCAGAAGAACGCGGTGCCCGGGCAGGTGTCGTCGTTCCTGCTCGCGATGCACGTCGCGGGTTACGAGCCGGTCGGCATGCGGTACTTCCACATCGACGACACCGGCAAGCTGATCTACGTCGACCAGGCAAAGATCGACGCCGACACGTCGAACACGAAGCCGCTGTCCGAGCGCTGGCACAACCCGGCGTTCGCGGAGTCGTACCGCAACGTCGAGCTGACGTATCGCAAGGTCGGCGAGACGACGCTGCGCACGCACCGCCACATCGCGTGGAACCTCGACAACAAGCACCTGCAGTCCGAGCCGGGCGTGCTGCGTCACCTCGAGGCCAAGGGCAAGGTGACGATCATCGTCAAGGGCGCGAGCTACCTGCTGTGGCGCGACGAGTTCACGACGATGCGCAAGTACATCCTCGATCACCTCGCGTGGATGATCTCCGACTCGACGGGGATCCCGCCGATGTACGCGAAGCCCGCGGGCATGGAGCAGGAGACGTACGGCAAGTTCGTCCAGCCCGGGCTCGACTTCGCCGTCGGTGGCAAGGAGGACCTCGACATGCGCAACGCGTGGAAGGCCTCGAAGGGACCGGCGCCGTTCCGGTTCGGCTACATCGACTCGAACAACAACTGGCACATCATGATCACGCGGCCGAAGCAGTAGCCGTCCGGGACAACTGCGGGTCGACCGTGCGCTGCGTCCACGATCCATGGCGTGCGCGCACGCCCGGCCCATCGACGAACTGTAGGCCGCGTTGCGATTCGCCGGGTTGTCACCGGCACGCGCGTTGCTGAGAGTCGGGATAAGCCCGATCGATCGCCGTCAGGTCACCCGTGCTGGGAGACGTGTGCGGCACGGGCCGGAGTCCCCGTATGTCCACACCCAGCTCTCGCTTCGCGTTCGCCTCGATTGCCATCCTCGTCGGAACCACCTCGCTCGTCGCGTGTGCGACCGACGAGTCGAGCGACCTCGCGGACCTGTCGATCCACGATCGCGATCTCACCGACGAGCAGCTGCTCGGCAAGCTGCTGTTCGAGGACACGAACCTGTCCGAGCCGCGCGGTCAGGCGTGCGGGTCGTGTCACGACGCACGAACCGGCTTTGCCGGCGATGACGGCTCGCGCGTCGATGGCGTCGCCGCGGGCGCGGTCCGGGGCGTCGTCGGCACGCGCAACACGCCGACCGCCGCGTACGCGATGTTCGCGCCGCCGTTTCACGTCGAGACCGTCAGCGATGGTGAGGTCGTCGAGTACGTCCCCGTCGGCGGTCAGTTCTGGGATGGCCGCGCCGACACGCTCGCCGATCAGGCGAAGCAGCCGTTCCTCAATCCGCGCGAGATGAACAACCCGAGCGTCGCGGCGCTGATCGCGAAGGTGCGCGCCGCGAAGTACGCGCCGATGTTCGTCAAGGTCTACGGCGCCGAGCTCGACGACGACGAGCTGATGTTCGATCTCGTCGCGCGCGCGATCGCGGCGTTCGAGTCGAGCCAGCGGTTCCGCCGGTTCTCGTCGCCGTTCGACGACTACCTGCGCGGCACGGCACCGCTGCCGGAGCGCGCGGCGCGCGGGTTCGCGCTGTTCAAGGATCCCGAGAAGGGCAACTGCATCGCGTGTCATGTCGGCAACGAGGCGTCACGCGATCCCGAGCAGTGGCTGTTCACCGACTTCACGTACGACAACCTCGGCGTGCCGCGGAACGTCGCGATCCCCGACAACGCGGATCCGGCGTACTTCGATCTCGGCCTGTGCCGGCAGCCCGGCCTCGCGGCGAAGGCGCCCGCGGGCTTCGATGTCGAGGGCGCGTGCGGTGCGTTCAAGGTGCCGTCGCTGCGCAACGTCGCGGTGACCGGGCCGTACATGCACAACGGCTACTTCGGCTCGCTGCGCGACGTGGTCGCGTTCTACGCGACGCGCAGCACGAACCCGGAGCGCTGGTATCCGGACGGCGTGATGTTCGACGACGTGCCCGAGGTCTATCGCGGCAACGTCAACCAGAGCGAGCCGCCGTACGATCGGTTGCCAGGCGAGACGCCGCGCCTGAGCGACGACGAGATCGACGCGATCGTCGCGTTCCTCGAGTCGCTCACCGACCGCTAAGCCGCCGCTTACCCGCATCCGAGCGGCGGAACAAGAGGCGCGAAGCCCAGATCAGCACGGAGGGGCGAAGCGCGCGAAGCTCGCAGAGAGATCCTTTGGGGCAACCCTCCCGATCTCGACCGCCCACCGTCGAGAACGCGGTCGCTTCAGCCCGAACCGCTCACCGTCGAGGCGCTCGACCGCAAGCTCTCGTCGACGGTTCGCTCGAGATCGGGAGGGTTCAAACATCGATCCTCTGCGAGCTTCGCGGGCTCCGCTTCTCCGTGCTGATCTGAGCTCAGCGCCTCGGCGGAGAGCCCAGATCAGCACGGAGGGGCGAAGCGCGCGAAGCTCGCAGAGAGATCCTTTGGGGCAACCCTCCCGATCTCGACCGCCCACCGTCGAGAACGCGGTCGCTTCAGCCCGAACCGCTCACCGTTCGAGGCGCTCGACCGCAAGCTCTCGTCGATGGTTCTCTCGAGATCGGGAGGGTTCAAACATCGATCCTCTGCGAGCTTCGCGGGCTCCGCTTCTCCGTGCTGATCTGGGCTCAGCGCCTCGGCGGTCCTCGGGACGGCTCAGCGCCTCGGCGGTCCTCGGGAGGGTCCTCGTGTCGGTCGTCGCTCAGGCGGTCACGGGCAGGCGCCGGCCGGGCCGTTGAAGTCGTACGGGAACTGGTGCGTCGTGACGACGATCGACTTCACGGCCGCGCAGCTCGTCAGGCCCTGCAGCATGAACCAGCCGTCGAGCATGTCGACGAGATCGACGCCGGTCGTGCCAGTCGTGCGCAGCGTCGCGGTCTTCAGGTACTGCGGCTGGACGACGAGGACCGGGTCGTGCGTGCCGTCGAGCATGTCGTCGTCGCCGGCGGCGCCGTCGCCCATGTCCCACAGGATCTCGGTGACCATGTCCTCGCTGACGCGCTGGCTGATCGGGTTCTGCAGGCTCGCCTTCGTCAGCGAGGTGTCCGCGTCGTACGACCAGCCGCCGTCGGCGTTCGAGTCCATGTAGATCGGCGCGCCGCGCACGGCCATCGCCCAGTACGTCGAGAAGCCTTCGGACCACGCGAGCCGCGGATCGGTCGGGCTGCCGTCGTGCGAGCCGCCCGGGCTGTCGCTGCGTCCGATCCGATCCTCGACGTAGTGGCCGCTCTCGTGGAGGATCACGGTGTCGTCGAAGCCGTCGTCGTCGGACGCGAGCCCGAGCAGGTGAATCGCGCCTTCGAAGTAGTACGTGCCGTCGTCGCTGCCGTCCTCCCAGTAGACCGCGAGCGGCGGCGGCGCCTGGTTGCCCATCGTCGTGCGGATCCGATCCATCTCGTTGACGATCTCGTCGAACACGTTGAACGCCTGCGCCTCCTTCGAGGCGACGGTGACGAGCACGTCGTTCGTCGTGTCGACGCCCGCCGAGAACGTCGCACCGCCGAAGCCGTGGATCGTGTCGTCGAGGTTCTTGACCGTGATCGGCCGCTCCGGCGATTCGTTCGACGCGACCACGAGCACGTGCATCGCATCACCGCCGACCGCGTCGAACGTGAAGCTATACGCGCCCGCCTGATCCGACGTCGCCATCTGCACGGTCGCGCCCGTCGCATCCGCGATCAGCGCGACCGAGACGAACCGCGCCGACTTCGGTGCGATCGCGCCGAGCGAGCCGTCCTCCTGCGGCGGCTTGTCCTCGTACTGGACGACGCCGCTGACCGTGTACGTGCCGGGCACGCCGACGACGGAAGCATCCGGCGTCGTGTCGTCGTCACCGTCCTTGCCACCGCACGCGGCGAACAGGGCTGCGGCGAGCACGCTCGCGACGAGCGCGCGCATCACCGCACCTCCCGCACGCGACGGCCATCGCTCAGCGTCCGCGTCACCGACCGCTTCGCGGCCGGCTGCTGGAGCACGCCGACGTGGAGGATCATCGCGCTGCTGCGCCCGGCGAGCGACGCGCCACCGACGACGTCGGCTCCCGCATCCGGCGCGACCGGCACGGTCAACGTCAGCTGGCGGACCTGGCCCGCGGCAGTCGCCGGAAACGCGACGCGCTGGCCGGCGAGCGACAGCGTGATCGCGGGGACCTGGCGCGTCGGCGTCGCGAACACGGTGACCCGGTAGCCGCCGGCGACCGGCTGCGACGCCATGTGCAGCTGGACCGGTGCCGACGGTTTATGGACCGGATCGGCTGCGGTAACTCCGCACAATCCGAGGACGAGGACCACCGAGAGCGCTTTCACCTCGCTCGTATACGGCACAGCCGGCCCAAAGTTCAGCTTGATTCGTCACACAGGGCCTCGCAGCGACTGCGAACCCGGGCCGCGTCACGGCATGCGGGCGGTCACGATCGGGACCAGCCAGAGCGCGAACCTCTCGGGATCGCGGATGCATTCGACCGTGGCGTCGAACATCCGGCGGATCTCCGGCTCGGGCCGGCGGAGGTGCTTCGCAAGCGCCTCGGTGTAGCCATCGCGCCAGGCCTCGAAGATGCGTGCGAAGGTCTCGCGCGGCACGCGCTCGGTGTCGACCGCGACGTAGTGATACGCGAGGTCGGTGATGCCGAGCGAGTGCAGCAGCTGGTGGCAATTGCGGCCGACGAACAGATCGCAGCCGGTCGCCGCGCTGTAGACGTGCGGGCCGTGGTGCCAGAACTCGTCGATCGCGGGATCACCGGAGATGTGGATCATCCCGTAGTCCTCGACGAGCAGGTGCAGCCGCGCGCCCGGCTTCGCGACGCGGATCATCTCGCGCAGCGCGAGATCGGGACGCAGCACCGCCTGCAGCACGTGGCGGCAGATCACGAGATCGAACTGCGCGTCGGGCAGCGGCAGCTCGCGCGCGTCGGCCTCGCGAAACGTCACGCGATCGCCAAAGCTCGCGGTGCGGGCGCGCGCGCGCTCGAGATGCGACGCGACGAGATCGATCCCGGTGATCCGCGCGGTCGGCCACAGCTCGGCGATCCGGAACGCGATCTCGCCGATCCCACAACCCACATCGAGCACCTCGGGCGCTGCTGCCCCCTGCGAAGAATCCCCAAGTCCGTAGCTCGCGACGATCGGTGCTTCCTGCGGCCAGATCGCCTCGGCTTGCGCGATCAGATTCCGCACCATCGATTCGTCCGCCATCTCCTTCGCTTGCGGATTCCAGTCGTGCTCGGCCATGCCCGCACGTTAGCGCTCGCGTTCGTCGTCGAGAAGTCGACGAGCGGTACAGATGTCATCGTTTCTGTACAAACGAAGTGCGATACGCGCGCACGTTAGTAGCAAGCGCGCGAGCGTTCTGCGCCTTACGCGGCGCGAGCGGGTTGGGCCGCGCGCCACTCCGTGGGACGATGGTCACGGGAGGATCTTGCGTGAGACCACATCCATGGCTCGTGGTGGTACTCGTCGGCGCGTTCGTCGGACTCGTGTTCGCCGGCGTGTCGACGTACGACTTCGTTCAGCATCTCGATCGGCAGGTGCACAGCATTCACTGCTCGTTCATTCCGGGCATGGGGCAATCGACCGCCGAGTCCGGATGCCACGTCGCGATGATGAGCCCGTACTCGTCGGTGTTTCGATCGCACGTGTGGGGCGGCATCCCGATCTCGCTGCCGGCGATGGCCGTGTTCGCGTTCATCGCGTTCTTCTCGGTCGACCTCCTGCTGACGCGTCGCAAGGACGACCCGCGCGCGACCGGCTTCCTCGCGCTCGCGACCGTGCTGCCCGCCGCGACGTCGGTCGTCATGCTGATCATCTCGCTGACGAAGCTCGGCACCACGTGCAAGCTGTGCGTCTGCATCTACGCGTCGAGCGCGCTCTGCCTCGTCGGTGCGGTCGCGCTGTGGCGGCGAGCGGTCGCGCTGCATCAGGCCGGCGGTGACTCGATCATCCGTCCCAAGCGTCCGGCGACGAAGCCGGCGAAGCCGGCCGGCGAGCGCCCGAGCGAGCCGGCGTGGACCGCCGCGACCGAGCCCGCGCTCAGCGACAAGATCGATGCGGTCCGCGAGGAGACGGAGTCGCATCCGCTCGTCGTCGAGCGCGAGGTCGATGCGCCGCCGACGTCGACCCGGTTCCTCGCCGGTGCATTCGGCATCGGCGTGCTGTTCGTCGTCGTCCCGGTGCTGATCTATCTCGCGGTCGCGCCGGATCACGGCCGGTTCGTCGGCACGTGCGACGCACTCGCCAAGCCCGAGGACACCTACGGCGTGATGGTCCGCGTCGATCGCAGCGCGCCCGGTGGCGCCCCCGCGATCGAGATCCTCGATCCGCTGTGCCCGGCGTGCCGCGCGTTCGAAGGCCGGCTCGCCTCGTCGGGGATGGCGTCCGAGCTCGATCGCCGCGCGATCCTGTTCCCGCTCGATAACACGTGCAACTGGATGGTCACCGAGGCGACGCACCCGGGTGCGTGCACGGTCAGCGAGGCGGTGCTGTGCGCCGGCGAGCGCTCGCCCGAGGTGATCGCGTGGGCGTTCTCCGAGCAAGATCGCATCCGCGATGCCGCTCGCACGGATCCGACCGCGGCCGAGAAGATCGTGAAGCAGCGGTTCCCCGAGCTCGCCGCGTGCGTCGGCTCGCCGGACGCGAAGAGCCGGCTCAACAAGAGCCTGCGCTGGGCGGTCTCGAACAACATCCGCGTGCTGACGCCGCAGCTGTTCGTCGACAACGTCAAGCTGTGCGACGAGGACGTCGACCTCGGCCTCGAGTACTCGCTGCGGATCATGCTCGACCGCCACGCGAACCGGACGCTCACGGCGCAGCCGCTCGAGCCCGCCCCCGGGACCGCGAAGCCGATCGAGCCCCCGCCCGGCGCACCCGGCTCCGCGGCCGCGGCCAGCACGACGCCGTCCGGGACGGGATCGTCCGCCACGTCCGGGACAGGCTCGAGCGCCGCGTCCGGGACACCGAACAACGCTGCGTCCGGGACGCCGAACAACGCTGCGTCCGGGACGTCGGGCACGGCGACGAACGCCGCGTCCGGGACCCAGCCGTCCGGCACGTCCGGGACAGGCTCGGCGAGCACGTCCGGGACGCAGCCGTCCGGCACGTCCGGGACGAACCCGGACAAGGCGGGCGGCGACAAGCCCGCCGGTGACACGGCGACGGACAAGCCGGCGTCCGGTGGGGACAAGCCGGCGGACAAGCCGGCGGACAAACCGGCAGACAAGCCGGCGGACAAGCCCGCCGACAAGCCCGTCACCACACCCTCGGAAGGTGACAACGGAGGTGTGCCATGATGATCACGCGTGCGGTCGTTCTCGTCGCGCTCGCCGCGGTACCCGTGGCGACCACCGTCAAGTGGATCGGCTCCGCCGAGACCCGGCTCGCGGAGGCCACGGCAAAGCCGACCGAGCAAGCCGCGGTCGCGTCGGCGTCCGATGTCGCGTACTGCAACCCGGAGCTCAAGAAGATCCTGCGCCGCGTGCTCATGAGCTGCGGCCTCATGGGCGCCGACGGCGGACGCGGCTGTCAGCCGGTGCAGGCGAAGAACGTCGCGACGATGAGCGGCACCGACTTCAACGCGCTGTTCCGGCCGATGAAGGCGCGCGGCGGCATCATCCAGTTCGACCTCGACAAGTCGGATCTCGACGCGCAGGACCTCGCGCTGATCGACAAGGTGTTCGCCGATCAGAAGGGCGCGAGCTGGTTCTTCGTCGTGTCGCGCGCGTCGCCGGAAGGCTCGGTCGAGCACAACCGCGATCTGTCGAAGGGTCGCGCCGAGGCGGTGATGAACCACCTCAAGCAGCAGTTCAAGGATCCCGACCTCGAGAAGGAGGTCGGCCTGCTGTGGCTCGGCGAGGAGTTCGCGCAGCTCGAGGATGAATTCTGCACGTGGCAGCGCAGCGCGACCGGCGACTGCAAGAACAACGAGCTCAACCGGAGTGCATTCATCGCATGGATCGACTGCCAGCTCTGATCCGCGTCGCGCTCGGCACGCTCGCGCTCGCGTGCGCGGTCGGCGGCTGCGAGGACAAGAAGGCGTCCTCGGAGCCGCCGCCATCGCGCGTCAACGCCGCGAAGGTGACCGCGAACCAGGGCGCGACCACCGAGGCGTTCTGCGACGTCTACGCGAAGGCCGCGGACGCGAAGCCGCTCGCGTGGCCTGCGCTCGCGAGTGGCGCACCGCCGGCCGCGGCGAAGACGTGGCGCTGGATCAACGTCTGGGCGACCTGGTGCAAGCCGTGTGTCGAGGAGATGCCGCGGCTCGCGAAGTGGCGCGACAAGCTCGGCATCGACCTCGCGTTCGTCTCGGTCGATGACTCCGACGACGCGATCGCCGCGTTCCGCAAGGAGCACCCGGGCACGCCGGCATCGCTGCGGATCGCGGACACGAAGGCGCAGGAAGCGTGGATCGCGCAGCTCGGCCTGCCGGGCGCGCCGCCGATCCCGATCCACATCATCGTCGACGATCAGAGCCGCGTGCGCTGCGTGCGAGCCGGCGGCGTGCTCGAGTCGGATTACGCGATCATCGAGAAGTTGATCCGCGAGTAGCTCGCTATCCGGCGAGCAGCGCATCCAGCTGGTCGAACGACTCGGCCATGCCGTCGTACGAGCCCTTCGCCGCCTCGAGCGCTTCGGCCGACGGGTACACCTCGTGCAAGACGATCCGCGACGTGTCGCCGTGGTCCTCGAGCGTCAGCGTGCTGAGCTGCCCAGCGTCGCCGCTCTCGTCGTTCGTCCACACCAGTCGCGTGTGCGGCGTCACCTCGAGATAACGGCCGAAGAACGCCATCGGCTCGGGCTCGTGTGCGAACACGAAGCGATAGCTACCGCCGGTCCGAACATCCATCTCGCACGACAGCAGCGTGATCCCGCTCGACTTCGGGACCCACCAGCGCCGCATGAGCTCGGCCTTCGTCCACGCCTCGAACACGATGCGCGGGGGTGCGTTGAACGTGCGCGTGATGACCATCTCGCGCTCCGACTTGCGTTCCACTCTCGTCTCGTTCTTCATCGCTGTGTTCTCGCTTTCTCGTTCTGCTTCATGTCCTCGATCACCTGGTCGAGCTCGTCGAAGCGCGCGCTCCACATCCGGCGATAGCGGTCGATCCACGCCGTGACCTCGTCGAGCTGGCGCGGGCCGAGCCTGCACGTCCGGACGCGACCGACCTTCGATGTCGCGACGAGCCCGGCATCCTCGAGCACGCCGACGTGCTTCTTCATGCCGGTCAACGTCATGTCGAACTTCTCGGCGAGATCCGTGATCGACGCGTCCGCCCGCCCGAGCTGCTCCAGCACGCCCCGGCGCGTCGCATCGGCCAATGCGGCGAACGCGGCGTCGAGTTGCGCGGCTCTCGAAAACTGAACCATCTGGTTCAGTATTGACCCATGCGGCGGCGGAACGCAAGCGGTTTGTCGCGGCACGCGGAATCAGCGCCGGCGTGCGGGTTTCTTCTGCGCTGCCAGTCGCTCTCGCCGGACCGTGGGGCGCTCGCGCGGACCGGCGAGCTCCGCGGGCCACTGGACGTCGGGCAGCGGAAAGTTCGGGCGCGCGAGCAGGTAGCCCTGGCCGTAGCGCGCGCCCGAGTCGATGACGGCGTCGAGCTCCTCGACGGTCTCGATCCCCTCGGCGACGACCTGCGCCTCGAGCTCCTTGCACAGCACGACGATCGCGGACACCAGCTTGAACATCCGCGAGTCGTGGACGAGGCCCGCGATCAGGTCGCGGTCGAGCTTCACCATGCGCGGGTGGAGGTCGGCGATGTACTTGAGGTTCGAGTAGCCAGCGCCGAGATCGTCGACGACGAGCGAGATGCCGCGGCCGCGCACCTCGGACAGGATCGACTGGCAGAGCTGGAAGTGCGAGAGCGGCACGCCCTCGGTGATCTCGAGGTAGACGTCGTGGCCGTGGTCGAAGATCGGATCGTCGGTGCGGACGAGGTACTGCTCGTTGAGCTCCGCGGGGTGGACGTTCAGGAACAGCGGGAAGTGAGGACAGTTCTCGACCGAGAGCTGGCGCAGCACGCGTCCGAGCTCGCCGACACACGAGTGATCGACCGCCGCGGCGAACAGCTGCAGCGGGTTCGTGAACTCGGGCGCCTTCGAGCGCACGAGAGCCTCGTAGGCGAAGACCTTGCGGCTCCTCAGATCGACGAGCGGCTGGTAGACGATGCGGACTTCGCGGTTGTCGACGACCCGCCGGATCGCGAAGCTCGGTGGAGGAACCGTGGCGGCTTTCACGGTGATCACCGCATCATAGCCGGGTTGACCGTTGGACCGCCAACGACCTGGCGAGTCTCTCGGCGGTCTGTCGGAGCGACGCCCTTGCTCGTCGGCGACCATGCCGTCTACGGTAGGCGCGTGATCCTCCAGTCGATGTCTCTCGCCGAGCGCAAGGCGACGCTGATCCGCATGGCGGCGCGCACGATGGCGATCCCGCTGCGTGACGAGGAGAGCCGGTGCGTCATCTGGCTCAAGCTCGAGTACCTGCTGCCGTCGGGCTCGACGAAGGACCGCGTCGCCGCGTTCATCCTCGGCCACGGCGTCGAGACCGGCGCGATCGACGAGGACACGATCGTCGTCGAGGCGTCGAGCGGCTCGACGTCGATCGCGCTGGCGATGGCGTGCGCGGTGCTCGGTGTTCGGTTCTGTGCGGTGATGCCGGAGAACGTGAGCCGCGAGCGCATGCTGATCATCAAGCGCTACGGTGGTGAGTGCGTCCTGACCCCGAAGCAGGGCGGCATCCTCGGCGCGATCGAGCGCACGCGGAGCATGGCGGCCGACAATCCGAAGGTCTTCCTCACGCGGCAGTTCGAGAACGAGCTCAACGCGCGTGCACACCAGCGCGAGACCGGCCCGGAGCTGATCCAGCAGATCGGCACCACGATCCATGGCTTCGTCGCCGGTGTCGGTACGGGGGGGACGCTGATGGGCATCGCCCGCGCACTGCGCGAGGCCGGGCATCCGACGGTGTTCGCGCGCGCGGTCCCGACGCACGGCTCGACGTGCTTCGAGGGCCAGCCCGAGGTGTGCGGTGGCATCCCGGGCATCGTCGAGGGGCTATCGACGATCTTGAATCCAGCGGAGATCGGGCTGTCCGAGGACATCCGGATCGACGAGCACGACGCGATGTGCGCGGCGCGCGAGCTGATCACGCGCGGTCTGCCGGTCGGTCCGTCGAGCGGGTTGAACTTCGCGGCGGCACGCGTGCTCGCGAAGCGCATCGGTCCGGACAAGACGATCGCGACCGTGCTGTGCGATCGCATGGAGCGGTACTTTTCGACCGATCTGTTCCACGACCTCGAGTGCTGAGCGAGCACTGGCGCTCGCCCGGCGCGCGCGCGTGGTGCATCGCTGCTCGGAGAAGCCCGCAGGCGGGGCAGCCGGCACGCCGCGGCACGTGTCGTGCAGCGAGATCGCTGGGTGCGGTACCACGCTCTGGCGGCGGATTACGACGGGACGCTCGCGCACCACGGGCGGATCGACGACGACACGTGGAGTGCGTTGCGGCGGCTGCGCGAGTCCGGACGCAAGCTGATCATGGTGACCGGGCGGCAGCTCGAGGAGCTGCTCGGCCTGCTCGATCATCCCGAGCTGTTCGACCGGATCGTCGCCGAGAACGGCGCGCTCGTGTACGAGCCCGCGACGAAGGAGATCCGGTCGTCGTGCGAGCCGCCGCCACCGGAGTTTGTCGACGAGCTGCGGCGGCGCGGCGTCGATCGGATCGCGGTCGGTCACGCGATCGTCGCGACGTGGGAGCCGCACCAGGACACCGTGCTGCACGTGATCCACGACCTCGGGCTCGAGCTCCAGGTGATCTTCAACAAGGGCGCCGTCATGGTGCTGCCGTCCGGCGTCAACAAGGCGACCGGGCTCGCGCAGGCGCTGTTCGAGCTCGGGCTGTCGCGCCACAACGTGGTCGGCGTCGGTGATGCCGAGAACGACCACGCGCTGCTGACGTGCTGCGAGGCCGGCGTCGCGGTCGCGAACGCGCTGCCCTCGCTCAAGGCGCACGCCGATGTCGTCACGACCGCCGACCACGGCGCCGGGGTCAGCGAGCTGATCGAGCACCTGCTCGCCGACGATCTCGCGATCGCCGCGCCGAAGCTGACGCGCCACCATGTCCTGCTCGGCAAGGACGGCGACCGCGCGCTCTCGATCGATCCGTACGCGACGAACATGATGGTGTGCGGCACGTCGGGCAGCGGCAAGTCGACGCTGACGACCGGCGTGCTCGAGCGGCTGTCGCAGCGCAACTACCAGTTCGCGATCATCGATCCAGAAGGCGACTACGCGAACGTCGAGCTCGCGGTCGTGCTCGGCTCGCCGACGCGCGCGCCGCTCGCGTCCGAGGTGCTCGACGTGCTGAAGGATCCGTCGCGCAACGTCGTCGTCAACCTGCTCGGCATCGCGGTCGAGCACCGCCCGGAGTTCTTCGCCGAGCTGCTGCCGGTGCTCGCCGAGCTGCGCACGCGGACCGGGCGGCCGCACTGGCTCGTCGTCGACGAGGCGCACCACCTGCTGCCGGCGTCGTGGGAGCCCGCGGCCGAGATGGCGCTGCGCCCGCACGGCACGCTCTACGTCACCGTGCACCCGACGAGCGTCGCGCCCGCGATCATCAAGACGCTCGATACGCTCGTCGCGGTCGGCGAGCAGCCGACGGACTCGGTCTACGAGCTGAGCCAGCTCGCGGAGGTACCGTGTCCGCGGCTCGCGGCGATCCCGAACGGCGGCAAGCTCGGCACCGGTCAGGCGCTGTACTGGAACATCGCGAACACCGAGACGACGATCTTGCAGACCGAGCCGCCGAAGATGGAGCGCAAGCGCCACAAGCGCAAGTACATGGAAGGCAACCTCGGCAAGACGCGCAGCTTCTACTTCCGCGGACCCGACGCGAAGCTGAACCTCAAGGCGCACAACCTGCAGCTGTTCGTGCACCTCGCCGACGGCGTCGACGACGAGACGTGGATCTATCACCTGCGCAACCACGACTACTCGAAGTGGCTGCGCGTCGAGGTCAAGGACGACGAGCTCGCCGACGAGGTCGCGCTGATCGAGCAGCGTGAAGGCACGCGCGCCGAGGTCCGCGAGGCGATCGAGCGCCGCTACACGCTGCCGGCGGACAAGCCGAGCGGGCTCGTTGATGAGGAAGACGAGTTTGTGAAGCCGTCGGCGAGCGAGCCCGAGCTCGCGGCCGCGCGGTAACGTCACGGCGTGACCGCTCGCGTGATCCACCACGGCGATGGCCTCGCGTATCTCGCCGAGCATCCGCTCGCGCCCGATCACGCGATCATCACCTCGCTGCCGGATCACTCCGAGCTGCCCGAGCTCGGCGTCGAGCGCTGGAAGGCGTGGTTCGTCGAGACCACCGCGACGCTGTGCCGGGCCGTCGCCGACGACGCGGTCGCGATCTTCTACCAGACCGACGTCAAGCACGACGGCCGCTGGATCGACAAAGCGTACCTCGTGATGCGCGGCGCGGAGCAGGCGGGCAGCCACGTGCTCTGGCACAAGATCGTGTGCCGCGTGCCACCGGGCACGATCACGATGGGGCGGCCCGCGTACGCGCACCTCGTGTGCACGAGCCGCGCGCGGCGCGTCGAGCCCGGTGCGTCGACGGCCGACGTGCTGCCCGCGCTCGGTCACATGACGTGGTCGCGCGCGATGGGCAAGGCCGCGTGCGAGGCCGCGGTCGCGTTCGTCGCATCGATCGGCCTGCGCGGTGTCGTCGATCCGTTCTGCGGGATGGGCAGCGTGCTCGCGGTCGCGAACGCGCACGGCCTCGATGCGATCGGGGTCGAGCTGTCGCGCCGCCGCGTCGAGCGAGCGCGCAAGCTGCGCGTCGAGTAGCATCGAGCCATGGCCGAGGCGGTCGTCGAGTCGTGGGACCTGCTGGCGTGCGCGGCGCGCTGGCGCCCGGGAAACTGGGCGGACACGCTGCGGCCCGCGCATGCGGTGCTGACGCGCGGCGCGACCGGGCTCGAGGCGAGCGCGGCGTGGGCGACCGTCGCGATGATCATGGGCGACTCGGGCGCGACGCCGCTCGCGCTGATCGTGTGCCTGCATGGCGAGCGCTCGCTGCCGGCGCACGTCGAGGATCGCGGGCTCGCGGCGCACCGCGATCTGTGCCTGCTCGATCTCGGGCTCGGCCGCGCGGCGGCGGACGGCCCGATCAAGCTCGCGGATCTCGGCGCGCCGGGCACGGTCGGCCAGTCGTCGGCGGAGGTCGAGTACTGGCTCGATCGCGCGCTCGTCCCGTTCGATGGCGATCTCGGACGTGCCGCGCGGTTCGCACTCGCGCTCGCGGCGGTACGCACCGGGCTCGTCGCCGGACCGGAGCCGACGCCGTGATCCGCGGCGTCGTGCTCGTCGCCATGATCGCCGCGTGTCGCTCGCACCCGGCCGACGACGCGTGCACCGGCAAGCACGCGCGCCCCGGCGACCACATCGCGTGCAGCGTCGCGGGCTGGCCGGATCGCGGCTTCGACCTCGCCGTGCCGTCGACGTGGGATGGCAAGACGCCGCTGCCGCTCGTGATCGCGTATCACGGCGGTGGCGGCAATCGCGAGGCGGCGCGCCGCGTGACGTGCCCGGCCGGGGACGAGCGCGATCCGAAATGCCTCGTCGCGCTCGCGACCGCGCGCGGGTTCGCGGTGGTGTCACCCGACGGCACGCCGGCGAAGCTCGCGCGCGAGATGCGGACGTGGAACGCCGGTGGCGGCAAGGCCGGCAGGTACTGCGCGAGCGGGCGCGCGTGCGCCGAGCATGTCGACGACGTCAAGTTCACCGACGACCTGCTCGCGGCGGTGCGCGCGCTCGCGCCGATCGACGACCGCCGGATCTACGCGACCGGGCTGTCGAACGGCGCCGCGATGGCGCACCGGATCGGCTGCGAGCGCCCGGGCGTGATCGCGGCGATCGCGCCGGTCGGCGGTGCAAACCAGCACGCGGACGACGGCGGCGCGTGCGGCGCGGTGCCGGTGCTCGCGATCCACGGCTCGACGGATCCGTGCTGGCCGTACGCCGGCGGCGCGCAGGGCTGCCTCGAGCAGGAGGGCGTCAAGGCCGACGTCGAGACCACGATGGCCGGCTGGGCGAAGCGCAACGGCTGCCGGCCCGCGTACGAGACCGCCGCGATCCCGGATCGCGATCCGACGGATCACGCGACGTCGATCCGGCGCACCTGGACCGGCTGCACCGCGGCGACCGAGCTGATCGTCGTCGACGGTGGCGGCCACACCTGGCCGTCCGGCTGGCCGTACCTCGCGCGGTCGGGAAACGTCACGCGCGACTTCGGCAGCGAGGTGATCCTCGACTTCTTCGCCGCGCACCCCAGGGCACGCTGACGGTCACGGCTGGACGTTGAGCGTGTAGCTGCCGCACGCGCCGTCGTAGCCATCGACGATGATCATCATCAGGCCGTTGCCGGTCGTCGACGAGGTCATCAGCGAGCCGTGGTTCGACGCCGGCGTGCAGCCATCGTCGCGGCACGCGAGCTCCTCGAACTGGCTGCGCATGTACACGATCGAGTCGAAGCCGGTGCTCGCGCACGTCGACGCGCGCACCGCGTGCGAGCCCTGGCACACGGTCATCCAGTACATGACGTCCTTGCCGGTGCCGGCCGCGGACGCGCCGGACTCGCAGCTCGGGTCCGCGCCGTCGATGCCATCGCACGTGTTGCCCGACAGGTTCCACGGCCCGGCGCCCGCGAGCTCGATGCCATCGCGGCCCGCAAACTCGACGTCGAGATCGAACGTCGTCGCGGTGTTGCCGCCATCCTCGACGACGAGGCAGTAGGTGCCGGCCGCGAGCGAACGCGCGAGCTGCGCGTGCAGCGAGCCGTCGCACGGGTTGTCGGCGCACGACAGCTGCGCGCCGGCCGCGGTGCACGAGCCGGGGTACAGCGAGAGCACGCCGTCGAACGCGGTCGCGATCGTGTCGATGTAGACGACCTGCGGCGACGGCACGACGAGCTCGTAGAACAGATCGCGCGCGCCGGTCGGTCCGCAGCCGGTCGCGAGATCGTCGTGCGCGGCCGTGAAGTCGCCACTGACGTGGCGGGTGTCGGTGATCGCGATCGCGCCGGCGGCGACGTCGTTGTCCGGACATGCCGCGCACGCGTCGATCGGCGGTGTCACGTCGCCGTCGCTGCCGCTGCCGTCCGGCGCGTCGCTGCCGGGTTGCACCGGCACCGGCGCGAACTGACAACCGGCGAGCCACACGAGCAAGATCCCCAGGCGCATCGCCCGCTCGTATAACAAAGGCCGTCGACGATCCAGATGATCGTGACGGCCTCGCTGCTCACACCCGCCGACGAGCGCTGCACATCAAGCGCAGGCTCGACGAGTTACAGCAGGCACTGGCACGCGCCGTCGGAGAAGAAGCAACCCTTCGGGCCGCGCGCCGGGAAGTAATAGCCGGTCGCCATGCACATCTCGTTCGTCTGTGCGCTCTGGCCCGCGTACACGGTCTGCGCCGCATTGTCGCCGGTGTTGTTGTACGTGCACGACCACGTGATCTGCGACGAGAACTGATAGAAGTCCGGGTCGAACCGCAGCGTGCCCGGGTGCTCCCAGTCCGTGCTCGAGAACACGGTCGCGGCGCCGTCGCTGATCGAGGTCGCGATCGACTGCTTGTGCGAGTGCGACGACATCGACCAGAACTTGCCGTTGACGACATCGCACGTCGCGCTGACGACGAAGTTCGTCGCACCCGGCGGGATCGCGATGTCGCTGTTGTACGTCGCGAACAGATCGGTCTTCGTGTACGTCGCGGTCTCGGGCAGCGCGTACGCCTCGAGCGTGACGTGCGCGGTCAGCGGCTGGTCGGTCGCGTTCAGGTAGTGCATCTGGAAGAACCCCGCCGTGTTCGGCGAGATCTCCTGGCCGAGCGGGTTGCCCTGTCCGTCGTCGGTCGGGAACACGACCTCCTCGTGCGCGATCTGCGTGCCGTACACCGGCAGCGGCACCGCGCTGCCGCCCAGGTTGCAGTCGTCGACCGTGCCGTCCGCCGGCTGATCGCCGGTCAGGTTCGAGAAGTAGATCATGTGATGGCTGCCGGCCGTCATGTCCGACACCCACTTGCCGACCGCCGCCGTCGTCGTGTTCGGCGTGTGGAAGTAGAAGCAGTAGGTGTTCTCCTCGCCGGGCTGCAGCGTGATGTCGGCGCTGGTGATCGTGAACGCCGGCGTGTCGCCGACGACGATCGGATCGTCATCCCCCTCCGACGGATCACTGCCGCACGCGGCGATAGACGTGACGAGCCCGAGAATCAGTGCGCGACGCATGAATACCCCCCAAGCGAAAGACGTGGCGAGCCTACAACTCGATGCCGCGCCGGGGGAACTGGATTCTCACTTTGGCGAGATGGCGACCTTGGGATAGAGCACGATCTCGATCCGGCGGTTCTTCGCGCGCTGCTTGCTGACCGGGCGGTACTGGCTGAACGCGACCGCCGCGAGCCGAGTCGGGTCGATCTTCGCCTCGTCCTGGAGGTAGTGGACGACCGTGAGCGCGCGCGCCGCGGACAGCTCCCAGTTCGTCACGAACGGCAGCACCGCGTCATTCTTCGGCTCCGGCTCCGCCGGCTTCACGGCGACCTTGTCCTTCGCATCCTTGCCGTCCTTGCCGTCCTTGCCGCCCTTGCCCGGCTTGCCCGGCTTCGCCTTGGGATCCGGCTTGTCGGCCTTGTCCGGTTTCTCGGGCTTGTCCGGCTTCTTCTTGAGGATGATCGGCTGATCGTCGGTGTGACCCTGCACCCAGATCTGCTTGTCGACCTCCTTGAGCGCGCTGCCGACCTTCGCGAGCACCTCTTTCCCGCGCGGCGTCAGATCGGCTTCGCCGACGGGGAACAGGATCTGGTCGACGAGCTGCAGCTTCACCGCGCCGTCGGCGGTCGTGACCTCGCCGGCCTGGCCGACCGCGGCGGACAGCTTGTCCTGCAGCGCCTTGTTCTCGTCGGCCTTCTGGGAGTCGCTCTTGCGCAGCTCGTCCGCCTCGGCGCGCTCCTTGTCGAGGTCCTGCTTCGTCTTCGCCAGCTCGTCCTCGAGCTGCTTGACGCGATCATCTTGTTTCGGCTGCGCCACCTGCTTCTTGCCAGAGCCACAGGCGACGACACACAACGAGGCGAGCACCAGCCCGCGATGCACCCAGCGCATGGGCGCATTGTATCTCAACGGTCAGCGCGACATGCCGAGCTCGCTCGCCTTGAGCTGCGGTCGCTTCGGATCCGGCCAGTCGATGTGGAAGAACTCGCCGCGCGGCGCATCGACGCGCTCGTACGTGTGGGCACCGAAGTAATCGCGCTGCGCCTGCAGCAGGCTCGCGGGCAGCGTGTCCGCGCGATAGCTGTCGTAATACGACAGCGCGCTCGCGAACACGGGGACCGGCGTGCCGTCGAGCGCGGCCCGCGCGACGACCTTGCGCCAGTTGTCCTGCGCGCGCGTCACCTGGTCGACGAAGTACGGATCGACGAGCAGGTTGTCGAGCTTCGGGTTGTTCGCGAACGCCTCGGTGATCTTTTGCAGGAACCGCGCGCGGATGATGCAGCCGCCGCGGAAGATCTGCGCGATCGCGGCGAGGTCGAGGTTCCACTTGTACTCGATCGACGCCTGCGCGTAGAGCTCGAAGCCCTGCGCGTAGCAGCACAGCTTGCTGCAGTACAGCGCGTCGCGCACCGCCTCGACGGTGACCTCGAGGCCCTTGCCGAGATTCGCCGAGCCGCCCTTCAGGATCTTCGACGCGCGGACGCGCTCGTCCTTCTGCGCCGAGATCAGGCGCGCGAACACCGCGTCCGCGAGCGACGCCGCCGGGATCCCGAGATCGAGCGCGTTCACGCTCGTCCACTTGCCGGTGCCCTTCTGGCCGGCGCTATCGAGGACGACGTCGACGAACGGCTTGCCGGTGACCGGATCCTTCTGCTGCAGGACGTCCGCGCTGATCTCGATCAGGAACGAGTCGAGGTCGCCCTGGTTCCACTCCTTGAAGATCGCCGAGCACTCCGCCGGCGTCTTGCCGAGGCTGTAGCGCAGGATCGAGTACGCCTCGCAGATCAGCTGCATGTCGCCGTACTCGATGCCGTTGTGCACCATCTTGACGTAGTGGCCGGCGCCATCCGGACCGATGTACGTCGTGCACGGCACGCCGCCCTGGATCGGCTTGCCGGGCGCGGCGCCCTCGAGCGGCTTGCCGGTCTTCTCGTCGACCTTCGCCGCGATCGCCATCCACACCGGCTTGAGGATCTCCCACGCCTCGGGCTTGCCGCCCGGCATCAGCGAGGGGCCAAAGCGCGCGCCTTCCTCGCCGCCGCTGACGCCCGAGCCGACGAACAGCAGGCCCTTGTCGTTGAGCGCCTTCTCGCGCCGGATCGTATCGGTGTAGAGCGCGTTGCCGCCGTCGATCACGACGTCGCCCTTCTCGAGGAGCGGGACGAGCGAGTCGATCACCGCGTCGGTTGGCCCGCCCGCCTTGACGAGGATGACGATCCGGCGCGGTCGCTTGATCGACTGCACGAAGTCGCGCAGCTCCGCGGCCGGCACGAGCCCGCCACCGGCGCTCCCGAACACGCCCGGCGGGTGATCCGCGACGAACTTCTCGGTCGTGGCCGTCGTGCGGTTGTAGACCGCGACCTGAAATCCATGGTCCGCCATGTTGAGCACGAGGTTCTGGCCCATCACGGCCAGGCCCACGAGGCCGATGTCCGCCGAGCTCGGAGCGGGTTTCGTCAACGCCATTGTCTTCATCTCCCCAGTTGCGAGTGCGCGAGCATAGACCGTCCAACCGGCTATACGTAGGCATGCTCGCCGAGATCGCGCATCTGTGCCGCCACGCTCCCGCCACGCTCGCGCTGAAGTACAGGCTGCCGCAGGACGAGCTCTACGCGACGCTGATCGCGCGCGCCGATGCCGCCGGTCTCGCCGCGAAGCGCGCCGAGCTCGTCGCCGGCCTGTCCGGTCGCGTGCTCGAGCTCGGCTGCGGGACCGGATCGATGTTCCGCCACTACCGCGACGTCGACGTCGTCGCGATCGAGCCCGATGCCGCGTTCGCGAAGCACGCGCACGAGGCCGCGCAGTCGGCGAGCGTCGCGATCGAGGTGCTCGAGGGTCGCGGCGAAGCGATCCCGCTGCCGGATGCGTCGGTCGATGCCGCGGTCGTCGCGCTCGTGCTGTGCTCGGTGCCCGACGTCGATGCGGTCGCTCGCGAGCTCGCGCGCGTCGTCCGGCCGGGCGGTGCGCTGCGGCTCGTCGAGCACGTCAAGAGCGAGCATCGCGTCGCCGGTGCGCTGATGAACGCGCTCGATCCGCTCTGGCTCCGGCTCAACGGCCAGGGCTGTCACATGAATCGCAACCCGCTGCCCGCGCTCGAGCGCCACGGCTTCGCGTTCGATCGCGTCGAGCCGTTCCAGCTATGGAGCGCCGGTATGCCCGCGTTCCCGATGTTGCTCGCCGTCGGCTCCCGCCGCGACGCATCACCGACGACGAAACACATGTAACCGCCGCGTGCGCGGCCGCACGTCCGCTGCCGCGCCGCGTTGACTCGAAGTCAGCTGCGATCTGCGCGCGTGTAGGCGCGGCTATTCCCGACGACGACTCGACCGCAGTGTCAGAAGTACGCGGGAGCATGGGACAGCGTGACGTGCTGTCTCAGCGACATGCAATCAAATTGCAGATACCGCAGTTCTCACGCGCCGCGCGAGATGACACCTGCTGTCCGGTACGAAGCGTATGAGTGGCTCGCGAACGTCCGGCGGAGTCCTACCTCCACCTCCGTGCGCGCCACACCGACCGACCTCGAACGTGGCGCCGCTTACGAGCGTGCTCGACGGAGTGCAGCCAAGCGTTCGCGGATCGTACTGAATCGCGATTACTGACAGCCTGCGAACTGCGCGTGCGCAGGTTGTGCAACGCGTGTGGCACCGCGAATGAAGAGCGCGACGGCACCATGCGTCGCCGATCAGTACCCGCGAAATTTCTCGTTCTTGCCGGCTCGCTCTCGGGATCTCTGCTGGGCTGCAACCAGCCCGATGTCGGAGCTCCCAAGGACGATCCCGCCAACATGCAGGACGTCGCGGACGCGCTCGCCGCGCTCCCGGAGGCGACCGTCCTCGAGTACGCGCCGGACGGCATGCCTCGATATGTCGTCGGCGAGATGACGAAGGTCGGCGCGATGCAGACCGACGATCCGGCCGCCGCCGACCAGGCACTGCGGCCGATGCTGCCGCCGGTGCTCGCGGTGATGCGCCTGACGAACGACGATCTGCAGCTGCGCCGCATGACGGTCGACGAGGAAGGCGGCCGTCACTTCCGCTACACCCAGCAGTTCAACGGCCTGCCGGTGATCGGCTCGGACCTCGTGGTCCACGTCGACGTCAAGGGCGCGGTCGTCGGTGTCAACGGCACCGCGCGCGGTGACATCTCGCCGACGCTCGGCGCAAACGCGATGACGCAGGCCGCGGCGATGTCGCGGATCAGCGCGGACGCGCGGTTCGCGAACATGACGACGACGTCGTCGCGCCTCGTCTACATCCAGACCGACGAGGGCACGTTCAAGGCGTACGAGGCGACGGTCGAGGGCTATCGCGGCGCCAACCCGGCGCGCGACAAGGTCTACGTCGATGTCGACAGCGGCGCGATCGTCGCGGACTACCCGCAGATCCACTTCGCGAAGAACCGCCAGATCTACAGCGCGAACAACGGCACGTCGCTGCCCGGCACGCTGAAGCGCAGCGAGGGCCAGGCCGCGAGCACCGACACGACGGTCAACCTGTCGTACGACAACGCGGGCAACACGTACGACGGCTACCTCGCGTTCTTCAACCGCGACTCGTACGACAACGCGGGCGCGACGCTGATCAACACCGTCCACTACTCGACGAACTACTGCAACGCGTTCTGGAACGGGACGCAGATGGTGTACGGCGACGGCAACTCCGCGCAGGGCTGCGGCAACCTCGCGCAGTCGCTCGACGTCACGGCGCACGAGATGACGCACGCGGTGACCGAGCGCGAGTCCGGCCTCGTCTACAGCGGCGAGCCGGGCGGTATCAACGAGTCGTTCTCGGACATCTTCGGCGCG
This sequence comes from Kofleriaceae bacterium, assembly GCA_035715365.1. Classification (GTDB taxonomy): domain Bacteria; phylum Myxococcota_A; class Polyangia; order Haliangiales; family Haliangiaceae; genus JABFXX01. The sequence goes on along the minus strand of DASTLB010000022.1, from coordinate 187,650 downwards.
TTCATCGAGGCGTGGACCGACGGCGGCAAGAACGGCAACCTGTCGACGGCGAGCGACGTGTGGCTGATCGGCGACGAGGTCCTGCCGCCGGCACTCCGCTACATGTGCGATCCCGCGCAGGACGGCGTGTCGCTCGACTTCTGGTCGACGTCGGCCGGCAACGTCGACGTTCACTACAGCTCGGGCATCGGCAACCTGATGTTCTGTCTGCTCAGCAAGGGCGGCACGCATCCGCGCGGCAAGTCGAGCGTCAACGTGCCGGCGATCGGGATGGATAAGGCGATCCGCATCGTCTACAAGGCGCAGGTCGACATCCTGACCTCGACGGCGAAGTACGCGAACCTCCGCACGGCGATGGAGCAGGCGGCGACCGCGCTCGGCTACGATCAGGCGACGAAGGACGCGGTCGGCTGCGCGTTCGCGGCGGTCAACGTCGGCACGGCGCCGACGACGTGCGGTGGCTCGCCGCCGCCGCCGCCGCCGGGTGATGGCGTGCTGTCGAACGGCGTGCCGGTGACCGGCATCAGCGGCGCGACGGGCAGCGAGCAGTTCTGGTCGCTGCAGGTGCCGTCGGGTCAGACGCAGCTGACGTTCACGATCAGCGGCGGCACCGGCGACGCGGACATGTACGTCCAGTTTGGTACGAAGCCGACGACGACCTCGTACCAGTGCCGGCCGTACCTCAACGGCAACTCCGAGACGTGCACGTTCACGCCGCCGCAGGCCGGGACGTACTACGTCATGCTGCGCGGCTACACGTCGTACTCGGGCGTGTCGCTGACCGGCACGTACTCGGCGACGAGCGGCGGCGATCCGTACCTGACGAACGGCGTGCCGGTGTCGAACCTGTCGGGCTCGTCGGGCTCGAACAAGTACTTCCGCATCGCGACGCCGGCCGGCAAGACGCTGACGATCAAGATCAGCGGCGGCTCGGGCGACGCCGACCTCTACACGCGGTTCGGCTCGCGGCCGACGACGAGCACGTACAGCTGCCGCCCGTACCTCAACGGCAACAACGAGACGTGCACGACGAGCAACACGCAGTCGGGTGACTACTACGTCATGATCCGCGGCTACACGAGCTACTCGGGTGTGACGCTGATCGGCAGCTTCTAAGCGACTGCCTCAGAACGAGTCACACTGGCCACCCGAGCACGACCGCGTGCAGCTCGGGTTTCCGCCGCAGAACTGATCACAACCGCCGCCCGAGCACGTCAGCGTGCACGTGGCGGCGTCGTCGCATTGCTGGTCGCAGTTCGCGCCGCTGCAGCTGAGGTTGCACGTCGTGCCGGCGGCGCACTGCTGGTTGCAGTTGCCGCCTTCGCACGCGAAGTCGCAGCGGCCGTCGAGGCAGTGCTGGTCGCAGTTGCCTTGCGGGCAGTCGACGTTGCAGCTCGCGCCGGTGCAGGCGCAGTCGCCGCCCTGGCAGACGCCGTCGTTGCCCGCACATGCGACGAGCAAGGTGAAGGCGAGCAGGAGGGCACGGGGGACGAGAGAGCGGGGGCTCGGGCGCATGGACACTCCGGTGGACGGCGACCCATGCTACGAGCGCGTCCCCGCGCGCTCCGACATCACCCCGATAACGCGGCGGCTCAGCCCTCGACGTTGCGCATGAAGTCCGCGACATCCGCGAACCGCGCGTCGAGAAACGCGCGCACCGGCCCGTCGACGCCCTCGGCATCGAGCGCGATCGCCATGCAGCGGATCCACGCATCGCGCATCCGCAGATCGACCGGCACGTGACCGTGGCGCATGCGCAGCCGCGGGTGGCCGTGCTGCGCGATGTAGTCCTGCGGCCCGCCGAGCCAGCCGATCAGGAACATCGCGAACCGATCGCGCGAGCCGCGCGAGACCTTGCCGTCGGGATCGCACGGATGCAGCTGTGCGAGATCGGGCTCGTGATCCGACATCGCGTCGTAGAAGCGCTCGACGATCGCGCGCACCTTGTCCGCGCCGCCGAGCAGCGCGAACGGAGTCTCGTCACCAGGCTTGGACATCAGCGGGTCGAAATATAGATGTCGTCGAGCGGCGTCCCAGCCCGATTGCTCGCAAACACCATCGTGCGCTGATCGGCCGCAACCCACGGGTCGCCATCGCGCCCGACCGTGTTCAGCTCGGTGATCGGCTGAGCCGCGTCGAACGTCGTGCCATCGGTCGAGGTCGCGACGAACAGATCGATGCCGGTCTGCACGCTGTCGCGCGTGAAGTAGATCGTGCGCGGATCCGGCAGCATCGCGTCGCACTCGTTCGCGGACGTCTCGAGCTCGGTGAGCTTCGTCGGCGTCGGGAACGAGGCGGTTGCCGCGCTGCGGGTCGCGCGAAACAGCGCCTCGCTCGAGCCGCGGTTCGAGCACAGCACCGCAGTCTTCAGATCGTCGGACAGCACCATGCCGAACTCGCCCGCGTTCGAGTTGACGCCGGGCACGAGCACCGGCGTGCTCCACGCGCTCTGCCGGTCGGGCCGGGTCGCGATGTAGAGATCGAAGTTGCCGTCGCGGTTGCTCGTCAGCGTGATCGTGAGCCCGTCCGCCGACACGTCGACGTTCGAGTCGAACGCGGCGGACGACAGCTCGGCGACGAGCGTCGGCGCGCCGAACGCCGCGCTTGCGGATGGCCGCGTCGCGACGTAGATGTCCTCGCTGTTCGCGACGACGCGATCCGATGCGAAGTAGATCTCGAGCAGATCGCCGGTCAGCGTCGGATCGTCGTCGTTCGCGATCGAGCTCAGCTCGGTGACGAGCTGCGGCGCGCCCCACGGTCCGAGCGGCGCGGCATCGATGTCGACGTCGGCGTCGATCGCGTCGATCGGCGGCGGTGGCGTGTCGCGGCCACCATCGTCGACGCTGTCCGCGGCGTGGAACCGACAGCCTGCGAGCACGAACAGCCAGAGCGCACGCACGCCTCCAGGGTAGCCAAACCCGTTGCCGGCCCGCTACACCGATCGCCGACAAGCGATGACAGGTCAGCCCTTCATCATGTCGGCGGCGCGACGGTGCATCTCCTCGACCGTGAGCTGCTCGACGATCGCGCAGATCGTCCACGCGTTGCCGCCGGCATCGCGAACCGTCGCGCTGCGATAGCCGTAGAACTGGTTCTTCGGCTCGGCCTGCGTCGTCGCGCCGGCGGCGAGTGCGCGCTTGTAGGTCGCGTCGACCGCATCGCCGTCGTCGACGTAGAACGACAGCATGCCGGGCATCGTCTGGGTGCCGGGCATCGGCTCGCCGAACATGACGACCGAGTCTCCGATCATGACCTCGACGTGCATGATCGAGCCGCCGGGGCCCTCGTACTTGTCGACGACCTTGCCGCCGAACGCCTGCTCGAGAAACGTGATCACCTTCGCCGCGTTCTGGCACGAGAAGCCGGGGGTGATCGTGTGGTGACCTTCGGGACGCTTGTACTTTGCCATGGGATGTCTCCTTCGCTTCGCACCCTACGCCGCGCGCGATCGCGATCCAGCGGGAGTGATGGCAGCGCCCGCGCAAACATGACAACTTCGCGTCAGCTTATGGCGACGGTGAAGATCCCGGTCGTGGTCCTGCTCTGTGTCGCGGCCTGCTCGCAGAACGCGGAGCTCGAGAAGAAGGTGGCTGATCTGCAGACCGAGCTCGCGAACACGCGCAAGGAGCTCGATCAGCGCATGGACGAGATCCAGACCCAGACGACCCAGGCGAAGTACCTCGAGAAGAGCCTCGATGCGCTGAGCCGAGAGGTCCAGTCGCTGAAGGCGCAGGGCCTCGCGCGGCCGACGTACACGCCGCCGACCGCGCGTCGCGAGCCGGATCGCAGCAAGACGTACTCGGTGCCGATCGCGGGATTGCCGTCGATCGGGCCTGCGGACGCGAAGGTCACGCTCGTCAAGAACTACGAGTACGCGTGTCCGTACTGCGAGAAGAACCGCGACACGATCGATCAGCTGCACGCGAAGTACGGCAATGACCTGCGCATCGTGTTCAAGCCGTTCGTCGTCCATCCGCAGAACGCGACCGCGAGCTCGCTCGCCGCGTGCGCCGCGGATCGCCAGCACAAGTTCCTGCAGATGGATCGCCTGCTGTGGGAGCAGGGCTTCAAGGCGCGGCAGTTCGACACCGGCGGTGCGGCCTGCCTGACGTCGTCGACGGGATGTCCGATCGTCGAGGGCTTCGCGAAGTCGCTCGGGCTCGACGTCAAGAAGTTCCGCGCCGACATGCAGTCGTGCCAGCAGGTGCTGCAGGAGAGCATGCGCGAGCTCCAGACCCTCGGCATCGCCGCGACCCCGACGTTCTTCATCAACGGCCGCTTCATGTCCGGCGCGATGCCGATCGACTCGTTCACCGTGCTGATCGACGAGGAGCTCGCGAAGGCGAACCAGCGGATCCAGCAGGGCACGTCGAAGTCGCAGTACTACGATCAGTGGGTGTTGCAGAACGGCCAGAAGTCGCTCGATCCGTGAGCGACATCCGGACTAGCGTTGGCTCGTGGCGACCAATCCCGAGCTCGAAGCCCGCATTCTGTCCAACCCCGACGACAAGGCCGCGTACGCCGTCTACGGCGACTGGCTGAGCGAGCGCGGCGATCCGCGCGGCGAGCTCGTCGCGGTCCAGCTGCGACTCGCCGAGTCCGACGACGCCGCGCTCCGCGAGCGCGAGGCGAAGCTGCTCGCGGATCACGCGGGCGACTGGCTCGGCGAGCTCGCGCCGCTGCAGGCCGGCAAGGAATTCGCCGTGACCTGGCGGTACGGCTTCTTGCACAGCGTTCGCGTCGGCCCGCCGACCGAGGACTACGAGACCGGCGAGCTCGATCTCGTCGACGCGCTGACGAAGCTCGTGCGGCTGCCGAACATCGCGCTGCTGCACGAGCTCGTGATCGGCAGCAAGGAGGCCGACGATCAGCCGTCGTGGCAGGACGAGATCGACGCGCTCGCGAACCATGGCGTGCCGGCGGGGCTGCGGCGATTGGTGATCGATACCGGCGGCTACTGGGACATCTCGTGGACCGAGCTCGGCGACGTGTCTCCGCTGTACCCGCAGCTGCGTGGACTGCGCGAGCTCCGGCTGCACGGTGCCGGGATCGCGCTCGGCACGATCGATCTGCCCGAGCTGCGCAAGCTCGAGATCATCACGGGCAGCCTGCAGAGCGAGAACCTGACGTCGATCCGCACCGGGAAGCTGCCGAAGCTCGAGACGCTGACCTTGTACATCGGCGAGACCGATGGTGACCACGGCTGCACCGTCGAGCTCGATGACCTGATGTGGATCTTCGCCGGCGAGGGGCTGGCCGGCGTCAAGCACCTCGGGCTCGCGAACTCGAGCCTCGCCGACGAGATCGCGCAGCACATCGTGAGCTCGAAGATCCTGCGCCAGCTCCGCACGCTCGACCTCTCGCACGGCACGCTCGGCGACGCCGGCGCGCAGACGATCCTCGATCACGCGGACGCGTTCGCGCACCTCGAGAAGCTCGACCTGACGCGCTCGTTCATCAGCCCCGAGCTGGTCTCGAAGCTATCCCGGCTGAAGGGGCCGCAGGTGATCCTCGCGGACATGGAGACGCCCGACGACGACTGGCGCTACGTCGCGATCTCGGAGTGACTACTTCGCGATCACGCCGCCGACCACGAGCAGCGCGTACACGATCCCGAGGATGCTCTCGCCGGCGATCAGGCCCGACGCGACCGGGATGACGAGGCCGTCCTGCTTGCGGCGGCGCAGCAGCTCGGCGACGAGCGCGCCGAGGAACATCGCGACGCAGTTCGCCGCCGGCACGACCATCGCGATGCCGAGGCCGTTCGCCGAGGGCACGTACGGCTTGATCCGCTTCGGCGCGTACTTCTCGACGACCGCGAGCACCGAGCCGAGCACGACGCCGATCGCCATCGCGACCTTGACCGAGTCGTCGAGCGAGCCGAGGCCGTTCGCGAACGCGCGCGACACGCCCTCCCAGACGAGGCACGACGGCGCCGGCCACTCGGTGTCACCGAGCACGGCCGGATCGGGGATCAGGATCCGGAACGCCGGCACGATGAACACCGCGCCCGCGATCACGCCGAACAGCTGCGCGTAGAGCTGGTGCCGCGGCTTCGCGCCGAGCAGCCAGCCGGTCTTCAGCGTCGTCAGCAGATCCGCGGCGTGCAGGCCGATGCCGCCGGTGACGTTCGCCGACATGATGTTGCCGGTCAGGTTGCCGGGCGTCATCACGCCGAACGTCATCTGGGTGACCGGGCCGAGCGCCTTCGTCGGCGTGATGTCGGTCTCGCCGGTGACGCGCGACGCGACAAAGCCCATCAGGACCGCGAGCACGACCGCGATGACGCCGGCCCACGCCGGGATCGAGAACAACCACGCCATGAAGACGATGACGATCGGCGCGAGCACGAGAAACCCGGCCGGGAACCACCAGCCCGGTGCCTCGACCGCGGCGATGCCGTGCTCGGCGACGGGCGCGCGCTTGCCGAACACGCGCGTCAGCCCGGAGAACGAGCGCGAGTGCCTTGTAGTCGAGCGCGAACGACACGAGGCCCGCGCTGACGAGGATCGCGGCGCCCGGCCACAGCGTCCACTGGACGATCAGCTTGTAGCTGTCCTTGTCGGCGAAGATCTCCGGGATGTAGCCGTTCGCGTGCAGCCACGGCGCGAGCACGCCGTACGTCAGCAGCCCGCCGAGCAGCAGCGACCAGCCGGTGCGAAAGCTCATCAGCGCGCCGGCACCGATCAGCACGACCTCGGTCTTGAGATAGATCGACCAGCTCATCAGCTGGTAGCCGCCGATGTGGAGCGGCAGCGCGACGTGATCCGGCAGCAGCTTGAAGATGCTGACGAGTGCCTTGATCAGGCCGCCCACGGCGAACCCGATGCCGAGCGCCGCGAGCTTGCCGCCGCCGCCTTCGCCCCCGGCGTCGTGCAGCGAGCGGATCGTGGCTGCGGTCGCGGTGCCGGTCGGGAACGCGAGGCCCTCCTTGTTGATCAGCTGACGCTTGATCGGGATCGCGACGAACACGCCCATCGCCGCGATCACGGCGAACCACATCATCATCTGCCAGATCGCGGGCGACGGCTTGGCGCCGCGCGACAGCAGGAACGTCGACTCCAGGCCGTCCCACAGCTCGGGGATCAAGAGCGGTGGCGTCAGCACCATCAGCAGCGCGCCGTACGCTGCCATGTTGCCGCCCGCGGTCATGTACCCGGCGCCCGATGCGACGGTCGTCAGTGCGTTGTTCTCGAGCGCGCCGAGCGGGCGCTTGACGAGGCCGACGCCTTGCAGCCCGCGGAACAGCGCGAACGCGAGGATGCACGCGGTCAGCGTGACGCCAAGGCTCCACCCGGTCTTGAAGAAGACGTAGAGGTTCGACAGGCACATGACCGCGCCGATCCCGATCCCCGCGAGCACGGCGCGCACCGTGAGGTTCGCCTCGTTGGGTTGATAGACCTCGCGGAGCCAGGTTTCTTCCGGATCGATCGAGGCCGCGTCGGCGGGATCGACCTGCAGTCGTAACCGGCGATCATCACGAGCTTGCGGTGCGGGCGGCTCGGTCCCAGACGACATGGATTGCGGAACTTATCGCAAGCATGTGTCCGGAATGTCGATCTTCGTTATGTCTCGATGTTAAGCATGCACCGCGTGCAGATGTCAGAGTCGTGGGGCATGTTTCGCCTCCCATGGAGACCAACCAAATGACCGACCAGAACGAATCCGAGACCTCGCCTGCAACGCGTGCCCAGGTGGCCCGTTTTGCCGAGCTCCAGGCTCTCGTCGCGGGCATGGCGGCCGACTTCGAGAAATTCTACAACGGCGGTAACAAGGCCGCGGGTACGCGCGTCCGCAACGCCATGCAGGAGCTCAAGGCGTTCGCGCAGATGATCCGCAACGAGGTGACCGCCATCAAGAACGAAGGCAAGGGAGGCGCTTCGCCCGCAGCGGGTGAAGGCGACTCCGACGGCGACAAGGATTAGTCGTCACCCGTCGGTGATCGTCGGCGATCGATCGGGTCTCTCGATCGATCACCCGCGATCACCGTCGGTTGCCCGTCGCGCGCGGCCTCAGGGCGTCCGCGTCGTCAACGAATCGACGGCGTGGACCGGAGGCCGTTCGCCGTTGATCAGGTGCTTGATCGCGGACAGCACGAGCCGCTGATTCTCCAGCATGCTCTTGCCCGCAAATGCGGTGGAGACCACATCGATCCGATAGTGGCCGCCGCCACCCGAGACCTGGACCACCGCGTCCGGGATCTTGGCTTTGACCGAGGACGAGATCGCGTCTTCGACCGATCCGACGAAGTCCGTGGGGTGATCGCTCATCGTTGTGACGTTCGTTCCACGGAACGCGGCGGGTGACAAGCGGCCGGACGCGCCGAAGATCGCGCTACCCTCCGGGCTCATGCGCCGCGCCGTGCTGCTGGTCTTCGTGCTCGTCGCGTGTCGCGGCAGCAAGCACCCGGCGCCCGAGCCGATCAAGCGCGACCCGCACTCGTTCTCCGAGCCCTCGCGGGTCTCGGTCCGTCACGTCGGGCTCGATCTGACCGTCGACTTCGACCAGCGCGTGCTGCACGGGACCGCCCAGCTCGCGCTCGCGCGTCACGATCGCAGCGCGAACCTCGTGCTCGACGTCGACGGCCTCGCGATCGCGAGCGTCCGCGACTGCGCCACCCACGCGGCGCTCGTGTTCCAGCACGCGCCGAAGAAGCCGGTGCTCGGTCAGGCGCTGTCGATCGCGCTCGCACCGGCGACGGCGTGCGTCGAGATCGCGTACCGCACCGGGCCGGATGCGAGCGCGCTGCTGTGGGTCGAGCCGGCCGGCACGGTCGGCAAGAAGCACCCGATGCTGTTCACGCAGTCGCAGGCGATCCGCGCGCGCAGCTGGATCCCGCTGCAGGACACGCCCGGCGTGCGGTTCACCTACGACGCGACGATCCACATCCCCGACGGCCTGTGGGCGGTGATGTCCGCGACGAACCCGCAGAGCCCGCCGGCGGATCACGTCTGGCGGTTTCACATGGCGCAGCCGATCCCGTCGTACCTGATGGCGCTCGCGGTCGGCGAGCTCGGGTTTCGCGCGCTCGGTCCGCGCACCGGCGTCTACGCCGAGCCGGCGATGCTCGACGCGGCGGCGAACGAGTTCGTCGAGGTCGAGGCGATGATGAAGACCGCCGAGCAGCTGTACGGCCCGTATCGCTGGGACCGCTACGACCTGCTCGTGCTGCCGCCGAGCTTTCCGTACGGCGGGATGGAGAACCCGCGGCTGACGTTCCTGACGCCGACCGTGATCACCGGCGATCGCACGCTGGTGTCGCTGATCGCGCACGAGCTCGCGCACTCGTGGTCGGGCAACCTCGTCACGAACTCGACGTGGAGCGACTTCTGGCTCAACGAAGGCTTCACGACGTACGTCGAGCGCCGGATCATGGAGGCGCTGCGTGGCCGCGAGGCCGCCGACATCCTGTGGTACCTCGGGCGCAAGGATCTCGAGCAGGCGTTCGCGAAGTCCGGAGCCGATCGCGATACCCGGCTCGCGCTCGAGCTCACCGCCGACCGCGATCCGGACGATGTCCCGAGCGATGCCGCGTACGAGAAGGGCGCGCTGCTGCTGCGCACGCTCGAGCAGGCGTTCGGCCGCACCGCGTTCGACGCGTTCTTGCGCCGGCGGTTCGATCGCCGCGCGTTCCAGTCGACCGACACCGCTGCGTTCGAGACCGATCTGCGCAGCGATCTGATGGCGCGGCTCCCGGGCAAGTGGTCCGAGCGCGCGCTCGCCGCGTGGATCCACGAGCCCGGCCTGCCGCCATCGACGCCGGCCACGACGTCGCGCCGCGTCGCCGAGCTCGAGGCGATCGCGACCGACTTCGCGAAGAACGCCAGCACGTTCTCGACCGACGGCTGGCAGACGCTCGAGTGGGTGATCTTCCTGCGCTCGCTGCCGGCCGACATCGCGCCGGCGCGGCTGCGCACGCTCGACGAGCGCCACCACCTGACCGCGTCGCCGAACGCCGAGATCGCGATGTACTGGCTACCACTGCTCGTGCGCGCCGATGCGCGGGATGCGGCGCCGACGGTCGAGCGCTACCTCGCACACGTCGGCCGCCGCCGCATGATCACGCCGCTCTACGAGGCGATGGTCGACAAGGGCGAGCCGTGGCGAACGCTCGCGAAGAAGACGTTCGAGCGCGCGAAGCCGCTGTATCACCCGATCGTGCGCGACAGCATCGCGAAGCTCGTCGGTCGCTGATCGTCACGGCGTCAGCGCGTGGCCGTTCGTCGCGCGCGTCTTCACGCGATCGAGTAGCCCGGCGAGCGGCGTGCCGGCGAACACCTTGTCGATCACGTCGGTCAACGTCTTGCCACCGACGAACGACTGCACCGACATCGCCTCGGCGATCTTCGCGAGCGTCTCCTGGTTCGACAGCGCGAGCAGCGCCTCGCTGAAGCCGCCCTGCGCGGCGCCGAACCGCGCGACCGCAGCCTCGACCTCGGCCTGCAGTGCCTGCAGCACGAGCGCCTGGTGCGCGGCGCGGGTCTCGGTATCGAGCGTCGCGGCGGCGCGCTGGCGGGCGAGCGACGCGGCGTGCTCGGTGTCCGCGATCGCGTTGCGCGCGACCGTGGCGGCGCGCTGCGCCTCGGCCTGCTCGAGCTCGGCGCGGACGGCCGCGAGCGCGACGCGTAGCCGGTCCGCGGTCGCGGCGACCTCGAGCTCGGCGAGCTCGTGCGCGGTCGCAGCACGCGCCGCGGCCTCGGCACGCGCGATCGACTCGCGCTGCTCGGTCAGCTCGAGCCCGCGCCGCGCCCGCAGCACGGTGATGTTCGACTCGACCGCCTCGTGCTGCGCCTCGGCGAGCAGCGATGCGATCGCCTCGTCATCGATCGTCACGTCGAGCACCTCGACATCGGTCACGTGCATCCCGTTCTCGGCGAACCGCATCCCCGGCCGCTTCGACGTCGCGGGATCCGGCGTGCCGAGCAGCGTGTCGCGGATGATCTCGACCGAGCGCGCGTGGAACGCCTCGATCGAGTGCTTCTTGACGCTGCCCTTCAGCACCGAGCGCACGTGGTCGCACAGGAACTTGACGTAGTTCTCGACCTCGAACCACCGCGCCGGCTCGCCGTCGAAGCTGACCCGCAGCGAGTAGCGCACCGTGATCCGCGCGTGGTCGGCGGTCTCGACGATGCACGCATCGCTGACCTTGTTGTTCAGCACGCGCAGGAACACGGTCTCGATCAGCGTGTCGTCGGTCTTCGGCGTGCCGGTCGACAGCTGCAGCACCTCGAGCGTCTCGTCGTACGCGAGCAGCAGGTTCTGCGGGCCCTGCTCGACGCGCCGGTTGCCGCGCTTGTCGACGACGAGCACCGCGTAGCCGACCCACACCGCGATCGACGGCACGCCCTCGTAGCGCGTGTTGAACACGAGCGTGCGCGGCTTCGCGAACCGCTCGTCGGGCGCGGGCTGCGGGCGCGCGGCGCGTGCCGGCTTCGCGGTCTCGGGCTCCGGCGCGCCCTCGTCGAGCTGGCGCAGCTGGCGGTTGTACGCGAGCACCGCGGCGTTGCCGGGGTACCACGTCAGGCACTCGCGATCGGTGAGCACGCGGCGGACGATCACGTCCTGCACCGGATCGGGGAGCAGCATCGCCGGCCCGCGCACCATGCGGATCTCGCCGGTCTTGCGCTGCATGACGTAGCGCGCCTCGCCCGCGGGCACCGCGACCGCGAAGTGCTTCTCGCGCCCGTCGTAGCGGATGATCGAGTGCTCCTCGCGCGGGAAGTAGATCGCGGTCTGCGCGCCGGTGATGAACAGCTCGTCGCCCTCGCGATAGTTGCGGCCGTCCTCGGTGTACGGCGCGATCACCTTGATGTGCAGGCCCTGGATCTCGGACAGCTCGATCGCACGGAACTTGCGCTGGCCGTCGCGGGTGATGAACGTCTCGGTCGGCTCGGGGAACACGACCTGCGGGCCGCGCTCGTAGCGCTTCTTGCCGTTCTCGTCGACGAGGATGCAGTACTCGAGGCGCTCGAGCGTCAGCGCGTCGCGCACGTACGAACCGCTCGCCTCGGGCACGACGCCGAGCCCGGTCGGCGGGATGTAGAACGAGACGTCGGTGCCGCGGATCACGAGCAGCTTGCCGACGGTGAGCTCCGACGGAACGCTGATCGGCTGCGCCGGACCGTCGGTGATCGCCGGCTTGATCACCGCCTGTCCCCAGTTTCGGCGCGCCTCGTCCTCGTTGTAGACGCGGACGAGCAGGTACTGGTTCGAGCGCAGGTGATGACCCTGGACGAGCTTGACCATCTGACCGGGCCACAGCGCGAACGCGCACGGACCGGTGATGTTGATCTTGCGTCCGATCTCGAGATCCGGACTCGGATACACGCCGCCCGAAGGCGGATGATCGTTCTTCTGCGACGGATTCTTCAGGATCACGTAGTAGCCCTCGGGGGCGATCGCGATCTGCTGCACCGCTTGCTCGAGCGTGCACGCGGAGAATTGCTTCGACCGCGGATCGAACACGACCGGCCGCTCCTGTGCGGTCGGGTTGATCACCGTCGGGCCGGTGTACGTCTTCACGATCCCCTTCGTGACGTCCTGCATGTACGCGTACTCGCTCGGCGCGAGCACGAGGTCGCGCTTGCTGTTGCGATCGTCCATCCACCCTCTCTTCTGCACGCGGCACTCCACGGCGTGCTCTACGGAGATGCGCGGAGATCGGCACCGCGTTGCGAAGCGCTGTTGCGATCTGGCGCAGCCGGCGATCCGAGACGAAGCAACCCTGCTTCAGATCACGACACCTACAGAACGTGCGGCAGCGCACGAAAAAAGTTTCGGGTGTCAGCGCGTGTCGGGTGGTGTCGTTCTCGAAAGATCGCACCAGCTTGACGCGCCAAGACGAGAGATTTGAGTAGGAGTCACTCGTACCCCAACACCCTTGAAGCCTACACATGAGCCGCCGCTAACGTACGCCGCGTTCCACACCCCTTCCTACGTAGTCACCTGGAGGTTTCAGTGAGCGCAAAGCGGTTCTCGACGGGTTTCATCCTCGCTCTTGGGTTCGTGGCTGGCTGCGGTTCGGACGACGGCGTCCTGACCTACGACGAGTTCAAGGCGCAGGCGTATCAGGAGGCCGATACCGGCAACTACATCCTGAACGGTGACGAGCTCGTCGACAGCGAAGATGCCATGCATTCGCTTTACGACTCCTATCTACAGTCGGTCGCCGACGCGCAGGATCGTGCCGAGGGGGTGACGACGATCGAGCAGGGCCTGATCGTCAACCGCGTCAACAACCAGGATGACAAGTGGTCGGCGAGCCAGGCGCAGAACCTCACGTACTGCGTCGACGCGAAGAGCTTCGGCAGCCGCTACAGCGCGGTCGTCTCGGCGATGGACTCGGCGACCGGCGCGTGGGAAGCGACCGCGCGCGTCAACTTCATCCACGACGCGTCGCAGGACAACAACTGCAACGCGCGCAACAGCAACGTCGTGTTCGACGTTCGCGAGGTCGGCACGACGCAGTACCTCGCGCGCGCGTTCTTCCCGAGCTCGAGCCGGCGCAGCCGCGAGGTCCTCGTCTCGACGTCGTCGTTCGGCAACATCAGCCCGTGGACGCTGACCGGCGTGCTGCGTCACGAGCTCGGCCACACGATCGGCTTCCGCCACGAGCACACGCGGCCGGAGTCGGGCACGTGCTTCGAGGACAACAGCTGGCGCGCGCTGACGGCGTACGATTCGTCGTCGGTGATGCACTACCCGCAGTGCAACGGCACCCAGAAGGGTGACCTCGTGCTGACGAACCTCGACAAGACCGGCGCGTCGAGCCTGTATCCCTAAATTTCCGAGCTAACACCGAAGCTCGTCGTGGCGGGGGGCCACGACGAGCTTTGTCATTTTCGGCCAGCCGGCGGGCTGCGGTACGCTGCGCCGCTCATGACCGTGCCCCAGCTACCGTCGCGCGCCCGCGTCGTCATCGTCGGCGGCGGCATCATCGGATGCTCCGTCGCGTATCACCTCGCCCACATGGGCTGCCAGGACGTCGTGCTGCTCGAGCGCGACCGGCTGACGTCGGGCACCACGTGGCACGCGGCCGGGCTGATGGTGACGTTCGGCTCGACGTCGGAGACCTCGACGGAGATGCGCAAGTACTCGTGCGATCTCTACGCGCGGCTCGAGCAGGAGACCGGGCAATCGACGGGATTTCGCCGCACCGGCTTCATCGAGGTCGCGGCCGATCGCGATCGCCTCGAGGAGTACCGGCGCGTGTCGGCGTTCAATCGCCACCTCGGGATCGACGTCCACGAGATCTCGCCGGCGCAGGTGCGCGAGCTGTTCCCGCTCGCGAAGACCGACGACCTGCTCGCCGGGTTCTACGTCAAGGAGGACGGCCGCGCCGATCCGGTCGGCGTCACGATGGCGCTCGCGAAGGGCGCGCGGATGCAGGGCGCGAACCTGATCGAAGGCGTGCCGGTGATCGGATTTCTATCGAAGCGCGGCCGCGTGACGGGCGTCCGCACCGCGTACGGCGACATCGAGGCCGAGTACGTCGTCAACTGCGCAGGCATGTGGGCGCGGCAGCTCGGCGCGCTCGCGGGCGTGTCGATTCCCAATCAGGCCGCGGAACACTATTACTTGATCACCGAGCGGATTCCCGAGCTGTCGAAGGACTGGCCGGTGCTCGAGGATCCGGCATCGTACGTGTACTTTCGCGAGGAGGTTGGCGGCCTGATGATCGGGCTGTTCGAGCCGGTGTGCGCGCCGTGGAACGTGCGTGGCATCCCGGACGACTTCTCGTTCGGCGAGATCCAGCCGGACTGGGATCGCATGGGGCCGTATGTCGAGACCGCGATGCAGCGCGTCCCGATCGCGATGTCCGTCGGGGTTCGCAAGTTCTTCTGCGGTCCGGAGAGCTTCACGCCCGACCTCCGGCCGATCGTCGGCGAGTCGCCCGAGCTGCGGAACTACTTCGTCGCCGCCGGCCTCAACTCGATCGGGATCCTGACCGGCGGCGGCATGGGCCGCGTGCTCGCGCACTGGATCTTGAACGGCAGTCCCGATGTCGATGTCACCGCGATGCACATCGATCGACTGCATCCGTATCAATCGACACCGGAGTACCGGCGGACGCGAACCGTCGAGTCACTCGGCATGGTGTACAAGTGCCATTACCCGAACCACACGATGCAGACCGCGCGCGGTGCGAAGCTGTCGCCGCTCCACGATCGGCTCGTCGCGAGAGGCGCGTACTTCCGCGACGTCAGTGGCTGGGAAGGCGCCGACTGGTACGCGCCGCCCGGTGTCGAGCCGAAGGTCGAGCGGCTGTCGTGGGGCCGCGAGAGCTGGTTTCCGTCCTGGGAGGCCGAGCATCGCGCGTGTCGCGAGGGTGTGATCCTGATGGACATGTCGTTCATGTCGAAGTTCCTCGTCCAGGGACGCGATGCGGGCCGCCTGCTCAACTTCATCTCGGCGAACAACGTCGACGGAGACGCCGGCACGATCACGTACACGCAGTGGCTCGACGCCGCGGGCAAGCTGCAAGCGGATCTCACGGTTACGAAGCTCGACGACGAGCAGTACTGGGTCGTCGCGTCGGACACCGTGCATCGCCACGTCGAGACCTGGATGCGGCGGCACTTCGAGGACGCGGCCGCGCACGCGTTCGTCACCGACGTCACCGGGGCGCACGGGCAGATCAACATCCAGGGTCCACGCTCGCGTGCGCTGCTGCAATCGATCACGACTGCCGATCTGTCGAACGAGGCAATGCCGTTTCGTGCCGCGCGGATGATCGATATTGGCTTCGCGCGCGTGCTGTGTATCCGGATCACGTATCTCGGCGAGCTGGGATACGAGCTCTACATTCCGGCGGAGCAGACCGCACACGTCTACGATCGGCTCGTCGCCGCCGGCGAGGGCTTCGGGCTCAAGCACGCGGGGCTCAAGTCGCTCGCGAGCCTGCGGATGGAGAAGGGCTATCGCGATTACGGCCACGACATCGACAACACCGACACCGTGCTCGAGGCCGGGCTCGGGTTCGCCGTCGATCTCAAGAAGCCGGGCGGCTTCCTCGGCAAGGAGGCGGTCGTCGCGCAGAAGGCGGCGGGACCACTGCGCCAGCGGCTGCTGCAGATCCTCGTCCGCGATCCGGAGCCGCTGATGTTCCACGCCGAGATCGTGCATCGCGATGGCGTGCCGGTCGGCTACGTGCGCGCGGCGTCGTACGGTCACACGCTCGGGGGCGCGGTCGGGCTCGCGATGATCCAGGCGCCGCAGGGCGGTGCGATCGATCCGGGCTGGATCGAGCGCGGCACCTGGGAGGTCGACATCGCGGGCAAGCGCCATCCCGCGACCGCGTCGCTCAAGCCTCTGTACGATCCGGAGAACAAGAAGATCCGCGCGTGACCGGTTCGAGCGCGAGGCCGATCGTCGCGAGCACGCCGCCGACGACCGCGATGCCGATCAGCTTGCCGCCGAGCCCGGCGCGCAGCACGAGATCGAGCGCCTTCGGCCCGAGCTTCAGCGCGAGGTAGCCGAAGCACACGAACCCGGCCTTCGCGGTCGCGCGGCTCGTGCCGCGCCACGCGATCAAGGCGGGCAGCGCGAACGCGAGCATCGTGACGTACGGCCGCCACGACGCGTACCGCAGGTCGAACACGCTGATCGAGGTGCCGCGCCACGTCACGAGCGGCAGGAAACAGCCGACGAGCCCGAGTGCCGAGAACACCAGGACGTACCGCTTCATTGGGGAGCTCCACATCGCCGCCAGGTTCAGCAAGCGCGGTGCCACGGGCGATCCGAGGCCGTGCGCCGGGTTAGCGAGCCCGGCCGTCGATCACTTCGATCGAGAGCGCGCTCGGTTCGATCAGGTGATCGAGGCTCGTGACAATTGACGACGATCGATCGCGGGCGCGGCGTAGACCGCCGCGTCACCTTCGCGCGTGTGCACGGGCTGATACCCTGCTGGAGGGGGCGGATGACTCATGAAGCGTGAAGCGTGGATCTCGCTCGCGGCGGCGTTCTTTCTGATCGGGATCCTGATCCCGTCGAACATCTGTCGCCACGCGTTCGAGAAGTACGGGATCGCGATCCCGGAGTGTCCCGACGGCGACGTCCGCCAGACCGCCGAGCTCCAGCTCGCGGGGCTGCGGCGCGGCGCCGAGGGCTACGTGTATCTCGGCGCGATCGCGCACTACACGACCGACGAGGCGGACCTCGATCGAACCGCGCCGGTGCCGCGGTTCTCGTCGATCACGACGACGCTCGTCGACGCGAAGCAGAAGGCGACGCCGCTCGCGATCGACTGGGAGCGCTCCGGCGATCAGCAGCGCGGTACGCTGAAGCTGCCCGACGTCCCCGACGGTGACTACAAGCTGCACGTCGCGTACGAGACCCGGCTCGGCAAGGGCGAGCTCGACGCGCCGCTGCCGCTGTACACGCCGGCGCGGATCCACGTGATCACCGACCGCCCGCTCTACGAGCCCGGCAACGTCGTGAAGTTTCGCGCCGTCGTGCTGCGCGCGCGCGACCTCGCGCCGATCGATGGTCGGCCGGGGATGTGGACGATCAAGGATCCGTCGGGCGAGGTGCTGCTCGAGGAGAAGGCGCCGGCCGGCGACTGGGGCGTGGTCGCGGGCTCGTTCCCGCTCGACAAGGGCGCGGCGACCGGGACGTGGCACGTCGCCTGGGTATCGGCGGATGCGGTCGACGAGGTCGCGTTCACCGTCGAGCCATTCACGCTGCCGCGGTTTCGCGTCGAGGCGACCGCGGGGCGTGCGTTCTATCGTCCCGGCGACGCGCCGGCGATCCAGGGCAGCGTCGTGTACAGCTCGGGCGCGCCGGTCGCGCGCGCGAACCTCGAGATCCAGTGGGAGGTCGCGGGCGCATGGCCGCCGCCGACCGAGTGGCAGGACCGGCTGCTGCCGAAGCAGGCGGTCACCGGCGCGAACGGGCGGTTCGAGCTCGCGCTGCCGAAGGTGCCCGACGATCTGCAGGGCAGCGTCACGCTGACCGCGCGGATCTCGGCGATCGATCCGGCGGGCGATCGCGTCGCGGGCGCGGCGCAGGTGCTGCTCGCGCAGGACGGCATCGCGGCGACCGCGGTGACCGAGCTCGGCAACGGGCTGGTCCAGAGCTTCAACAACCGGCTGTTCGTGCGCGTCACGACGCCGGACGGCCGCGTCGTCGGCAAGCAGAAGATCAAGGTCAAGCGCACGTGGCAGCCCGGCGATCCGGGCGTCGAGGCCGAGCTCGACGAGGACGGCGTCGCGAGCCTGCAGATCGATCCCGGCGCACCGGTCAACATCGTGATCCCGGCGCTGCCGTTCCGGCCGGCGCCACGCGCGGCGCTGGTCACCCGCGGTGAGGCCGAGGAGCTGATCGGAGACGAGGGCGCGCCGCTCGCGGATCAGGTCGAGCTCGACAGGTGGCTGCCCGCGCTCGCGCCGTGCGCGAAGTGGGTCGGCGACGCGACGTCGTCGACGGTCGGGTTGCGCGTCGACGCGCGCGGCACGATCGTGACCGCGGGCGGCGGCACGACCGCACTCGATCGCTGTGTCGTCGGCATCGTCCGCGGCAAGCGGCTGCCGGCCGGCAGCGAGCGGCTCTACAAGATCGAGTTCCAGCTCACCGATCCGGATCTGCCGACGCTCGTGCCGTCGATCGAGAGCGCGCTCGACGTGCCCCCGGGCTTCGCGGCCGAGATCGCGGAGCGCGCGCGGGGCGCCCGCGACTGCCTGCCGACGATCGACGGCGATCTGCCGCAGCTGCTCGCGTGGCGCGTGCGCGCCGGCGACAAGGTCGTCGAGCTCGCCGGCTGGGCGAACGATCCGAAGGCGGAGCGGCCGGCGGCGTCGGCGATGGCGTGCGTGCAGTCGCGGCTCGGCGGCCGCGTCGAGCTCGCGGACAAGGCCACGGCGGACGCGCTCGGCTTCGTGCGGTTCTCGCTCGAGCTGCCGGCGCGGCTCGCGCAGCAGAAGCCGCAGCCGACGACGATGCTCGGCTACGAGCTCGACGTCGAGACGACGATCGACGGCAAGCCGGCATCGACGAAGCTGCGGATCACGCCGGGCGAGGTCCCGAACCTGCGGCTGCGCGTCACGCCGGTGATCGCGAAGCCCGGCGAGTCGATCACCGCGCAGCTGATCCGCGGCCCGGAGTTCACCGGGCAATTGCCAAAGCAGCTCGAGGTGCACTGTCTCGCGTACGAGAAGAAGGTCGACCTCGACGCCGAGCGCAAGGCGGTGCTGCCGCTCGCCGCGAACGTCGAGGGCTGGTGCGAGGTCACCGGCGGCGGCGTGCGCGCGCTCGTCTACGTGCAGCCGAAGGCCGAGCTCGAGGTCACGGTCCAGCCGAAGCAGCCGCAGTACGCGCCCGGCCAGCGCGCCGAGCTCGTGATCCAGACGCGCGTCGGCAAGCAAGGCGGCAAGGCAGCGGTCGGGCTGTTCGGCGTCGACGACAGCCTCGGTCAGCTCGTCCCGCTGCCGGGACCGGACGCGATGGGCCGCGTCCGGCCGCAGGTCGAGACCAGCGCGCCGGCGTTCGGCGCGCTCGACGGTCAGGCGCTCGCGCTCGGCCGGATCCGCGGCGCGAACGCGGCGGCGGCGACCGTGCTGCGCGTGACCGCGATCCCGAAGCCGCCGGAGCTCGATGCCGTGGTCAGCACGTCGGCGCGCAGTGCGTTCGATCCGGTCGAGGATCTGACCGATCACTTCTACGTCGTGCTCGCCGAGCTTCACGCGCAGGCCCGGGTGTGGGAAGCGAAGGCTCCCGCCGGCGAGAAGATGCGCCCGGTGACGATGGCGAGCCTGTGGAGCAAGGCGATCGCGGCGTGCAAGTCGCGCGGCCAGCCGGTGACCGACGCGTATGGCCGCACGTTGCGGCTGTCGCGGTTGCCGCCGGATCTACTGTCGCTCACCGATCCGCGTGCGGTGATCGTCGTCGGTACGCGGTTGCCCGAGGACGTCGAGAACTGGGCCCAGTGGGTCGCCCGGGAGAGGCCTTGAACATGCGCAATCACAAGTGGCTCGCGGTGCTGCTGCTCGCGCTCGCGTGCAAGGGTGGCGAGAAGAGCGCCTCGCGATCCGGGGATGTCTCCAAGGAGCCCGCGGCGAATCGCGTCGCGGGGTCGGCCGCTGGCCAGACGTTCGCGGCGACCGAGCAGGAAGCCGACAAGCCCGCGCCGCCGGGCGCCGAGCTCGCCGACACGAAGCTGACGATGAAGAGCGAGGCGAAGCAGGACGCCGAAAAGGACAACGACGGCAAGCACCGCGCGAAGTCTCCGGACCCGAGCACTCCGGCGAACGAAGCACCGACACGCGCGTGGTTCCCCGAGACGTTCCTGTTCGAGCCGCTCGTCGTGACGAACGATCGCGGCGAAGCGACGGTGCCCGTGCACGTGCCGGATCGACTGACGACGTGGCGCGTGCTCGCGCTCGCGCACTCGCGCACCGGCGCGCAGGCAGGCGCGACGACGAGCTTCCTCGGCACGCTGTCGGCGTACGTCGATCCGGTCGTGCCGCCCTTCCTGATCGCGGGCGACGAGATCCGGTTGCCGATCCAGATGGTCAACACGACGCAGGCCGCGGTCACGGACAAGCTCGCGCTGCAGATCGAGGGTGGCGAGCTCGGCGGCGGCGGCGGCACGCGCACGATCCCGGCGCAGGGCAGCCTCGTCGATCACATCACGCTGCGCGCGAAGCGGCCCGGCACGATCAAGCTGCGCGTCGGCCTCGGCGCCACCGACGCGGTCGCGCACACGATCGACGTCGTGCCCGCGGGCAAGCCGGTCGTCGTCACGCGCACCGGGACGCTCGCGGCGCCGCGTACCGTCACGATCGACGGCCCCACGGGCTCCGATCCCGCCGCCGATCGCGTGCGGCTGCTCGTGTTCCCGGGCGCGCTCGCGATCCTGCGCTCCGAGCTCGCGGTGTCGAGCGCGCGTGCCGGCATCGCCGAGGACGCGTACGCGCTGCTGCTCGCCGGCCGCGCGACCGATCTCCTGCAGTCGCTCGGCGACAAGCCCGATCCCGAGGCGCTGCGCACGCTGTCGATCGTGACCTCGCAGCGCGCGATCCGCGATGGCCGCACGCTCGACGTCACGAGCGCGACGCTGCTCGCAGAGGCGGCATTCACGCATCTCGACAAGCCGGTCGTCGCGCGGCTCGGCGAGCGCGCCGCGGCCTATCTCGCGCAGCAGCAGCGGCCCGACGGGACGTTCGCCGGCGCGCCGAGCGGCTGGACACTGCAGCGCGTGCTCGTCACGACCGCGGACGCGACGCGCGCCGCGGGTGCGAACCTGTCGACGACGACGGCCCGGCAGCGCGCGATGGCGGTGCAGGCGAAGGCCGCGGGTGCGTTCGCGCGCACCGCCGATCAGATCACCGACGGCTACACCGCGGCCGCGATCCTCGCGAGCGGTGCGGTCAAGGGCGAGCTCGCCGACAAGCTGCGCGCGCGCGTGCTCGCCGCGGTCACGAAGGCCGACGACGGCGCGAGCTACCTGCGCGTCGACGAGGGCGTCGTGCGCGCCGATGGCACCACGCCGTCGCGCGCCGAGGCGACCGCGCTCGCGGTGCTCGCACTCGCGGGCGATCCGAAGGCAGCGCCGGTGCTCGCCGATCTCGGCACGACGCTGCTCGGCTCGTACGCGCCGGCGTACGGCTGGGGCGATGGTGTCGCGAACCTCGCATGCATGCGCGCGGTGCTCGCGCTGTTCAAGGATCGCCTGCCGGGCAGCGTGAAGATCACGCTGCAGATGGACGGTCAACCGGTCGCGAGCGGACAGTTCGATGCCGCGCAGCTCAAGGACGTGCTCGTGCTCGACGGTCCGGCGCGCGGCTTCGCCGGCAAGCAGGCGTGGTCGATCGCCGCCGAGCCCGCGGTGCCCGGCCTCGGATATTCGCTCGCGCTGCAGGCGTGGGTGCCGTGGGAGAAGCAGTCGACGCAGCAGGGCCTCGAGCTCGCGCTGCCGGCGAAGGTCGACGCGAGCGTCGGCAAGGCGACCGAGATCGCGATCACCGCGATCGCGCCCTCGGGAATTCCCGTGCACGTGCAGCACGCACTCCCTGCGGGCGTGCAGGTCGATCGCCCCAGCCTCGAGGCGCTCGTCGCGTCCGGTGCGGTGCAGCGGTTCGAGATTGCCGACGGCAAGATCGATCTGCACTTGGCGCCGCTCGCGCCGGGCCAGACGTTCACCGCGAAGGTCAAGGTGATCGCGACGCTCGCCGGAACGCTGCACACGGGCGCGTCGATGATCGAGGCTGGCACGACGAAGTTCTTCGTGCCGCCGACGACGTGGACGATCCGCTGACCAGTCGGAGTCCTGCCTACCGCGAGCTTTGGTCCGGATGCGCCCGGCCTCGATCGAGGCGGTGTTAGCATTTTTGGCGGTGGCGCATCCCGAGGCTTTGACCGAAGACCCGTACCGCGTGGGCGCGAGCAACGACGAGGTTCCGCCTCGTGAAGAATTCCTCCGCATCATCGGTGCCGTCGACGCGAAGGCGAGCCCGCTGCTGCGGATCTTGCTCGCGAAGTGCAAGCCCGACGCGCCGCTGCCCGAGCAGCTGCTCGCGATCGAGCAGCTCGGCCGCTTCATCATCGCGGGCCCGAGCGTGCCCGGCTCGCCGCAGCACCCGGCGCTGTCGCGCCTCGAGATGCTCGTCGTCGCGCTCGAGCGCATCCCGCAGGCGCGCCGCCGGTTCCAGGGCACGCTGCATGCGGTGCTGACGCAGACGCGCGGCATCCGGCTGTTCGGCGAGATCGGCCTGCCGAACGATCGCGGCCTGCTCGCCGAGACCACCGACCGGCTCGCGCGCAAGTTCCTGCCCGAGCCACCTGCGCAGCACGAGCTGTGGCGCCTCGCGAACCAGATCGTGCGCAAGCTCGACGATCTCGAGTGGCTCGGCCCGGCCGCCGATCCGCTGCTGCACCGGCTCGCGGTCGCCGGCGGTGACTCGTGGGAGCCGCTGCGCACGTCGATCCTCGACGCGATCAGCCTGATCTCGACGCGGATCGCGGCTGCCGGGATGAGCGAGGCGTTTCGCACCCGCGGTCTCGGCACGACGATCCGCGACTCGCCGCTCTATCACCTGACACGCGCACGCCCGCAGGAGATGCCGGCGCTGATCGAGGCGTGCCGCAAGCACCTCGAGCACGTCAAGGTCGCGCTCGAAGAGACCGGCGTGTCGATCGACGTCGTGTACGCGCTCGACTCGATCGAGCAGGGTTTGTCGCGGATCGAGATCTTGCTGCCATTCGTCGACGGCACCGACACCCTCGAGCCGACGTACGAGGTCCGCGCGCTGATCGCGTCGGTCGGCCGCGGCCTCGTCGGTGGGCGCAGCTTCAAGCAGCTGCTCAACGACAACCTGCGCCTGCTCGCGCGCAAGGTGATCGAGCGCGCCGGCCGCACCGGCGAGCACTACGTGACGTCGTCGCGGCGCGAGTACTGGAAGATGTATCTGTCGGCGGCCGGCGGCGGCGTGCTGACGTGCGGTACCGCGATCGGCAAGTTCCTCGTCAAGTGGGGCGAGTTCGCGCCGTTCCTCGATGGCCTGCTGTCGTCGATCGACTACGCCGCGAGCTTCGTCGTCATGCAGCTCGTCGGGTTCACGCTCGCGACGAAGCAGCCGTCGATGACCGCGGCGTCGCTCGCCGGCACGATCCGCGAGAAGTCCGGGCCGCACCGCATGGACGAGCTCGTGTCGCTGATCGCCCGCATCGCGCGCTCGCAGTTCGCTGCCGCGCTCGGCAACGTGTCCGCGGTGATCGTGACCGCGCTCGCGTTCGACTTCTTGTACCAGCGCGTCGTCGGCCATCCGTTCCTCGACGAGCACGGCGCGATGAAGACCGTGCAATCGTTCGATCCGCTCGGCTCGGGCACGATCTTCTTCGCCGCGCTCACCGGCGTGCTGCTGTGGCTGTCCAGCTTGTTCGCGGGCTGGTTCGAGAACTGGATCGTGTACCGGCGCATCCCGGAGGCGATCGAGCATCATCGCTGGGGCAAGCGGTTCGGCAAGCAACGCATGGCGAAGGCTGCGCGCTTCCTCGAGCACGAGGCGGCCGGCTTCGGCGGCTCGGTGTCGCTCGGCTTCTTGCTCGGCATGCTGCCGGTGTTCGCGAAGTTCTTCGGCCTGCCGCTCGACGTCCGCCACATCACGCTCTCGACGGGCTCGCTGACGCTGGCGATCTCGTCGGTCGGCATCGATCACATCGGGATCGGGCTGTTCGTGGCCGCCGCGATCGGCATCGCGATCATCGGGCTCATGAATTTCGGCGTCAGCTTCGCGCTCGCGCTCGTGATCGCCCTGCGCGCACGCGACGTGCCACGCGGCGAGCGCCGGATGCTCCCGGTCGCGGTGCTCAAGCGGTTCGTCAAGCGGCCGCTCGAGTTCTTCATCCCGCCGCGCGAGGCGCCGGGCGAGCCGCCCCCGCCGCCTGCTCATCACTGAGACTTCACGCTCGCGGCGCGCGGCTCCCGCGGCCACTCCGGTAATTTCGGGGGACCAAAGGAGACCTCATGCGCTCGATCATCGTGGGACTCGTGTCCGTCGGCCTGCTCGCTGGCGCGGCCGGCTGCAAGAACAAGAAGGAAGAAGCCGAGAAGGCGCAGAAGAAGGCCGACGAAGAGAAGGCCGAGGCGGCGAAGGCGCAAGCCGAGGCCGACAAGAAGAAGGCCGAAGCCGAGGCCGCCGCGAAGAAGGAAGCCGACGACAAGATCGCGAAGGACCGCACCGACGTGCGCGACGCGCTGAAGAAGGACGTCGACGCCGCGGACCGCAAGATCGAGGACCTCAAGGGCCGGCTCGACAAGGCGAAGGGCGCCGCGAAGAAGAACGCCGACGCCGCGTACGCCGAGGTGCAGAAGCGTCGCGAGGCGGTCAACGCCGACATGGCGAAGATCGATGCGGCGGCATCGGCGGACCTCGCCGGCATCAAGACCGCGGCCGAGGCCGACATCGCCGCGCTCAACAAGGCGGTCGACAACTTCGAGAAGACGCTGAAGAAGTAGGAGCGAACGCCATGGCCAAGTTCGAGCACAACTCCGACAAGTTCGGCTACATCAACCTCGACGAGCTGGAGGGCGTGCAGAAGGCGCTCTCGAAGCTCGGCTTCGATCCGGGCAAGATCGACGGCAAGGACGGCCCGAACACGCAGAAGGCCGTCCGCGAGTTCCAGGCGCACGCGACGATCCAGATCGACGGCATCGTCGGCAAGCAGACGCGCCAGGCGCTCGTCGACGAGCTCGCCGCGAAGGCGGGCGCCGGTCCGGTCGAGCGCGCGTAACACCGCTCAGAACGGCGCTGGCGACTCGAGCTCGACGCGCTCGCCGGTGTGCGGGTGCGTGAATGTCAGCGCCTCGGCATGCAACAGCAGGCGCTCGGCCGCGTGGCCGTACAGCCGATCGCCGACGATCGGCGCGCCGAGCCCGAGCGCGGTATGGACGCGCAGCTGGTGCGTGCGTCCGGTGCGCGGACACAGCGCGAGCTTCGTCCGCGTCGGCGTGCGCGCGAGGACGCGCCACTCGGTGATCGCAGGCTTGCCGTGCACCGGGTCGTGGATCTGGCGCGGGCGATCGTCGAGATCGACGCGCAGCGCGAGCTCGATCGTGCCGTGATCGCCGGTGACCGCGCCGTCGACCCACGCGACGTAGCGCTTGCCGACCTCGCGGCGCGCGAACTGCGCCTGCAGCACGGCGTGGCTCGCGGCATCCTTCGCGGCGACGAGCAGCCCCGAGGTGTCGAGGTCGAGCCGGTGGACGAGCCGAACGTCCCCGTCGCGCGCGCGCAGCCGCGATTGCACCGAGTCGGCAAGCGCGGCGTCGCGGCCCGGCACCGACAGCATGCCGGCCGGCTTGTCGACGACGACGAGCCACGGATCCTCGTGCACGACGCGCAGCTCGGTGTCGTGCGCCGTCGCGAACACCGGCGCGCGCTCGACCGCGAGGCCTTGCAGCATGAACCCGAGCACCGGGCCGCACTTGCCTCGGCACGCGGGATAGCACCGGCCGTGATGGCGGCCACCGGTGGCCGGCGATGCGCCCCACCAGATCTCGGCGAGCGCGAGCGGTCGCAGCCGTTCGCGATACGCCGCCGCGAGCAGCTTCGGCGCCGCGCAGTCGCCCGCACCACCGGGCGGAAGCTCGGGTGCGAACACGTCGCGCAGCCGCGCCCGCTCGCCACGCGCGTTCGCGAGCACGTAGCTGTCGATCACGTGATCGAACAGCGCCTGCGATCGCGCCGTCCGCTCGTCGACGAGGCGGCGCGCTTCGGCGTCGAGCCGAGCGACCTCGTCTGTCATCGGACGCAGCTCGTCGGCGTGGCGCGCGAGCAGCCGGCGGCGCTCCGCCTTGTCGCCGCGGCTCAGCTGATCGAGCGCGTGCGCGTCGGCGGCGTGTGCGCGCTGCTGGCTGCGCGCCTCGCGATTCGCGCGGTGTCGCGCGCGCAGCTCGTCGAGCTCCGCGGCATGTCGGGCTTGCAGCGCCGCGCGTGCGCGACGCCGCGGCTCGGCCTCGTGGTCGTGCGCGGCGAGCTCCGCGGTGAGCGCATCGAGCTCGCGCTCGCCGGCGAGCCAGACGGCATCGCGCACCTCGCGATCGAACACCGGCGGCGCGAAGCCGTCGACGAGCCAGCTCCCGGCGAGCATCCCCGAGAACGCGCGCAGGTAGCCGATGCGACCGTCGCGATCCGCGACGACGAGCACGCCGAACATCTTGCCGTCGCGCTCGAGGCCGACGTCGAGCCGCTGCACGATCGCGAACGTCTCGTCGGCGGCGCGGCGCGCGAGGGGATGCGGCTCGCCGTGCGCGAACGGGCTCGCGAGCACGTCCGGCAGCTCCGCGCGCGCGGGCTGCGGGTCGAAGTACGTCACGAGCGGCGCGCCGGACACCGGGTCAGGATAGCGCGCGCGTCAGTCCTTGACGGTCTCGCCGAGCGGCGCCTCGAGGCCGACCATCAGCTGGAACAGCTTCGCGATGTCCTTCATCGACTTCGGGCGCTCGGCGGGATTCTTCTCGAGCATGCGCGCGATCAGGCGATCGAGCGCGGCGCTGGCGTCGGGCACGAACGAGCGCAGGTTCGGCGGCTTTTCCTTCTGGTGCTTCGAGCGCAGCTTGTCCCAGCTGTCGCCGGTGAACACCGGGCGCTGGCAGCCGAGCTCGAACGCGACGCAGCCGAGCGAGTACGCGTCGACGCGCCAGTCGTACTTCGCGCCGGCGATCTGCTCCGGCGCCATGTACGTCGGGTTGCCGTGATCCGGCATCGCCGACATCAGCTTCGCGTGCGCGAAGTCGACGACGACGACGCGCTCGCCGCTCGCGCGATCGAGATCGGGCACGACGAAGATGTTCGACGGCTTGAGGTTCGCGTGCGTCACGCCGACATTTGCGGCGGTGACGAGCGCGGTCGCGGTCTGCTCGATGATGTCGGCGAGCTGGGTCGCCGAGTGGCGGCCGCGCGCGATCCGGCGGTCGAGCGCCTCGCCCTCGACGTACTCGGTGATCAGGTACGCGACGCCGTTCGACAGCACGTTCGCGTCGTACACCTTCGCGATGCCCGACGCCGCGACGCGCGAGATCAGGCGCGCCTCGTCGAAGCACAGCTGGATCGCGGGGTGCGCCGCGACCTCGGTGTTGAACAGCTTGATCGCGACCTTCGTGCGCGCTTCCTCGTGCTGCGCGAGCCAGACCTCGCCGAACCCGCCCCGTCCCAGGCGAGCTTGGATGCGGAACCTCCCGATGGCCGCGCCGAGCATGTACACCGCGACGCTAGCACGTCGGCCCCGAACCCGGCGCGACAACGACCTCCGATCGTGCGCGATCACGCTGTAGGATCGGGTATGGCGCCCTCCACGCTCTGGACGTTCGCCCATCGTGCGCTGTCGCCGATGTTCCACCAGGATCCGGCGCGCTTCCTCACGAGGCTCGACGGCAACGCTGCTCCCGCGTTCCTCGAGCAGATGTGGACGTGGTCGCTGTCGACCACCGGCGCGACCGCGCCCGCGCGCCCGCCGCTGAGCTACGGGATCCAGAAGCTCGGCAACGGCTCGCTCGTCTACATGAGCTTTCGCGAGGTCACGAAGACCGGCGAGCCGTGGTCGATCCGGTTCGTCGTCAAGGACGGCGCGTACGCCCGGATGTTCCTGCTCGAGCACAGCGAGTACGCGACCGAGCTCGGCGGTGCGCCGACCGCGATCGTGTGCGAGAGCGAGCAGGGCGGCAAGCATCGCAACTGGGGCGCGACGTTCGCGCCGACCGACGAGGAAGGCTTCGAGCGCTTCGTGTTCGACACCCTGCGGGCGGCGGCGACCGCACGCAACAATTAGCAACAACTAGCGCAGCCGCTCGAGCGCGGCCTCGGCGTCGTCGAGCGAGCCGACGCGATCGCGCAGCGTCGCCCACGGATCGCCGCGCTCGCCGATCCGCTTGCGGATGTCGCGCAGCCGGAACCCGTTCGGCGCCATCGCCGGGTCCTCGACCTCGGCCCACTCGATCGGCATCGCGATCGGCGCACCCGGCCGGCCGCGCACCGAGTACGGCGCGATGATCGTCGCGCCGAGCGCGTTGCGCATGGTGTCGAGGTAGAGCCGGCCCTTGCGGTCCTTCTTGTAGAACTCGATCGTCATGAGGTCGGGGTAGCGATCGCACAGCAGCTTCGCGACGCGGTTGCAGAACGCCATGACCTCGCCGTAGCTGGCGCGGCCATCGGTCGGCGCGACGACGTGCAGGCCCTTGCCGCCGGTGGTCTTGACGAACGCGGGCAGCTCGAGCTGCTCGAACAGCTCGCGCAAGATCAGCGCGGTCTGGCGGACGAGATCGAGCTTGCCCTCGGGCGGATCGAGATCGAAGACGATCAGGTCCGGGTACTCGAGGGTCTCGCGGCGGCTCGTCCAGAC
Organism: Kofleriaceae bacterium; assembly: GCA_035715365.1. GTDB lineage: Bacteria > Myxococcota_A > Polyangia > Haliangiales > Haliangiaceae > JABFXX01. The sequence goes on along the minus strand of DASTLB010000022.1, from coordinate 158,817 downwards.
GTGGAACGCGATCGAGCCCTGGTTCGCCATGTAGACGAGGCCCGCGGTCGTGTTGACGATCGGATAGACGACGCGCGTCTTCGTCCCGGCCTCGACCTTGTCGAGCCACGCCGGGTAGTGCTTCTGATAGTGCTTCTGGAAGAAGCCGCCGCGATCGACGCCCTTCGTGTAACGCTCGACGGAGAGTGGCCGCTCGCGAAGCTCGGGCAGCATGTAGTCGGCGACGTAGTGGTAGTAGCCGATCAGCTCGGCCTTCGTGATGCCCTCGTCCGGCCACATCACGCGATCGACGTTCGTGCACGCGATCGTGATGTCGTCGAAGATGTACTCGAGGCTCACGCGGCGAGCATGCCCCAGCTTCAGCCGACGGGCGACTTCGCGAAGCGGCCGGGGCCGGCGACGCGGTCGTTCAGCACCGCGCGCGCGAGGTCGGGGCGCTTCATCAGCGCGTCGGTCGCGGCGTCGAGGTTCTCGTCCCACAGCGAGCGGATCTGGCGCTCGACGTCGATGTAGATGCCGTACAGCCGATCGACCTCCTGGCGGCGCGGGTCGGTCTCGTCCTGGCGGCAGCGGCCGCCATCGCACGGGTCGAAACCCGGCACCTGGATCGACACGATCTCGGCATGCGTGAGGCCCGAGGTCAGGATCCAGTCGGCGAGCGGACCGGACTTGACGTCGGCGAGCTTGATCTCGCGGTTGCCCTGCATCGCCTCGATCGCGGCGTCGCGTCCCCAGTCACGGCTGACGAGCGTTGCGGCGGCGCACAGGTTGCCGGTGTCGTCGATCCAGACGTGGCGGAAGCCGCCGCCGGGCAGGTTGTTGATCGGGTAGACGCGGCCCTCGCGATACGCGAGGAAGCGCTGGACGACGACCTCGCGGCGCGCGGCGAGCTTCGCGCGCAGCTTCGCGCGATCGAGCTGGACGGCCGGCTGCACCGGGACCGGCTTGGTCGCCGCGTGGTTCGAGGTCAACGAGGGAGCGCAGGCACCGGCGGCGCCGGCGAGCAGGAGCGAAGCGAGGATATGGGTCAGTTTCGACATGGCCATCTCGACGCACGACTGCCGTCGAAGATCCATCACGATCCCGCGTGTAAGTTGTGCCGGCACGCGACGTTGCGCGGCTCGCCCGCATGCCGCTACGGTGGCGCATGGCGTATGCGTTCCTCTCCGACCTGTGGTTTGCAGAAGTCGACAAGCTCGTCGCGGCGGCCGGCGATCTGAAGATCCCCGACGCGATGAAGGCGGCGCGCGTGAACATCAACGTCACGTCGCCGGCCGGCACGCGGCCGATCCACCTCGTCGACGGGCTGTTTCATCCCGGGCACCAGGCAACCGCGGACGCGACGCTGACGCTGACCGAAGCGCTCGCGCGCAAGATCTTCCTCGAGGCCGACGCCGCCGCCGGCGTGCAGGCGTTCCTCGCCGGCGAGATGCAGGTCGAGGGCGACCTCGCGAAGATCGTCGCGATGCAGACCGTCGAGCCGAGCGTGCCGCAGCAGCAGCTGACGAAGCGGATCGCCGCGATCACCGAGTAATCCGCGTCAGCGACGGCCGAGCGCGACGAAGTCGATGAAGCCGCGCATCGGCTCGGTGTCGACGAGCCGGACGCGGATCGCATCACCGACGTCGAGCCCGTGCTCGCCGTGCACGATGCGACCCTCGGCGGGCGGCCGCAGCAGCCGCGCGAACGTGCCCTTCGGGGCGACGCCGGTGACGATCGCGTCGAACGTGTCGCCGATCCGCGGCGTCAGCAGCACGGCGGCGGCGATCTTGCGGATCGTGCGCTCGACCTTGCGCGCGGCGTTCTCGCGCTCGGTGCAGTGCGCGGCGATCGCGAGCAGCTCGTCGTCGGAGTAGGCCGCGGGCCGCTTGCCGGCGACCGCCTTCAGCAGGCGCTGGGTCACGAGGTCGGGATAGCGCCGGTTCGGTGCCGTCGAGTGCGTGTAGTCGTCGACCGCGAGGCCGAAATGGCCCTGGTCCGGATCGGTCGCGCGCTGCAGCGCGTACTCGCCGGGACCGAGCAGCTTGACGATCGACAGCGACAGATCCGCGAAGTGCTCGGGATCGGCCTTGCGGCGCGCGCTCAGGAAGTCGGACAGCGCGACCGCGTTCGGCGCCTCGGGCAGCTCGTGGTGCAGCGAGCGCGCGAGCTCGACGATGCGCGGCCAGCGCTTCGGCGCGCGCACGACGCGGCGGATCGACGACGAGCCGCGCTGCTCGAGGAACCGCGCGGTCACGCCGTTCGCCGCGATCATCAGATCCTCGACGAGCTCGCGCGCGCGGTTCTTGTGGACGACCGCGAGATCGACGATCCGGCCATCGCGCGCGATCGGCCGCGCCTCGATCGTCTCGAGCTCGAGCGCGCCGAGCTCGCAGCGCCGGCGGCGCAGGCGCTGGGCCGCCTCGTCCTGCAGCTTCAGCTGCTCGGCGATGCGCTCGTCGCGCGGGCGCGCTCGATCGTCGCCTTCGAGCCACGCACCGACGTGCTCGTACACGAGCTTCGCGTGGTTGCGGATCCGCCCCGGGTAGACGCGCGATGCGCGATCGTCGAGCGAGCCGTCGCGGCGCACCACCATCTCGGTGATGACGGCGAACCGCTCGCCTCCCTCGAGCAGCGACGTGCGCTCGGTCGACAGCTCCTCCGGCAGCATCGGAAACACGCGAACGCCGGTGTAGAGCGACGTCGTGTTCGCGTGCGCGAAGCGATCGACCGGCGAGCCCTTCGGCACGAACACGTCGACGTCGGCGATCCCGAGAAAGATCCGGATCGCGCCGTCGTCGAGGGACTCGGCGGCCTCGACCTGGTCGAGATCGCGCGACTCCTCGTTGTCGATCGACGACCACGGGAGGTGCGTCAGGTCCTCGGCGTCCTCGTGCGGATCGCGAGGGATCGTGTGCTCGATGCCGGGCGGCGCCTCGGGCTCGAAGCCGTTCTCGACGAGCACGCGGCGCGCGACCGCGACCATGTCCAGCTCCATGATCTGCAGGCTAACAGATGGGGTCACACGCGCGTCGCGAGCCACGCGCCGAACGCGCCGAGCGCGACGCAGACGACAAATCCCACCACCAGCCACGCCCGCCCGCGCCGCGGCGCTGCGATCGCCTCGACGACGGGCTCTGGCTGTGGCGGTCGCACCGCCGGCGCCACCGCGGTCTCGCGCTCCACGATCACCTCGACCTCGAGGCTCTCCGTCACCCGCTGGACATCGCGCACGAGCGCGCTCAGCTCGACCGGACTCAGCTGCGTCGTCGGACGCGCGTCGTCGCTGGACATCGCACCATCGTAGGCAGCCGGCGACCCCGCGCTGCGGTCAGCTCACGGTCGCCTGACGCGAGAGCGATCTACGGCGGCACGCGGATTCGTAAGCGTCAGCGCAGCATCGCGAGGATCAGGCCGTGAAACTGTTCGCCCGCGCAGCGAAACACCCAGCCGAGGTGCGCGTGACAGCGAGCGCAGAGCGCGATCTGCCATGACCAGCCCGGGAACCACGAGAACGCGGTCTCGGTCGTGCCGGCGTGGACGCAGCCCGGCGCGGCGACGAAGCAGCCGATGTGGTGCACGAAGCCGCCCGGGTTGACGAACGTGTGCTCGTGCGCGCCGCCGCGCTCGACGCGGTACGCGCGGTCGGTGATCCGGTGCTCGCACCGCGTGCAGCGCAACGCCTCGTCGGGCGCGTCGGGCTCGTCGGTCGAGGTCGGTGCGGTCTCGTCGGCTGGCTTCTGCTTCGCCATCGCGTCGTCCGATCCAGTAGCATCGCGCGATGTCGAGATGGGTGGTTGCAGTCGCGCTGGTCGCCGCGACCGGCTGCGAGAAGAAGGAGCCGCGGTTCGAGGGACCGCTGCGCGTCGACTTCGGCGATTGCGCGAGCGCGCAGGTCCGCTGGGTCTCGGGGCCGCGGCCCGAGGCGTTCACCGCCGAGCAGGCCGACTCGGGGAAGGTCGCGGCCGCAGATCCCGCCGCCGAGCCGCACCCGCAACCCGCCGACACGAACGGCGGTGCCTTCGCGTCGCTGACCGGCACCGGCGATATCGGCTCGGGGTTCGACGACCAGAACATCTACGGCGGCCTGCTCGGCAACGAAGTCGGCGAGATGCAGGGCGGCTTCGGCTACGGGCGCGCCGGGTTCGGGCCGGGCGGCGGCGGCACCGGCTGGGGCACGATCGGCACCGGCAAGTACGGGACGATCGGTCACGGCGCGGGCACCGGTCTGCGAGGTCGCAGCGCGAACGTACCGACGACGTCGATCGGTCAACCGGCCGCCCAGGGTGATCTCGACAAGGCGATCATCCGCCGCTACATCAAGCGCAACCTCCAGAAGCTGACGTACTGCTACGAGAAGCAGCTGCTCGTGAAGCCGAAGCTAGCCGGCACGGTCAACGCGCAGTTCACGATCGGCGCGAACGGCAGCGTCGTCGATTCGAAGGCGTCCGGCCTCGATCCGGAGGTCGCGAGCTGCGTCGCCGGCGTGATCAAGGACATCGAGTTTCCGAAGCCGAAGGGCGCCGGCGTCGTGATCGTGAAGTATCCGTTCACGTTCCGTCCGGCCGGGAGCACCGATCCAGCACCCGCACCCGCGAGCGCGGATCCACCGCCGCCCGACGAGCCAGCGAAGCCAGCGGATCCGCCGAAACCCGCGCCGACGAAGCCGTACCAGCCCGACGCGCACGATCCGCTCGTCGCCCGGCGCGCGGAGATCGAGGAGTGTCTGCGCAAGAACCCGCGGCCGTACGGCGCGGTCGTCGTGCAGCTCGACTACGACGGGTCCGGCAGCGCGACGCAGGCGACCGTGCACGGCGTCGACCGGGCGGTGGCGGAATGCATCGCGAAAGCCGCGAAGGGCGTGAAGCGCGCGACCCCGGGCAGCGGCGCGCAGCGCTGCTCGCTCGCGTTCGGCGACATGCCGCTCGACACGCTGCCGGCGATCGACATCACGAGCTCCGCGGTCGTGTTCGGCGGCAAGCCGATGGCGACGCTCGACGCGGCGATGCACGAGGACGGCTTCAAGATCGGACTGCTCTACGAGGCGCTCGACGGCGAGCGCAAGGCGTGGAGCGCGCCCGATGCGCCGGTCGTCGCGATCCGCGGGCCCGGCGTGATCCGCCCCGTCGACGCGACGCCGATGAAGATCGTGAACGTCGTGCTCGGCTCGGTCGCCGTGGCGGCCGCCGATTATTCGCTCGCGGCGCTGACGACCGCGCGACCCGGCCAGCCAGCGACGTGGCAGCCGCTGCGCGCGTTCGGCGCGAAGCTGCCGGTGATCCCGGTGCCGGTCGGGACCGGAGGCCGGTGGAATGCACCCGCGCTCGCGCGCGATCCGAGCGCCGCGGTGGCCGACGACGAGCGCGTCAACCTGTCGATCCTCGTCACGAAGACCACGGTCTGGATCGGCCTGTCGCGCGTCAACGAATTCCAGGAGATCCGCCGCGATGGCAGCGAGTGGGACGCGCTCGCGAAGGCGCTCGCCGCGCACAAGGCGTCGGCGTTCTTCGTCGACCGCAGCGACGTCGAGCTCGCCGGCGAGGACGAGGTGACGTACCGCGATGTCGTGACGGCGTTCGAGCGTGCGCGCGCCGCCGGCTTCAGCGATGCACGCGTGATCCACCCGTACGCGCTGTCGGCGCGCCCGGTGCAGTGATCCCGATCGATCGGCCGAGCGCGATCACGAGACCGATGAACACGCCGATCACGGCGCCGCCGGCCGCACCGGCGACCGCGCCGACGATCGCGCCGTACTCGTCGAGCCCGCCGCGCGCTTCCTCGAACGCGTTGCCGACGATCACCGGCGCGAGCACCGCCGCGACCGCGCACAGGATCAGCGTCGCGAACACCGTCGCGAGCGCGACCGCGCGCTTGTCGGCGACCGACGCGCGTGCGCGCCGGGCCCGCAGCGCGAGCGGCGCCGCGACGAGCACCGAGCCGGCGATCATGCCGAACGCGATCAGCGCGGTGCCGACGAACGGTCCGTGATACGCGCCGAACATCGACACGCCGATCGCGCCGGGGGCGATCCCGGCGACGAGGCCCGCGACCGCGCCGGCCGTGATCGGGTTCGCGATCACGACGAGCCCGTGGCCGAGTCGCGCGATCCGATCGGTCACCGCGACGACGAGCGCGATCGAGCCGGCGAGCAGCACGCCGACCGCGGGACCGTACGCGGCGACGAGCGTCGCGACGCGCACCCACGGCAGCTCGGCGTCGCGGTTCGTGAGGAAGTAGAGCGCGAACACGATCAGCGACGGCACGAGGCCCGCGCGCACGCCGATCGCGAGCACGGCACGCGCGTGCGGACCCCACGTCGAGGCGCGCGGCGCGGCCGCCACGTGCAGCTCTCCGGCGATCGCCTCCTCGTCGATGACCACGCAACAGCTTGGCCCGCGCGCGCGGGGCTGGCCAGTCAGCGTGCGTCGCGCACGATCGCCTCGGCGGTCGGCGCGGGCATCAGGCCGGCGGCGGGGAGGCGGCGCGTCAGCTCGATCCATGCGGGATCGATGGCGAATGCCTTCTGCAGCAGCGGCATCGCACCCTTCATGTCGTCGTGGTTCGCGAGCGCGACCCCGTACCAGTAGATCATCTCGACGCTGTCCGGGACCATCGTCGTCGCGGCGCCGTAGTGATCGACCGCGCCCTTCATGTCGCCCTTCTCGACGGCGGCATCGCCCTGGTTCATGTGATCGTACGCGCGCGCGAGCGTGACGAGCCGGCGCAGCTCGACGAGCGGCGCTCCGGAATCCTCGACGCGCAGATCGAGCTTCTTCTCGGCCCACGGCGTGTCGCTGCGCTTGCCGCTGACGACCAGGATCGCCGCGGACTGACAGCCGCGGATGTCGCCGCCGACCCCCTGCGCGGCATCGAGCGCCGCGAGCATGCGATCGGCGAGGTCCCCGGTCGCGGCCTCGTACGCCTTCGCCATCGCCGGCACGACCTCGTCGTTGCTCATCAGGTTCGCCTGCACGGTGTAGCCGTTGCCGACGTGGTGGCCGGCGGAGCGGATGCAGCGCTCGCCGGTGTGCGCGGACGCGCGGCCCTGCGCGTCGACGAATCCGAGCTGGCGCACCGCGGATTGCGGATCGGCAGCGACGAGCTTCGCCATCGCGTCGGGCGCGGCCATGCCGTCACGCATCAGCGCGAGCCCCTTCGGGCCATACGCCGGCTCGACGAACGACTGCGTCGCGACAGCGCCGACGCCGGGCTCGGCCCAGGTCACGAGCGCGCCGACGGAGAACCAGTGCGACTGCACGGCGACGCCGAGATCACCGGTCGCGGGATCGCGCGCGACGATCGAGAACGTGTTCGCGGGCCGCAGGTTCGAGCCGGCCGCGGGCGCGAGCACGCCGGTCGTGCGCGTGAACTTCATGCCGCGCCGGCAGTACGCGGTCGTCGTCGGCGACGGCGTCGAGGTCGCGGACCCGTGCACCGGATCGAGGACGCTATCGTTGTTCTTGCAGCCAGCGAGCAGGACGAGGCTCATCACGAGGCGCCACATGCGCGCAGCTTGTCACTTCTTCGTGCGCAGCGCGTCCTCGGCGAGCTCGATCCGGCTGTGGACGAGGCGGATCAAGCTGTCGACCTCGTCGCGCTCGAGCCGCAGCTCGTGCATCAGCCGCTTGCGCGTGCGATCGAGGACGGCCTGCTTCGCGTTCGCGATCCAGCGCGCGACCGTCGCTCGGTGAACGTCGTAGAGCGGCGCGATCGCGTCGATCGTGAGGCCGTCGAGCAGGTGGAGACGAAGCGCGGTGCGCTCGCGGCGATCGAGCTCGGCGAGCGCGGCGACGAACGCCTGCTTGAACGCGCGCGCGGCGTCGTTCTTGATCGCGGACAGCGCGGGATCGGTCGCGGGCGCGAGCACGTCGAACAGCCGCTCGTCGTCGACCGGCGTCTGCGCGAGATCGCTGCGCCGCACCTTGCCGGCCTCGCGCGCGGCGACGACGCGCAGCCACCGCGACAGCGCGCCGCGGCCGCTGTACTGCGCGATCAATGGGCCGCGCCCGGCGTGATCGACGAGCACCATCGCGCGCAGTCGCTGGCGCGTCTCGTCGACGACCGCGCGATCCCAGGTCGCGAGCGCGGCGTCGATGATCGGCACGAGCTCGCGGTCGGCCGCCGCGATCGCCGCCGGCAGCTGCGCGACGACGCCGCACGCGAGGTACAGATCCTCGAGGCACCACGTCAGCTGCTCGGCCGGCGTGACGTCCTCGGGGCGGTGGCGGTCGAGGTACGCGCGGAACGTCGCGAGCGGGAGGTCGACGTCGGGTCGTGCCTCGCGACAGCGCTGCCAGGCGACGGCGACCTCGTCCTCGATCATCCGCCGCGATCATAGCGCGAATGACGCTATCTTCTGATCGTGACCGGGGCCGATGACCGCTGTGCCGCGGGCGATGCGTGCCTCGATGTCGACGTCGCGCTCGCGTTCGTCGACGGCACGCTCGCGCCCGGTCGCCGCGCCGACGTCGAGCACCGGATCGACGTGTGCGCCCGGTGCCGGGCCGTGGTCGCCGCCGCGGCGCGCGCGGACACCAGCTCGCAGCCGACGATCTCGGCGCGGCGGGCGTGGCGGCGCGCGAAGTCACAGCCGTCCGCGAGCGACCTCGCCCCCGGCGCACAGCTCGGGCGCTACGTGATCGAGCGGCCGCTCGGCGCCGGCGGGATGGGCGTCGTCCACCTCGCGCGCGATCCCGAGCTGCGGCGCGCGGTCGTGATCAAGCTCGTGCGGCCCGACGCGTTCACCGGCGAGGATCGCGACGATCTCGAGCACCGGCTGCGGCGCGAGGCGCAGGCGATGGCGCAGCTGTCGCATCCGAACGTCGTCCAGATCTTCGACATCGGCCACCACGGCGATCGCGTGTTCCTGGCGATGGAGTTCGTGTCCGGCCCGACGCTCGACTCGTGGCTGATCGAGCGCGCGCGCAGCGCGGACGACATCCTCGCGATGTTCCGTCAGGCCGGCGCCGGGCTCGCGGCCGCGCATCGCGCCGGGCTCGTGCACCGCGACTTCAAGCCGGCGAACGTGCTCGTCACCGGCGATGGCGTCGCCAAGGTCACCGACTTCGGGCTGTCGCGCGGCATCCATCCCGGTCAGGTGCCGGGCCGCGAGACGCTCGCGCTGCCGCGGGCCAGCGGGATCCACACGGTGCTGACGCACGTCGATGCGGTCGTCGGGACGCCGGCGTACATGGCGCCCGAGCAGGCGGACGGCCGCGCGGTCGACGCGCGCAGCGACCAGTACGCGTTCGCGGTCGCGCTCGTCGACGCGCTCGTCGGGCAGAACCCGATGAAGCGCACGCTCGACGTCACCGAGCGCACGCGCGTGACCGCCGCGCTCGAGGCAGCGAAGCTCGGGCCGCGTGCGCGGGCCGCGATCGTGCGCGCGCTCGAGCCGGATCCGGCGCAGCGGTTCGCGACGCTCGACGCGCTGCTCGCCGAGCTCGCGCCGGCGCACCAGGTGCGGTGGTGGCCGATCGCGGGCGGCGTCGCGCTGTGCGGCGTCGCGATCGCGCTGTGGTTCGTGACGCGCACCGAGGCCGCACCCGCGTGCGTGCCCGACGCGCCGAAGCAGTGGACGGCGGACGCGCGGACGCGGCTCGTCGCGGCGTTCGCGGCGATGCCGCCACCGCCGGGCACGCCGGACGCGCTTGGCCTGCCGCGCCCGTTCGCGGGCTGGACCGGCGCGGCGATCGCCGGCGAGCTCGATCGCGCGGTGACGACGCTCGGTGCCGCCGAGGTCGCGCGCTGCCAGCACCAGCCGACCGTCGACGACGCATGCCTCGCGCACCGCGAGCGCGCGCTCGGCGAGACGATCGCGGCGTTGCCGGGTGCGCTCGATGCGCCGTGGCCGCTCGTCCGCGGGCTCGACCGCTGCGACGCCGCCCCGGTTGCCACGACGACGTCGCGTCGGGAGCTGCGCGAGACGATCGCGCGCGAGCCCGACGCGAGCCGCGCGATCGCACGCGCGGAACAGCTCGCCGAGCAGGCGCGCACCGCCGGAGACGACGCGCTCGCCGGCGATGCGCTCGAGGTCGCGGCGACGCGCGCGGTCGCGACGCACGACATGGTCGCCGCCGAGCGGCTGCTGCGTGCGCTCGCGGCGACCGGCGAGCGTGCCGGCGACGACGCGGTGCGCGCCCGCGCGCTGCTCCAGCTTCTCGAGGTCGCGCGCTGGAACGGCGAGCACGCCGCCGCGGTCCGCGACGACGACACGCTCGCGTCGCTGCTCGCGCGCCACGGCAACGCCGCCCGCGACGTGCTGCCGATCGCGCTGCAGGAGGCGGCGACGTTCACCGACGTCGGCGATGCCGCGCGCGCGCTCGCCGCGTGGGATCGCGCGATCGCCGCGGCGCAGGCGCTCGCAGCGGCAGACGCCGAGCTCGTCGCGCGCACCGGCCACGCCCTGGCGCACGACGTGCTGCGGTTCGATCGCGAGGCCGCGCGCCGCGAGCTCGCCGCCGCGCTCGGGACGTCGAAGGCGAGCGCACCAATCCGCGCCGAGGCGCTCGTCGTCGCTGCCGATCTCGCACTCGACGCCGACGATGCCGCGGCGACAAAGGCGTACCTCGCCGATGCGCACGCGCTCGATCCGTCACGCGCGAGCGGCGTCCGCGATCGGATCCGGCTCGCGAGGCTCCGCGCGCTCGCCGGCGATCCCGACGGCGCGCTCGACGACCTGGTCAAGCTGCGCGCGACGCTGACCGACCTCGCGTCGCCGATCCTCGTCGATGTCGCTCGCGCCGAGATCCTGCGCCGCGCCGGCCGGCTCGCCGATGCGAACGACGTGCTGACGCCGTCGTACTACGCGATCCGACCGTTCGCGCCGGGCCAGGCGACCGACGGTCCGAGGCTCGCGCTCGCCGATCGCCTCGCGGTCGCGCGCGAGCATTGCACGCTCGCGGTCGCGCGCCAGACGCCGATGGGCTGTCAGTACGAGCTCGTCACCGGCCTGCATCCGCACGCGCCGCAGAAGGTGCGGTTCGCGCTCGGCCGGCTCGACCAGGCGCGCCAGCAGAAGCTCGACATGCTCGCCGTGCGCGAGCTCGAGAGCGTGCTCGAGACGTATCGCGAGGTCGACGCGCCGGCGCTCGCGATCGCGGACGTCCACTGGCAGCTCGCGCAGAACGCGAAGCTGTACGACGAGCGTGCGCGGCGCGAGCACGCGATCGCGGCGCGCGCGATCTACGAGGCTGCACATCGCGATGCCGAGGTCGCCGCGATCGATCAGCTGCTCGGCGGCGGCGTCGCACCCGCCGGATCCGCGACCGGCTCCGCGGATCCGTGGGCTACAGCGCCGTGAGGTCGTAGCCGACGGTCGCCATCACGGCCATCGCGTCGTCGACCTCGCCGGCGTCCGGGAAGAACAGCGCGCCGCGCAGGTCGAGCTTGCCGGTGCGATAGCCGGCACCGAGGCTCATCCCGAGGTTCGTGTCGCTGCCGGTCTTCGACATCCCGTCGGAGTCGAGCGACACGCGGTAGACGACGAACCCGAGCTCGGCCGCGCCGTAGATCGAGCTCGTCGCCGATTGCGAGAACGCGTAGCGCACGCCGCCGAACACCGGGATCTCGCTCGTCGACGAGTCCGCGGTGCCGAACCCGAGATCGACCTCCTTCGACAGGTGCTGGACGAACCCGAGCCGCGCCGTGATCGCGAGCTTCGGCTGCAGCGCGTACTCGAAGCGGCCGAGCGCGCCGATCCCGACGCCGCTGGCATCGCCCCAGGCGCCGGTCGGCATCGCGATGGCGCCGTCGACGCCGAGCGTCTTCGCGTGCACGGCAGGGGTGGGTTCGCCGGCGGTGTCGGCGAGCGCGGGGGTGGTGACAACGGTGAGGGTCGCGAGAGCGAGGGTCGTTCGCATGGTTCTCCTGGCCGCCGGTAGAAAAGCGGCGCGCAGCCTGGAGCCGCGGCACGCCCGCTCGTCGCAGAAAAACCGGCGTGTCGATTTCGTGCGACGAACGCGACCGGGCCGGCTCCAGGGGGCGCGAACGGGGATGGTCCCCGCGCATCAGGAGCTTCCATGCACGTGTCCAGAGAGCTGCGATCGTTCGGTCTTGTCGGCGTCGCGTACGGCGCCACCCTCGTCCTCGCCACGCTGACCGCGAGCGCGGATCCCGCGCCGACGACGCAAGCGTGCCTCGGCAACTTCGACGCGTTCCTGACGTGCCCCGCCGGTGCGCAGCGCCGGGGCACCGAGTGCCGCACGCGCGAGCCGCACGGCGGGCAGGGCGCCGGCGAGCACTGGTCGGGCAGCAAGCGCCAGGGGCCCGCGATCTTCCTTCGCGATGCGGACGAGCGCGATCCGGCGAAGCAGCGCGTCAGCTTCGCGGCCTACTACAAGGATCACAAGAAGCACGGCCGCGTGTTCAACTTCGATCGCGACGGCCGGCTCGACAGCTGGAGCGACATGGCCGACGACCAGTACAACGGGCTCAGCGTCACGTGCCTGCCGAACGGACGCGTCTCGCACCTCGCGTGGTTCAAGAACGGCGCGGTCGTCGGGATCTCGCGGACGTGGAAGGCCTCGGATGGCTCGTTCTCGTACGCGTACGACCAGACCCTGAAGAAGAGCGTCGACGTGCCGCCGGCGATGCAGCAGCGTCCCGATCAGCTGTGTCAGCCGGCGCGGTGTGACGTCACGGCGAAGCCGGACCTCTCGGGGATCCCGAAACAACCGTGATCGCGCTACGCTCGCGCGATGGAACGGCTCGCGATCGCGGTCGTGCTCGCGTCGTGCGGCGGCGACTCGCCGGTGCGCGTCGACGCGGGCAGCGCCAGCGATGCGCCGGTCGCGCCCGGGGATCCACTCGTCGGGATCGGCGCGGTCGAGCAGATCCAGGGCGGCTTCCAGTTCACCGAGGGGCCGCAGTGGCGGGACGACGCCGGCGACCTGCTGTTCAGCGATATCCCGGCGGACACGATCTATCGCTACGTGCCGGGCAGCGCACCGGTCGTGTTCCGCACGCCGAGCAACCACGCGAACGGGCTCGCGGCCGGCGGTCCCGACACGTTCCTCGCGGCCGAGCACGGCTCGCGCAGCGTGACGCGCACGACCGGCTCGACGATCACGACGGTCGCCTCCGGCTTCGAGGGCAAGCGGCTCAACTCGCCGAACGACGTGATCGCAGCGCCGCTCGGGATCTACTTCACCGACCCGCCGTTCGGGATCGCCGATGCCGATCGCGAGCTCGACTTCATGGGCGTGTTCCGCGTCGACGGTGACGGCGCGGTGATCGCCGAGTTTCGCGGCGCGCTCGCGTCGCGGCCGAACGGGATCGGGATCTCGCCCGACGGCGCGCGGCTCTACGTCTCCGATACCGCCGACGGCAACGTCTACCAGTTCCCGATCGATCCGAACACCGGCGCGCTCGGCCCACGCGCGCTGCACGCGGAGACGTCGGGCAATCCCGACGGGCTCGCGATCGACGTTGCGGGTAACGTGTTCGTCGCGACGTCGACCGGCGTCGAGGTGTTCGCGCCCGACGGCACGCGGTGGGGCGTGATCGCGGTGCCCGAGCAACCGGCGAACTGCGCGTTCGGCGACGCCGATCACCAGACGCTCTACATCACGGCGCGCAGCGGGCTGTACGCGGTGCGGCTCGCGCACGCCGGACTGCCGGATCACTGACGATGGGCCGGTTCGAAGATCGCGCGACGAAGCCGTCGCGAGGCCCGAAGGATCTGCTGCGCTGGCGGTTCGGCAAAGGCGATCCGCTGCATCCCGATCATGACGCGCTCGATCGCGTGCGTCCCGAGCTCGTACCCGGCGGCGCCGAGGCGCTCGCGCAGCCGGATCCGTGCGCGGTGTGGATCGGCCACGCGACGTGGGCGGTCCGGCTCGGCGGCCAGCTGATCGTCACCGATCCGGTGTGGTCGCGCTCGCTGTCCGGCGTCGCGCGGCGGCTCGTCGAGCCGGGTGTCGAGCTCGACGCGATGCCATCGATCGACATCGTGCTCGTCACGCACGATCACCGCGACCACATGGATCTGCCGACGCTCGCGAAGCTGCCGCACACCGCGCTCTACCTCACGGGGCTCGGCAACGGCGAGCGCCTGCGCAAGCTCGGCCACGAGCGCGTCGTCGAGCTCGACTGGTGGCAGACCCACGACGAGGCCGGCGTCGCGATCACGCTCGTGCCCGCGCGCCACTGGTCGATGCGGATGCCGTGGAATCGCAACGACACGCTGTGGGGCGGCTTCGTGATCGCGAGCCGCGACGGCGTCGTCTATCACGCGGGCGACACCGCGTGGGCGGACCACTTCGGCGAGATCCGCGCGCGCGTCCCGGCGATCGACTGGGCGATGCTGCCGATCGGCGGTTACGCGCCGCGCTGGTTCATGGAGCCGCAGCACATCGGCCCCGAGGAGGCGGGCCAGGCGTTCGAGGCGCTCGGCGCGAAGCACCTGCTCGCGATGCACTGGGGCACGTTCCGGCTCACCGACGAGGCGGTCGGCGAGCCGGTCGCGCGGCTCGAGGCGTGGTGGCAGGAGCGGCCGTACGCGCGCGACCGGCTGTGGATTCCACGGCTCGGCGAGCCACTGCGACTCGTGCGCTAGAGCTCGAGCGCGATCGGCGCCGTGCAATCACCGGCGCCGCGATGGCCTGCGGCATCGACGAGCACGACGCAGAACACGGCCTGATCGGCCGCGAGCTCCGCGACCCCGAGCTCGGCGCAGGTCGCCGGCAACGCGTCGATCGCGGCGGCGCCGACGTCGTTGACGTGGAGCTCGAGCGTGCCGGAGATGTGCGCGTCGCCGAGCGCGTCCGGTGCGATCGCAGGGATCGGCAGCGGCGTGACGAGCGCGTCACCGCGACAGTCGTGGACCTCGGCGGTGCCGGTGCCGAGATCGCCGTCGGCGTCGGTGTAGCGCACCGTGATCGTCAGATCGTCGCGCGCGTCGTCGGCCGGCGCGAGCGCGTCGGGCGCCGCGGCGGTGATCTCTGCACTCGGCGCCGGATCGCCGTCGCTACACGCGACGACCAGCGCGAGACTCGCGAGCAGATAGCGCATGGAGCACCTCACTGGATCTGGATCGGCGTCGTCGAGAAATCGAGCGCGACGATGCCGGGCGTCGCGCCGTCGATGTAGATCGCGAGCACCGACACGGTCTGTCCGGACGCGGGACGGGTCGTGCGCGCCTTCGTCGCGGGATCGAACACCGGCAGCGTCGCGGGGATCGTCCAGCTGAACCGGTAGTTCAGCCGATCGCCCTTGCCGAGCGGGCCGGATGCATCGAACGTCGTGACACCGAGCTGCGGCGAGTCGGGCGACGGTGCGTTCACGATCACGTTCTTGCCGTCGGCAAGCCCGAGGATCACCGCCGCGAACGGGATCTCGGCGTCCGGCGTCTCGAAGTCCTGCACGCTGTGGCGCAGGATCAGCGTCGTACCGGCCGCGACCTGGATCGGCCCGGTACCGTCGAGCCGCTTGCCGGCCGCGTCGAACACGCCGATCTCGGGACGCTTCGGCGGATTGTCGAGCACCGGTGCGGGGTCGGCGCCCGGCGCGCGCAGTGCCCCTGCGTCGATCCACGCCTCGATCGCGCGGATGTCGTCCTCGGCGAGCGGCTCGGCGCCGAGCGGCATCTGCGTCGCGACGCCGTTGCGAAACCGCAGCTTGTCGACGATCAGGCTGTGCGCCGAGTCGCCGGGCTTGACGCGCAGCTCGTCGGACTTCTCGATCCCGGGTCGGTTGACGAGGTACGCGTACGCGAGCGCGGGCGTCGACAGGTTCGGCTCGAACTGGCCATTGTGACACAGCCCCGGCTGCCCGGAGCAGCGTGGTGCGATCACGCGCGCGTGCAGGTCGTCGAGGCTGCCCGGCACCGCGGTCGGCGAGAGGTCGAGCGGATCGCGATCCGCGCCGGCATCGTCGGCGGACGGCGTGCTGTCGTTGCCGCACGCGGCGACGAGGCATGCGAGCACGATCACGAGCGCGGGCCGCCTCATCGCTGCACCTCGTCGATCACGAGCCCGGGCCGCGCGCCGAATGCGGACAGCTCGCTCGCGAGCCGCGTGTCGTGACCGAGCGCGTGCATCGCGGTCATCACCGCATCGATCGTCTCGTAGCGGCCCGACGTGCGGCCCGGTTGCGAGATGTTCGTCGGTGCGATCACCTGGTTCGGCTTGATGTCGGGGCCGAGCGCGAGCATCCAGATGTCACGATCGCCGTCATCGCCCTGGCCGTGATCGATCCCGGAGCGCTGCAGGCTGTCCGGGTTGTTGCCGTTGAAGAACAGGTGCCGGCCGTGCTCGGGCAGCACGATCATCGTCGTGGTGTCGCGCAGCTCGGGGATCGACTGGATGAAGTCCCACAGGTGCGCGACGCACGCGTCGGCGATCTGCTGGTTGCGCAGGTAGCCGTTGAAGTCGGAGTGGCAGACGTCGACGTCGAGCAGCGTGATCGCCATGACCGCCGGCCGGAACTTCTCGAGCACGCGCTCGGCGTGGAAGATCGTGAGCGCGTCGTTCGTCGAGTCGACCCCGCCGTCGTTCGCGCGCAGGCCGATGCCGAAGCTGTCCGGGAAGAACCGGCCGTATGTCGGATCGGAGTAGATCTCGGCGAGGTGCGCCTGGATCCGCGCGTTGTCGTCGGACGCGAGGTGGACGTTCGGATCCTCGGCCGCGTACGGCGCGGTGTTGCCGTCGAGCACGCCGGTGAGCCGCGCGGCCGCCGCATCCTCGGCGGGGTTCGACGGGATCGTCGGCAGATCCGGACTCTGCGCCGACAGCTCGAGCGTGCGCTTGCCGCTCGTGATGATCGGGACGAGCGGCTGCATGACGCCGGGCGGCTGCAGGTACACGCCGGCGTAGCGCGCGCCGTAGTCCGGGCTGTCACTCGTGATCAGCGCGCGATAGAAGCCGCCGACGACCGACAGGTACCAGGCATCGGACGCCGGCGCGTTCGCCTCGCGGCGGTGGAGCTCGAAGATCGTCGGCACCGGCAGGTGCGCGTCGGCGCGATTCTCGAGCTTGTTGTAGAAGCCCGACAGCAGGCAGCCATGGCCTTGCAGGTGACCGGGCGGGCCGTCGGCGTAGCGCAGGTTCGTGATCAGCGAGCCCTGCGTGTGCAGCGGCGTCGAGCGCACCGGCGGCAGCACGAGCGGACGCGCGGTCTGCGCGTACTCGGGCGCGATCCGCGGTGCGCCGGCCGACGTCCCGAAGCCGGCGATCAGCGGCACCGTGCCGAACAGGTTCGGCATCGTCGCGCCCTCGGCCATGCCGAGCGACTCGCGGAGCCGCAATCCGCCGCCGATGCCGACGAGCACGACACGCTTGCCGTTACCGGCGGCGTGCGCGCGCTTGATCTTGACGAGCGGCGATAGCGCTGACGCCGCGGCCGCCGCGCCGATGCCGGCGAGCCCGCCCCTCAGGAAGTTGCGCCTGGAAATCACGGGACCTCCTACTGGCTCTGGTACTCGCGCGACCCGACGATCGCGCGGATGACGGTGCGAGGGCCGACGGCAGGATCGGCCTGCCACTCGGTGACGAACGCGGCGAGCTCGTACGGGTTCGGCTCGCGGCCGAGCAGCGTCGTGAACTGGTCGCGGATGAACGCCTGCGGCTCGACCGCCGACTTCTCGGGGACGGTGACCTCGGTCGAGTGCAGGAGGCCGTTCGCGACGAGGTTGCGCATCGGCAGCGAGTCGCCGATCCCGTCGAGCGTGTCGACGAGCATGCGCTCCTCGTCGAGCGGGATCCGCAGCTCGGCACCGGCGAACCGGATCACGAATTCGTACGCCTCCGGCGCTCGGCCGACGAGGTCGGCATAGATCCCGCGCACGAACTGGCTCGCGGTCTTGCCGCGCAGCGGCCGCGCGCTGCCCTCGGGATCGCCGGCGGTCGCGGGATCGTAGTCGTAGGTGTCGGTGCACGCCGCGCCGGTCAGCGCGAGGCACACCGCGATCGCGATCATCCGGTTCATTGCTCGAAGTACTCCCGCGACGACACGACCGCGCGGATCACGCTCCGCACGTCCGGATCGTTCGCATCGAGGGTGGACACGAAGTGCTCGAGCTCGACCGCCGACGGTGCGCGCGCGAGGTAGCGCTCGAACACGCGCCGCACCGCGGCCTCGCGATAGATCTCGCTGTCGAACACAATGTCGACGAGATCCGCGTACGACGCGCCGTGACGGTGGAACAGCAGCCCCGCCGGCGAGCCCGGGATGATCGCGCCGAAGATCATCGATCGCCCGTTCTCGAGCTCGTCGGCCTCGGCAGGACGGGACAGGAAGTCATCGAACAGCGTGCTGACGCGACCCTCGGCGGAGCCGGCGAGCGCGTAGTAGCCGGTCGCCATCGCGTAGCGGCGCTCGATCGCGGCGCTCGTCGTGCCGGCGGCGAAGTCGGTCGCGGACGTCCGCAGGGCCTCGCGCTCGCTCGCGTACCCGGCCATCGGCGGGCAGTCGCACGCGCACGAGTCGGTCGCGGTGCACGACTGGCACGACGCGTCGCCGCGGATGATCCCGCAGACCAGCGCGTACTGCGAATCGAGCGTGTTGCCGCCGAAGATCGAGTTCTCGAGCTCCTCGACCCACACCGTGGCGAGCGCGGGCCGGCCGATCAGCTCGTCGACGAGCGCACCGCGTGCGGTCGGCGTGTTCGACTGCTCCTCGAGGCGCGTCGTCGCGGCGGCGAGCTCGTCGTCGGTCGGCGCGCTGCCGGTCAGATCGAGATACGCGCGGCGCAGGAACCGCTGGATCTCGGCCTCGGTATCGACGCTACCGCCGACGGGCTGCTGGCCCGCGATCGTGTCGCCGCACGACACGCCGACGAGCCACGCACACGCGAGCGCGTGTCGTAATTTGCTCTGCATCGCGAGACGGCGGTCACTGCAACCAGAAGACCACACCGCGGCGCGTGCAACGTCGCGGGCTTGCGCCATCGCGCGCGCGGCCGCGCGTGGGATTTAGCGAATCGCGACGTCGCGGACTCCGACAGCGCGTCACATGCGGACGAACGGGTTCGCCTTCGCCTCGTCGCCGAGCTTCGTCGTCGGCCCGTGGCCCGGGATCACGAGCGCGTCGAGGTCACGCGTGTACAGCCGCTCCTGGATCGACTTCGCGATCAGCCGGCTGTCGCCACCGGGCAGATCGGTGCGGCCGATCGAGCGGTTGAACAGCGTGTCGCCCGAGAACAGCAGCGTGCCGCCATCGCGGTCCGCGAGCTCGAAGCACACCGAGCCCGGCGTGTGCCCGGGCGTGTGGATCACCGCGAGCTCGCGCTTGCCGAGCGCGATCGTGTCGCCGTCGACGATCCACCGATCGACTGCCGCGGTCGGCCGCACCTTCCAGCCGAACATCGCGGCCTGCATCGCGATGCCGTCGTACAGAAACGCGTCGCCCTGATGCAGGCAGATCGTGCCGCCGTGCGCTTCCTTCACGTCGCGCGTGCAGTAGATGTGATCGAGGTGCGCGTGCGTGTGGACGATCGCGCGCACGGTGAGATCGTACTGCGCGACGATCTCCTGGATGCGCTCGGTCTCGCCGCCGGGATCGATGACGATCGCGTCCTTGGTGTCACCGCACGCGAGCACGGTGCAATTGCACTGGAAGGGACCGGCGGGGAACGTCTCGCGCAGCAGCACGCGAGAGGTGTAGCAGGTTAGCCCTGCTCGCGACGCGCTTCGGCGATCAGCGCGAGCAGCGCGACCGCGAGCACGAACCGCGGCTCGAGCTGCGACGGCATCAGGTCGACCTCGAACTCCTTCGTGAAGAACCGGAAGCGCTGCTTGATGAACGCGACCTGCGCACCGTTCGCGAAGATCGCGTGCTTCGACGTCAGCCACGGGAAGAACCGGCGCAGCACCGACGCGCCCTGCTCCTCGGCGTAGCCGATCTCGTTGCCGTGCGCGTCGAGCAGGATGAACTTGTCGCGCAGGATCGACTTGAGGCCCTTCTTCTGGACCGTGCCGAGCACCTGACCGGTCTGGGTGTCGGTGATGTCGTACGAGAAGTTGATCGCGATCGCCTGGCGCGACTTCACGAGCAGCAGCGGACGGGTCTGCGCCTCGTCCTGGTACACCATGAACTCCTCGCGCAGCTTCAGCAGCGGGTGCTTGATGTACATGATCATCTGGCCGTCTCCGGTGAACACGCGGAACACGCGCTCGAACACCGACCAGAATTTGCGTTTGATGGTGTAGTGGCTCTGCGTCGAGAGCGACACCCCGGCAACCTCGCGGACCAGCTCTGTAGACATGGCGCGTCCTTACCGTGCGCTGCGGCGCGGGCGCAATCGACATCTCGCGCCACCGCGCGCACCGGCGTGGCTTTGGTATGCGGGCTCGCGGCTTCTACGCGGATCAGGGCGCGGGAGCGCTGCCGGCCGAGCCGCTGCCCGCCGAGCCGGATTCCGCGGAACCCGGCGCCGGTTCTGGCTCGGGCTTGACGAGCGCCGCCGCCAGCTCGCTCGACGTCACGCCGGCGGCGAGCAGACAGTCGCCGGCGCGGCGCGCGGCCTGCGCTGCCTTCGCCTCCTCGCCCTTCGCGTGCTTCGTCGACTGGAAGAACGCGCCGAGCTCGGCGAGCACGGTCTTCGCGCACGCGGTGTCGTGCTTCGCCGAGCACGCGCACGCGCGATCCGCGAACGCATCGAGCTCGGTCGCGGCGTTCTTCGCACAACCGGCGAGCAGGATCGCGAGGATCAGCGCGCGCATGGCCTCGTGAGTAGCACGCCCCGAGGCTTTCACAATCCGGCGACGTCGCGCGCCGGCATCAGCTCGCGCGGCGTCGCGAGCGGCGGATCCTGCTCGTCCGGCGACGCCTTCTCGCCATCCCAGATCCTAGCGTACTGCGTCGAGAACGCCTCGAGCACGTGCGGGATCTTGAAGAAGTAGATGTTCTCGAAGTTGTCGTTGAAGCCGGTGTTCGTCAGGTTCGCCGCGCCCGCGAGCAGGCCGAACGGCGCACCGTTGCTGTCGCGATACAGCAGGTACTTGTTGTGGTGCAGCAGGTGCTCGCTGTGGTTGGTCTCGAAGTAGCGGATCTCGAACGCGTCACCACCGGCGTCCTCGAGCGCCTGCACGTTGTCGGCCTCGAACGACTCGTTGTCGCCGACCTTCGTGCCGGTGCCGGTCACCGGGTTCAGCCAGTACAGATCGTCGTCGGCGACCATGCGCAGGTCGAGCGAGCCGGCGGCGAGCTTCGCCTCGAGCGCCGACACGAGGCCGGGATGACCGAAGCGGTGCGCGCCGAGATCGATCTTCGCGGCGTCCTCGATCGCGCCGAGCAGGTAGCGCGTCGCGCGCTTGCTGTCGTCGCGGTTCGGGATGAAGAACGCCTTGATGTCGGTCTCCTCGGGCGCGGTGATCTTCGCGCGGCACGTGTTGATCGCGGTGCGGTACTGCGTGCGGCCGGACGAGGCGTCCTCGCTGATCTGCGCGTCCATCAGGCACAGGTGCGCCTGCGCGAAGTAGCTGTCGCGCGCGGCCTCGATGAAGTGCCAGTTCTCGTGGTGCGTGACGACGCCCGACGACATGTTGCCGCTCGACAGCGTCATCTTCATGTACTCGCCGTCGCTGTCCGATGGCCCGGCGCCGTGCGGGTTGATCAGGATGACCTTGTTGTGCGCGTAGCCGATGCTGCCCGCATGGCCGCGCAGCAGGATCGTCGCGCCACAGGCCTCGATCTGATCCGCGGCCGCCGAGCGCGAATCGAGCACGAACGTGATCTTCGCGCCTCGCTGCGCCGCGCCGCACAGCGCATCCGCGATCGCGCGATTCGAGAACGACAGGTACGCGAGGAACACCTCGTCGCCCGCCCCGAGCGGCGACAGCCACTGCAGCAAGCGATTCTGCGGGCTCTCCGGACGCGCGGCCGACGCCGGGATATCGGTATGCGAGCAGTACACGTTCTTCGGCTTCGCGGTCAGCATCGTCGAGCCGTCCGCGGTCGGCATTGGATCGGTGTACGTGTACTCGCGGCACAGCGGGTTCGTGAACAGGACGTCGTAGCTCTTGTAGCGCAGCGGGACCGACGTCTCGTCGGCCTTGCCGCCGGGGTGCCAGTCCTCGTCGTCGATCGCCGCGTCCGGGCTCGTGCAAGCGACCGCGAGTGGAAGCGCGAGGGCCAGAGACAGAGCACGCATGAAAGATCCTTGGTCGAGTGGCTAGTGACGTGGCCGGGACAGTCGTCCGCAGGTGTCCGGCAGCACGTCCGGTGCCAGCGCCGCGTCCGGCGAAGTCGGCGAGATCGTGCGCGGCCGACCGGACACCGCCGGACAGTCGAATGTCCGCCGGCAACTGCCGTCGTTCGCGGCGTCCGGCGAGCGCGATTCCGGACACCGGTGTCGGGGGCGCGAACGTGTCCGGGACGGTGTCCGGGACGCGGTCAGTCTGGGGTGTCCGGCACGGGCCGCGCGTGGTACGAGGCACGGATGCACTTTCGACCCTGGATCGCCGGTGCGCTGCTCGTGGCGGGGCTCGCCGCCGGCTGCGCGAAGGACGTGACGAAGGACATCGAGAAACTCGCGGATCGCGCGTGCGCGTGCGCCGAGAAGAAGGACACCGCGTGCGCGAAGCAGACGCTCGACGATCTCGTCAAGCTCGCGCAGGACAACCAGGAGGCGCGCGGCGACGAGGCCAAGGCGAAGGCGGACGGTGCGCGGATGATGCGCTGCGTGTCCGAGGCGGGAGTCAGCGCGGACGACATGATGCAGGCCGTCCGCAAGCTACAGCAGTGAGCGTGTGGACGAATCGACGCGCCTGATCGCCGAGATCCTCGCGGATCCGGCGTCCGAGGCCGCGCGCCTCGTCTACGCGGACCACCTGATCGAGCGCGGCGATCCGCGCGGCGAGCTGATCCAGCTCGAGTGCTCGTACGAGCGGCTCGATCCCGATGATCCGGATCGCCTCGCGCTGGCGACGCGGATCGACGATCTGATCGCGGTGCACGAGACCGCGTGGACGCGCGAGCTGCGCGCGCTCGGGCTCGGCGATCACGTGCAGCAGCTCGCATTCCGCCGCGGCTTCGTCGAGATGGTGAGCCTCGATGTCGAGCTGGCGAAGAAGCTGCCGCTGATCCGGTCGCTGACGCCGGTGCGCGAGGTTCACTTGACGACCCGCGACCGCGATCCGCTCGATGCGGTTGCCGAGTTGCTCGTCGACGTCGAGCGGTTCGGCATGTTCGGCCTCGGTGACTCGGGGCGCGCGGCCGCGAAGGCATTCGCGCGCTGGCCGCACCGGGGCAAGCTGCGCGCGCTCAAGCTGCCCGGCGGCAGCGAGAGCGCGAACGCGGTGGTCCGCGCGCGTGGACTCGACGGGCTCGTCGAGCTCAACCTGTTCGGCGTTCGCGAGGGCGCGGTCGAGCTGCTGCGCGCGCCGCACCTCGCCTCGCTCGAGCGGCTCGAGCTGCCGCAGATCGCGCTGACGCCG
Organism: Kofleriaceae bacterium; assembly: GCA_035715365.1. Classification (GTDB taxonomy): domain Bacteria; phylum Myxococcota_A; class Polyangia; order Haliangiales; family Haliangiaceae; genus JABFXX01. Next base: position 135,463 of record DASTLB010000022.1, on the reverse strand, counting down.
GAGGCGATCACCGAGCTCGCGCGCGGCGCGCTGACGCGGCTGACCGCGCTCGAGCTCGAGCACACCGGCCTCGATGCCGCGAAGCTGGCGACGCTCGCGAACGGGCCGCTGCTCGGCCGGTTGCGCCATCTGCGGCTCAACAGCAACCGGATCGGCGACGCGGGCGCGCGGACGCTCGTCGATCACGCGCGCCAGCTCGAGGTGCTCGATCTCGACGGCGCGGGCATCGGCGATGTCGGCGCTGCGAGCGTGCTCGGCGCGAAGTCGCTGACCGCGCTCCGGCGGCTCGACCTCTCGCGCTGCCACCTGACCGGCACCGGGTTCGCCGAGGCAGTGCGCCGGTTCGCGCTCCCCGAGCTGCGGCAGCTCGTCGCGATCGAGAACGAGCTCGACTTTCACGCGCTGCGTGCGCTCGGGTCGGCGCCGCTCGAGCGGCTGCACGTGCTCGATCTGTCGAGCAATCCGCTCGGCAACGAGGCGATCACGGCGCTCGCGCAGACCTCGGGTCTGCCGGCGCTGCACACGCTGCAGCTGCAGCGCACGCGGTGCGGCGAGCGCGCGCTCGCGGCCCTCGGGGCGAGCGATCTCGGTGCACGGCTGCGCCGGCTCGATCTCACCGGTAACCAGATCGACGACGACGGCGTGCTCGAGCTGCTCGCCGCCGATCGGCTCGATGCGCTCGTGCGCCTCGAGCTCGGCGGTACGCGGCTGACGCGACGAGGCGTGCAGGCGCTCGCGACGTCACCGCTCGCGCGCCGGCTCGAGTACCTCGACGTCGCGGTCGCGACCTCGGACGATCTCGCGCCGCTGCTGCACGCGGAGCTGCCCGAGCTGCGAATGCTCGTCGCGAACGCGTTCGACGACGCGGCGGCCTCGTGGCTTGGCAAGGCCGGCAAGCTGCCGAAGCTGCACACGCTCGTGTTCTCCGCACCCGACCTCACCGACGACGGTGCGCGCACGCTCGCGCAGACGCCGCTCGATCGCGTGCTGTGGATGGAGCTCGACGCGCCGAAGCTCGGGGCCGCAGGCAAGACCGCGATCCGCGAGCGCTTCGCGCATCACGCGTACGTGTTCTCGGGCGCGCTGCTGCACGCGTTCCGCTCGCTCGGCCGGCGGATCTGATCCAGCGCTACGCGAGCGGCTCGATGTGGATGTTGCGATCCTTCGGATCCGGGTGACGCACGGCCTCGGCGAACCGATCGCTCACGCCGGGCGCGATCTCGACGCGGGTCTCGCGGGCGAGGATCTGGATCTTGCCGATGTCGCGCTTGCTGATCCCACCGCGCCGGCAGAGCAGCGGCACGATCCATTTCGGATCCGCGTTCTTCGAGCGGCCGACGTTGATCGTGAACCACACGGGCCCGGTCTCGGCGATGCGCTCGCTCGGCCGCTCGACGCGCGGCGGAGGCGGCTCGCCACGTTCGAGCGCGCGGCGTTGCATCCGGCGCTCGCGCGCATTGAGCGGTCGCTCGTCGGCCACCGCAGGCGTCGCGGGCGTTGCAGGCGCGGGCGCGGGCGCGTGTGCAGCACGAGCCGGTGGTGGTGCCGCCGGGCGACGCGGTGGTGCAGGCGCGCGCGGTGCCGGGGCAGGCCGCGGCCGCATCGACGGTGGCGGCGTGAGCAGCTCGGGAGCCGGCCGGGCCTGGCGGCGCGCGCGGACGAGCGTCGCGACGAGGTCTTCGGCCGCGTGCTCGGCGAGCAGCGTGCGCGCGAGCTGGCGGTCGTCGTCGCCGACGTCCTCGATCAGCGAGCCGATCTCGCGGCCGAGCGCGGACTGATCGCGCGCGAGGATCTCGTCGGCAGTCGGCGGAGGCAGCCACTTCGCCTCGACGTGCGCGGCGTGCAGCATGCGCTCGACGTAGCGGCGCGCCGGATCGGGGACGAGCAAGATCGCGGTGCCGCGATGGCCCGCGCGCCCGGTGCGGCCGCTGCGATGCACGAGCACCTGCTTGTTCTGTGGCAGGTCCGCGTGGATCACGAGGCCGAGGTCCGGCAGGTCGAGCCCGCGCGCGGCGACGTCGGTGGCGACACACACGCGCGCCCGGCCATCGCGCAGCGCCTGCAGCGCCGTGTTGCGCTCGCGCTGGCTGAGCTCGCCGGACAGCGCGGCGACCGCGAACCCGCGCTCGTTGAGGTTCGCGGCGAGGTGCGTGACGCCGTCGCGCGTCGCGCAGAACACGAGCGCGCCGGCCGCCTCGTGATAGCGCAGCAGGTTGACGACCGCGAGGTCGCGCTCGCGCGGCACGATCGGGATCGCCTGGTACTCGATGTCGCGATGGCGGTCACCCTCGCTCGTCGCCGCGATCCGCATCGCGTCGCGCTGGTAGCGCTTCGCGAGCGTCGCGATGTCCTTCGGGATCGTCGCCGAGAACATCAGCGTGCGGCGCGTCGTCGGCGCGGCCTCGAGGATGCGCTCGAGGTCCTCGCGAAAGCCCATGTCGAGCATCTCGTCGGCCTCGTCGAGCACGACGACACCGAGCCTCGTCAGCGCGAGCGAGCCGCGCTCGAGGTGATCGCACAGCCGGCCCGGCGTCCCGACGACGACGTGCACGCCCTGCGCGAGCGCGTGGCTCTCGCGGCGCGGATCCATGCCGCCGACGCACGTCGTGATCCGCGCGCCGGTATCGGCGAACAGCCACGCGAGCTCGCGATGGACCTGGAGCGCGAGCTCGCGCGTCGGCGTGATCACGAGCGCGAGCGGTGCACCGCCCGGCGTGAATCGCGGCGACTCGCCGAGCAGCGTGCGCGCGACCGCGAGGCCGAACGCGACCGTCTTGCCGGAGCCGGTCTGTGCGGAGACGAGGAGATCGCGCTCCTCGGCGCCGAGCACGGCTGCCTGGACCGGCGTCGGTTCGGAGTACGAGCGCCGGGCAAGTGCGCTCTGCAAGCTAGGATGAGCAGAAGAAAACGACATCGACGGAAGAGCCGCGCACCCTAGTCGCTCGCCGCCTCCGGCGCAACCTGTCGTTTCGGGGCTACCACGCGTACTGCCGGAAGAACTCCCACTCGAGCGTCGTCGCGCTCGCTGCCGTCGGGCACGAGTAGATGCCCGCAGAAGCTGCGCCACCCGCCCAGCAGTGGCCCATGCCGGTGAACGTGCACAGCTCGACCTGACCGCCGTCGGGGCAGCCCTCGTAGTGGACGCAGGTACCGCCCTGGACCGAGCGCGTCGTCGTCGTCGCCGAGCAGCCGTTCTTCGCGGCCCAGGCGGTCGCCGATGGGGTGACGTTCTGGACCGGCGGTGCGGCCGGATCGTCGCAACCGGCGGGAATCACCGCGTCCGCGAGGCCGTGAAAGATGATGATCGGCTTCTTGTCGGTCACGCACCCGCCGAGGTCGTGCGTGCCGCCGGAGTGCGGCGCGACCGCGCGGATGTCCGAGCGCATGCACCCGACGTGATGCGAGAAGTAGCCGCCCATCGAGAACCCGGTGACGAAGATGTGATCGCGGTCGAGGCACTGATCCTCGGAGATGTCCGCCTTGATGTGATCGAGCAGCGCGAAGTCGTCGCCGGTCGCGACCGGTGGCGCGCCGAAGAAGCTCGGGCACAGGCCGGTGCCGACGTTCCACGGTGGCTGCGTCGTGTTCGGTCCGCCCTGGCCGTCGGGGAATGCGAGCGCGATGTGCTCGGTGTCGGCGAGCGCGGCGTACTGCGTGATCTCGTCCATCTGCTCGCCGGACATCGTGAAGCCGTGATGCACGATCACGAGCGGCAGCGGCGTCGCGGGATCGACGCTCGCCGGCAGGTAGACGCGATAGGTCCGGCGCAGGCCGTCGATCGTGACCTCGCGGAGCGACGTCCCGCGCGCGCCGCCCCGGACGCCGCATGCGGTGGTGTCCGGTGGCACGATCGGCGCGTCGGTCGAGGCGTCGTCACCGGTCGCCGGCGACGAGCCGCACGCGGCGATCACGACGAGCCCCAGGGCAAAGCGCCTCATCGCGCCGATGTTGCGCCTGCGATCGCGTCGACGGCAAGAGGTTCGTTCGCTCGCCGCCGCGACGCGCGACCGCGAGCACATCCCGGCGGCCGCGCGTTATGCTCGACGATCGATGGTGGATCCGCGGGCCGGACTGCGCCTCGTGTCGGCGGTCGCGCGCGAGCTCGCCGGGGGCCCGGCGCCGCTCGACGCGATCGCGCGGCTCGTCGCGGACGCGATTCCCGATCGCTGCGCCGTGATCGTGCGCGCCGACGACGGCACGTGGCCGATCGCCGGTGCGAGCGATCGCACGGGACTGCCTCCGGCCGTCGCGTTCGCCGCTCCGTCGCGCGCGCGCGGCGAGGTGATCGGCGTCGTCGCCGTGCTGCGCGACGCACCGCTCGACGAGCTCGAGCGCGCGGTCATCGAGACGATCGCGGATCACGTCGCGCTCGCGCTCGACCGCGATCGCCTGATCGCGCGCGCGCACGACAAGCGCAGCGAGGCACGGCTGCGCGCCGCGAAGCTCGCGAACCGCGAGCTCGAGGGCGTCGCGAGCTCGGTCGCTCACGATCTGCGCGCGCCGCTGCGCACCATCGTCGGGTTCTCCGAGGCGCTACGCGAGGACTGCATGGACCAGCTCGACGACCGCGGCCGTGCGCACCTGCGCCGGCTGTCGGACGCGGCGCTGCGGATGGCATCGCTCGTCGACGATCTGCTCGGTCTGACGCGCGTGTCGAGGCAGGAGCTGCGGCGCGATCGCGTCGATCTCGGCGCGCTCGCACAGGCGGCGGCGACGTGTTGCCAGCGCACCGAGCCGCACCGCGCCGTCGATCTCGTGATCGCGCCGGACCTCACCGCCGACGGCGACCGCCGGCTGCTCGCGATCGCACTCGACAACCTGATCGGCAACGCATGGAAGTTCACGTCGAAGCGCGCGCACGCGCGGATCGAGGTCGGCGCGATCCGGCGCGGCGAGGACACCGTGTTCTACGTCCGCGATAACGGCGCCGGCTTCGACATGCGGTACGCGGACAAGCTGTTCGGCCTGTTCCAGCGCGTGCACAGCGACGACGAGTTTCCGGGCACCGGGATCGGGCTCGCGACCGTCGCGCGGATCATCCACCGCCACGAAGGTCACGTGTGGGCCGAGGGCACGCCGGACGACGGCGCGACGTTCTACTTCACGCTCGCGCCGAGCTAGGCCGCAGCTTGCGAGGCCGATCCTAGTGGCCGAAGACGCGCGGCAGATCCGACATCCGCGCGTAGATCACCGGGCCATCGCCCGCGCTCGCGAGGTGACGATCGATCTCGGTCAGCGCCTGATCGATGCGCGAGAAGTACGTCTCGCTGAAGTTCGGCGGGTGGTACCCGATCGCGTAGACGCGCGGCTCGGTCAGCGCGGCGCCGTCGGGGAAGTTGCGCCCGAACATGTCGATCATCTCGGAGCCCGAGACGTAATCGACGAGCAGCCCGTTGTCGGGCACCTCGAGCAGCGGCAGCCGCGCGCCGGTCGCCGCGGGATCGAGCGAACCGGCGACCGGGTAGTACGGCTGCGTCGTCTCGGTCACGAACGACCAGTGCTCGCGGTTCCAGTTGTAGAGCACGGCGCCGGTGTGACCCTGCCACTCCTCGAGCCGCGACCAGTTGCAGCCGCTCGAGTCCGCGACGTGGCCCTCGTTCGCGAGTGCCTGCAGCACGTGCGGCTCGGCGGTCCAGCCGCCGGCGCGGAACGACGTCGGTGCCGGCAGGCCATTCGCGACGAACAGCGCGCGCGCGTGCGCGAACAGCTGCTCGAGCTCGGCCTCGGTGTAGCTCGACAGGATCACCGTGTAGCCCGACGTGTCGCCGGTCGCGTACGCGAACGACGGCGAGGTCCGGCACGTGACGCCGGCGGACCGCACGAAGTGACACCACGGATGGACGTGGAGTCCGATCTCGTCGCCCTCGTCGCGCGCGAGCCGGCTCACCCACTCGGCGAGGTAGCGCTTGCGCGCGTCGGACAGCGCGGGATCGGTGAACGTGTACGGACCGACGAAGTGCGTCAGCACGAGCTCGGGGTGGCGCGCGTGCAGGCGCTCCTGGCGCTCGAGCATCGGATCGTCGTTGTCCGGATCGTCCCAGTCATTCGACACCGCGACGTACAGCGGGTGGCTCTTGTGGAAGCGCAGCTCGGCGAACGCGAATTCTCCCTCGTCGGCCTGGAGCAAGATCTGGTGCTCGCCGATCGCGACCTCGTCGAGCGCGACCGTCGCGTGGAAGCCGTCGCTCGTGCGGTCGGCGCGCCCCGCGTACTGGCGGTCGAGCCAGACGTCGACGACGCCGGTCGTGGCCGGACCGGTGATCGCCAGCTCGACCTCGCGGTCGCCGGGCGTCAGCGCGTTGCCGGCGAGGTACCACGCCTTCGCGCCGGTCACGCGGAACGCGGAGTCGTCGGACTTGCCGGGGGGAGAGGGCACGTCGCCGACACGATCCGAGGCGGACGTACAGCCAACGAGCGAGAGCCAGACGAGGAGCGAGCGCACGGGCGCGGGACCATCACGATCGATGCCTCGCCGCGTCGTGACAATTCAGCGACATAGCCGTGGCCACTCGCATCGCCATGTCCGGGACAGTTGCCGCAAACAATCGTCTGCATCGCATGGAACTTCGCGCGCATCCGGGCGTTGCAAGAAGAAGCCATGAACCTCCTACGCACTCCTCATGTTCCGTCCCGGAGCACGCGGCTCGCGGGCGGCGCGCTGTTCGCGAGCGCGGCGCTGCTGCTCGTCGGCGCCGGCCTCGCGCTCGGCTCCGAGCACGCGTCGCCACCACCCGCAGCGACACCGTCGTGCGAGGTCCCCGCCGGCGTCGACGTCGCGAGCCTGGCCGAGCGCGACCGCGGCCTCGTCACGCGGCGGTTGCTCGCGTGCGCGGATCGCGAGGCCGGCCGGATCTCGCACGATCAATACGTCGCGGCGATCGCGAAGCTCGATGCCGAATGGACCGCCAGCCCGCCGCCGGCACCGGTGGTCGCGATGCCGTCGATCGTGTGGGCGAGCACGGTGCGCGGGTTCTCGAGTCAGTACACGGCATCGTCGTGGGCCGCGACCCAGGTGCTCGGCGAGCCCGACGTCTTCCCGGGCACCGGCGACAACGCGAACGCATGGGCATCGCTCGGTGCCGACGATCAGCCGGAGTGGCTCGAGGTCGGGTTCGACGAGCCGCGCCGGATCTCCGCCGTCGAGATCTACGAGACCTACAACCCGGGCGCGACCTCGAACGTCGAGCTCGTCACGGTCTCGGGCAAGCGCATCACGATCCAGCCCGAACGCTACCTCGCGAACAAGGCCGGCAGCGCACGCCGGATCGCGCGTGTCGCGTGCACGAACGAGCCGATCGCGTACGTCCGCGTCAACGTCGACTCGGTACGCGTCGCGGGCTGGAACGAGCTCGACGCGATCGGTGTCGTGCCGTGCAACGGCCAGTGAGTCCACGAGGCGACGCGTTGTCGACGGCGATCGACAGCGAGCGCTCGCGCACGTGGTGCAAGTGGCCGCGCCGCCGACGCTGATCGAGTGGCATGGCGAGTGCTCGAAGCGGTACTGCCATGACTCTCGCACTCGCAACGAATGCAACCCGTGGTTGGTGGGGTTGGTGCGGCTGGCGCCACCCTCGACTTGATCTTCCATCGACGTCGCCCCGCCCGGGCGACGTTGATCGTTTCGGCCTGCGCACGAGCTGACGGGCAACGCAAACTCGAGGACGCCGATCGCCGACCGAGGGATTCGCTCTCTCGATGGCCGCTGATCGCGAACTCGTGATGAATCCTCGAGTCCGACGCGATCGAGTCGAGCAGCGACGCTGGCACGTCGACTGCTCTGGTCCTGTTTGCGAATCGACAACGCACCAACAGGAGAATGACGATGAAGACGATCAGCCTCGAGACGCTCGTGACGGTGACCGGTGGCGTGAATGGCAAGGACGGCGGGTGCATTCCGCAGCCGTTCCCCGGTCCGCGCAATCCGTTTCCGGGGCCGCGCGATCCGCTGCCGTTCCCGGGGCCGCGCAATCCGTTTCCCGGGCCGCGCAATCCGATCCTCGGCAACGCGGGAGACGTGAACGTCTGAGCCGTATGTGGAGCGAGCTCGCCACCCGATGGTGGTCAGCTCCGACGTGACGAATCGTCGTCATGCGGGAGCTGGCTGCGATCGCCCGCCGGGGTTCACGGTACGCGGCAACGGAAACGTTGCAGAGGGGACGCGTACGTGCGGGATCCCGGCGGGCGCTTTGTTTGTTGCCGCGCTAGTATCCGGCCCGACGGAGGGCACATGAAGAAGACGGTACTCGCGCTCGTTCTCGCTTCGACGGCTGCATACGGTGTGTGGCACTACCGCGCGGATCACCACGCGACCGCATCGAACAATCTGGTGCTGAACCGGATCTGGATCGATCACTTCCCGCGGAACGACAAGGACTCGTTCAACCTGTTCGTCGCGCTGACCCAGGAGCCACTCGGCATCTTCCAGGAGACGTCGCAGTGGAAGGGCAACTACGAGATGTTCATGCACGAGACGAGTGGCAATCAGCTCCACATCGTCTATCCGCAGAGCGGCGATCGCGAGACCGTCACCGCGAACGCGCGCGAGTGCGACGAGGGCGGCATGGATTACTGCATGGATGTCGAGGGCGCGAGCCGCGGCGTCAAGCGCTACTACTCGATCGAAGGCTTCGAGATCGATCCCGACATGAAGCCCGATGACGTGCGCGCGCGCGTGCTGCTGATGATCAAGAACCGGAAGTAAGTCATGCGGTATTCGATCCTCGCCTTGCTGCTGGTCGTCGCGTGCTCGAGCAAGTCGTCGACGCCGACGCCAAACCCGACGCCGACGCCGACGCCGACGCCGACCGAGCCGACGCCGTCACCGACGACGACCGACGCGCCGGCGCCGGCTCCGCCGCCCGATGCGGCGATCGATGCAGGCGCGCCCGATGCGCCACCGGCGACTCCGCCCGATGCGGGCGCGGGCAAGCCGGCGACGCCGAAGCTCGGCGACAACTGCGGACCGGGCGACACCTGCGGCAAGGGCCAGACGTGCGTGAAGTACTACGGCATCGCCGGCGCGCGCGGTCCCCAGTTCAAGACCTGCGAGATCAAGTGCGACGCGAAGCAGAAGTGTCCGAAGGGCACGAGCTGCACGACGATCGCCGACGGACCCGGCCAGGTCTGCCGCTAGCGAACGAGCGACGCGTCTGTGTTGTCGACGCGCGAGCTACTCGGTCGCAACCGCGACTTTCGGCGACTGTTCCTCGCGAGTGTCGTCTCGCTCGCGGGTGACTGGTTCTCGTTCGTCGCGGTCGCCGACCTCGTCACCGAGCTGACCGGGCGACCGGGCGCGGCCGCGTACATCTATGCCGCGACCGTGCTGCCGGTGTTCCTGGCGTCGCCGGTCGCGGGCGTCGTCGCGGATCGCTACGACCGTCGCCGCGTGCTCGTGCTCGCCGACGTGCTGCGCGTGCCGATCGCGCTCGCGCTGTGCCTCGCGGCGGCGTGGGGCAGCGTCGCGCTCGCGGTCGCAGCAATCGTGCTGCTCGGGATCGGCGCGTCGTTCTACGATCCGATCGCGAGCGCCGCGACGCCGAACCTCGTCGACGAGCGCGAGCTCGCCTCGGCGCAGTCGCTGATGGGCATGGTGTGGGGCTCGATGCTGCTCGTCGGTGCGGGCATCGGTGGCGTCGTCGCCGACGTGTTCGGCCGCCAGACCGCGTTCGCGATCGATGCCGCGTCGTTCGTGATCTCGGCGTGGCTCGTCGCCGGCATCCGCACGCCGCTGCAGCGCGCGACCGCCGAGCAGCGCGCCGAGGGCCGGCTGCGCGACGTGATCGATCACGCGCGCCGCGACCGCCGCGTGCTGCGCCTGCTGTTCGCGAAGGGCGGCGTCAGCTGGGCGAACGGGATCGTCGGCCTGCTGCCCGCGTACGCGCACGGTCGGTTCGCGGGCACGAACGTCGCGACCGGCCTGCTGTTCGCGGCGCGCGGCCTCGGCGCGCTCGTCGGGCCGCTGATCGCGCGGTTCGCGAGCGGGGCGACGCCGGGCTACCGGCCGATCGTGGTGATGTGCGCGATCTCGACGCTCGGCTACGCGGTGTTCTATGCCGCGTTCCCGCTCGCGCCGACGTTCGGGCTCGCCGTCGTGCTCGTCATGCTCGCGCACCTCGGCGGCGGCGCGCAGTGGTCGCTGTCGACGTACGGCCTGCAGGTCGCGACGCCGGACGCGCTGCGCGGCCGCGTGATGTCGCTCGACTACGGCCTCGCGACGCTCGCGATCGGCGTGTCGTCGATCGGCGCCGGGCTCGTCGCGGACGCGTACGGCGAGAACGCCGCGACCTGGGCGCTCGCGATCATCGCCGCGGTCTACGGCTTCGTGTGGCTCGCGTGGAGCCTCGCCGTGCCCGCGCGTGACGACACGTAGCGCTCCCACGCGATCGCGAGTGCAACTCCGGCGACGTATGCGACGAGATCCCACGGATCGAACGTCGTACCGACGACGAAGCTCGCGGCGGCCGAGCGCAGGTGGACGAGCGTCTGCACGCACTCGATCGCGACCGCGATCGCGAGCGTGACCGTGGCGCGCACCGCGATCCGCGCTCGCCACGCGAGACCGAGCAGCGCATAGACGAGCATCGTCGCGGCGACGTCGCCGACGTGACCGCGCAGCACCGCGCGACCGGGCCCGTGGTAGACGACGACGAACGCGCCGATCGCGAGCGCCGCGATCGCGAGCACCACGAAGTCACGGCGCCGCATGGTCGATCGAACGCCGGATCCGGCTGCGATATTCGCCGGCTACGAACGCGCGCTTGACTTGACGGTGCCCGACCGTATCTTCGTGCGCGTCATGCGTGTCCTGCTCCAGCGGTTCGTCCGGGTCTGATCTTCACGGTTCTGGCTGAAACCTTTCCGTTCAGGAGCGACATGCAACGACAGACGAGTGGCCGCCGCGGCCACAAGGATCTGCAGTTGTGTCGGCAGGTCCACGATGCACTCACCTACGCGCTCGCCGAGCTCGACGATCCGATGATCGACGAGCTCGTGCTCGTGTCGGTGACGCCCGCGCCGAGCGCGGCACGCGTCCAGGTGACGTTCGCACCACCCACTCGCAGCGACTACGACTTCGAGGCGGCGCTCGCGCGCTTGCACGAGGTCGCGCCGGAGCTGCGCGAGGAAGTGGCGGCGGAGGTCGCGCGACGACGCGTGCCCGAGCTGGTGTTTCGCATCGCACCGCCGGCATGACACGGCTGTAACAAGTACTCGCGGCGTCGGGTTCGTGCTCGACGCCGCGAGCTGCCGTCATTGAAAGTTGAACGCGTGACTTACAAGTGCGCGCTTCTCGGAGTCGTGTGTGCGTGCAGTGCGCCGAGCACGGTGCCCCCGGTGCCCGTCGACGATGGCTCCGCGCCGACCGCCGACACGCCACCCGGCGTGTGGACGGCGGATCCGGCGTGCACGGCGACGGCCGACGCGATCTACGTGACGCCGGCGCAGCTGCCTGCCGACCGCGGCGCGATCCTCGCGTGCGCGCTCGGCGACCGGCTCGAGCTCGCGGACGTCCAGGCCGAGCTCGCGGACACAGGCGCAGAGGGCGTCGTCGCGATCACCGGCGCGCGCGTCGTCAAGCTCGCGTACGGCACGATCCGCAGCGACGGCACGGCGACGATGACGAGCGCGACCGCGTATCTGCCGATCGTGCCGCGCGCGCTGCCGGCACCGATCGTGCTGATCGGCCGGCCGACGTCGGGCCTCGCCGATGCCTGTGCGCCGTCGAAGCAACCACGCCCGGAGCGCAACCTCGCGCTGCCGTTCGCCGCGCGCGGCTACGTGACGATCACGCCGGACTACGCCGGGCTCGGCACCGATGGCGTGCACAGCTACCTCGACAACCACGAGGCCGCGACCGAGCTGTTCGACGGCGTGCGCGCGCTCCAGGCGCTCGAGCCGGCCGGCGTCGTCGGCGACGCGGTCGGTGCGGTCGGCTACAGCCAGGGCGGCGGCATCGTGCTGTCGGCGCAGGCGCTCGAGCAGACGCTGACCGGCCACCACGCGCTGCGCGGCGTCGCTGCGATCGCGCCGGAGTGGCCGATCTCGACACGCTCGTTCGGCTACGAGGACGTGCTGCGCAACCCGGATCGACTCACCGGCCTCGCCGGCCTCGCGCCGCCGACGGTGACCGTGATGCGTCACTACGGCGTGCTGCAGAACCGGCTCGGGCTGGCCGGCGACGAGGCATTCCCGGCCGGCGAGCGCGACTCGATCACGGCGAGCCTCGAGTCGCTGTGCACGCTGCAGCTCGGCGGTGCGCTCGCGGCGCGGCAGCCACGGCTCGGCGACCTCGTCGACGACGCATTCCGCCGCCAGGTACTCGCGTGCATCGACGGCGGCGCGGAGTGCACCGGGACCGGCCGCGCGTTCCACGCGTGGTTGACGGGCGACTTCGTGACCGCCGACCCGGCGGGCGCGCGCGTGCTGATCGTCCAGGGGCTCGCGGACCAGGTGATGCCGGCCGCCGGCGAGGCCGCGTGCGATGTCGCGAAGCTGCGCCGCGAGGGCGTCGAGCCCGACGTCTGCACCGAGGCGACCGCGACGCACGACACGATCCTCGAGTCGAAGATCGAGCACGTCGTCGCGTGGATCGAGGCGGTCGCGACCGGCACGGCGCCGCCGGCGTGCGCGACTACGCTTCCCGGCTGCAGCCGGTAGACGAGCTGCCCGAACTGTTCGCGTGGAGGCCGCCGGCATCCCGCAGGACGAGGTGATGCGCCAGCTCGGCGCGACGCCGCCTGCACCGACGACGTGATACGACAGGGCATGAGCCGAAGCCGCCGCGAGCTGCTGCGCGATGTCGCGATCGTCCCCGCTGCCGTCGCGCTGATGTCGCGCACGGCGCGCGCCCGCGCGATCCGCGCCCCGAAGGTCGAGCTGCCCGCCGTGATCGCGACCTGGGACTATGGCAAGGATCTGTGCGCGGCCGCGCAGAGCGTGCTCGCGAAGGGCGGCGATCTGCTCGACGCGCTCGAGAAGGGCGTCAACGTCGTCGAGGACGATCCGAAGGTCCACTCGGTGGGCTACAACGGGCTGCCGAACGAGGACGGCGTCGTCCAGCTCGATGCCTCGATCATGGACGGCCGCACGCATCGCGCGGGCGCGGTCGGCGCGCTCGAGCGGATCAAGAATCCGATCTCGGTCGCGCGCAAGGTCATGGAGCGCACGAACCACGTGCTGCTCGTCGGCGCCGGTGCGAACGCGTTCGCGAAGAAGCTCGGCTTCAAGGAGCAGGAGCTGCTGTCGAAGGAAGTCCGGGCCGAGTGGGAAGCGAGCCGCAAGGCGAACAAGGAATCGTTCTGGCGCGACGACCGCCACGACACCGTGTGCGCGATCGGCCTCGACGCCGCGGGCAACCTCGCGACCGTCGTGTCGACGAGCGGGCTCGCGAACAAGCTGTCGGGCCGGCTCGGCGACTCGCCGATCATCGGCGCCGGCAGCTACTGCGACAATGACATCGGCGGCGCGGCCGCGACCGGCATCGGCGAGCTCGCGATCAAGAACGCCGCGTCGTTCGCGATCGTCGAGCGCATGCGCGCCGGCATCTCGCCCGAGAAGGCGTGCCAGGAGATCCTCGAGCGCATCGTCAAGAAGCACCCCGAGGTGAAGACCGATCCGAAGGCGCAGCTCGCGTTCATCGCGATGGCGAAGTCCGGCGAGGTCGGCGGCGCGGCGCTGCGCATCCAGAAGAAGGTGTTCCGCTACGCGCTCGTGCGCGGCCCGTCGAAACCGCCGCAGCTCGTCGACGTCAAGCCGATGATCACCTGATACTCGGGGCCATGCCCGAGGCCCCACGAGACTCCGCAGCTCCCACGGCGATCGTCGCGCGGCGCTGGCGGATCGGCGCCGTGCTCACGGCCGTGATGATGGCCGCCTACTTCGGCTTCATCCTGCTCGTCGCGTTCGCGAAGGACACCGCGGGCACGCTGCTCGCCGACGACCGCGTCAGCGTCGGCATCGTGCTCGGCGCGCTCGTGATCATCCTCGCGCCGGTACTGACCTCGATCTACGTGCGGTGGGCGAACCGCCACTACGACGCGGCGATCGAGAAGCTGCGCGGAGATGCCAAGTGACCGCCGCCGTCCTCGCGAGCTCGCTCGGCGATCCGAACCTCGCCGCGATCGTCGCGTTCCTCGCGTTCGTGTCGATCACGCTCGTGATCACGTGGTGGGCCGCGCGCCGCACGCGCACGTCCGCCGAGTTCTTCGCCGCCGGCGGCTCGGTCTCCGCCGCCCAGAACGGGTTCGCGCTCGCCGGTGACTACATGAGCGCCGCGAGCTTCCTCGGCATCGCGGGCATGGTCTCGATGAACGGCTTCGACGGCCTGATCTACTCGGTCGGCTGGCTCGTCGGCTGGCCGGTGATCACGTTCCTGATCGCCGAGCCGCTCCGCAACCTCGGCAAGTACACGTTCGCCGACGTCGTCGCCTACCGGCTGCGCCAGCGCCCGGTGCGCATCGCCGCCGCGATCAGCACGCTTGCGGTCGTCACGATCTACCTGATCGCGCAGATGGTCGGCGCCGGCGAGCTGATCCAGCTGATGTTCGGCCTCGAGTACCGGTGGGCGATCGTGATCGTCGGCGGCGTGATGCTGCTGTACGTCCTGTTCGGCGGGATGATCGCGACCACCTGGGTCCAGATCATCAAGGCGTGCCTGCTGCTGCTCGGCGCGACGCTGCTCGCCGTCCTCGTGCTCGCGCGGTTCGGCATGAACCCGCTCGCGCTGTTCGGCAAGGCGCGCGAGATGTACCCGACCGCGATGCAGCCGGGCTCGCAGGTCGCGAATCCGCTCGACGCGGTCTCGCTCGGCATCGCGCTGATGTTCGGCACCGCCGGCCTGCCGCACATCCTGATGCGGTTCTACACGGTGCCCGACGCCCGCACCGCGCGCCGCTCGGTCGCCTACGCGACGTCGCTGATCGGCTTCTTCTACCTCGTGACGTTCGTCCTCGGGTTCGGCGCGTCGGTGCTCGTCACCCGCCCCGAGATCGCGAAGGTGGGCACGAAGGGCAACATGGCCGCGCCGCTGCTCGCCGAGCTGCTCGGCGGCACCGGCTTCCTCGGCTTCATCTCCGCGGTCGCGTTCGCGACGATCCTCGCGGTCGTCGCCGGCCTCACGCTCTCGGGCGCCGCCGCGCTCGCCCACGATCTGTGGGGCCACGTCGTCCGCAAGGGCAAGATCGCCGAGCAGGAGCAGCTGCGCGTCGCGCGCTACGCGACCGTCGGGCTCGCGGTCCTCGCGATCGCGCTCGGCGTCCTGTTCGAGGGCCAGAACGTCGCGTACATGGTCGGGCTCGCGTTCGCGATCGCGGCGAGCGCGAACTTCCCGGCGCTGCTGCTGTCGATGACCTGGAAGCGGTTCACGACACGCGGCGCGGTCGCGAGCATGGTCACCGGCACCGTGACGACGCTCGTGCTGATCATCCTGTCACCGACGGTGTGGCAGGAGCTGCTGCACCACCCCTCGGCCGTATTCCCGCTCAAGAACCCGGGCGTGATCACCGTCCCGCTGTCGTTCCTCGTCGGCATCCTGGTCTCGTTGACGGCGCGCGAGCCCGCCGCCGAGGCCGGCTTCGTCGAGGCGCAGCACCGGATGCACTTCGGTCCGACGAAGTCATCGCACTGACAGGATCCAGCGTTCGGCTTCGCTGCCGGCCACGACGACGATCCCGTACCGGCGATCCGCGGCGAGCGCGATCGGCCGCAGCGCCGTCCCGGACGGATCCGCGATCGCGCTCGGCGCCCCGTCGCGCGCGACCTGCCAGACGTCGCGACCGTCGCGTGCGGCTCCCATCGTCAGCGTCCACACCGCGCCGGTCTCGTCGGCGGCTGCGTGCGTCACGAGCGAGACGTCCGCGAGGTGCCACGTCGTCGTCACGCGGCCATCCGCCATGCGGGCGATCGCGAGCTTGCCGTTCGCGACGCCGACGAGCGCGCGCGACGACGCGGTCATCACGAGATGCTTCGGCACGAACCCGAGCTCCGCCGGCGACGGCCACCGCTCGACCTCGACGCGCGGTCCCGGCCAGCGATACGTCACGACGCGCACCGGCGTCTCGTCGTTGCACTCGACGAGCAATGCCGCCACGGCACCGTCCCGGACATCAGTGTCCGGCGTGTCCGGGACGCGCGGCGTCGCGGTGTCCGGGACACGAGTGTCCGGCGTGTCCGGCACCCGGACGAGATCGGCGATCGCCGGCGCCTCGCACAGCTTCGCGCGAACCGGAGACATCCCGGTGACCGGCGGGCCGAGCGCGGGCTGCGAGGGCAGGGGCGTGACGGCACCGGCCTCATCGACGAGCGCGAGCGTGTCGCGCAGTCGGTCCTGCGTCTGCCAGACCTCGGCACCGCCCGGCAGCGTCGCGACCGCGGACAGACGTCCGGCGAGCTCGATCGCGTGCGGCGCGGGCGCGAGGCGAAGGACGCGCTCGTGATGCTCCTCGCCGGCGACGACGATCGGCGTCTGTCCGAGAAACAGCTCGACGGGACCATCGGCGCGCAGCTGCGCGAGCTGCGACGTGATCGCGGGGACGACACGAGGCGCGTCTCTTGCGACGGCCGCGGGCTCGTACCACGCGGACGGTGTCGCGAACGCGGCGCGCTCGGTTCCGCTGACGAGCTCTGCACCCGGCAGCTTCGCGATCGCGCGAAACCGGACCCCGTTCGCAGCGACGCCCGAGTCCGATGTCGAGCCGGACGCCGAGCCCGACGCTGAGCCGGACGCTGAGCCGGAAGCCGAGCCCGAGACCGAGCCGGATGCGGAGCCCGGCGGCGGCTCGCGATCACCTGCGCCGCAGGCGCCGAGCAGCAGCCCCGCGATCGCGAACGGGCGCGACGCGCGCACTACGGCGTGATCAGCGTCGTGTTCAGCGAATCGGCGTGGACGTTCAGCGCGTGCGACTTGAACGTGCCGCCGCCGGATGCCGAGACCGTCACGTTGCCGACGGTGCCGAACAGATACGCGGTGCCGTCAGCGGCCGTCTCGGTCACCGTGCCGCTAGGGGTGCCGCTGCTGCTGTTGTAGCAGGCCTTCGTCGGCGCCGGAGAACTCGTCACGGTCGCACCAGCGACCGGGTTTCCGGCGGCATCCTCGACGATCAGCGCGATCACGCCCTTCGTCGCATCCTCCGAGGTCGAGCACAACGCGAAGAGCGCGCTGTAGATGTTGGATTCGACCATGTTCAGTGACGCGCCCGAGAAGTCCGCGACGAGCGGGGCTGGAGGGACCAGATACGTGTCCTTCAGCCCGGTCTTGGTTGCTTTGAGGAAACCGTCCAGCGGGGCCCCGTTTGTCGTGACCGTCAGCGTGTAGTTTCCGGAGGCGTCGGTGGTCGCCATGGCGACGGGTGTGGACTCGTTCGAGGTCGCGAATGCCGCGACAGCCACATCTGCCGCCGGCGTGCTTCCCGACAAACTGCGAGCGCTCGCGGTACCGGAGATCGTGATCGTCGCCGGCACCATCGGCGCGTCGACGTTGCCGCCACCGCCATCGTCGTCGCCGCAGGCCGACACTACAGTGATCAAGAGAGCCCAAGTTCGAATCGACATTTCGACACAATATCAGGAAAGCCGGCGAGCAACGCGTTCGGTCCTTCGCGCGTCGAGGGAGGAATTTCTTGCGCAACCGCCAGACACGCCGGCCGATTCACCGAGCCATGTCCATACGAACCCACCTGTTGACGGTATTGGCCGGCGCGCGTCACGATAACCCGATGCGTGGCGTTTGGCTGTGCGGCGTGCTCCTAGTGTCTGCCTGTCAGACGGCACCCAATCCCGGTGTGTGCTGCAGCTCACTCGCGGATTGTGCGTCCATTGGTGCTGACGGCGAAGAAGGTCGTGCTTGTGAAGGCAGCCTCGTCTGCGTCGATCACTTGTGTACGCCGCCATCGTGCATGATCGATGCTGATTGCACAGGAAGTCTTCGCTGTGCGCCCGACCAAACGTGCGTCGAGTGCTTGGCCGCCGAAGATTGCCCGACTGACACGCCGGCGTGTTCCCCCGCAAGAACGTGCGTCGAGTGCGTCACCTCGCAGGATTGCGCCGGTGAACGTCCGGTCTGCGATGCGACGACGAACACGTGCGTGGGCTGCGTGGTCGACTCCGACTGTATGAGTGGCGTCTGTGATGCGACCGTCGGGACGTGCGTGGACGAAGGGGCGGTGCTTTATGCCGCTCCGGCTGGAGCGGGAACGAGTTGCACGCAGTCAAATCCGTGCGCGATTGCCACCGCCGTTTCGCTCGTCGACGTGACACGCGACACCCTCAAGCTCGCATCGGGGACCTATAACGCGAACATCGTCATCGCGGACAAGCGCGTCGTGGTTCACGGAGCAAACGCCACGCTGACATCGACATCGGGTAGTACCCTGACCGCGAAGAACCGTGCTCGATTGCGAGTTCTGGATCTCACGATCGTAGCGAGCGGCGCGAGCGCGAAATCGTTCGAGTGCCTCAACGGCGTCGATGCGCCTTTCGTAGAGCTCGACAACGTTACTCTGGATGCGATGAGTAATCCCATCGCCTCGGGTGGGCCGTGCACGTTGACGATCACTCGCAGCCGTCTCAACGTGCGCTCGTCCGCGTCGCTCATCCTCGCCGGATCGGGCGCCGACGTTTCCATCGATCGGTCGCTGCTTGGCGGCGCAGGTGGCGGAGGAATCCTTTCCAGCGCAGCCATCATCCGCATCAAGAACAGCGTGATCTCCGATCAGTCCGCGACCGGTGGCTTTTCCGGAATCGCAGGCGTTGGTGGCGGAGTCCTCATCTCGTACTCGACGATCGTGAATAGCAATATGACGTGCGGCAATGGCTCGGCCGCTTCGTGCAATGGCACCTTGAACGGTGTCTGTCTCGACAACTCGATCGTCTTTGCCACAACAGGTACGAACGTGATCTCGAGTCCGAGTTGCAGTGCTAACCATACGCTGCTGTCGCCTCAATCCATTCAGGTCGGTTCCACCAACCTGCTCGGAGTGGATCCCGCCTTCGTGAGTCAGGGGACTGGGGATTTTCATTTGCAAGCGGGAAGTCCCGCGCTCGACAAGGGAGATCCGACGGTCGTGAACCCGATCGATTTCGATGGAACGAGTCGTCCTCAGGGGGCCGCCGCGGACCTAGGCGCGTTCGAACGCGTCCCTTGAGCCGACTGTACGGACAGATTTGCCTGGTCGTGGCCACTATGACGGCCGTGGCCACTGATGCTACCGCGGCCACGTGCGACGACGAGGCCGCCGCGCTCCGCGACCATCTGACGTCGGAGGGCAGGCGGGCGCGGATCTGGAACACGGCGTGGGCGATCGGGTTTGGCGCTGCCGCGGTCGGACAGCTCGCGCTCGCATGGACCGAGACGCAGCCGTTCGGCACGTTCGACGACGACGACAAGGAGCAGATGTACGTCGGAGCGTCGAAGGCGACGCTCGGCATGGCAGCGCGCGTGATCTTGCCGCTGCGCGTGCGCGTGCCCGACGCGACGCCCGACGCGTGCGCGGACGTCGTCGCGCTGCGTGCCGCGGTCGAGGAAGCCGGGCGGCGCGAGCGGCGCTCGGTGATCCTCACGCTCGTCGGCGGCACGACCGTGAACGTCGCCGGCGGGCTGCTGCTGTGGCATCGCCGCAACTTCGAGACCGGCGCGATCTCGTTCGCGATCGGCGTGCCGTTCGGTCCGCTGTCCGCGTTCACCCAGCCGCGGCGCAGCTGGCGGATGTGGAAGGAGCACGAGCGCGCGCAGACCGCGAGCTGGACGGTCAGCGTCGGCGTGCGCTCGATCTGGGTCGCCGGCACGTTCTGAGCGTCGATGCTGTCGCCCGATCACGGCGTCGGCCAGCCGTCGGCGATCGCGTGATAGCGCATGCCGGCGCGCGTCGCGAACCCGCGATCGGCCGGGCCATTGCCGACGTGGAGCGTGCGCGCGAGATCGAGATCGTGGGCGCGCGCGAGCACGAGGCCGAGGCCGGGCAGCGGCTTGCGACACCAGCACACCGGCGGACCGGCCGGATGCGCGCAGTGCCGGACGTCGATCGCGAACCCGACGAGCGCGCCGAGCCGCGCCGCGAGCGCAGCGATCGCCTCGGCGGATGCGCCGGGCCGCCACACGGTCGCGGCGACGACGTGGGTCGCGCTCCACGCGGCGAGCGCCGCGGCAGCGCCGTCGACGAGCTCGATCTGCTCGGGGCGTTGCGGCTTGCCGCGCCACACGATGCCGTCGAGCTCGACGACGACGCCCGCGCGCGTGCCGGACGCGCGCCGTGCGGGCACGAATGATTCGGTCGCATCGAAGCCCTCGTCGGCGGCCGGCGGCTCGCAGGCGCGGCGATAGCGAAACTGCGCGCCCGGACCGATCTCGCCACGTAGCTGCGCCGGTTCGAGCAGGCCGCCGTGGCGGTCGAGCAGGCGTTGGACCGCGTGCGCCTGCGCCGCTCCGATCGGCGTGTCGACGACGACGCAGCGCACGGCGGCACCATGGCGGCGCGCGATCTCGATCACCGGCGCTCGCGAGGCGCGCGTGCCATACGTGTTGTCGAGCACGACCCGCGTCGCACCGCCGGCGAGCGCGTCGTCGAGCGCGCGCGCGAGGTCGAGCAGGCTGCCGCCGCGGTCGTCGCGGTTGAGCCGCGTGTAGCCGCGCGCGACGTAGGTCTCGGCGAGCGTCGACTTGCCGGCGGCGGGCATGCCGGCGATCAGCACGACCTCGGCGTCCGACGAGCGCGGCGCGGTGTCACCACGACCGACCGAGAGGAACCGCGCGGCGAGCTGCGCGCGCGCCTCGTCGTCGAGCGCGAGCTGCTGCGCGCGGATCGCAGCGACCGCGGTCTCGATCGTCGTCGGTCCGGGCAGCGTGACGATCGCCGGTGACAGCGAGCGCAGCCACGCGAGCATCACGCCGGCCGAGGTCGTCGCGTGGCGCGCCGCGAGCTCGACGAGCAGCGGGTCGCGCGCGGCGCGCTTGACACCGGCCGGGCCTCCGAGCGGGCGATGCGCGAGCACCTGGATGCCGCGCTGCTCGCACTGCGCGACCAGGCCGGAGCGCACCGCGTCGAGCTTCCACGGCGACAGCTCGATCTCGACCGCGTCGATCTGCGTGAGCGCGAGCGCCTCGGCGAGCTGCGTCGGGTTGATGTTCGACAGGCCGATCGCGCGCACGACGCCGTCGTCGCGCAGCTTCGCGAGCGCGCGCACGCTCGTCGCGAGCGGCGTCCGCGGGTCGACCGCGTGCAGCAGGTACAGATCGATCGCGTCGACGCCGAGCCGATCGCGGCTCGCACGCGCGGCGGCTGCGAGGTGGCGCGCGCGTCCGTTCGCGACCCACGCGCCGTCGGGCCGGCACAGCCCGCCCTTCGTCACGACCGTCACCCGACGCGAGGAGCCGCGCAGCACATCGGCGATCAGCTGCTCGTTGTGGCCGCGCTCGCGATCGTCCCGCGCGTACGAATCCGCCGTATCGAGCAGCTCGACGCCCGCTTCGAGGGCGGCCGCGAGCACCGCGCGCGCTCGCGCCTCGTCGCGTGCCGGTTCCGTCGACCAGCGCATGCAGCCGAGCCCGACGGCGCTCACGACGCCAGCGTACGCCACGAACGTCTGCCGATCTCGCGGTCCGTGCGCTGCGGAATCCGCACGCGAGGCGTCGCACGATGCGTGGCAACGCCCGCGTGCGCTGGCGCGGTGCTTGCTGGCATGCTTCGGCCATGAGCTGGAAGTACCTCGCCGCCGCCGCGCTCGCGGTCGCGGCATGCAAGGCCGACGCGCCCTCGTCGTCGTCGGTATCGCCGTCGTCCGACGAGCCTGCGACGAGCTCGCAGCCCGGTGCGCCGCGTCCGCGGTCGGGCAAGGTCGAGCTGCCGTCGCGCACGCCCTCGCTCGATCCCGGGACACCACCGACGACCGCAGATCCGCGAACGTCGGACGACATCGCCGAGCGGCGCCGCGAGCGGATGGCGCGGGTCGACACCGACGGCGACGGCTCGATCAGCGAGCAGGAGCGTGCGGCCGCCCGCCACGAGCGCGCGGTCACGATGCACGACCGGCTCGATGCCGATCACGACGGCAAGCTGACCCAGGCCGAGCTGGCGGCGTCGCCGATGCTGCGCCGGTTCGGCGACGAGCCCGTCGACACGAACCACGACGGCCAGATCTCGGTCGACGAGCTCGAGGCCGCGCTGAAGCTGCGCGCCGGCCGCTGGGGCCGTCCGGGCCGCGGCGATGCCGCCGACGATGGCGCCGGCAGCGCGCCCGCTCCGTAGTCAGATCGCGGCGGCGATCCGATCGCGTTGCGCCGCGGTCGGCACCGCACCGCGCAGCGCGGCCATGTTGTCCTCGAGGTGCGAGAGCTTCGCGGTCGCCGGGATCGGACAGGTCACCGCGGGATGCGCGAGCAGAAACTTCAGGAACAGCTGCGCCCACGACGTGCAGCCGAGCTCGCGCGCGACCGCCGGCAATGGCTTGCCCTTGACCCGCGGAAACAGCCCGCCGGACGCGAACGGCTCCATCACGAGCACGGCGACGCCGGCGTCGGCAGCCGCGGGCAGCAGGCGCTTCTCGGCGCCGCGCTCGGCGACGTTGTACGGCAGCTGGACGAAGTCGATCTTCTCCTTGCGCACGATCTGCTCGAGCTCGGCGAACGCGCCGTGGCTGTAGTGCGTGATGCCGATGTAGCGGATCGTGCCGGCGGCCTTCCAGTCACGCAGCGTCGCGAGCTGGGTCTTCCAGTCGACGAGGTTGTGGATCTGCATCAGGTCGAGCTTCTTCGTGCGCAGCCGCTCCAGCGATCGCTTCATCTGCGCGATGCCCTGCTGCTTGCCGCTCGTCCACACCTTCGTCGCGAGCCACGGCGACGGCGCTTTCGGATCCGCGGCCGCGATCGCCGCCGTCATCTCGCCGATCGCCGCCTCGGCCCGGCCGTACATCGGCGATGAATCGACGACGCGCCCGCCGAGCTCGAGGAACCGCGCGAGCACGGGCCGGGTCTTCGAGGCGTCGTCGACGTCGAACGTCTGGTACGAGCCGAGTCCGATCGCGGGCAGCAGCTCGCCGGTCGACGGGATCTTGCGCGTGATCGGTTCGTTCGTGGTCACCGGGCCGTCCTCCGCCGGAGGTTTCGCGAAGCTCCGGCGTGCGAGCAGCGCAGCGCCAGCGACGGTCAGCAGCTCGCGACGCGTCCACATGCTCGCAGGATAGCGGGCTACGCCGCGCGCGCACGCCGGTAGCGGCCGGGCGGGATGCCACGGGCGCGCTGGAACGCACGGTTGAATGCGAACTCGGACGTGTAGCCGACCGCGCGTGCGATCTCGGCGAGCGGCTGATCGGTGTCGTGCAGGAGCACGGTCGCGAGATCGATCCGGAGCTTGCGCAGGTACCCGAGCGGCGTCTCGCCGACCTTCTCGACGAATCGCCGCGCGAGCACCGGGCGCGACATCCCGACCGCGCGCGCGAGCTCCGCGAGCGTCCAGTCGCGCGCTGGTGCGCTGTGCAGCTCGACGAGCGCGCGACCGATCGGCTCGTCGCGCAGCGCACCCAGCCAGCCGGTCGCGCGATCCGCATGATGGTCGAGCCACCACCGCAGCACGAGCACGAACATCACCTCGAGCGCACGCGAGATCACGCGCTCGCTGCCGACGTCGTGCTCGGACAGCTCGCGCAGCAGCAGATCGAGCGTCGATTGCAGGCTCGGCTGCGCGCGCAGCTGCGCGCCCGGCACGTGGATCAGCGGCGGCAGCAGCCGGAGCACGGGATGGATCTCGGCGAACGCGAGCGTGTAGCTGCCGCACACGAGCTCGGTGCGCGCCGCCGCGCCGGGCCGGGTCTTGCGCCGCTTCTGCCACGCCGCGAGCGCGATCGCGGGCGACCGCGGCTGATCCGCGAGCACGTGCCCGCTGCCGTGCGGCAACAGCACGAGGTCGTGGGGACCGAGCGCGACCGGCTTGCCGCGCGCAGGCACGACGTACGCACCGCCCGCCGCGACGATGTGGAACCACAGCTTCGGCGCCGGATCGAACGCGATGCCCCACGGCGGATCGCACCACGTGTGGCAGGCGACGTGGCCCGCGAGCCGAGTGACGGTGAGGATGTCCGCGAGCACGTCCATGCCGCGAGGATCGCGCATTTGGCTCGAATCGTCACCGGGCGAGACGCTCGGACAAAACACCGAGACGGTCAGAGATTCGGCGCAGGCCCGAGGATGACCACGCTGGGGCCTCCAAGGAGGACTCGATGCTCACCAACAAACGTTATCTCACCTGCTCGCTGATCTCGCTCGCGACCGCGCTCGCCGCCGGATGCGATGACACCCCACGCGGCGATGGCAAGACCTACGTGCTCGTCCACGGCGCGTTCACGAGCAGCGCGAGCTGGCAGCCGGTCGCGGACGGGCTGCGCGCCGAGGGTGCCCGCGTGCTCGCGCCCGACCTGCCGGCGCACGGCGAGGACCCGGCGCCCGCGAGCGCGGCGACGCTCGACGCGTACGTCGCGCGGATCGAGGAGACCGTCGAGACCGCCGATGGCCATGTCGTGCTCGTCGGGCACAGCCTCGGCGGGATCGTGGTCAGCCAGCTCGCCGAGCGCCGGCCGGACGCGATCGATCGCGCGGTGTACGTCGGCGCATATGCCCCGGAGAATGCCCAGAGCCTGCTCGATCTGACGATGCTCGATCGCGACTCGCAGATCGGCGCGCACCTGCAGTTCCACGAGGACGGGACGGTCGACGTCGAGGCGGCGGCATTTCCGGACCTGTTCTGCGCCGACTGCGACGCGGCCGGGCGCGCGGCGCTGATCGCGGCGTATCAGGCGGAGCCAGGCACTCCGTTTCCGACGAAGCTCCAGCTCGGCGCCGGGTTCGCGAGCGTGCCGAAGACGTACGTCCACACCGCGTCGGACCGCGTGGTGTCACCGCAGCTCCAGGGCCTGATGACCACGGCGACCGCGTTCGATCGCGAGGTCACCGTCGACACCAGCCACGTCCCGCAGCTCGCCGCCCCAGACGCGCTCGTCGATCTGCTGCTCGACGAGTGACGGCCGGTCGTCCGGTTCGCGGACGATTGTCAGAGGGGCGTGGTATCGGACTCGATCATGAAACACTTCCCGCGTGGCACCTTGCCGCCGTCCGCGTACGTGCCGCTGACTCGTGGTGCGCCTGCGAAGGTCGAGCCGCCGCCGACGACCCTGGAGGCGACCACGCCGGCCGAGACGCCGCGCGGGACGTGCGACCTCGCGTCGACCTGCCCGAACTGCAACACGCTGATGCAGCCGGAGCACGCGCACTATCGCTGCCTGACCTGCGGCTACCGCGACTCCTGCTGCTTCTAGAGCGTGACGTCGATCGTGTACGTGCGGCGGCGCAGCGCGGCTGCGATCGCGAGCCCGAACGCGAGCACGGCCATCACGAGGACGACGAGCGCGAACGTCGACGGCGAGCTGCCGCCGATCCGCGTCGTCTCGTAACCGGAGATCGAGCCGGCGACCATCGTCAGGCAGCCGATCGCCGCCGACGCCGTGCCCGCGATGTGCGGCACCGGCTGCATCGCGAGCGCGGTTGCACTCGGGCTGCCGAGCCCCGCGCCGAAGAAGTAGATCAGCATCGGCACCATGAACCCGGCGATCCCCAGCTCGGCGCGCGTGCCCGCGACGACGAGGATGCCACCGACGAGCAGGACGGCCGTCCCGATCACCGTGAGCACGCCCGGCGAGCGGCCGGCGCGCAGCAGCCGCGAGCCGACGATCGAGCCGAGCATCAGCGCGAGCGCGGTCGCGCCGAAGTAGAAGCCGAAGTGGTCCGCGCTGACGCCGTAGCCGCCCATCAGCACGAACGGCGAGTCCGCGATGTACGCGAACTGGCCGGCGAACGTCGTGCAGCCGACGAGCATCGGCAGCCGGGTGCCCGACGTCGTGAAGAACACCCGGTAGCTCGTGAACAGACCTCGCAAGCTGAGCGTGCGCCTCCGCTCGATCGACAGCGTCTCGTCGAGCGTGAGCTGCGCGAGCGCGTACATGACGATGCCGGTGAGCGCGAGCGCGACGAAGATCGAGCGCCAGCCGAGCGCACCGAGCAGCGCACCGCCGATCACCGGCGCGACCATCGGCGCGACCGCGAGCGCGGACAGCATCGTCGACAGCAGGCGCGCGGCCTGGCCGGCGGGCTGCGTGTCGCGCACCATCGCGCGCGCGACGACCGGCGCCGCGGCCGCTCCGGCGCCCTGCAGGACGCGGCACGCGAGCAGCACCTCGATCGACGGGCTCACCGCGCACGCGATCCCGGCGACCGTGAACGCCGCGAGCCCGCCGAGCAGCACGCGCCGGCGGCCCCACGCATCCGACAGATATCCGACGAAGATCTGCATCGCGGCGAACCCGATCAGGAACAGCGACAGCGTGAGCTGCGCGGTCTCCGAGCTCACGCCGAACGTGCGCGCGAGCGTCGGTTGCGCGGGCAGGCTCATGTCGATCGAGAGCGCGACCACCGCCGTCAGCGCCGCGAGCGTGACGATCCAGCGCCCCGATCCGACGGGCGTTGAAAAACGGGCTCCGGAGCCGGCGGTCTTCATGTCAGTCCTGGCGTATATCGTCGCCGCGATGCTGACGACGATCAGAATCAACGGCCACGAGGGACTCCGGTTCCTCTCGGTGCTCGGCGCCACGTTCCGCGGCTCGCTGCCACCCGCGCTCGCGGCGATGGTCGAGCGCGCGAGTCGGCGCGCCGCGCAGCCGCCGGTCGAGCTCGAGCTCGAGACCGAGATGGCCGAGGAGGTCGAGGCATTCGTCCACGAGCTGGTCGGCGCCGGGTTCGCGCGCGGCGAGTCGCTGCCGCTGCTGTTCTCGCCGCAGGTCGGCGACGTCGTCGTGATCGCGCGCGACCTGCTCGTCGAGTTCAAGGTCAACGTCAAGCGCGGCATGCCGGCACCGCGGATCTGGCGCTACGTCGGGCGCGGCACCCGCGGCCGCCTCGTCGCGCGGCGTGAGGGCCGCAAGCAACTGGCCGAGGGCGGGGACTCCGGGACGGTGCAACTGCTCGACGGTCCTCATGCGCAAGAGCTCGCGTACATCGGCGACGCGAGCATGACGCGGACGCGCTCGCTGCGGCGCTCGGGATAACAGCGAGAACACAGTGTTGCAAGCGCGCGGCCGGGACGCGCCTTATAGATGAAGCTCACCATGAGCGACATCCTCCAGACCTTTCCGCTCGGGTTTCCCTGGACCACGGTCGACCCGTTCCTGTTCTGCGTCCATCACGACGACGCCTATCCCGCCGGCAACGACGAGCTCGGCCCCGCCGCCTCGCTCGCCGGTCGCGAGCTCGGGATGGACTTCGCCGGCAAGGACGGCTGGCGCATGTACCACGGCGAGCGCGTCCCCGGATTTCCCGGTCATCCCCATCGCGGCTTCGAGACCGTGACGATCGTGCGCCGCGGCCTCATCGATCACTCCGACTCGCTCGGCGCGGCCGCGCGCTTCGGTCGCGGTGATGTCCAGTGGCTCACCGCGGGCCGCGGCGTCGTGCACTCGGAGATGTTCCCGCTGCTCGACCAGACGCAGGGCAATCCGCTCGAGCTGTTCCAGATCTGGCTGAACCTGCCGAAGGCGAGCAAGCTCGTCGACCCGTACTTCTCGATGTTCTGGGGTCCGAACATCCCGGTCGTTCGCGAGGGCGGCACGACGATCACGGTCGTCGCGGGCGCGCTCGGCGACGCCGTGCCGCTGCCGCCGCCGCCGGACTCGTGGGCCTCGCGGCCGGACGCCGATCTCGCGATCTGGTCGATCCAGATGGCGCGCGGCGCGACGTGGACGATGCCACCCGCGAAGCCGGACACGAACCGCACGCTGTACGTGTTCCGCGGATCGCTGCGCGTCGGCGATCGGTTGATCCCGCAGGGCACGGGCGTGCGGCTCGCGCCGGACGCGCGCGTGGCGCTCGCGAGCCCCGACGGGGACGCCGAGGCCCTCGTGCTGCAGGGCCGCCCGATCGGCGAGCCGGTCGTCCAGCACGGTCCGTTCGTGATGAACACGCGCGCCGAGATCCAGCAGGCGTTCCTCGACTACCAGCGCACGCGGTTCGGCGGCTGGCCGTGGGACGACGAGGCGCCGGTGCATCCGCGCGACGCCGGCCGGTTCGCGCGCCACGGCGACGGTCGGATCGAGCGCCCGGAGCGCTAGCTCACTTGTCGCGCGCGGTCGCCTTCGGGATCGTCGGCGTCGGCGCCGCGGGCGCGCGATCGATGTAGTTGTCGACGACCTTGTAGCGGCGCGCGTACCACCGGAACGCGAGCGCGGCGGCGAACGCGAACAGCGCGAAGAACGCCATCAGGAACGCCGTCTTGCTGATCCCGGTGCGCTCGATCTGCGCGGTCACCGACGGGTTGTGCACGCTCTCCTTCGCAAGTAGCGTCCACAGGTTGCCGAACGTCACCGCGAGGTTCCAGAAGCTCATGATGACGCCCTTCATCGCGAGCGGCGCCTGGCTGTACGCGAACTCGAGGCCGGTCGCCGATACGAGCACCTCGCCCATCGTCAGCAGCACGTACGGCACGATCTGCCAGTAGATCCAGAGGTCGCTGCCGCCGTCGAGCAGCATCTGGTAGACGAACACGACGACGTACGACATCCCCGCGAGCGCCATCCCCGCGGTCATCTTCGACAGCGGCGCGAGGACGAAGCCGCGCTTGCGCAGCCACGGGAACAGCACGAGGTTGTTGAACGGGATCAGCAGCATCACGAGCGCGGGGTTCACGAGCTGCATCTGTGCCGGCTCGAACCACGTCGGCTGCGTCATCGTCTTGCCCTGGAACACCCAGGTCGACGCCTTCTGGTCGAACAGCGTCCAGAACGGCGTGACGAGCGAGAACACGATCAGGATCCGCAGCACCGCGCGGACGCCATCGACCGCCTCGTCGGGATGTGCACCGCGGGCGCGCTCGAGCTGCGACGACGCGCCGACCGCGCCGGCGACGAGGAACACGAGCAACGCGAGGCAGACGAGCTCGGCCGCCTTGACGTGCTTCGCGAGCAGGATCGGATGCACGAACCAGCTGACCGCCATCGCGAGCAGCGCGACCGCGCCCGCGAGGCCGACGTAGAAGATCGCCTGGCCGGTGCCGCCGCTCGCCAGCGCGGTGCGGACGACGCGCAGGAACGAGTGCGGGTTCTGCGGCGTCGGTGGCACCTGGACGTAGCGCGGCTTGCCGATCACGAAGATCACCGTCGCGACGAACATCAGGATGCCGGGGATGCCGAACGCCCAGCGCGGGCCGTACTCGCGCAGCACGAACGGCAGCAGCAGCGAGGCGAAGAACGAGCCGAAGTTGATGCTCCAGTAGAACGCGTCGTAGACGACCTTCGCGAGGTGCTTCGTGCGCGAGTCGAACTGATCGCCGACGAACGCGGACACCAGCGGCTTGATGCCGCCGGAGCCGAGCGCGATCAGCAGCAGGCCGGTGTAGAAGCCCGCGCGGTTGTCGGGGAACGTCGCGAGCATCCCCTGGCCGACGCAGTACACGAGGCTGAACCAGAAGATCGTGTTGAACTTGCCGAAGAACCGATCCGACAGCCACCCGCCGAGCAGCGGGAAGAAGTACACGCCCATCGCGAACGTGTGGAACACCGTCGACGCCGCGCCCTCGCGCTCGGCCGCCGGCAGGTACATCAGGATGATCGACGACGGCAGGAACGTCGTCAGGATGTTGCGCATCCCGTAGTAGCTGAAGCGTTCGCAGGCCTCGTTCCCGATGATGAACGGGATCTGCGAGGGCATGCGGGCGGGGGGCGGCGGTGCGTCGCTCACGGTCGGGCGTCTTACCACGGGCCTCGGGGCAGCCGTGTTGAGCAATGTTGCGGCGGGTGCGATGTCACGTCGAGGACGCGAGCGTCGACCGCGGAATGCAGCCGCACCGACGACAAGCTCGCGAAATCGCTCCGTCGAGCACGGGCATGCGGCGTGCTCTCGCTCGGTGCAGGAGGGGAACCATGTCGATCATCGATCTCGCCACGCTCGCTCATGTCACCGGAGGAACGCTGTCGAACCAGAGCGCGTTGCCGGCGCTGCCGCGCCCGACGCTGCCGCAGCTGCCGAACCTGCCGAAGCCGCAGCCGTCGATCCCGCTCGGGCCGTTCTATCCGGACCCGCCCGTGCGTAAGGACATCGCGTAGCGGTTGCCGGTTGCAGGCGCGCGTTCGTTCGCTAGCGTTGGGGGCATGCGTTCGATCGTGGCGATCGCGTTCCTGACCGCGTGCTCGTCGACGGCGGCGTCGGATCCGAAGCCGCCGCCGCCCGAGGTTCGCATCACGCTGCCACCAGGACGCCGCGCGACGTTCACGAACGCGCAGTACACCGAGCACATCGCGGCGCTGCGCAAGCGGCTCGCGGCGAAGGGGCTCGGCAAGCTGAGCATCCGTGTCGAGGATCCGTTCGTCGTCGTCGGCGACGGCACACCGGCCGAGCTCGAGCGCAGCGCGAGCACCGTGCGGTGGGCGGCCGATCAGCTCGAGGCGAACTTCTTCGCGAAGCGGCCGACGAAGCTGCTCGACATCTACCTGTTCACGACCGAGGCCTCGTACAACGCCGGCGTCAAGACGCTGACCGGCGAGGACCCCGGCACGCCGTTCGGGTTCTACTCGTCGACGCACGGCGCGATGTTCATGAACATCGCGACCGGCGGCGGCACGCTCGTCCACGAGATCGTGCATCCGTACGTCGAGGCCGACTTCCCCGACGCGCCGGCGTGGCTCAACGAAGGCCTCGGCTCGCTGTTCGAGCAGAGCGCCGAGCGCGACGGCCACATCGTCGGGCTCACGAACTGGCGGCTCGCCGGGCTGCAGAAGTCGATCCGGCGCGGCAGCGTGCCGAGCTTTCGCGCGCTGACCGGGCTCGACCGCGGCAAGTTCTACGACGACGACAGCGGCACGAACTACGCGCAGTCGCGCTACCTGCTGTATTACCTGCAGGAGCAGAAGCTGCTGCACGACTTCTACCGCGCGTTTCGCGCCGCCCAGACGAAGGATCCGACCGGCTACGCGACGCTCGTCGCGACGCTCGGCCGCGATGCGCAGCCGGACATGAAGGCGTTCCAGCGCAAGTGGGAGCGCTACGTGATCGATCTGCGGTTTCCGTGATCAGCGGTCGACGGTGCGTCGACGAAACCCGTGTCCGAGCCACAGCGCGGCCGCGATCCACAGCACGACGAGCGGCGCGGTGATCACGAGCAGCGTGCGATCGCCGCCCGACGTCAGCCACACGAACAGCCACGCCGAGCTGACGTCGCCGAACCGGTAGACGATCGTGTCGATCGCGTTCTTCGCCCAGTACTTCGCGCCGGGCTCGATCACCGTGAACAGCAGCTCGCGTGCCGGGCGCGTGAGCGCGTGCGTCGCGGCGCGCGTCGTGATCTGCACGGCGGCGAGCGCGATCACCGACGGTGCGAGCACGAACATGGTGATCCCGAACGCCTGCGCGATCGGCAGCACGATCATCACGAGCCCGGGACCGATCCACTTCAGCAGGCGCGCGGCGACGAGCGTCTGGAGCGCGAACGCGATCAGGTTCGTGCCGAGATCGAGCAGCGCGAAGAACTCGGTGCGCGCGACCTTGTCCGAGAACGCGCCCTTCGTGAAGTGCGCCTGCTCGAAGTACATGAACGTCGCGGCCACGGCCGTGCACAGCACGTAGACGCCGATGCCGGCGAGGTAGCCGGCGTCGCGCGCCAGCTCGGGCCGGGTGCGCGGTCGATCCGCCGCCGCCTCGGGCGCGCGCTCGAGCGCCTCGCCGGCCTTGCGCACCTGATGTACCGCGATCACCGCGAGCTCGAGCAGTGCCGCTGACACGACGAGCACGCCCTCGACGCCGATCGATCCGACGAGGCCCTTCGTCAGCGTCGGTCCGACGAGCGCGCCGACCGTGCCGCCGGCGGCGATCGGTCCGTACAGCGAGCGCGCGGTCGTCGGCCCGAGCAGATCGGCGAGCAAGCTCCAGAACACGGACACCACGAACAGGTTGAACACGCTCGCCCAGACGTAGAACGCGCGGCCGACGTCGACCGGCGCGACCGCGAGCGCGACGAGGATCGCGAACACGATCGCGCACGCGGCGAACACGTGAAACGACGGCGGCACGAGCCGGCGGCGGCCGAACCGTAGCAGCGCTGCGCTCCACACCGGCGACACCACGACCATCGCGACGAACGTCGCGCTGAACAGCCACGGGATCTTGTCCGGATCGCCCTCGAGCGCGAGCGCGTCGCGCACCGGCCGCAGCACGGAGTAGCTCGCGAGGATCGCGCCGAACGCGACCGCGCCCCAGACCGCGACGTAGTCGGCGTGCGGCTGCTGCTTCGCCACGCGGCGATGGTGACCGCGTCGCAGATCCGCCACAAGTCTGCGACCGCGTGCGACCCGTGCGACAGATGACCGAGAGGTCCGCGCGCCGCGCGCTCGATCAGCAGTACGCTGACGACGTGAGCAAGGCGTTCACGAAGGAAGACGACGGCGCCCCCGAGCCGCCCTCGCCGCGCAAGCGTGGCGTCCCCGTCCCGCAGGACGTCCCGAACTACGTCACCGCGAAGGGCGCCCGCGCACTGCGTGCCGAGCTCGAGGCCGGCGCCGCCGACGACGATCGCGCGCGCGAGCTGTCCGATCACCTCGCGACCGCGGTCGTGATGGAGCCGCCGAGCGGCGCCGATCGCGAGCGCGTCGGCTTCGGTGCGCGCGTCACCGTCGAGGACGAGGCCGGCACCGAGACCACGTACCGGATCGTCGGTGCGATCGAGGCCGCGCCACGCGAGGGCGCGATCTACTGGCGATCGCCGATCGCCGAGGCGCTGCACGACGCGCAGGTCGGCGACAGCGTCACGCTGCCGAAGGGCGACGTCGAGATCCTCGCGATCGACTACGACTGACGCGTGTGTCCGGGATCCCGCGCCACGATCGGGGGTCAGGCTACACTTGCTCAACCTGGTGGCGCGCAAGTCCGCGACCGCGCATCGCCGAGGCTCGCGTTAGTTGATCAAGTGTAGCCTGACCCCCTGTCCGGGATCAGCGGCAGGACTCGCCGGTCGTGTACGCGAAGCCGACGTCGCGATCGAACAGCTTCTCGAGCAGGTAGAAGCCGAACGGCTCGACCTCGTACGAGGTGCACTGCGTGTGGAAACTGCCGGTATACGTGCAGCTCGCATCGGGCACACCGCACTCGACGTGCTTGGGAAGCGCGAGTGCGATCAGCACGCCGAACACGAACGCCCAGCGGCGGCCGCGTGTCGACATGCTCGGATGGTTCATGGCCGGAGCGACGAGCAGGCGTTGAAGAAGATGCAGCCGACCGCGACGTCGGCACCCATCACGCCGGCACCGGTCGCGAGCGAGGCACCGACGGTGTAATCGGTGACGCCGGAGACGAGCAGGCTCGTCACGACGAAGTCGGCGACGGTGCCGCCGATCAGCATCCCGAGCGGGACTTCCTTTGGCTTGCGATACACCGCAGAGCCGGTCACGCAGCCCGTGACTCCGACCAGGGCCGCGACCACGACGAGGCGCTTCATGCAGCCCGGAGAGTACCTTAGCTGCATCCCGCAGGAGACGTTCGCGGCGCGCGTCGCGTGCTCAACTGCGCGGATCGAAAGGCGGCAGCGCGTGGCACATGCGCTGCACTTGCCGACCGCATGCTCACCACCACCCAGCCATTCTCCAGCATCTCGTCCCTGGATCTGACGGCCGTCGTCGGCGGCTGTCACAAGAAGGCGACCGCGACCGCGACCGCGATCGCGATGCCGTGCTGCTGCCAGCCCGCCGCCGCGTCGGCGACCGCCGTGGCCGCCGCGCCTGCCGCGCCGCCGCCGCCGCGCGACAGCGTCGAGACCAGCGTCCAGATCAGCGGCTACTGAGCAGGGCGCGTCGAGACCTCGAGGAGGTTTCGCGCAGCCGCGAGCGTGCGGCGATCGCCCGTGTCAGGGCAAGCGCATGTGGCGCACGCTGATCTCGCTCGCGGTCGTGTCGATCATCCTGTCCTCGAAGCTCGCGGGTGCGGACCCGGACGGTGTCGACGACACGCTGTACACGTGCAAGAAGCTCGCGGCGCACGAGCAGGTCAGCGTGCAGTTCGCGCCGGGCGCGACGCTCGAGGTGCTCGCGGTCTGGCTGTCGGGCTTCACGTGCAAGACGATCGTCTTCGACGAGTCGCTCGCGGCGCATCCGACGAAGCTGCGCGTGATCTCGCCGGCGAAGTTCACGGTGAAGCAGGCGACGCAGCTGTTCTTCGACGCGGTCGAGCTCGCCGGGCTGGTCGCCACGGTCAAGGGCGAAACGATCCTGATCAAGGCGCCGCCGAAGCCGCCGTGCCCCGGCACGAAGTAGCTTGATCTGGCCCGCCGCGGCCGACGATCCTGTCGGTATGCGGAGTGCCTGGCTGCTGCTCGTGTGCGTCGCGAGTGGCTGCAGCTCGGACGAAGCGCCTCCGCCGCCAGCGGGCGGCTCGTGCACCGCGCCGCAGCCCGAGAAGTCCGGCGAGGCGACCTACTACGACGCCGACGGCACGGGCAACTGCAGCTTCGACGCGAGCACCGATCGCATGGTCGCCGCGATCAACGCCGCCGACTACGATCACGCCGCGTGGTGCGGTGCGTGCCTCGTCGTCAGCGGGCCCGCCGGTGACATCGTCGTCCGCGTCGTCGATCAGTGCCCGGGCTGTGCCGAGGGCGATCTCGATCTCAGCCGCGAGGCATTCGAGATGATCGCGCCGCTGTCCGCCGGTCGCGTCCCGATCACGTGGCTGCCGGTGCCGTGCGAGGTCGACGGTCCGATCTCCTATCAGTTCAAGGACGGCTCGAACGCGTTCTGGACCGCGATCCAGATCCGCAACCATCGCTATCCGATCGCGAAGCTCGAGGCGCGCGACGGCAGCGGCGCGTACCAGGCCCTGCCGCGCGCCGACTACAACTACTTCGTCGACGACACCGGCCTCGGCGACGGGCCATACGCGCTGCGCGTCACCGACACGCGCGGTCACGTGCTCGAGGACATGGCGATCGCGCTCGGCGACAACGTCGCGCGCACGGGCAGCGCGCAGTTTCCGCTCTGTCCTTGAGGCGGCTCAGGGCGTCTGGGCGTCGAGGATCAGCTCGAGATCCTCGAGCTTGACGAGGCTCGCCCACGTCCACAGCTCGCCCGGCGCGTGGATCCGGACCTCGCTCTGCACGAACGGGCCATCGCCGGTGATCGTGACGTCGACCGGGACCGCGGGCAGGTGCGGCGAGCCGAGGCCCGACGTCGAGCCGTCGACCGTCAGCGACCACGACAGCTGGAGCTCGATCGAGCCGGTCGCGTGGACCTCGTCGTCGTCGACCCACTCGGCGTCGAGCACGACCGGCGCCGCGAGCTCGACGCGGACGTTCGTCAGCGTCGCGCCGTGTCCGATCACCGTCGGCGGGATCGTGATCGGCTCGATCGCGAGGCCGAGCCGGTCGAGCGTCACCGCGCCCGCGTCATCCGCCGACACGACGACCTCGCCGCTCGACATGTGGAGGTCGACGAGACCGGACAGCCAGCCATCGGGCTCGGTGGTCGAGCGCCGCGCGGCGGTGATCGCACCGGCGCTGTCGGCCGTCACCAGCATCCGGGTCTCGCCGCTTTGCAGGCGATCGCGAACCGAATCCGGCGGGGCAGGAGGACCATCGACCGTGGCAGCGCACGCGGTCAGGAGCAGGCAGGAGGCAAGGCTAACGAAACGCATGACGCGCCGCGAAGCAACGCGTGGACCAGAGGTCGGACCAGCCTGCATGATGGAGTTCTACCACCTTACGGCGCGCGCGCAACATGACGCGGTGTGCAAACCGGACACGTGGCTACCGGACTGACCGGCACTCCCGGACGTTCAGCGGCCGGGGTTCGACAGCTTGATCTGCGAGCTCTCGCTGCTGGTCAGGTAGTAGCTGTCGACCGCGGCGTTGCCTTCCATGTTGCAGCGCGCGAGCACGTAGTACCAGTTCTTCGCGGGCTTCACGAAGCCCATCGCGGTCGCCTGCGGCCCGACCGAGCCGGTGGTCGCGGTGCCCGCGATCGTCACGTAGCCGCACTTCACGCTATCCGCGGTCGGCAGCCGGAACTTCAGCTGCTTCCAGGTCGCCGGCATCGTCGAAGGATCGAGATCGGTGCCCGTGTTCGCCGGCGCCGGATAGACGTCGGCCTCGGTGGTGCCGGTCTGCAGATACGAGCCGTTCTCGTTGACCCACTCCTCCTGGCGCACGCGCATCTCGGTGAAGAACTGGTTGACCTCGGAGCTCGCGGTCGTCTTGCGCTGCGTGCTGAGGAAGCTCGGAATGGCGATCGCCGCGATCACGGCGATCAGCGCGATCACCACGACGAGCTCGAGGAACGTCACGCCCGCCTCCGCAGTGCGCCGCTTCGCCATGCAGCCATTGTACGCCGGCCGTGCGCCCGCGAGCGGCTCTGTCGGCATGCAGCGGGTTAGCGCCAGAGGTGCGAGCGACACCGTCACTTCGCGCCGCGGGCGACGTTGTTCTGCTCCGCATGCACGCGTGCCTGACGCTCCGCGAGGTCCGCGATCGTCGGAGCGGCGCGCCGGCTGATCCGGGTCATCGCGATCGACAGCGCACGTGCCAGGCCCTCCGGGGTCTGCGTCGCCATCGCCTCCGTCTCGTCGAACTGCTCGCTCCACAGCGTCGCGCCGGTGCGCGCGTCGGTCAGCGTCAGCTCGATCGCGAGCCGGCCGTACCACGCGCGCGGCGAGCGATCGACCTCCTCGATCGCGACGACGCGACCGCCGAGCACGACCGGCGCAGCGTCGCCGTTGCCGAGCTCGCGCACGACGTTGCGAAACCGGCCCGACTTCTCGAGCGCGGTCTCGAGGAAGTTGCCGATCATGACGCCGGGCGCCGCGCTCCAGCGATGGTACTGGTAGTAGTCGAGCCGGTACGGCGTCGTGCGATAGACGATGCGCTCGTCGTCGTACGCAGCCTCGGTCGCGAGCGGCTCGAGCACGAGCGTCAGATCGGCGACCGCGTCGCGCTTGCCGGACTCCGGCGCGGCGAGCTGGTAGTAGCGCGTGTCGGGCAGCTTGCCGCTGCACGCAGCGAGGGCGAGGACGAGCGCGACCGCCTTCATGGCAACTTCCTCTCGGACGGGGGCGACGAGTAGATGAGGCGCGACGGTCGCTGGCGAACCTCGCGCGACAGATCCTTGAAGTTCCGGCTCGCCTGCCGGAGATCGAACATCGCGGCGCGCAGCGTGCCCTGGTTGTCGCGCACGAAGCTCTTGAGCTCGGACACGAAGTCGCCCGCGTTCGCGAGCAGCTGCGTGACCTGGCCATCCATCACCTGCGACGCGCTGCGCGCGGTGTCGCGGACCGCCTCGATCGACTGCCGCAGCGCGACGCGGTTCTCGCCGACCATCGACTTCAGCTGCGCGCTCGTGTCCGACAGGTTCGCCGCGGTCAGCTTCGCGCTGTGGACGAGCTCGCGATACTCGGTCGGATCGGTGATCGCGACGAGGTTGTCCATGACCTTGTTCGCGCGCTGCATGACCTCGGTCGACTGATCGACGATCTGCTTCGCCTGGCGCTCGAATCGATCGAGCGTGGTCTCGCCCTCGGGGATCAGGCTGCCGGCGGGCAGGAGCGGCGTCGCGTGCGTGCCGTCGCGCAGATCGATCACCTTGAGGCCGGTGATGCCGGCGTACTGCATCACCGCGCGCGTGTCGGTGTGGATCTGGGTGCCGCGATCGACCGTGATCTTGACCTCGACCTTCTTGAGGTCGTCGGCCGCGAGCCCGATGTCATCGACGACGCCGACCCGGATGCCGTTGAGGTGCACCGGCGCGCCCTTCTCGAGGCCGTACACGCTGCCGGTGAACTGGATCCGGTAGCTGTCGTGCTTCTTCCAGAACCGCAGCCCACCGAACACGATCAGCACGACCGCGAGCAACGCGATCGACACCGCGGTGAAGATGCCGACGCGAATCTTCTGGGCCTTCGTTGCGGTCATGGCTACCTCGTCATCTCGCCTTGCGCCATCGCGCCGGCGGGGTCGTCGTGCGCGACACGATGGAAGAAGTTCCACACCTCGTCGTCGCCGGATTCGGAGAGCTCGGCGATCGAGCCCTGCGCGTGGACCGTGCCGTGCGCGAACATGACGGCGCGGTCCGCGATCGTGCGGATGCTCTCGAGCTCGTGCGTGACGACGACGAGCGTGCTGCCGAGCACCGAGCGGAACTGC
This sequence comes from Kofleriaceae bacterium, assembly GCA_035715365.1. Classification (GTDB taxonomy): domain Bacteria; phylum Myxococcota_A; class Polyangia; order Haliangiales; family Haliangiaceae; genus JABFXX01. Next base: position 97,277 of record DASTLB010000022.1, on the reverse strand, counting down.
AGCAGCACCGAGTCGAGCCCCGCCGCGACGACCGGGTCGAGCCCGGCGGATGGCTCGTCGCAGAACACGAGCTCGGGATCGAGGATCGTCGCGCGGGCGAGCGCGGCGCGCTTGCGCTGGCCACCGGACAGGCTCGTCGGCGGACGGCGCTCGAGCCCGGCGAGCCCGACGAGCGCGAGGCGCATCCGCACCATCTCCTTGATCACGGGCTCGGGCAGCGCGGTCAGCTCGCGCAGCGGCAGCGCGATGTTGTCGGCGATCGACATCGAGCCGAACAGCGCGTCCTGCTGGAACGCGGTCCCGGTCCTCCGCAACAGCCGGTTGCGCTCGTCGAGCGGCAGGTCGTAGAGCGGCTCGCCGAACACGAGCAGCTCGCCGGACAGCGGTGGCAACAGGCCGGTGATCGTGCGCAGCATCGTCGACTTGCCGCAGCCCGAGCCGCCGAGCAACGCGACGATCTCGCCGCGCTCGATCGTCAGGTCGACGCCCTCGAGCACGGCCTTGCCGTCGTAGCCGACCGCGAGCTGACGGCACTCGAGCAGCGGCGCGGTCATGACATCCTCGTCAGCGTCGAGACCGTCGCGAAGATCGCGTCGACGACGATGATGAAGAAGATGCTCGTGACGACCGTGCGCGTCGTCGCGGAGCCGACGCTGCTCGCATCACCGCCGGCGCGCATGCCGAGGTGGCAGCCCGCGAGCCCGATGATCCACGCGAACACGACGCTCTTCGCGAGGCCGTGCGAGTAATCCCAGAGATCGAGTCGCTCGGTGAGCCGGCCCCAGAACGTCACCGCGGGCATGTCGAGCGACAGCGACGCGACGAGCATGCCGCCGAGCATCCCGACGAACATCGCGATCAGCGTCAGCATCGGCACGACGAGCGTGATCGCGGCGAGCCGCGGCACGATCAGAAACCGCACCGGGCTGATGCCCATCGCGGTCAGCGCGTCGACCTCGGAGCGCACCTTCATCGTGCCGAGCTCGGCGGCGATCGCGGCGCCGGTGCGCCCCGTCAGGATCACGGCCGTCATCAGCGGTGCGAGCTCGCGCACCATCGACAGGCCGATCATGTCGACGACGAACACGCCGGCGCCGAACTTCTGGAGCTGCACCGCGCCCTGAAACGCGGTCGTCAGCCCGAGCAGGAACGACAGCAGCGAGACGATGAACACGCCGTCGACGCCCATCGTCGACAGCTGATCGCCGAGCGCGCCGGCCGGCAGCCGCTTGCGCCCGGACACGACCGCCCAGCTCTGGCGCACCGTCTCGGCGATCAGGTCCCAGAGCTGGCGCGTGCTGTCGTTGACGCCGAGCACGCGGTCGCCGAGCTTCTCGAGCCGGCCCGGCTGCTCGAGCCTCTCCGGCGCGACGTGCGACTTCGGAAGCAGCTCGATCGCGGCGCGGTGGCGCTCGTTCATCGAGGTCAGCTCGAGCTTCTTGCCGTGCCGGCGCAGCTGTTGCTCGACGAGCGAGACAACCGCGAGGCCCGACGAGTCGATGCGCCCGGCGTCCGAGAAGTCGAGCACGACCTCGCGGACATCGCGGCGCTTCGCGACGCCGCGCAGCTTGCCGTACACGTCGCGCGCCGTCGGCACCACGAGGTCGCCGCGCAGGTGCACCACCGCCGCGCGGCCGCGACGCTCGACGGTGGTGACGGGACTCTGCACGCGCGTGGTGCATTGCAAGATCCAAGTCCAGCGCTAGATCGCTGTCATTCCGAGGAATCCGCGTGCCGGCGTGACACGGTGAGCGCCCACGGACGCATCGACGTGCGCTAACGCGCAGCGCGCGGACGCGACCGAGATATCATGATGTCATGGTGCGATCTGCCCGGTGGTCGGTGCTGCTGGTGCTCTCGGCCTGCGCGAGCGGCGCCAAGGACGCACCGGATGCGGGCCCCGGGTCAGATGCCTGCATGCCGAAGATGTGGTTCGCCGACGTCGACCAGGACGGTCACGGCGACGCGCAGTCCGGGACGATCGCGTGTGTCGCGCCTGCGGCGTCGATCGACAACAGCGACGACTGCGACGACACCGACGCGAACCGGTTTCCCGGCAACACCGAGATCTGCGACGGCATCGACAACGACTGCGATCTCGGGACGGTCGAGAGCTGCCCCGCGAGCTGCACCGCGATCCGCCGGCCGCCTCCGGACAGCGCCCACGCGTATCTGTTCTGCGCGACGTCGACGAGCTGGCTCAACGCGCGCGCGACGTGCAACACGGCCGGGTTCAAGCTCGCCGAGATCGACAGTGCGGACGAGAACGCGTTCATTCGCAGCACGGTCGACGCGATGTTCGGTGGCGTCGATGTCCACATCGGCGGGACCGATCTGACCGCCGAGGGCCAGTGGGCGTGGGACGGCGGCGACGCGTTCTGGTCCGGCGATTCGGGCGGCGTCGTGATCGGCGGCCACTTCGCGAACTGGGGTGGCGGCGAGCCGAACAACGACAACAACGAGGACTGCGCGGAGCTCAAGCCGACGACGTTCTGGAACGACGGCAACTGCGGCGACGGCCAGCGCTTCGTCTGCCGCCGCTAGGGCGCGTCGATCACGGCCGCGTCGATCGCCGCGGCGTCGTCGGTGGCGGTCGGTGACGGCGCGCCGGCATCCGTTGCATCGGAGCCCGTGCCGCGCGGCTCGCGCTTGAAGATCTCGATGTTCGCGGCGTCGAGCGCGGCCTTGAGATCGTCCCAGTCGCCCTGCCGCGCATCACCCGCGACGACGACGTCGGCCGCGAGCGCGGGCTTGCATGCCGCGACCGCCCCGTCGCGCGTCTGCTTGACGCCGTCGACGATGATGCCCTCGGATGCGACGAGGATCTGGCAGCGCTTCGGCGCGGCATCGACCGCATCGACGAGGCCCTTGCTCGTCGCCGAACCGTCGCCGTCGCCGTTGCCCTTGCCGGTGCCGATGCCCCAGCCGCGACCGCACGTGCCGTAGGTGACGGCGAGCAGGATCGCTGCGGCGAGCAGCAGGAGCAGGAGGAGCTTGCGGCGGCGCTGCAGGCGCGCCATCTCGCGCGCGACTTCACGTGCCGACGGACCGGGGCGACTGGATTGCGTGGGCATATCAACGAGGAGGGGCGGCCGGGGAGGCCGCGGGCTCGGGTTCCACGAGCGTCGCGATGCCGCGCTGCTCGACGAGACAGCGCGCGAGATCGCGGTCGAGGCCATCGCTGAGCGCGTGCTGCAGATCGGCGCGGTTGCGCGACGGCGCGATGATCACGAGGTAGCCGGTGAGATCCGGGACGCCGAGGTGCACCGCCGCGATCCGACACAGCCGCAGCTCGGCCGAGCGGTCGCCGAGGTACTTGATGCGCACCGATGGATCCGGATCTTGCTCGAGCAGCGGGACGTCGAGCGCGAGCTTCGTCCCGCCGGCCTCGAGCGCCTCGATCTGGCCGGTGTCGGAGATCCGGATCACGAGCGGCGTGCGATCGCGGAGCTCGGCGCTGATGCTCGCGAGCGCGCGCGCCTGCAGCGCGGCGACCGGCTGCGGCGGTGGAGGCGGCGTCGGCCTCGGCGGTTTCGGTGGCGGGGGCGCGGTCAGCGCGGCGACCGCGTGCTGCGCCGACGCGGCCCGGATCAGCGCGACGAACACGACGATGAACAGCACGTCGAACAGCGACGTCAGATCCGGCGGCCGGCGGACGCGGCGGCGGACGCGAACCTTCACGGCGCGCCCTCGCGCTCGGCGCCGGCGATCCGTCGCGCGTCCCACGCCTCGAGGTTCTTCTCGGCGGCGTCGACCCACGCGGTCAGCTTCATGCCAAAGCTCGCCGACAGCAGGATGCTGCACGCGAGGCCGGCGACCGTCGTCCAGACCTTGAGCGCGAGCGGGCCGAGCAGCTTCGTGACGTCGGTGCCGGTGTACATGAGCGCGAGGCCGATGCCGAGCACGGTGCCGAGCAGGCCGAGCTGGCGCAGCAGATCGGTCCAGAACGCGAGCGCCGGCTCGAGCCGCTGCGCGCGCATCTGCCAACTACGCACCTGCTTCTGCGCCCACGCCGGATCCTTCGCGGTGAGGATCGCGTGCGCCTCGTCGCGCAGCGCCTGGACCTCGAGCGAGCCCGGCGGCTTCTTCGTGCCGGGCTCGTCGGCGACGAGCTCGAACCCGAGATGATCGGTCAGCGCGCGCACCCACGTCAGCTCGCGGTTGAGGTGCCACCAGGCGCCGAGGAACACCAGGACGATGAACCCGCACAGAAAGATGGTCAGGCCCCAGCCCTGAACGAACGGCTCCATCGCTCGCGCATCATATCAGTCGAAGCGAAACACCGCCGCGACGCGGTCACAGATGTAGGTGGATGCATCCTTCGTCGCGCGTGCGTGAACACACAGCGCTTGCTCAGCGTCCGAGCGTGGTCGCGAGGTGAACCGCGTCGTAACCATACTTGTCACGCACGCGGTCGACCGCGACGCCGCGGCGATCGTCGTCGTCGAACAGCGGCAGCTGGACGTCGTCGAGCCGCAGCTTCGCGAGCGCGACGCCGAGCAGCCGGATCGGGAGCGGTCGCGTCCGCGCGTCGCGATACAGCTCGAGCACCACGCGATGCAGCTCGACATCGACGCTCGTCGGCGCGATCGTGCGCGCGCGCGTCAGCGTGACGAAGTCGGTGTAGCGCAGCTTCAGTGTCACCTGGCCCGCGACGACGCCGCGCCGCCGTGCGCGCGAGCAGACGCGCTCGCACAGCCCGCACAGCACCGCGCTCGCGGTGTCGTCGCTGGTCTCGACGAACGTGCGCTCGTTCGAGATCGTGCCGGCGCACGCGCCCTCGGGATCGTGCTCGCGAAACGCCGGGCGCTCGCGGCCGACCTCGTCGGAGCCGCCGCCGGCGGCCGCGCGGCGCAGCCCGGATGTGTACGCGCCGAAGATCGGACGCAGCATCGCGTCGGGCGCGGCGACCAGCTGCGCGAGCGTCTCGATGCCGATCGCGTGCAGCCGCGCTTCGGACACCGGCCCGATCCCCGGCAGCTTGCGCACCGGCAGCGGCGCGAGCGTCGCGGCCTCGGTGCCGGCGACGACGAGCAGCACGCCCTGCGGCTTCGCGAGCCCGCTCGCGACCTTCGCCATCGACTTCGTGGTCGCGATCCCGGCGCTCGCCGGCAGCCCGAGCTCGCGGTCGATCGCCGCGGTGATCTCGCGGACGACGCGCTCGATCGTCGCGTCGTCGTCGGGATCGCTGGGGCGGTGGTACAGCCGCTCGCAGCCGCGAAAGTCGATGTAGTGCTCGTCGATGCTCGCGGCGATCACGATCGGGCTGAACCGCTCGACGATCTCTCGCGCGCGCCGCGAGTAGTCCGTGTGCGCGTCGTGATGTCCTGGCACGAACACCGCGTCGGCCGGTGCGCGCTCGGACGCCTCGCGGATCGACATCCCCGACCGCACGCCAAACGCGCGGACCTCGTAGCTCGCGGAGGTCACGACCCCGCGTCCGCCGCGGCGTCCGCCGACGACGACCGGTCGTCCGCGCAGGCTCGGATCGAGCAGCCGCTCGACGGACACGAAGAACGTGTCGAGATCGAGGCAGCAGATCCGCGGCGCATCCATGCCCCGATCGTGGACTGAACGTGCGTTCAGCTCAAGCCCATCCACGCGAGGGAGATCGGCCCTACGGATCGAGGCGGACCTCGTCGAGCGCGAGCGTGATCGCGCGCGGTGACGTCGCGACCGCCGCATCGATCTGGACGTCGCCGCGCTGGCTCTGGTGGATCACGACGCGACTGCCGACCCGGACGACGAGATCGGCGATGCCATCGCCATCGAAGTCGCCGGGCGACAGCACGGACGGCTCCGGATCCGGTCCGAGGTAGACACCGCCCGGTGTCTGGTACTCGGTGCGGCGCTCGACGATCGCGTTGCCGCGCGCGACCGCGAGCGCGAACCCCGCGGGCGCGAAGCACCGCGTGTTGCAGATGATCTCGGTGACGAACGCGCTCGTCACGGCGACGAGATCGCCGCCGCGCGCCGCGATCTGGTGCAGCCCTCCGCGCGCCGCGAGCCCGACATCGACCGTCGCCGCGCGCGCCGGCACGCCACGCCGCCAGCGATACGTCGTGACCTGACCGCCGCGCGCGCCGATCAGCTCGCGGATCCCGTCGCCGTCGAGATCGGCGACCGCGATGATCGGATCGACGGCGAGCGTCGTCGTCGTCGGTGGCTGGCCGGACGCGAGCGTGTCGCGCAGCGAGCTGCCGCCGCGGATCAGGCACGGTGCCGGCGCGCTGTCGTACCAGCCGTAGCTCGTGGCGATCAGATCCGCGACGCGATCGCCGTCGACATCGCCCACCGGACGCAGATCGATGTGCGCGCTATCGAGCGGCAGGTGCACCGGCGGCGCGAGCATCCCCTTGCCGGTGCCGCGCAGGATCGCATCGCCGACCACGGCATCCACCACGCGATCGCCGTCGACATCGCCGGCGCCGCGCGCGTCGAGTTTGTACCAGGACACGCCGTCGCTGCGGCGCGGGAGATCGATCCGCTGATACGGCGCGGTCGCGAGGCCGCCGGTCTCGCCGTGCAGCAGGAGCAGCTGCTCCGTGCTGCCACACGCCCACGCGAGCGCGAGCTCGCTGCGGCCGTCGCCATCGAGATCGCCGACCGCAGACACGCGCTGCACGTAGCCGGCGTGCGAGCGATCCTCGTCGTAGCGGTGCGACGAGATCACGATCTGCTGGGATCGCTGGCCGCGATCGCGCCCGAGATACACGACGACGATCTCGCGGAGCGGCGCATCCGGCGGCGTGTAGCAGCTCCTGCCTTCGTGCGACGTCGTACAGATCTGTGCCGGCGTGTCGAGCGCGGGAAACGCGAGATCCGCGAGCCCGTCGCCATCGAAGTCGACGTTCACCGCGCGCGCGGCCGGCGACGCCGGTGCGACCGCCGGCGCAGCATCGGCGCCGCCGAGGTGCTCACACGCTGCACACGCGATGACGAGCCACGCGAAACGCTGCATGACGAGACCGTAGGCGCGCGCGAGCGCACGTGGCGTAAGCCTTGTGTCAGGACCAAGACACCATGCGCAACGTCGTACGCATTGTGATGCCAATCAACGCTCAGATTTCCGAGGGGAGGTCCGCGCGATCGCATCGAGTAGCATCGCGATCATGAAGCGCGCTGCTGTGTTGATGCTGATCGTGCTCGGCGCATGTCTCGACGGCGGAGGCACGTCGCCGCCGGATTCGCCGGACGGGCCGAACGGCAGCGGCAGCTCCGCCGCGATCGCGGGCTACGATCCGAGCCCGCCGGACGTCACGCTGCAGTGGCTCGTCGTCGGGCTCAGCACGATCGTCATTGCCGGTTCGCTGCGCGCGCGACGCCGCGATCCGAACACGCCGGCGCTGTAGCTCGTCGGTCGTCGTCGATGTCACCACGCCGAGAACGACAGCTCGTGGCCGGCGCGGTGGTCGCGCTGTGGCTGCTGTTCTTCATCCAGGCGTTGTGGTCGCCCGTGCTGCTCGACGACTGGTTCCAGCTCCGCTACTGGCGCGATCACGAGCTCGGCGTGTCGTCGCTATGGGCGTACGCGCACCACAACTACTTCCATTACAACCCGCGGATCGGCGAGGTGTTCCTCGCGATCGTCGACGGCTCGCGCGCGATCCACGTGATCGTCACGCCGCTCGTCCAGCTCGCGCTACCGCCGACGGTGTTCGTGATCGCGTTCGGGCGCCGGCCGCGCGCGACGCTGCGCGATCTCGAGCTGCTGCTGTTCATCCAGGTGATGATCTGGCTCGTGATCCCGATCGCCGGGATCCTGTACTTCTACCGGCCGTTCACGACGAACTACCTCTGGGGCTTCACGATCACGCTCGCGCTGTTCGTGCCGTACCGGCTCGCGCTCGCCGATGCGCAGCGTGACGGGCGATGGCTCGCGCCGGTGATGCTCGTACTCGGGTGGACCGCCGGCATGTGCAACGAGCACACCGGGCCGACCGCGATGGTCGCGCTCGCCGGCTTCGTGATCGCGGCGTGGCGGCGCGGCCGGCTACGCGCGTGGATGGTGTCGGGCATGGTCGGGCTCTACGTCGGTTACCCGATGCTGTTCTTCGCGCCGGGGCAGTCGGTGCGCTACGGCGGCATGGCGACGCGCGACACGCCGACGAAGCTGCTCGCCGAGCGCGGCATCACCGGCTGCGCCGAGATCGTATTCGACTTCCTGCGCGAGTCGTGGCTCGGCATCCTGCTGTTCGTCGCGGCGCTCGTCGCGTACCAGCTGCGTCATCGCACGTGGCCGCGGCTGCCGCGGGTCGCCGCGACGACCGCCGGGGTGCTCGCGGCCGCCTCGCTCGCGATCGTGATGACGCTGTTCGCGTCGCCGACGACGACCGATCGCGTGTTCTTCGCGTCGGGCGTGCTGCTCGTCGCCGCGCTCGCGATCGGCGCCGAGCGGCTGTTCGCCGAGCGCGATGTCCGGCGGATCGTCGTCGCCGCGTGCAGCGCGCTCGCGGCCTATCACGCGGTGCGGTTCGTCGCGACGTCGGTCGAGCTCGCGGCGGAGAACGAGCAGCGACTCGCGCTCCTGCGCACCGCCCGCCCGGGCTCGATCGCGATCGTGCCGTCGTACGAGCGCCAGGCACGGTCGCGGTGGTCGTTCGGCGATGACTTCGCGCAGTATCCATGGCTGCGCGACTACGTCGCCGGCACGCTGTTCGATCTCGCGACCGCCGACCTCGATCGCCCGTCGCGCCGCCGCGTGCCACGCTACGTCGCCGTCCCGCCGCTGCCCGCGCCGTTCGCGGTCCCGACCTATCGCGCGTGGCTGCTCGATCCCGCGAGCCGGGCGCTGCTCGCGAGCCGGGTCGCGCACGAGCCGCGGACGATCGTCGTCGAGGATCTCGCGTTCGCCGATCCGTGGCGGCGGCCCGTGATCGCGGTCGAGTCGACGCGCGAGGGCTTCACGTTCGTCGACGGCCGGCCGCACGACGATCTGCGCGGCCACTTCATCCGCGTCGTGCGCGCGACCATCCCCGCGGCCGTCGACACGCTGTTCGTCACCGGGTGCGGGTTGACGTGGCGGCTCGAGCGCTTCGAGATCCTCGACGACGATCGCGCGCTGCTGCTGCCGGTCGACGAGCGCATGTGCCGTGGGCCATTCGCCGCGCTCGCGTGCGAGCCGGAGCGCTGCTGGGTCGCCGGCTGGTACTGACTCACGGGTGGACGGTGTCCGCCTGGTCCGGGATCACGTTGCCGTCCTCGTCGAGGCACGGCCGGCCGACGCCGTTCGCGTCCTTGCACGCGGTCGTCGAGCACGGGTACAGCGAGCTCAGCGCGCTCTTCGGCTCGATGAACATCGGGTTGATGCGCCACGAGTCGTACTGGTTGTTGTACGCGAAGCACATCAGCTCCTTCTTGTTGCGGTTGAGCACGAGCTTGTACTTCGCGTCGCGCACGAACTCGATGTCGGTATCCGAGTCGCCGGCCGCGAACACCTGGCGCTTCTCGGGCTCGCGGCGCTCGATCGCCTTCGCGGTCGTGTCGCCGAAGATCGCCTTGTTGACCCAGCACCGCTTGCCCTCGATGTAGCTGATCATCGAGCTATCGCCGTCGGCGATCGGGCCGCAGCCCTCGAACTGGTACGTCAGCTTGCCGGCGCTGTCGGTCAGCGAGCGAATGCCGACGACGTGATCGGCCGCGATCCCTGTCAGCGGCGCGAGCGCGCGCACGACGTCCTGTGGCGACGCGGTGATCACCCAGACGTCGAGCCCCTCGGTCTGCGCGACGTGGATCAGATCCGCGACCTGATCGTAGATCCGCACCCAGCCGTTCAGCGTCTTCGTGCCGACGACCTGCGTCGTGCCCTGCGGCGCGGCGAGCATCGGCAGCACCGCGTCGAGTGCCATCTGCTCGACCTCGGCGTGCGTGTAGCCGGCGAGCAGCTGCGCGGTCCACGCATACGTCGGCTCCATGCGGCGGTAGTTCCAGCCCGCGAACGCGGCGGCGCCACCGCGCGTCTTGCCGTCGATGTAGATCGAGAGCATCTCGTCGGCGCACGCCAGGTTCGTGCTCGTCGGCAGCGGCTGGCCCTCGGGGACGTCGGTGCCGCACGCCGCGGTCAGCGCCGCCGCGGCGGCGTCGGTCATGTAGCGGCTCGTCGCGTGCCAGTCCTGGTTGGGCGGCTGCACCACCTTGTCGTGCGAGATCAGGTGAAACGTGATCGCGTCGCCGACGTCGTTCTTGACGACGGTGTTGTCCCAGTCGAACAGCGCGACCGGTGCCTTCTTCGCCTTGAAGCCATCGCTGCGGCAGCCGACCTCGGCGAGCCAGCCGCCGATCGTCTCGCGGTTCTGGCCGTACCACGCGAGATCGGTGCGCAGCGAGGCGGGCGCGCAGGTCGCGTCGGCCTTCGTGGTCGCCTCCTGAGGCAGCGCGGTCGCATCGTCGAGCGCGCTGTCGGTGCACGACACCGCGCTTGCCGACGCGGTGCCGAGGAGGCCGAGGAGAACGGTGGAAAGTTGCTTCGTCATGGTCGCGTTCCTTGTCTTGGTCAGTGGTCTCTTGCGTTGCGAGACCCTTGTCGCGTGACGTCGGGTGATCGCGACATGGCAGCGGCGTGAACCGCGCGTGAAGCGAGGGAAGCCGCAGGTGTGAAGCGAGCACCACACTCGATCAGCGAACGTCAGTGCCGATCGGCGCTGGATCGGCGAAGCTCTGTGCATGCGACGCATGCTCGCGCTCGTCGGATCGCTCGCGATTCACGCCGGCATCGTCGCGACGATCGCGATCGCGATGCTCGGCGAGCCGCCGCCGCCGCCGGCAACGTCGTCGGCCGCGACCGAGCCGATCGCGATCGACATCGTCGAGCTCGTCGACCTGACGCCGGCGCCGACCGCGGTCGCCACCGGCGGTGGCGGCGGTGGCTCGCCCGCGACGAGCACGCGTGCCGCGACGCCGCGTACGAGCCATCGCGCGATCACGCGCGACGTCCAGAGCTCGCTCGCCGAGATCGCGGCGCCGCCGGGATCCGAGGCGCGCGCCGCGGGCGACGGTGGTGGCGACGGTGGCAGTGGCGGCGGGCTCGGAGGCGGCCACGGCACGGGCATCGGCCTCGGCGACGGGCGCGGGCTCGGTGGCGTCGAGTCGGTGCCGCCCGCGCCGCCGCCGGCCCCGGCGCGGATCTCGAAGGCGCGGCCCGCGAAGCTGATCTATCCGTCGCGCGAGCGAGACGTCGAGGACGGCGAGCTGTTCGTCGCGCGGGTCACCGTCGACCGCGATGGCTACGTCTCCGGCGCGCGGATCGTGAAGGGGGGCGGCGGGCTGCGCGGCGAGCAGGCGGCGAGCCTGATCTGGCGGTTTCGCTATGCACCCGCGCTCGACGACGACGGCCGGGCGATCGTGTCGATCGTCGAGCAGCCGTTCGTCGTCCAGTAACAGGTTCGCGAGGTTGGGCGATCGTTTGTGAGGTCGCCTACGCCGGGGCGGACCTCGCAGGATCTGTCACCCGTGGTCGGCGAGCTGTCACCTCGAGTGGAGAGCTCGCGGGGCGTCCGATCCGCTCGGATCAACGAGTTCCGTCGTGGCACGCCGGCTGCTGAAGGCGATGTCACCACCACAAAGGAACCCGTCATGTCGAACCCGATCCAGTCCATCGAGCCCGATGCCCTCGCGACCGTCACCGGCGGAACCCACTCGTCGAGCAGCAGCGACCAGCTGCTGAAGGACATCGGGAACCTCGCGACCTCGATCAAGGACATCACGCAGAAGACGAGCGGCTTCTCCAGCACCCAGATGCTGCTGCTGTGCTGCCTCGCGCTGCAGCGCAACCAGTCGCACGCGAACGTCGTCTACGTCGGGCCGCGCAGCTGGTGGTGATCGCCGGCTCGGCCGCGGCATAGTCGCGGCATGAGAGCGATCGCGATCAGCCGTCCCGGTGGACCCGAGGTCCTGACCCTCGTCGAGCGAGCTCTGCCCGAGCCCGCGCGCGGAGAGGTCCGGGTGCGGGTCCGAGCCACGGCCGTCAATCGCGCGGATCTGCTGCAGCGCATGGGTGCATACCCAGCACCAGCAGATTCGCCGGCCGACATCCCGGGGCTCGAGATCGCCGGCGAGGTCGATGCCGTCGGCGACGGCGTGCAGCGCCTGCGGGTCGGCGACCGCGTGTTCGGCCTCGTCGGTGGCGGTGGCTACGCCGAGGCGATCGTCACGCACGAGCGCGCGCTCGCGGTGATCCCCGACGGCCTGTCGTTCGAGCAGGCGGCGGCGATCCCCGAGGCGTTCATCACGGCCCACGACGCGATCGTCGGCCAGGCAGGGCTCGCAGGTGGTGAGCCCTTGCTCGTGCACGCGGTCGGCAGCGGCGTCGGCACGGCAGCGGTGCAGCTCGGCCGCGCGCTCGGCGCGTGGACGATCGGGACCGCGCGGACCGCGGACAAGCTCGAGCGTGCGAAGCCGCTCGGGCTCGACGTCGGCATCGTCCCCGACGGTGGCCGGTTCGCCGAGCCGGTGCGACGTGCGGCTCCCGGCGGCGCCGCGGTCGTGCTCGAGCTCGTCGGCGGCGCGTATCTCGACGAGGATCTGCGCGCGATCCAGACGCTCGGCCGGATCGTCGTCGTCGGTCTGCTGGCCGGGCGCTCGACCCAGCTCGACCTCAATCTCGTGCTCGGCAAGCGCGCGCGGATCTTCGGCACCACGCTCCGCGCGCGGCCGGTCGAGGAGAAGCTCGCCGCGATGCGCGCGTTCGAGAGCCAGGTCGTCCCGCTCCTCGGGCGCGGCAAGCTCGAGGCGGTGATCGATCGCGTGATGGATCTCGATCAGGCCGCCGCCGCGCACGAGCACATGGCGAGCAACGCCGGGTTCGGCAAGATCGTGCTGCGCGTCTAGTTCGACACGTCGATCCAGACCGGCCAGTGGTCGGAGCCGTCGACGGTGTCGATCCCGCTCGCGACGACGTGGAGGCCACGCGCGTACAGGTCGTCGGTGCGCATCTGGAACGCGGGCAGTCGCAGCGTCGACGTATCGATGCCGATCGCGCCGGTGAACCCGTTGTCGAACATGTAGTCGTCGACGACGAGCGCCTGCTCCTGGCCGAGGATCGCCTCGCTCGCGAGCAGCGGCACCGTCGCGTCGACCCACGCCCACGGGTTCGTGTTGAAGTCGCCGCCGAGCACGACGGGATCCGGCTGATCGACCGCGGCCGGATCGAGCTGGCGGATCCGATCGACGGGACCGATCCGGACGTCGAGGTGCACGTTGACGATCCGCACCGCGGTGTCGCCGAGCATCACGTCGGCCTCGACCGCGATCCGCTTGCGCTCGCGGATCGGCTGCTCGACGAACGGCAGCTGGCGGATCTGGACGTTCGCGAGCGGCTGGCGCGCCAGGATCGCGATGCCGTGCGTGCCGTCGAATTCTTCGCGTGCCGGCGCGTAGACCCACGTCATGCCGAGCGCCTCGGCCATCCGCCGCGTCCGCGTGCCGGGCTCCTCGGGATACGCCTCGATCTCCTGCAGCAGGATCACGTCGGCGGTCGCGAGCTGCCCCGAGTGCGCGATCGCGTCCGCGAGGTCCTCGGGCTGCTTGCCGAAGTGGACGTTGAACGTCGCGATCCGCAGCGTCGTCGACGGGGCCGCGGAGACCGGCGGCGGCGGACCGAGCTCGGGCGCGAGCCGTCCGGTGATCGCGTCCGCGGGCTCCCACGGCGCGACGTCGTCGGTTGTCGACACGCACGCCGCGAGCGTGCACGCGAGCACCGCCGCGCGGATCACGGGCGGACTCCGATCGCGACCCCGGCCCACGGCGCGAGCCCGCCCTCGCCGGCGAGCACCTGACCTTGCGCGCGCACGACGACGTGGCGCCCGGCGCGCTCCCAGCCGACGCCGAGCACGCCACCGCCGCCGGTGTCGCTCATGCCGTCCCAGCTATCGACCGGCGACGGGATCTTCGAGTGCGCGAGGATCGCGCCGAGCTCGACGAACGCGGCGTGCTTGCGATGCCGCGCGACGGTCGCGTGCAGGTACGCGGCGCCCGTCGAGATCTGCTGATCGCGCACGACGAGGAACGACCCGGCGAACCCGAGTCCGAGCCACGGCGCGATCGCGCGCTCGTAGCCGACGCCATACGCCCCGGCCTTGCCGCCGAGCTCGACGTAGACGAGGTTCTTGCCCGGCGCCTCGGGCGGTGGCGCTGCCTCGCGGATCGAATCCGCGTGCGCAGCGCGAGCGGCACACAATCCGGCGAGCACGATCGGAAGCCCCATCCGCATGCGTGGATGCGACCATAGCTCGCGCCGCGCCGCTGCCTATCGCGTTCACCTGCCACACCGTTCCGGAATCTTCCGAGCCGCGGTGTGTCAGTTGCGGCCGGTCGTCAGCGCGTAGAAGATGCGGAAGTCGATCGCGCGGTCGAACCGATCCATCGTGTCGGGCGTGAACGTCGCGGCGCGCAGCGCGTACGTGCCCTCGACGCCGACCGCGTGGTTGCGCGCGAGCGCGAGCCGGCCGCCGAGCGTGTGCGTCGTGACGAATTCCTCGCCGTCGCCGACGTAGCGACCATCGATCTCCCACGCGCGCGAGGTCAGGCGCAGCCCGCCGAGGTTGCGGCGACCGAGCTCGAGCTCGACGATCTGCGCCGCGCCGGGGCCGCGGTGGTAGTCGCGCATCTCGCCTTCGGCCTCGTTCGAGCCGCCGGCGGCGCCCCACGGCACGAGCATCGCGACGCCGGTCGCGCGGAAGAAGTCCTGCTCGCCGATCGGCAGCTCGACGACCGCGCCGGGGCCGACGCCGATCGCGCTCGCGCGGACGCGGTCCGGGTTCATGTAATCGTACGTGCCGTAGAGGCCCCACAGCCCACGCGCGCCGTCGGTGTCGAACTTGCGGCCCCACACGAGGCCGCGGATGTCGACCTGCGCGATCACGTGCTCGCTCGAGACGTCGAGCGAGCCGCGTAGATCGAAGTGGTCGAGCGGCCGGCGCGGCGCGAAGTCCGGATCGCCGGGCAGGCCGTGCTGCAGCACGAGCTCGGAGTGGAACGCGTTCTGGTCGTTCTCGACGCGCGCGCCCTCGTAGAGCCGCGTCTGCTGCTCCCAGCCGATGCCGACGTGCGCGTAGAAGCTCGGCGGCAGCTTGTCGCGCCACGCCTTGCCCCAGACCTCGCGGTTGAGCGAGCCGACCGGATCGATCAGCGTCGCGGCGGCGGTGCGGATCGGCCCGGGGTTGCCGACGCGCAGCGCGCGCCCCATGCGATGCAGCGACTCGCCGATCAGCGAGCCGGCGATCGGCGTCGTGATCTGATCGTTGATCGACGGCGGCTCGTTCTCCATCAGCAGCTCCCACACGAGCGATGACCCGATCGAGTACACCGCGCTCGTCCAGAAGCCGTGACCGGTCGAGCGCGCCGCGAGGAACGGCCACGCGCCGGTGTACGGATGGCCGACCTGATCGATCGTGAACGGATCTTCGTCCCACACCCAGCTGCCGGTCAGGTTGTCGTGCATCGTCGACAGCGAGATCTCGGCCCAGTCCATGCCCGCGAGCTGCGCGCTCGCGTTGAGCGCCGCGATGAAGCCGACCGACTCGACGAACGGGATCGCGTAGCTCTTCTTCAGCGGCCGGACGTCGTCGGACCACCACCGGACGTTATCGGCTTGCTCGGTCGTGACGACGTCGGCGGTGTTGTCGGGGTTCGCGATCGGATCATCCGCGAGCGCGACCTCATGCAGCGAGGCGAGAACCAGCGCGACGGACAGCACACGACGCATGCCCGCACCGGTTGCAACGCATGTGCCCCGGTAACCGCGCGAACCGTCGACGACGAGGCGAGCGTCTACGCCACGCCGGTGTCAGCGCGATCGCAGATCCTGGCTCGTTCGATAGACCGGCAGCAGGTTGACGCGCTCGTCCCACGACGGATGGCGCTGATAGAACCATTGCAGCCGCTTGATCGGCGTCTTTGCGAGCTCGGGATCCGCGGCGAGCGCGGCGTCGAACTGCTGCTTCAGCGCAGGATCTGCGGCGAGCATGGCGCGCGCGACCTCCTCGGCGACGTACGGCTCCATGTATTCCTTCTGCTCGAAGCACGCGTTGAAGAAGCCCCACTGCGCGAGCGAGTCCGGCAGCGCCGGCTCGAGCAGGTGCAGGATCACGCGCACGTACGGCTGCGCGATCGGCACGAAGATCGCGCCGCGATCGAGCGTCCGCCGCTCCGGCTTCCACGCGCCCTCGATCGCGACGCGCGTGCGGCCCTCGAACGGCGGCTGATACGTCGTCTTCGTCGCGCGATAGGCGTCGACCTCGAGCGTCGGCTGCCCGGCGATCGGCGTGTACGAGAGGCCATGGCGCTCGAGGATCGCGGCGACGAGCTTCGCGAACCCGCCGTCGATCACGTAGCCGCCGCGCGGCACGTCGATCTCGATCGCGGGCACGAGCGTGTCCTTGAGCGGCACGTTCCAGATCTCCGGCGACTTCTCGTCGTAGACGATCCACTTGCCGCCGCTGATCTCCGACGGCTTGATCTCGTACTTGTAGCCGCGAAACGCGAGCGGCCGGACGTGCGGGCCGCTCTTCCACGTGATCGGCAGCTTCGTGCCCCCGAGTCGCGCGTCCGCGATCGCCGCGGCATCGGCGGCCTCGCGCCAGCGCCGCGCATCCTTGACCGCGAGCTCGAACACCGCCTGCAGCGCGTGGTACGTGCTCTGCGCGCGCTCCTTGTACGTGCGCCAGCTGTGGGTCTCGACGAGGATCCCGAGCCGGCCGCGCGCGGCCATGTACGCCTGCGAGAACCGCGGTGGCGCCTCGCCGATCGCGAACCCGGATTTCGGATCTTCGTCGTCGACGAACGACGGATAGAAGTCGACCGGCAGGTGCCCGAGCTGGGTCAGCCGCGCGACGACGCCATCGCGCAGCGCGTGCGCCGCGTCGTCGAGCGAGTCCGCGCGATCGGCAACCGGCGCGACGTTGATGCTGATGTCGTGCTCGAACTTCGCGCCGTCGGTCGTGTGCAGATCGATCAGCATCACCGGATCGCGATCGCGCAGGACGCGCAGCACCGCCTGCGCCTCGGGCGTGTCGGCCTTGACCCAGTCGCGGTTGACGTTCTGGCGCGCGCCGTTCGTGCGAAACCCCATCTCGGCGGGTCCGCGCTGGTTCGGCCGGTTGTTCGGGCTG
This sequence comes from Kofleriaceae bacterium, assembly GCA_035715365.1. Lineage (GTDB taxonomy): Bacteria > Myxococcota_A > Polyangia > Haliangiales > Haliangiaceae > JABFXX01. The sequence continues at coordinate 80,172 of DASTLB010000022.1, read as the reverse complement.
ATCCGCTCGTGACCGTCGGGGTTGATCACCGGCACGAACACGACGCTCACCGCATCGAGCGCACCGGGCACGAGCTTGCCGTCGAGCAGATCGCGCAGGATCGCGAACCCGGCATCCTTGCCTTCGATCTCGCCGGCATGGATCCCACCCTCGATGTAGATCACCGGCAGACCGGTGTGCTTCGCGATCGCGAGCGCGACGATCGGCCGATCCTCGCCGGTCTTGCCGATCTCGCTGCACGTCACGCTCTCGTAGACACGCGCGAAGTCACGGCACAGCTGCACCGCCTCGTCGTAGCGACCGGTGCGGACGTACTGCGTGCGCTCGGCGGTCGTCACGAGCTCGAGCTTCGGCCGCGCGTGCGTGCAGGCGACCAGCGAACAAAACAAAAGCCCCACGAGCGCGCGGCTCATGGGGCTTCGTTACCACGACGGACGATCTAGCGGTGGTCGCGGACGGGCACCGTCGGCTTGTTGTCGCGGTGGTCGCGCTCGACCGGGCGGTTGTCGCGGTGGTCGCGCTCGACCGGCGCGTTGTCGCGATGGTCACGCTCGACCGGGCGGTTGTCGCGCTGCGGCTGCTGGTAGACCGGCGGGCCGGGATCGCGATGGTCGCGCACGACCGGGCGATCATCGCGATACACCGGCGGCGCGGGATCGCGATGGTCGCGCACGACCGGACGATCGTCGCGGTACACCGGCGGCGAGTCGCGATGGTCGCGCACGTACGCGCCGTCGTTGCGGTAGCCACCGTTGCGCGGCCGCCAGCCGTTCGGCCGGTAGCGCACGTACGTGTGCGGCGAGTTGATGCTCAGCACTGCGCGCGGCGGCGACGCGTAGACCCAGCCGCCGGTGTAGTAGCTCGAGCGGTACCAGGTGTTGCCGTAATACCGCCAGTAGAAGCCGTCCGAGTAGAAGATCGGCTCGTCGTAGTCGGCGATCACCTGGACGCCCGGACCCACGTAGACGAGGTCAGGCGCGACCGTGGTCGCCGTCACCGAGCCGCTGTACGCGACGCCGCCGGAGGTCGTTGCATAACAACCGCCGGCCAGGGTCGCAGCAAACAGGGCAGGTAGGATGGATCGAAGCATGGACGTATCTTCCAGCATCCAGCGTGCCAGTGCCATGACTCGTCGAGATCGTTCACGCATGCTCCGGATCGTGAACGCGACTGTGACCGCGTGATCGTCGCGTTCACGCCACAGAATCACGTCGCGAGGCCAAACGCCCCGCAGTTCTCGACGAGACCACGGCACACCTGCCCATTCCGGCAGACATGTGAGCGCGTGCACGCTACGCGGTCGGCTCGTGCTTCTCGCGACCGAGCAGGCCTTTGACCTTGCTCGCGAGCCCCGCGCCGAGCGAGTTGCCGAGCTTGATCTTGCGCGGCTTCATCGCGTCGGTCTTCGGCACGCGGATCACGAGCACGCCGTGCTCGACGTGGGCCTCGATCCGATCGAGGTCGGCGCCGGGCGCGAGCTGGAACTGGCGGACGAACTGTCCAGACGGACGCGTGCGGTAGACATAGCGACCGTCGCCGTACGGACGTTCGCCGCGCACGGTCAGCAGCTGGCCCTGCACGGTGATGTCGAGGTGATCATCGGTCATGCCGGGAACGTCGGCGACGAGCAGGACCTCGTCGTCGCGATCCTCGATGTCGAAGTGCGGCCACGACGACGACCGCGCGCGCGACGTGGTCCACGCGCGATCGAGCTCGTCGAGCAGCGAGAACGGATTCCACAGATCAGGCACGTACGCCATGGCATTACCTCCGTGACAGCGGTTCTGGTGCGTCGATTAACCACGGCGCCGACGCTCGCAAGAGGGGCTTGCGCGCGGCGCGCGCCGGACTTATCGCGCGACCAGAAGCAGGAGGTTTCACATGCGACGACTGGGAGCTTTGCTGATAGGCGCCGGTCTCGCGGTGGCGCCCGTCGCTGCCGCGCACCCGGATGACAAGGACAAGTCGGATACCCCGACGGTCGAGCACTACGAGTGGTCCACCGCGAAGGCGCGGCTCGGAGTCATGGTGATGAGCCTGACGCCCGAGCTCCGCGAATACTTCGGAGCCGCGAAGGACCGCGGCGTGCTCGTCGCGAAGGTCGAGCCGAAGTCGGCGGCCGCGACGGCGGGCATCGCGGTCGGTGACGTGATCGTCGACGTCCGCGGTCACACGGTCGACGACGCGACCGACGTGATCTCGGCGCTCGCGATCGCGAAGAAGGGCGACACCGTCAGCGTGCAGGTGATCCGCAACAAGAAGCCGCTGACGCTGCAGGCGAAGATCACCGACACGACGATGTCGATGCTCGACGATCTGTGGCCGAAGTGGTTCCAGGACTTCTTGAACCCGCACAAGCCGGAGCAGACCGCGCGGATGTAGTGGCCGGTTGTATCGGCGCGTCCGCGCTCGCACGGGGCGCGCCGGCCGAATCTATGGATTCAGCGCGCCCGGCGCCCCGCTGTACGACGCGGCATGCGCTTCGCCCTCGCCTGTGTGGTCGTCTTCGCGTGCAGCAGCGCGCCAGATCCCGACACGATCGCGTTCGAGCTCGATGCGCCGCTCGCCGGCGACACGTACTGGCAGCTGCCGTTTCCGTCCGATCTGCGGACGACCGCGGCCGGCACGCCGGATCTCGCCGGGTTTCCGAATCCGCGCGAGCTGCCGATCCTCGCCGACCTGCTGTCGGTCGCCGCCGAGCGCCGCGGGTTCCCGACCCAGCCGATCGCGTGGTTTCAGTTCACCGGCGAACCGCCGGCACACGCGCTCGACGAGGTGCTCGTCGGCGATGCCGCGCCGGCGCTGCTCGTCGACATCGATCCGACCTCGGACGAGCGCGGCTCGCTGCACGCGATCATCGCGCAGACGCTGCCCGAGGATCGATTCACCGGCAGCGGGCTCGTCGCGCTCGCGCCGCGGCCGGGCATCGTGCTGCGCGGCGGGACGCGCTACGCGTACGTGCTGCGCAAGGCGTTCGCACCCGGCGTCGCGCGGCCACCCGCGTTCGACACGCTCGCGCGCGGCGGCACGCCGGCCGGCGCACGAGGCGCGGCGGCGCGCGAGCTCTACGCGCCGCTGTGGGAGACGCTCGATGCGATCGGGATCGAGCGCGACGACGTGCTCGTCGCGACGGTGTTCACGACCGGCGACGAGATCGCCTTATTGCGCGCGCGCTCCGAGGCGGTGCGCGCGGCGTACGACGCGACGATCGCGGATCTCCACGTCGACGCCGTCGACGGCGCGACGCACCCGGACTTCTGCGAGCTCGTCGGCACCGTGACCGTGCCGCAGTTCCAGCGCGGCGAGCCGCCGTTCACGACCGAGGGTCGGTTCGTCCTCGACGGCGACGGCGTGCCGGTCGCCCAGAGCACCGCGACGATCCCGCTCGCGATCACGATCCCGAAGCGCACGATGCCCGCCGGCGGCTGGCCGCTGTGGCAGTACTTCCACGGCTCGGGCGGCGCATCGTTCGACATCGTCGACGAAGGCCCGACGCTCGTCGCCGACGGCATGCCGGTCGCGGGGCAGGGCCCGGGCAGCGTCGTCGCGAAGCACGGCATCGCCGCCGCGTCGAGCGCGCTGCCGGTCAACCCCGAGCGCTTGCCGGGCGCGAGCAACTACGCGTACCTCGAGATCAACAACCTCGCCGCGTTCCCGTACACGTTCCAGCAAGGCGTGTTCGAGCAACGCCTGCTGCTCGACGCGCTGCTCGCGCTCGAGATCCCGCCGGCGACGCTGGCCGCGTGCAGCGGCGTCAGCCTGCCTGCCGGCGAGACCGCGCATCACTTCAACCCCGCAACGCTGACCGCCGGCGGCCACTCGATGGGCGGCATGTACACGAACATGATCGGCGCGGTCGAGCCGCGCTACGGCGCCCTCACGCCGTTCGGTGCCGGCGGATTCTGGAACATGATGATCCTCGACACCGAGATCCAACCGGGCGCGCGCGACCTGCTCGCCGGCGTGTTCGGCATCGATCCCGAGACGCTGAGCTTCGTGCACCCGACGCTCGCGCTGCTCGGCCTCGGCTGGGAGATCGCCGAGCCCGGCGCATCGATGAACCGGATCGCGAGCCGGCCGCTGCCCGGCATCCCGCCGCGCCACATCTACGAGCCGATCGGCCTCGACGACAAGTTCTTCCCGAACCCGGTGTTCGACGCCGCGGCGCTCGCGTACGGCAACCAGCAGGCCGGCGAGCTCGTGTGGCCCTCGACGCAGGACGCGCTGCGTGTCGACGCGCTCGACGGCATGCTCGCGTATCCGGTGCGCGGCAATCGCGACGGCCTCACGACGGTCGCCGTCCAGTATGCGGATGACGGCATCGTCGACGCGCACCAGATCTACCGCCAGCTCGACGCGGTGAAGTACCAGTACGGCTGCTTCCTCGCGAGCTACTTGCGCGACGGCACACCGACGGTTCCGGCGCCCATGGCGCTCGGCACGCCTTGTCCCTGAATGATTCCGTATTCCGGTTCAGGTTCACCGTTCACGGTTGGCAGCCGTCGGGGTGACGGTAGCGGCCGCGGTGACCGACGATGCGATCGACTTGAAAACGCCGATAGTCCGCGAAGCAGCCGGCGCACGCGCCGCGAATCACCGTCGAGGTGCGCGCTGGATCGCGCCCGTTCTGCGAGCGCGAGCCAGCGGGCGCGATGCGCGAGCTCGCGTGCGCCGCACGAGAGTCGCGGCGATGGCGTCACCCATGTCGTCGGTCTGAATTGTTACCCATGTGTCCGGTCTAAAACGTCACCCATGTTTCGGCTTGCACCTGAAACCGCCGATCGTCATTGCCGTGGATGCGCGGGCCGCGACGCCGGCGGCGCGCGCGCCGGCGCCGCGGCTTACCGCGATAGCCGGTAGGTCATCGCGCGCACGCGATCGAGCAGCGCGTGCGCGGACTCGACCTCGTGGGGCTCGACGTACGCGAGCGCGACCGCGACATCGAGGCAGCCGCCGACCTCGGCGGCGGAGCCGAGCGCGACGCGGAACAGATGGGCGCGATCCTGTCCGGTGCGCCGATTTGCCTCGACGATGTTGAGCGGCACGCTGTGCGCAGCGCGACGTAGCTGCTTCGCGAGGTCGGCGTCGCGCTTGGCGAGCTTCTTGAGCAGTGCGGCGATCAGGTGCAGAAGTTCGAGCGAACGGTCATATGCATCAAAGGCCATGAGAGCCTCCTTTCGAGATCAGCGGCCGTCCGGCGCGCACGAGGCATGACGCGCGCTGCGAATCGAAGCGCTCCGCGCTCTGCAGCGGTCGCGGTGCGCGCGGCGTGCCTCGGTGCGCGCCAGGCCGCCTCGAAGGAGGCGCCATGGCCGCGATGCATGACCGGCTGCCGAACGAGGCAACACTCGCCGCACGAGCGAGCCGACCGAGCCGTCGCAAAGCAGCTCGCGCGAGGGCCCGCGAATCACCGTCGAGGCGTGCGCCGGATCGCGCCCGTTCCGCGAGCGCGAGTCGCCGGTTGATGCGCGACCTCCGTGCGACGCACGAGAGCCGCCGCGACGGCATCGGTTGCGGTGACGGCGTCGGCCGCGGTGACGGCCTCGGTCGCGGCGAGGGCATCGGTGACGGCATCGGTCGCGGCGACGGCATCGGCATCGGTGTCGGTGACGGCATCGGTATCGGTGACGGCATCGGTCGCGGCCGGAATCGATCACGATTCGCGGGATCACTGGCTCATCGGCGAACGCGCCCAGATCCTCGACTCGTGCTCTGGCCCTCCGCGGGCTCGGCTCGCCCTCGCGTCCGCCTGGCGCGTGCGCCGCGCCGAGCGCCACCGGCGCCGACGTCACGCGAATCGCCGCCGCACAGATGAACGCCGGATCAGAGCGCGCACGGTGGTGCGGGCGCTCGTCACGGCTCCCGCGCGGCGGCCGCGTTCGGGCGAGAGCCGAGCCCGCTCCGGGAGGCCGGAGGAGCTTGGGGAAAGAAAGGAATGGCCCGTCATGAAGAACTTCGCCGCATACACCGTAGGTCTCGACCTCGTTCGCGCGCTGCGCCCGATCGTCGAGGAGCTCAACAAGCACGATCCCGATCTCGCCGATCAGGTACGTCGCGCTGCGAACAGCGTCGTCCTCAACGTCGGCGAAGGCGCGCGCCGAGCGGGCCGCGATCCGAAGCGGTTCTTCACGATCGCGCACGGTAGTGCGAACGAGATCCAGAGCGGGCTCGATCTCGCCGAAGCGTGGGGCGTCACGCTGCACGCGGAACGCGCACGCGAGCTGCTCGATCGCGAGCTGGGCCTGCTGTGGGGGCTCACGCGTCGCTGATCGAAGACGCGCGCATCACCACGGCTGGCACACGACCGCGCGAGCTACACCACTTCCATCCAGACTTCGTTGCGACGCAACAGCGGTAGCGTCATCGGCGAGTCGTAGCCAGCGAACGCGACCGAGCCGCGCGCGGACAGCCCGGCATCGACGAGCTTGCGCAGCAGCTCGCCCTCGTGCGCCTCGATGTTCGCGCGCGTGAACGGACCGCGGAACTTCAGCACCGCGATCCGGCGCTCGGGCACCTCGCGCAGGTGGATCCGCGGATCGTCGGGGCGCGGCAGCGAGCCGAGGTCGCGGCCGGGCGGCATCACGAAGCCCATCGTGTACGCGCCGTCGTGCATCGTCGTGATCACCGGCGTGGACATCGCGAGATCCTCGTGGTGGCTGTTCGCGCCGAAGCTGTAGCAGGCGAGCCGGCCGAACCCGCGGGCGAGCGCCTTCTCGAAGTCATGCTCGTCGATGCCGGCGCGCGCCTCGATCCGCATCGGATAACGACGGATCTCGAGGTCGCCGAGCCGCTGCTCGACGACGTACTGCGGGGTGTGGGTGAACCAGCGGCTCAGTTGCCAGCGCAGCGCACCGAGCGCGAGCGCCGCGACACCTCCCGTCACGACGCCGCGCTTGCCGGCACCGAGCGCGGTCGCTGCGCCCGTGCCGGCCGCGATCGCGAGCAGCCCCGCCCAGAACCCGAGGTTGCGTTGCTCTACCGCGGGGTTGCCGATCGTCGCGGGCCGCGGGAAGTGATCGAAGATCGACGGGAGCGTCGCCTGCTGGGGCTCGGTCGCGGAGTGCATGCCGGGCAAGGGCAGCAAACGTCGTGCCCGCAGGGGGCGAGCGAATCCGCTCGGTGCGCTGGCATCGAACGAGGGCGTCCGGCATGTTCGCGGCCATGACCCACGTGTTCCGGATCCTCGCGCTCGCTGTTCTCGTGCTCGGCTTCGTCGCGGCGCCCGCGCACGCCGACGATCTCGCCGATGCGAAGGCATTCATCGGCAAGCAGGTCGAGCTGATCAAGAAGGCGGACGTCGCGGCGCTCAAGGCCGGGTTCACGAAGCGGCTGCAGGATCGAATCACCGACGAGAACGTGAAGAAGGCGCAAGGTCAGATCGGCTCGATGACGATCGATGACCTCGTCGCCTCGGTGCAGGGCGGCAAGGACCAGATCAAGATCAAGATGAAGAACGGCCGCACGCTGACGACGCTCGTGAAGGTCGACGGCAAGTGGCTCGCCGACACGATCTGGTTCAAGTGATCACTTGAAGGGGTACCAGCGGCCGTCGATCGTGACGCCGTTCGGGATCGTGCTGACGACCTGAGGCTGCTGGCGACCGGCCATCAGCATCATGAACATCATCATCTCCGTCGGGCCGAAGCCGGACTGCTGCTGACCCTGCAGCGACTTGAGCGAGTCGAGGATCCCGTTCAGCGCGTCGGTGACCGAGGTGTCGCCGCCCTGGCTCGCGGTCGCGACCCGGCTCGCGCCGCCGCTGACCGTCGCGAGGCTCGTGGGATCGATGCTCTGAAAACCGGTGGGCTCCGGTCGGCTGGGCTTTCTGGGGTTCGACTTCGAGTTCGACATGGGGTGGTGTCCTTCGTCGGCTACGTCGCCCCAGGTCCACAGCAGCCGACGTGCCACGGCCAGCCGCGAGCGATCTCGCCGACTTGGCCTGTTCGCCGCGGGTGACAGCGCCGCGACTCGTCTACCGAGGGATGCAGCCCGCCGGGTCGACACCAGCCTGGCGTTGACGGCGTTTGCCGCCGGCGCACCGCGGCGCGGCCGCTACCGTCGGTGCGTGCGCTGGCTCGTCGCGATCGCGCTCGTCTCGCTGGCCGGCGTCGCCGATGCGAGCGTCGCGATCCGGATCGCGCCCGGGCCCGGCGCGCCACGCGATCCGGCGCGCCGCGATCATCCGTACAGTCGGTTTCGCGACGTCGCGTTCGAAGCGTACTGTCCGCACACGACCGATCCGAATCCGGTCGTCGTGATCGCGCCGGACCTCGGCGCGCGCTTCGAGCAGGCGAACGTCGCGGCGACGCAGCTCGCGGAGGCCGGGCTCCACGTGATCGTCGTGGCGCCGCCGCGCGAGCCGGCCCGCTATCCCGACGCGCTCGAGCAGGCGCTCGCGAGCGAGCCCGATGCGCGCGAGCCGGGCTGCCAGCGCACCGACGTCATCGGCGCGATCGGCATCGGCGCCGGCGGCGGAGCCGCGGTGCGCGCGCTCGCGACGCGCCGGCCGCTCGCGGCGGTGCTGACGATCCTCGACGAGGCGGCGCGCGACGTGCCCGAGACGCCGACGCTCGCGATCGCGGCGACCGGCACGCCGTCGCGCACGCGGTTCGTCGTGGTCGATGCGACGCCATGCGACGTCGACTCCGATCCGCTGCCGTGTCGCGCGCCGCCGCCGCCGGGCGAGACCGCCGAGCACGCGCAGGATCGCTGGGAGCTCCACCGTCTGCGGATGGCCGCGATCTACGCGCGCACGGTCGCGTTCGTCGCGGCGTACGTCGGCGGCGACGACGCGCTGCGCGACGCGTCGGCCGCGTGGGAGACGCAGTACGTCGCCACGCCGCCGGATCACACCGCCGACCGTGCGCGGCCGAAGCAGAACTTCGTGTTCCTCAGCGTGCCCGGTCTGCTCGGGGGCGCGTCGCACGACGGCGCCGGCCTGCTGACCGGGTTGCGCGGCGAGCTGATCTTCGCGCGGCTGGTCTCCGAGCGCTCGCTGCATCACGTCGGCCGCGGCCATGGCCTCGGGATCTACGGCGAGCTGCTGCGCGTCGACGACGAGCCGGTCGTCGGCGCCGGGCTCACGTACGCGAGCTACACGAGCGGGATCGCGCTCGTGCCGTCGGTCGGCGTGTATCGCCGGTCCGGCGAGGTCGTCGATCGCGGGATCGCCGCGGGCGCGTTCCTCGGATTTCGTCACAGCTTCCGCGACTTCGATCGGATCGATCTGCCGATCGGGTTTCGCGTCGACACGCGGTTCGGCCGCGACGGCGAGCGCTCGGTCGAGGTGTCCGCCGAGATCGATCTCGTCGCGTTCGCGCTCGTCGGCAGCGCGCTCGGCTGGGCGCTCGGCCTGTGATCTAGGCGCGCCACACCGCGAGGCCGTAGCGCTCGACGTGCGCGCGCTCGGGACCTTCGACGTCGTGCCAGCGCTCGAGCAGTGCGCTGCGCGTCAGCGTGCCGCGGACGTCGAGCATCGGATCCATGAAGTGGATGCGGTCGCCGGCGTGGCCGATCGCGATGACCCAGTGGCCGTCGTCCCAGTGATCGGCGTACGACACCGGGCGCGGATCCGCCCACGCCTGCAGCATCACGATCACCGGCACGCCGCGGTCGAGATACGCGATCAGCTCGTCGAGCGTCATGCCGCGATGCTCGCGCACCGCGAGGCCATAGCGCGCGAGCGCACCGACGAGCTGCGCCGGATCGCTGCCGTCGGGCGTCATCGCCATGTCCGCCGCGACCTCGGCCTCAGTCGCCGGCCCGACGCCGTGCGCGCGCGCGATCGCGAGCACGACCGCGGCACCGCACGTGTGGGCGTGCTGCTGGCGGACGAACGGGAGCCGGATCATCGTCAACCGAGCGCGACGCCGAGCAAGCGACCGAGCCCGAACGTGATGCCGGCGGCCGCGAGCCCGAGCAGCATCTGTCTGCCGCCGGATAACCAGACCGGCCGCTCGGTGAACAGCGTGATCGCGGCGCCGATGCCGTACAGCACGACCGCGGACAGCACGATGCTGATCACGATCGCGCCGGTGCCGGTGTCGAAGATGAACGGCAGCACCGGGAAGATCGCGCCGATCGAGAACAGGATGAACGACGTCACCGCGGCGGTCCACGGCGAGCCGCCGAGCTCGTCGGGATCGAGGCCGAGCTCCTCGCGTGCGAGCACGTCGAGCGCGGCGCCCTGATCGCGCAGCAGGCTCTTCGACAGCTGCTTCGCCTCGTGCTTCGGGATGCCCTTCGCCTCGTAGATCAGCTGCAGCTCCTCGCGTTCCTCCTCGGGCGCGGCTGCGAGCTCGTCGCGCTCGACCTCGAGCTCGCGCTCGGCCAGCTCGCGCGAGCTCTTGACCGAGATCCACTCGCCAAGCGCCATCGAGAACGCGCCCGCGAGCAGCCCGGCGACGCCGGCGATCAGGATCGCGTGCGCGCTCGGCGTCGCACCGGCCACGCCCATGACGAGCGCGAGGTTCGAGCACAGGCCATCGTTCGCGCCGAGCACCGCCGCGCGCAGCGCGTTGCCACCGACGTTGCGATGCCGGCCCTCGACGCGCGCGAGCTCGCTGCCGGGCGCGCCCTCGGGACGCCGCAGCATCGCCTGCAGCACGCGCGCGTGCGAGCGCTCCTGCGCGGTCATCCTCGTGTGCTCGGTCTCGGACTGACTCGCGTAGTCGTTGCGGCCGGCGACCTCGCGCTGGGTCACCGTCGGCAAGATCATGCGCGCGCCGAGCTTCTTCGCGGTGTACGCGAGCACGCGCGCGCGCCAGCTCGTGCGGCGCGGGCCCGGATCGACGCCGCGCGCCTTGAGCTGCGCCTCCCAGAACGCGGCGTGCCGTTCCTCGACGTCGGCGAGCTCGCGATACACGCGCGCGACACCCTCGTCGGGCTCGGCATCCGCCATCGCGCGGTACTGGGCCGCGCTATCGATCTCGTGCTGGCGGTTCGACCGAAAGCGCTTTAGGTCGCTCTTGGTCATGAACCGTTCGTAGCACGCGCGGTGCGCTCAGCGCAGTCCGGCGCGGAGCACTTCGCCGAGCGTGACCTTGCCGCGCACCGTGCGCCCCTTGCCCTCGAACCCGACCTTGCCGGTACCGAACGCCTCGGTCATCTCGCGATACAGACCCGCGACGTTCTGCGAGATCCCGAACTGCATCATCGTTGGCACCATGGCGTCGAGCGGCAGCACCATCGGCTTGACCTCGCGGCCGAGGATCTGCGACGCCTCCGACGCGGCGTCGGCGAAGCTGTACTCCTTGGGGCCCATCAGCTCGACGACCTCGGTGCTCGCCGGCGGGTTCAGCAGCGCCTCGGCGGCGACCTCGCCGATGTCGCGCGTCGCGACCATCGGGAACGGATAGCTCTCGCCACCGCCGAACACCGGCAGCACGCCGTCGTTCTTCATCGCGTGCGCGTAGTTGAGGATGTTCTCCATGAAGTACGCGGCGCGCACGAACGTGAGCTTCGCCTGCTTCGCCTTCGCGAGCGTGGTCTCGGCGTAGTGCGTGATCACGATCGGACCGGTGCCAGACGGCAGCTGCGCGCCGACCGACGACAGCAGCGCGGCGTGGCGGACGCCGGCAGCGTCGATCGCCTGCAGGTACGCGTCGATGATCTTGCGACCGCGGCCGACGAGATCGTTCGAGGCATTGTCCGGCGGCGTCAGCAGGTACGCGCCCTCGGCGCCCTCGAACGCGCGCGTCATGCTCGACGAGTCGAGCACGTCTCCGGTGACGACCTCGGCCCCCTTGCTGCGCAGGCCCTCGACCTTCGCGGCATCACGCGCGACGACGCGGACTTTCTTGCCGCGCGCGAGCAGCGTGCTGGCGACGACCGAGCCGGTGTTTCCGTTCGCTCCGAGAATGACAAACATGAGTCCCTCCCTCTGTGACCGGCACGATCGTCCGGAGGGCAGGCGCGATCAACTCGACGCCGTGACTATCGACGCCACAGGTTGCGAACCGACTCGGTGAACTCGACCGCGTTCTGCGCCGCGGCCCGCAGCAGGCCGTAGACCGGATTCTGCGGCACCGGCGCGTTCCACGGCTGGTCCGGGGCGACGTCTGGTAGCCCGAGATCGATCGACATCACGCCCTCGCCGACCTCGATCTTGCGATCGACCGAGATCTGCGCGAGCAGCGCGGCCATGTGGCGATTCGAGCCGAGCACGTCGCAGCGGAACCGCTCGATCCCGCGCTCGGACGCCGCCGCGCACAGCCGGAGGAACAGCAGCTTGCCGAGCCCGCGGCCGTGCATCTCGTCGGCGACCGCGACCGCTGCCTCGGCGACCGTCGGATCCTCGGCGAGCCGGATGAACCGCGCGACGCCGAGGCCGATGCCCGCATCCTCGTGGATCGCGCCGAGCGCGAAGTGGTTCTCCTGATCGATCTCGGTCAGGTACGCGAGCTCGTCGTCGGATAACGCGAGCTTCGGTGAGAGGAACCGCGAGTAGCGCGACGCATCCGACAGCCGCTCGAAGCCATCGCGCAGCAGCGTCTTGTCGTCGGGTGTGACGAGCCGGAGCACGACGCGCGTGCCATCGCGCAACGTGGCGCGCTCGACATAATCCGCGGTGAAGAACCGTCCGGTCACACGCGCAGTATCCACACACACTCGCCCGACGGCCAGCGCGAAGCCCACGTCAACGGTTGAACGGTGCTTCCTGGATCCAGTGAAACCCGCGCGTCACGAGCAGACCGTCGGGCTCGCGCCGCAGCGTGACCTCGACGTGCTGACCGCGATAGCTGCCCTCGATCGCGAGGTGGTCCTCATCGCGCTGCGCGTACCGCCAGATCTCGGGCAGCGTCTGACCGCTGACCGTCATCGTGTGGCGCTCGGGATCGACGCGCACCGCGTGCAGCCGGCGCTCGTCCGTCATCAGGCGCACGGTGAGGTAGCGCGCGTTGATCGCGAGCTTGCGCCAGCGCACCGGGTCGGTGATCAGCGGAGCGTGCTCGACGCCATCGGCGCGCCAGGTCTCGACGACCCAGATCGCCTCGAGCGGATTGGACTCGCGCCGCCACGCGAGCATCTGGTCGCCGATCGCATACAGCCGCAGCGCCATCAGACCCAGCACACCGACCTTGATCGCCGTCCGGACGCGCTCGGTGGTCGGTGACATCCGCGGCCGCGGCGGCACCTCGCGCGTCGCATGGCCGAGCACCGCACCGATCACGCGCCGCAGGTGCGGGCCCGCGATCGCGAGCGCGATCACGAGCAGCTGCATCGCGAACAGCTTGACCGGCACGTCGTAGCTCATGTTCAGCATGACGATGTTGCCGAGCACCGCGATCGCGAGCAGCGCGCCGGCGACCGCCGTGCGTCGCCACAGCAGCAGCGCACCGGCGAGCCCCTCGGAGATCGCCGCGAATACCGTGTACGGCGTCGAGTAGCCCATGAACGTCCACAGCAGGCCCATCGGCGACATCTCGCCGATCGTGCCGTCGAGCCGGGACGCGTTCGGGTACGAGAACTGCGCGATCTTCGCGACCGCGTAGAGCAGCATCACGAAACCGAGCACGTGGCGCAGCGCGATCCCGACGAGCTCGGCGAGCCGCACGTACGCGGCGCGCCGTCGATCGAGGATCGACCATACGGCACACACGAGTGCGGCGACGATCAGCTGTGCGAGCGCGTTCGTCCACGCGAACAGCGTGTCGCCGCTGCCGGTGGAAACGGTCGGTGGCCGTCCGATCCCGAGCACGTGCTCGGCGAACCACAACACGAGCTGGGTCCACGGGCGCATCACGAGCCTGGCGAGCCGGTAGTCGACGAGGTTCAGCAACCACGGCAGCGTGAACAGCGCCGCGAGCACCGTGCCGAATCGAAACGTCACGAGCTGCCAGGTTCGCCATGCGCGCGTCGCCATCATGTGCACGGCGCGATGCTACCGCGCGGTCAGCGGTTCAACGGGAATTCCTGGATCCAGTGAAATCCGCGTGACATCAGCAGGCCCGTCGGCTGTCGGCGCAACGTGACCTCGACGTGCTGGCCGCGGTACGTGCCGTCGATCGCGAGGTGCTCGGCATCGCGCTGCACGTAGCGCCAGACGTCGGCGTCGGTCTCGCGGCTCACCTTCATCGTGTGCTGCTGGTCGTCGACCTCGAGCCCGTGGCCGCGGCGCTCGTCGGTCATCAGCCGGATGATCACCGAGCGCGGGTTGATCGCGAGCTTGCGCCAGCGGACGGCGTCGTCGAGCCGCGGTGGATGCTCGACTCCGTCGGCGCGCCAGGTCTCGACGATCCAGATCCCGTCGAGCGCGTTCGGCGCGGGACGCGTGTTCGACGTCAGCTGGTCGAAGACCTGGTACGCGAGCATCGCGACGACGGCGAGCTTGATCGCGAGGCGGACGCGCTCGCGCTTCGGCGACAGCCGGGGTCGCGACGGAACCTCGGGCACGGCATGGCCGAGCAGCGCGGCCGCAACCCGGCGCAGCTGCGGCGCCGCGATCACGAGCCCGATCGCGACGAGCTGCATCGAGTACAGCTTGACCGGCACGTCGTAGCTCATGTTCAGCATGACGATGTTCGTCAGCACCGCGATCGCGAGCAGCGCGCCGAGCGTCGCGGTGCGCCGCCACAGCAGCAGGATGCCGGGCACGATCTCGCAGATGCCGGCGAACACCTTGTACGGCGTCGAGTAGCCCATGAACGTCCACAGCAGGCCCATCGGCGACATCTCGCCGATCGTGCCGTCGAGCCGCGACGCCGACGGCGTCGGGAACTGCGACAGCTTCACGAACCCGTAGCTGAACAGCGTCCACGCGAGCAGGTAGCGCAGGGCGACGTGCGCGAGCGCGGCGAGCCGCGGGTACGCCGTGCGCTCGCGATCGATCGCCGACCACACCGCGCAGCCGATCGCCGCGAGGATCACGAGCACGAGCATCATGACCCAGCCGAACAGCGTGTCGCCGGCGCCGGTCGGCTCCACGGCCGGCTCGCCGACGCCGAGCACCGTGTCCGCGAACCACACGACGAGCCACGCGAGCGGCTTCTGCGCGGCCTCGGCGAGTGACTGTGTGCCCGGGATCAGCCCGAGTGGCAGCGGAACCATGTACAGCGCGGCGAGCACCACTCCGAACCGGAACGCGATCCGCTTCGGGACCGACCACGGCGCGACGACCTCCATCGCGCCACTGTAACCCGCTGGCGCGTGGCCACAGGACGCCGCCTACAGGACGGGCTTCGGACCGGTCAGCTGCTTCATGAAGATCTGGACCGAGGTCCGGATCAGCACGCGGCGGCGCTCCTCGGAGGCATCCTTCGCGCTGACCTTGCGCTGCTCCTTGAAGCTCGTCGAGCGCACCTCCTGCGGCGTCGGCCCGGGCACCGGCGCGTCGACGACATGCGGACGCCGGCACAGCACCGCCGAGACGCCCTCGTACTCGGGCTCGCCGACCTCGTGCGTGCTCTTCGGCAGCGAGATCACGCCGATCCCACCGACGCCCGCGACGACCGCGCCCGCGAGCGGCTGGCCGACCGCCGCGATCACGATGCCGCCACCGACGACGAGCCACGGCCACCACGGCCGGCTCGTGCGGTACTTCTGGCGCGCCATCACCGGGAACCGCACGAGCGCGGACGCCTCCTCGGCCTTCGCGTTCTCGACGTGGCGATAGCTCCACAGCACCGAGCCCGTCGACACCTGCACCATCTTGAGATCGAGCACGCTCGTCATGCCGCTGATCTTCGGTGCGTTGCGCGCGTGATACGCCTGGCATGCGGCGTTGTCCTGCGCGGTGACCTCGAGCGGCTCGACGTGCCCGGTCGTGTCGCCGATGAAGTAGCGAAACTCGCTCGATTCGGCGCGATCGAATTCCTCGATCACGTCGAGCTCGTTGACCTCGAACAGCAGGTCGATCTTCTGCTCGCGCGCCTGGTCGAGCGGCTTCTGCGCGCCCTTCAGCGACTGCCACGTCACGACGTCGAAGCCGACCTTCTCGGCCTCGTGCTCGAGCTCGGACATCGTGACGCCGCACTGCATGCGGATCACGCGCTTGTCGACGGTGCTCGAGGTATCGGCCGCGCGCATGTCGAGGCACGTGTCCGGCGGCACGAACGCGACCCGCCTCAGCCGCTTGATCGCATCACTCGCCTTGTCGGGCGGCGTCGGCGGCGGCTCGCGATCGAGCGACGCGCTGCTCTGGGTCGTGTAGCCGTAAAACCGTGGGGTCTGCACCAGCTTCGTCGAGGTCGAGCCGCAGGCGGCGACCAGGACAGGTACGACGAACAACGACAGCTTGCGGGTCATGCCGCCTGATGCAGACCCGCCCGGTTCGTTGCACAGAAATCGTCAGGCCGCGACGAAGAAGCGCGAGCTGTCGACGCGCGGCTCGTTGAACAGCGGCCGCTGGTGGGTCGCGGCGTCGAGCACGCAGTCCGGGATCGGCAGCTTCGTCTGCTCGAGCATCACGATCGTGCGGCCCGGGCCGATCGCGTCGACCAGCATGCCGGGAGGGGCCCAGTTGAAGCCGAACGACATGATCCGATCGACGTCGCGCGGCCGCTCGACGACCTCGCCGACGAGCCCGAGCCCGTACGAGATGTAGCCGAGCACGACCTTGCGCAGCAGCTCGGCTTCCTTGCCGTCGGCGCTGCACAGCACCTCCATCGCGCCGGTGTGGCGCGCGTCCTTGATCGCGGACTTCATGCGCTCGACGAACGCCGGCAGCGGCGGTGCGATCTCCGCGAGCGGCCGGTAGTCGCCGGTCTTCGGATCGAGCGCGAAGTGCCGTGCGTCGGGACCCTTGCCTTCCATGCGGAAGAACCCGCCCTTGTCGCGCGTCTTGCGGCCGAGGTGGCCGCGATCGATCCCGCGCTGCATGTACGCCGGCAGCTTGAACTGCTCGTGCGCGACGTCGTGCGTGGTCTGGTACAGGTTGTCGACGATCGCCTTGTGGACGTCCCAGCCGACGAGATCGATCGTCGCGAGCGGCGGCAGCGCGCGTCCGGTGTGCGGACCGACGAGCTGATCCATGAACGCGACGCCGTGCTCCTCGGCGAGCTGCGCGACCTCGTTCAGCACCTTGAAGCCGAGGCGGTTGCCGCAGAACGCCGGCGTGTCGCGCGTCTCGACGACCTCGCGGCCGACGATCGAGGCGAGGAAGTCGCGCACCACGGCGACGACGCCCGGGTCCGTGCCCGCGTGCGGGATCAGCTCGCAGCCGACGATGATCGTCGGCGGGTTGAAGAAGTGAATGCCGAGGAAGTTCTTGCGAAAGCCTTCGCTGCGATCCGCGCACATCGCGCCGATCGACAGCCCCGACGACACCGTCGCGACGATCGTGTTCGGGTTGCGCAGTCGATCGATGCGCGCGAACGTCTCGCGCTTCGTCGGCAGATCCTCGGCGACCGCCTCGAACACGAGATCGGCATCGGCGAGCGCGTGCTCGAGATCCGTCGAGTAGCAGCCGCAGCTGATCATCGACGAGGGCACCTTGCCCTTGCCGAGCTGCTCGGCACGCGTGCGACCCGCTTCGGCCTTCTCGAGTGTCCGGGCGAGGAACACCGTCGGGATCCCCGCTGCCGCGAACACAGCGCCCGACCCCGATCCCATCGCACCGTTCGCACCCAGAATGACAACCTTCCGAATCGATCTCATGCGAGTCATGGCCTCTCTGTTCGAGCAAGACACATACCGCCCACCGTGACAGCGCGCGGACATGTGACGGTCATGTTCGTGCGCATCTCGAACAGTGGGTTCGTCCCCGGCTGTGCGATGCCGCCGCGCCACGAACGGGCACGCGTGCGGTCATGACTCGTGGAGTCACGAATCACACATGCGGCTCGTGAGACGATTTAACAAGAGGCGAGGATCAAATTCTTATCTGTTTGCCACTCGTCGCCGTCGAGGACTCGCGATACTCGCGACGTGATCGGGCCTCGTGAAGTGACGCCGCTTCTCGCGCTCTCCGACGAGATCACGAGCTGCAGAAAATGCGCGCGACTCGTGCGCTGTCGCGAAGCTGCGGCGAACGAGCCTCCGAAACGCTTCGTCGGCCAGTCGTACTGGGCGCGACCGATCACCGGCTTCGGCGATCCCGCCGCGCGACTGCTCGTGCTCGGGCTCGCACCGGCGGCACACGGTGGCAATCGCACCGGTCGCGTGTTCACCGGCGATCGCTCGGGCGACTGGCTGTACGCCGCGCTCCATCGCGCCGGGTTCGCGAGCCAGGCAGCGTCGACGGCGCGCGACGACGGCATGGTGCTGACCGACGCGTACGTCTCGACGGTCGTGCGCTGTGCACCACCGGACAACAAGCCGACGCCGAAGGAGCGCGATCGCTGCATCCGGTTCCTCGTGCGCGAGCTCGCGGCGCTGCCGAGCGTGCGCGTCGTGATCGCACTCGGCGGGTTCGCGTGGGATGGCATCCTGCTCGCGGCCGCCGAGCTCGACCACGCGATCCCGCGGCCTCGTCCGAAGTTCGGACACGGTGCGTTCGCGCAGCTCGGACCGTGGGACGTGATCGGCTCGTATCACGTCAGCCAGCAGAACACGTTCACCGGCAAGCTCACCGAGGCGATGCTCGACGCCGTGTTCGCGCAGGCGCGCGCGCGGCTCGCTTCGGCTCCGGTGCCGGCTTCGGCGCGCGGTTCTCGAGCCTGATCACGAGCCGCAGCCCGGACCACGTGTCGTCGATCGCGCACACCTTGTTGTCGACGAGCCCGGTCGGCAGCGCGACGTCGCGGATCGTCTGCTCGACGAGATCGGTCGCGATCCCCGACGACTTCTTCGGCCACGCGATCCACAGCCCGCCGTTGTCGCGCAGGTGCGGCCTGCACGCCGCGAGTTGGACCTCGAGCTCGTCGCGATTGTTCACGAACACGACGATGACATCGTAGATCCCGCTGCTGCCCAGCCGCGTGCGGACCGTCGCACCCGCCGGCAGGCTCGTCAGGGCGAAACCGCGCGGCGCTCGTAGCGTCACCACGGTATGGCCCTCCTTGATCCCGAGCTTCTGTGGCAGTGGGGTTTGCCGAGCTTGCGAGGCAGCAGATGCTGTACCCGAGTAGCCAGCCATCGGAATGAATCGTGCCACTGGAGGCGTCTTCCCTGCGAGCCGTGGAGACAGCCGTGAACCAAGCCAATGGACAGACGCCCGGGTCCGAGCCGCCGACCGAGCCGGTCACGCCGGAGCCGGCGTCGGAGAAGCTCGAGATCACGTTCGCCGGGACGTGCGATCTCGCGATGTGGTGCAAGCTGCTGCGCGACAAGGGATGGAGCGGGCCGAGGATCGCGCGCGCGCTCGGCCGCAGCGAGGGCTATGTCAACAACCTGATCCGCGTCGTCGATCGTGCGTCGCCGGCCGTGATGCTGCGGTGGCGGCAGGAGCAGGGCGGCGCGACGCAGCCGGTGTGTGCGACCGACTGGCTCGTGCAGCTCTGCCTGCTGCCGCACGATCAGCAGAATGCGGAGCTGCAGCGACGGATCGCCGCGTTCGCGGATCCGATCTAGAGCTGCTACACCCGCCGGGTGATCCGCCAGCTCGATCTGTTCGCCGCGCCGGCGATCGCGCCCGAGATCACGTTCGATCGCGCGTTCGCGTCGCTCGAGCGCCGCGAGCTCGCGTACGGCGCGTGGGTCGATTACCAGCGCAGCTTCGTGCACGGTCACGACGCGCTGTTCGAGCGGCTCGAGCGCGGGCTCGCGTGGCGCACCGAGAACCGCAAGATGTACGACCGCGTCGTCGCGACGCCGCGCCTGCTCGCGAAGATCCCGCGCACCGACGAGTTTGCCGTGATCGATCAGATCCGGCTCGCGCTGTCCGAGCGTTACGGCGAGGAGTTCGTGCGGACGACCGCCGCGCTCTACCGCGATGGCAGCGACAGCGTCGCGTTCCACGGCGACACGACCGCGCGCAACATGGTCGAGGCGCTCGTCGCGACGGTGTCGCTCGGGCAGCCGCGCCGGTTCCTGCTGAAGCCGACCGAGGGTGGATCGTCGATCGCCTACCAGCTCGGCCACGGCGATCTGTGCGTGATGGGCGGGACCTGCCAGCGCACGTGGCGCCACGGGATCCCGAAGGTCGCGCAGGCGCTCGGGCCGCGGATCGCGGTGATGTTCCGGCCCGCGTGGTCCGCCGACTACGACGGCTAACCCCGCGACATGACAGCCCGGTGACACGCCGTTAGATCGCAGCTTTTGGCGGTGCGTTCTACGAGGCCATGCGCAGAGGCAGGCCGTCGCAGGTGTTCGAGCTGTTCGTGATCATCGCCGTGGTCCTCGGGATCCGGCAGCTGTCGAGCGCCGACGCGCTCGGCACGATCGATGGCACGATCACCGACGGACGCGTCGCGATCAGCGGCGCCTCGGTGCGCGTCGTGTGCGGCGGCGTGCCGCGCGCGGCCGCGACCGATGCGAGCGGTCACTTCAGCCTCGGCGGGCTGCCGCCGGGCAGCTGCACGCTGACCGCGACCGCGCCCGGTCATGGCGCACGCACGACCGCGGTCACGGTCACGGCCGGCAAGACCACGTCGGTGAGCTTGATGCTCGCGATCGCGCCGCAGAATTCGCCGAAGGACACCGCGAAGACGCCGCTCGCCGAGCCGAAGCCGGACGCGCCGCTCGCGAAGGAGTCGCCGGCGCCGCCGCCGGTCGTCGCGATGAAGCGCAAGATCGCCGGTCGGATGCCCGCGTCGCCGAGCCCGGCGGCCGGTCCGATGGTGATCGACAACGATCCGGCTCACAACACCGAGCAGTACGCGAAGATCGACGACAACCCGTTCTTCAAGACGCGCACCGCGCCGCTGTCGACGTTCTCGGCGGACGTCGACACCGCGTCGTACTCGAACGTCCGCCGGTTCCTCAAGGGTGGCAGCCTGCCGCCGAAGGACGCGGTCCGGATCGAGGAGCTCATCAACTACTTCACGTACGACCTGCCGCCGGCGCAGAAGGGCGATCCGTTCTCGATCACGACCGAGGTCGGCCCGAGCCCGTGGAACACGAAGCACCAGCTCGTGCGCATCGGCCTCAAGGCGCCGGTGATCGACGATCGCCAGGTGCCGCCGCGCAACCTGACGTTCCTGCTCGACGTGTCGGGCTCGATGATGGACGCGAACAAGCTGCCGCTGCTCAAGCAGGCGATGGGCCTCCTGATCGACACGCTGCGCCCGCAGGACAAGGTCTCGATCGTCGTCTACGCCGGCAACACCGGCATCGTGCTGACGCCGACGAGCGGCCGCGAGAAGGACACGATCCGCCAGGCCGTGTTCTCGCTCGAGGCCGGCGGCTCGACGAACGGCGCGGCCGGCATCCAGCTCGCGTACGACATGGCCGAGAAGTCGCTGGCGAAGGGCGCGATCAACCGCGTCATCCTGTGCACCGACGGTGACTTCAACGTCGGCATCACGAGCGAAGGCGATCTGGCGCGGCTGATCGAGAAGGAGCGCGAGCGCGGCATCTTCCTCACCGTGCTCGGCTTCGGCATGGGCAACACGAAGGACTCGACGATGGAGAAGCTCGCCGATCGCGGCAACGGCAACTACGCGTACATCGACTCGATCGCCGAGGCGCGCAAGGTGCTCGTCAAGGAAGCCGGCGCGACGCTCGTGACGGTCGCGAAGGACGTCAAGCTGCAGGTCGAGTTCAACCCGGAGACCGTCGCGGGCTACCGGCTCGTCGGCTACGAGAACCGCATCATGCGGCACGAGGACTTCAACGACGACAAGAAGGACGCCGGTGACATCGGTGCCGGCCACTCGGTGACCGCGATCTACGAGATCGTGCCGGCGGGCATGCCGGTGCCGACCGCCGGCGTCGACGATCTCAAGTACCAGGGCAAGGCGACGCCGAGCGCGGCCGCGAAGACCGGCGAGCTGCTGACGGTGAAGATCCGCTACAAGGCGCCGAGCGAGAGCAAGTCGAAGCTGCTGTCGCGCGCGGTGCAGAACCAGCAGGTCGAGCTCGCGAAGACGTCGATCGACTACCGCTGGGCCACGGCGATCGCCGGCTTCGGCATGATGCTTCGCGACTCGCAGCACCGCGGCAACCTGTCGTGGAAGCAGGTCGAGACGCTCGCCGAGGGCTCGCTCGGCAAGGACGCCGAGGGCTATCGCGCCGAGGCGCTCAAGCTGATCCGCATCGCGAGCAAGCTGCAGCGCCCGGCGAACGCGCCCTGATCGATCACGGCACGGGCGTGACGATGCCGGTGATCGTCGTGTTTCCGACGAGCACGACGAACCCCGCGCCGCCGCCACCACCACCGCCGCCGACCGCCGACGATTGACCGTTGCTGCCGTCGAGGAGCGTGTTCGCGCTCGCGCGGCCACCGTCGCCGCCGGGCATCGCGAACGAGCTGCCGCCATCGGCCTGCACGTTGCTCGCGTTACCGTTACCGCCGAAGTCGCCGGTGAGCGGCAGGCTGTTGCAGGTGCAACCACCCTCGCCGCCGCCGCCGCCGTTCGCCGAGATGACGCCGCCGACATTGATCGAGCTCGCGACGAGCTTGATGTAGCCGCCGGATCCGCCGCCGCCGCCGCCCGCCTGCTTCTGGCCGCCGTTGCCACCCGCGCCGGTCGCGCGGACGATCCCGTTGACGCTGATCACGTCGTTCGCGAACAGCCACAGCGCGCCGCCGCCGGAGCCACCGCTTCCACCGCGGCCATCACCGCCAGCGGTGCCTTCGTTGCCGCCGCGCGCGCCCGGGCAGCCGCCGCGCGCGAACTCGGGTGGACCGATCGGATCCGCCGCGGTGCCCGGCGTGCCGGTGCCCTGGTTCGGCGGCAAGCTGTCGTCGCTGTCGCCGGTGCCGCCGTCGCCGCCCTGGCCGCGGAACGATCCGCCGGCCGCGCCGCCGCCACCACCTGGATCATCGGCCGCGAGCGTCTTCGGCGCGCACGTCGAGAAGTTCGCGCCCGCGCCGGTCGGTCCGTTGCGATAGCTCGAGGCGTCGATCGTGCCGAACACGGCGATCGATCCGACCGAGGCGATCACGAGCGGCCGGTCGCCGATCGCCTGCAGCGTTGCGCCCGCGCCGACGGACACCGACGACACGTAGACGAGGCACGCGGTCGGGCCCGTGCCCTGGCTCAGATCCTGGCAGCGCGGATCGTCGTTCGTGTTCAGCGTCTCGGACACCGCGACGTTGAGCGGCCCGAGCGGCTGGCGCGCGCACAGATCGAGGCCGCCGATATCGCACGCCGCATCGATCGCGAGCGGCATGTCGATCACCGTCGCATCGGCTTCGCGCGCGTCGATCGGGACCTCCTCGCCGACGCAGCGATCCGAGTTCGGCCCCGAAGAGCTGCCGTAGCGCGAGCCCGACGGACAGTTCGGATCGAGGAAGCTGCAGAACCCGTTCGGCTCGCACGTGCCCATCACGCCCGCGCTGCTGCACTGGGTCGAGTCGGTGCACGTGAACGCGCCGCCGCCCGAGAACGGCGAGCACGCGACCACGCAGGTTCCCCATGCCGCCACGAGGGCGCACGTGACGGCCGTCCTCATGAACCGCATTGTAAAGCGATCTCCAGCGGATCCCCCAGCCCGTCCATGGCATCGCCTCTCCGCGCCCGGCCCGCTGCAACATCGCTGACATCACCGGGCGCTCCCGTAATACTATCCATGGGATGGCCTCTTCGAAGCCCTACCGACAGCTGCCGACCGCATCGCGGGCGCAGGGTCTGCCGGCGATCGGCTTCGAGCTCGAGACCGAGCTACCGATCACACCGGACGTCGGTGCGGTGCGGTGCTCGGAGCAGCGCGCGGACGGCCGGCCGATCGGCGAGCTCGCGGTCGAAGTGTTCGCCGCGGCGCTCGTGATCGATCGCGACGGCATCCTCGCGGCGAAGGCGAGCGAGCGCGCCGGCGGAGCCCCGGCGGTCGCCGTCGTGTTGCCCGGCGTGAGCGGCTATCGCGCCGACGCGATCACCGACGATCCGCTGCGCTACGTCCACGTGTTCGCGATGGCGCCGGATCTCGGCGTCGATGCCGGCGTGCTCGTCACGATTCGCTCGGCGCGCCCCGAGTGGCCGGCCGCCGAATCGATCCTGCGCTCGCTGCGTCTGCTGACGCGTCACGGCTCGGTGCCGGTCGCCGCGAATGACGAGAGCGCCCCGCTGTTGCCGCTCGTCGAGGACTGACGTCAGTACGCAGCGGTGACGGTCACGCGCCGGGCCTGCGTCGGCTGGTACATCCAGTAGAACGGCCACTGCGTCTCGGCATCGCGCAGGAACTCGCGATATCCGCTCGATGGCGTATCCGCGCTGAGCACGCGGTTGTAGTCGTAGTGCAGGCCCTCCCAGACGATTGCGAGGTCGTCGGGCAGCGCAGGAGCACGCAGCTCGCCCTGCGTTCCCGGGGGAAGCACGAACGTCCACCGCGTCAGGTTGTATTCGTCGTCGACGGCCTCGAGGTTCACGATCATGCCGTCGCTGACGTCGGGGCTGGGACCGTCGAGCGACCATGACATGCCCTCGAAGCCGTCGTTCGGACCGGGACCTGCGTACAGCGGCAGGCCGTCGCGGACCCGTGCGAGATCGTTCGCGCGGAGGTCGGCAGTGAACGCGGTGGTCACCTCGGGACGGTAATCGAGCTGGTAGACGAAGCCGTCCGTGAAGTTCGGGAACTCGAACATCACCAGCGTGCCGTCGCCGCCGCCGGCGACCGGATAGGTTTCCTGGTACGTGTCGCCATGGAACGAGCGCGTGCCCGGGTTGAACGCGTAGATCGGACGGCCGCCCTGCATTCGCTGGAGCAGCATGTTGAAGCCGGCGTCGCGCGGATCGCGGATGATGTCGATCTGGAAGTCGAGCGGCGCGAGCCATGGACCCGCGAGCGTCGCCGAGCCCCCGGCGGCGATCGGCACGGCGGGATCGTACAGGTAGCCGATGATCGTGTCGGCGCTATCGTGCGCGGTGACGACCAGCGGCTCGTGGTCGGTGCACTCCTGCGTGAGCTGGACCTCGATCGTGGTCGAGAGCGGCGCGTAGTAGAAGGACCACGCGCAGCGGCTCTGCACGAGGTAGTGCGCTGCGTTCGGGTGCGGCGGCACCTCGAGCGTCATCGTCCGTAGCTGAGCGTAGGGCGTCGGGCCGAGATCGCCGACGGTGATGTCATCCCCTGGCTCGACATCGGAGACGGTCACGAGGCGTCGTGCCACGGGCTCGACGATCGTGACCGAGCCGCCGTTGCCGATGTGTCCCGTTGCGATGCCGGCCGCGTCGGTGACGGTGCGCTGGCGCAGCTCGCCCTCGGCCGTGAAGAACAGGACGTCGATCCCCTCGACGATCCGTGCCGGATAATGCCGTCCCAGCACGTGGACTGTGACGATGCGATCGGTCGCCTGCTGGTCGGCGTCTTCGAGCGCGAGATCCGTGCACGCTGTACCCGCCAGAGCTCCCCACACGAGCAGATGCCGCATATGCCCGTGATGGCCGCGGTCCGCACATTTGATCGAGAAATCGCCGGCGCGCCGGTCAGCGCTTCGTCCACCGTCGATCCGCGGGGTTCGTGAACACGCCCGCAACCTTTGCGACCGGCCGCTCCTGGACTTTCGCATACGCCGCCGTCGCGTCGGCGCGCATCCGCGCGTAGCCACCTCCTGTGACGAACGCGAGCACGGTCGCCTCGAGCGGCGCCGCGTTCGCGAACAGCAGGTCGCGCGTCATCAGCAGTGGCACGCGCGACGAGCCCGCGACGTCGGCCTCCATGTACGGCGCGGTCGCGCACGCGATCGCGAGCATGCCGATCGGCCTCGCGGGCGGCTTCGGCCACGCGTAGTCGTCGAGATCCATCAGCCGGTTGTGGCCGACCCACGCGACGAGCTGCGCGGCGCCGCCGGCGGCGATCTTCGAGCCATCGTCGAGCGTGACCGTGCGTGCGGGGCCGTCGGACAGGTCGGCCGCGTACGCGGCGAGCGCGCGATCGATCGCCTTGCCACGCCAGCCGTGGATCACGAGCACGAGCGGGAACGTCTTGCCGACGCCGCGCTGTTGCCACGCCGCCGGTGCCGTGATCGATCGCCGGTAGACCTCGACCGCGACGACGTCCTTGTCGCCGGTTGCCTCGCCGCGCTGCTTGAGGACGCGCTTCCAGCCGGTGCCCTTGCGCGCGAACCAGCTGCCGAACCCCGGTGTCGTCCACCAGTACAGGTTCGTGTCCGGGTTATCGCCGTCGCCGAGCTTCGCGTTGCCGCACGCGATGATCGAGTTGTCGCACAGCGGGACGTGGATCTCGACGACCAGTGGCTTGCCGTGCGCGAGATCGTCGACGACGCGATCGGTGAGGCCGGCGAGCCACGTGTCCTCGGTCGAAGCCGCGGCGGCAGGCGTCACGAGGGCGAGCCAGACGATGACGACGACGACGAGCGAACGGATCACGTCTGGACGACGGCAGGGCGGCCGCGGTGTTGCGGCAATTTTGGATCAGCTCGGCAGCCGGCGGCGCGCCTCGTCGATCGCGGTGCGCGCGGCGATCCGCAGCCGGGCGAGCTGCGCGATCTCCTCGGGCGTTGGCTCGGCGGTGTGCGTGTACCAGGCATCGAGCCAGCGCAGCGCGGCGAATGGCGACGCGATCGCGATCGCAGCGGCGACGAGCGACAGCGGCGGCGGGAGCAGCACGAGCGCACCGGCGACGAGGCCGCCCATCCACAGCGGGTAGACGACGAGCGCCGCGCCGAGCTTGAACGTCGAGATCGCGTCCGGATCCTGCGAGCGCGCGACGAGCCGCGGGATGAAGTACGGGATCGCGTACAGCGCGACACCGGTCGCGGCGAGCGGCGCGAGCGCGAGCTGCTTCCAGCGCGGCTGCGCCGGTGCGTGCTCGATCACGCGGCTGCGCGCGATCTGCACGTCGTCGAGCCCGAGCCGCTCGAGCTCGGCGTAGTAGCGATCGACGTGAGCGCCGACGCTCGCGACGAGCGTCGCATCGACGTCGCGCAGCGTGCGATTCGCGAGCTCGACCTGGCGGCCGAGGCCGCTCCACGTGCCGAGCGAGCGATCGCCGTCGTCGTTCGCGAGCAGCTCGGCGACGCGCGCGACGCGCAGCCGCTCGTCGTGACTCTCGCCTTCGACGAGCAGCTCGGACAGATCGTGGTGCATCAGCGCGGTCGCGGCGCGCACGCGGTCCTCGGCGGTGTCGCCCGGCACGTCGGCGAACCGGCGCACCGGCCCCCACAGCACGAGGCAGCGCGACCGGAACTCGGTGCGCGCGTCGAACTCGAGCGCCGCGGCCTGAAACGTCGGCGCGACGCCGCGCTCCCGCTCGGCGGCGAGCAGCATGCGCGCGGCACCGCTGCGCAGCGGCGCGAGCCGGGGCTCGCTGTGGCTCGTGCCCTCGGGAAAGATCAGGATGTTGCCGCCGCCGGAGAGGTGCTGCGCGACGCGCTCGAAGATCGCGGTGTTCGCGGTCGCGTCCTTGTCCGGCGTGTCCTTGCGGCGCACGATCGGCACCGCACCGGCGCGATCGAGCAGCCACTTGAGGCCGGGGATCGACCACAGCGTCGACTTCGCGACCGGCGAGATCTCGCACGCCGCGTCGGTCAGCACGAGGATCGGATCGATCAGCGCGTTCGTGTGGTTCGACACGATCACGCGACCGCGCGTGTCCGGTCCGGGCGGCTCGCCGACGCGCTCGATGTCGCGAAAGTACAGCCGCATCAGCCGCCGGAACGCGGACCGCAGCACGCCGCGCACCGTCGGCAGCTCTGGCACGCTGCGGGGCGTGGCGGTATCGCGATCGAGCGTCGTCTCCATGGCACGAGCGTGCCACGGCGCGACGACGCGATGCTAGGCCGCGCGGTTCGCGCCGCCGTTGATCACGGCGAACCGACCCTGGTTCCACACGGTCATCGGCGTGCGCTCCTGCTCGCGCTCGAGCTTGCGGCCGCTCGCCGAGTGCTCGTCGCAGAACCAGGTCTCGCCGTCGGAGTCCTCGCGGACCGCGACGCACACCGGGCACTGCTTCGTGTCGAGCACCTCGGGCATGCCGACGACGAGCGTCGGGCACACCGCGGCGTGCAGGATCCGGTTCGGCAGGTTCTTCGCCGCCGAGCGCGGGTTGTGCAGGCCGAACTGACCGATCACGATCAGATCTGCGCGGATCTCGGCGGCGAGCTGCGCGATCTGCTCGTCGGGCTTGCCGCGCCGCACGTGCAGCTGTGCGCGCCAGTCGGTGCCGTGGCGGTTGAACGCCTCGAGCGGTCCGTACACGCGCTCCCACAGCGCCTGCTTGACCTCGTCGGAGGACGGCTTGCGCTTCTCGCGGACGGTCAGCAGGTGGATCTCCGGTGCATCGTGTCGCGCCGCCTGATCGAGCGCGTGCTCGAGCACGATGTCCGAGTACTCCGAGAGATCGATGCCGACGACGATCTTGTAACGTCGCGGTCGTCGCATCATGTACGCATCTCGCTGATCGTTCATGTCCGCAGGGTTCTGCACGCGTCGTGCCGGGATAACTCTCGATCTTCGCCGCGCCACGCGACACGATCGATGGGCGCCGGCGCACGGTCTGGGCGCACGCCGGCATTGAAGCATCACGGGGCGCCATGCCAGTCTGCCGCCGTGCGACCCGATCCGGCAGCACCCGAGCTACGCGCGGTCGCGCCGCTCGTGACGACGACGTCGCCGGCGCAGCTCGTCGGTGCGGTGACGCTCGTCGCGAACGGTGATCGCGTCGTCGGCGTGACGAGCGCCGAGCTCGTGCGTCCGCTGCAAGGCGCGCCGCTCGCGATCGTGACGAAGCTCGATGGCTCCGCGCAGATCCCGATGGCGAGCTGGTTCATGGGCCACTACGTCGGGATCGGCATCGTCGAGCTCGGTGGCGCGATTCCCGACGGCCACGATGTCGTGCCGCTGGCGGTCGGCAGCGTGTGCGCGAGCGTCAGCACGCACGGCGCGCCGGCCGCGTTCTGCCGGATCGAGCAGACCGCCGCCGGCTTCACCCGCACGCTGCTGCCGATCTTCGTCGATCGCGACGATGCCGGCGGGATGAGCGATCGCACGCTGCAGCTCGCGAGCCCGGTCGAGCCGGTCGATGCCGCGATCGATGCCGAGGGCTGCCCGGCGTTCGCGTGGCTGCCGCCCGAGCCCGCGCTCGGCCGCAAGCGCGGCGAGGTCGTCGTGTGCGCGATCGGCTTTCCGTACCGCGCGCAGATCGCGAAGCCGCGCGAGCAGCCGGTGATCGCCGAGCTGCTGCCGCTCGACGATCTCGGACGCGCGCTCGTCGTCGCGCCGCCGCCGATCGAGGACCGCGCCGAGCTCGGCGAGGTCCACGGCGAGATCGACGATCACCGATCCGATCCGCTCGCCGGCCTCGACGATTGATCAGGGCTGCGTCGGATCGACCGGGTGCGCGTCGGTCGCGTCGGGCACGCCGTCCCCGTCGAAGTCGGCGACCGGGGCCTTCGTGATCGGCACGACCGGCACGCCGGTGCGGTGGCTCGCGAGGATCTGCGCGACCTGATCCTGACACTCGTAGATCGGGTTCGCGATCGTCACCGGCGCGTCGAGCCGCGGGAACGGATCGTCGCCGTCGACCGGAAACCCCGGCGCGAACCGCAGCGTGCCGTACTCGCTTTGCCAGTTGCCGCCGTGGGTCGCCGGCGAATACTGCACGAGCACGCCGGTCTGGCCGTCGACGTTCGCGCTCGCCGGCGCGTCGAGCGACGGGACGCCGTCGGGGATGTCGAGGTGCGGCGACAGCGCGGCGAGCCCGAGCGCCTGCGCGAGCGCGTCGGTGCCACGGTTCGACAGCACCTGGTCGCCGACGACCTCGATCGCGACGAGGCTGCGCGGCCCGAGCGGCTCACCGGCGATCGTGAACCGATCGCGCAGCACGTGCGGCGCGTAGGTCAGCGGATCGGCGCCGTCCATCACCGCCTGCATCAGGTGGATCAGCGGATGGAACCGACCGACCGTACCGCGCGGGTTGTAGATGCCCTCGATCAGCGGCAGCGCGAGCGTGCTGATCTCGGGGCTGTTCGGCAGGATCAGATCGAGGATGCCGCCGCCGGGGACGTCGAGCACGTAGAGATCGATGTCGGGCTCGATCGCCGCGAACACCGTGCCGACGACGGTGCCGAACGACTCGCCGAGGTACGCGATCTTCGTCGGATCGAGCCGCGCGTTCGCGCCGAGCGCCGACAGATCGAGCGCCGGCTGGCGCAGCAGCTGGACGACGCGCGACAGATCGAGCGCGGACTGCCGGATCGAGTCGCGCACGGCGGCGACGTTCAGGAAGCCCTCGAAGAAGTCGAGCTGCGTCGTCGGCCCGGTGGTGTCGCCGAAGCCGTCGGGCAGCGACACGACGCCGGTGAACTCGGGGCGGCTCGACATGTTCGTGATCGCGTCGTGCGGATCGAACCGCGAGCCGTGGCCGAACATGTCGATGCCGACGAGGGCGTAGCCCTGCGACGTCAGCGGCTCCGCGAACGCGAGCAGCTGATCGCGACTCGCGCCGAGGCCATGGCCGTAGATCACGACCGGATAACCGGCCTGCGGCGGCGCGGTCGCGGGCAGGATGATCGTGATCGGGATCGCCTCGATCGCGACGAGCTTCGGCGTGCCCTCGGCGGCGACCGCGAACGTCTCGTCGTCGGGCAGCTCGGTCTTCGTGTCGTCGCCGCGGAACCGCGCGATCGTGATGGTACCGGTCGCGACGACGCCGACGTGATCGTGCGCGATGCCGCTCGGGTTGTCGCTGCCCCAGCGCTCGAGCCCGGCTCGCGGCCCGTCGGTCGCGCGCGCGGCCTGACCCATCACGCGATCGAGCGCGGCCTGGCCCTTGAAGATCACGGCCGGGTTGTCGAACGCGAGCACCGGCGGCGGCAGCTCGGCGAGTGCGCTGCGCGCGGCGACGAGCGGTGCCGAGGCGTGCTGCGTCGTCAGCACGGTGATGCCGGCGACGTCATCGCGGCCGAGCTCGGCGAGCGCGTCGGCGGTCGTGCGCCAGCGATCGTGCGCGGCGAGCGACCCGAGCGCGGGCGCCGGCTCGAGCGCCGCGCCATCGGCGGCGCGCAGCTGTGTCGTGACGTAGGCGGCGTAGCGCGTGCCCTCGCGCAGCACGACGCCGCTCGCAGTCGCGCCGGCGACGACCTGGCGATCGGCGTCGTAGCGCCAGTCCATCGCGATCACGCGGCCGCGCTCGGGCGACGCGGGATCGACATCGACGAGCCCGACCGCATCGTCGAGCGTCGCCGTGCGTGTCGGGATCGAGCCGGGATCGAGGTCGCCGTCGACGAAGAACTCGACCATCGGCCGCAGCCCGAAGCCGTCGAGCGCGGCGACGTGCGCGGTGACGAGGTCCGCCTTGTGGCCGACGATCGCGTCGAGCCCAGCGATCGTGCCGAGCCGGTCGCCCTCGCGGACGGCGTCGGTCGGAAACGGCGTCTCGCCGTACGCCGGAGCCGTGTCGCCGATCTTCAGCTTCACGGTGACGCCGGCGGGATCGCTGCAGGCGACGAGCGCGGCGAGGCCATAGCTCACGATCACGACGTGCTTCATGTCCGGTCTCCTCTGGCTCGGCGCGGCAGCACCGCGTGCGCGACCGCGCGCAGCGACGTCCGCAGCGTCTCGAGATCGATGTCGTCCCACACGGCCCAGCGCACGATCTGGATCTCGAGCGCACCGACGAGCGCCCACGCGAGCGCGGTCGGATCTTCGATCGCGAGCTTCTTGCGCTCGACGAGCACCCAGAACCGCGCGGCGAGAAACGCCGCGAGCAGCCCGTACGCGCGCTTGCGCGCTTCGACGACCGCCGGCGACGATCCAGCCTCGGCGAGGATCGCGCGCACGAGCGGCTTGCGCGGTCCGAACTTCGCGCACAGCAACTCGACGCCGCGCTCGATGCCGGCCTCGAAGCTCTTCGCCTGATCGAGCACGCTCGGCGCCTCGTCGTGGAGCTCGCTGAACAGCCGCGTCGTCAGCGCCGCCATCACCGCTTCCTTCGAATCGAACCGCGCGTAGAACGCGGTCGTCGATACGCCGGCCGCGGCCA
Source organism: Kofleriaceae bacterium (assembly GCA_035715365.1). Lineage (GTDB taxonomy): Bacteria > Myxococcota_A > Polyangia > Haliangiales > Haliangiaceae > JABFXX01. The sequence goes on along the minus strand of DASTLB010000022.1, from coordinate 48,249 downwards.
TCAGCTGGCGCAGCGAGACCTCGCCGTAGCCGTGCTCGGCGAACACGTCCTCGGCGGCCTCGAGGATCCGGTCGCTGCTCGGCTTCGATACGCGGCGAACCGCCATGCCCGATGCGATACCAGATCGACGCTTGAAAAAGCAAACGTTCGTTTTTTCTGGTGCCGAACCCGCTGATTCGCCAGCTGAAAATCCGTCGAATCGTGCTACCTCGCGAACGTGAAGGTCGCGACCTGGAACGTCAACGGGATCCGCAAGCGGTCGTCCGAGGTGCTGTCGTGGATCGACCGCGAGGAGCCCGACGTCGTCTGCCTGCAGGAGACGAAGGCCTCGCTCGAGCAGATCCCCGACCACATCCTCGACGTCGCCGGCTATCACTGCCACTGGCACGGTCACGCGGGCTACTCCGGCGTCGCGCTGATGCTGCGCCAGCGAACATGGGGCGACGCGCCGCGGTTCGTGCATCCGGCGTTCGACATGGAGACGCGGATCGTCGTCGCCGAGGTCGGCTCGCTCGTGATCGGCTCGGTCTATGGCCCGAACGGCGGCAAGGACTACGCGGCGAAGATCGCGTTCTGGAAGGAGCTCGTGCTGTGGGCCGCCGAGCTGAAGGAAGCGAACCGCCACCTCGTGCTCGCCGGTGACTTCAACATCGCGCGGCTACCGATCGACGTCCATCCCGTGCTGCGCAAGCCGATGATCGGCCAGAGCGACGAGGAACGGACGCTGTTCGAGCAGTTCCTGTCGCACGGCCTCGTCGACGTTCACCGCCGCGTCGATCCCGACAACGATCGGCTGTTCACGTGGTGGGCACCGTGGCGGAACATGCGCCAGCGCAACATCGGCTGGCGGCTCGACTACGTGTGCGCGAGCACCGCGCTCGTCGACGAGACCGTGCACTGCGTCGCGTATCGCGATGTCGGCACGAGCGATCACGGCCCGGTGATCGCGCACCTGCGCGACACGCCGGTGTAGCGACGCGACGGCTCAGTGGCCGTTCTTGTTCGCGCGGCTCTTCGGCTTGCCCGGCTTCTCGCCGCGCCCCATGCCCGCGCGATCGCCGCCGCTCTCGATCTCGGCATTGTCCTCGGCGGCCGCGAGCTCGGGATCCGCAGCGCCCGGCGATTCGTCGTCGTCGTTCTCGCCGTCGCCGCGCACGAGCTCCAGCGGATCGGCGTCATCGAGTCTCGTATGGCCGAAGCGCTTGTCGCCGCGCTCGTCCATCTTGTCCCACGGTCCGCCGGCCGCGCGCGGCCCGCCACCTTCGCGCGCCTCGTCACGCGCGCGCTCGGTCCCGGGCGGCTGGTTCGGCGCCAGCTTCGGCTGATCCTGGTCCTGCTTCTCGTTCGGCATTGCAAACACTCCTTTATGCACGGAGAAGTGCAATCGATATGCCCCTGCGATACAGCACCGTCATGAAGATCCTGACGGTGGTGCTCGCAGTCGCCGTGCTCGGAGGCTGCAAGGAGAAGCAGGGCGAGGACATGATGCCGGCGCCCGGCTCGAGTGGTGCGATGGGCCCCGGCGGCGCGATGGGCTCGTCGATGATGAGCGGCAAGCCGAACCCGTCCGCGACCGCGCCCGAGTGGGACGCCGCGCCCGGTGCCGGGTCGAGCGTCGCGCCGAAGACCGGCGACGAGCTCGCGAAGCGCTACGAGGAGTGCTGGAGCTACCTCAACGACCAGAAGTGGGATCTGTTCGCGGCCTGCTACAAGCCGGACGCCGTGTTCGCGGATCCGGGCGCGGGCGTGCCGGATCGCACGGGCGTCGCCGCACAGATCGAGCAGACGAAGCAGAGCCGCGCGGTGTTTCCCGACGAGCACGCCGACCTGCAGTTCCTGATGATCAGCGACCAGGACGCGATCGGCATCCTGCTCGTTCGCGCGACGCAGGCGTCGACGAAGAAGCAGGTTGGCCTGTTCATGGGCCACGTCGCGACGTTCGACAGCGGCGGCCGCCTGACCTACGACGCGAGCTACTACGACAACGTCGCGACCGTGCCGAGCCAGCTCGGACTGTCGCCGCTGCCCGCGCGGCCCGTGCCGGCGAAGGGCTGGCCGACGAAGGTCACGCTGATCAGCAAACACGACGCGACCGAGACCGCGAACCTCGCGACGTTCGACGAGCTGCTCGGCGCGATCAACAAGCACGACGCGAAGGCGGTCGGCGCGCTGCTCGCCGACGACGTCGTGTGGTCCGAGCAGGCGCTCGACAAGGACCTCGACAAGAAGGCCGTGCTCGCGAGCATGCCCGCGCTGTGGAAGGGCTTCTCCGATCTGAAGTTCACGCCGATCAAGAAGTGGGCGGCCGGAGACTACGTCGCCGCCGTCGAGACGTTCGAAGGCACGAACGACGGCGACCTCGCGAGCTTGCGGATCAAGAAGACCGGCAAACAAGTCTCGCTGCCGATGCTCGCGGTCTACCGGATCGAGGGCGGCAAGGTGAAGGCGAGCTGGCTGTTCTGGCAGAAGGCCGGGCTCGCGATGCAGCTCGGCGCCGGCGCGAAGCCGCCGACGAAGTAGCTCTACGCGTAGCGGTACGCGAGCGTCACGACGAGCGCGAGCGCCGCCGGCAACGCCTGCACGAACAGGATCTGCTTCGCCGCGGTCGCCGCGCCGTACAGCCCAGCGATCACGACGCACGCGAGGAAGAACACGCGTAGCGGCAGCGCGAGCGGCGCGGGCGCGACGAGCGACCACACGAGCCCCGCCGCGAGGAAGCCGTTGTACAGGCCCTGGTTCGCGGCGAGCGCCTTCGTGGATTCCTGCTCGGCAGCGGTTCGCTTGAACGTCTTCTGGCCGAACGGCGTCGCCCACAAGAACATCTCGAGCACGAGGAAGTAGACGTGGAGCGCGGCCACGAGACCGGTCAGCACCTGCGACGCAACTGCCATGCGCCGACTATCGCACCCGGATGTCGAGCTCGGCGATGTCAGCGCTGTGACGTTCGATAAACGCCGCGTGCGCGATCGATAACGTGACGTCGCCCTCGTCCCCGTACGTGCGCGCCGCCTCGCTCTGGTCCTCGACGTAGCCGAGCTTCTCGAACACGCGGCGCGACGCGACGTTCTCCGGGATCACCGACGCGTAGATCCGCTCGAGCCCGAGCCGCTGGAACGCGAGCGCGTGGATCATCGTCGCGAACCGCGTCCCGAGCCCGCGGCCCTGGGTGTCGGGATCCGCGATCAAAAAGGCGAACTCCGCCGATCCATGATCGATGCCGCGCAGATCGCCGTCGCCGGCGAGCTGGTCGTCGGCGAACAGCAGGAACGGCCGGTCGCCGCGCTCGATCAGGCCGCGATAGTGCGCGCGCACGTCGTCGGCGGTCAGATCGGTCGAGTGGCCGAGCAGCAGCGTGTTGCGCGGATGGTTGTAGCCCGCGACGAGCGCCTCGACGTGGGGCTCGAGCTCCTCGAGCGCGGGCTCGACCACGCGGAGCTCGCGCCATCGGATCTCGAATCGCTCGTGCACGCCGCTGCAGCGTAGCCTAATGTCTCGCCGTGATCCGCACGTGGCTGCTCGCACTCGCCTGCTTCGCATGCTCGAGCAAGGCGACCCGACCGCACGACGACGGCAAGACCGACGACACGAGCCCGCGCTACGAGGGCCGGCCGATCGCCCCGACCTGCAGCTACCTCGGTGCAGACTGGCTCGACCGCCCCGAGCGCGAGGCGCGCGAGCAGCCCGAGCGCGTGCTCGACATGCTCGGCATCCAGAGCGGCGCGACCGTCGCCGACGTCGGCGCTGGCACCGGCTACTTCACGGTGCGGCTCGCGCGCCGCGTCGGCCCGAAGGGCAACGTGCTCGCGACCGAGCTCCAGCCCGAGATGCTGCGCCTGCTCGATGCCCGGCTGGCGCGCGAGAAGATCGGCAACGTCCGCCTGATCCGCGCGACCGAGCACCAGGCGAAGCTCCCCGAGCGCTGCTGCGACCTCGTGCTGATGGTCGACGTCTATCACGAGCTCTCCGATCCACCGGGCGTGATGGCCGGGATCCGCCGCGCGCTCGAGGCCAGCGGACGGCTCGTGCTCGTCGAGTACAAGGCCGAGGATCCGTCGATCCCGATCAAGCCCGAGCACAAGATGACGCTCGCGCAGATCAAGAAGGAGCTCGAGCCCCTGGGCTTCGCGTTCGTCGAGTCGCGCGAGGAGCTGCCGGATCAGCGCGTCGTGATCTTCACGCGCGACGACGCGATCTGATCCGGTCGCGCTACAATGGCGCCGTGGCGTCGTGGGTCAAGCGCACCGAGTGGCGTCGGCGGCCGCACGGGCTCGATGGGCTCTCGGTCGAGAGCGGGATGCCCCTCATGGGGTGGACCGCGGCAAGCCCGGAGCTCGGAGCGTGCTGGGCGGAGCTCTACCCCGACATGCACATGCTCCTGCCCGCGGGGCCGCCCCAGACGTCGGTCGTGTGGCTGCACTACGCGGCGCTCGACTTTCGTGGCGGCACGCCCGATCCCGATCTCACCGCACGTGCGCTCGTGCGGATCTACGACCGGATTGCCCATACGTTCACGCCTGCCGAGCGGGGCCTCTCCGTGCATCCACGGATCTTCGCGGACGTCCGCGGCGAGCCGCGCATCGGCTTCGTCATGCCGGACCTGGTGCAGTCGTGCCACGAGACCGCGCTCGTCGAGGTCGTGCTGGACGAGCTCGGTGACATCCCGGAGCTGTCCGGCTTCGTCGCGGCGTCCGCGCGCGCTGCCACGTTCCGCGAGCTGCGCGCGACGATCGATCCATTCGATCGCGCGCCCGACAACGGATGGGAGGACCTGGAGCGGGCGCTCGGCTGGCTCGTCGCCGGCGATCCGACGCAGGCGCTACGGATCATCGATCGCATCGGGTCGGACACACACTATCGGCAGGAGGCGATCGCGCTTCGCCGCGAGGCGCTGCGCCGTGGTGCGCGACCCGACCCACCGCCGAAGCCGGGCGATCCGCAAGAGGCCGCGCGCGCCGCAGATGCCGCCTACCGCGAGGCGCGACGAGCTCGCTCGTGGTTTCGATCGGCACCGCGGACGGAGCCCGTCGTCCGGACGTGGGAAGAGGCCCGCGACGCGGCGGCCGCACGCGAAGCAGCGCGTGACGCGCGCGGCGCACTCGAGATCTACGAGACAGTACGCCGCGGTCCGCCGGAGCTCGATCTCGCGCTCGCGCGGTGTCGGCTCGCACTTCGCGACTTCGGGCACGCGCTCGAAGACGCGACGCGCGTGGTCGCACACGACCCGAGCATGCTCGAGGCGCACGCGATCCTCGTCGCGGCATGGCTCGCCAAGCGCGCACCAGATCACGCGCTGGACGCGGTCCAGCGCTGGATCGCGATCTCCGATGACGCGCAATCGCGGGTCGCGCACGCGAAGTGCCTGTTCGCGCTCGGTCGCTGGGACGAAGCGAGCCGCAGCATCGAGGACGCCTGCACGCGCGGGGTGACGGTCGAAGCGATGGTGCTGCGACGCTTGATCACGTGCGCGCGCGATCGTGTCCATCGCGCGGTCGGCCCCAGCGTTCCCGCGCTCGCACTCGAGCGCAGCGAGCTCGACCGACTCGACCCCGACAACGCCGAGGAGCTGCGCGAGATCGTCGCGCTCGCGCAGCACGGCTCGGATCTGCGGGTCAAGCTGGTCCGCTGATCAGGGCGTCGCTTCGCAGTCGTCGGGCGGGATCTTCGCGTCGGGGCCCGCCTCGACGTTGTGCGACGTGCAGCGCAGCGACGCGACCGCATACACGGTGCTGTCGCCGTTCTTCTTGCCCTTGATCTTGCGCTTCACGAGGTTCGCGACGAGCCGCTTCGCGGTGTCGCCGGTCACGTCGAGCTTGCCGTGGTCGAGGTCATCGCCCTTCATGATGTCGGCCTCCATCGTGCAGGTTGCCGACTTGTCCTTCGCCTCGGTGCACGACACGTTGTCGGCGACCGCGACCATCTTGCCGGTCGCGCCCTGCCAGCCGACGCCGGCCTCGTCGAAGATTCGCTCGAGCTCGGCGTCATCGGGCTTCGGCGGCTTGCGGCCGGCGACCGCCTGCATCGGATCGATCTTGAGCTTCGCGAGCAGCGCGTCGCCGTCCTTGGTCGGCTTCTGGGCCTTCGGATCGGAGAGCAGGCGCGCGAGCCGCGCAGCGACCGCCGCGTTCGGCCGGATCTTGTTCGACGCCGCGTACAGCGACTCCGCCGCGTGCGGATGATCCTTCTCGATCGCGAGCCCGAGGTTGAACATCGCCGAGCCCTTGAGCTTGTCGTCGGTCGCCTTCGTGATCGCGGCCTCGCTCGCTTCCTTCGCGCGGTCGAGCTTGCCAGCCTTGTAGGCGTTGAAGCCGATCTCGGCGAGCGCCTTCGGATCGTCGGGCTTCGCCTTGAGCGCGGCCTCAAACTCGACGAGCGCGTCGCCCCACTGCCGCTTGGTCTCGAGCTCGTCGCCCTTCTTCATGTGATCGGCGTAGTCGCTGCCGCCCGCCGGCTGGTCCGGTTTCGCGACCGGATCGGAGCCGGCGCCCGAGCCCATCGTCGCCGAGCCGCTTGCCGTCGTCGGAACGGGATCCGTCTGCTTCGGCGCGTCGTTGGACTTCTTGCTACAGCCTGCCACCAGGATCAAAGCCACCAGGATCGCTCGCATGCGCGGGACGTTACTGCACGTCCGTGGCGCGGTCCGCAAAACTGCCAGCACTCTTATTCGAGGCGGCCCGCGGCGCTGACCTTGCCGCGCTCGCGGTACATGCGCTCGATCGTGGCGCGCAGCAGCTCCTCGTCGATCTCGGTGCCGTTCGCGCCGGCCACGTACGCGGCACGCTCGCACGCGACCTTGATGAAGCCGCCGGACAGCTCGTACGCGTCCGCGAGCTGATCGAAGTCGATCGCGGCGGCGCGGCTGCGCTGCGGTAGCGTGCGGCGCCACAGCTCGGCGCGCATGTCCGGGCTCGGGAAGCTGAAGAACACGTCGTACGTGAACCGGCGCTTGAACGCCTGATCGATCGACGATGTCAGGTTCGTCGTCAGGATCGCGAGGCCGTTGAACCGCTCGAGGCGCTGCAGCAGGTAGTTCGTCTCGAGGTTCGCGTAGCGATCGTTGCTGCTCTTGACGTCGCTCGTGCGCTTGCCGAACAGCGAGTCGGCCTCGTTGAACAGCAGCACGACGTGGCCGGGCTCGGCGGCGTCGAACACGTCGGACAGGTTCTTCTCGGTCTCGCCGAGCCACTTCGAGACGACCTGCGACAGATCGACCTCGTAGATGTCGAGGCCGAGCCGGCGCGCGAGCACGGTGCCGGACATCGTCTTGCCGACGCCGGGATGGCCGGAGAACAGCACCGAGATGCCCTGCGCGCCGCGCAGCTTGAACGCGTCGCGGATCTTGCGGCGCTCGCGCGCGGCGGCCGCGATCTCGACGAGCGCCGCGCGCGTGTCGTCGTCGACGATCAGGTCGTCGAGATCGAACGGCGTCGGCAGCTTCTTGCCGAGCCGGCTGATCCGCTGGTGGAGCTGGGCGGCGACCGCGCGCGCGAGCTCGTCGGAGTCCGGCGGGCCGGCGTCGGGCATCCGGCCGGCGGTCGCGGCCTGCGCGGCGGCGACGATGATGCCGCCGGGAATCGCGAACCGCCCGGACAGGCTGTCGGCGTCACGCTCGGACAGCGACGGCACGACCTCGCGCCACATCGTGGTGCGCACGCTCAGCGATGGGACCTCGACGGTGAGGTGGACGAGCGGGCGGTGGTGGATGCGCGGCATGCGCTCGCGGTTGATCGTGATCGCGACCGGCCCGGTCCACTCGTCGAGGAACCCGCCGAAGAACGCGGGCAGCTCGTCGCGCTCGGCCTCGAGCGTCACGACGTCGTCGAGATCGACGAACGCGGGGATCGCGTCGAGCAGCAGCAGCTCGCGGATCAGCGAGCGGATCGCAGGCAGGTGCGTCGAGACCGGGATCTGGGTGAACCGCTTGCCGTCGATCGCGAGGATGCGCTGGTTCCAGTGCGCCGCCGCCATCTGCAGTAGCAGCTTCTTGCCGAGGCCGCGCTGGCCCTGGACCGCGAGCACGACCTCGTTCGAGCGCAGCGCGGCGGTCGCGCGCTCGAGCGTCACGGCGGGGAACTCGCCCTTCGTCGTCGACGGGCGCAGCTCGGCGAGCTCCGCGAGCTCGGGATCGAGATCGACCGACGTGCCGTCGAGCAGGTAGACGAGGCGCTGCGCGGCGCGGATCCGCCGGAACATCGTCGAATCGCCCTGCGCGGTGCCGACGCCGACGTCGACGAGCCGATAGCGCACGAGCGGCGAGCTCGGCGACAGATCGCGCGCCATCAGCGACCGCGTCGTCGGCGTGTCGTAGACGAGCTGCGCGAGCAGCCGGCCGTCGAGCCCGCGGCACGACTCGTCGCGCGCGAGGTAGCGGTACGCCTGCACGAGGTTCGGATCGGTCTCGGGCAGCAGCGCGAACATCAGCGTCGACCACTGGCGCGGTGTCAGCCCGAACACGCGGATCAGATCGACGAGCGGCGATCGCACGTTCGCGTCGACGGTCGCGCGGATCCGCGCCTCGGTCGCGCGGTGGCGGGCGAGCCACTGATCGAGCACGGTCTTCGCGCCGGCGTCGTCGCCGGTCGCCTGGTTACCGCGCGCCTGGGCGAACAGCCGGCCGATGTCGGTCGCGCCGATCACGTCGTCGGTGACGGCGACGCGGCCCTTCGTCCATGCGAGCCGCACCTGGTACTCGACGCGCAGCCACGCACGCTCGAGCTCGTCGCGGAGGTGCGTCGCGACGTCGGGATACGGCTCGATCGTCGCGCCCGGGGACATCGAGGCCAACTATACGCCGGTCAGACGAGCTCGCGATCCTGCTGCTGCATCCCGAGCTCTTGCGCCACGATCTGGGGCTCCTGCTCCTCGGCGACCGCGCTCTTCGGGCGTTCCTCGACGCGCGCCTCGACCATCGGTGCGGGCGCTTCCTCCTCGGCCGGACGCTCGCGCGCGTCGTGCTCGCGGATCAGCGCCTTCATCTGATCGATCAGCGGGATCGAGTACAGCGACGCCGAGATCCGGAGACGCTGGCCCTTCGGGATCTTCGCGTCCTGCTCCTCGTTCGCGGAGCCGAACATCTCGTCGAACTTGTGATCGCCGATCTCGTCGCGCAGCTCGTCGAGCTCGTCGGCGACCGCGGCCGACCGGTACTCGGCGATCGTCGGGCCCTTGATCCACGCCTGCACGGCTTCGGACGCGCTGTGACCCTTCTCGAGCTGCCAGTCGAACATCGAGCGATGCTCGTACGGCTGCGACCAGCCCTTCGCCTCGGTGTGGCCCGCGCGGTAGTGGTCCTTCCACTTCTCGGGCTTGCCGCCGGCCTCGCAGTCGGCCTTGTACTGCTCCCAGTCGTGGATGCCCGCGTCGAGGTGCGAGAGGTTCGCGGTCTGCGGGCCGCCGAACGCGAGCTCGGACGCGGTCGCGCCGGTCGCCGCACCGTTCGTCTGCGCGATCGCGGGCAGGTCGCCCTCGGAGGTGAACTCGGTCTTCGCTGCCTCGGGCTCTGCCGGCGCGACCTCGGGGGCCTGGTCGGTCTCGGGCTCTAGGCGATCGGCTTCGCGGGCAGGCATGGCGGAGATGATACGGGCAAACCGGCGTGGCCCTCCCCGGTTTCGAGGTGGTTCAACGAGTTTCGGCGGGTTGGCGCGGGCCGTAAGATGCGGTGTGGCCTTTGGCATCGACGCTCGTGCGCGCTCGCGCAAGGCGAAGTCCGGGTTGCGCAGCCTGCTCGGTCGCGCGCCCGACGCCAAGGAAGTCGGAGAGCGCCTCGGCTGGCTCGCGCGTCGCGTGCTCAAGCGTGCGGTGATCGACATCAGCGCCCGGCGCGTCACGTTCGCGCTGCATCCGGCGGCGCCGCCGGCGCGGATCGCGGTGCTCGGCGACGGCGACCTCGAGATCCGCGCGACGACGAGCGGCGTCGGTCCCGCATATCACCGCGCGATCCTCGACAAGCTCGCGCCGCTGCTCGACGAGCTCGACTACGTGCTCGTCGAGCCGCAGCCCGCCGACCCCGCACAGGCGATGCTCGGGTGGCTCGCCGGCGAGCTGCGCGCGGGCGCGACGCGGATCGGCATGCCCGGCGATCGCAGCTTCAAGCTCGACGCCGCGGTGCAGACCGCGATGGGACCGCGCGATGCCGCGTGGCGCGATGCGGTGATCGCGGACCCCGAGCGCGGGCGCGATGCGTTCGCGTGGTGGGAGGCGAGCCCCGGCCACGAGGCGCGGTCGCGCGCGCTGCTCGCGATGTGGCTCGAGGTGCCGTGGCGCGAGCCGCTCGACACCGCCGAGCGCGAGCTGATGGAGCGCGTCGACGACGATCTGCGCGAGGCGCGACGTGCCGACAAGACGCTCGAGCTGCCGTACAACGAGTGGACCGACATCCTGAACTACCTCGAGATCTACGAGGACCGCGCGGACAAGATCCGCGCGCGCTGCAACGATGACCCGCGCACGATCGGCTACCGCCGCCATCCGATGGACGTCGAGCTCGCGGGCGGCTGGTCGCTCGAGCTCGGCGGCAACTTCGTGACCCACTGGGAAGACGACGAGCGGTGGTGGGCGACCGATGGCGATCGCGTCGTCGAGGTCACGAGCTTCACCGCCCCCGGCGAGACCGACTCCGCGAAGCTGCTCGCGGTCGCCGGCGAGGTCCACCCGGTGATCGAGCGGCTCCTCGACCCGGGCCGGGTCGGTCGCGCCGAGGCCTACGACGACGGCAGCGTCCACATCGTGATCGGGCTCGTCGCGGCCGCGCCGCACGTCGCGATCCTGACCTGCAAGGGCAGCCGCGCCGACGAGCCGTGGGCGCTCGCGACCTGGCGCACGCTGCGCCACACACAAACCTGACAATAGGCTGACACGACCGGTTCGTAGAACGGGAGCATGCAGCTCACCGTCCCGACGACCGCTCCGTTCTCGTTCGCCCAGACGCTCGCGTTCGCGCGCCGGTTCCCGCCGTGCCAGGACGACTTCGCGATCACCGACGACGCGCTGACCGCGGCGGTCGTGCTCGACGGCACCGCGGTGCCGTTCACGCTGCGCGAGCACCGCGGCGCACTCGTCGTCGAGACCCGCGCGCGCCGTCACGCGGACGCGATCGTCGCGCGCGCGGCGCACCTCGTCGGCGCGACCGACGACGTCGCCGGGTTCTACGCGGCCGCGCGCGGCGATCGGCCGATGCAGGCGCTGATCGAGACGCTGCACGGCCTGCATCACGTGCGGTTCCTGACGCTCGCCGAGATCGCGGTGTACGCGGTGATGATGCAGCGTGCGCCGGTGACGATCGCCGCGGGCCTCAAGCGCCGGTTCCTCGCGCGGTTCGGTGTGCCGGTCGTCGTCGGCGATCGCACGCTGCGCGCGTTCCCGGATCTCCCCGCGCTGTGCGCGCTCGATGCCGACGCGATCGCGGACGCGATCGGCCACCGCCCGAAGGCGGAGAAGATCGCGACCGTCGTGCGCGGCGTCGCCGCGATCGGCGAGCACCGGCTCGTCACGCTGCCGTACGCCGAGGCGCGCGATGCGCTGCTCGCGATCCCGGGCATCGGGCCGTTCTCGGCGACCGCGATCTTGCTGCGCGGCCTCGGCCGGATGGACGAGCTGCCGGTGATGGAGCAGTTCTCGGACGAGGCGCACGCGGTGTACGGCGCGTTCGATCCCGACGCGATCGTCCGCCGCTATGGCCGCCACATCGGCTACTGGTCGTTCTATCTGAAGACCGGGCACTCCCGCGCGAGCGGCGCGCATCCCGGTCGCTCGGGCAGTGGCTCGCGGCGCGAGCTTCGTGCAAACGTCGGCGCATGAAGAAGATCGCGATTCTCGGTTCCGGTGAGGTCGGTCATGCGCTCGCGAAGGGCTTCCTCGACGCCGGTCACGCGGTGATGCGTGCGTCGCGCGAGCCGCAGAAGCTCGCCGAGTGGAAGGCAGGCGTGAAGGGCGAGGCGTCGGTCGGCACGTACGCCGAGGCGGCGAAGTGGGGCGACGTGATCGTGCTCGCGGTCAAGGGCAGCGCGGCCGAGCAGGTGATCGCGCAGTGCGGCCCCGACAACCTCGCGGGCAAGACGGTCCTCGACGCGACGAACCCGATCGCCGATGCGCCGCCGCAGAACGGCGTGATCGTCTACTTCACGGGCCCGAACGAGTCGCTGATGGAACGGCTGCAGAAGGCGGCGCCGAAGGCGAACTTCGTCAAGGCGTTCAACAGCGTCGGCAACATGTTCATGGTGAACCCGCCGTTCAAGCCGACGCCGACGATGTTCATCTGCGGCAACGACGCGAGCGCGAAGCAGGAGGCATCGGAGATCATCACGAAGTTCGGCTGGGAGCCGATGGACATGGGCGCCGCCGAGGTCGCGCGGCCGATCGAGGCGCTGTGCCAGCTGTGGTGTGCGCCCGGGTTCGCGCGCAACGAGTGGGCGCACGCGTTCAAGATGCTGAAGCTCGGCTGAGCTCGGTCCCATCGATCGCGAGCGAGCGCGCAAGCTGCTCACAGCTTCGGCGATCGCTCACGGCGGCCGTCCCAGATGTGCAGGATGTGGATCGCCTCGTTCACGTTGTCGATCTCGAAGTAGAGGTGACACCTCGACTTCGGCATCAATAGCCGGCGCAACATGGGGCGCTTCGCGGTCGGGAATGGCGTCCCCGGAGTCGTTCCAGATTCGAGCCGCTCCACGGCCGCGAGAAACTCGGCAGCAAAGATGCCGGGATCAACGGCATGCTCTCGCCAGCGCTCGTCGATGCGTTCGGCTGCGCGCGCCGCGCGTTTGGACAGATAAGCCTTCACGACTTCGCGACGAGACGATGCGCGAACGCGCGCGCATCTTCGAGCTCGCCACGTGCGAGCTCGGCCGCGCTCTCCTCGACGGCGTTCTCGAGCTCGCGACGCTCTTCGTCCGTCAGCTCGTCGTTTTCCGGCAGCAACACTTCCACGGCGACACCCTCGGGTAGCTCGAGCGGTTCGTCCAGCACGATCTGGCCGTTGTGGACATGAGCTTTGACTGCCTTCACGACCGTGAGGATAGCACCGTCCTTCGTTTCGGTTCCTCCGTGCAATTGCAGGCGGTCAGTCGCCCCAGGTCATGCCGATCGCCGCGGTGAATCCGTAGCCGTCCTCGACGCGGTTCGCGCGCAGCAGGACCTCGGGCTCCCATGCGATCGACGCGCGCGTGCTCGGCCGCATGTTCATGAACGTGTACCCGAGGCGCAGCCCGGCATACGCGTGCGGCTGAGCGACGGTGCCGACCGACGGCTCGCTGCCGAGCAGGATGCCGCCACCGGCCTCGACGTCGGCGTAGAACCCGAGCGTGCCGTCCATGCGCTGGCGCGAGCGCAGCAGCTGGTGGCGCAGCCCGAGCTGCACGTGATGCGCGGTGCCATCGATCGGCATCTGATCGTCGGCCTCGGTGTCGCGGATGCCGAGCCACGTGAATTCGTACTCGCCGACGAGCCGCCACCGCCCGGCGACGCGGTGCTCGATCGAGAGCCCGAGCGCGGTCGATTGCAGCCGCTCGCCGGCGATCGGCAGCCGGCCGTAGGCGATGTGAAACCCGAGGAGGTTCGTGACGTCGTCGCGCGTGTGCGTGATGTCCGCGGTCCACGGCAACGCACAGTGCGGCTGATCGTACGGCTCGATGATCACCGGCGTGACGACCGGCTCCGGCGGCGGCTCCGCGAAGTGCCTGACCTCGCCGAAGCTGCCGTCGTCGATCGCGTCGGCGTCCTCGTCGGGCGGTTCGGCAAACGCGAGCGTCGTCGTCCCCAGGAGGCACAGCGTGGCGAGCGTCTTCACCATTGGAACCCACTCACGATCATGAGACCGCTGCTGTCGCGCGAGACCGGCATCTCGCAGCTTCCTCGACAGACCGCGCTCGCAGCGTCGCGATCGGTCGGTGCAAAGACCACGCGCGCCATCGTGCGCATCGCGAGGTCGCGGCACAGGTGCAGCCGGACTTGCCAGCCGATGCCGACGCCGAGATCCGGGCGCACGAGCACGTCGGGCGCGACGTCGAAGCGCTCGATCCCGGTGAACGCCTCGAGGTTCAGATCGAACGAGCCGACGCTGCCGAGCTCGAACGACCGCGCGAGCCAGCGCACGCCGAGACCGCCGCGCTGTTGCCGGCCGTCGAGCTGCGCGCCACGCGGGCCGAGCTCGAGCCACGACAGGCTGCCCTCGACGAAGTACTGCCAGCGTCGCTTGCCGAGCGCGAGCTCGAGGTTGACGCCCCAGCCCGACGCGTGGAGGCCGGACAGCTTGCCGTCCTGGCCGAGCGCCGACAGCGTCATCGAGCGCGCCGCGACCGGACGCAGCTCGCTGTGCTCGACGTCGGCGCGCGCCGTGGTCGCAACCGCGAGCACGAGCGCTGACAGGGTGAGAATCCGCGCACGCATGGAACGCTCCCAGCGAGAGAGAACTGCCGAGTTGCAGCCCCAAGACGCACGACACCGCGGCGCGATCTAATCTTTGGCTCTATGCTGGACGGGTGAGACGCGCCCTGATGCTCGCGGTCATCGAGCTCGCTTCGATCGGAGCGTGCGACGAGTCGACCGCGCCGCCGGATGGACCCGCGTCGCCGTGGTCGAGCCTCGCGCTGCCCGATGGCCGGCGCCGCCTCGAGCCCGCGGTGACCGCGAGCGGAACGCGGCTCGTGATCGCGGGCGGCTACGCGACCGGCATGACCGAGGGGCTGCAGATCAGCAACGAGGTCCTCGTCTACGACACGCTCGCCGATGCGTGGTCGACGCTGCCGCCGCTGCCGGTGACGCGGCACCACGGCGCGCTCGCGGCGTCGGCCGGCGTGCTGTTCGCGCTCGGTGGCCTCGAGGACACGAGCAACACGCCGAGTGGCCGCGCGTTCGCGCTCGAGCTCGACGGCACCGAGTGGATCGAGCTGCCGGCGATGCCGGCGGGGCAGGAGCGCGGCGGCGCGGGCGTGATGGTCTACCCGCCGCACATCTATCTGCTCGGTGGCTCGAACGCGACCGGCCCGCTGAAGACGTGTCTCGACTTCGACATCGCGACGCGAACGTGGGGCACGTGTCCGGATCTGCCGACCGCGCGCTCGCATCCGGCGGTGATGCGCGATGTCGAGGGCGATCTGATCCTCGTCGGCGGGCTCGACGACGCGAACCGTCCGCTCGGCGACGTGTGGCGGCTGCGGCCGGGCGCCGAGCTGTGGGAGCCGCGCAGCGCGATGGTGCCGAGCCGCGGCGGCTGCGCGTTCGGCGTCGTGTTCGGATCGCTGCTCTGCGCCGGTGGCGAGGCGGGCGCGTCGGCGCTCGATGTCACGCAGCGCTACGATCCGATCACCGATCAATGGCTCGATCTGACGCCGATGCCGGTGCCACGCGCGGGCGCGCAGGGCGCGGTGATCGGCGGCAAGCTCTACGTCGTCGGCGGTGCGGAGCGAATCGCGTTCGAACCGACGGACAGCGTGCTCGTGTTCTCGTACGTGGACGCCGTTCGCTGATCCGGAGCGAGATCTCCACTTTTAACCTACGCCGCGCGTCGCGTGTCAGGGCTCCACGTCCGTTCAACTTCGGGAGACTTGCATGCGTAATCCGTGGAAGCTGACCTCGTTCGCTCTGATCGCTCTGCTCGGGACCGCGCTCGGCCGCGACGCCCTCATGTCGACGGCGGGTGCCGATCCCCAACCCAGGATGCGCACCGCGCTCGATCACCTGCGCGAGGCGCAGGCCGATCTCGAGGCGGCGACCGCGGACAAGGGTGGCCATCGCGTCAAGGCGATCGCGCTCACGAAGCAGGCGATCGACGAGGTCCAGGCCGGCATCAAGTTCGATAACCGGCACTGACCGCCGCCGCCGGCGCGACCGCCGGTGCCGCGACGGGCTCGACGCGCGGGCGCGGCAGCAGGCTCGGTCCGACGAGCAGCGGCATCGGTGGCTCGCCGCGCGCGATCTGCTGCCACGCGGTCGACCACACCGACCAGTACAGCGGCTCGCGCCGGAACAGCGCGTGGTGAGCCGCGAGATCGGGCAGCCCGCCGTCGTAGTGCTCGCCGCGCAGCGTCGGCGTCAGCTTGTTGGTCCGCAGGTCGTAGCGGATCTCGGTGTCGTACGAGCTGCCGGGCCACACGAGCAGCCCGACGTCCGCGATGTCGTACGGCGGCGCGGCGGCCGCGTGGCCGCGCAGCACGTCCTCGATCTGCTCGCGGACGATGTCGACGCCGGCGAGCTTGTAGAACCCGGACAGCGCGATCTCGAAGATCTGGCGCTGGTGCTCGTCGAGCCGATCGATCCACGCGGGCTCCGGGATGCTGACGACGATCCACCCGGACTGCTGTTCGAACCGGATCACGACGTGGGCATCCGCGACGAGGCTCGGGCACGCGAGCCGGAGGTGGACGCGGTTCGAGCCGACGTCGATGTGATCGACCGCGACGTCGGTCGCGGCGAACGCGCCGACCTCGTTGAGCATCGACACGAGCTGGCGATCGACGAACAGGTGGATCGCCTCCTCGACGTGGTGCAGGCCTTCCTTCTGCTTCGCGACCCCGCGCTCGTCGGCCTTCCACGCCGCGCGGCGCAGCTTCGTGTACAGCTTCGGGATCGTGCCGGAGTGAAACCCGGGCTTCAGCAGCGCGACCATCGACTCGCCGTGGTGGCCGATCGCGATCGGGCGCAGCGTCTTCGGCCGCGTCGCGCGATACAGCCGCCAGTTCTCCTTGAGCTCCCACACGAGGAAGCCGGCGAGCCCGGGGAGCACGAGCACGGTGAACGCGGCGAATCCGCCGGCGAACGTCGGCCCGAGCAGCGGGCGCGTCCACGACGACGTCGCCGACAGCAGCGACGGAATGATCGGGATGATCAGCTTCGCCGCGACGGTGACGACCGGGAAGTGCTTGATCGGGTTGATCGTCGGCTCGACGAACAGGTTGACGTAGAGCCGCAAGAAGTACGTGACGACGAACCACACCGTCGCGAGCACGCCCTTCGCGGCGACGATCACGACCGACTGGCCACTGCGAAACCGCAGCCACTCGTCGACGCGGTAGATGCCGCGCTCGAACACCTCGACGAGCTCGGCGAACAGATCGAGCGTGTACTTGATGAGGCCGGGGATGATCCGCGTCGTGACCTGACGGCTCGAGCGCACGACCGCATCGGTCAGCCGCTCCTCGGCAATGCGGCCCCACCGCGAGTTCATGACGAACATCGCGATCAGGTACGCGACGGCCGCGATCGGCCGGTACAGCTGGCCGATCGGCCACACCGCGAACCGCGCCGGCACGCACAGCCACACGATCGCCGCCGGGATCGCCGGCCGGATGCCCCAGCGAAACACCTTGCTGTCGAGCGCGCGCGCGATCACCGGATGCCGCCACAGCCGCGCCGGGATCCGCCACAGCACGAGCCGCAGCAGCTTGCCGAGCTGGATCGTCACCCACAGCATGCCGCGCCGGAACAGCGCGACGTGCATCAGCAGGAACAGGAACGCGGCGCCGCCGAGCAGCGTCGTGCGCGTCGCGATCTCGGGCTCGACGCCGGCGAGCTTGTGCCACAGCGGGCCGACCATGTGCTGCAGGCCCTCGACGATCGCGAACGAGCCGAGCAGCGGCAGCATGAAGTACAAGGTCAGGAACCGGCCGATCGCCGTGCCGAACAGCAGCGACGACAGCTTCTGCAGGAACCGCATGTAGACCTCGCCGCGGCGGTACACGCCGTCGAGCGAGCGCGACAGGATCTTGTCGCTGCGCAGCAGCTGATCGCCGGTCTTGAGCTCGGCGAGCTTGAGGTCCGAGGTCTTCAGATCGTTCTTCGAGATCGCGTCGCGCAGGTTGCCGAGCGACAGCCGGCCGATCGCGACCGCGCGATCGAGCAGCTCGTCGACGAGCTTCTTCTCGCCGACGCGCTCCGGCAGGCTGTGCGGATGCAGGCCGACGTCGTCGAGCGCAGCCTCGATCTTCGGGCGCAGCGCGAACCGCACGTTGTCGTCGGCGTGGCCGGCCATCGCGTGCAGCGCCGTCGCGAGCTCGGCGGTCGGCACGCCGCAGCCCGGCAGCTTCGCGACCGCGCCGTGCACGTGCTTCGCGATCCGGACCTCGCGCGTCGCGGGCAGCGCGCGGACGATCGAGCGCTTGCCGAGCGACAGCATCCACTCGATCGGATCGACGACCTTCGTCTCGCGCTCGGCGATCACGCACGCCGCCTGCAGATCGAGCAGCAGCCGCGCCCCGATCGAGAACCGCGACACGCGCTGCTGGTTCGCCGCGTACAGCGCGACCGGCATCAGCGCCGCAGCCCAGCCTGTCGTCGAGACCGGCTCGATCGTCCCGTCGCCGAGCCGGCGGCCGAGCGCGCGCGACAGCCGGGTCGCGAGCTCCTCGAGGTCGGCCTGCGCGGCGAGCGGCTGACCGCCGCGGAGGTGCAAGATCGCGGCGCGCGCCCGGTTGCCGCGATCGCGCGCGGACAGCGCGGCGCTGCGCGCCTTCTTGCGCTGGCGCTCGGTCAGGATCGGCTCGAACGTGCGGCGCAGCTTCGCCTGCGGATCCTCGTCGGGCTGGCTCGTCACCGGGCGCGCCGGCGCCTGGTGCGGGCGCGATGCGGCGAGCAGCGCAGCCACATCGACGTCGAGCGCGATCGTCGCGTCGACCTTGGCGAGGTCGCCGAGTGCCGGGAACGTGCGCGCGATCGCGGTCGACGAGAACTGCTGGAGCTCGAGGTACAGCGCGACGAACTCGACGTACGTCGACGTGTCGTCGATCGGCGGCAGCAGCAGATCTTCCTGGCGCAGGACCGAGCGGATCTCGTCGAACTCGGCCTGGCCGATGCGATGGATCCGCTCGCGGATCGCGGCGACCCCGAGCCGGCCGCTCGCGACGTGCGCGTCGAACGCCTCGTGGACCTTCGCGTGAAACACGGCGCGCCACACGCGCGACAGCGCCTCGGGCGTCCAGCTCGCGAGCTCGGCGCGTGGCGTCGCGATCACGATCACGCGCTCCGGCAACGCGGACAGCTCGAGTGCGAGCTCGTCGCGCTCGACGTGACGCTCGAGCTCGGCTCGCGGGAGCGCGT
Organism: Kofleriaceae bacterium; assembly: GCA_035715365.1. GTDB lineage: Bacteria > Myxococcota_A > Polyangia > Haliangiales > Haliangiaceae > JABFXX01. The sequence goes on along the minus strand of DASTLB010000022.1, from coordinate 29,229 downwards.
AGCACTGCTCGTGTGGCACCTGGAGACCGACGCCGCGCAGCCGGCGATCGCCCTTGATCACGCGGCGGAGCACGCGCTCCTCGACGAGGATGGCGCCGAGCTTCGCGAGCTCATCGTCGATCGACTCCACACTCCCCGTGGGAGTGCTGCGCGCGCCGGCGACGCGGTCACTTGCGATCGACGTCTCGGTCATCAGGCGGTCTCTACAGTGATATCACCGCTCGCGGTTTGCGGTAGCGTGCGACGATGCCACGTTACGAGTACAGCGAGGGGACGTCGAACAAGTTCTGGGAGATCGAGCTGAGCGGTGCCTCGTATGTGACGAAGTGGGGGCGCATCGGTGCGGGCTCGGTCTCGTCGTCGACGAAGCAGCATCCCGATGCCGCGAAGGCCAAGAAGGAGTACGACAAGCTCGTTCAGGAGAAGCTGAAGAAGGGTTACGTGCTCGTCGGTGGTGGCAAGGCGAAGTCCGCCACCAAGGCGAAGCCTCCCGAGACCAAGGCGGCATCGCGCAACGCCGAGCTCGAGAAGGCGATCGTCGCGAAGCCGGACGACGCGGACGCGTATCTGGTCTACGCCGACTGGCTGCAGACGCAAGGCGATCCGCGCGGCGAGCTGATCGTGCTGCAGCATGCGGGTAAGACGAAGCAGGCGAACGCGCTGCTCGCGAAACACGCCGAGCACTTCCTCGGGCCGTTCGCGACGGCAAAGCCGGAGACGTGGGAGCTCGAGTGGCAGCACGGCTTCGTTCGTAAGGCGCGGATCGGATGGCCGGCGTTCGAGTGGGGCATGGACGATGACGCCGAGGGCGCGGGGCCGCGCGTCGCCGACGACGACGACCTCGAGTGGGGCGAGCGCGCGGGTCAGCAGCTCGCGATGTTCCTGCGGCTCGCGTCGGCGGCGTTCGTCCAGGAGCTCGAGCTCGGTCCGCTGCCGGGCGACGAGGAGATGAACCTCGGCTACCTCGCGGAGGCGATCGATCAGGTCGGGATGCCGGCGCTGCGCAAGCTCGTGCTCGGCCAGATCGGCGAGTGGGACATCTCGGGCACGGCGACCGCGATGCCCGCGAGCAAGGCCGTCCCGAACCTGCGCGAGGTCACGCTGCGCGGCGGCTCGCCGACGATCGGCAAGGTCGAGCTCCCGGAGCTGCGGTCGTTTCGCGTCGAGACCGGCACGCTGAACGACAAGGAGCTGCGCAACATCGCGGCGGCGAAGTGGCCGAAGCTCGAGCGGCTCGAGATCTGGTTCGGTGATCCGAACTATGGCGCGAGCGGCAAGCCCAAGGACATCCAGCCGATCCTCGACGGTACCGGGCTCGGCAAGCTCCAGCACCTCGGGCTTCGCAACTGCCCGTTCGCCGACGAGCTCGTGAAGGTGCTCGTCGGATCGAAGATCCTGAAGCAGCTGAAGACGCTCGATCTATCGATGGGCAACCTCAGCGATCGCGGCGTCCAGACGCTCGTCGATGCGAAGCCGAAGCTCGCGCACCTGTCTCACCTGAATCTCGACGACAACGCGCTCACCGACGCGAGCAAGCCGCGGCTCAAGGGCCTCGCGAAGAAGGTCGAGTTCGGCAGCCGCCACAGCCCGGATCGTGCGGTGGCGCGTGGCGAGGATCGCCGGTGGTACCGGTTCGTCTCGGTGGGCGAGTAGCTACTGGCTCAGCACGTCGATCGCGAGCTGGCGCTCGGCGTCCGACAGTTCGTGAAACCGCACCGGCGGCATCTTGCGCGCGTCGGTGTCGGGCATCTGCAGGCGGCGAATCGCCTCGTCCTTCTCGGTGCGCGACATCTGATCGAGCCGCTCGACGTCGAAGCTCGCGCGGCTGATCGTCTGATCGAGCCGGCTGTTGTGGCACATCTGGCACATGTGGACGAGGATGCCGCGGCCGTCGAGCCCGGGCTTCGGACGGATCGACATGTCGGCCAGCGCGCTGTCCTTGATCGTGGCGCGGATGTCCGGCATCTGGTCGCGCGGCAGCGTGCCGGCCATCGTCTGCTGGTACGCCTGGATCATCGACGCGGTCTTCGTCGCGTCGGTGTGCGGGATCGAGTGATATGGCGTCGGGATCGCGCGCCCCGCGACGGTGTTCGCGTACAGCGCGTTCCACGTCGCGCTCGTGCCGGTCGCGGCAAGCTCGTTCTGGATCTTCGTCGTGTCGAACAGGTTCGGCTGGGTCGCGAACCCGTTGTTGCGGACGAGCGTCTCGAGCGCGAACGGCCGCGACGGATAGACGTTGACCGCCGGGATGCCAGCGTAGTCCTCGCTGCCGTGCGCGCGTGCGAAGTCATCGATCGTCGCCTTGTTCGCGGGGCGCTCCTCGTAGAACCAGTGCGCCCACGGGTTCGCGAGCTCCTGCATGCGCAGGATCTTCTTCGTGCCCGGCCCGGCCTCCTGGTGACACGCGAGGCAGTCGAGCGTCGTGTTCTTGATCGTGTCGTCGTCGTACAGCGTGTACCCGGTCCACCCGGACTCGATCGTCGGTGTCAGCAGGTCCGCGGCCGAACAGCCGGCCGCCTCGCACGCGGGCTGGAACCGCAGCAGGAAGAACCGCAGCGTGTTCGCCTGCGGATCGTTCGCGACCAGCTCGACGAGTGGCTCGCCGCGCGCGAACGCCATGATCTGGTACGTCGGGTTCGGTGCGCCGCCGGCGAGCGCCGGTGTCATCAGGAACGCGCGCGGGTTGAGCGGCGTCACCGTGCGCAGGCCGATGCCGGTCGACGTGCCGGTCAGCGTGACGCGCACGTTCGGGTTGAGGCTCGGATCGCGGTTCGGGTTCGGCACGACGTCGAGCCCGAGGAACGTCTCGAGCTGCTTCAATGACGTGATCGTCGGCGGTGCCGTGCCGGCGCAGAACCTCGTCGAGATCACGTCGCCGTAGCCCTTCGCGCACAGCTTCATCCATTGCTCGGCGCCGGTCGGTAGCCCACCGAGCGGATCGGTCGGGCTCACCGGGCTCGCCGCGTCGGGCGCACCGTCGTCGTCGCCACCGCCGCCGCCGCCGGGATCGTGACCACACGCGACGAGACACGACACCACCGAGATCATTCGCAAGACGCGCATCGCAATGTCCTCCGCGCGGCCGCTATCGCAACCGGCGCGCCATCGCGATCGCGCGCCGCTCGCGCATCCGCGTGCGCGCCCGGCAACCGCGTTGGCTCGTGTGCAACGTCCGTACAGAGGTCAAGCGTCCGGATCGCGGCGCGGCAGCTCGAGCCCGAAGCTGCGCGCGATCGCGACGAGCTGTGCGATCGCGCTCGGTACGCTCGTGACCGCGCTGCCGTCGCCGATCTGCGTGACGTGCAGGGTCTCGGCGTGCGGCGCGAGCGCGGTCGCGATCTGCGGCAGCGCGGCGACGAGCTCGCGCTGGATCCGGCTCGCCGCGACCAGCTGCTCGAGCTCGACGAGCCGGCGCTGGTGCGCGACGTCGAGCTGGTTCTCGGCATCGCGCGCCTCGGCGGCACGGCGTTGTGACTCGAGCTCGGCCTCCTCCTGCTGGCGGCGCATCGCCTGCTGGTGCTCGAGCTCGCGAAGCGCGGCGCGGTGCGCGGTCGCGACGCGCGCGGCATCTGCCTCGAGCCGCGCTATCTCCGCCGCCGCCTGCATCTCGGCGCGGCGTGCGGCCTCGCGGGTCTCGACCTCGGTCGCCTCGGCCTCGGTCCGCGCCTTGAGGGCGCGCGTCGCGCGCAGCGTCTCGAGCTCGGCCTCCTGCGTGCGGCGCTCGGTCTCGGCGCGGCGCTCGGACACCTGGCGCGCCCGCTCGAGATCCGCGAGCTCGGCGCGCGCGGCGATCTCGGCGCGAAACGGCGCCTGCAGGTGCGCGAACACCTGCGGGCTCTGGATGATCACCTGCTGGATCTCGATCGTATCGATCACGACGCCCCAGCCGGTCGCGGTCGTGTCCTCGGGCGAGCCCTCGCCGCTGACGACCGGCCGGATCTCCTCCATCAGGAAGTGCGCGATCGTCTCCTTGCGCCGCGTCAGGCACTCGTCGAGCGACAGGTTCGCGACGAGCCGGCGCGCCGCACCGACGAACATCTCGCGCAGCGTCTGGGCGAGCTTCTCGGCGGCGGCCTCGCCGTACGTGAAGTTCAGCACGCGGAACGCGAGCTCGGGCTCGGCGATCCGGTACACCGCGATGCCGGCGACCTCGACGCCGATCTTCTCGCGCGTGATCTGATCGGCGACGAACTCGATCCGCTGCAGCGTGGTCGGCACGATCGCGACCGACTCCCACGGCCACTTGAAGATCCGGACGCCCTGACCGGATCGCCGCCTCGCGATCGTGCCGCCCCGCGTGCACACGAGGTACTCGCTCGGCTTCGCCCCGACCCAGCCCCAGCTCTTCAGCTTCTCCGGATCTTCGATCGGCTTGCCGCTGCGCCAGCCGGCCTCGTAACGCTGGACCGAGGTTCCACTCGGCTCCGGCAGGCGCAGCTCGGGTTTGGGCTCGTCTCGGACGATCTGGACCTTCGGAGATGCCATGCCCGTCGTCGGTACAACCGGCATGCCGGCGCAACTCCGCGGCCCCCCACGCGCCACTTGCTCCGCGATGAAGCAGCTGCGCCAGAACGCAGCACCACGATCCGCTACAGTACGCGGATGCCGGACGGGATCGAGTGTCCGCGTTGCCATGCCGAGGTGTCTGGTGTCCAGACATGGTGTCGCGACTGCGAGCGCGAGTTCGATACCTGGTCTCGTCGCCACGCGGCCGATGTGATCTGGGCGGTGCTCGGCGGCATGGTGGTCGTGATCACGGCCGGCATGGTGCTGCCGATCCTCGGCGTGCCGTGGATCCTGTCGACGACGGGCGCGTTCGCCGGCTTCGCGACGATCCTCGGCATCGCGCGCTGGAACAAGAAGCGCCGCCGCGGTCAGTTCTTGCGCGGTGGGTCGATGCCGCGCGCGTACGTGCCCGAAAAAACCTAGTTGCCGCGCTCGCGGCGCGCTGGGAACATCGAGGCTGATGCTCGGCATACCGCTCGCGTTCGCGGTCTTCGGTGTCGGCGAGTGGGCGACGCACAAGTACCTGCTGCACGGCCTCGGGCGCGATCGCGCGAGCCGGTTCTCGTTCCACTATCACGAGCATCACCAGGCGGTGCGCCGCAACGGGTTCTACGACCCGGCGTACGAGGGCCCGGTGTGGAGCTCGACGACGCAGTCGCGCGAGGCGATCGGGCTCACCGTGATCGGGCTCGCGCACCTGCCGGTGTTTCCGATCGCGCCGCTCTACACCGCGACCATCTGGTACTGCCTCGCGCGCTATCGCCGCGATCATCGCCGCGCGCACCTCGATCCGACGTGGGGCCGCGATCACCTGCCGTGGCACTACGACCACCACATGGGCGATCAGGACAAGAACTTCGGCGTCAGCTGGTCGTGGTTCGACGTGCTCGCCGGCACGCGCGAGATCTTCGTCGGCACCGACAAGGAGCGCGCGATGCACGACAAGCACGTCGCGCGCGCGCGCACCGCGTCCGCCGGCGCCGCACTGCGCGCGCAGCGCCGGAGCCCGCTACGCCGGCTGTTCGGCGCGCGTCGAGCCTGACGGCCGCGGGATCGAGCCCGGCACGATCGGGTGGTTCGCGAGGAACGCGAGCAGCGCGCGGTTGAACGGCTCGGGATCGAGCTCGTATGCGATGTGGCCGCCCGCGATCTCGACGCGCTCGCTATCCGGTAACAGCTCGTCGAGCGCATCGATCAGCCGGACGAACAGCCGCGGGCTCGTCGTGCCGGCGACGAGCAGCGTCGGCACGGTGACCGCGCGGATGTCGGCCTCGGTGAGCCGCGGCATGCCGCCGTGCACGAGCATCGCCTCGAGCGCGGGCACGTTCGCACGCGCCTGCTCGCGCCGCTTCTCCGGCAGCTTGTCGAACGTGGCCGTGCCGACGACGCCGCCCACGAAGATCTGCGTCGCGGCCTCGCGATCGCCGCGCCGGAACGCCTTCGTCGCCGGATCGATCACGCGCGCGCCGAACTTCACGATCGACAGCGCGGTGCGCGGCCGGCTCGGCAACAGCCGCAAGATCTCGCCGGGCGTCGGTGGCAGTCCGACGAACAGCGTCACGATCGGCGGCTCGTGCAGCGTCAAGCTCGCGACGAGCTCGGGAGCCTTGCGCGCTGCGAGCAGGCAGACGAATGCGCCCGACGACGTGCCGACGAGGTGCGCCGGCGTCGCGTCGAGCGCGCGCAGGATCGCGACGAGATCGTCGGCGTGGCGCTCGAGCGGATTCCCGGCGCCAGGAGGCGGCGGCGGGTTCGGCCACGCGAACCGCCGGCTGTACGTGATCACGCGATAGCGCTCGGAGAGCGCCGGCAGCTGACCGCCCCAGCTCCGGTGATCGCTCATGTCACCGTGCACGAACACGACCGGCTCGCCATGGCCCTGTTCGCTCACCGCGAACGTCACATCGTCGACCGGCACCCGCTTCACGACGCCCTCGAGCTCGCCCATGCCGGGAGCATGGTCCCGCGGTCGCACCGCGCGCAAGCGGGAGCAGCGGGAGGCCGGTCTACCAGCGGTGATACGCGGGATGTCCCGGCTTCACGGCGATGAACGTGCCGGTGCCGATCGCGGTCACCTTGCCGCCGGCGGTCATCGTCGCCTCGATCGTCGCGCGGTCATCGGTCGCCGAGACGACGTGCGCGTCGACGTGGACCGGGCCGAGCGGCGTCGGTCGCTTCAGCACGACCTTGAAGTCCGCGGTCACGCACGGCGGCGCGTGATCGAGGCCCTGCTTCTTCATCAGGTGATGGATCGTGGTCCAGTTCATGTGGCAGTCGAGCACCGCGCCGATGATCCCGCCGTTCAGCACGTTCTCGAATGCCTCGTGGTGACGCTCGGGCGTGAAGTCGCAGACGACGTGCGCATCCGCGGTGTCGTCGAGCGCGAAGCTCTTGATCCGCAATCCCTGGGCGTTCGCGGGACCACAGCCGAAGCACCGGCCGTGCGGCGCGTAGGTGTCTTGCAGCGACGTCGTCATGCCGCGACCGTATCAGCTCGTGCGGCGGCGGATCGGCTCGGCGATCGTCGGACCGATCGCGTCCTCGCTCGTCGCCGCGAGCGGCCGCTCCTCGGTGCGGCCCGGCATGATCACCTGGACCTCGCCCGTCGAGGCATCGGTCACGACGTGCGCCGGTTTGTACGCCTCCCACCATGCGCGCGCCCGGTCCTCGGTCCACGCATGCTCGGGCGGGATCGGGATCGCGCGCAGCATCGCCGCGAGCGCACGCGCGTTCGCCGGCCGCTGCTCGGCATCCTTCGCGAGGCACGACGCGAGCACGACCTCGAGCTCGGGCGGGCACCAGCCGCGCACGCGCTCGCGCAGCGGCGGCACCGGCTCGTAGATGTGCTTGTGCAGGATCTTCGCCTCGGCGCCCTCGCGCTTGAACACCTCGTTGCCCTCGAGCAGCCACCACGCGACGCAGCCGAGCGCGTAGAGATCCGCGCGGCCGTCGAGCTGCATGCCGAGGATCTGCTCGGGCGCCATGAACCCGGGCGTGCCGAGCATGGCGCCGAGCTGCGTCAGCTTGTCGGTCGTCGTCGGTAGCGGCGATGGATCGATCAGCGCGCGCGCCCGCTCGGCGGGATGCGGCTCGCCGGTCACGGTCTGGACGATGCCGAAGTCGAGCAGCTTGACGATGTCGAGCTCGTCGGCGGCGCGGCTGACGAACAGGTTCGGCGGCTTGATATCGCGATGGAGCAGACCGGCCTCGTGTGCCTCGGCGAGCGACGCGCACGCCTGGATCATCAGCTGGATCACGCGCGCCGCCGGCTGCGCGCCGTACTGCATGACGAGCGACTCCATGTCGAGGCCCTCGAGCAGCTCCATCACGTAGTAGAAGACGCCGGCCTCGGTGACGCCGTAGTCGTAGATCGCGATCGTGTGGCGCGACCGCATCGACGCGAGCGTCTGGGCCTCGCGGCGGAACCGCTCGCGGATCTCCTCGACGGAGTCCGGATCGCGCAGCGCATCGGGGCGGATCAGCTTGATCGCGGCGGTGCGAGCGAGCATGCGGTGCTCGGCGCGCCACACCTCGCCCATGCCGCCGGCGCCGAGCTTCGCCACGAGCCGGTAGCTGCCGAGCTCGCGGGCACGCGCCTGTGCGGTGCGCGCCTCCTCGCGCGACGCCGCGACCTGACGGCGCATGCGCAGCAAGTTCCACGCGAGCACGAGCGCGAGCGCGACCGCGATCGCGAGCGCACCGGCACTGGCGAGCGCGCTCGTCTGCTCGAGACGGCGGGTCGGGCCGAGCAGCGTCCGCTCGGGCACGAGCGTCGCGACGTACCAGTCGAGCGGCACCTGGACGCCGGCGCGCCGGCCACCGATCGGCGCGACCGATGCGAGGTACGCACCGTCGCGCGTCGACAGCTGCAGGAAGTGGAGCTCCGGCGACGGCGGTGCGCCGAACAGCGCGTCGAGCGCGGGATCCTTGAGGTCCTCGCGCGTCAGCAGCTTGTCGCTGTTCGGCACCGCGAGCTGGTCGGCCGTCGGATACGCGAGCACGACGCCGTTGCCGCTGTAGACGATCGAGCGCGCCTGATCGAGCGCGGGCTTCGCGACGTAGCTCGACAGCGCGGAGACATCGAAGTCGACGGTGAGCACGGCGCGCAGCGTGTGGTCGGCGTTGAACACGGGCTGCGTGCACGTGATGCCGGTCTCGTGCGAGAGGAAGAACGTGTACGGCTCGGTCCACGCGCGGGCGCGGGTCTTGACCGCGAGCTGGTAGAACCCGCGCTTGCGTGGATCGTAGTCGGTGATCTTGTTTCGCAGCGGCACGAGGCGGCCGCCGTCGACGGAGAACCAGTTCACCTGCGTGCCGTGATCGGTGATCACGCTCTGCTGGACCTCGACCTTGCCGTCGCGCGTCGCGTTCGAGTGATAGAAGCTGCCGTCGGGGAAGCTGATGCTGAGGTACGAGACGCCCGGACGGCCGATGATCAGATCGTGCAGCCGCACGAGCCGCTCCTCGACGGGCATCGCCGGATCCGCGAGCGTGTCGACGCGCGCCATCAGCGGATCCGCCTGATCGAGCGCGAACGCGACATCGGACTGGACGCGCAGCGCCTGCTCGGTCAGCTGGCCGCGCGCGAGCTGGTGCGCGCTCGTCCGCGTCGCATCGCGCCCGAGCAGCAGGATCCCGACGCCGACCGCGATCACGAGCAGCGGGATCGTGACGAGCACGCCGGCCGGGGATGCGAGCGCGCGCCCGAGCTGGACCGCGGGCTTGCCGGCTGCCGAGTCTTTCGTCCTCGCCACGCGCCCCCGAGCTCCTAGCCGCGCGACTCGAACACGGTGCGTGCCGGCAGCTCGAACGCGGTCAGAAACCCGCCCTTGCCACACGCGGTGTCGAGCCCGACGCACGACGGCCCGGCCCACAGATCCGCCGGATCCTCGGGCGTGTGCGTCGACAGCTCGTTCGGCAACGTGCGCGTCGTCGTGTGACCGAACACGACGAGCTTGCCGCGATAATTCGCGAAGAAGTCGCGATCGCGCAGCCACAATAGCGCGCGCGGCGGATCGACATCCTTGGGATGCGGGAACTCGCCGTCGGTGCGCTTGATGCCGGCGTGGACGTAGATCGCGTGCTCGTCCTCGTAGAAGTACGGCAGCGCGCGCATCCACTTGATGACGTCGCGCGGGAAGAACTTGCCGGCCATCATCGCCGACATCTCGTGCATGCTCGGCAGGTCGTCGTCGGTCGGCTGGGGCTCGCCGACGAACGCGCGGTACGTCTCGTAGCAACCGTTCGCGCGCGGCAGCACGAACTCCGGCCAGCCCTTGTCGATCACCTGCAGCCAGGCGTCCTCGTGGTTGCCGCGCAGCGTGACGATCTTTGCCGGGCTGCGGTCCGTCAGCTCCCGCACGAACGCGATCACCCCGGCGGACTCCGGGCCCCGGTCGATGTAGTCGCCGAGGAACACGAGCGTGTCGTCCTCGGTCAGGGCGGGTAGGCGCTCGAACAGCGTGGCCAACGCCGTGAGATCGCCGTGGATGTCTCCGATCGCGAAGGTCCGACCTGCCACCGCGTCATCGTAGTGTAGCGAGAGGCCACGATCACGGTCACGAGTGTCGGTTCTGACGACGGTCACGCTCCGTTCACAGTCGTGTCGTTTCCTCTGCTTACGGTGGCACGAACCGTGGAATCATCGCAGAGCCATGACCTTCCGCCTCGCGCTCGCCTCGCTCCTCGTCGTGTCGGCTGCTTCTGTCGCCTACGCCCAGGCACCCGGTGAGATGGAGCCGGTCGCACCGCCGAGCTCGGTCGCACCGGCGGCGCCGGTCGCGCCGCTCGTCGTCGCGCCGGATCCGCGCGCGACGCTGATGGCGCGCCGGTTCGCGGTCGGCCTCAACGTCGGCGGGATGTCGGTCGCGCCGCAGGGCTCCGACGGCGCCGACGAGGTCAGCTTCAACAGCGCGGAGCTGTCGCTGCGGTTCCGCATGACGCCGCGCCTCGAGCTCGAGCTGCTGCTCAACGGCGGCCGCCAGGTCCTCGAGGACGACACGCAAGGCGATCTCGCGATGGGCGGCGGCACGCTCGGTCTGCGTTACCGGTTCCGGCCGTATCGCCACACCGGGTGGTGGCTGCTCGCCGGCGTCGGCGAGACGATCATCGCGCGTCACGACGCGAGCGAGTCCGAGCGCGACGCCGCCGGCCGCCCGCACTTCGCGTTCGGCGCCGGCCTCGAGCATCGGTTCACGAACTGGGCGCTCAACGCCGAGCTGCGCATGCTCGCGATCGGCCCGCGCTCGGACGCGATGGACGCTCCGACCGTCGACGGCATGCCGGTGCCGCCCGATCCGACGTTCCAGTCGCCGAGCGACGAGCTCTCGGGCGGCACGTTCACGATCGGCGCGTCGTACTACTTCTAGTCAGCGCCAGCGCAGCACGTCGATCGTCGCCGGCGACTGCTCGGAGAGCGGCTCGATCACGAGCCTCGGGTGGCCGAGGTGGATCACGAGATCGAAGCCATCGAGCGCGCCGTCGGGTCCGCCCTTGTGCGGGCCCTTCGGGTCGCTGCGGTCCTCCCACAGCGCTCCGACATGATCCCAGCCGCGCGGCGTGTGCCCGCGCAGCGCGCCGCCGTAATCGATCCGGATCACGTCGCCGGGCTGGACGCCGGTGATCGGACGCGCCGGCATCCCGTGGTCGTCGAGCTCGACCGGCTTCGCGATCGCCCGCGCGTACGCGACGAGCCCGGCGACGTTCGTATACGCGACGCGCTTGCCCATCCGGCGCAGCGCACCGACGAGGATGTCCGCGCAGTCGGCGCCGGTGTAGCGCTCGGTCTGGTGGTTCCTGCCCGGTCCCGCCGAGCCGAACACCTCGGGCACGAGCAGGTAGCTCGTGAGGTAGCCGAGGAAGTCGTCGCCGCGCCGGATCGACACGCGGTGCACCGCCGGCAGGATGCCGTAGGCGTCGACCGCGTCGGCACCGGGGCTCGCGACGCGCACGCCGGCGAGCTCGACCTCGACCTGGTAGCGCACCGTGCCGAGGCCTGGCAGGGCCAGCGCGCCTGCCTCGCCGGACGAGATCGCCGGCGCGATCGGCTTCGCGTCCGTCCACGGCACGACGACGCGCGCCGCGTACTCGATCGTGTCGTAGCCCATCCACTTGCCGAAGCTGCCCGGCTCCTGCGAGACGTTGCTGTACCACTCGCTCGCGACGCCATTGCCCGCCGGCTTCGTGCGAAACCCGTGCGGCTCGACGATCGACCACTGGACGCGGGCGTCGCCGAGCGGCTCGGTCTTGACGGTTGCGCCGGCGAGCCGGAGCTTCGCGATCCCCGGCGGTGCGAGCACGACGCGCCGCTTGCCGCGCTTGCCGATCACGACCGGCGCGAGCTCGGCATGGTCGTCGATCCGCGCCTCGGTCGCCGCATCGGTCCACGGCCCGTCGCCGACGTGCCCGACGACCACCGCGCGCTCCGGGACGACATCGGCGGCCGCGACCGAGCATAGCGCCAGCACCACGAGGACACACCGCATCACGCGATCGACGGTGCGCGCCGATCGCGGTTGCGCAAAATTGCGGTCAGCCGGTTCTCAGCTTGTGACGCACGCGACGGCCGAACGTCCGCGTCGAGCGCTTCAGCATCCACAGCGGATCGCGGAACAGCCGGTCGAGCCAGACGCCGGGCTCGGGCAGTAGCTCCTCCATGCTCTGCGGATCGTCGGGATCGAACGGCGTCTCGTCGGGCAGGAGCTTCGCGAGCACCGGCCCGGGCCGCTCGTCCTGGTTGCGGCGATGGATCCGCAGCTTGTGCTGCTTCGCGCGTGCGAGCTCGTCGAGCCGGTCGACGAGGCCCGCCGGATCGCCGAGCACCGCCTCGAGCTCGTCGCCCTCGAGACCCGCGTGCTCGGCCATCAGCTCCATGCGCGCATGCCGGATCGACGCGTTCTCGACGCTGTCTTCCCACGCGACGCCGAGCTCGGTGTCGAAGCCCATGCTGCGGTTCGTCGTGTTCGCCGAGCTGACGAGCAGGAACCGATCGTCGACCGCGAGCACCTTCGCGTGGATGAACACCGGGATCTCGCCGGCCTTGCCGCACGCGCAGTGGTAGTAGACGCCGAGCTTGCTGCCGGTCGCCTCGGCGCACTTCGTCAGTCGCTCGAGCAGGCGCTGCTGGTAGACGCCGATCGTGATCCGCTCCTTCCAGCCCGCGCTCTTCTCGGGCAGCACCAGCACGATCTCGAGCGGATGATCGGTCGCCGCCATCCGCGTCTCGATCGCGTGCGCGATCTCGTCGGACGAGAAGTACTGGTTCTCGATGTAGATGTAGCGCTCGGCGGCCTGGATCGCGCGCAGGTGCAGGTCGTACATCTCCTTGACCGGCGCGACGTGCGGCTCGTCCATGCGCGGCAGCGTGCGCATCAGCCCGAGGCACGGCGCGTCGATCTCGAGCGTCGGCCGGATCGCGATCGGCTCGCGCGGCTGACCGTTGCACTCGATGTCGATGTCGGTCGCGAGCTTCCAGCGCTCGCAGAACCAGTCGTGCAGCACGTCGACCGCGTCGCCGGTCACGAACGCCTGGACGTCGTGGTACGGCTGATACGGCTTGTTGCGCGAGCAGCGCAGCGGCTGCTCGGCGGCGTGATCGCGGTCGTCCCACCGCGAGTTGCAGACATCCATGCCGCCGGTGAACGCGATCGCGCGATCGACGATGATCATCTTCTGGTGATGGCTCGCGCCGGTCGGGTGCGCGTTGTCCATCTTGTAGTGGATGCGCTCGTGACCGTGGCGCCGGAACTTCCAGCGCTGCAGCGGCTCGCGCTCGAACACGAACACCGGCGACGCGTCCCACGCGAGGATGTAGACCTGGAGATCTGGCTTGTGCTCGCACAGCGAGCGCAGGAACGGGATCAGCTGCGGCGGGTGCTCGCAGCCGTCGGCGTCCTCGCCGCGCACGAGCTCGACCTCGGTCTCGAACTGCCAGCCGGCCATCATGATCGTGCGCTCGGCCTTGCAGCACGCGTCGTACACCGCCTTGTAGAAGTCGCGACCGTCGACGAGCAGGCCGGAGTGCGGCGCGGTCATCAGCTTGCCGCAGGTCAGGCCGGGAACGAGCAGCTTCGTCATGCGGCACCTCGCACGACCTCGGGCTTCGCGAGCTCGGCGATCACCGGCAGGTGATCCGACGCGCGCCGCGCCTCGGGGGTGACCCACGAGCCGGAGCGCACGACCTCGAGCGGACCGCGAAACAGGATGTGATCGAGCGGCACGAACGGCAGCCGCGACGGCCAGGTGCGTGCGCGACGCGTCGCTGGCGTGAGGCCGCAGCACAGCGTCTTGAACGGGGTCGACCACGGCGTGCAGTTGAAGTCGCCGGCGATGATCACCTCGTCGCCGTGGAGGTCGCTCATCAGGGTCGAGACCTGGCCGGGGCGCTCGCTCGGGAAGATCGACAGGTGCGTGTTGACCATGTCGAGCTCGCCGCCGTCCCACGCCAGCCGTGTCACGAGCGCGCACCGCGGCTCCGAGCGTCGGTTGTGACCGCGGTGCGGCAGTGCGAGCTGGTAGGTGCTCAGCACCGGAAGTCGCGTGAGCGTCGCGTTGCCGTAGCGGGAGTCGCCGTCCTCGACGATCGCGGGCGCGAACGTCGCGGTCAGGCCGAGGCGTTGCGCGAGCTCGGCGGCCTGGTCGATCCCGCCGCTGCGCGTGCGGTGGACGTCGACCTCCTGCAGTGCGACCACATCGGGCTCGAACGATGCGATCACCGACGCGATCCGCTCGAGATCGATCCGGTCGTCGGTACCGCGTCCGTACCGGATGTTGTAGCTCATGACGCGCAGGCGAGGACTCGTCACGGTGCTTACACGAAGCGAACCGTGTGCCACCGTCGTAAGGCGACCGTGAGCTACGGCGCGTCGACGGTCGCCTGGATCGCGGCCTCGACGACCTTGGCGTAGCGCGCGCGCACGCTGTCGTCGAAGCTCGTCGTGTACGGGAGGTGGATGAAGCCGGCGCGGCCACCGCGCGCCTCCATCGTCGCGATGTCGACGAACATGACGTTGTTGCAGATGTAGCGGCCGGGGTCCGTCGAGTCCTGGGGCGACTCGCCGAGCGCCTCGAGCGCGCTGCGGATCTCGGGCAGCGGCAGCAGCGTCGCGCGCGTCGCCGGCGCCGCCTCGTCGATCGGCGCGGCCGCGCGCACGATGCCGCGGTTGTCGGGGACGCCGCCGGCGATCTCGCCGGTGTCCTGCAGGTTGTACGCGGTCCGCTCGAGCGCGATCGCGCCGCCGCCCTGACCGAAGCTGATCACGACGTCGGGCGCGCAGCGCGCGATCACGTCGGCGATCTGCGCCGCCGCGCGGTCGTACTCGACCGGCAGCACGAGCCGCATCACGCGCGCGTCGCGCAGGCTCGCGGGGTTCATCGCGGTGACCGCGACGCCAGAGACGTTGTCGTGCCAGCCGTCGGCGGGGAACGGCTGGAAGCCGGTGACGAGCACCTTCGTCGCCGCGGCCGGATCGCCCTCGAAGTTGCATGCCGGCGCCGCACGGCGGAGCTGCGCACGCGCCGCCTGGCTCCCGGCCTTCGCGCGCAGCTCGACGACCTCGCCGCGATCCGGCAGCAAGTCGGCGACCGCGACGTCGATCAGCGTGCGAAACGCGGTCGTCGTGCGCGTCGCGCGACCCTGCGACACGAGCGCGTCGAGCCGCGGCAGGAGATCGACGCCGTCGGCCTCGAGCGTCTCGAGCCGGCGATAGCGCGGCACCTCGAACGTCAGGTGCTCGGTGTCGCCGAGCACGCCGCTGCCGGGCGCGATCACGAGCCCGAAGTGCGACGGAAAGATCTCGACGTAGTCGACGTCGACGACCGCGCCCGCGGCCGGCGTGATCCGCACGCGCGCCGCGGTACCCACGCTCGCGAGCTTCGCCGCGACATCGATCCACGCGCCCCGCGCCCGCAGCCGCGACACCGTCAGCGTCTCCTTCGCGAGCTCGCTGCCGCTCGCGTCGACGAGCGACACGGTCGCGATCGTCCCGCGCTCGGGCGCGGTGCGCACGCGCAGCCGCACGTTCGCGACGAGATCGCCGGTCTTCGCGCCGTCGGGGATCGCGGCCTCGCAGGCCGCGCGGAGCTCGAGCGCGCCGTCGCCGACCGGTCCGGCCGACGGACACGCGTCCTCGGCCTCGATCACCTTCGCGTTCAGCGGGTGACCGGCGGCGTCGTACTTGCCGTCGAGAAAGTCGCGCAGCAGGCCCGCGTTCGGATCCTCGCCGGCGACGTCGCCGTCGGTCGCGCACGCGACGAGCCCGAACCCGAGCACGGATACCAGAGCAGCCAGCCTCAGCACGCCGCCAGCGAGGAGCACCGGACGTGCCACGATCGAGGCCAGGCACTGCCCACAGTTGGCGGCACGTGGCTGGTCGTGGCTGATCGACTAGCCGGCTATTCGGGGGCGCCGCACGCGAGCCACTCGGCGAGCCGATCGCGCTCGTCGCGCGGCGGATCGTCGGGGCCGGGCGGCATCGTCGTGTTCGAGCCGGCGGCGCGGATGTAGATCCGGTCCGCGTGCGCGCGAACCTCGTCGAGCGTGTCGAACCGGAACGCGCTCGGCGCGCCGTTCCTGGCCTGCGAATGACACGCGTTGCAGTGGTCCGCGAAGAACGTGGCGCCGAAGCTCGCGTACGTCAGCGTCGTGCCGGTGTCGGGGCACGCCGCGGGATCGAGCGGGTCGCCCTGCGGCTCGATGCACGCCGCGACCGACGCGAGGTAGCCGACGATCACGCCGCCGAGCAGCCGCGGCCGCGTCATCGCGGTGCCGCCTGCGCGAAGTCGTGCGTGAACCCGAGCGACAGCCCGGCCGACGACATCCACCGCGGACCGCGCGTGTCCTCGGCGAAGGCGGTCGCGTCGAGGTCGAACGCGATGTACCAGTCGCCGTGCGCGCGATCGCGAATCGGCACCGCGAGCTGCAGCCCGGCGCGCGAACCGGCGCGATGCCGGATTCCGTCGGCAACGCCGAACAGCGACTCGACCGGCATCGAATCGACGACGGTGCCCGGCTCCTCGTGCTGGTGCACGAGCCCGAGCGCGCCGGCGACGCGCACGCGGTCCCACGACTTGCGAAACACCGCGTTGACGCTGAAGTACGACAGGTAGCGATCGTCGATCGTCGCGTACTGCTCCTTGCCGGTGAAGCTCGCGCCGATCCAGTCGCGGAAGAACCACGTGCCGGTCAGCGTCGGGCCGCCGCCGTGGTCGGCCTCCCACTGGGTCGTCGTGGCCTGCAGGCCGAGGTTGAGATCGAGCTCGCCCGCGCGGGCGGTGCCGGCGGCAAGCGTGAGCAGACACGGGATGAGCAGGGCCGGGCGCATGATGCCGCGGCTTCTGGCAAGGCTCGTACCGCGAACGCGCGTTCACGGTTCGCGCCCGGTGGTTCGCTGTGAAGCGGGGTCGCTGTCGGGTTACACGTCGACGACACCGCGACCGAGCTCGATCACGGCGCCACTGACGAAGATCCCACCACTCGCGTCGACCCGCAGGTGCAGCCGCGACGGCCGGGCGACCGCCTCGCCCTGGCGCAGCGTCGCCTGGTACGGCAGCGCGTGCCGCGTCGCGACGATGTAGCCGCCGAGGTTCGCGCACGCCGAGCCGGTCGCCGGATCCTCGAGCACGCTCGAGCCGATCGTGAAGAAGAACCGCACGAGGTGCTCCGGATCGTCGGCGGTGCCCGCGGCCCACAGATACGCCATCGCCTCCTCGCGCGTCGGTGACGTCGCGAGCCGGTGCATCTCGTCGACGACCGGTCTCGCGGCGCGCACGTGCTCCCGCGACGCGATCGGAATCACGAGCTGTTCGGTGCCGGTCGAGACCCACAGCGGCTCGCCCGCGATCGCGGCCTCCGGCAAGCTCAGCATGCGCGCGAGCTCGGCGCGCGTTCCGTCGACGGCGCGTGTCGCCGGCGGCTTCGCGGTCCGCAGCTCGTACGCGCCGTCGCGCGTCGTGACCTCGACGAGCCCGGCGCGCATCTCGAGCACGACGCGGTCGCGGCCGCGCGCGACGACACTCGCGGTGCCGAGCGTCGGGTGGCCCGCGAACGGCATCTCGAAGCCCGGCGTGAAGATCCGGACGTGCGCGTCGCCGCCGCCGGCGGGAGGCAGCACGAACGTCGTCTCCGACAGGTTCATCTGCCGCGCGAGCGCCTGCATCTGGCCATCGGCCAGCCCGCGCGCATCCTCGAACACGCACAGCGGGTTACCGGAGAACCGGTCGCCGTCGACGGTGAATACGTTGACGATACGGAACGCGTAGCTGGCCACGCCACAGCGTTACCGGCCGCGCGCTCGGCGGGCAAGCACAGCTCGTGCGCTCGCCCGGCGATACACGGCTTACTTGGTCTCGGTCGGCGTCGGAGCGGGCTCGTCCGGCTTGTCGCCCGTCGGGGCCGCGCCGCCCGCCTTCTCGGACAGCTTCTTCATGCACGCCGACATCTCGTCACCGATCTTGTCGGCCTTCTCGTCCTGCTCCTTCGTCGGCTTGACGTCCTTGTTGTTCTTCTCGAACTCCTCCATGTACTTGTCCATCTCCTTGCTGACCTTCTCGGCACACGCCATGTCAGCACAGGCACAGACCTGCTTCTTGAAGTCTTCCATCTTGGCCAACGCGTCGTCGGCGCCGCCCTTCTTGCCGCACGCGCCGAGACCGAGGACCACACTCGCGATGATCATGAAATTGCGCATCGCCGCAGCGTCGCGCGGTGTCCGGTGTAGGTGCAAGCGGTCGACGGCAGCTTCGCGCGCTGGCAAGCTCGTGAGGTGCCCGCCACCGTCGTAGATGCGGTCCAGCTTCCGTTGCCGTGCGCGTGCCGCTGTCACGAGCAGCTGTCGTACGACGAGCGCGTCGCCGGCATCGAAGCGCTGTACCGGTTCGACGATGCGATGCGCGGCTGGGGCCAGACGGTGATCTGGGATCTCGCGGCACCGACGCTGTGGCGGATCCAGCAGCAGCTCGGCGAGGTCAAGTGGGTCGCCGTGCGCGACGGCGGCTGCATTCACAGCCGGCTGCTCGGGTTCTGCGTCCACGAGCTCATCCACGCCGTGTGCGGCGATCCGCGCGCGCCGAACTACGGCACCCCGGTCGGCTTGCCGTACGGCGTTCCCGAATCGGTCGAGCCGACCGAGGAGGCGGCATACCTGCATCCGTTCAACCAGAACGAGGCGCGCGCGTTCGTCGGGCTCGGCGCCGTCGCGTACCGGCTGTTCCAGATCGAGTGGACGCTGCTGCCGGCGCGCGAGGTCGGCACGTATGGCTTCGCGGGAGGCAACGCGCTCGTCGACGTGCCGCCGGGCTACCGGCGCGTCGCGCACTACGATCACGCGCAGCACACGCGCCGCTACCTCGCGCTCGCGCACAAGCTCGAGGACGAGGCGCGTGCGTGGTTCACCGACGCCAAGCTCGACGAGATCGCGGCGCAGTTCGAGGCTGCCGAGGCGATCGGACGCGCGGCGCGCCCGATCAAGTTTCCATCACCGCGCGAGGTCGCCCGGCTCCGGCCGAAGAAGCTCGGTCGCAACGATCTGTGTCTGTGCGGCTCGATGCAGAAGTGGAAGCACTGCTGCGGCCAGGCGATCGCGGAGTAGTCGTCGCAGGCGTCGCACGCTGTCGCAGAACGCCCTCACCGACGACGTCTGACGCCGCGGTGCTAGCATGCGCGCCATGCAGCGCTGCCTTGTCGCCCTCGTCGCGTCGCTCGTCGCGTGCGGTCCCCCCAAGCCGAGCGTGACGGTGCCCGCGCCCGTCGGGACCGGTGCCACCGAGGGCACCGCGGAGCCGAAGCCGACGAAGCAAGGGGACGCGCTCGCGCCACCACAACCGACGCTGCGCCTGCCGCGCAACTTTCTGCCGACGAGCTATGCCGCGCGGCTCGTGATCGATCCGAAGCGCGATGACTTCGACGGCTCGATCCAGATCGCGGGCGAGGTCAGCGAACGCTCGAGCGTGATCTGGCTGCACGGCCGCAAGCTGACGATCCGCAAGGCGGTCGCCCAGCAGGCCGGCGTCGAGGTCGCGCTCGCGGTGACGCCGAAGGGCGAGGACTTCCTCGAGATCCGCGCGCAGAAGCCGCTCGACCCGGGCGCGTGGACGCTCGCGATCGACTACAAGGGCGAGCTCGACAAGCTGAACACGGCGGGCGCGTTCAAGCAGATCGTGGCCGATCAGTCATACGTGTTCACCCAGCTCGAGGCGCTGTACGCGCGGCGGATCTTTCCGTGCTTCGACGAGCCCGACAACAAGGTGCCGTGGAAGCTGACGCTCGACGTCCCGAAGCCGCTCGTCGCGGTCTCGAACACGCCGCAGACCGGCGAGAGCCAGGTCTCCGACACGATGAAGCGCGTCGAGTTCGCGCAGACCAAGCCGCTGCCGTCGTACCTCGTCGCGTTCGGCGTCGGGCCGTTCGAGATCGTCGATGCCGGCAAGACGAAGCGCGGCACCCCGGTGCGCGTGATCACGCTCGCGAAGCGCCGCGCCGAGGGTGCGTGGGCCGCGAAGACCTCGCCGCGGCTGCTCGAGCTACTCGAGGACTGGTTCGGCTCGCCCTATCCGTACGAGAAGCTCGACCTGATGTCGATCCCGCTCACCGTCGGGTTCGGCGCGATGGAGAACGCAGGCCTCATCACGTTCACCGAGCGGCTGATCCTGATCGATCCGGTCAAGGCCTCGAAGGAGCGCGAGCACCGCTACGTCGTCGTCGCGGCGCACGAGATCGCGCACCAGTGGTTCGGCGATCTCGTGACGATGAAGTACTGGGACGACATCTGGCTCAACGAGGGCTTCGCGAACTGGGTCGAGTCGAAGGCGTCGGCGAAGATCGATCCGACGTACCGCGACGATCAGGCCGAGCTGACGATGCGCAACGACGCGCTCAACGCCGACGCGATCGTCAGCGCGCGCCAGATCCGCCAGCCGATCGAGAGCACCGACGATATCCTGACCGCGTTCGACGGCATCACGTACGACAAGGGCGCGAGCGTGCTCGCGATGTTCGAGAGCTATCTCGGCGCCGACGTGTTCCAGAAGGGCGTGCGCGATCACCTCGCGAAGCACGCGTACGGCAACGCGACGTCGACCGACTTCGCGCAGTCGATCTCGCAGGCGTCGGGCAAGGATGTCGACGCCGCGTTCGCCTCGTTCCTCGAGCAGGCGGGCGCGCCGGAGATCACCGCGACGCTGTCGTGCCAGGGCGGCAAGGCGAGCGTCGCGCTCGCGCAGAAGCGCTACGTGCCGCCGGGCTCGCCGACGCCGCCGGCGGGCAAGCCGTGGATCGTCCCGGTGTGCGTCGTCTACGACAAGGGCGGCGGCGCGCGCGGCGAGGCATGCACGCTGCTGTCGGCGGAGACCGGCACGCTCGAGCTGCCGGCGTCGAAGACGAAGGCGTGCCCGCGGTGGATGCACCCGAACGTCAACGGCCGCGGCTACTACCGCTCGCCGTACACGACGGCGCAGGTCACCGCGCTGCGTGACGAGGCGTGGCCGAAGCTGTCGTGGACCGAGCGCCGCACGCTGTACTTCGACGTCACCGATCTCGCAACGAGCGGCAAGCTGCCGCTGGCGACCGCGCTGTCGTTCGTGCCGAAGCTGCTCGCCGGCAACGATCGGTTCACGGTACCGCCCGCGCTCGACTTCTCGATCTGGATCCGCGACTTCGTGCCCGACGAGCTGCTGCCGAAGTACGAGGCGTGGGTGCGCACGACGTTTGGCCCCGGAGCGCGCAAGGCCGGGTTCACGCCGCGCGCGAAGGACACGCTCGACGTCGAGATCACGAGGCTCGAGCTGCTGCATGCGGTCGCGTGGATCGGTCGCGACCCCATGCTCGTCGACGAGGCGGTGAAGCTGTCCGACAAGTGGCGCGATCTGCCGCAGTCGATCCGCGAGCTCGTGCTGCACATCGCCGTCGATGCGAAGCCCGAGTTCTTCGAGAAGATCCGCAAGGACGTCTACACCGAGCCGGATCGCACCCGGCGCGGCGAGATGTTCTCGGCGCTCGCGTCGGTGCGCGATGTCGAGCGTCAGAAGCAGGCGCTCGCGCTCGTGCTCGATCCGAAGCTCGACATTCGCGAGACGCTCGACATCTTCGGCAACAGCACGACGCGGATGAATCACACGGTCGCGCAGCAGTTCTTCCGCGAGCATCACGAAGAGGTGATGAAGCGCGTGCCGACCGACGACACCGCAGGGCCGCTCGCCGGGCTCGCGTACATCTACACGTGGTCGTGCGCAGCCGACCAGCGCGACGCGATCGCCGACTACGTCACGAAGACGTTCGGCAAGCTGCCGGGCGGACCGCGCGTCGTCAAGCAGGCGATCGAGCGCATGGACCAGTGCATCGCGCGCCGCAAGCTGCTCGAGCCGGAGCTGCGCGCGTGGCTCGGCGGCATCAAGCTGCCGAAGCCGACCGGCAACGCGGCGCCGCAGGCGGTGAACAAGCCGTGATCACCAGAACGGGATCGTCAGCAGTACGCCGGTGAACACCGCGGCGAGAAACGCGACGCCGAGCGCGAGCCGCGACTCGATCTCGGTCCGGTGGCCGACGAGCTCGGTCGCCTCCGGATCGATCGCGACGACGCGATCCGACTCGGCGCCCGCGGGCACCGGCGTCGCGTCGAGCTCGAGGTCCTGGCGCAGCAGGCCGATCAGCTCCGGACGTTGCATCTCCGAGGTCCGGCGCGGCCGCCCCGAGGTGAGCCTCACGAGCTCGAGCAGCTCGGGCTGGCTCATGCGCGCGGTTGTCTCGAGCGGCCTGGGCTCGCGGCGCTGCTTCTTGCCGGGTAGCGTCTCCGACTCGGTCGACTCGCCGGCCGGATAGCCGAGCGCGCTCGCGACCTCGGCCGCTCGTCGACGCGGCGCGCGGATCGGCAACGCGAGCTGAGGCGGCGGTGCGGGGGCGCGTGACTCGCTCACATCAGCATCCCGAGCATCACGCCGGCGCCGAGCGTGACGATACAGCTGACGACGATCACCGGCCATCGCCGCGGCGGCGGCAGCGCAGTACCGGTGCCGGCGGCGACGCGGACTTCTGGCTCGCTCGGCGTGATCGGCGGCTGGACGGCCGGCATCGGTGTCGCCGGTGTGCCGTTCGCGATGCGCGCCAGCTCGGGGTCCTGCCGCAGCAGATCCTCGAGGCTGACGGCCGACATCACCGAGGTGGGTTCCTGGACCTCGACTCCGCGCGATGCATGAACCAACCCGAGCAGCTCGTCACGCTGCATCTTGCAGGTCGGTTCCTCCGGCTCCCATGTCATGACCGTCCGACGAGTGCAGACGTCGTGCCTCCGGAGCACGTCATTCCGCTCGCCATTCCGCTCGCGCCCGACGCTGCACCGACGTGTCGGCAGGCGCGATCGTCACGTGCGCTCGCGCGACAGCGGGTCGGCACCGCGCCGGATCCAGGGTGCGACGAGGAGGGTGCGTGCGTCAGAACGTGACGATCACGCCGACCTTGAGCTGCGTGTCGTACGTCTTGATCCCGTCGGGCGGCGTTCGGTCGTAGGCGACCGTGAGGCCGTCGGTGAGGGCGACGCGCTTGCTCAGCTTGCTCGTCACCGCGAGCTCGCCGAGCAGCCGGACGTCGCCGGGCTCGTCGAGCCGAGGCTGGACGTAGACGGTCTCGACGATCGACACGCCTTCGCCGATCGACTCGGTGCCGGTGACGTAGAGCGACGCGCGCGCGACGAGGCTCGTCTCGCCGGCGTCGATCGTGCCGGCGCGGTCGTCGAGGGCCTCGTACTCGGCCATCACCGCCGCGCCAGCGAGCATCGTGACGGTCTTCTCGTCGACGATCTGGTACGCCGGGCCGGTGCCGGCGACGCCGCGCACGCTGAGCCGGCGGAACGCGTCGTACTCGTGCTGCAGGAACGCCTCCCACTTCCACGGGCCGTCGATCGAGACCCGGGCGCGCAGGTGCTCGAACGTCTTGCGCGCGAGCGTGACGCCGCGGCTCTCGCCGTACTCGCCGCGCGCGATCAGCAGGTACAGCCCGCGACCTTCGCGGACGAGCACCGCGCCGGCTGCCGCCCCCTCGAAGATCGGGTTATTACCTTCGCGCCAGTTGAGCGCGAGCTCGAGCTGGGCGCGCGCGCCGTCGGTGGCGGGCGGCTTTGCGAGCTGGCCCTGGACATTGACGATCTGCGCGCTCGCGGGACGCGACCACGCCGACACGATGACGAGCGTCACCGCGACGAACCACTTGCACATCCCCTCCTGATTACGCGCGACCGAACAGCCGGCGCAAGAAGCTCGGCTTCTTCTTCTCGGGCGGCGGCATCGGCGGCTCGCCGTCCTCGGACGTCTGCATCTGGACGTGCCCGACGACGTCGCCGTTCATCACGATCAGCAGCGCCTTGCTGATGCTGCGCGTCGTGCCCGACTCGTGATCGGTCATCACGCGGAGCACGGTCGCGACCTGGCGCGGATCGGGATCGACGCCGTTCGCGACGAACATCAGGCCGCGCCGCGGCACGCTCGCGACGAGCATCTCGTTGCCGAGCCGGCGGTGCAGCGTCTTCATGAACGCGACGTCGAGCAGCTTCTCGGTCGCGTAGAAGCTGCCGCTGACCGCGAGCACCTTGACGCCACCGACCTCGACGTCGTCGACGGTGACTTCCTGCTTCGCGATGTTCGCGAGCGCCTCGGCGTGGATCTTCTCGACGTCCTCGGTCGTCGGCTCCTTCATGATGCCGAACGACTGCGGCGTGTCGTTGCCGTACACGATCACGGGGATGTCGGGGTTGTCGCCGGCGTTCTGCAGCAGCGCGCGGTGCACCATCTTCTCGCGCAGCGCATCGGACTTCGCGCGCAAGCTCGGCAGCATCGTGCGCGGGCCGTTCGTGATCGCCTCGCGATCGTTGTCGAGCTCGATCAGCCGGAACATCGACTCGTCCTCGCCGTCGGCGATGAACCGCTGGGCACGGTTCGTCGGCAGCAGCACCGAGCCGTCGGAGCACTGGAAGCCGAACGGGATGTCGGCTTCGGCCATCTGCACCCACTTGCCCTGGTTGCGGCCGCGCAGCAGCTCACCGGTCACGGCCGCGAGCTCGGCGACGCGCGTCCAGTAGCCGATCTGATCCTCGTCCTTGTCCGGCGGCTCGGTCAGCGTCTCGGCCTGGAGCGCGTTGAGCACCGCGGCCCAGTCGCTCAGCCCGACGCGCTCCTGCACGCGCTTCGCGAGCCCGCGATACGCCTCGTCGGCGAGCTCGGACGCGGTGCGCTTCGACGCCTGCAGCGGCAGGTACGTCTGATCGCTCGCGCGCTCGTACTCGCCGCCCGCGACCGCGATCAGCTCGAGCAAGAACGCCGGCGGATCGTCGGCGAACCCGGCGTACACGACGCGTCCCTTCGCACCCTTGTTCGCCGCGTACTCGTGCGCCTTGAGGATGCGCGTCAGCCCGAACAGCACGGTGATCTCGGGCTCGGACTCGAGCTCGTCACGCTGGCGATGATCGGTCTGGACGTAGATCTCCTGGCCGGTGGCCTTGTCGGTCGCGACGATGTCGATCGAGTCGAGCGTGCTGTACATGGAGTGCGGTGGTATGCGGGACGCGCGCCATCGTGCAACCCCAAAACGCGTGCGCTCCCGGCGAGATCGACGCGTGTAACCCGGACGAGCTGTCCGTGCACTTTCTGGACAATCCCCGTCGCGTGGCCGCCGTGATTTCGGTGACCGCGCTTGCCAAAGGAACGTCCATGCCACGCCTGGCCACGGCCCTTCGTCTGTCTGCAGTTCTGTGCACGCTGAGCGCGAGCGCGTCGGCCCAACCCGCCGGCGACCTCGCACTCGAGCCGTTTCGACCGGCGATCGACTCGCGCGGCTACCTGACGATCAACGCGTCGCAGACGCTCGGCAAGAACGAGGTCTCGTTCGGCCTCGGCTCGCTGTCGTGGGGCCACCGCCTGCTCGCGTTCCAGAGCGGCGATGCGACGTACAGCGTCGACAACATCGTGACCGCGACGCTGATCGCCGCGTATGGCCTGAAGCTCGGGCCCGCGGATCTCGAGCTCGGCGCGTCGCTGCCGCTCACGATCCTGTCCGGCGATCGCGGCCCCGACAACCTCGGCGCGCTCGACAACCCGAACGACGATCAGGACTACAAGCTCGACGGTCAAGGCATCGGCAACGCCGGCCTCCACCTGAAGACGCGGTTCCTCAAGTCGAGCCGGCCGCCCGGCGTCGGGCTCGGCGTGGTCGCGAGCGTGTTCCTGCCGACCGCGAGCCCCGAGCGCTTCATGGGCGAGAAGAAGCTGACGCCGCAGCTCGTCGGCATCCTCGACAAGGAATTCGGCCGCGAGCGCCGGCTCCGCATGGCGATCAACGCCGGCATCCGGCTGCGCCCGGAGTCGACGTTCACCGATCTCGGCGACATGGGCGCGCCGCCGACGAACCAGACGATCAGCGCCGGCCCGGAGATCCCGTTCGGGTTCGGCATCGCGTACGCGGTGACACCGCAGAAGTTCGATGTCGTCGCCGAGGTGTTCGGCGCGCTGCCGCTCGGCAACAGCGAGGCGTACCAGCCGCTCGAGGCAATCGGCGGCGTCAAGCTCTACCTCGCGCGCAACAGCTACCTGTCGCTCGGCGGCGGCCGCGGGCTCGCACCGAGCAAGGGCGCGAACCCCGACCTGCGCGCGTTCGTCGGCATCGTGTTCGAGCCGAACCTCGGCGATCGCGACGGCGACGGCCTCAAGGACGATGTCGATCGCTGCCCGACCGAGCCCGAGGATCGCGACGACTTCGAGGACGAGGACGGCTGCCCCGATCCGGACAACGATCGCGATCGCATCCTCGACGTCGACGACAAGTGCCCGTTGATCCCGGAGAACTACAACGGCTTTCAGGATGCCGACGGTTGCCCCGACGGCACCGCGAACGATCGCGACGGCGACAAGATCGACGACACCGTCGACAAGTGTCCCGACGAGCCGGAGGACTACGACGGCTTCCAGGACGACGACGGCTGCCCGGACAACGATAACGACAACGACAAGATCCTCGACGTCGACGACCTCTGCCCCGACACGCCGGAGGACTGGGACAAGTTCGAGGACGAGGACGGCTGCCCGGACACCGACAACGACAAGGACCGCATCCTCGACGTCAACGATCGCTGCCCGAACGAGAAGGAGGTCTACAACGGCGTCGATGACACCGACGGCTGTCCGGATCGCGGCCCGGTGATCGACAAGGGCTCGCAGCTCGTGATCCTCGAGCCGATCAACTTCGAGTTCAACAAGGCCGTGATCAAGTCGGACAGCTTCCACATCCTCGACGCCGTGGTCGCATCGCTGAAGGGCAACCCGGACATCACGCTCGTCGAGGTCGCCGGTCACACCGACGAGCGCGGCGACGACGCCTACAACCTCGACCTCTCGATCCGCCGCGCCGCCGCGGTGAAGCAGTACCTGATCGAGCACGGCGTCGAGGACAAACGCCTCGAGTCGCAGGGCTACGGCGAGACCCAGCCCGTCGAGAAGGCGCACACCGAGGCCGCGTGGGCGAAGAACCGACGTGTCGACTTCCTGATCTTGAAGCGATCGACCGAGTGAGCGCGCGCCACCGCCCGGCCGCCGTCCGGAGCGGTGCTAGCATGACGAGCCGTGCGGCTCCGTGCTGGGTTCCTGCTGCTCGGGCTCGTCGCGATCGCGGATGCATCGCCGCGACGAGACCCGGTCCCCGCGGCGAAGCTCGACGACACCTGTCTCGACGCGAGCTGCAAGCGCCACGCGCTCGACCACTTCACCGAAGCCCTCGCGCAGCAAAAGACCGGCAAGGCCGAGCGCCCGCTGCGCATCTCCTACTTCGGTGACTCGCTCACCGCCGACGATCACATCCCGCAGGCGCTGCGCGACAAGCTCGGCGAGCTCGTCGGTGCCGGCGGTCCCGGCTTCGTGTGGGCCGCCGAGCCGCACCCGTACTGCCACCACAACGGCGTGCTGCGCGTCGCGAGCGGTACGTGGCAGGTCAACGGTATCTCCACGATCGGCACCCCCGATCGCCTGCTCGGTCTCGGCGGCAGCGCCGAAGGCAGCGGCACGATCAAGCTCGTCCCCACGACGCCGATCACGACCGTCGACGTCCACTACCTCGAGCAACCGCACGGCGGCTCGTTCGCGATCGTCGCCGACGGCCAGGTGATCCAGGACGTCGAGACCGCCGGCGAAAAGAAGAAGGCCGCCTTCTCGCGCGTCGAGCTCCCGGCCGCCTCCAGGAAGCTCGAGCTGCGCGCGCGCGGCAAGGTCCGCCTGTTCGGCGCCTCGCTCGAGGCCGCGAAGGGCATCGTCGTCGACAACCTCGGCGTCGTGAACGCGACCGCGAAGGCCCTCCTCCGCCACGACATGCCCGAGCACCTCCGCAACCAGCTCGCGCATCGCGGCTCCGACCTCGTGATCGTGATGCTCGGAACCAACGAGGCCGAGTGGCTCGCCCCCAAGGGCCAGAGCATGGTCGAGCACGAGCAGGTCTTCCACGAGCTCCTGCAATCCATCCGCGGCGCGAACCCGCACTCGAGCTGCCTCGTCATCTCGCCGCTCGACCAGCTCGACTGGCACGACCCCAAGCTGCCACCGCGCGACGCGATCCCCGCGATGGTCGAAGCCCAGCACCGCGCCGCCACCGCCGAGGGCTGCGCCTTCTGGGACACCTACGACTGGATGGGCGGCCGCGGCGCCTCGCGCACCTGGTTCCAGCGCGGCTGGGTCGTCAAAGACTTCCAGCACCCGACGACCCAGGGCGCAGCCCGGATCGCCGAGGCCCTGTTCGCCGGCCTGGTGCGCTGACTTCGCGCGCAACGCCGCAGAATCCCAGGCTACTCCGGAACGGTCCGGGGTATCGTTTTTCCCGCAACCGGGATCGGGTGCGGCCGATGAGCGGCGCACCATGACACGCCCCCGCGAAGTCGTCCCCGGCCGCTTCTACCTCATCACCCGGCGCTGCGCGCAGCGGCAGTTCCTGCTGCGCCCCGACAAGGTCACGAACGACGTGTTCGCGTACTGCCTCGCCACCTCGGCGGACCACTACAAGATCGACGTCATCGCCACGTGTGCGATGTCGAACCACCACCACACGGTGATCTTCGATCGTGACGGCCGCTATCCCGAGTTCCTCGAGAACTTCCACCGCCTCACCGCGCGCTGCATGAACCTCGTGCGCAACAAGCGCCGGGAGAACTTCTGGTCGTCGGAGCAGGTCAACGTCGTGTGGCTCGCGGACCGCGCGGCCGTGATCGAGAAGATCTGCTACACGCTCGTCAATCCGGTCCGCCACAACATGGTCGCCGACGCGCGGCAGTGGCCGGGCGTGAACACGTACCGCAACCTGATGAACGGCACGGCGATCAAGGTCCGCCGGCCGCGGATGTTCTTCCGCCCGATCGCGACCGAGCGGCAACCCGACGAGGTCGAGCTGCGCATGAAGCTGCCGCCCGAGCTCCTCAACGGGCGGACGCGCGCCGAGCTGCTCGCGGACATCAAGGACCACATGGACTTCGCGCACGAGTACTGGCTCGCGCACCACGCGAAGAAGGGCCGCCGGCCCGTCGGCCGCGATCGCGCACGCACGCAGTCGTGGGAGGACTTTCCGCCGCAGGACCCGAACCACCGCCAGTGGAAGCTCAAGCGCAACCGCGTGAAGCCGACGCGCGCGACGCGCGACAAGCTGCGCCAGCAGGAGTGCGCGGCGCGCAGCCGCGAGTTCCGGGCCGCGTATCGCGAAGCGCGAGCTGCGCAGCTCGC
>DASTLB010000021.1:0-108983 GCA_035715365.1 Kofleriaceae bacterium | reverse complement strand
GAAGTTCTCCTTGCGCTTGTCACGCACGAGGTTCATCGCGCGCGCGGTGAGCCGGTGGAAGTTCTCGAGGAACTCGGGATAGCGGCCCTTGGGATCGAAGATCACGGTGTGGTGGTGATTCGACATCGCGCACGACGCGATGACCTGCATCTCGTAGTTCTTGATCGACACCGCGAGGCAGTACGCGAACACCTGGGTCGTATCGCGGTCCGGCCGCAGCAGGAACTGCCGCTGCGCGCAGCGCCGGGTGATGAAGTAGAAGCGGCCGGGGACGACTTCGCGAGGTCGGGTCATGGTGAGCGCGCCTGTCGGCCACCGCGCGCCGCGGTTGCCGAGAATTCGCCGCTCCGGCTGGGGACACCCGAAAATCGATACCCCGGATCGAAACCGGTCAAAAGTTTCGCGGCGTTAGAGGGCCGCGCGCCTCGCGGCGAGCTCAGCTCTTGGTGACGCCGAGCTTCTGCTTGAGCGGCAGCCAGGCCTGGTGCGCGGCTGCGGAGATGAGGTGGTTGAAGGCCTCGTCGCGCGCGCGGCACAGCTGGGCGATCGTCTTTGGATCGCCGCCGAGCAGCAGCGCGGCGCGGTCGGCGGTGCGGTGGCAGGCGGCGAGGTAGACCTCGACGTCGAGGGCGGACGCGGGGACGTTCGCGAGCAGCTGTTCGAGGCGGGTGCGGATCTTGACCGAGAGTGCGGCCTTGACCATGTCGTCGTGGCCGCGCTGGATGTCCGGATCGTCGACGAGGAATGCGGAGGCGTCGCGCAGCGGCTGCGGTCCGAACAGGCGGGCGATCGAGGCGAGCAGGCGGGTGGCGCCGATCTCGGGGAGGCCGGCGAACGCGAGGTGCTCGGGGCGGGTGAGCTCGACCGCGCGGGCGACGAGGGCGCGGGCTTCGGCGGCGGGCGTGTCGGGGCTCGTGAGGCGTGGGCCGAGGACGATGACCGGGGTTGCGGCACCGACGACGGTGATGTCGTCATCGCCGTGGTCGGTCTGGTAGAGCATGACGGGCCCGGCGCCGAGCACGGTGGTGATCCGCGGGAACATCGCGGTGGCGGGGATGTGCAGCGTGGCCGGGATGCGGCGCGCGCCGATCACGTTCATCCGGGCGAACGCCTCGTCGAGGTCGGGCCAGAGGAGCGCGGCGGCCTCGGAGAGTGCGCTCGCGATCGGCGAGAGCGTTGCCTCGGCGGGATCGGTGAGCAGCTGGCGCTCGGTCGGGTCGAGCACGGCGCGATAGGGCTCGTCGTCGCGCATGACGTGCGGCTTGTGGATCGAGAGGAACGCGGTCTGATGGACGTCGGGCGTGTGGCCGCACGCGATCGCGAGCTCGATCGCGGCGCGGCCGGCGTCGCCACGATCCTGGCGGCGCAGCTCGTCCGCCCATGCGAGCAGGTCGGGCAGGGCGCCGGTCGCCGCGGCGATCGCCTGGAGGTGCGAGGTGACGCTGTCGCGGCGCGCGGGCTCGTCGGTGGACTTGACGAGCTCGACGAGCGCGCGCCGCGCGTGGGTCGCGCCTTCGGAGGTCGGCGCGAGCTGGATCGCCTGCTCGTAGGCGGGGATCGCCTGGCGCATGTCGCCGCGCTGCTGGCGCGCCTGGCCGAGCCGGAACGACAGCAGCGAGCGCCGCGACTCGGCGTCGCTCGACGAGAACCGGTCGTCCTTCGCGGTGAGCAGGCGCGTGAGCATCGCGGCCGCGGCCTCGACCTCGCCGAGCTCGATCGCGAGCTGCGATGCGAGATCGACGGCATCGACGTCGTACGGGTCGGCCTCGACGCCCCGCTCGGCCGCGGCACGCGCGCGCTCGCGATCGCCACCGGCGAGGTAGTCACGCGCGGCGCGGATGTAGCGCGTCGCGCGATCGGCGGGCGTGGTGCCGAACGCGGCCATCAGCTCGAGCGTGCGGCCGCTGCCGACGAGGTCGTTCGCGCGCTGCTGCAGGTCGAGCGTCTTCTCGAGCAGCGGGATGTGGCGCGCCTCGAGCGGCTGCGCGGCGTTGACCGCGGCGGCGTAGCAGGTGCGCGCGCGCTCCTCGTCCTTGAGCAGCAGCGTCGCCATGTCGCCGAGCGCCTCGAACAGCTTCATGCGCTCCTCGGGCGTCTCGGTCGCGGTCGCCTGGCGCGTCAGCAGATCGGCGGCGCGGCGGTGGTCGCCTTGCTCCATCGCGATCTCGGCGAGCGCCTGCAGTGCGGGGCCGTAGTTCGGCTTGAGCTCGAGGGCACGCGCGTAGAGCGGCGGCGCCTTCTCGGGCCGCAGCGAGCGGATCTCGGCGAGCGCGGCGTGGTAGAGGCCCTGCGCGACCTCGCTCGGATAGCGCTCGGCATCCTCATGCGCCGCGAGCGGCGACAGGTGGAGCGCGGCCTCGCGCCAGCGCCGCGCCTTGTAGCGGTTCTCGCCGAGCGCGAGCTTGATGAGCAGGTGACCGCGGTGCATGCGGTCGGCGGTGACGAGCGTCTGGTACGCGTCCTCGTCGCGGCCGAGCTTCTCGTACGCGTTCGCGAGCCGGCGGTGGAGATCCGCGATCAGCGCACCCGGCGTGTGCTGCGGATCGAGCGTGCCGTCGAGCACCTCGCGCAGGAACATCTCGAGGTCCTGCCAGCGGCCGGCGTCGGCGTAGAAGTCGGCGAGCGCGACGATCGCCGGGATGTGGTCGGGGACGCAGCCGAGCGCCTCGAGCAGCCGCCGCTCGGCCGCCGGCTCGACACCCGCGAGCCGCGAGAGCGCCGCGAGCTGCGTCATGATCCGCGCCTTCTCCGGCGGCGTCAGCGATTCGTCCTCGAGCCGCTTCTCGAGGATCTGCATCGCGGTCTCCGGATCGCCGCCCTTCTCGACGAGCCCGGCGAGCGCCCACGTCGCCTCGGAGTGATACGGCCGCAGCGCGAGCACGCGCTGGTAGGTCGCGCTCGCCGCGGCGATGTCACCGACGCGCGTGTGCAGCACGTCGCCGGCCGCCATCAGCGCCGCGATCCGCGTGTCGTCGTCGCGCGCGCTCTCGGCCTCGCGCAGCTTGGTCTCGACGAACGTCCGCGGATCCTCGTCGGGCGATGCGAGATCGGCGAGCACCGCGAGCGCGGTCGGGTGCTCGGGGACGAGCGCGAGCGCGTGCTCGATCGCGGCGCGCGCGCCGTCGCGGTCGTCGAGCTTCTCGTGGCGGAGCTGCGCGAGCCGGATGTGGAGCGCAGCCAGATCACCGCGCGACGCGCCGGCCTCGCCGTCGGTGAGCGCGAGGATCCGGCCCTCGAGGATCGCCGCGGCCTCGCGATCCTTGCCGGCCTTGACGAGCGTCCCGACGAGCTGATCGCCGAGCGCGGCGTCCTCCGGCGCGATCGTGCGCGCGTGGCGCAGCGCCGCCGCGGCCTCCTCGGGCGCGTTCAGCCACTCGACGAGGACCTGCGCGCGACGCGCGAGCAGCTGGGCACGCTCGGTCGGCTCGCGCGACAGCGCGGCGCGCCGGCGCAGCACGTCCGCGAGCTCCTCCCACCGGGCACTGTCGGTGTACAGCTTGTCGAGCGCGGCCCACGCGTCCTGATCGTCGGGCCACTTCTCGACGAGCTGCACGTAGGCCTCGATCGCGCGCTCGGGCAGCTCGAGCTCCTGGATGTAGATCCGGCCGATCTGGTGGAGCGCGTCGCGTTCCTCCGCGCTGCCCTCGGCGACCTCGACGACCCGCGCGAGCGTCTCGATCACCTTCGACCACCGACCGACGAGGCCGTACAGGCTCGCGAGCTGGAACAGCACGTCGCTGTCCGATGCGATCTGGCGCAGGCGCTCGAGCGCGTCGATCGCGTCGTGCGGGCGCTGCAGCTTCTCGGTGTAGAGGTGCGCGAGCTCGCGCAGCAGCTGCGAGCGCTCGCCCTGCGGCGCCGCGGTGCCGAGCCGCGGATCGGTGCGCTCCTCGAGCGACGCCGCGAGCTCGACCCACCGGCCCTCGCTGCGATACAGCTCCTCGAGCCGCGCGCGCGACGCGCTGTCGTTCGGCAGCATGCCGAGGATCCGGCGCAGCTGCGCTTCGGCCTCGCGCGGCTTCTTCTGCTCGGCGCGAATGTTCGCGACCTCCATCAGCAGATCGGCGGCGGCGACCGCGGTATCGGCCTCCTCGGCCATGCCCTCGTACAGATCGGCGAGCCGATCCCACGCGCGATGCTCCTGCGCGATCCGGTGCAGCCGCGCGCGGACTTCCTGATCGCCGCCGGGGCCGCGGCGCGCCTGGGCGAACGCACGCGCGAGCGCATCGAACGCGCGCGGGATGTCGTGCGCGCCGGTCTCCCAGACCTCGGCGGCGCGATACAGCCAGCGCAGCCGCGCGACGGTGTCCGGCGCCGGCAGGCTCTCGTACGCGAGCGCGAGCTCTTCCCACGGCGACTCGAACGGCCGGTTCGGCAGCGTCGGCAATGGCGGGCGGCGGACCGCGGCCTGCGCCTTGCGCGGCACCGGCGACGGCGGCGGCGCGCCGGTGCGGCGGATCTGCGGCGGCCGCGGCGGCGGCTTCGGCGGCGGCTTCGATCCCGGCGAGAGCCGCGGCGGCACCATCATCGTCTTGAGGTCGCTCGGCGACAGCGTCATCGTCGCGTTCTCGGACGCGAACTGCTTGCGCTTCGCTTCCTCGCGCGCGGCGAGCTCGACCTCGTCGACATCGATCGGCTGCGTCGTGTCGCCGACCGCAAGCACCTCGTCGATCTCGATCGGCTCGGTGTTGAACCGCTTCGGGATCCGCGGCCGGTTCTCGGCCGGCGTGACGCCCGGCAGCGGCGCGACGCCCGGCAGCGGCCGCGAACCCACCGGCGGCGGGCTCGACGGATGCTTCGCGCGCACCGACACCGCGATCGCCTCGGCGAACGCGGGCTCGGTCTGGACCGTCGCCGGCGGTGGCTCGGCCGCGGGCGTGCGATCGGCGTCGCGGTACTTGCCGATCACGCGCGCGAGCCGCCACAGGTGCGAGGTCGTGTCGGCGTCGTCGGGCGCGAGCAGCAACGCGACGAGGTGCGTGCGGAACGCGCGCGGCGCGTCCTTCAGGTGCTCCTCGATCACCGCGGCCTTGCGGCGCAGCAGCTCGACGCGGCGCTGCGCGGTCGGCGCTCGCTCGACGAGCGCGCTGTCGACCGAGACGACTTCGTTCCACGCGCGCGCCTTGCCGGCGAGCACGACGAGCGCCTCGCGGACGTCCTCGCGATCCGGCGCCCACGAGAACGCGGACAGCAGATCGCTGACCGCGGCCTTGGGATCGCGCACCTTCTCCTCGAGGATCTTCGCGCGGACCAGGTAGAGCTCGACGCGCTCGGCCGGCGGTGCGGCGGCGAACGCGAGCTCGTACGCGTCGAGCACCGAGCGCCACGCTTGCCGCTGATCGACCTCGCTCGCGATCCGCTCGAGCTCGCCGAGCAGGCTGCGATCGCGCGGCGACACCGCGAGCGCCTCGGCGAGCACGGCGAGCGCGCGCGTCTTGTCGCCGAGCCGGCGCTCGCACAGGCCGGCGAGCTCGCGCGACAGCGCGACGAACCGCTCGGGCTCCGACGGCATGATCGCGACGCTGCCACCCTCGCTCGACACGCCGGAGCGGATGATGCCGCTCGCGGTCGTGCGCTCGACGGCGACGCCCATGCTGATCAGGCGCTTGCGCTCGTCGGTCAGCACCTCGGCGAGCTCGCGCCACAGCCCGTACGCCTCGCCGGCGCGCCGGACATCGGCGAGCGTCTGCTCGTCGGGCGCCTCGTCGTGCGCGCGCCGCCACCACCGGAACGCGCCCTTCGGATCGCCGAGCTTGTCGGCGGTCGCGGCCGCGATCCGCTGCACGAGCGAGCGCCGGTGCTCCGCCCACTGCACGGCATCCTCGGGCGGAACGTTCGGATCGTCGCGGCCGGGCGCGAACGCGAGCATGCGCTCGAGCAGCGCGACGTGCTCCTTCCAGCGGCCGAGCCGCGCGAGCAGATCGGCCGCCGCCGCGAGCGCCTCGTCCTGCTCGGGCTCGAGCTCGAGCACGCGCTTGAACGCCTGCAGCGCGCGCGTCGGGTTGTTGAGCCGATCGCGGCAGATCAGGCCGATCTCGAGACCGCGCGCGACCTTGCGCGCCGGCTCCGGCGACAGGTACATCTCGCGCTCGGCGACGCGCACCGCCGCGTCGAAGTCGCCGCGCGCCTCGTGCAGCCGGCGCAGCGCGGTGTGCGCGTCGAGGTGGTTCGGGTTGAGCTCGTGGATCAGCTGGTCGAGCACCTTGATCGCGTCGCCGGGCGCGCCGAGCCGGTTCTCGAGGATCTCGGCCCGCTCGAGCGACGCCGCGCACGCCTTCTCGCGATCGTCGGCGATCACCGACTGCGCGTAGAGATGGACCTGCCAGCCGAGCACGTCGGACAGCTCGCGCCACTTCGACGACGTCCGGTACAGCCGCGCGAGCGCCTCGAGCGCCGTGCGGTTCTTCGGCGTCAGCTCGAGCACGCGGTGCCACGCCTTGATCGCGCGCGGCCCGTCGCCGAGGTGGACGTCGAGCACCGTCGCGTAGCGCTCGAGCGCGACCGCGCGCACCGCGGCCTCGGGCGTGCCCTGCGCCGGCAGCGGCTTGCCGCCGTCCATGCGCTCGAGGATCTGCGCGAGCTCGCCCCAGCGCTGCGATCGATCGTAGAGATCGGCGAGCGCGGCGAGCGCATCGGGATCCGCCGGCGACGCGCGCAGCGTCTGCTCCCAGCGCTCGAGCGCGACCACGTCGTCCTCGCGCTCGGTCGCGAGCTTCGCGAGCCGCTTGAGGATCTTCGCGCGCTCCGCCGGCGAGCTCGATGCCTGCGCGTGGTACTCGAGCGTCTTCTCGAGCCGTGGATCGCCCGCCTTCGCGAGCACGCGCTCCATGCGCTCGAGCGCATCGCGATCGCCCGGCAACAGCTCGAGCACCGCGCTGCACGCGAACACGACGCCGTCGACGTCGGCGAGCCGCGTCTCGTACAGCACCGCGAGCCGGCGCAGCTGGGTCAACCGCTCGGCGCGCTTCGCGACCGGCCACTCCTTCGCGCCCTCTGTAGACTTGCCGGCGCGCTGCATCTGATCGACGACGCGCCGCTCCTCGAGCTCGATCATGCGCTTGAGCGCCGAGGCCATGCCGGCGTCGTCGCCCTCGCGCTCGTAGAGCTCCATCAGCGCCTTCAGCGTGTGGTCGTCGTTCGGGTTGTCGGTGACGAGCTGTTCGTACAGCTCGATCGCGCGCCGCGGATCGATCTGCCGCTCGCGATACGTCTGCGCCATCTTCTTGATGACGGTCGTGCGCTGCGTCTGATCGTGCGCGCTCGCGACCTCGGCCTCGAGGCTCGTCACGAGCTGCTCCCACATCTTGCCGCGCGCGGTCAGCCGGCGCAGCGCCTCGGCGACCTTGCCGCTGCCGGGCTCGTACTCCGCGATCCGCTGCCACGCCTCGATCGCGCGCGGGATGTCGCCGAGCCGGAGCTCCGCGAGCTGCGCGATCTCCTCGAGCCGGCGCACGATCTCGTCGGGCGGCGCGCCGGCTTCCTTGATGTTGTCGAGCGCGAACTCGCACAGATCGATCAGCCCGCGCCAGTCGCGCCGCTCGCGGAAGTGCTCGACGTAGCGCGCGAGTGCCTCCTCGTGCGTCGGCATCACGCCGAGCGCCTGGTGCAGCAGCTCGGCCGCGCGGTCGCGATCGTTCATGTGCTCGCGCGCGATCGTCGCGAGCTCGAGCATCTCGTTGACGAGCACGTCGCCGGGCGTGGACGGATCCTGGCCGAGCGCGTTGATCTCGGCCTCCATCAGCCGCGACAGCGACTCCCAGTCCTGATCCTCGCGCAGCAGCTCGCGCAACTCGCGCGTCGCCTTGCTGCCCGGCTGCTCGTACGCGACGAGCTCGGTCAGCACCTCGATCAGCCCCGCGCGATCCGGCAGCTGGTTGCGATACAGCGCGGCGCGCCGCCGCAGCACCTCGGCACGCTCGGCCGGCTCGGTGACGACCGCGCTGCGATGGCGCAAGATCCGGTCGAGCTCCTGCCACTGGCTCGCCTCGGACAGCGCCTGCTCGAGCGCCTGCGAGCTGCCCTTGCTGTACGGATCGATGCCGACCGCGCGCCGCAGGTAGTTGATGCCCGTCGAGTCGTCACGCGCCGCGAGCCGCCGCCGGCCGACCTCGACGAACAGCTGCCCGGCCTTGTGGCGGGTCTCGCCGTCGCGGAATCCCGGGCTCGCGTAGACCTCGGCGAGCTTCTCGGCGATCTCGAGCGACGTCGGCTCGAGCTTCTGCGCCTCCTCGAGGTGGTTCGCCGCGGCCTCGAGATCGCCGTTGCGCAGCGCGAGCACGCCGAGCTCGTAGCGGATCCGCGCCTTGCGCGGCGCCGCCGAGGGCGCGTTGCCGAGCACGTCGAGCTCGGCCTGGTACAGCTTCGCGACCATCGCGTCGTCGCCGAGCGACATGTACAGCTGGCGCGCCGCCTCGAGCGCCTCGGTCCGCTGCGGCTCGAGCCGCCACGCCTGCTGCCAGTGCCACAGCGCGCGATCGACGCGGCCGAGGTGATCGTTCCACAGCTCGGCCGCGCGCCGGTGCTTCGCCGCGCGTCGCGCGATCAGCTCGGGGCGCTTGCGATTGCCCTCGCGCTTCGCGAGCTCGCCGAGCTCGAGCTCGATGATCTCGACCGCCGCCGCCGGATCGCCGGGCTCGACGATCTCGATCAGCCGGTCGGCGGCGCGATCGTTCGCGGGATCGAGCTCGAGCGCGGTGCGCAGGTACTCGACCGCGGTCGCCATCTCGCCGAGCACGCTCATCGCCTCGCCGGCCTCGGACCACGCGTCCGCCGCGCGCACCGGATCGCGCTCGTGCTGTGCCCACGTCGCGCACACGTCGGCGAGCAGCTCGCCGCGTCCGGCGTCGCGCAGCTGTTGCCGGAGCTCGGCAAACTTGCGCGCCTCCGGGTGCTGGCGGAAGCCGACGACCCGCGCC
Source organism: Kofleriaceae bacterium (assembly GCA_035715365.1). Lineage (GTDB taxonomy): Bacteria > Myxococcota_A > Polyangia > Haliangiales > Haliangiaceae > JABFXX01. The sequence goes on along the minus strand of DASTLB010000021.1, from coordinate 100,068 downwards.
TCCAGCGGATCGAGCGAATGTGGCAACGTGTCTTCGGACATCCCCTTGCCGGACGCCAAGATTATCATGCTCGGGAGCACATCCCGGGGGCAAGCCGGCGAATAGATTGCCGCGCCAGGCGTCTAGCTTCAGAGTCCTGCGATGCAGCGCCGCCGCTTCCTCCAGCTGACCGCCGCCGGCGCGTGTGCCTGGCCGCTGCGCGCGCTCGCCGACGAGCCGGCGCCGGTCAACGGCGCGGTCAACCACTCGGATCAGGTCGTGCGCACCGATCCATACCCGGGGCACGTCAACCGCATCGCGAAGCTGCCGGCGTGGGATGGCTCGACGACGTCGGAGTCGGTCCCCGGCTCGATGCGGATGTTCCGCGGCAACCTGACCGGCACCTACTACGGCTCGGGCAAGCTCTCGGACAAGCCGAAGCTGCACTGGAAGTTCCGGATGTCGGACTTCGCGACGAAGCTGCGCGGCAAGCCGGTGCGCTGGCAGGGCACCGGCTGGTCAGGCCAGGCGCTCAAGTACGGCGACTACATCTTCAGTGGGTCGGTCGGCGGCCAGTTCCACTGCTTCGAGGCGATGACCGGCAAGCTCGTGTGGATCTTCTCCGCCGAGCGGATGTTCAAGGGCTCGCCCTGCCTGTACCAGAACCGGATCTACGTCCCGAACGTCGACAACCACATCCGCTGCCTCGACGCCGCGACCGGCAAGCTCGTCTGGGAGTGGGAGAGCATCACCGACGTCGACTCGTCGCCGCGCGTCGCGGCCGGCAAGGTCTACGTCGGCGGCGAGGACGGTGACGTCAAGTGCTTCCACCCGAAGACCGGCAAGCTCGAGTGGAAGGTCTCGTTCGGGCGCGGCACCGGCGATCACCCGGGCTCCGACGGGATCGAGAGCTCGCTGGCGATCGTCGACGACGTCGCGTACTTCGGCCACCTCGACGGTCACATTCGCGCGCTGTCGCTCAAGACCCAGAAGGTGCTGTGGGCGACGCACCTCGGCGTCGACATCGACGCGTCGCCGCTCGTCGTCGACGACAAGCTGTACATCGGCGTCGAGGACGGCGCGCCGACCTTCCACTGCATCGATCGCGCGACCGGCAAGGACATCTGGACGCTCGACATCCCGACCGGCATCTGGTCGAGCGCCGCCGCGAGCGACAAGCACGTGATTGTCGGCGGCAACGACGGCAAGCTGTACTGCCGCGACGGCGCGACCGGCAAGGAGGTCTGGACGTTCGACGTCGGCCACGGCATCTGGGCGTCGCCGCAGGTCGTCGACGGCAAGGTCATGTTCGGCGCGTTCGACAACTGGTACCGGATGGTCGACGCGAAGACCGGCAAGCTGATCTGGAAGTACGACGTCGGCGAGCGCTGCTACTCCGGCGCCGCGATCGAGGACGGCTACATCTGGATCGGCAGCGCGAGCGGCTTCTTCTATTGTTTCGGCCCATGAGAGCGCTCTGGGTGGTCGCGGTCGTCGTCGGGTGTTCGAGCGCGCCGCCGCCACCGCCAGCGCTGACCTCGCACGCGCCGCCACCCGCACCGTCGACGACGGCGATGCTCGCGCTCGGCGGCAAGCACTCGTGCGTGCTCGAGCGCGAGGTCGTCTCGTGCTGGGGCAACAACGACGCCGGCCAGCTCGGCAACGGCACGCGCGACGAGTCCGCGCGGCCGGTCCGCGTCACCGGGCTGCGCCACCCGATCGCGATCACCGCGGGCGAGCTCCACACGTGCGCGCTCGAGCGCGACGGTCACGTGCAGTGCTGGGGCGCGCTCGACGAGGTCCTGCGGACGATGCATCCGGTCGAGGTCGGCCGCGTCGCCACCGCGGTCGAGATCCAGGCCGGCTCGTCACACACGTGCGCGCGGCTCGACAGCGGCGACGTCGCGTGCTGGGGCGGCGATCTCTACGGCGAGCTCGGCGGCGCCGATCGCAAGACCGCGCTCGTCCCGGGCGTCCACGATGCGGTCGCGCTGCGCGTCGGGTTCACGACGTCGTGCGCGATCGGCAAGACCGGCGCGGTCACGTGCTGGGGCGGTCACTGGCTCACCGGCATGTTCGCGAGCGAGCGCAAGCACCTGCCGCCGACGGAGATTCCCGAGCTGCGCGGCGTCACCGAGCTCGCGGTCGGCGCGACGCACGCGTGCGGCATCCGCGACGGCGAGGTGATCTGCTACGGCGAGGCGAGCAAGCTCGGCGATCCGGCGGCGAAGTGCTGCAAGCCGGCGATCGGCAAGCCCGGCATTCGCGACGCGACGGCGATCGCCGCGGGCTTCGCGCAGACGTGCGTGCGCCGCGCGACCGGTGACGTCGCGTGCTGGTCACCGAGCGATCGCCTCGAGCCGATGCGTCCCGCGCCGATGCTCGCCGACGTCGAGCAGCTCGCGGCCGGTCCATCGCACGCGTGCGCGCGCAAGCGCAGCGGCCAGGTGTGGTGCTGGGGCGACGACGGGTCCGGCCAGCTCGGGCGCGGGATCTCGGGTCGCGTCACGAAGCCGACGCGCGTCGCGCGGCTCGATCAGATCCAGCAGCTCGCGCTCGGGTACATCCACAGCTGCGCATTGCGATCGGATGGGCTCGTGATGTGCTGGCCCGATCGCGAGGACACCCGCGGGCCGGTCGAGATGACGCCGCTGCATGCCGCGAGTGCGGTGCTGTCCGGGATCTACGAGACGTGCGCGGTGCCGTCGCTCGTCACCGGCGCGCCGATCTCGAACACCATCTCGTGCGTGCAACGCGAACAGCGGCAGTACCCGGCGGCGACCGTGAAAGCGACGACCGCAGCCACGATCGCGTGGGATGTCGCCGGAGCGGGCATCTGCGCGCTCCAGGCGAAGTCACCCGTCGCCAGGACCGGAGATCTCGCGTGCGTCGAGGAGATCATGGACGCGCACTCGATCGCGGTCGGCTCGCTGCCGAACCGCACCCTGACGCCGATCGCCGGATTTGCAGGCGCGCGGATCTTCGACGGCGGCGAGGACGAGATCTGCGCCGTGATCGGCAGCGATCTCGTGTGCACTGACCACACCGATGCACGCATGCGCGATCGCAACGCGTCACCGTGGTCGCCACCGCGCAAGATCACGGGCCTCGATCCGACGAAGCTCCAGCGGATCGTCGGCGGAGGCGCACACTTCTGTGCGCTGGACAATCAGGCTGCGGTCTGGTGCTGGGGTCGCAACACCAAGGGGCAACTCGGCATCGGGGCGTCCGACCGTGGCGGCGTCGACACCGCTCGCCGGATCGAGAGCCTCGGCGGTGTCATCCAGCTGGCACTCGGTCACGAGCACACGTGCGCGCTGCTGCGCGACGGGACCGTGTGGTGCTGGGGCAGCGACGAGCACGGGCAGCTCGGCGACGACGATCGCGCCTTCACGCCTCGGTTCGAGCCCGCGCGCGTGCCCAACCTGAGCGGCGTCGTCGTGGAGATCGCCGCCGGTGCCGAGCATACGTGCGCGCGCACCGCGGATGCGGTGTATTGCTGGGGCTCGAACGAGCACGGCCGCCTCGGTATCGGCGTCGCGCCCGCGTCGAAGAGCCCCGTCCAGGTGCTGCGATAAAGAATTCGCAAAAGCGGATGAAACGACTGGCGCCGCGGCGTCGGAACAGGAAGATCCCCCCGTGAATCGACGACGTTTTCTCCAGCTCTCCGCCGCCGGCCTCGCGGCGCTGCCCGCGCTGCGCGCGCACGGCAAGACCGCAGATCCGACCGACGTCTCGCTGCCGGTCACGCACAGCAAGGACACGATCACGAAGACGCCGTACAAGGGCCACACGAACGGCGTCGCGAAGCTGCCGGCGTGGGACGGCGCGACGTCGTCGGAGTCGGTGCCGGGCTCGATGCGGATGTTCCGCGGCAACCTCGCGGGCACGTACTACGGCTCGGGCAAGCTCGCCGAGAACCTCGTCATGAAGTGGAAGTTCCGGATGTCGGACTTCGCGACGCAGCTGCTCGGCCAGCCGAAGACGTGGGGCGGCACCGGCTGGACCGGCCAGACGCTGAAGTACGGCGACTACGTCTACTCGGGCTCGGTCGGCGGTCACTTCCACTGCTGGGAAGCGATGACCGGAAAGCTCGTCTGGGTGTTCGCGGCGCAGCGGATGTTCAAGGGCTCGCCGTGTCTCTACAAGAACCGGATCTACGTCCCGAACGTCGACAACCACATTCGCTGCCTCGACGCGACGAACGGCAAGGTGCTGTGGGACTGGTCGAGCTGGGCCGACAACGACAGCTCGCCGCGCGTCTCCGACGGCCTGCTCTACATCGGCGGCGAGGACGGCGACCTCAAGTGCTTCGATCCCGAGAACGGCAAGCTGCTGTGGAAGGAGTCGTACGGCCGCGGGGAGGGCGAGGAGCCCGGCTCCGAGGGCATCGAGGCGTCGCTCGCGATCGCCGACAACATCGCCTACTTCGGCCACCTCGACGGTCACGTCCGCGCGTATCACCTGAAGGATCGCAAGCTCGTGTGGAAGTCACCGAAGCTCGGGCTCGACATCGACGCGTCGATCCTGATCCTCGGCGACCGGCTCTACGTCGGCATCGAGGAAGGCAAGCACACGTTCCTCTGCCTCGACCGCGCGACCGGCAAGACGATCTGGGGCAAGGAGGTCGGCGGCGGCATCTGGGGCTCGCCCGCGAAGTCGGACAAGAACGTGATCGTCGGCGGCAACGGCGGCCGGATGTACTGCTTCGACGCGCAGAGCGGCGATGAGGTCTGGCACTACAACATCGGCCACGGCACGTGGTTCTCGCCGCAGGTCGTCGACGGCAAGGTCGTGTTCGGCTCGTACGGCAAGTACCTCGAGATGCTCGACGAGAAGACCGGCAAGCAGATCTGGAAGGCCGACATCGCGGATCGCACGCACTCGGGCGCCGCGATCGAGGACGGCCACATCTGGCTCGGCGGCGGCGCCGGCTACATGTATTGCTTCGGCCCGCCGTGATCGGCGCCGGCATCGTGCTTGCACTTCACGCAGGCATGATCCGGAAGCTCTCGACCGGGAAGTATCGGCTGTATTCGCGCAAGAAGAATCCGAAGACCGGCAAGCGGCGCAACCTGGGCACGTTCGCCACGCGCAAGCAGGCGGAGCAGCACGAGCGCGCCGTCCAGTTCTTCAAGCGCCGGTAGCGCGTTTTGCCTACGCCGATGGCGGAGGCTCGTCGTCGGACGGAGTGGGCTTGACCTGCCAGATCGCGTCGAGCTCGGGGCCACCGAACGGGGCAGGGACCACGCCCTCGGACGCGAACACGTAGAGCGCGGCGCGATAGATCGCCTCGAGCGCGCCGATCACGCCGATGAACGCGGCGAACATCGCGAGCAGCACGAGCAGCACGAGCGGCGAGTCGCCGAAGATCCGCACGATCGCGACAGCGAGCAGCACGAGGATCAGCGTGAGGTGCACGGTGACGACGCGGACGCCGACCTCGGACAGCGTGGTCTCGCCCCACGTCCGGCGGAACAGATCGCCGGAGCGCTTGAGGCTCGGCACCGCGCCGCGGCGCTCCTGCACCATCACCGGGATCGCGAGGTAGGTCGCGAGCGACCACGCGGTGCCGACGAGCGAGCGCGCGACGCGGACCGCGGTCCACCGGCAGCGGCCGAGCAGCGACAGGCCGAAGCCGACGGTGCCGGTCACGAGCGACAGGCCGACGATCGCGGGGGCGCGCTCGAGCGCGGCGCCGATGCCGCACGCGATGCCGGGCGTCTCGCCGCGCAGCGCCTTGAGCGCCTCGGTCGTGAGGCTCGCGGTGAAGAACACCTGGATCGCGTGCATGCACAGCGTGATGCCGAAGATCACGAGCATCGAGACCTCGCCGCCGTCGCCGTCGCCGGGATCGAGGATCGGCGAGATCGCGATCAGGAACGTCATCACGACCGCGAGCGACAGGATCGGAAACCACGCGAGGCTCGGGTGGCGGCGCAGCACGCGCCAGCTCGCCTTGGTGAGCTCGACGATCGCGTCGATCACGTTCATGCCGTTCATCCGTACGTTCATGGCTTCACCTTCTGGAAGTACCGGACCAGCTCGGCGGGCGAGATGCCGTGGTGGGCGGCCTCCGACACGGCCTTGTCATAGATCGTGCGGAGGACACGATCCTTGTCTTGCTTCACCGGCGTACGGTCGGCCGACGGAAACGTGCCGACCCCGCGCTGCGACGTGATGAACCCCGCCTGGTCGAGCTCGCGGTAGGCGCGCGCGACGGTGTTCGGGTTGATCGCGAGCCGGCTCGCGAGCTCGTGGATCGTCGGCAGCTGCTCGTCGCGGGCGAGCGCTCCGGACGCGAGCGCGGCGGTGATCGCGTCGAAGATCTGGCGATAGACCGGTACGCCGCGGTCGTAGTCGATCTGGAACTCGAGCGGCATCTCAAGTGTCATTTTACTAGTTAACTAGTAATATGCAACCGGAGACGCGCCAGCGTGGCGCGCTGACCGCTGCTAACCGAGCAGCTGCGCGAGCCGCGCGCGATCCATCACGATGTCGTGGCGGACGAGCCGCGCGTCGATCTTGTCGCGCACCGCGGACGTCATCAGCGCGCGGTAGTCCGCATCCGGAGAGGTCTGCCAGAGCGGCGCGTAGACCGCGACCGCGCGCAGCGCGATCGCCGCGAGCTGTGCGCGATCGGCGGCGGTCAGGCGATCGCCGGCCCAGGCGAGGAACGCGATGCCGAGCTGCGCGTGCGGACCCTCGTCACGGACGAGCCGGTCGAGCACCGCGTGGAGCAGGCCGCCGCCGGCGAGCGAGCGCGACGACCGCAGCGCCGGCAGGCTGAGGCTCTCGCCGACACACGAGGTCGTGATCGCGAGCTCGGCCGCGCGCAACAACGGTGGGGCGGTGTCGTCGACGAGCTGGGTGATCCGATCGAGATCCATCTCGTACGGCACCGCGCCGCCGAGCTCGGCGACGACGCGCGCGGCGAGCTCGACGTGCGTCATCTCGTCGACGACGATGTCGGCGCACGTCGCCGTGAGATCGATCGGCGCGCCGCACTCGACGAGCGCGGTCGCGAGCTGGCTGAACGCGGCGGCGCTCGCGTACTCGGTGAACACGCCATTCGTCCACATCGCGCGCACGAGCGCGACGTCGACGGGATCCGCCGCGCTCGGGTCGAGCGTGCCCCATGGCAGCTCGTCGACCTCGCGGTGACGGCGCATGCGGCGCTCGGTCCAGCCGCCGAGCAGATCGATCGCGAGCTGCCTCACTCGACGACCTCGCGCCCGCACGGGCTGCACTTGCGCGGGATGTTGCCGGTCGCGGGACGGCGCACCTCGTTGACGAGCGGGCGCTCGACGGTCTGCAGCTCGAGCGTCGTGGACGCCGTCGCAGGCGGCGGCGGCACCGCGAGCACCCGCCGCACGGTGCGCGGCCGCGGCGGCGGCGTCGCCGGGAGCTGCATCGAGACGACCGGCATCGCGATCGGCTCGGGGGGCGCCGGGATCGCAGCCGGTCGGCCGGTCTGGCCGAGGTTGCCGACCGCCGGTCGCGCGTGGCGATCGAGGAGCGGGCGGTGGAGCTCGTCGGCGCGCTCGCACGCGGGGAGCGTGGCGACGCCGAGGACGAGCAGGGTGCGGGCAAGCTTCGTGCGCTGCATGGAGCCGAGGACGGCGCCGCGCGCGAACCGTTAACACACTTATTTCTGCAGCGACGCCAGGTACTCCCGCGCCTCGGCGGCCTGCGCGCGCTCGCCGCGTTTGGTGAGCGTCGCGACCGAGCGCTCGGCGTACGCGATCGCGTCGCGACGGCGGCCCGAGCGGTCGAGCGCGCGTGCCATCACGAGCTGGGCATGGCCGATCCAGTCGCCCTTCGACGGGATCGCGAACGCGCGCTCGAGCATCGCCATGCCCTGCGCCGTGCGGCCGGAGGCGCCAGCGTCCGGCCCTGCGGCACCTCCGGACAATGACAGGCCGCGCGCGATCAGGATCTCGCCGTCGAGCGCGAGCACCGCCGGGCTCTTGCCGAACTCGTTCGGCAGCGCGCGGGTGCGCGCGACGCGTGCGGCGGCGGCGTCGAGCTGGCCGGCCGCGATCAGGCAGCGCGCCGCCCACAGATCCATTGCCGCGGCCTGCATCGAGTCGGCGCCGCGCGACTTCGCGAAGATCGGATACGCGCGATCGAACCACCCCGCGGCGAGATCGTAGTTGTGCGCGTCGTACTCGAGGATCCCGAGCTCCATGTACGAGGCGGCGATCTTCATGTGGTCGTCGCCGTGCACGACGCGATGGATCGCGAGCGCGCGCTCGTGCGCAGCACGCGCCTCGTCGTCGCGGCCGAGCGCGTGATAGGTCATGCCGAGCACGTGCTGCGCCATGCCGACCGACTCGTGGTCGGGGCCGTGCAGCTGCGCGAGCTGTGCCGCCGCGGGCTCGACGAGCGCGAGCGCCTCGGCAGGCTTCTTCTGATCGAGCAGCAGCATCGCCTGGAAGATGTTCGCCTGGAGCTCGTTCGAGCGCGCCTCGATCGAGTCGGTGCGCGAGGCGCCGTAGACGTGCGACAGGATCTGCTGCGCCTTCTGCAGCATCTCGCCGCCCTCGGCCTGGTGATCGGTGCGCGCGAGCGCGTCGCCGAGCATCGTGTAGATCTCGGCGAGCGCGGCGTCCTCGGGCCGCCCGGCGCGCTCGTGCTCGGCGATCAGCGCGCGGTACTTCGGGATCGCCTCGGCGGCCTTGCCACAGGCGACGAGCGCCATCGCGTCGCGCAGCGCGAACCGCTGGTGGAGCTCGGCGTCGTACGGGATGCGCTCGAGCACCGCGTGCGCCTGCTGGAGCGCGTCCGCGAGCTCGGTGAGGCGCCGCGTGTAGAACAGCACGATGATCAGGCGGTCCCACGCCTCGATGCGCGCGCGATCATCGCCGCCGCGATCCGCGGCCGCGATCGCCTCGCGCAGCACGCGGGTCGCGTCCTGATCGCGCCCGACATCGTGCAGCGCCTCGCCGTACGCCGTCAGCGCGTCCGCGTGCAGCGGCGCGTAGCCGAGCGCGCGCGTCGCGTCGACGAGCGGCTGGACGCGCGCGACCGCCTGATCGGCACGCGCGAGCCCGAGCAGCGCACGCGCGCGCGCGAGCTCGGCACGCTGGACCTCGACCTGGCCGCGGCGCACGACGTCGGCCGGCGGCCGCACGACCTGCTGGAGCGCCGGGAGATCGGCGCACTGCTCGAGCCCCTCGAGCGCGGTCACGGCATCGATCGCGTGGGGAACCGCGTCGGCATCGGCGCGCACGAGCAGATCGGTGACCGCGCGCAGCTCGGCGCGGCGCTCGGCGAGGCACGACGTGCGCAGCTCGAGCATCGCCTCGGTCTGGACCTCGCGGACGTGGACGGCCTCGCACGCGTCGCGCTGCGCCGCGATCCACGCGCCGGCGCGGCGGTCGAGCAGCGCGCGCGTCTTCGTCGCGACGTCGTCGGCATACGCGAGGTTCGTCGCGTGAAACGCCGCGGTCATCGCCTGGCGGCGCGCGTCGTCCCAGATCCCGGCGAGCTCGCGCTCGACGCCACTGCACGGCTCGGTGTGATCGCGCATCGACCACGCGACGCCGGTCGCCGCGAGCGCGACCGTCGTCGCCGCGGCCGCGATCCACACGCGCGCGTCGCGCCGGCGGCCGAGCACGGCGAGCAGCGCCGCCATCGACGGAAACCGTCGCGCCGGATCGATCGCGAGCCCGCGCTCGAGCACGCGCCGGACGTGGCGCGGCAGCCGCGACGGAAAGGTCACGCCGCGCTGCATCGCCGCGACGAGCTCGGCGAGCGTCGTCGACGCCGGCGCGAACGGCCGCGCGCCGCACAGCGCCTCGTACAGCGTGACGCAGTAGCTGAACTGATCGCTCGCCTCGGTCGCGAGCTCGCCGCGTAGCTGCTCGGGCGCCATGTACGCCGGCGTGCCGATCAGCGCGCCGGACACGCTGAGCGTCAGCTCGAGCTCGCTCGGCGGCGTCGTCGTGTCGCCGGCCTCCGCGCGCGCGCGGACGAGCCCGAAGTCGCCGACCTTCGCGACGCCGGCCGCCGACACGATCACGTTGCGCGGCTTGAAGTCGCGATGGATCAGCCCGACCGCGTGCGCGGCCGCGAGCCCGCGCCCGGCGCCGAGCATCACGTCGAGGATCTGGCGCTGGCTGCGCGGCGTCTTCAGCCAGTCGTCGAGCGTGACGCCGTCGACGAGCTCCATCGCGACGTACGTCGCATCGCCCTGGCGACCGGTCTCGTACACCGTGACGACGTTGCCGTGCGCGAGCCGCGCCAGTGCCTGGGCCTCGCGGCGCAGCCGATCGTCGGCGTCGTGGTCGAGCGTCGCGCGGCGCTGCCGCAGCTTGACCGCGACCATCCGATCGAGCTCGGGATCGTGCGCGCGGTAGACGACGCCCATCGCGCCGCGGCCGATCACGTCGCGCAGCTCGAACCGGCCCGCGCGCTCGACGGTCGAAGGCTCGGCAGCATCGTCGGCGCTGCTCGCGAGCGCGAACACGAGATCGCGGCAGTCATCGCAATCGGCGAGGTGCGCCTCGATCTGCGCCGCCGCGACGGTCGCCAGCGTGCGCGACACGAAGTCGGAGATCTTCGCCTCGTCGGGGCACGCGGTCATCGGAACACCTGCAGGATCACACCGCTGCCGAACACCGAGCCCCCGTCGACGATCGTCGAGCCACCCCACAGCAGCATCTCGCGGCCGGTCCACACCGCGGTGAAGTCGCGGCGTGGCGAGGGCTGGTTCGTCGTCGGCAGCGCGTCCCAGCTCGCGGTCCCCAGGCCGAGCCGCGCCCCGTCGCCGAGCGTGCCCGTGCTCGACACCGCGCCGCCCCACAGCAGCAACTCGCTGCCGGTCCACACGGCCGCGTGCTGGAACCGCGGGCTCGGAGCATTCGTCGTCGCAGACGGCGTCCAGCGATCGAGCACCGGGTCGTACGCGGCCGCATCGCCGAACACGCTGCCGCCGGCGTAGATCGTCGAGCCGCCCCACACGATCATCTCGGTGCCGGTCCACACCGCGACGTGATCGCGGCGCGGCGATGGCGCGTTCGCGGCCGCGAGCGTGCGCCACGTCTCGGTCGCCGGGTTGTACGCGGCGCCATCGGCGAGGCTCGAGGTCGACGCGGTGCCGCCGCCCCACACGATCATCTCCTTGCCGGTCCACACCGCGGAGTGCGCGAACCGCGGGCTCGGCGCGCCGGTCGTCGGCAGCGGCCGCCACGAATCGGTGGCCGGGCGGTAGATCGCGCCGTCGCCGAACGGTGTGCCCTGCGTGATCGGCGCGCCGCCGAACACGATCATCTCGCTGCCGGTCCACACCGCGCTGTGGTCGCGGCGCGGCGACGGGGCGCCCTGATCCGAGATCGCGGTCCACACGCCGGTCGCCGCATCGTAGCGCGCGCCGTCGCCGAAGCTGCCGGTCGACGAGCCCGCGCCGCCCCACACGATCATCGCGTCGCCGGTCCACACCGCCGTGTGGCCGAACCGCCCGGCCGGCGCGTTCTGCTCGACCATCGCGATCCAGCGCCCGGTGCAGCGCGCGTTCGCGCAGCTCCCCGCGCACAACTCGTCGACGGACGGATAGCTGCACGTGCCGGCGCTGCACGTGCCCGGATGCGCGAACGTCCGCAGGGTGTCGCCGGCGATGCACGCGGGCGCGCGCTCCTCGTCGCACACGACGTCGACGCACGCCGGATCGAACGCGTCGAGCGGCAGCGCATCGTCGCCGGGATTCATCGCGCAGCTCGTCGTGCCGTCGAGCTGGCAATAGCCCTCGGCGTTGCACGCGTAGCCGCCCGGGCACACGCCGTCGGCGCACCGCACGCTGCAGTTGTCGAAGCTCGCGCGATAACCGCAGCCGGCGAGCACGAGCAGCGCGAGCGCGAGCTTCATGCGACGTGCTCCGGCACGATCGCGAGCGGGGTTGCCAGCGCGTAGACGAGCCGCCGGCAATCGCGGCAGAGGTCGAAGTGATCCTCGAGTGCGCGCACGCGGTCGTCGTCGAGCAGGCGCGCGACGAACTGCGCGAGCTCGATCTCGTCAGGGCAGATCACGAGGCCCTCGCGCTCAGAACGAGCAGATCGCCAGCTCCGTGTCATCGATGTGCCAGACCGCGTTGTCGAGGCAGAGATCGACCGCGCTGAGGATGCACATCGCGTTGGTCTCGTCGACGACGCGGATGTCGTACGTGTCGCAGTCGATGTCGGAGATCTCGAGCCGCTCGCCGGGATCGAGGACGTTCGCGCCGAGCAGATCGGGACCGAACGTCGTCGAGTCGATCGGAGCGAGGTTGATCTCGACGAACGTGAAGCTCGAGTCGTTCTGGATCGCGAGCATCGAGCCCGGATCGATCGGATCGGGATCCGACTCGGCGGCACAAGCAGCGAGCGACAGCGTGGTGATAGCGACAAGGACATGAGTGGTCAGCGACATCCGTTGCAGTCTCCTGAAGGTGTTCGCCTCGGAGATGCAGACGGGTGTGGGCGTGTAGCGAAGTTTCTCGCGCCGGTCAGGCAGCGTCGGCGAGCAGGCGGAACAGGCTGAGATCGAGGTTCGAATCGATCAGGCGGATCGCGCTGTCGAGGCTCGGCTCGTCGAGCGCGAGCCGCTCGCGCAGGCGCTTGCGCGTGCCCTGCAGCAGCGCGTGGCGCAGCTCGGACACCCGGCGCGACGCGGTGACGCGATGGATGCCATAGACCGCTGCGATCTCGTTGATCGTGCGGTTGTCGACGATCAGCGCGCGCAGGATCGCGCGATCGCGCGGCTCGAGCTCGGCGACCGCGGCCTGGAACGCGCCCTTGAACTCGGCGCTGTGGCGCGTCTTCAGCGCGTTGAGCGCCGGATCGTCGGCCGCGTCCATCAGCTCGTCGTCGCCGAGCGACTCTTCCTTGCCGAGCAGCGGCTTGCGCTTGCGCAGCAGCATCAGCGCCTCGCGGCCGGCGACCGACGCGACCCACTGCGCGAGCGGCCCGGTGCCGTGATAGAGCGCGAGCTTCGGCTCGCCGCCGTCGGACGTCAGCAGCTTCGCGCGGACGTCCTGCTTGATGTCGTCGGCGTCCGCGGCCGACAGCCCGAGCTTGCCGAGCACGCGCTCGACGCGATCGAACATCTCGCGGTGGAACACGCGCACCGCCGCGGCATCGCCGCGCAGGCACGCGCGCGCGAGCACCAGCTCGGCGGCAAACGGCGGCACCGGCGGGCCGCCTGCCGTCCACCGCCGCCCGAGCTCGCTCGCGACATCGCGATCGTCGATCGCGACGCCCGGCCAGCGCGATCGCGCGGTGGCGAGCGCCTCGGTGAGCGCGCGACCGACGAGCTCGCGATCGAGCGAGCGCGCTTCGGCCGCAGCCGCTTCGACGAACGCATCCACGAGGTCAGTCATGACGACGCGCGAATCCTGTATGCGATCGCGGCCGATTGCAAAGCAGCAATTTCGGCCGCGCGCGTCAGCGTGATGAACGCGGCGTCACCCGCGTCAGCCGGCTCACAGTTGCTGCAAAAGCGGCGCCGTGCAGCGGAACGCAGAGCCGCTGAGCCCCGATGGTCGCAAAGAGGCAAAGCCGCTGAGCCCGCAAAGGATCCTGCAAGGCAACCCTCCCGATCTCGAGCCAACGCTCGTCGAGAACGACCACGTTCGAGCTCGCGCTCAAGCCCAAGCTCAACCCCACGCTCACTCGCGCTGAGCTCGAGCAGAGCGCAACGTTCGGCCAGTCGAGGCCCAACGTACGCGTTCGCGTCCGGGTTGGCTCGAGATCGCGAGGGTGTTCCGAGAGATCCTTTGCGGGCTTAGCGGCTTTGCCTCTTTGCGATAATCCGTGCTCAGCGGCTTTGCGTTCGATCCGTGCTCAGCGGCTTTGCGTTCGATCCGGGCTCAGCCGCGCCGGCCCTTCGGAGCCGCCGTTCCGCGCCGCGTGAACACGAGCTGGAACAGCTGCTGGCTGCGCGACCGGAACGAGCCCGCGCTCGCGAGCAGATAGAACTTCCACATGCGGTAGAACGCGTCGCCGTAGCGCGCGCGCAGCTTCGGCCACGCGGCGTCGAACCGGTGCCACCACTCCATCAGCGTCGGATCGTAGTCCTCGCCGATGTTGTGGACGTCCTCGGGGATGAACACGCCTTCCATCGCGGTGACGAGCTGCGCGAGCGTCGGCAGCACCGCGTTCGGGAAGATGTACTTGTCGAACCACGGATCGATGTGCGGCCGCGCGCGATTGCCCGCGATCGTGTGGACGAACCCGACGCCGTTCGGCGCGAGGCACTTGTCGACGAGCTCGAAGTACGCGCGGTAGTTCTTCGGTCCGACGTGCTCCATGAGGCCGATCGACACCACGGCGTCGAACTGGCCAGTCGCCTTGCGGTAGTCGTCGAGCCGGATCTCGATCGGCAGGTTCGCGCAGCGCTCGCGCGCCCACTTCACCTGCTCCTCGGAGACGTTGTAGCCGACGACGCTGACGCCGTGGCGCTCCGCCGCGTACTTCGCGAACCCGCCCCAGCCGCAGCCGAGCTCGAGCACGCGCATGCCCTTCTGGAGCCCGACCTTGCGACACACGAGCTCGAGCTTGTCCTCTTGCGCCTGCTCGAGCGTCTTCGCCTGGCCGTCGTACAGCGCGCACGTGTACTGCATGCGCGCGTCGAGCATCGCCTCGTAGAGGTCGTTGCCGATGTCGTAGTGGCGCTGCGCGTTGTCCGCGGTGCGGCGCATGCCCTGGAGGTTCAGCACGCGCGCGCGCAGCACGTGCGGGATCACCATCCAGTTGTCGCGCAGCGTGTCCGCGAGCCGGACGCGCTGCACGCGATCGATGAACTGATCGAGCGCCGGCGTATCCCACCAGCCCTCGACGTAGCTCTCGCCGGCGCCGAGCGTGCCGTCGCGCAGGATCCGGCTCCACACGCGTTCGTCGTGGATCTGGACGTCCCACGGCCGGTCGCCATTGACCTGCACGTCGGCCGCCGCGAGCAGCTCGCGACATAGCTCGCCTGCCTTGCGCGGGTCGAGACTGGTCAGCAGCTTCTGCGTTGCACTCGCCATCGTGGTCGCCATCAGAGTCCCTTCCCGTGCAGTGCACGATCAAGCATCCGCCGGCCGGGTACCTTCGCGCCGGAGAACATCCATGCAAAGCCGCGCGCGACGAGCCTCGACGTCAGCCGTGCGCCGAGGCCGGTTCCGTTCGACGGCTGCTTCGTACCGTTGCGGCTCGGCAGCCGGTTGCGCAGGCGCTTGACCGCGCCCATCAGCTCGTGGACGCGGCGGTAGTCGGCGAGCACCGGATCCTCGCGCAGCCGCGCCGGGTAGCTCGCCGCGGCGTGATCGATGATCGCCTCGGCGGCGCGCCGGCCGGAGATCGTCGCCGGCAGGATGCCCTCGGCGGTGATCGGATGCGCGAGCCCGAGCGAATCACCGGCGAGCAACGCGTCGTCGCGGTACGCGCCGTCGAGGTGCACCGGCTCGAACAGGTAGTACGAGTGGCCCTTGAGCTGCGCGAGCTGGGCCTCGGCCTCGTCGGGCAGATGGCCGAGCGCGCGCAGGTGATCGTGGGTGACGGCCCACGCGTCGCGCACGGCGGTCGCGTCGAGCGTGCCGCAACCGACGTTGAGCCAGTCGGTCTTCGGCACGTTCCAGCCGTAGCCGCCGATGTCGTCGAACAGCAGCAGCTCGGGCTCGCCGTCGTTGCCGATCCGCGTGCGCGCGACCGCGTTCGGGTCGGCAGGCAGCTCGAGCTCCTGGACGCCAGCGGCGCGCTTCGGACGCTCGGGCGCGAGCACGCGCGCGACCGGACAGTGCGTGCCACCGGCGCCGATCAGGTAGCGCGCCGACAATTCGCCGACGTGCCACACGCCGTCGCGGCGCTCGATGTGCTTGACGTTCGTGCCGAGGTGGAGCTCGGCGCCGCTGCGCTTCAGCAGGAAGTCATCGAGCTGGTAGCGGCGGATGAACCAGCCGTGACACGGCACCGCGTGCTGGCGGCCGCGATAGTGGACGTGGCACGTGTGCCACTCCCAGAGCCCGGCTCCGGATCGCTCGTACTCGGCGGGCGCGAGCTCGAGCACGTCCCAGATCGCCGGAGATAGCCAGCCGGCGCACAGCTTGACGCGCGGAAACTCGGCGCGATCGACGACGGCGACGCGAGCACCGGCACGAACGAGCGTGCGCGCGGCGGTGCTACCGGCGGGGCCTCCGCCGATCACGATCGCGTCGTAGTGGTTCGTGGCAGTCATGAGAGGCGACGTACCACCAAGTCGCCTCCGTCGTTTTCGCAGATGGCCACGAAAGTGTCACGACCCTGCAGATCCGCACGTGATGCGGGTCGGATTGCGCGTGCTGCAAACCGTGCCGGCTTCAGCCGACGTACGTCCGGTTTTCTTCGACGAGCTTGGCGATGACGCGCTCGACCACGCGCTCGCGAGCCTGCAACCCGGCGCGGAACGCACGATTGTCTGCGTGCGCGATCTCGTTGCGCAGCTGGTTGAGAGCGCTCTGCAGCGTCTCGCGCAGGATCTGGGACTCCTCGGGATCGAAGGTGGCCATCATGCGGTCACCGGGTTGCAACACATGTTCCACGCGTCGTCGGGAGTGGCGTAACTCGCGTCGACCGCTTGAACGCCGTCGGCCGCCGATCACAACATCGCCGTTCGGGGGAATCTCATGGCGAAGAGCCAGGCGCGGGCGAAGGCCCAGGTGAAGAAGTCTGCGAAGGGCAAGCCGGCGAAGGCGAAGGCAAAGCCAGCGGCCAAGCCCGCCGCACGAACGCGCGGCGCGAAGCCGACGAAGCTCGAGCTGCCCGCGGCGCGCAACCAGCCGAAGCCGGCGGCGCCGCGGCGCGCACAGAAGCCGACGAAGCTCGAGCGCCCGGTGAAGGCGGTCGCCGGTGCGCCGAAGCCGGTCGCCGCGATCGTCGACGACGCGGGCCTCGGCTGGGTCGACGCCGGCAAGGGCTATCAGCTGACGCTCGACGCCGGCAAGCTTGCCTGCAAGAACGACAAGGGCAAGCGGCTGTCATCGGTGCCCAAGGAGATCAAGGACGGCGACGTCGCGGATCAGCTCGAGGCGCTGCGCGACTGGCTCGTCGAGCACGATCGCGAGTGCATCGCGACCGTCGAGCAATGGATGCTGCGCTCGCTCGCGGTGCCGCGCGCGGTGCTCGAGGCCGTGTGGGAAGATCCGAGCTGGCGTCGGCCGCTCGAGAACGCGGTCGTCGTCGCGGTCGGCGCGGACGGCGGCCACGATCACGAGCAGTCCGGGCTGTTTCGCGGCGTCGATCCGAAGAAGGGCGTCGGCGTCGTCAACCTCGACGGCGAGACCGCGTGGCTCGACACCGAGCGCGTCGGGATCCCGCACCCGATCCTGATCCCCGAGCTCGACGCGTGGCGCGAGCTCGTGACCCAGCTCGGGGTCGCGCAGGGGATCGCGCAGCTGCATCGCGAGACTCACCCGAAGCCGCAGACGCTCGCGGGATCGACATCGTCGGCGATCGATCAGTTCGAGGACGGCAAGTTCGCGATGCTGATGCACGCGGTCGGCAAGGCGCGCCAGCTCGGCTACAAGGTCCGCGGCGGGTTCGCGACCTGCAAGGTGTGGGACGCCGGCGCGGTCAGCGAGGCGCGCTACTGGATCGGCGCCGAGGGCCCCGAGTCCGAGACGTACACCGGCCAGCTGTCGTGGGTCGACGGCCGCGAGCGCGGGCTCCGGCTCGCCGAGGTCGGGCCGGTCGCGTTCAGCGAGGGCATGCGGATGGCGTCGGCGATCTTCGCCGCGCGCGTCGTCGAGAAGGAAGGGGAGTCGTCGTGACCATCGGCAGCGACGTGCAGGAAGTGCTCAAGGCCGGCGGCATGGTCCCGGCGAACGCGAAGCTCGGCAAGGACGACGCGGTCGACACCGTCGTCGCGCGCGCGTACCGCCATGGCGTGCTGCCCGGCCGCACGGTCATCCGGCTCACCGCGGAGAGCGTCGCGACCGGCGACGATCTCGAGATGGCGACGCTCGGCTTCGGCGCGGGCGAGGATCGCGGCGCGGTCGGCAAGGAGCGCAAGCGGCCGCTCGGGTTCCCGGGCTGGGCGCTCGTCCACGATCCGAAGAACGCGCGCTACGCGCTCGACGTCGTCAAGGAGTTCAAGAAGCAGGCGCGCAAGGCGAAGAGCAAGCCCGGCCACGCGAAGGAGGCGATCGACAAGATCGCGCAGCGGCTCGGCAAGAGCGTGCCGCACTTCCTGCCGTCGTTCTACGAGGAGGCCGGGCGCGCGTTCATCGAGCACGGCGCGGCGAAGTACGCGGCCGAGATGTTCGGCAAGGCGCGCGAGGCCGAGGCGGTGCACGCGCTCGACGTCGACGAGCAACATCGCGTCGATGGCTTCCTCGAGTTCGCGCTCGCCGGCGCGGTGACGACGAAGGCGCTGACGCAGTACGCGAAGGAGCTCGCCGAGCACCACGCGCCCGACGTCGCGTACGCGCACTTTCGCCAGCTCTGCCTGCAGCGCACGCTCGGCGGCATGCCGCCATGGTCCGGGATGGCGAAGGAGCTCGGCCGGCTCGCGAAGGCGGCGAAGCTCGATCCGAAGACCGAGGACGCGGCGTTCGTCGCCGAGATCATCGAGTCGCCCGCGCTCGCGAAGGCCGCCGGCGAGTTCTGGCGCGCGTACGCCGAGCCGATCACCGAGCTCGCGAAGCAGTCGAGCTCGGCGCGCGGCGCGCTGCTGAACCTGTTCCCGACCGGCGCGACGTACAACGCGGATCTCGACGACGCGTGGCTCGATCTGCTCGACGCGACCGGTGCGAGCGCGGCGCTCGTCTCCGACGACGTGCCCGACGACGCGCGGTGCAACGGCGGGCGTGCCGCGTGGTTCGACAAGCTGACGACGCACCTCGCGCGCAACTGGAGGAGCTCGAAGATCAGCGCGCGCGCGTTCGAGCTGCTGCGGCGGATGGCGGGCAAGCTCGCGGCCGACGGCAAGCCGATCCACTGCTGCGGGCGGTGGAACCGGCTCGATGTCGATCTGCTGGAGCTCGCGCTCGAGCTCGGCGTGCCCGTCGATCACGGCGAAGCCGCGCCGTACATCGATCTCGGCACGTGGGCGAAGCACGCGACCGATCCCGAGCGTGGCCGCGATCCGGTGCGCGCGGCGGCGCATCCGAAGTACGGCCCGCTGCTCGCGGCGGCGGTCGCGAGCGAGATCGGCGACGAGCCGTTCGACACCGTGTCGCGCAACAAGGCGGGCTTGCTCGCGGCGAAGCGCACGTGGCTCGAGGGCGTGATCGCGAAGGCCGAAGCCGCGGCGCTGCCGGATCTGCACAGCTCGCTGCTCGTGATCCACAACAAGGTCAAGCCCGAGACGTTCGCCGAGCTGCCGGACCTGCACGCGCGGCTCGCCGCGATCGATGTCGCGCCGGTGCTCGCGCGCTCGATCCGCGCCGGCCTGTACGACGAATTCGGCTGGCCGCTGCTCGACGAGGTCGCGCGCGAGCTCGATCCCGACGGCAAGCACCTGACGCTGCACGGCGGACCGGCCGCGGTGATCGTCGCGAGCAAGACGCGCGCGATCGCGATCGCCGCGACCGGCCGGCTCGGCACACACGACTTCGTGATCCCGGCGAAGCACGAGCTCGCGACGGTGCGCTTCATCGGCGGCGAGTTCCTCGTCGTGCTGAAGGAGGGCTATCGCGTCAAGTGCTACTGGTCGACCGCACCGAGCGATCTGTGGGAGGCGCGCGAGGCGAGCGTGTGGTCGCTGCCGACGCTCGTCGCCCGCTCGGTCGTGCTGCCCGACGGCGCGTGGCTCGAGACCACGACCGCGATGCGGCCCGGCGATCGCAAGCTCGCGCTCGGCGGCACGCTGTCGGCGTACGACGGCACGACCGCGTGGACGGCCGAGTGGAAGGATGGCGAGTACCGGTGGCGCGAGGTCACCGCGAGCGGCGAGTCCGGCCGCACGAGCTGGCCGTCGTGGATCGAGGCCGCCGCCGAGCCGGAGTGGCGGATCCACACGAGCTCGTGGCTGTTCCCGGCGCCGGCCGGCGTCACCGCGTCGCCGCTCGGGATCTCCGGCGGCATGGTCGGCGCGCGCATTCGCTACCGCGGCAAGACCGTGCACGCGGTCGACCACCGCGAGCTCGAGATGATCGATGGCACGAAGTGGGCAGGTCCGCCGACGACGAACGCGCTCGCGGTCGTCCGGTTTCCGGACAGCTCTGACGTCGCGCCGATCGTCGAGGACAGCGTGTGGAACGAGGGCATCGTCGTGTCGATCTACGACGCGACCGGAACCGTCGAGACCGCGAGGCTCGCGGCGAAGGAGCGCCGCTACTGCGCGGGCAGCGCCGGCGTCCTGCCGGTCGGGTTCTGGCACCTGCTCGCGACGCGTGACGCGGGCGGCTCGCGCCGGCTGCGCGCGCTCACCGACGACGACGCGCGAGCGCTGATCGCGGCGGTCCCGGCGACGGCGACCGCGGACGCGGTGCCGGTGGATCTACCTGGGGTGCTCGCCGAGGTCCGCGATCCGCGGCTGCGCCAGGGCCTCGCCGGCTACGCCGCGCTCGCGCGCGAGTACCAGGCCGAGCGCGATCGGCTCGCGACCGAGCGTGCGCCCGGCGCCGCGATCGCACCGACGGTCGCCGGTCCCGAGGATGATCACCTGCAGGAGGCGTTCGCGGCGTGGTTGCCGCGGCAATGGACGCAGGGCGGCTCGGCGTGGGCACAGATCCAGCGCACCGCGGATCTGTTCGCCGCCGACGACCGCGGCAACCGCGTCGTGACGACCGCGCCGCCGTCGATCTTCGACTGGCTCGACTTCGCGGTCGCGCCGTGGGCGGTCGCGTTCCTGGCGCTCGCGATCGGCACGCCGCCCGAGCACCGCAAGCGGATGCACGCGCTGCTCGAGCAGCTGCAGAGCCTGCCGCCACCCGCACAGCTGCGCACGCTCGTCGTCCACGGCACGAAGCACGAGCTCGACGACGACGACGAGACGCTCAAGCCGTTCGAGCTGCGCTGGCACGACGGCAACGCGTACGCGCTGCGCAAGATCGGCTACAGCGGCGACGAGGTGCACGTCCTCGAGTACGCGCCCGCCGGTACGTTCAAGTACCTGCCCGGATTCACCGTCGAGCGCGAGCTGCGCGGCACGGCCGGCCCGACGCGCGAGGACCTCGCCGCGCTCGCGGCGGCGATCGAGCAGGGCGCATCGTCGTGGAAGCCGGACATCGCGCGCGCGCTCGCCGAGGCGACCGGCCTCACGGTGCACGAGGCCGCGCTGCTCTGGGCCGGCGGCCCGAAGCTCCACGATCGCGGCGCGAACTTCCTCGACAAGGCGCTGCGCGAGATCCTCGGGCTCAAGGCGTCCGAGGCGGCGATCGCGCGCGATGGCCTCAACACGATCGCGCTGCCGAAGCGGTTCGCCGCGATCGAGGAGGCGGGGCGTGCCGGCGTCGCGGCGATCCTCGACGGCAGCGCGGCGACCACGCTCGCGGCCGCCTGGATCCGCGCGGTCGGTACGCGCGCGCCGATCCCGGGCGAGCTGATCAGCGAGGCGAACGAGCTGCGGTTCGTGATGCAGCCGTCGCTCGCGCTCGCGATGATCGCGAACGCGAAGGGCGCGCCCGAGCTCACGGTCGACGGCACGTTCGCGCTCGACAAGGATGGCACCGCGATCCGCGTTCGCGCGGCGGAGCCGTTCGTCGGTCAGGCCGAGCTCGATCCGAAGCCGGTGTGCTTCGAGGAGGGCGTGCTGAAGACGGTCGCGCAGTACGTGCCGTTCCTCTACGAGCACCTCGCGGTCGGTCATCCGCTGCGCGCGCAGGCCGCGGTCGCGTACGACCTCGCGCTCGAACGGCTGCGCAACCCGGCGCTGTGGCTCGACGCCGGCGGCGTGTGGCTCGACGATCAGGCGATGGCCGCCTACGACAAGATGCTCGACGGGCTCGACGGCGAGCCGATCACCGGGCTCGACGACGGCCACCGCGCGATCCGGCTGCGCGCCGCGATCGTGACGCGCGAGCGCTCGAACGCGAGCCTGCTCGTCAACCCGGCGGCGCTCGACGACAAGGCGCGCACCGTCGTCGACAAGCTCGTCGCGCAGGTGCCCGAGTACCGGCGCGAGACCTACGAGCTGCTCGCGTACCTGCGCAGCGACGAGCTGCTCGCGATCGTCGCGCGGATCGGCAAGACGCCGGTGCCCGCCGGCGGCTGGGAGCAGAACCCACTCGCCTCCGCGAGCAAGCTCGTCGACAAGCTCGCGAAGCACCACGGGCTCTCGCGCGAGGGGGCGGCGCTCTACCTGCAGTACCTCGTGCTGCTCGAGCCGACCGCGAAGAACCTGCAGCGCTGGAACGGCTGGACGCCGATGCAGCTCGGCGCGGCGCAGGACGAGCTCGTCGACAAGCAGCTCGTGCTCGAGGCCAAGCGCGAGCGTGCGGGCCGCGGATACTTCCTGCCCGGCGGCTGGGAAGCGCTGAAGTCGCCGCATCCGCCGATGGAGACGTGGAAGCTGGCGTTCTACGGCTCGCGCACGCCCGAGGGCGCCGCGACGCCGCGGTTCGCGCGGTTCCAGGTCCTCGCGCCGTTCCATCAGCTGTACGAGCGCGCGTGGACGCGCATCGAGTCCGGTGACGTGCCCCGCTACGAAGAGGTCAAGCGATGAGCAAGAAGACTGCGTCCGAGACGAAGCCGGAAGGTCCCCAGGCGCCGCCGCCCGAGCAGGTCTACGCGGCCGAGCTCGCGTTCCTCGCGAAGTGGGACGAGGGCGCGCGTCCGCCGAGCTGGCGGTTGACGCCGCGCGCGGTCGTCACGTTCATCCTCGGCTCGAAGAACGAGGCGCTCAAGGCCGGCGGCCAGGCGATGATCATCAGCGAGAAGTTCGTCGGCGATCGCGGGCTCGTCGAGCGCTGCGTCGTGACGCTCGCGAGCGAGCGCGGCCTGCTGCTCGTCGGCGAGCCCGGCACGGCGAAGTCGATGCTGTCCGAGCTGCTCGCGGCCGCGATCAGCGGCGACAGCTCGCTGACCGTGCAGGGCACCGCCGGCACGACCGAGGAGCACTTTCGCTACGGCTGGAACTACTCGCTGCTGATCGCGAAGGGCCCGATCCCCGAGGCGCTCGTGCCGTCGCCGGTGCTGACCGCGATGCGGCGCGGCGGGATCGCGCGCGTCGAGGAGATCACGCGCTGCCTGCCCGAGGTGCAGGACGCGCTGGTGTCGATCCTGTCGGATCGCCGGCTCAGCGTCCCCGAGCTCGGCCAGCTCGAGCCGGCGCAGCGCGGGTTCAACGTGATCGCGACCGCGAACCTGCGCGACAAGGGCGTGTCCGAGATGTCGGCCGCCCTGAAGCGCCGGTTCAACTTCGAGACGATCGCGCCGATCGTCGATCTGTCGCGCGAGACCGAGCTCGTGCGCCGGCGCGCGAAGCAGATCGTCGCCGAGGCCGGTGCGCCGCTCGCGGTCGACGATGCGGTCCTCGAGGCGCTCGTCACCGTGTTCCGCGATCTGCGGCTCGGGCGCAGCGTCGAGGGCTGGCCGGTCGAGAAGCCGACGTCGGTGATGTCGACGGCGGAGGCGGTCGCGGTCGCGTCGTCGATCGGGCTCGCCGCGACGTACTTCCCCGGCGATCGCGACGTCGCGAAGCTCTTGCCCGAGTACCTGCTCGGCGTCGTCATGAAGGACGAGCCGAAGGATCGCGGCAAGCTGCTCGCGTACTGGGACGCGACGGTCAAGCGGCGCGCCGAGGGCGACGCGCGGCTGTGGAAGTCGCTGCACGAGCTGCGCCGCGTGCTCGAGGCATAGATGGCGCTCGACGACGCCGACGATCCCGCGCACGCGGTCGACGAGCTCGCGGCCGCGACGACGCCGTGGCTGTTCGGCGTCCGTCACCACTCGCCGGCGTGCGCCGTCGCGCTGCCGCCGCTGCTCGACGCGTTCCAGCCGACCGCGATCGCGCTCGAGCTGCCCGAGGATCTCGGGCAGTGGATCGAGTGGCTCGGCCACCCCGAGGCCGACGCGCCGCTCGCGGTCGCCGCGGTGTCGCGCTCGGGCGATGACCTCGGGTTCTATCCGTTCGCCGACTTCTCGCCCGAGCTCGTCGTGATCCGGTGGGCGCGCGAGCACGGCGTGCCGGTGCACGCGATCGATCTGCCATCGGCGCTGCGCGCGGGCCATGATCGGGAGACGCACCACGTCGGCATCCACGCGCGGCTGTCGGCGCATCACGACGACAGCTGGGAGCACCTCGTCGAGGGCCCGGGCACGCTCGCGGATCCCGAGCGCGTGCGCCGCGCGGCGCTGCTCTACGGCTGGGCGCTGCGGATCGACGCGTTTCGCGGCGGCGGCGTCAGCCCGCTCGATCTCGCGCGCGAGGCGTTCATGCGCGACGCGATCGGTAGGCTGCTCGGCACCGTCGACGACGAGCCCGTCGAGGACGACAGGCCTGCGAAGAAACCGACGAAGAAGGCCGCTGCGAAGCCCGCGCCGGTGAAGTCGGCGAAGGTCGCGCGAGCGGCCGCGCCCGCGAAGACCGCGCGCGCGTCGACGAAGCAGGCGGAGTCGCCGCCGGCGAGCAAGGCAAAGCGCGGTGGGGCCCGGGTCGCGGCGATCATCGGGTCGTTTCACGCCGCCGCGCTGCTGCCGCGCCCGACGCTGTGGCAGCGGCCGGCGAAGGCGCCGAGCGAGCGCGTCGACCTCGTGTCGTCGCTGATCCCGTACGGCTTCGAGCTGCTCGACGAGCGCTCGGGCTATCCCGCCGGCATCCGCGATCCCGCGTGGCAGCAGCGGCTGTTCCAGACCCAGCGCGAGCGGGGCGATGTCGGCGCGCTCGTCGCGCAGTGCCTCGTCGAGATCACGCGCGGCGTGCGGCAGCGCGGATTGCCGGCGAGCGTCGCCGACGCGCGCGCCGCGGCCGAGGTCGCGCAGTCGCTCGCGTCGCTGCGCGGGCTCGCCACGCCGGGCCGCCGCGAGCTCGTCGAGGGCGTGCAGACCGCGCTGACGCACGGCGAGCTGATGGGGCGCGGCCGCGTGGTCGCGCGCGCGATGGAGCTCGTGCTCGTCGGTCACCACCGCGGGCACCTCGCGCCCGGCACGCCGCGCTCGGGCCTCGCACCGCACGTGTTCGCGGTGATGGACGAGCTGCGGCTGCCGCGCGGCGTGCCGACGCCCATGACGGAGCCGGAAGATCTGCGGCTCGATCCGCTGCGCAGCAAGCTCGATCGCCGGCGTCACGTCGCGCTGTCGCGGATGCGCGCGTGCGGCATCCCGTACGCGACCGAGCAGGAGTCGATGGCGATCGGCGGCGTCGAGAGTCTGTCCGCGAGCTGGCGCCTCCTGTTCACCCCGTCGACCGAGGCGGTGATCGAGCTCGCCGGGCTGCGCGGCGTGACGCTGCGCCAGGCCGCGATGGGCGCGCTGCGCGCCGAGCACGGCAAGCTCGTCGCCGACGACAAGCTGACCGCGGTCGCGCTCGTCGCGCTCACCGAGTCCGCGGCCGAGGCCGGGATCGGCGAGCTCGTGCGCGAGTGGCTCCTCGAGCTGACCGGGCCACGGCTCGCCGAGGCGACGCTCGCGGAGCTGATCGCGCTGATCGCGCTCGTCGACCGGATCGTCGCCGGCCACATCGTCGGGCTGCCGACCGACGCCGAGGATGCGATCGAAGGGGAGCTAGACGTGTTCGAGCCGCCGCCGATCGATCGCGGCGTGGTGATCAGCATCGCGGTCGCATCGATCCTCGGGCTCGCCGGCAGCGAGTCGCTCGACGACGCGCGCGCGCTCGCCGAGCTGGTGCGCGTGCTCGAGCGGCCCGAGCATCTCGGCCTCGGCGAGGGCCGGCTGCGATGGTCGGTCGATCAGCTCGTCGCGACCGGCACGCCGGTGATCGCCGGCGCGGCGGCGGTCGTCCAGGTGCTGATCGGCACGCGGACGCCCGAGGCGCTGTCGATCACGATCGGCGGCTGGCTCGATGTCGCGGTCACGCTCGACACGCGGCGCGCGCTCGCCGACCGATTGCGTGGCGCGATCGCGGTCGCCGGCCCGCTGTTCGAGTCCGCGCCGGTGTTCCTCGACGGGCTCGTCGAGCGCGTCGAGCAGCTCGCCGATGGCGACTTCCTGCCGCGCGTCGCGGCGCTGCGCGAGGGCTTCGAGACGCTGTCGACCGCGTCGCGGGCGCGCCTGCTGCGCGCGCTCGGCGATCGGCTCGGCGAGGGCGACGCGCGTGGCCAGGGGCTCGACGTCGAGCTCGCGATCCCGGCGCAGCTGCTCGCGGCGGCCGCCGAGGCGGACCGGGCAGGGCGCCAGGCGATCGCGAAGATCCCGCGCCCCGAGCTGGTCGCGGCGAAGCCGGCGCCGTCGGGAGACCACGCGCCGCGCGCGATCCCCGAGCACGGGATCTCGGTGCGCGATCGCTGGCGCATGATCCTCGGCCACGAGCGCGAGCAGATGCAGCCGCAGGCGCGCCGCGCCGCCCGCGCGCTCGACGAGCTGTATGGCGCCGGGCACGGCGAGGGCTCGCGCGCGCCGATGGGCGCCGGCGGTGGCAAGGAAGACGGCTTCCCGACCGTCCGCGCGTGGCGCGACGAGATCGAGGACGTGTTCGGCGAGAGCGTGTTCGAGGAGGTCGCCGCGAAGGCAGCCGTCCGCGGCCGCGTCGGTGCGCTGCTCGAGCTCGATCCGGATCAGGTCTCGCCGTCGGTCGAGCTGCTCGAGCAGGTGCTGTCGCTCAAGGGCGGGCTCGGCGAGGCGCACCTCGGGCGGCTGCGCGCGATCATCCGGCGCGTCGTCGACGAGCTCGTACGCGAGCTCGCGGTTCGCGTGCGCCCGGCGATGCAGGGCGCGATCAGCCCGCGCGCGACGCGGCGCCAGACCGGCGTGCTCCACCTCGGCCGCACCGTCGGTGCGAACCTCGCGCGCGCGCAGATCGAAGGCGATCGCGTGTCGCTCGTCCCCGAGCGGCTGTTCTTCAAGACGCGCAGCCGCCGCCACATGGACTGGCACGTCGTGCTCGTCGTCGACGTCTCGGGCTCGATGGAGCCGTCGGTGATCTACAGCGCGATGATGGCCGCGATCCTGTCCGCGGTGCCGTGGATCGGCGTCCGGTTCATCACGTTCTCGACCGAGGTGATCGATCTATCCGAGCACGCCGCGGATCCGCTCGCGCTGCTGCTCGAGGTCAACGTCGGCGGCGGCACGCACATCGCGAAGGGCCTGCGCTACGCGCGCAGCCTCGTCACCGTTCCGCAGCGCACGATCGTGATCTGCGTCAGTGACTTCGAGGAGGGCTTCGCGATCGAGAACCTGCTCGGCGAGGTGCGCTCGCTCGTCGAGGCCGGTGTCAAATGCCTCGGGCTCGCGGCGCTCGACGATCGCGGCGCGCCCCGCTACGCGGTGCCGATCGCGGAGCAGATCGTCGCGGCCGGCATGCCGATCGCGGCGCTGACGCCCGTCGAGCTCGCGCGCTGGATCGGAGAGCAGATCCGATGAGCGCTGCGACCCAGCGGCCGAAGATCGCCGCCGACGTCGCGGCGACGCTGACGGCACAGATCCCGGCGCGGCTCGTCAAGAAGCTCGACGCCGATCCCACGATCGCCGAGCGCTGGACGTGGGCCGCCGGCACGATCACGACCGACAAGGGCGAGACCGTGCGGTTCACGCTCGTCGACGAGATCATCACCGAGGTCGGCTGCTCGTGCCTGCTCGGCCCGAAGTGCCTGCACGTCGCCGCGGTGGTCGCGGTGCTCGAGCCGGCCGAAGGATCGGCGGCCCCCGCCGCGACCGTCGAGGTCGTCGAGGTCGAGGCGGCGCCCGCCGCGCCTGCCGTCGACAATGCCGCCGACGCCATCGCGGCCGCGCAGCGCTCGTTTCGCGCGCTCGCCGACGTGCTCGGCGCCGGCGCCGAGGCGACCGGCACGTTCGCGCAGGCCGAGGTCCTGCGCGCGATCCACGCGTGCAAGACCGCCGGGCTGCACCGGCTCGCGCAGACGCAGACCCGTGCGCTGCGCTCGATCCGCGAGCTGCGCGCGGACAAGCCCGAGTTCGCGCTCGAGGTCCTGACCGCGGATCTGCGCGAGGGCCTCGTGGTCGCGCACCTGCTCGCGGCGGGCGAGCTCGCGCCGGAGCTCGTCGGCCGCGCGCGCCGCGACTACGAGCCGATCGGCAACATCCGGCTGCGCGGCGTGCTGACCGAGGCGGTCGTCGCGCGCAGCGGCTACGCGGGCGCGATCACGTACCTCGTCGACGACAAGGGCCAGCTCTACACGCGCGCCGACGTCGCGCCCGGCGATGTCGGCCGCGCGGCGGGCGCCTACGACGGCGCCGCGAACATCGGCGACGCGGTGCTGCCGCATCGCGAGCTGTGCCGGACCGGGCTGTTCGTCTCCGGCGCGACCGCGTCCGCCGACGGCCGGCTCGGCGCGGGCCAGAAGGTCAAGGCGGTGAAGGCGAGCGAGCCGTCGCGGTGGGACGGCGAGCACCTCGCGCCGCGGTTTCGCGAGCCGCTCGCCGACCAGCTCGCGCGGATCGCCGCGCGCGACGGCGAGCCCGAGGAGCTCCGGCCCGCGGGCTGGGACCTCGCGTTCGTCGAGGGCATCGTCGTCGGCGGGCCGGCGGGCGTCGGCATGGTCGCGCAGGGCGACGTGCTCGTGCGGTTCACGACCGCGCTCGAGCACAAGACGCTCGCCGCGCGCGACAACCTCGGCGTGCTCGCGAAGGCGTCGGGCCTCCACGTCCGCGCGATCGGTCGCGTTCGCGTCGGCAGCCCGCGCCAGCTCGAGCTGCTCGCGATCGGACCCGCGCCCGACGAGACGCGGCTCGCGCTCCCCGATGCGTGGCACGGCCGCGCGAACATCCACTACGACCGGCTGTCGATCCCGCCGCTCGGCGATGTTCCCAGGATCCAGGTCGCGCCGGCGCCGCCGACGGACGATCTACTGTCGGTGCTACGCCGGCGCGTCGAGCGCTGCGTGCTCGGCGGTGCGGGCACGCTGCCGACGCACGCGATCGCCGAGCTCGAGCGCGAGGCCGCGACGCTGACCGAGCGCGCGCTGCGCGGCGGTGCCGACGTCCTTCTCGATCTCGCGGCGCTCGCGCACGACGCCGCGCGCTCGGCGACCGGCGCCCGCAAGCCGATCGACCGCGCGACGTTCGCGCGTGCCTGGCTGCGCGCCGCGCTCTATGAAGATGCGGCGCGGCGTCGCCTCAGCGTCGCGAGCTGGTAGACCTTGGCCATGCTCGCCGTGCCGGAGCGGTTCCTCGACGTCGCGTACGTCGGCGCCCGCGTGCCCGGCGTCGGCGACCCGGACGACCTCGCCGCGGGCGCGAACTGCCAGGTGTTCGCGTACGCGCTGCTGCGTCACCACGGGCTCGTGCTGCCGCCGTTCCGGTCGAGCGAGCTCTGGGACGACGACACGTACACCGCCCGCGTGACCGAATTCGAGCCACTCGACCTGATGCTCTATCACGACGTGCCCGAAGCGTTCGGCGCGCACGTCGGCGTCTACCTCGGCGACGGCGCCGTGATCCACCTCTCCAAGCAGAACGGTCGGCCCGTGATCCAGCCGCACGCGAGCTTCGCGGCCTTGCCGAAGTACGCGTACTTCATCGGTGCCAAGCGCGTGCGCGGCGGATCTGTCAGAGGGCCGGGCTAGGTAGATCGGCGATGCGCATCTACTTCGTCGGCAGCCACGCGACCGGAAAGACCACGCTGTGTCGATACGTCAGCCGGCGCTACGGCCTGCCGATGATCAGCGAGGTCGCGCGTGCGGTGCTCGCCGAGATGGAGACCTCGCTCGATGTCCTGCGCACCGACATGGATCTCGTCGCCGAGTACCAGGAGCGGATCTTCGAGCGCCAGGTCGCCGTCGAGCAGCAGCACGAGGGCCGGTTCGTCTCGGACCGCGCGTT
This sequence comes from Kofleriaceae bacterium, assembly GCA_035715365.1. GTDB lineage: Bacteria > Myxococcota_A > Polyangia > Haliangiales > Haliangiaceae > JABFXX01. The sequence continues at coordinate 70,258 of DASTLB010000021.1, read as the reverse complement.
CGACAACCTCGCGTACGTCGCGGAGCACACCACGAATGCGGCGGCGATGATGAACGACGACCGCTTCCTCGAGTACATGCGATGGGTCAGCGAGGGCGTCGTGTTCTTCCTGCGGCCGCACCCGTCGCTGCTCAAGGACGACGGTGTCCGCGCCGGCGTGTCGTGGGACTCGGTGCTCCGGATCGACGGCATGGTGAAGCTGATGCTCGAGCAACACCGGATCAGCTACCTCCCGATCGAGAGCGTCTCGATGCAGGAGCGCGTCCGTGCCGTCGAGTTCGTGCTCGCGCGCTGCGGCCTGCCCGCCGACAAGGCCGACAAGCCGGCACTTTCCGCGTCGACACCCGCGCGGTTGCCGCTCGCGCGCGGGAGCGGTCCGGTCGTGCTCGGCTCGCGGCCGCTCTGACGACGTGGCACGCTAGCGCGGTGACCGACTTCGCAGCGCTGAGCCGTGCCGCGCGCGAGCTTCCCGGCCCCGACACGCACGACCGGCTGTGGCGCGCGTGGTTCGAGCTGTCGCACTGGCACTTCCTGAAGTCGGCGTCGCCGATCGGGATCCTGCCGGCGTCCGGCTTCGTCTACAACCAGCGCTGCGTGCTCGCGTTCACGAGCGTCGAGCGCGCCGATGGCTACGCGAAGATGACGCATCACCCCGATCGGATCGCCCCGGTGCTGTCGGTGATTCCCGAGGTCGCGGTCCAGCTCGTGCCGCGGCTGCAGATGTACGGCGTGCTCGGGCTCGTCGTCGAGCCGGGCCCGGACAACTTCTACACGCCGATCGTCGCGCTGTTCGCGATGCTGCAGCGCTACCGCCCGCGGCCGGTGCCCGTCGCGCCGCGGGTCCCCGCACCGCCACCACCGCCACGCGCGCCGGTGCCTGCGCCGATGACCGCCGAGCGTCTGCTCGCGCTGCCGGCGTGGCACGTCGTGACGTCCCAGGCCGATCCGAACGTCCCGGCGCTCGCCGATCGCGGCTCGGATCTGATCGCGCAAATCTACACCGCGCCGCGACCGTCGACGACGCCGATGCCGCCGCCGCGCGCGCTGTCGCTGTTCGTCGACATGGAGCTCGTGCGATTCGTGCGGTTCGACGACCAGCTCGAGATCGAGCTCGTCGACCTCGCGCTGCCGCGCAGCTAATCGACTCGGCTCGACCCGGCCATGCGATGCGACGCGAACGCTCGCAGGGCCCTGTCGAGTTCTGGCGTCGGTTCGATCGCCCGTGCGATCACGACGTGCCGGCGCTCCGGCGACGGACATCGCGCGAGTCGTGCGGCGAGCTCGTCGCCGGCCGCTGCGTCGGGAGGGTCGTAGGCGATGTGCTCCGCGGTGATCCGATCGTCCTCGAACCACAGTCGCCACAGCTCGCCACTGTAGCGGACCCCTGCGCGCGGCAGCGTCGACGCCGCGAGTCGCGGGATCCAGTTGTCGTCCTTGACGCCTTCGAGACACAGCGAGCGGAGCCGGGATCCGAGCGCGGACGCGAACAACGGCTCGAAGCTGGCGATCTCCGCGTAGCACCACTCGACCGCGAGCTCGCGCAGCGCGGGCACCTCGAGTGCCAGCATCCGCGGGACATCCTTCGCGTCCAGGAACCGCACGCCCGCCACCTCGAGGCGTGCGTGCGACGGGATCATGTAGCCCCACTGGATCCCGCGCAGCACGCGCAGCACCGGCATCGCGTTCGCGAGCGCCTGGATCTGGTGGGCGTCCCAGCGCTCGACGTCGAGCTCCTCGACGGTGGCCCATTCCGGACGCGATGTCAGCGACGCGGCACTGGCGATCCCGCGCGCGGTGACGGCGCACTTCGCGAGGAAGCCGCGCTCGAACGCGACGCTCTTCGGGACCACGATCGGCGCGATCTCGCCGAGCCACGCACGCGCGTGCTGCTTGAGCAGCGCGCGCTCGCGTCGACTCGGCTTGTCATCCCGACCGCGTACGAGCTGGAGCGCGATCAGCTCGCCGCGCGGATCCCCGAGCTCTTGCAACGCATCGGCGAGCACGCTGCGTCGCTGGTCGTCGTCGGGCCGTGCGTAGACCGCGGCATACAACGCGGCGGCGCTGCTCCGGGTGGATGTGTCGCTGTCGCCCTCGAGCGCCCGCTCGATCGCGTCGACCACGCTCGCGTCCCACGGCGTCAGCAGCGGCTGCCTCGCCCCACGCAACGACGCGAGCGTCGCCGGCAACATGCGCCGCAGCTCGATCGTCGCCGTGTAACCTCCGGTCGCGTTGACGCGTGCGATGTGCTCGAGCGCCACGCTGCTGCGCGGGTCACCGATCTCGATCAGCATCCCGAGCGCAGAGCGCACGGTCTCGACGCCTGCCGGCCCCGGGATCGGCGGATGCTCGAGGAGGTCGTGGAGCGCGGTCGCGATCCGCGGATCGGACCGTCCGGCGATCGCCGCGAGCCGGGGCTCGAGCGCGGTGCGCTTCTTGACCTCGGTCAACGTCGCGAGCAGGTTCGCGAGGTCGGCGGGCTCGCGCTCGGCGGCGATCGCGAGCCAGCGCTGCTGCCTGTCGGCGACCGTCTTGCCGGTCGGCCGCTCGCGCGTCGGCGCGACGCGCCGAGACAGCGTGTCGACGAGCGCGGCGATCCGCTCGTGCTTCGACCATCGCCACGCGTCGAGCGCATGACGGAGCGCGGCAGCGAGGTCGCCTCGCTCCACGGCCTTCAGCGTCTCCGGAAGGCTCATCGCGACAGCTACACGACGACGCGGCGGCACGTCGTCAGCAGCTGCGTGCGCACGCACTGCTTCGCGGCCTTGTCGTCGCGCGCGCGCACGAACACCGGCTGGAACAGCTGATGATCGTCGGTCGCGTAGAGGTACTTGACCTCGCAGACCGGTCGCTCGCCGCGGCCGAGCGCGGCATCGAGCGCCTTGCGGCTCGCGTTCGTCGTGCCGGCGAACACCTTGCCGCATTCGAACAGCAACTTCCCGTCATAGACCGCCATCAGGTACGCGTTGCCCGCGTTCTCGAGGATCACGACGTCGGCGCTCTTGACGAACTTGTGCTTGCGCTGCGGTCCGCCCGACGACGGCCGCCCGGCGGTGTACGGCGCGTCGCGGTGCTTGAACACGAGGCCCTCGGCGCCCGCCTTGCGCAGCCGATTGTGCAGCGCGCGCTTCGCCGCCTTGCCGCTCGCGATCGGCACGATGCCGACGTCGCCGGTGAGCGCGGGCTCGAGCTCGCCGTCGAGCAGCTGCCAGCGCTCGAGGTAGCCGCGCGACCGCACGTCCTCGGCGCCGAGCGACAGCACGTCGAACAGCCAGTAGCCGTCGTCGAGCAGCTCGCCGTCGACGACCGTGCCGTGCGGCAGGTACGACAGGCCCTCGAACGCGCGCATGTCGACCTTCGTCTTCTGGCCGTCGCGGTTCGTGACGAGAACCTCGCCGTCGCCGACGTGCGCGAGCACGCGCTGGCCGTCGATCTTCTGCTGCGCGATCATCGCGTCGTCGGCGAGGAATCGATCGAGCTCGTCGTCGTCGATCGCCGTCAACAGCTGCGCGGCATGGCCGACCTTCGCGCGGGCACGTGGCGCCTTGCTGCCCGAGCCTTCGCCGACCGGCGGCGCGACGGCGGCAGGCTGGACCTCGGCGGTGATCGGCTGGTAGCCCTTGTTCGTCTTCTCGCGGACGAGCGAGTCGAACTTCTTGTGCGCGGCCGCGAGCGCGACCTTCACCGCCTTCGCACCCTGGTTGAGCGTGCTGCCGCGACGACCCCACGCGACCTTGACCGTGTAGGCGTCGCCGTCCTTGATGATCGTCGCGTTGTAGACCTTGTCCGAGGTTCCTTCCTGATAGAACAGCTCGATCTCCTTGATCACGCTCACGTCGAGCACGGTAATCGATCTGTTCGTTGACCGGATCGGCAATCGTTCGTATCGCCCCCGGCATGCGTCGCCTCGCTCTGATCGTCTGCGTGCTCGCCGCGTGCTCGACCGCGTCGGAGCCACCCGCACCTCGTCCCACGCCACCGACCGGTGTCGCGATGCCGGCACGCGGCCTCGTCCTCGTCGCGGTCGATAACGAGTCCCCGCTGATCCGGCGGATGTGCGACCACGTCGAGCGCGAGCATCCGCCCGCGATCGAGGTCGGCGTCGATATGTGGAAGGACACCGACCGGCGCTACGTCGACTGCTATCTGATCGCGCGCGACCGCCGCACGCTCGCGGCGTACGTCGCCGCGCTCACGAAGCTCGATCCGAGCCTCGCGATGCCGTCCGATCGCGAGCTCGGCTACGAGGCGCTTCCCGACGGCACGTGGCGTACGCACCTGCTCGAGCGCACCGCGGCGATCGAGGGCCGGATCGTCAAGCAGGCGCACAAGGACTGGGATGCGGCGACCGGGCGGATCCAGGTCGCGATCGATCTGACGCCGGATGCCGCCGATCAGCTCGCGAAGCTCACGACGCAGCTGCACGGCCGCAAGCTCGCGTTCGTCGTCGACGGCGAGATCGTCTCGGCCGCGGTGATCGAGCAGCCGATCACGACCGGCAAGACGACGATCTCGATGGGCGGCAGCGACCCGAAGCAGCAGGACGCGCAGGCCGACCGGCTCGTCGCGGCGCTCCAGCGCTCGTGATCGTCCCCATCACATGTCGACGAGATCGCGCGTGACGCTCGCGACGTCGGAGCAGCCGCACAGCGCGAACGCGAGATCGAGCTCGCGGCGCAGGATCTCGAGCATCGCGCGCACGCCGGCCTGACCGCCGGCGGCGAGGCCCCACAGCGTCGGCCGGCCGACGAGCACCGCGCGCGCGCCGCACGCGAGCGCCTTGACCACGTCGGTGCCGCGCCGGATCCCGCCGTCGAGCAGCACGTCGGCGCGGCCGGACACGACATCGGCGATCCGCGGCAGCACGTCGATCGTCGCCGGCGATGCATCGAGCTGGCGGCCGCCATGGTTCGAGACGACGATGCCCGCGGCGCCGTGGTCGACCGCGCGCAACGCGTCGTCGGGCCGCACGATGCCCTTGACGACGATCGGCAGCGTCGTGATCGAGCGCAGCCACTCGACCGCGCTCCACGTCAGGCTCGGATCGAGCAGCTCGGCGAAGTACGCCGCGAGCCCGGACTCGCCACTCGCCGCCGGCAAACGCGCATAGCCAGCGGCGAACATGTTCTCGATCCCGAGGCCCGCGGGGAGCGCGAACTGATTGCGGACGTCGCGCTCGCGGCGACCGAGCAGCGGCGCGTCGACCGTGAGCACGAGCGCGCGGCAGCCGGCGGCCTCGACCCGGCGGACGAGCGCCTCGGTCGCGGCGCGGTCGCGATAGACGTAGAGCTGGAACCACACCGGGCCGGTCGCGGCGGCGACGACGTCCTCGACCGCGGTGTTCGACAGCGTCGACAGCACGAACAGCGCTCCGGCCTCGCCGGCGGCGCGGACGCTCGCGAGCTCGCCGTCGCGATGCGCGAGCCGGTGAAACGCGGTCGGCGCGATCGCGACCGGCAGCGCGACGCGCTGGCCGAGGAGCGTCGTCGCGAGGTCGCGCGTCGCGACATCGACGAGCACGCGATAGTGCAGCGCGATCCGGTCGTACGCCTCGCGGTTGCGCGCGAGGCAGCGCTCGTCGTCGGCGCCGGACGAGTAGTAGTCCCACGCCAGCTTCGGCAACCGCGCGCGTGCGAGCGCCTCGAGCTCGTGCAGGTTCAGGACATCCACGGCGGATGCGATAGCACAGGCTACGGCTGGATCGCGAAGCTCGGCGACACCTGCAGCGACTGGCCGAGCGGATACGCGAGCGTCCGGAAGTCACCGCTGCCGGCCGCGGGCATGCCGCGGATCCCGGCGACGACCGCGAGGTAGCGACGGCCGGGCAGCAGGTCCTCGCCGGCGATCAGGATCGAGTCATGCGTCGTCAGGTAGCGGCGGCGCTCGAACAGCAGCGTGCTCGGGCCGCTCGCGGTGATCTCGACGAGCCGGACGTCGTAGACGTCGTCGGCGGTCGCATCGATCGGGTCCCAGTCGAGCTCGGTGACGGCACCCCGCGTGATCACGTCGCCGTCGCTGACGATCACGTCGTCGAGCTCGAACTCGGGATCGACGAGCCCGACGCCGTTGCCGACCGACGTATCCATGCACGAGCCGGTCGTGCCGATCTTGTCGAAGTGCGTCGTCCCGACGATCAGCGCGGTCGCGTCGAGTGCCTCGGGATGCTTGACCGGAACCTTCGCGAACGTCGACATCGATGCGACGAGCTCGGTCTCGGGAAACGGCGAGAACATCGCGAGTGATGCGGTCACATCGGTCGCCGCGGTCGCGCCGCCGTGCTGCGATGCGATCTCGATCCCCGCCGGGTCGACGCTCGCGATCGGCGACGCCTGGACGTTCCAGTCGGCGCTGATCGACAGGCCGGCCGGCACGATCGGGAGGATCCGGGTTGCCTCGTCGGCGGCCGGCGCCTTGAACTGGAAGCTGCAGTTCGGCGACGTGACCGCCGGCGCGGCCGTGATCGATCCGCCGATCCCGTTCGTGATCGCGACCGGCTCGACGAGGTGCGAGCGCACGATCTGATCCGAGCGCAGCGCACCGTCGGGCGCGTACTCGAGATAGTAGACGTGATCGCGATCCGGGCTGACCTCGGTCGCGACGCCGAGCAGGTTGCGCGGCTGCGTGGTCCGCCAGTCGAGCGTGCCCGGCGCCGCGACGTTGCCGATCCGCATCCAGACGCCGGTCGTCGCGATCGCGGGCGTGCCGATCGGCGTCGTGCCGACGGCGATCGCGACCGGCGTGTTCTGATCTACGATCGTCGCGTCGAGCCGGCCGAACCGCTTCGTCGAGTACACGATCGTGTCGGCACTGCTCTGGAGCTCGACGACATCGCCGCCGTGGAACAGTGCGAGCCGGTAGCGTGCATCGGCCGGCCGCGTGAACGAGAACGTGCCGTCGGTGTTGTAGTCGATCGGCATCGCGGGCGTGTCCGCGAACGCGACCGTCAGCTTCACCTCGTCCGGCGAGAACGGGACCTCTTGCAGGCCGGGGATGCCGGACCCGTCCTCGATCGCGACGTCCTGCAGCCACCGCCCCTGCACGAGGTCCGTGCCGCCGTCGCCGGGCCCGTCGAGCGGGAACACGAGCTGACAGCCCGCGAGCGCGAACACGAGCGCGAGTGCGGCCCTCACCGCCGGCGATCGTCACATGATCGCGCCGCCAGACACAATCGGGCGAACCGCGCCGTCAGCCCGAGCCGTCGTCTTCGTGCGGCTCGCAGATGACTTCCACCGACAGCGTCTCTCCTCCGCCGCCGACGTAGATCGTGCCGCTCGTCGGCGTCGCGTCGAGATAGTTGCGGCCCACCGCGACGCGCACGTGGTCGGTCTGCGTCAGGATCCCGTTCGTCGGGTCGAAGCCCTTCCAGCCGACCTGCGGCAGGTAGACCTGGACCCACGCGTGCGACGCCTCGCCCTGGCGCTGGTTGTCGTGCTTCGGGCCGGTGTAGATGTAGCCGCACACGTAGCGAGACGGCACGCCGAGCAGACGCGCGAGGCAGATGAACAGGTTCGTGAAGTCCTGGCAGACGCCACGCCGGTTGACGTAGACGTCGAACGCGGTCGTGAACACGGTCGTCGCGCCCTGCTGGTACGCGTACTCGCGATAGATCGTGTGGTTGATGTCGAGCAGCGTGTCGAGCAGGTCGCTCTCGTTGCGCTTGACGAAGCTCATCGCGTACTCGGCAAGCTCGGCGAGCTCCGTCTCGGCAAGCTCCGGCGGCAACAGGTACGGATCGAGCACCTGACGCTGCCACGGCATCCACACGAGCGGGATCGTCGACTGCACGCGCAGTGGCCCGAACCCGAGCGGATCGACGTCGAGCACCTGCACGATGCTCTTCGCCTCGATCACCATCTCGGAGAACGGCGTGTCGATCGCGATCCGGCGCACGCGGTTGCCGAACACGTCCTCGTAGTCGCGGCCGCCGTTCGGCACCGAGATCGAGAGCTCGTGCGACTGCACCGTCTGTAGCCGATCGTGGACCGGCGTCAGCCGCAGCACGTGCGTCGAGCGCTCGACGGGCCGCGCGTACTTGTAGACCGTGCGATGCGTGACCGCGAACGTCTTCGGCTCGGCGCGGGCGGGCCGGCGATGCGCGCGCGGCGACTCGAGCTCGCCCCCGGTCTGGCGCTCGGTCACGACCGCGCCTTCGCGGATCACGAGCAGCGCGCCGGGTGGCAGCTGGCGCCACGCGATCGCGCGTGTCGCATCGCCGTCGCCGGGCTGCAATGGATCGGTGCACACGATCACGCCCTTGCGGCTCTTCGCGCCGCGCCGGGTGAGATCGATCTCGAGGTCGTCGTCGCCGAACGCGATCCGGTCGTACGGCGGGGACAGCACGCCGAGGTGCAGTGGATGGCCGCGCCGGTCGGCGTGGACGAGCAGATCGCGGCCGTCGCTCAGGCACAGCGTCAGCTCGCCGACCTCGTTCAGTGCGCCGAGCCACTCGGTGATGATCTCGAGATCGATGTCGGCGAGGCTGCGCCAGCGATACTCGATGAAGCGGTTGAGGAGCCCGCAGAAGATCGCCTCGGTGTCCGTCGAGCCGACCGGCTCGAACGGGCCGGGCACCTCGGTCGGCTTGCGATCGAGGCTGCCGGCGTGCGCCATCAGCCAGTCGCGCCGGCCCCACGTGCGCGAGAACGGCTGCGTGTTCGCATCGGACAGTGCGCCCCACGTCGCGGCGCGGATGTGGAGCACGAACAGGCTCGACTCGACCTGCTCCCACGCGAGCGCGAGCTGGCTGCGCATCGACGCCTGCGGCGGCGCGGGCTCCTTCAGGATCGCGGCCGATGGCTCGCCGGCGGGGTAGTAGCCGAGGCCCCAGCCGTCGGGGAGGGTGCGCCCTGCGTCGAGACAGCGCAGCGTGAACGACGGCGCGAGCTCGCCTTCAAACGACATGGCGAGGAGGTTCGGCACGCGCGGACTGTAGCAGCCCTTCGCCGGACAGATCGTCTGGACGATCCGCCGACCGCGACGCTGCGGCGAGGGAGATCGCGCGCTTGCGCACGGCATCGCGGCTGCACCACGAGCTGCGTTCGCAAAGGAGATTCGATGAAGCGATTCGCTCTGACGCTCGCGCTCGCTGCGTGCGGCGAGGTTCACGATCCTGGCGCCGGTGACGACGCGCCCCCCGCGCTCGCCGTCCACGCCGATGGCCGGCACTTCGTCCGGCTCGGCGGCCAGCTCGTCGCGCCGATCACGGTCGAGCGCAACGCCGCGAGTGGCCCGGTCGCGGTGTCGATCGCGAACCTGCCCGCCGGCGTGACCGCGGATCCGGTCGAGATCGCCGCCGATGCGACGACCGGCGAGCTCGTGCTCCACGCCGATCCGGCCGCAGCATTCGCGCGGCTCGCGCTCGACGTCACCGCGACCGCGGGCGATGCGACCGCGACCGCGCCGCTCGATGTCGAGGTGATCGGACGGCCGGGCACGCTCGATCCGACGGTCGGCACCGGCGGCGTGCAGTCGTTCGTCGCATCGGACAAGGACGAGACGCCGCAGTTCGCGATCGCGCAGGACGACCGCCTCGTGATCGGTGTCTCGGTCCGGCGCAACGGCCGCGAGGGCCTGCTCGTGATCCGGCGCGGCCGCGACGGCGCCGCCGATCCGACGTTCGGTGCCGGCGGCGAGGCGTACTTCGACCTCGGCGCGGCCGGGTTCACCACCGGGATCAGCGTGCGCGCGCTCGCGCAGCCCGACGGCAAGATCGTGATCGCGGGCTCGGGCAGTAACGGCACCGACGGTGACCTGTTCCTCGTCCGGATCACCGCCGACGGCCAGGTCGATCCCGCGATGCCGCTCGGCACGCTCGACGGCTCGACGCTGAGCCTTTCGCTGTCCGCGCTCGCGCTCGCCCCGGACGGCGGGATCGTGCTCGCCGGCACGCGCAGCTTCCAGGACAACAGCGACGGGTTCGTGCTGCGCACGGCCGCGAGTGGCACGCGCGACGCCACGTTCGGCAGCGACGGCCTCGCGCTCGTCGACACGATCCGGTTCGACACGATCAGCGGCGTCGCGGTCCAGGAGGACGGTCGCGTCGTGGTGCTCGGCTCGGTGTCGTCGGGCGCCGAGTTCGAGATCCCGCGCGCGGTGCTGCGCCGGCTCGGCGTCGACGGCCAGCTCGATCCGGCGTTCGGCGACGCCGGCGTCGCGGTGCTGCCGACGCCCGAGAGCTTCGCGGCCGGCAACGCGCTCGTGTCGCCGGATCGGCGGCAGCTCGTCGTCGCCGGCGCCGTGCGGCAGTCGTTCGCGACCGCCGACCTCGGGATCTGGCGCTACACGGCGGACGGCCAGCTCGATCCGGGGTTCGCCGGTGGCACCGGGTACTACGCGGAGCCCGCGACGACGACGATGGACGCGGTCCAGCGCGTCGAGGTCGCGGCGGACGGCTCGATCTACGGCATCGGCCTCGAGGCGGACAACTTCGGCGAGGTCGCCCGGCTGTCGATCGTGCACCTCGATGCCGCCGGCAACCCGGATCCCGGGTTCGGCGACGCCGGCATCGTGCGCGACACCGCAACCGACATGGTCCGCGCGACCGCGCTGCGCGATGACTTCCGGTTGATCGTCGTCGGGTCGCCGCTGTTGCCGAGCGACACGAACGACAGCTCGCTGCGCAGCTACTGGCGCTGACGCAACGACCGTGAGCTGGCTCGCGCGCGCTACCGTCGCGCCGCCGGACACGAGACGTCGACGCATCGCGAACCGGCTACCGGACTTGCCACCCGTCGCCGGACAGGCGTCGACGAATGCAGCAACGTCGCGTCCGGACACGCGTGATCTCGTCGTTCCGACGTGCGCCACCCGCGGCACGGAACGTGCTCCCGCGCGCGCCGACTTAACACGCGAGCAACAAGTTCACATGAAGACGATGACGATGACGTGGGTGGCCGCACTGGGGATGTGCCTGGCCGCCGGATGCATGGATCAGGCGGACGATGGCAAGCCGGACGAGAGCGACGTCAAGGGCGGCGTCGAGGGCAAGGCGGAGGCGTGGGGCGCATCCGACAACCCGGCGCTGTTCAACGGCAACCTCGAGTACACCGCGGCCGCGCTGCCGATGACCGGTGAAGCGCGCAACATCCCGTGGGCCGGCAACTACTGGCCGGTCTACGAGGACAGCATCAACAAGCGGTGGGCGGGCTCGACGAGCGAGTCGCCGTCGACGAAGTACGGCCGCGCGTTCGGCGTCACCGGCGTCGAGGATGCGGTCTCGCGCAACCACGGCATCGATGCGCAGTCGACGCGGACCGCGTGCACGACGAACAGCCAGTGCAACAGCACGCTCGGCGAGGCGTGCGCGAAGCGCGAGGGCCAGACGAGCGGTCGCTGCATCCCGACGTGGTGGGGCATCTGCCACGCGTGGTCGCCGGCCGCGATCCTGCTGCCGGAGCCGAAGCACGCGGTGACGTACAACGGCGTCGACTTCAAGGTCCAGGACATCAAGGCGCTGCTGACGCTCGTCCACGATCGCACCGAGACCCGGTTCGTGTCGCTGCGCTGCGACGCGCTGGACGCGCAGAACGAGATCAACTTCGACAAGTACGGCCGGCCGACCGGCGCGACGTCGAACTGCAAGGACACGAACCCCGGCACGTTCCACGTGCTGATGACGAACTACCTCGGCAAGCAGGGCGAGTCGTTCGTCTACGACCGGACGTGGGACGGCGAGGTCTGGAACCAGCCGCTGCGCGGCTACCGGATCACGGCGATGACCGAGGTGTCGGCGCTCGAGGCGAACCGGCTCGTCGGCGTCCCGCCCGAGGGTGGCACGACGTCCGAGAAGACCGGCACCGTCGCGGCCGGCGCGACGACGCAGGTCGGCGCGGTCGCGGTGACCGCGGGCTCGACGCTGACGATCGTGATGAGCGGTAGCGGCGATCCGGATCTCTACGTCAAGTTCGGCGCGCAGCCGACGACCGCGAGCTACGACTGCCGGCCGTACGAGACCGGCGCCGCCGAGACGTGCAACCTGACGGTGCCGGCCGGTGCGAGCCAGGCGTTCGTCGCGGTCAACGCGTACGGCACCGCGGGCGCGACGTTCACGCTGAAGATCACGAGCGGCGGCTCGATCCCGACGAATTACGTGTTCAACGCGAACGCGGCGAAGCTGATGAAGACGCACATGGACGTCGATTACATCTCGGAGTCGGCGGCGTCGCAGGACGGCAACCTCGGGTCGACGATCGACCGCTACACGCACCAGGACAACTACGATTACATCCTCGAGCTCGACGCGGCCGGCAAGATCATCGGCGGCGAGTGGATCGGGACGTCGAAGCGCCAGCACCCGGACTTCGTGTGGCTGCCGATCCGCGCGAGCGCGCCGTCGGTCGCCGGCGGCAAGATCACGTACGCGAACGTCAAGCTGATCTACGACCTGTCGATGCAGGACGGTAGCGGCGGTGGCGGCGGTGCGGTGAAGACGGTCAACGACGCGGCGACGCTCGCGAAGGCGGAGTGGAAGCAGTACGGGCCGTTCAACGTCGCGGCGGGCGCGAACCTGACCGCGGTGCTGACCGGCGACGGGGACGCCGACCTCTACGTCCGCAAGGAAGCCGCGCCGACCGCGGCCGCGTACGACTGCCGGCCGTATCGCGATGGCTCGGCGGAGCAGTGCACGGTGCTCGGCCCGGCGAAGATCTACGTCGCGGTCAACGGCTACGCGACGACGAGCAACTACCAGCTGAAGATCACGTACACCGAGGGCTCGGGCACGACGCCGCCTCCGCCTCCGCCGCCGGCGACGATCACGCACATCAACACGACCGGCAGCGTCGCGCAGGGCGAGATGAAGATCTTCACCGTCGACGTGGTCGCCGGCCGCAAGATCGTCGCGCGCACGACCTCGACGGTCGATGTCGACCTCTACATCCAGATGGGCGGCGCGCCGACGACCGACGCGTACCTGATGCGCGCGTTCACGTCGTCGGGCAGCGAGACGATCACGTACACGCCGACGAGCAACGGCACGCTGTACGTCGGCGTGCACGGCTACCAGGCCGGCGCGTTCTCGGTCCGCACCGCGGATCAGTGAGAGGCGCGGTGAGCGCGGGCGGACGCCTCGAGCGTGCGCGCGCGCTTGCCATCTCCGATCGCGCGATACGCGCGGGCCAGCGCGACCTCGGTCTGCGCGAGCGTGCCGGGCTCGCCGAGCTGCGTGCGGATCGCGAGCGCGCGCTCGAGCGGCGCGATCGCCTCGCGCGGCTTGCCGAGCGCGACCAGGGCCTCGCCGCGGCCGGTGAGCCCGTGGCCGAACACGACCGGGCTCGCGTGGACGCGCTCCCACATCGCGAGCGCCTCGTCGTACCGCGCCAGCGCGTCCGCGGGGCGATGTGCGGCGAGTGCGACCTCGCCGAGGTTGAAGATCGCGACCGCGATCTCGGCGTCGTCGGGCCCGTGCAGCTCGACGTGGAGCACGCGCGCGCGCTCGTATTCGGTTGCCGCCTCGGCGAGCTTGCCGGACATCCGGTACGCCTCGCCGAGGCTATTGTGCAGGCCGGCGACCGCGCTCTTGCTCGCCGCGCGTGACTCGAGCAGCGGCAATGCGCGCCGCAGATCGGCGATGCCGCCCGCGAGGTCGCCGGTCTGGACGCGCAGCCCGCCGAGCAGGGCGAGCGTGTCGCCGATGATCCAGCTCGTCGGAGCGACCAGCTGCTCGCGGATCGCGAGCACGCGCACCATCTGATCGCGTGCCTCGGCGTAGCGCCCGACGAACCCGAGCACCTCGGCGTAACGGTGGCGGATCACGGCGGTGTCGAGGTGGACCTCCCCGCGCGCCTTCGCGACCCGCTCGACGACCGCCGCGAGCTGCTGCGTACCCTCGGCGAGCTTGCCGCGCGCGAGCGTCAGATCGGCGACGTCGCGGTCGAGCGTCAGCGTGCGCGGATGATCGGCTCCGTACAGCGCGCGTGCGTCGGCGGCGGTCTCGACGATCACGGGCCCGGCCTCGTCGGGCCGATCGGCATCGAGCAGCGCACGCCCGAGCTTCTGGCGCGCGTAGGTCGTGTTCGGGTGCGGGCGGCCGAACGCGTGCTCGGTGATCTGCGCGCCGCGCTGGTAGTGGGTGATCGCGGCCGCGCGCTCGCCGAGCTGCCACAGCACCTCGGCGAGGCTGAGCTCCGCGTTGCCGACGTCGGGGTACGCGTCGCCCATCAGCGTGCGCAGCGTCGCGAGCGAGCGCTCGCACTCGGCGCGCGCGGTCGCGAGCTCGCCGAGCTGCTTGTGCGCGTTGCAGGCGAGCAGATCGTCCATCGCGGCGGCGGCGGGGCTGAGCTGGCTCGCGTACGCGGCGCGCGCGGCGGCGAGCAGCTCGAGGCCCTTGCGCGGATCGCCGCGCGAGATCTCGAACTGCGCGATGTTGAGCTGGAGGTCGGCGACCGCGAGGCGCTGATCGCCGGGCAGCTGGCGCCGCGCCGCGAGCGCGCGATACCAGTGATCCGCCGCGCGCGCGCGATCCTCGCGCACCTGGTACACGATCGCCGCCGAGCGATGGAACCGCGTGCGCAGCGCGGGCGCATCGCCGGCACGCACGATCGCGGCGTCGGCGAGCGTCATCAGGCGGTCGACCTCGCCAACCTGCGCGGCCTTGAGCCCGAGCACGCCGACGAGCGTGATCAGCCCGCGCGCGATCGCCTGATCGTCGCCGCTGCGCGACGCGGCGTCGATCGCCTTCGAGATCGCGGCATCGCTCGCGCGCAGATCGCCGGCGATGAACAGGCTGAGCCCGAGCGACGTGTACGCCTCGGTCTCGAGCGGCGCGTAGCCCGTGCGTGCGGCGCGCTCCGCCGTGGCCTGGTAGCGCGCACGAGAAGCGCGGTAGTCGCCGGCGGCCTCCTCGGCGTCGGCGCGGTCGAGCTCGGCGGCGATCGCGTCGATCTCGGCGCGCTTCGCCGGATCGGCCGGCGGTGGCGCGCGGTCGAGCAGCTCGGCGCGATCCGCGCACGGCTCGACGTCCGGCAGCGCGCGCGTCGTCTGCAGCGCGCGATCGAGGCCGGCGCGATCGAGCGTCGACAGCACACCGACGACCTCGCGCAGCGTGCTGTGCCGGCGATCGAGGCAGTACATCCGGCGATCGAGCAGGTCGGCCGACTGCTCGCCGGTCCGCGTCGCCTCGCACGCGGCGAGCCGCGCGGTGCGCCACTTCGCGCCGTAGTCGTCGAGTGCACGCGTGACCCGTGCGGCGACCTCGCGTGCTGCGGGATGGCCGGTCGCGACGAAGCTCGCCTCGAGCTGGCGCGCGCGATCGGCGTTCCAGATCGCGGCGAGCTCCGCGCGGCCATCGCCGCAGCTCGCGGCACCACCGCGCGCGGTCCACGCGATGCCGGCGGCGGCGACCGCGAGCGCGCCGCTGATCGCGACGGCCGCGAGCTGCGTCCGCCGACGCGGGATCGCGGCGAGCCGTGCCGCGACGTCGTCGAGCGAGCGATGCCGTGCGGCCGGATCATCGGCGAGGCCGACCGCGATCACGCGCGCGAGCCCGCGTGGTACCCGGCGCTTGCGCGTCGGCGTGGCGCCCGGCCGCACGCCGTACACCGCCTCGTGCAGCGAGACGCAGAACGCGTACTGATCGCTCGCCGCCGTCGCGTCGCCGCCGGTGCGCTGCTCCGGCGCGAGATACGCCGGCGTGCCGCCGCGCTCGCCGCGATCGACCGCGGCCCGCGCGAGCCCGAAATCCGCGACGCGCGCGCGGCCCTCGCGATCGACGAGCACGTTGTCGGGCTTGAAGTCGCCGTGGACGATGCCGAGCGCGTGCGCCGCCGCGAGCCCGCGTGCCGCCTGCGCGAACACGTCGACGATCGCGCGCCACGATCTCGGGGCCTGGAGCCAGCTGCGCAGCGTCTCGCCGGTAACGCGCTCCATCGCGATGTACGCCTCGCCGTCGGACAGCCCCGCGTCGAACACCGCGACGACCGCGGGATGCGCGAGCTGCGCCATCGTGCGCGCCTCGCGGACGAGCCGGTCGTGCGCGTCGGGATGCGACCGCCGCACGCGCTTGAGCGCCACGGTGCGATCGAGCGTCGCGTCGCGCGCGTCGTGCACGATGCCCATGCCGCCCGCGCCGATCACCTCGCCGAGCACGTAGCGGCCGCCGATCACGTCGCCCGGGACCCGCGACGCGGCGTCGGTCCCGCCCGCGACGCGCGGCTCGGTCGGTGCACCGGTCTCGACGTCGGCGGCGCGGCGCACCGTCGCCATGTCTGCGAGTGCGGCGATCAGCGCGCGACACGTCGTGCAATCCTCGAGGTGGGCCCGGATCGGCTCGGCCTCGGCCACGGCAAGCTCGCCCTGGACGAGCGCGACCGCGTCGTCTTCCGTGATGCAGCCGCGCACGATGCTACGCTCGGCGTCATGCCAGATCCGGGCAGTCTGTGCCAAGCACTCTTGCAGAGTCTGCCGGCGCGTCCCGGCGAGCTCGAAGGCGCGCAGGCCCCGCTCGGCGACGCGCTCGTCGCGATCGTCGGTGCCGCGCGTGCCGCATGGCCAGGCGTCGAGCTCGACGAGGCGCGGTTCGTAAGTTTTGTAGGCGCGCGCATGCCGCTGACCGAGGGCGATCGGCTGCGCACCGAGGTCGTGCTCGCGGCGCTCGCGCGGCTGCGCACGCCGGATCTGTGGCTCGCGTGCGCGTGCGGCGATGGCGATCCGACCGCGCTCGCGGCGTTCGAGCGCGCGTACGGCAACGACATCGACATCGCGCTCGCCGCGCTCGGCGCACCGGGGCACGTCGCCGACGAGGCGCGCCAGATCGTGCGCACGCGGCTGTTCGTCGCGGTCCCTGGAAGTGAACCGGTGATCGCGCGCTACGGCGGTCGCGGCGATCTGCGCGCGTGGGTCCGTGCGACGACGGTGCGCGCCGCGATCGATCTGATCCGCCAGGGCAAGCGCGAGCTGCCGAGCGACGACGAGCTGCTCGACGCGCCGATCACGCCGGCCGATCCCGAGCTCGCCCGGCTACGCGAGCGCTACGGCGCCGAGTTCAAGGAAGCGTTCGGCGAGGCATTCGCGGCGCTGCCGAAGCGCGACCGCGTGCTGCTGCGCTATCGCTACGTCGACGGGCTCGACGTCGACGGTATCGGCGCGGTGTATCGCGTGCATCGCTCGACGGCCGCGCGCTGGTTGCAGCGGATCCGCCAGGAGCTGCTCGACGACACGCGCGCACGACTGGCCGCACGGCTCGGCGTCGCGAGCACCGAGCTCGACAGCATCCTGCGCTTCATCGGCAGCGAGCTCGACGTCAGCATCAGCTCGGCGCTGCGCGGCTGAACACGCTTACTCGTCCACGATTGTCTGCGCTTGCACGATCGTCGTGCGACCAGATCGCGACCTGTACGTCCAGGTGTGAACCCACACTGGAGACGTCTCATGGTCAAGGCTTCGGCTATCTTCCTGTCCTCGCTCGTTGTGACTTCGTTTGCTTGCGGCTCGTCGGATTCGGGCGGCGGTGGTGGCGGTACGCTGCCATGCCCGTCGGGCAACTGTGGCAAGGAGAGCTTCCGGCGCGCGGTGCCGACGCGCTCCGAGGTCGCGATCAAGCACCCGACCGGCAAGGCGCGGATCGGCGCGCGGACGCCCGGCACCAAGGCTCCGATGCTCGGCCACAAGCGGCCGGTCGCGCTCGAGGCGATCTCGCCGGCGTTGCTCGCGGTCGACGATCAGGTGGTCGAGATCGACGCCGTCGTCGACGAGGTGTTCGCCGAGCTCGAAGGCGCGGCGGAGACCACGCCCGAGATCGAGACCGATACCGAGCATCAGTGGCGCGTCGCCGATCCCGAGCTGCCGGGCCAGGACGACGTCCTCGTGATCACGACCTCGGACGGCGTGCAGTTCGACATCGACTACTACATCGTGCCGAGCGGCGCGGATCCCGAAGGCGCAGCACCGGTCGTCTACGGCGACGTCACGCTCGCGGATGACGACGACGTGTTCGACTTCGGGCTGACGATCGATCTCGATGCCTACGCGCTCGTCGACGGCACGTTCGCGGGGCAGGGCGAGATCGTCATCGCCTCGATGCCGCTCGCCGGTGGGCTGTCCGAGCACTGGTACGACTATCACGACGTCTCGTTCGACGGCGGACCGACCGAGACGAGCCGCACGACGGCGTGGGCGTTCAGCGAGACGTCCGGCTCGCTCGAGTTCCTGTCCGACTACGACGGCGAATTCGCGACCGTGTACGCGCGGTGGGACGAGACAGGCGGCCGGTACGATCACCACGTCGAGTTCGTCGATCCCGATGTCGGCCTCGTCGACGAGATCGCGACGAACTGCTGGGATCCGACGGGCGCCGAGGACTTCGACGCGTGGGCCGTGATCGACCAGAGCCTCAACTACTACGGCGAGCTCGATGGCGAGGAAGCGTCGTGCGTGTTCGGACCGGTCGAGGATCTGCCGAACCCGAGCGACGAGTTCGACAACCTGCCCGCCGACGGCGAGTGGGAGACGCTCGAGCTGCTGTCCTGGTGCGACGTCTCGAGCTCGTGCTAGAGCACGCGCGCCGGCGGTAGCGGCGGCTCGTTCGCGCGCTCGAACGCGGCGACGACGTTCTTGCGCATCATGAACAGCAGCAGGACGATCGGATACGCGACGCCGAACAGCCCGCCCGCGATGCCGCCGAACGCGCCGCCGGTCGCGCTCGCGCGCTCGATCCCGTTCTGCGCGTGATCGAGCATCGGTCGCACGAGCATCACCCACGTGACGACGACGCCGACGATCGCGGCGACGATCGCGTAGATCGAGTACCAGATCGCCGCCTTGCGAGCCCACGCGCGCAGCTTGAGCATGCCGATGCCGATCGCGAGCAGCGCGACCGAGCCGACGAGCCCGAGCACGAGCGAGATCTTGAGGTACGCCATGAAGCTCGGATTCGCGTGCGCGGCCTCGACGACCGGGTTGCGCTGCATGGCGAGCTTCATGCCGCCCCAGTACATCGCGTACGAGAACAGCGTGCCGATCGCGCCGAGCCCGGCGAACACCAGGTTCATGATGCCGAGCACTTTCACCGAGGTCGGTGTCGCGGGACGTTGTACCGGGCGGTAGGTCATCGCAGCTCCTTTGTCCTCGGTCATAGCGTGGCGGGAATCCAGAAGTCACGCGGATACAGGCGGTGCAACGTGGTCGCGGCGCCGAACGTCACGCGGAGATACTCCTCGTACGCGGCGAGCTGTGGCTCTGGACCGATCACGAAGTAGGTCGCGCGCGGCTCGAGCGTGCCGTAGCCGGGGAGCACCTTGCCGTAGACGCGCTCGAGCCGCTCGTACAGCCGCTGCGTCAGGTCCGGCCGCTGCGCGAGCTCGAGCACGCGGGTGCGAAACGCGCGCACGACCTCGGGCGTCTGGCCGTCGACGAGGTTCGCGGCCATCGCGCTCGCGCGGGACTCGTAGCCATTTGCGATCCGCGAGTGAAATGCGCTCGCGACCGCGTAGCGTGCGAGGTCGTCGTCGGGGCGCGCCTTGCGGAGCTCGTCGATCACGAACCGCAGCGTCTGCGGCAACAGCGGCGTGCGCTCGGCGTAGTAGACGAGGAGGCCCTCGTCGACGCTCGGCCGCACGCCGTTCGAGTACGCGAGCCCGGCGGCCCAGGTCTTCATGAACAGGCTGTGCCCGCCGTGCCCGGTGTAGAGGTTCGCGGCGAGCGTGTCGAGCACGGCGTCGTCGTCGGTGTCGCCGTACCACGGCGCCGGCGCGCAGTTCACGAACACGCCGCTCGAGGTCCCGGGCGCGACGAGGCCGACGAACATCGGCGTGGTCGCGGCGGGCTCGCGCGCGCGCAGCCGCGCCTCGAAGATGCGCGCCGGCGTCGGCGACAGGGCGGGCGAGGGCGCGTCGGGAATCTCGCGCACGAGCGCCTCGATCGCCGGGGCGAGCGCGGTGCGCGACGCCGTCGAGCCGACGACGACGATCCGCAGCTGCGGCGCGCGCAGCAGCGTCGCCCGGATCCGCTCGAGCTTCGCGAGCACGGCCGGCAGGCCGACCTCGAGATCGCGCGCCATCTGCCGGCATAAATACGTCCAGTCCGCGGCGAGCGAGCCATCCGGCAGCTCACCGACGAGCGCGGCGAGATCCTTGCCAGCTTCGATCGCGAGCGCGCGTGCGGCGTCGGACAGCGTGCCGGCCGGCGTCGGCTGGCCCGGCGCGAGCTGCGCGAGCCCCTGCGCGAGCTCGGCGAGCTGTGCGCGCGGCAGCGTGCCGGCCTCGGCGAGACTCGCGAAAAACCGCACGACCTCGGCGGTGACCGCCGCATCGCGGGGATCGAGCAGCTGCCAGCGCAGCCGGTGCAGATCGTGGCTCTGGGTCAGGAACGACGCGGTGTGCGCCTGCAGCGGGGACTGGTGGCGCCACGCATCGCGCGGATCGTTGACCCAGCCTTCCTCGGCGCCGAGCATGCGCGTGCGCAGCGCCGTCAGTCCCTGGTCGACGAGATCGCGCAGCCGCGACACGTTCTCGATCCGCCAGTCGGGCGCGAACATCACGCGACGCATCCAGCCGAGCGCCGCGCGCGTCTCGTCCGCACCATTGCCGGCTCCGGCGAACACGAGCTCGACGCGGCGCGTGCGGTCGTGGTCGGCGAAGTACACCGACATCTCGAGGATCTCCTGGCGCATCCGCTCGCGCATCTCGTCGGCGGCGATCGGCTCGCCGTCGACGATCACGCCGACATCGCCGAGCAACGCCGGCAACGCACCGAGGTACATCAGGTCGTCGTCGACGAGCCGGTCGTTGACGCGGAACACGAGCTGGACGCGCGCGCTCGCCATCGAGTCGAACGTCGCCGCGAACATCGGGACCGTGCCGATCGACCCGAGCTCGTACCGCAGCCCGTCGTCGAGCGTCATCGGCAGGCTCTCGACGAGCGGCGGCAGCTCCATCGCCTTCGCCGATGCCTCGAGCTTCGCGGTCTCGGCGTCGTACGCCTGCTCGTAGCGCGCGAGCGCCTCGGCGACATCCGCCGTCCCGTACCGTGCCTGCAACCGCGCGAGCTCGTCGTCGATCCGCTGCTTGCGCTCCGCATCGAGCTGCTGCCGGCGCGCCGGGCTCGGCTTCGCCGCGACGCCGAACGGCACGTCGAGCAGCCCCCACGCGGCGAGCCGCTCGCGCCACGGGTTCGGCTCGGCGTCGAGGACGCCGCGGATCGCCGCGAGTGCCGGCCGCATCGTCAGCGACTTGCGAAACCCGCCCGACTTCGACAGCGAGTGCAGATGCTCCATCCACCCGGCGCTCGTGCCGCGAAACCCGAACCCCGGCGGTGAGTCGAGGAACTTGTTGAGCCGGCGCTGCGTATCGACGACGCGGCTGCGCACGCGCGCCACGAGCGCCGCGAGCTCGCCATCGCCCGCGGGCAGCTCCGCGATCCGCGCCAGCTCCGCCAGCACGAGTGCCCGCACCTCCGCCACGGTCCGCTCGTCGAGCCGGTCCGCCTTCACCCCGGACAGCCCGACGAACACCGGCTGCCCCTGATCGTTCGTGGTGTACGACCACACGCCGTTCGCGCCGACGTCGAGCACGCGGCTCTGGCTGTCGATCAGCTTCTTGTACAGCGTCGTGCTCTCGTCGCCGGCGAACGCATCGAGAAACAGCGCCATCAGCATGCGCTCGCCGTCGTCGAGCCGCCGCGTCGCCGGCCACGCGAACAGCATCGGCCCCGGATTCGTCGCGTCCGCATACGGATACTCGACGATGCGGATCGTGCCCGCGGCCGCCGGCTCCGGTGCCGGCAACTCCCCCTCGCTCGACACCTTGCCGGCCGTGCGGCGCGTGGTTCGCTCGAGGATATCGCCGGTACGCTCGAGCACCTCGTCGAGCGCCAGCCCCGACGGAAACGCGCCGATCATCCCCATGTTCGCGAGGTGATATGCGCCGCGATGAAACGCCCGGATGTCGTCGGCCGTCATCGCGCGGATTGCATCGGGATGCCCTCCCGAATCCAGCGCGAGTGGATGCGTCGGCCCGTACACGAGATGCCCCGCCGCCCGCCACAACCCGACATCGGGATTCTCGTACGTGCGAACCATCTCGTTATAGACAGTCCCTTTCTCCTCGAGCCGCAACACTCCATCATCGCCGCGATCGACTCCGAAGTTCCGCACCTCGCGCCGGATCTCCTCGTCCGTGTAATCAGGAGCGACCAGTGCATCCAGATGATTCGCGAATACCGACCAGAATACCTCCCTCCCCGCCACCGTATGAAAATGATATGCAGTCCTCCACTGCGCCGTGAACGCCGACGACTCCGCGAGTGCCATCGCCTCGCTGTTCCCCAGCCGCCGTCCGCGATCCCCCTTGCCGAGCAACAGATGCTCCTGCGTGTGTGGCTCGCCCTTGTCCGACGTCGGGAACGTGTTCACCCAGATGAACCCCTGCGGCGCCGTCTCCACCTGCAAATAGTCGAGCGTGAACCCCGTCCCCTCGTGCACGAACCGCGCCCCCACCGCCTCGTCCCGGTCATCCAGGTACACCGCCACCGCGCGGAACCCGCCCACGACCTCCCCATCGCGTAGCCCCGCGAGTGCCGTCACGACTGATTCCCTAGCAGCCCATCGCGCAATGCCATCGCGATCGACTCTAACACCGCGTGACCCGCGGCCATCCGGATCCCTTCCCCCGTAACGTACTCCCGGCTTCGCGACTTTTTCGGCAACCGCCGCGGGGCCGTGCCGATGCGCGCGTCACCATGACACGCCCTCGCGCCGTCGTTCCCGGTCGCTTCTACATGATCACCCGTCGTTGCGCGCAGCGTCAGTTCCTGCTGCATCCGGACGACGACGCGATCCAGACCTTCGCGTATTGCCTCGGCTACTCGATGCAGAAGTTCGAGATGGAAGTCCTCGGCACCTGCGTCATGTCGAACCACTACCACGCGGTGATCTTCGACCGGCACGGCCGGTACCCGCAGTTCCTCGAATACCTGCACCGCACGATCGCGCGCGCGATGAACGTGCTGCGCGAACGCCGCGAGGCGTTCTGGACCGGGGACCAGGTCAATGTGGTTCGGCTCGACGACTACGCAGCGGTGATCGACAAGCTCTGCTACACGTTCGTCAATCCGGTCCGCCACAACACGGTTGCGGATCCGAACGACTGGCCCGGACTGAGCACGTACAAGATGCTGCGCCGCGACACCGTGCTCAAGGTGAGGCGCCCCGACTTCTTCTTCCGCAAGAATCGGCCCGACAGCCTGCCCGCGTACGTCGAGCTCAAGATGACGATTCCCGAGGAGCTTGGCGCGCGTGCTCACGTCCTGGCGGACCTGAAGGAGCACCTGGCGTCCGCCGCCGAGTACTGGCGCGCTTACCACCAGGCGCGTGGGCGCACGCCGCTCGGCAGGCGCGCGGTGCTTCGTCAGTCATGGTGGGATTTCCCGGCCCATGACCCGAATCACGAGCAGTGGCGAACGCGTCGCAATCGCCTGAAGCCCACGCGCGCGAGCAAGGATCCGCTGCGTCGCGAAGAAGCCGCGATCGTCGATCAAACGTTCCTCGACGACCATCGCCGTGCACGCGTCGCACTCAAAGCCGGCAGGCCATGCGTGTTCCCGTACGGCACGTACTGGCACGCACGATTCTGCGGCGTGGACGTCGCGCGCAGACCGCGAGGCGCGACCGGCCCGTTCGTGACGCTGTAGTCGCGGACGCGGTCGGCAGTCTCGAGTCTGGTTCTCTCGCATTCCATCGTTCGCCATGCCGAGCAGTCGCTCGGATGGGCGAAGCTTCGCGCAGCGCGCGGCCGCGCGTCCCCGACGAGGGTGACGTGTGGCCGCGCATTGTTCGATCGCGGTGCGATCCGCGTCCGCGCGCGCGATTCGCACGAGCGTGTCGCTCGCGATCGCGAGCAGCTGCGTGGGGGCTGCCAACGTTTCCCCGGAACGGAGCGGCCCAGCTCTTGCTGTGAGGGCCGCGCATCATGACCACGCGAATCGAAAGCGGCGAGATGGCAGTGAGTTGGCATTCGTGTGCACGGGGCAGGTTGCACACGGCGTTGGTCGTGATGGGGATTGCGGTGGCCGGGTGTGCGGGTGCGGAGGATGCGGGAGATGGCGATGACGACGTGGAGCTCGGGGAGACGTCGTCGTCGATCTCGGTGGCGACGGCGGTGAACGAGTCGTGCTCGACGGCGATCGTGCGTGGGCTCGCGAAGCAGATCGCGGAGGAGGTGGACTGCATGGCGCCGGATAGCCTGGCGCGGTTCTCGGCGACCACGCGGGTGCGGTTCTCGAGCAATGCGGTGTTGCCGTACATGCATCCGAGGGCGAAAGCGGATCTGTTGCGTGCGGCGGATGATGCGTCGTTGCAGGTGAACAGCGGATACCGCACGGTGGTGCAGCAGTACTTGCTGTATCGGTGGTTTCGCGCGGGGCGGTGTGGGATCCGGGCGGCGGCGTTACCGGGGCGCTCGAACCACGAGAGCGGGCGCGCCGTGGATCTCGCGAACTGGTCGACGCGAGTCGGCGTGATGGGCTCGCATCACTGGGCGCACGACGTGCCGGGGGATCCGGTGCACTTCGATCACACGCTGTCGCCGGACAACCGGGGCAAGGACGTGCGTGCGTTTCAGCGGCTGTGGAATCGCAATCATCCGGGAGATCTGATCTCCGTCGATGGTGTGTATGGACCGCAGACGGCGGCGCGAGTGCGACGCGCGCCTGCGAAGGGGTTTCGCAAGGGGCCGCTGTGTCGTGCGATCGAGCCCGGCGCGGACGTGCTCGCGATCGACGGGCCGGATCGGATGGCGCCCGAGTCGGTCGCGGCGTACGCGATCACGGTCGCGAACAACGACACGGTCGACTGGCCGGCCACCACGCGCGTCGTCGCGGCGGGCGGGTTGCCGAGCGTGCTCTACGATCCGGAGACGTGGGTGTCGCCGACCGAGGTCGGCACGATCGGAGGTGCGATCGCCGGGAATGGTGGCGACGGGCAGTTCACGATCGCGCTGCGCGCGCCGGCGGTCGCGGAGGAGACGACCGTCGAGACCACGCTCGCGCTGGTCGACGGCACGCGGCAGATCGGGACGATCGATCTCGCGGTGATCGTGACGCCGAACGGGGACGAGGAGACCAGTGGCGATGCCGGCGAGACCGACGAGGTCGATGCGGACAGCGACGTCGCGGACGAGGATGGCGTCGTCGAGGCCGGATGCAATGCGGGCGGCGCGAGCGGTGGCTCGTCGGCGGTGCTGGTCGCGCTCGGTCTCGCCGTGGCCGGCGCGCGGCGACGACGCCGGTAACGCGTGACGCGATCGCGCGGTTCGAGCGATACTCGGTGAGGGTGCGCTGGATCGTCGCGTGTTCGTGGCTGGTGGCTGCCGCGGGGTGTGGCCGCGTCGGGTTCGACGCGCGCGGCACCGGCGATGGCTCGCTGCCCGACGGGACGATCGGCGACGGCGGCGGTCCCGACGTGGCGTTCGGTAACTGCTGGTCGGCGTGGACGACCGGGCCGCTGACGCTCGGCAGCGTGCGCGAGCTGAGCGAGCTCAACACGCTGCAGGACGAAGGCGATCCGTTTCTGACCGACGATGGGCTGACGCTGTACTTCGTTCGCGGCGGCGTCAGCGGTGGCGACATCTACGTCGCGACCCGCCCGACGCGTGCGTCGCTGTTTGGCGCGCCGGTCCTCGCAGCGGACGTCAACGACGCCCTCGCCGATGACAGCAAGCTCTCGATCGGCGATGGCGGATTACGCGCGGTGATCGCGTCGAAG
The DNA here is from genome assembly GCA_035715365.1 of Kofleriaceae bacterium. Classification (GTDB taxonomy): domain Bacteria; phylum Myxococcota_A; class Polyangia; order Haliangiales; family Haliangiaceae; genus JABFXX01. The sequence goes on along the minus strand of DASTLB010000021.1, from coordinate 44,571 downwards.
CGCGCGACGTCGGCGGATTACGATCTATGGGAGCTCGCCCGCACGAACATCGGCGATCCGTTCGGGCCGGCCACGAATGCGCCGTTTGCCGCCCTCAACACGTCGACGGCGCAGTTCGATCCGCACCTCACCGCCGACGGGCTGCGGCTGTATTACGCACCAGGGCAGCCCGGCGGGCAGGCCGCGTCGCTCGCGACCCGCGCGACCGTCGGCGATCCGTTCGGGTTGCCGCAGCCGATCGTCGGGCTCGTCGGCAATGACACCGCCGACCCGACGCTGTCGCCCGACGAGCTCGTGATCGTGTACTCGGCGCGCAAGAACACCGTCGATCCGCTCTCGATGTTCTATGCCGTGCGTTCGTCGCCGACGGCGAGCTTCACCGCGGCGCAGCCCGTGCCGGCGATCCAGTGGGGCGGCTACGACGGTGACGCGCACCTCGCCGGCGATGGCTGCGAGCTCCTGTTCGCCTCGACGCGCACCGGTGGCGCCAAGGACCTGTTCCTCGCCGTCGTGCAGTGAGTCGCGCCGACTCGCGCTACTCGTACGTCTGATACTCGATCTCGACCTTGTCGATGATCGGGTATTGCCAGCCATCGCTCGACGCGGTGAGCTGATACTGGACGAGCTGCTTCGGCTGCATCACCGGGACCTGACCGCTCTCGACGATCGTCCACACCGCATTCGCGAGCTCGTTCTCGTCGTCGCCGGTGCGAATCGCGATCTCGACGCGGCCGCCAGTGCCGCGCGTCGTCACGCGGACGGCTCCGAATGCGAATGCGTCCGGCAGCTCGCGAGGCTGGGACACGTACGACACCGCTCGCGCGAACGGCTCACGCTCGCCGCCGTGATAGCTCGCGACGAGGATCGGATCGAACAGCGCCGGGCCGATCAGACCATCGTTGCCCGGTGCCGAGTCGATCACCTCGTACTTCCACGGCGTGTCCGGAGCGAGCGGGGTGCCTGCGCAGCTCGTGTCGTTCGCGAAGTAGAAGTAACTCGGGATCAGCGGATTGTTCGTCGAGATCGCGAGTGGTCTCGGCGCAGCACCGCAGTCGGCAATCTCGACCGCGAGATCGCTGAAACGATGATTGGCAATCCCAAAGCCGTAATCGACAGATTCGATGACACCATCGCTCGGGCCGAATGGCTGTAGCGTGAGCTCCGTCGTCGCGTTGTCCGCGATCGGATTGGCCGCGAGCTGTGCGAACGGAGCGACGAGGCCGCGCGCGACCGCGGGACGCAGGCGCGTCGGATCGATCGGCGCTTCGGGGATCCCGGGGCCGGCCATCAGCAGCTGGATCGTCGCGTTGCCGACGTTGTCGCTGTAGTCGACGACGAAATCGTGCCAGCCGGCCTCGAGCTCGACGGTCGCGGACGGCGGCGCCGACACGCCGCTCCACTGGCTCGCCTGCAGCACGCCATCGATCCAGATCCGGAAGCCATCGTCGTTGTCCCCGCCGATCTCGGCGCGGAACGTGTACGTGCCCGCGGTATCGACGCGCAGCTGACCGGCATGGCGGAGGCTGAAGCGATCGAAGCCGAGGTCGAGATCGTAGGCGGGCGCGGCACCGCCGAACGCCGCATCGACGGTCGGCACCACGGTCTCGCCGCGCGCGGCGGTCAGCGCCTGGCCGTCGAAGCCGAACGCGACAAGCCCCGGATCGTTCGTGATCCGCGCGCGCATGCTGTCGGCACCGAGCGGCGTGCGAATCGTGCCCTGCACGAGCGTGAGTCGCAGATGCGCATCGCCGCCGTCCTCGCCGAATGCGATCCGGATCGGGTACCAGTCCGTGCGGCGGACATCGAGGTAGATCGAGTCCGCGCCGACGTGCGCGAACAGCCGTTCGCCGAACGTCTTGCCGTCGAGCGCGACCTGCGCGACCGCACGATCGTCGGCATCGATCTCGAGCCGCTGCTGGCCGAGCGGCAACAGGATCTCACCCTCGAAGATCAGCGTGAAGTTGTCCGAGCTCGACAGCCCGATGCCGCGCGGACGCGACGTGGTCCAGTCGTCCGGCGACTGGCGATACGACGAGCCAAGCAGCGTCGTCGCCTTCGCGACCACGGCGTCGAAGTCATCGCTGTCCGCCACCTGATCGCCGGCGTACGCGCGCACGCGCAACCCACCGGGCACGAACGCGGCGGGCTCGATCGTGCCCCACGGCGTGACCACACCATCGGCGAGCACGGCGTGGTTCGCGAAGTCCTGCTCGCTGTCGTCGGTCAGCGTCGTCGGCGTCTGTGAGATCTCGCGTGGCGAGAACGTGCAAGCCGAGGACGCGACGACGAGAGCACAGCACAGCCGCATGACAGCGATGCTACACGAGGCCTAGCCAGCGCCGAGCAGCTCTTTGCCGAGCATTCCGCAGATCTCGTGGACCTCGTCGACGACATGCGTGAGCAACTCGTGGATGCCAGCGCCTGTCAGGGGCTCTTTAGATCGTGCGGCAACCCACGCATCGAGCACGCGCAGACGTTCGAGCGACGCGCCTCCCGGCAGCTCGTGATGCTCCGGCGGACGGATGTCGCACAGCCGGTCGTAGGCGGAGTGCACGCAGTACGCGATCGAGCGTGGAAACGCCGGCTCCGCGACGAGAAATCGCGCGACGCCCTCCGAGCTCACGCGACCCGCGGCCCGCTTCAGATACGCCTCGCTCCCGGAGAGCGCGCGGAGCAGCGAGAGCCACAGCGCGGTCTCGACCACCTCGTGACGGCGGGGCAGGTGGGTGAATGCGTGGTGATGGACGTCCAGCATCCGCGCGGTCTGACTGACGCGCTCGAGCAGCACGCCGAGCCAGATGAAGTCGAGCGGCTCGTCGTGCAGCATCGTCGACCGCAACAGGCCGAGCGTCAGCTGCGTGCCGCGCCGCGCGTGGTGGTAGAACGCGTCGCGATGATTCGTGTACGTCGCCTGCGCGGCGTCGCTACGGATCCACAGGTGCAGCTCGTTGAGCGCCTCCCAGGCTTCGAGCGAGAGCACCTCGCGAATACACCGCGCGTTCCAGCGAGCCGCGACGACCGAGCGCACGAGCGATGCCGAGTTGTCCTCGTCCCACACCATGAATCGCTGCACGACCTCGGCATCGCCCCACGCCGGATGGTCGTCGTGCGCGCGCGCCGCGCCGTTCGCGGTGCTCGCGTCCTCGACGACACGCTCGCGGAACCGCGGCTCCTCACCCGAGACGACGAGCGCGGGCCGCCACACCTGCGCGGACGGGATCTCGGCGTCGAGTGCCAGCGAGACGCTCGCGGCGAGCATGCGCGACGTCGCCTCCGCCCGCTCGACGTAGCGGCCGAACCAGAAGCAGTGATCGGCAACGCGCGAGATCACGCGTCCTCCTTCATCACCCAGGTATCCTTGCTACCGCCGCCCTGCGACGAGTTCACGACGTAGCTGCCACGCGCGAGCGCGACGCGCGTGAGCCCGCCCGGCAGCACCCACGGACCTTCGCGCGACGTCAGGATGTACGGGCGCAGGTCGACACGGCGCGGCTCGACCGCGCCCCGCTCGGCGATCCACGTCGGACAGCTCGACAGCTCGATCCGGTGCTGCGCGATGTAGCGGCGCGGCTCGGCCTCGATGCGACGCCGGAACTCCTCGCGCTCGTCCGCCGTCGACTGCGGCCCCATCAGCATGCCGTACCCGCCGGCCTCGTCGACCGCCTTGACGACCATCTCGTGCAGGTGCTCGAGCACGTACTTGCGATCGTCGTCGAACAGGCACACGTACGTGCGCACCTGCTCGAGGATCGGCGCCTCGCCGAGATAGAACTCGATCATCTTCGGCACGAACGGATAGACGGCCTTGTCGTCGGCGACGCCGTTGCCAGGTGCGTTCGCGAGCGCGACGTTGCCGGCCGCGTACGCGCGCATGAGGCCGGGCACGCCGAGCATGCTGTCGGGGCGAAACACCTCCGGATCCAGGAACGCCTCGTCGGTGCGCCGGTAGATGACGTCGACCCGCCGCGGGCCGCGCGTCGTCCGGCAGTAGACCCGGTCGTCGTCGACGAACAGATCGGGCGCCTGCACGAGCTCGAGGCCCATCGTCCGCGCGAGGAAGCTGTGCTCGAAGTACGCCGAGTTGTACGTGCCCGGCGTCAGCACGACCGCGTTCGTGTCGTCGGCGGCGACCGGGGACACCGAGCGCAGCGTCTCGGCGAGCCGCGTCGGGTAGTGATCGACGCGGTGCACGCGCGCGGCATCGAAGACGCGCGGGAACATCCGCTTCGTGATCAGCCGGTTCTCGACGACGTAGCTCACGCCCGACGGGGTGCGCAGGTTGTCCTCGAGCACGCGCCACGTGCCATCGCTATCGCGGATCAGATCGACGCCCGAGATGTGAATGCGCACGCCGCCGGGCGGCCTGAGGCCGCGCAGCATCGGCCGGTACCCGGCGGCGCCGAGGATCATCTCCGCCGGCACGACGCCGGCCGCGACGATCCGCTGACCGTCGTAGATGTCGTCGAGAAACGCGCTCAGTGCACGCAGGCGCTGCGCGAGCCCGCGCTCGAGCCGACGAAAATCATCGGCCGCGATGATCCGGGGCAGCAGGCAGAACGGAAAGATCTTCTCGGTCCCGCGCGCGTCTCCGTAGACCGAGAACGTGACGCCCTGTTGCAGCAGCGCGGTCTCCGCGAGCGACTGGCTGCGCGCGAGCTCGTCCGGCCGCATCTGTCCGAGCAACTTCGCCACGCGCGCGAACCGTTCGCGCGGGCGCCCTCCGTCGAACATCTCGTCGTACGTGTCGGGCAGGGCCTGGTAGTGATCGAACAGCCCGCCGAGACCTGGTCCCTGTGACTGGGACTGGCTCTGCATCATCCCGGCATCGTAACGGACGGCTGTCCGGAGTGCCTCGACGGGTGTCCGGTTGTGCGCTGCGAGGTTGCTTCGTCACGTGTCCGGGACACCGCCGTCCGGCGTGTCCGGGACACGGCTGTCCGGGTGTCCGGGACACGGCTGTCCGGGTGTCCGGGACAGCCGCCTACGACGAGGCGCGGCTCGCGCGCAGGCGCTCGAGATCACCGGAGCCGAGGAGGCGCGTCAGCAGATCGAACAGCATGTCGACGAGCAGCTCGCGGACGGCCTCGCGCGGGAGGTCCTGGTTCGCGAGCCACTCGATGCTCGCGCCCTCGACGGCCCCGATCCACGCGCGGATCGCGATGCGCGAGGTCGGCCTGGTCTTGAGGAGTGCGCTGACCGGCGCGCCGGTCAAGAACTCGTCGAGGATGCCGACGCGGACCGCCTCGACGACCTTCGAGACCTCCGGATCGGAGCCGATGCCGCCACGCATGAGCGCGAGGAACGCCGAGCCCTGGCTCGCGACGTACTCGAGGTAGACGTCGACGGCGGCGGTCGCGCGCTCGCGCGGGGCGAGATCGCGGGGAACGCTCGTCAGCTTGACGACGAGGTCCTGGGAGGTGTCGCGCAGGCCGGCGATGTAGAGGTCGCGCTTCGTCGGAAAGTAGTAGTAGAAGAGGCCCTTCGAGATCTTCGCCTTGCGGGCGAGGTCGTCGATCGAGACCTCGTCGTACGGATGCGCGGCGAACGCGGCCTGGCCCATCGCGAGCAGCTGCGCGCGCCGCTCGTCGTTGTCGAGGCGACGGATCACGCGGCGTCGTTTGGGAGCCGCGCGCTTGGTCACGCGCTTCGTGCTGCGAGGTCGGGCCATCGCCGGAGACGTATCCCGGCGAGCCGCCGTCGCGCAACGTCGATCCGGACGTCGCGATCGACACGTCACGTGCAAGAAGGTGCGCGATTCCAGGTCGCTTGTTGACTTGTTCTCAACAATGTTAGCGGCTGTTGTCTCCGCGGGGTCGCGCGGCCGCCGCGATCGCGGTCATCTGGGTCGCGAGGAGGTGCCATGCGGCTGATCGCGATGCTCTGGGTGCTGACCGGCTGTGCTGGCCCGACGATGTCCGGCGCCACCGGCGACGGCGATGACGCGACCGACGGCGGTGTGGATGGCGGCAGCGACGTCACGCAACCGTGCACGACGCCGGCGCAGCTGGCGACGACCGGCCGCGTGCTCGATCTGATGCCGGCGCAGCGACTCGCCGAGATCGCGGCGGCGATGCCGTGCGTCGTCGACGGGCCGGTGAAGAGCGTCGTCGAGTCACCGCGCACGCTCTGGTACGACAAGCAGTCGCTCGTGCCCGGCTATCAGGACTCGTTCGGCGACAACGTCGTGACGCCGATCGGCATGCGACCGAACACGATCGATCCCGAGCTGATCGACCTCGCGGTGCCCGGCGGTCACGCCCAGATCTTCTCGGAGCTCGGCAGCTTTCACTTTCCGTTCGGGCATCCGATCGGTCCGGTCGAGCAGGTGCGCGTCGTCGACTTCTGGCAGCTGCCCGAAGGCAACGGCGCGCCGCTGCCGGTCGTGTACTGGAGACGCGATCCGAACGAGTACACGCATCGCGTCGAGTGGATGTTTCCGAAGGGCACGGTGTTCGGCGAGCTGTTGCTGATCGCCGACGGCGGCGCGCTGGTGCCGTTCGAGATCCGGACGCGAACGCGCACGCTGGAGGGCTGGGCGGTCGACGTGCTGCGGCCGTTTCTGCGCGCCGTGGATCTCGCGGACGCGATCGAGGCCCGCGGGCTCCACTCCGCCGGGCTCGACGCGCTCGTCGCGCAGCTGCGCGCGGACACGCTCGACGCGTACCAGGTGAGCGCGACGCACTTCGCCGGCGCGTTCGAGCCGCGCGACAGCGGGATCGAGCTGCTGCCCGCGCTGGACGGCGACGACGCGGCGGCGGTTCGCGAGCTGATGCGGACGACGGCGTTTCGCTCGGCGCGCGGCATCGCATGGAAGACGAGCGGCGACCGTGTTGCATGGGCCGCGGGCGCGCGCGGCGCGGGCTCGATCGTGCCCGCCGGGTTCAACGCGGCGGCGATCGAGGTCAGCGAGCCGTCGTGCGACACCTGCCACCGCGACGCCGGGCGGCCGTTCGAGACCTGGTACGACAACATCCTCGCGTACGGCGAGCTGTGGGGGAACGACGAGATCTTCACGTGGCATCCGTTCACGACGGCGCGGTTCGTCGACGGTGCCGGCCACGTCGTCGGCTTCAACCACGACAACCGCGAGATCCGGCCGGACATGGTAGCGGCGGGGCTCGTCGCGCCGTACGTGCCCGCGAACCACCCGAGCAGCGTCTACCAGCGGATCGTCCGCTCGTGGACGGACTTCGTGTACTGATGCGGCGTCGCGAGGTGCTGTGGCTGCTCGGCGGCGTGCTGGTCGCCTGCCATACCGACGACGCGCGCGCCCCGGATCGCGGCGATCGTCCGCCGGACGGCGCGACCGATGCAACGACCGACGCAGCGGTCGACGCGTGCACGCAAGCGTTCGTCACGATGCACGACACGTACGCGCAGGCGCTGTACCTCGACGGCTCGCTCGGCCCGCTGACCGGCATCGTCGAGGTCGCGTTCGTGGTCGCCGGCGTCGCGGTGACGCTCGACTTCTGGCACGGCCACGACGGCGAGCTGCATCGCTACACGCTCGAGCCGGCGCACCTCGAGGCGCTGCGGCGCGGTGACCGCGTGACACTCGAGACGACGCTCGTCGCGGGCCATCGCCACATGCTGTTCGTCGATCCGGTCGATCCGGCGTATCGCGTGCCCGGTGCACCGGATGTCGAGGTGGCGGTCGGCTGCGTCGGCTAGCAGGGGTCGGCTACGATGACCGGGCATGATCGACGTCGCGCACTGGCGCTCGCTCGGGCTCGAGATCGCGTTCGATCCCGCCGCCCCGGATCCGCGACTGACCGCGCTCGGGCGGGCGCAGCTCGCCGACGAGCTCGCGAACCTCGACGCCGAGCAGCTCGTGACGCTGTTCCCGCGCGGGCGCGATGGCCGGTGGCCGCTCGACGAGCACGTGCTGCTGACGATGCTCGAGATCGCGCCGCCGCTGCGCAACCCGAAGGCGTGCTGGCTCGCGGTCGCGAGCCCGAAGCGGCGCGGCGACGCGCAGGTGCTGACACTCGGGCTTGTCGACGAGATCGACCGCAACTTCGATCATCGCTGGGACGACGCGCGGTGGCTGTGGGATCGCCGCGTCGAGGCCTCGGAGGCCGAGCGCTGGGGCGTCGACGGGCTGCCGATCGAGCTGCTCGCGCCGGCGCGCCGCGCCGAGGCACAGCGCGAGCTCGAGCGCGACCGCAGCACGCCCGGCCGCCGCGCGGCGCTCGCGATCGTGTACGTCCGCGACGGCCGGTGGCGCGATGCGCTCGCGCTCTACGGCATTCGCTGCGAGCTCGACCTCGCCGACCACGAGCTCCGCGACCGCTGGCAGCAGACGCTCGACGAGCGCATGACCGACGTCGCGCCGTGGCTGGTGCCGCGCGCGATCACCGCGATGGAGCGGCGGCAGCGCGAGTGCAAGCTGTTCAACCTACCCGGTGAGACGACCGCGAAGCGCCACTGCGTGATGCTCGTGCGCGCGGACCCGCCGCAGCTCGCGCTCGGCTTCACCGGCAGCACGCTGCGCGCGTCGGCGTTGCACTGGCGATGGCCGCCGGATCTCGCACGGGTCGTGCGTGGCGACACCGCGCGCGTGGTGCCTCGCAAGCTGTCCGGCGCGCGGACATCGAGCGAGCACGAGCTGCTCGCGCAGATCGCCGCGCATCCCGGCGATCTCGAGCTGCGCCGCGTCTATGCCGACATGCTCGCCGAGAGCAGTGACGAGCGAATGCGCGCGCGCGGCGAATTTATCGCGCTCCAGCTCGCGGAGCGCGCGCTCGACGGCAATGCCGCGAAGCGGATGCGCGAGCTCGAGCGGGTGTACGGCCGCGACTGGCTCGGGCCGCTCGGCCGCGCGGTCGACGCGGTGACGTACGAGCGCGGGTTCGTCGCGACCGCGAGGCTCGGCAACGCGCGCACGCCGTTCGATGCCTGGGGCGCGATCACGCAGCCGCGATCGGTCGCCGAGCTGTCGTGTGCACGCGTGCTCGAGCTCGCCGACCAGGTGCCACCCGCGACCGCACGCGCGCTGCTCGCACAGCCGCTGCCGGCGCTCGAACGGCTCGTGATCGGACCGCCGCTGCTCGACAGCGTCGAGCGCAAGCTCGCGGTGCTCGAGGTCCGGGTCTTCGAATCGGCGATCGTCGGCGGGATCCTCGAGCGGTTCGCGTTCGCGCTGTCGCCGGTGCTGCGGCTCGCACTCGCCGACGCGCTGTACGCCGAGGACGTGCTCGCGCGTTGCCTGGCACAGCTCGCGCGGGTGCCGCCTGCGATCGAGCGACTCGCGGTCACGTCGTCGCGGTTCGACGTCACGCTCCGTCGCGACGACGCGCACCGGCTGTCGATCGTCGAGGTGACGGCATCGCCACGCGCGCGTGCCCGGCTGCTGAGAGCGCTGGCGCTCGCCCTCGTCGAGTGTCCGAACGACGCGATCACGCGCGTCCATGTCCACGGGCCGCTCGGCGCGTACGAGCGCGCGCAGCTCGACCTGGTGGTCTCGCGGTTCGACCGCGCTGCGCTCGTGATCGACGACGTCGAGCCCGCGCAGTAGAGTTGCGACGTGCTGCTCGAGGCCTGTCGGCTCGCGTTCGACGACGACGCGCCTCGCCTCGTGTGGGCCGACGAGATCGGTGGCGAGCGCGGCGAGCTCGTCGTGCTGCAGTGCGATCTCGCGCGCGGTGGGCTCGCACCTGCGGACGTCGCGGCGCGCCGGGCGCGCGAGCGCGAGCTCTTGCAGCGCCACGCGGTCGCGTGGTCGGGCGTCCACACGTACGGCCGGTTCGAATTCCGGCGCGGCTTCGTCGAGGCGTTGCAGGTCGATCTCGACGTGTTCGTCTCGTGCGCCGACGCGATCTTCGAGGCCGCGCCGCTGCTGCGCTCGGTCACCGTCGACGGACCGAAGCCGCTGCCCGGCGGTGGACCGCCGTCGCTCGCGAGCTTCGAGCAACTGCTCGAGCTGCCGGCGTTCTGGCGACTGCACCGGCTCGGCGTGTTCGCGGCCGGTGGTCGGTATCCGCTCGGCAACCAGATCGCGACGCTGCTCGTCGACGCCGGGGCACTCGGTCAGCTGACCGCGCTCGACATCTCGTCGAGCAGCATCGGTGGACCGGGGATCGCGGCGCTCACCGGATCGGGCCAGCTCGAGCAGCTCGACGAGCTGTGGCTGCGCCGTCACCACTGCCGCGACGATTCGCTGGTCGAGATGCTCGGGGCGGCGCGCCAGCTGCGGTCACTCGCGCTCGTCGGGCCTCATAGCGTCGTCGCGCTCGCGCAGGCACTGCCGGCGCTGCGGTCGCTGCAGATCGACAACGTCGAGCACGGCGGGCTCGACGCGCTCGCGCGATCGCCGGCGGCGCGCACGCTGACCTCGCTGCGACTCGGTGGGCTCGCGCTGCACGATCCGCACTTCGAGCGGTTTCCGGCGCTCGTCGAGCTCGATCTCTACCTCCAGCCCGTCACCGGCCCGATCGGGCAGCTGCCGCGGCTCCGCCGGTTACGGCTCGCGCCGAGCACGACCGTCGACGACGCGCTCGCGATCGCTCGTCCGCTCGGCGGACAGCTCGAGCGGCTCGACCTCCGCGGTGCGAGAGTTCCCGAGGAGCGGCGCGCCGAGCTCGCGGACCTCGTCGCCGGCGAGCTGCAAACCGGGCCCGCCAGCGACATGCCCCCGATGCTATAGAGGGCGCTCGTATGGGCTGGCTGATCGAGTCGATGCAGATCGCAGGCGGGTTCCTCGGCGACCTCGCCGTCGAGCTGCCGAAGAAGCCAGCGCTCGTCTGCATCATCGGCCCGCGCGGCAGCGGCAAGTCGACGCTCGTCGAGGCGCTGCGATTCGCGTTCGCCGGGCTCGCGAATGCGCCGCGCGCGCGCCAGGACCTGATCCAGGCGAACCTCGGCCAGGCGGTCGTCACGGTCACCACGGCCGGCGACAACGCGAGCTACGTCGTGCACCGCCGGCATCGCCAGGAGCCGTCGCTGTCGAGCCGCGATGGCCGGCCCATCACGAACATCGATCTCGATCGCGGCAGCTTCTTGCCGCTCGACGTCTACGGCAGCCTCGAGATCGAGGCGATCGCCGACGAGAGCATCGGCGAGAAGCGGCGCGCGCTCGTCGACGAGCTGCATCGCCCCGAGCATCGCGATCTGATCCACGCGCTCGCCGAGCGCCGGCGCGAGCTCGAGGCGAACGCGGACGCGATCCGGCTCGCGACGCAGCGCATCGCCGATGTCACCGAGCGCATCGAGGAGCTCGGCGACGTCCGCGCGCGGCTGTCCGCGCTGCCGGCGACCGCGAAGACCGGCGACACGAAGCAGCTCGCGGCCGCGATCGCGCAGCAACAGACGAACGTGCGCGAGGCCCAGTTCGTGCGCGATGCGATCGCGCGGCTCGCCGAGCTGGCGCGCGCGCTGCCGGCGGCGCTCGACGGCAAGCTGCCGCAGCCGGGCAGCGCACCGACGAAGAACGCGCGGATCATCCAGAACGCGGAGGCCGCGCTCGGCGACGCGATCGCGAAGGCGACGAAGGCGGTCACCGACACGGTCGGCGTGCTCGCGGCCGCCGAGGCGAAGCTGCGCGGCCACGAGGCGGAGCTCGCGAAGGCGCACGCCGAGCAGCAGGCCGCGTACCAGAAGCTGCAGAGCCAGCACGCCGAGGCGTCGACGCTGCTGTCCGAGCGCGCCGCCGCGCAGCAGGCGATCACGACGATCGCCGAGCTCGAGGCCGAGCGCAGCCAGCTCGCGTCGTCGCTCGAGGGGCTGCGCGCCGCGCGGACGAGGCTGCGCGGCGAGTACCTGCTGCAGCGCGAGCAGCTGTCCGCGGCGCGCGAGAAGATCGCGGCCGCGCTCGAGCGCGAGGCCGGTCCGCGCGTACGTGTCCGCGTCGAGCGCAACGCCGACAACGCGGAGTATCGCCAGCTGCTGCTCGAGGGACTGCGCGGTGCGCGCGTCCGCAATCACGACGAGATCCTCGGCTCGCTCGTCACGCTCGGTCCCGAGCAGATGGCGGAGCTGATCGAGCGCAACGCGGTCGAGGAGCTGCAGGACCACACGAAGCTCGCCGCGGATCGCGCCCGCAAGGTACTCGATGGCCTGCGCGAGCATGTCGATCCGTTCGCGCTCGAGGTCGTCGCGATCGAGGATCAGATCGCGATCGAGCTGGACGTCGGCACCGACGACGATCCGAACTTCAAGGACGCGTCGGAGCTGTCGCGCGGCCAGAAGTGCACCGCGCTGCTGCCGCTGTTGCTCGCGCGCCGCGACACGCCGCTCTTGATCGACCAGCCCGAGGACAACCTCGACAACCACTTCATCTACGAGACCGTCGTCGAGGCGGTGCGCCGGCTGAAGACGCGGCGGCAGATGATCTTCGTGACCCACAACGCGAACATCCCGGTGCTCGGCGAGGCCGACCTCGTGATCTGCATGAACTCGGATGGTCGCCGCGGCTACGTCGCGCGCGCCGGCACGGTCGATCAGTGCCGCACCGAGATCATCGATCTGCTCGAAGGTGGGCGCGAGGCGTTCGACCTCCGTCGCAAGCGCTACGACGGCAAGCGGTAGATTCCACCGCGCGACCCGTTTAGACTGGTCGAGATGCGCCGGTCGGGTGAGACGGTGGCGGACAGTCATGTCGACGGTCCTGTGAGTGCAGGTGTGTCCGCGCGGCGCGGGTTCCTCGCGTCGCTCGTACCGACGCTCGACGACAAGGTCTCGCCCGAGTTCTACCGGCTGTCCGGCAAGCTGCGGATGTTCACGAACATCGCGTTCCTCGTCGCGAACTTCGTGATGGCGCCGCAGGTCGAGTCGCTCGGCTTCGATCTCCACGTGCACTGGCGGTTCTTCCTCGCGATCTGCAGCGTGCACGTCGTCGACGCGGCGCTCGGGCTCGCGATCTGGCGCGGTCACTGGTCAGCACGCGCGCTGCGCCGGTTGACGCTGTGCTGCGCGATCCTCGAGGCGCTCGCGGTCGTCGGCGCGTCGTGGGTGTACGGCAGCGTCAACTCGCCGTTCCTCGGCATCGAGCTCGTGTTCATCTCGATCTACCGGCTCGCATTCGATCAGCGCGTCGGGCTCGCGAGCTTCTTGACGATCCTGCTCGGCCAGTGGGCCGTGGTCGCGCTCGAGCAGGGCGGCGTGCTGCCACCGCAGCCGATCAACCCGGGCACCGTCGATGCCGTGTACCTGATGCCGGCGCGCGCGCTCGGCGCGATGATCTATCTGTCGTTCGCGCTCGCGCTGACGTTCGTCGTCGCGCACTGGGCGGTCGCGCGCATGCGTCACAAGGACGTCGCGATCCGGATGCTGCGCGACTCGCTGTACGCCGAGGCCGGCAAGATCGGCCGACACAGCGGACGGACGTTGCGCGACACCTACCTGCTCGGGCCGCTGCTCGGGACCGGGGGCATGGGCGAGGTGTACAGCGCGACGCACCTGCGGACGCGGCGCGCGGTCGCCGTCAAGCTGCTGCACACGCACCTCGTCGAGGATCCGCGCGTGCTGTCGCGATTCCGGCGCGAGGCCGAGATCACCGGCAAGCTCGGCAGCGACAACATCGTCCACGTGATCGACGTCGACGAGGACGATGGCCAGCCGTTCCTCGTGCTCGAGTTGCTCGAAGGCGAGAGCCTCGCCGCGCGGATCAAGCGCCAGGGTATGCTGCCGGTCGGCGAGATCGCGAGCATCGTCGAGCCGATCGCGAGCGCGCTCGATCTCGCGCACCGCGCCGGCGTCGTGCATCGCGATCTCAAGCCCGAGAACGTGTTCCTGTGCCCGCGGCCCGACGGCGGCACGACCGTCAAGCTGCTCGATTTCGGGGTCTCGAAGATGGGCGGCACGGCGACCGCGATCACGCGCGACGTCTCGGTGATCGGCACGCCGGACTACATGTCGCCCGAGCAGGCGGGCGGCGACACCGACGACGTCGCCGCGGCGTCGGATCTGTTCTCGCTCGGCAGCGTGATCTACACGATGCTGACCGCGCAGCGGCCGTTCGTCGCCGAGTCGGTGCCCGCGGTGCTGCGCAAGATCCTCGACGAGGAGCCGCTGCCGATCCTCGATCTCGATCCCGACGTGCCGCGCGATGTCGTCCACGTCGTCGCGATCGCGATGGCGAAGCGGCCCGCGGATCGCTACGCGACCGCCGCCGAGCTCGCGCGCGATCTGCGCGCCGCCGCCGACGGCAAGGCGCCGCCTGCGCTCGCCGAGCGCGCGCGCGGCCTCGTCCGCGGCAAGACCGCGAGCCGGCGCAGCCGCCGCGACTCGATGTCGACCGGGCAGACGCAGCCTGCTGAGGCTACGCGCGGGATCGCAGGTCGATCGTGAACGGCCGCGACTCGCTCCAGTGGCCGGTCGCGGTGACGTCGCCCTCGAACGTCGAGACGCGGATCCGCTCCTGACGGCGCGCCATCGCCTCGTCCTCGTCGCGCGGCAGGCCGGCGTACGGGCCGCCATCGGGGCGCCACGCCCACAGCTCGATCCGCTGGCCGCGGCCGGCCCAGCTCCACTCGACGACGAGCGGATCGGTCGTCGGCAGGCCGGGATGCAGGCCCGGCGATGGCTGGTAGATGCGGCGCCGCACGCCGACCGCGCGCACGCCATCACCGACCGCGCGCAGGTGCGCCCACCGGCCGGCGACCGCGATCCGATCCGGGCCCGGGCCTTCGAGCGTGATCTCCCAGCGCTGCGTCGAGGCGTCGACGATCCGCGCACCGGCGCGCTCCTGCGACGCGACGTCGCCGACGAGCGGCCAGAACTCGAGCGCGGGACGCAGGCCGAGCGTCGAGTCGCCGAGCCGGCACGTGATGCCGGGCGGGCGCCACGCCTCGAGCTCGCGCCGCAGCTGCGCCGGGACGCCGAGGCCATGCTCGTCGAGATCGCCGAGCACGATCCGCAGATCGCGCGACAGCGCCGATGGCAGCGCGAACCGATCGTGGAGCTCGTCGTGCCAGTCGACGAGCGGCGACCGGTAGTGCGCGACGACGAGGCGCGCGACGATCGAGCGCATCAGCACCGCGAGCGCCGCGAGCATCGTCGGCCGCTCGGGCATCCGCACCGCGCGCAGCTCGACGATCCCCATCTGGCCGTGCCGCGTGCCGTGCGGCGAGATGTGCGGGTTCCACAGCTTCTCGACGTTGAGCTCGGCGCGATGCGAGTTGCCGGCGGAGTCGACGAGCAGCGGGCCGAGGCCATGCCACAGCTGCTCGGGCGACAGCTCGCCGCGATCCGCGAGCCGCTCGAGCCAGTCGAGCGTGACCGCGAGCTCGTCCCAGCGCTCGCGCGTGCCCTCGTCGGGACGCGGCCCTTGCGAGGCCGAGCCGACGCACTCGTTCGCGAACCAGTACGACAGCGACGGGTGATTGTTGATGTAGCGGATCAGCGCCGGCAGCACGTGCGGATAGCGCACGAACGGGCTCGTGTTCGGTCGCGAGCCGCCGAGCGAGAGCTGGCCGCCGCCGCCGGAGTCGACGATGTCGCCGTTGAACCGGTAGCGTACGGCCGAGAGCCCCGCGCCTCGCGCGGCGTCCCACACGAGCCGCGCCTGGTGCGCGAACGTGCCGGCGGTCGCGCACGGCGCCATGTTGACCTCGACGACGCCGGGATCCGGCGTGACCGTCAGCCAGCTGTCGCCCTCGACATCGGTCGGCGGTGACTGCGGCGTCGCATCGAGCGCGGCGCGCGTGCCGGTCGCGGCATCGCCCTCGCGCCAGCGCACGCCCCACGCGAACCGCGGCGCCGGCTCGTCGGGATACTGCCGGCCGGTGACGCGCGAGACGTGCGCACCGGGGATCGCGTCGGCGAGCCGCGTCGCGAGCGCGTGCGCCCGGACCAGCTTGTCGTCGCCCTCGGCCGCCGCGGTCCACGCGACGTCGGTCGACTCGGGGCGGGTGAACGTCGGCTCCGCGCCGACCCAGATCTCGACGCCACGCCGAGCGAGCAGCTCGTCGTGCATCTCGATCGACGCATCGAGATCATCGCGTTTGGTCACCGGCACGGTACTCCTCGCTGGGCTCGGGTTTCGGCATCGGCTGGCCTCGATCGAGGCGACGCAGATCGAGCGTGTACGGCTGCTCGGGATGCGGCGCGACCTCGCGCGTCTCCGCCGGCCACAGCGGCGGCCCCTCGAGCGTGAACCGCTGCGCGCGCCGGGCGGCGGCCTCGACGCTCGTCAGCGGCGCGGCATCGAACGCGCGGCCCTCGGGGTGCCACACGTGATACGCGCCGCCCGCGACGCCGCGCCGGTTCCAGCGATCGACGACCTCGATCCGCAGCGGGTGATGGACGCCGAGGTGCGGGTGCAGCGCGTGCGGCGGGCACCACGCGCGGAACCGCACGCCGCCGACGCGAACGTCGCGCCCGCTCGCATCGCGCAGCGGCACGACGTAGCCATTGACCGTGATCGCGTAGCGCTCGGGATCGAGATCGCGCGCGCGCAGCTCGACGCGCTCGACCGACGAATCGACATAGCGCGCGGTGCCGGTCTGCGTCGCCTCCTCGCCGAGCACGTGCCACGGCTCGATCGCGTTGCGCAGCTCGACCTGACCGGCATCGGCGTCGATCGTTCCGACGAGCGGACACCGCAGCTCGACGAACGGCCGGAACGCGTCGGCGGGCAGCGCGATGCCGCGGCCGGCGAGGAAGCCGAGCACGTCCTCGAAGTCGCGCCATAGCCAGAACGGCAGCAGGAAGCGATCGTGGAGCTGTGCGCCCCACCGCACGAGGTCGTGCCGGTACGGCTCGCGCGCGAACGCCGCGACGAGCGCGCGCACGAGGATCGCCTGCGCGGCGGCCATCCGGGGGTGCGGTGGCATCTCGAACGCGCGCAGCTCGACGAGGCCTTGCCGGCCGTAGGGCGTCTGCGGATCGAACAGCTTGTCGATCGAGATCTCGGCGCGGTGGGTCGAGCCGGCGACGTCGACGAGCAGGTGGCGCAGCAGCGCATCGACCTGCCACGCCGGCGGCGGCGGATCGTCGAACAGCGGCGGCAACGCGAGCTCGAGCTCGTAGAGCGCGTCGTGACGGGCCTCGTCGACGCGCGGCGCCTGCGAGGTCGGCCCGACGAACAGCCCGCTGAACAGGTACGACAGCGACGGGTGATGCTGCGCGAACGTGACGAGGCTCGCGAGCAGATCGGGACGCCGCAGCCACGGCGATGCGGTCGCGCTCGGTCCGCCGATCGTGATGTGGTTACCGCCGCCCGAGCCCGCGGCGCGGCCGTCGAGCAGGTAGCGCTCGGCGGTGAGGCCCGACGCGAGCGCGGCATCGAACACGACGCGATGGAGCTCGGTGGCCTCGCGCGCGGACGCGGCCGGCGGCAGGTTGACCTCGAGCACGCCGGGATCCGGCGTCACCGCGAATCGCCGCATCGCCGGCGACGGCGGCGGCGGGTAGCCCTCGAGGTGGATCGCGCACGCGGTCTGCGCGCGCACGCGGTCGAGCGCGCCGAGCAGCGCGCAGAAGTCGTCGAAGCTCGCGAGCGGCGGCAAGAACGCCCACAGCTGGCCGTCGCGCGGCTCGAGCGCGAGCGCGGTGCGTAGCCCGGTCGGCTCGCGCGGCGGCTCGGCGGGCGCAGGCCGCGCGGTCTCGGTCGCGCGCGGCTGACTGTCGTCGCCATCGTCGCGCCGCGGATCCGGCAGGTCGGGTGCCTCGGCCCACGTCACCGGCGGCACGCCGCCGACGACGCTCGCGAGCGGCAGCCGCAAGCCGAGCGGGCTATCGCCGGGCACGAGGAACACGTGCTCGCGGCGCAGCTGCCAGCGCTCGGTGCGCCACGATCCGTCGACGCGCGCGAGCGGCAGCGCGAACCCGACGACGCGTCCGACGCCGCGATCGAAGATCGCCGCGAGCCGCCGCCGCTCCTCGGGATCGTCGAGCCCGGCCTTGCGCGGATCGACATCGACCGGCAGCCGCGCCTCGCTGCGCAGCACCTCCCACGGATCCTCGTACGCCGGATGGAGCTCGGGCGCGATGTCGAGCGCCTCGGCGAGCGCCTCGCCCGCGCGCATCGCGGCCTCGATCGTGTCGTCGTCGTGAAGCTCGCGATGCGGCCAGATCGCCGCACCATCGCGCCGCCCGATCACGTCGAGCGCCCACCGCGGCAAGCTCTCGCCGGGATAGTGCTTGCCCATGCGATGCAGCACCGCGCCGCCGGGCGCGAGCCGATCGCGCAGCGTGTCCGCGAGCTCGCGCCCGCGTCGCCACTTGTCGGCGCCGATCGCGCCGCCTTGCCACTCCTGCTTCGTCTGGCCTTCGCGCGCGACGAACGTCGGCTCGCCGCCGATCCAGACCTCGAGCGCGTGCTCCGCGAGTGCGCCGTCAATCGCATCACCGGCGGCGACGAGCTCGGACCACACCGCATCGGAGTACGGCGCCGTCGGCCGCGCCTCGTGACCGAGCCGGCAGATCGTGGTCTCGAACCGGACGTCGGTCGCCGCGACCTCGCTCGTGCCCTCGAGCGGCGCGGCGTGCAGCGGCGACGCGGCCGACGCGAGCGGGATGTGGCCCTCGCCGCACAACAGGCCGCTCGTGCCGTCGAAGCCGATCCAGCCCGCGCCGGGCACGAACGCCTCGGCCCACGCGTGAAGATCGACGACGTCGCGGCTGACGCCCTTCGGCTCGTTCGGGATCATGCCCTCGTCGGCGAGCTGCACGAGGTAGCCCGACACGAACCGCGCCGCGACGCCGCGCGCTCGCATCAGCGCGACGAGCAGCGCCGCCGAATCGCGGCAGCTGCCGCGGCCGTTCGCGAGCGTCTCCTCGGGCGTCCACACGCCGGGCTCGTCGCGGATGACGTACGCGATCCGCTCGCGCACCGCCGCGTTGAGTCGCACGAGGACGTCGACGGTGTCGCCGCTCCACGGCAGCGACTGCAATAGCTCGGTCGCCTTGCGCCCCATGCGATACGCGGGATCCCCCGTGTCGAGGTACGCGGCGAGCTCGGCATCGAGTCGGTCCGGATACGTGAACGGCAGCGTCTTGACGCGATCGTCGATGAAGAAGTCGAACGGGTTGATCGGCCGAACGTCGACCGCGAGCTCGACGGTGATCGCGAGCGTCTCGACGCGCTGGCCGGCCTTGAACGTCGCGCGCGCGATGTGGTTGCCGTGCGGATCGCGCTGCCAGTGCAGCCGGTGCTCGGGCTCGATCGCGAGCTTGTAGCTCTCGATCCGCGCGCGCGCGTGCTCGGCCGGGCGCAGCCGGATCGTCTGCGGGCCGAGCAGCGCAGGACGCGGATAGCCGTACAGGCTGCGGTGCTGGATGGAAACGCGCACGGCGGCTTCTTACCTCTTAGCACCGGGCGTTTGCACGCGACCTCGCCGCGGTTGCGAGAGCGGGCTCACCCGTGCGCCCACGCCCCGGGACCTGTCCAGCGTCAGCGGCCGAGGAACGGCAGCTGGATGCCCAGGAAGTACGCCGCGGCGACGACGCCGGCACCTGCCGCGAGCAGCACGAGCACGATCGACACCACCCAGCGCAGCGCGCGGCCACGCGGCTTCGCGGGCATCACGACGACGCCACTCTCGTCGTCGCGAAACCGGTGCGCCGGGGTCGCCGGGACCGGCTGACGCACCGGCTCGGCGGTGTCGACCGGGGTCGCGGTCGCGATCGCACCGCCGGCCAGCTCGGTCAAGCTGCGCGGCGCGACGCTGCCCGCCGGCGCCGGGACCTGGCTCGAGACGCGGGGCGCCGCGGCCGGCTGGACATTGGAGCCGCGCGGCGCATTCGGTGCCGGGTTGACCGGGACGTTCGGGGAGAACGTCGGCGCCGCCATCGTGGCCGCGAACGGGTTGACCGATCGCATCAGCATCGACGGCGTGCCCGCCTGACCGACCCCCGGCAACGTCGTCAGTGGTTGGTCGAACTCGTTGCCCGGCTTCGGTGGCGGCGCGAGCTGCGGTGGAATCTGGCGGACGCCGGTGCTCGGTTGATCGAGCGTCTCGATCACGCGGCCGAGATCCGTGCTCTCGCGCCGCTGCTTCTGCATGAATGCCCACGTCACCCACTCGAGGAGCTGCGCGTTCGTCGCGACCGCGCCGTGCTCGCGCGCGATGTTCACGAGCGCGGTGCGCAGTGCGGCCGCACTCTGCCAGCGCTGATCCGGGTCACGCTGCAGCGCGGTCAGCACGACGTGATCGAGCTCGAGCGGGCACGCGGCGCTCCACCGCGACGGCGGCTGGATCGGCATCTCGAGGATCTGCGCGTAGGTGTCGAAGTCGTCCTTGCCGTCGAACAGCACGCGACCGGTGAGCAGCTCGTGCGCGATGCAGCCGACCGCGAACAGATCCGCGCGCGCGTCGAGCTTGCCGCCGACGTACTCGGGCGCGATGTAGTTGAACTTGCCCTTGATGACGCCGGTCGCGGTGCGCACCGTCGAGCCTTCGACCTTCGCGATCCCGAAATCGATCAGCTTCACGCAGCCGGTGTTCGAGATGATCACGTTCGGCGGCGAGACGTCGCGATGGATCACGTGCAGCGGCTTGCCGTGCTCGTCGGTGCGGTTGTGCGCGTAGTCGAGCGCGTCGCAGATCTGGATCAGGATCCCGAGCACGACCGGCAGCGGGATCGCACCGGCGGCCGACTGGCAATGCTTCAGCAGCTGCTGCAGCGTCGGGCCAGGCACGTACTCCATCGTGATGTAGTAGGTGGACCCGATCTTTCCGAGGTCGAACGTCTGCGCGATGTTCTCGTGGTGGAGCTGCGCCGCGAGTCGCGCCTCGTGCACGAACGACTCGACGATCTGGCGGTGCATCGCGAGGTGCGGCAGCAGCCGCTTGAGCGCGACCTGCTTGCGCACGCCCGCGAGGCTCGGCAGCTCGGCGCGATGCACGGTCGCCATGCCGCCGATCCCGAGTTGCTCGTAGACGACGAATGGCCCGAACTCCTCCACGGAGTCGTTGTCCACGTCGAGAGAGTACCAGCTATCGGCGCTGCGCTCGCGTGATGTCCTGCGCCAGATGTTTGTTGCGTTCCAGCCAACGATTTAGATCGCGGGCGACGACGTCGGAGGGATGCACGAGGTCTCCGGTCATGAGGGCGTACACCGTCGCGAGCGCGGTCTCGATCGCCTGACGCATCAGCACGTCGCGCGGGCCGAGGTCGGCGAGCGCGTCCTCGAGCTCGTTCTTGCGTGCGAGCACGCGGGCCGCGAGCGGCTGGCCACGCGTCGCATCGGTGGTGTTCTCGATCTTGAGATTCAGGATCGCGCCCACGGGGTGTACATCTCCTCTTCAGATCACGGGTTGGTGAGCCACTCGCGCATCGCCTGCGAACCGGGGCGATCGACGTGAACCTTGTCGTCGACGGACGTCACCCAGGTCAGTGGGATGTAGTGGTGCTGGCCATGCTCGTCCTTCGCGAGCTTGATCAGATCGCGGCCCTCGAGATGATCGACGACCGCGAACTGCCCGTTGTTCGAGCACACGACAGGCATGTGCGGCTTGATGAGGTCCTGCGCGGTTACCGAGTCCAGCATGGGACGAGGTACAGCAGGTCTCGTGCCAGTACGAAAGCTCCCTCGATCGGGGCGCGGCGCGCGCTTGCTGGACGCCTCGACGACGCGGCACCCTCGCTGCGCGGGGGCAACGTGGCGGTGCCGCTCACCGGGGAGCGTCGGCAGGTTCGGGCGACGCGAGGCCGAGGCGCTGATGATCGGCGAGCGTGCAGCGGTTCTGGATGACAGTGATTCCTGCAGCCTCGAGGATCGTCGCCGCCTCCTCGTGCTTGATGCCGAGCTGGAACCACACGACCTTCGGGCGCGGCTTCATCGCGAGGATGTCCTCGACGTGCGCCATGATCTGCTCGGCCGGACGGAACACGTCGACGAGATCGACGGGCTCGGTGATCTCGGCGAGCGTCGCGCGCACCGGCTCGCCGAACAGCGTCATCCCCACGTAGGCCGGGTTGACGCCGATGATCCGGTAGCCCTCGTCGTGCAGGTACTCCGGCACGTAGTACGCGGACTTCTCGGGCTCGTCGTGGATTCCGAGCACGGCGATCGTCCGCGAGCGCTGCAAGATCTCCCGCAGCCGGGCGTCGTTGACCGTGGTCATTGGATTCACCTTACCAAGCGTTGCAAATCCCGCGCTTCTGCTACTCCTGAAGGATGACCTCACGCGGCGTGTGGGTTCGGGTCGCCCTGGGGATCGCCGCGTGCGGTGGCGCCACTGCGTGCAGGCATTCCAGGCGCGATGCACGCGACGAGGTCCTCGCGAAGATCCCGGGCTCGGCGATCGCCGTGTTCGCCTCCGACGGTCGCGCGCTCTCGCATCCGCGGCTGCGGCCCGTGCTCGACATCGTGCGCCCGGAGCTGCCGCTCGGCCTCGGCTGCGTGCTCGATGCCGGGCTGACGTCGCGCGCGATCGCGATCGGGGTCGGCAGCGATGGCTCGATCACCGCCGCCGTCGACACCGAGACCGATCCGAAATGTGCGGTGCTGAGCCGGATCGAGCCCGAGCTGTGGGTCGCGACGCTCGGCGGGGATGCGATCGCCGCGCGCGACCACAGCGTGCTCGCGAGCGACGCGCTCGACCGTGCCCGGCCGTACCTGCACGACGCACCGGTCGCGTTCACCACGACGCTGCCGGGCGGCAGCCTGATCGCGACCGCGAAGCCCGAGCCGCTCGAGGCATGGCTCGCGTACGACACGACCGAGGCGAACGCGCCGGTCGCGGAGCGCTGGATGCGCGCGCGGATCGACAAGCTCGCCGGTCACCCGGCGACCGCGCCGTTCGCGAACGTTACGCTGCGCCGCACCGACACGCAGCTCGTCGCGACGCTGCTCGATCGCGGTCCGAGCAACGGCGACCTCTCGCTCGCGGTGCGCACCGTGCTCGGCTGGGAGCACGCGCGGCCCGCGGTGAGCGATGCGCCGCCCACGGCTCCGAAGCAGCGCGAGGTCGCGCTCGGCGCGCTGCGCGACGCGCTCGTCACCGCGGATGTCGAGCCGGTGATGCGCGCCGGGCTCGTGATCGGCCTGCGGTTTCGCGCCGCGCTGCCGGCCTACGAGATCGCCGCGGGCGACATCGCGATCGCCGTCGACGGCCGGCAGATGACGAGCGCGCCGATGTTCCAGGCGGCGGTCGCGACCGCGCTGCGATCAAAAGCGGTCCAGCTGACGCTCGAGCGGGTCGATCGATCGACGGCTCGGCTGCGGTTCGTCGGGTCCGGACAATAGCCAGCCAGCCACGCTTCGTTGCATAGTGCCGCCCATGCGTCTGGCTGTTCTCGTCGCCGCTCTGTCGTGTGCCTGTGGTGCCAAGGATTCTCCGAAGGCGACGAGCGCGGGCTCGGCGACGCCGGTGACGCAGACGACGCCGAGCACGATCCCGCCCGCCACGGAACCGGCGGGAAGCGGCTCCGCGATCGCCGACAAGCCGATCACGCCGATGCAGCCCGCGAAGGACGACGCGGCGAAGTCACCGCCGACCGAACCCGCGCTCGAGGGCCACGACTTCACGCAGGCGGCGCGCGAGCTGTTCGCGGTCGGCGCGTGCGGCGACGTGCCGGTGCCCGAGGGCTATCCCGAGGCGCTCGTCGCGAAGCACTGCAAGGCGATCAAGACGACGCAGACCGACTACGCGGAGAAGTGGGTCAAGCCGGCGCGCGCGTTCTTCGCCGAGAAGGTGCCACCGAATCTTCCGAAGAAGGTCGTCTATCCGTTCGCCGGCGGTGACCTGTCGACCGCGCTGACCGTGTTTCCCGACGCCGACGAGATCACGACGATGTCGCTCGAGCCCGCGGGCGATCCGCGCACGCTCGCGGTGCTGAACACCGCGGCGACGACGCCGACCGGCAAGTCCGGCAAGCCGAGCGCGAGCGCGAAGGCGGCGCTCGAGAGCGCGCTCGCGACCGTCGAGAAGGAGCTGCGCTTTCTGTATCGCGTGAACTTCTCGAACACGATGAACATGATCGACGCGATGCGCGGCGGCACGCTGCCGACGCAGCTGATCTTCGGGCTCTCCGCGCTCAAGGTGCACGGCTACGAGGTCGTCGGGCTGCGCTACTTCCGGCTCGACGACAACGGCAACATCAAGTACCTGACCGACGAGGACGTCGCCGCGGCGCCGGATCCAGCGCACAACGAGCACGTGCAGAACGAGAAGCGCAATCGCGTGTTCGCGAATGCCGAGCTGCGGTTTCGCAAGCCCGGTGGCCGCGTGCAGATCTATCGCCACATCCAGCAGAACCTCGACAACGAGCACCTCAAGTCCGATCCGCGCGTCAAGAAGCACCTCGAGCAGAAGGGCAAGATCGTCTCGATGACGAAGGCGGCGAGCTACCTGCTGTCGTACGACTCGTTCTCGATCCTGCGCGACTACCTGCTCGCGAACACCGAGTGGATGGTGTCCGATGCGACCGGCATCGCGCCGAAGTGGGGCAAGAAGGCCGGCTTCGAGTACGAGACGTACGGCGGCTTCAAGGAGCCGCACATTCCGTCAGGCAACGGCGTCGCGAAGGACTGGCGCGACGAGTTCGAGGCACAGCCCAAGCGCGAGCTCAAGTTTCGCTTCGGCTACTACGACAAGCGCATCGTCGATCACCTGGTGATCATGCGGCGCAAGTCCTGATTCGGTGCGGCTCCAACCATTGGAGCTCCAACGATCTGGCCAATCTACTGGCCGGGAATGACCCGTTGGCGCACGCTCGTCGAGCTGAATGCCCATCTGACACCACACGTGATGTGATCCACTTGGGCACAGATCTTTCGAGTGCAAGCCACTCCGGATGAAATGTGCCGCCCGGTTTCGCAATCGCTGCAATTCCGTGCGATAGCATGGTCCGCAATGGGTGGATGGCTTTGCCCGTATTGCTACGGACCGGTCGCGACGGCCGACGGTCACGCGACGATCTCCTCGGTCGGTGAGACCGAGCTATGGCATGTCGCGTGCTGGACGAGCCAGCACATGCCGCATGTCGTCGAAGAAGTGAAGATCCGGATGCGCCGACGCGCGCGCCTGGTGACTGCAGGCACCGCACTGCTGACGATCGTCTTCGCCACGAGCTCGTTCGCAGCGCCGCATGAAGATACGTCGGGGCAAGGTGCCTCGAGCATCACGCGCACCGATGACAAGGCCGCGAAGACGCCGAGCACGACGCCGGACAATCCCGCCGATGCCGCGACCGATCCCTCCGTCGAGCATCCGATCCCGCGCGACAAGAAGGACGGCAAGCTGATCGACGAGAAGTATCCCGTCCTGAAGACGTGGCTGCATCCGGTCGTGAAGAGCCCCGAGCCGTATCCAACGCTGTCGCAGCGCCACTTCGGAGCGAAGCGGCACTTCGGCAAGGCGTCGCGCGTCGAGCGCAAGGAGTGCGGTGGCGGGCACTGCGGCGTCGATCTGCACGGCCCGCGCGGCAACCCGATCGTCGCGGTCGCGCCCGGTGTGATCGTCAAGGTCGAGCGCCGTCGCTCGGGTGGAGACGGGATGAGCGGCCGCTACGTCCGCATCCAGCACGAGGACGGCTCGCTGACGACGTACATGCACCTCGACTCCGTCGCGCGCGGCATCGACATGGACACGAAGGTCGAGGCCGGCCAGCAGATCGGCACGCTCGGCTCGACCGGCGTCGACTCGCACACGCCGCACCTGCACTTCTCGCTGCAGCTGCCGAACAAGGACAACTCGAAGAAGTGGATCAACGCCTGCCACTTCATCGATCCGGCGCCGTGGCTCGTGCGCGCGACGGTGATCGACAAGCCCGAGCGCAAGCAGCGCAAGGCGAAGCCGACGTCCTGATCGTTACTGCTGCGCGTGCGCCGCGAGCACGTCGGCGACGCACAGCGTGAGCCGGCGCGCGGTCGGCAGGTGCAGGAACTCGTTCGGACCGTGCGCGTTCGAGCCGGGGCCGAGCACGCCGGTGATGCAGAACTGCGCCTTCGGGAACTTCTCGCCGAGCATGTACATGAACGGGATCGTGCCGCCTTCGCCCATGTACATCGCCGGCTTTCCGAAGTGACGGCGTGATGCCGCATCGAGCGCCTCGTCGAGCCACGGCGCGAGCTCGGGCGCATCCCAGCCCGCGCTCGCCGTGCCGCCGACGAAGCGAACCTTCGCGCCGTACGGCGGATCCTTCTCGAGCGCGGCCTTGACCGCGGCCTGCGCCTTCGCCGGATCGACGCGCGGCGGGATCCGGATCGAGAGCTTCAGCGTCGTCACCGGCCGCAGCACGTTGCCGGCGTTGCCGATCGTCGGCCAGCCGTCCGCACCGGTGATCGCCATGCCCGGGCGCCACGTCCGGTTCAGGATCAGCTCGACGTTGTTGCGCGTCACCGGCTCGACGCCCGGCTGCAGCGGGAACTTGTTCCAGACCTCGTCGCCGATCACCTGCGCGGTGCGCTCGGCCTGCAGCAGGCGCTGGCGCGGGATCTGGGTCGCGAGCTCGGCGAGCTTGACGACGCCGGTGTGGCTGTCGTCGATCCGATCGAGCAGCTGGCGGATCACGCGCTCGCTCGCCGCGATCACGCCGGTGCCGTCGCCGGAGTGCACGCCCTCGGTCAGCAGCGAGACCTCGAGGTTGCCGATCACGAGGCCGCGCAGCGACGTCGTCGACCACAGCTGGTCGTAGTTCGCGCAGCCGGAGTCGAGGCACACGACGAGCGAGAGCTCGCCGATCCGCGGTGCGAGGTGATCGATGTACGCGGGCAGGTCGTAGCTGCCGGACTCCTCGCACGCCTCGATCAGGATCACGCAGCGCGCGTGCGGGATCTTGTCGCGGCGAAGCGCGTTGATCGACGTCAGCGACGCGAAGATCGCGTAGCCGTCGTCGGCGCCGCCGCGGCCGAACAGCTTGTCGCCCTCGATCACCGGCGTCCACGGGCCGAGCCCCTCGCGCCAGCCGGTCATCTCCGGCTGCTTGTCGAGGTGGCCGTAGAGCATGACGGTGTCGCCGGCGCGCCCGCCGGTGCCGGGGATGTCGATGAAGATCACCGGCGTGCGATCGCCGAGCCGCACGACCTCGAGCGTCGCGCCGTCGGGCAGCTGGGTCCGCGCCCAGCTCGCGAGCAGCTCGACGGCCTTGTCCATGTGGCCGTTCTTCTTCCACTCGGGATCGAACATCGCCGACTTGTTGGGGATCTTGATGTAGTCGACGAGGGTGGGGACGATCGACTTGGCGTAGAGGTCCTCGACCCACTGCGTGCTGGTGTCTGCGACGGGCATGCGCGGACTCTAACTCATCATCCCGGGAGCAGCTGCTGCAGGTGCCACGCCTGAGACACGAGCTTGCGGTGGGCGTGATGGCTCGCGCGCGCGAGCATGAACCCGTGATAGGCCCCGACGAGGACGACGAACAGGTTGACCGCGAGGACGAGCGCGCCGGTGCGAGCGCCTCCGATCCGGAGCGCGTCCGACGTGATCGTGATCGCGCCCTCGGACACCGACCATGACGCGGGCAGGTAGCCGAGATACTCGAGCAGCGGCGGCACGAGCCAGCTCGCCACGATCACGGTGACGACGCTCCAGAAGTGGCGCAGCAGCTGCGGATACATCGCCGACGCCCACGCGAACAGACAGGCGACCGCCGGAGCGAGGATGAACGGGCTGAACAGGCGATCGGCGAGCGGGATCATCGTCGCCGCGCCGAACATCAGCGCGTAGAGGTCGCGCGGCCGGCGATCCGGCTGGCGCAGGATCGCGATCGTGTACAGCGCGAGCGCGAGCCCGATGCCGGTGATGCCGAGCACGATCGGCCAGCTCAGCACGCCGTTCCAGATCGCGACCGGCAGCATCAGCAGCACGCCGCCGAACCCGACGAGGCTGCTCGCGGCGTGGCGGCGCACGGCCTCCGCATCCTCGGCGCGCCACGCGTCGTGCAGCCCGGCGGGGATCTCGCGCGGTGGCTCGAGCATGAGTCGCGTGACGAGCTCGGCACCGCCGCTCGCGGCGTCGAGCGCCATCGCGCGACCGGCGGCACGCATCGCCTCGGCGCGCCGCTCGTGGGCGAACGCGACGTGCGCGTCGTACAGCGCCTCGGCGGCGAGCGTCTTGCGGCGCGCGGTGTCGCGGTCGCCATCGAGGTAATCCTGGACGGCGGTCGCGAGTGCGAACGCGGTCGGCCGCTGCGCGGGATCGCGCGACAGCGCGGCGACGCAGATCGCGTCGAGCTCGGGCGGGACGTCGTCGCGGCGCTGCGCCGGCGTCGACAGGATGCCGGCGTGCGTCGTCGCGATCGCCTGTGGGCCGCGCGGATGCGCGGGCTCGCCGCACAGGATCTCGAACAGGATCGCGCCGAGCGCGTAGACGTCCGCGGGCGGGCCGACCGACGCCGAGTCGAGGATCTGCTCGGGCGGCATGTAGCCGATCGTGCCGAGCATCTGGTGGGTGTCCGTGAGGTTCAGCGCGAGCTCGTCGCTAGTGTCGGGGCGCTCACGCGCCTCGCCGACGGTGCGGGCGAGCCCCCAGTCGAGCACGTAGACCTCGCCGTACTCGCCGAGCATGATGTTCGCCGGCTTGAGGTCGCGATGGATCACGTCGCGCGCGTGGGCGAACGCGATCGCGCGGCACACCTCGGCGAACGCGCGGAGCAGCGGCTGCGCGAACGCCGGCAGCATCGGCTGCGTCGAGCCGCGCATCTTGAGCTTCGCGGCGAGCGTGACGCCGGACAGCCGCTTCATCGCGAAGTACGGCCGTCCCTTCGCGTCGCGGCCGAGCTCGTAGACCGGCGGGATCGCCGGGTGGTCGAGCCGCGCCTGCAGCCGGGCTTCGCGGAGGAATCGATCGACGAGCGCGGGCTCTGGCTCGGCGTCGCGCATGCGCTTGATCGCGACGTCGCGGCCGATCCTGCGGTCGCGCGCCCCGACGATCTCGCCCATCCCGCCGCGACCGATCACCGAGCCGTACTCGTAGTCGGCCGCGAGCTGCGGTTCGGTCGCATCGTCGGCACCGCGTGGATGCAGCGGCACGGTGTCGTCGGTCTCCCCGTCCATGACGCGAGGATACCGCCGGGCGTACAGTCGCGTCGTGAGGCTGATCGTGTTCGGAGCGACCGGTGGAACCGGCCGGGCGTTACTCGACCTCGCACCCGCCGCCGGGCACGAGGTCACCGCGTTCGTCCGCGATCCGGACAAGCTCGGCGCGCCGCGCGCGGGCGTCCGCGTGGTCCGCGGCGACGTGCTCGACGAGGCGCAGGTCACCGAGGCGGTGCGCGGTCACGATGCCGTGCTGTCGGCGCTCGGCACGCGGCCGTGGCGGCACGTCGACATCTGCTCGGGCGGCACGCGCGTGATCGCCGCCGCGATGCGCGCGGCCGGCGTGCGGCGGCTGATCGTGCTGTCGTCGCAGGGCGTCGGCGGCTCGCCGATGGGCACGTTCGGCAGCCTCGGCGCGGCGATGTTCCTGCGCAAGGCGTTCGCCGACAAGCAGGCGATGGAGGACGAGCTCGCGCACACCGACCTCGACTGGACGATCGTGCGGCCTGGCCTGCTCACGAACGGCAAGCCGCGCGGCACGTGGCGCGTCGCCGACGACAACTCGCTCGTCGGCGGCCGGATCGCGCGCGCCGACGTCGCGGCGTTCATGCTCGCGCAGCTCGCGTCGGATCGCTGGCTGCGCAAGCTGCCGGTGATCGTCTGGTGATCGCTACGCCGACGCGGACTCGGCGACGAGCTTCGCGCGGAACGCCGGTCCGAGGTCGACGCTGCCGGGCACACCGAGCGCCTCGGCGGCCTTCTCGAAGTCCCACTCGCTGATCCGCTGCTTGACGTGGACCTTCGTGAACGCGTTGCCGCGCTCGAAGTCGACGAGCAGATCGCCCTCGTACACCGGCGCACGCGACGAGTAGTCGTTGCCGGAGAAGTAGAACGGCCCGTGCGAGACGATCTTCTCGGTCGCGATCACCTCGCCGCCGGTCAGCCCGCCACCGCACTCGATCTCGCGCGCGGCGATCAGCGAGTAATCGTGATAGCCCCCGAGGATCTTGCCGGTGACCGTGAGCTTGCCGAGCACGAGCACCATCGCCTGCGTGCCGAGCTCGAGGTTGCCGTCGATCGTGACGTCGCCGCGCGCGATCCGGACCTCGGTATCGGGCACCTGGACGTCGCCGGACAGCGTGACCGACGAGCCGCGACCGAGCGCGCGCAGCAGCACGTGGAGTCCGGCGTAGCGATACTGGTCGGCGCCGTCGAGCCACTCGTAGAGCTGATCGCCGCTCGTCGGGTAGGCGGGCGCGCGCTGCATGCGATCGTCGAGCTCGTCGAGCGAGACGCCGAAGTCATCGGCGTTCTCGATGAACAGCGGATCGTTCTCGAGCTCGGGACGCACGCGCTGGTAGGCCTGCGCGATCGTCTCGGGATCGACGGTGATCGATTCCGCCGGCCAGATCTGCGGCGGCGTGCGCGGCGGCGCGCTCGCGATCGGACCCGGCTCGGCGACGACCTCCGGACCTGGCTCCGCGTCGATCATGGGCTCGGGCTCGACATCCGCGGGCGGCGCGACCACCGGCTCGATGTACTCGACGACCGGCACCGGCTTCGGCGGTCTGCGCTTCGGCGCGGGCGCCTTCGCCGCGGGTTTCTTCGCCGCGGGTTTCTTCGCCGCGGGTTTCTTCGCGGCCGGCTTCTTCTTCGCCGCGGGTTTCTTCGCCGCGGGCTTCTTGGTTGCCGCCTTCTTCGGGGATGACTTCGGCTTCGCCTTGCTCACCTTCTTGGCCACCATCAAGGACGAGCCTAAACGAAACTGCGGCGGCGCGCGTGCGTTCAGAACCGTGAGATTCCCGCTAGTTGTCGATCGTTGTCCGGACGATGCCCGCTCGCTCGACAGCTCGATGCGCGGACGGTCCGCGCGATCACCGAGGAAACCCCGTCATGTACAGCATCGAGAACACGATCGACATTCACGCTCCCGCCGCCCGTATCGTCGAGGCGCTCACCACGCAGTCCGGGATCGAAGGCTGGTGGACCACCGACACCGACGTCTGCGATCGCGAGGCGACGTTTCGCTTCGGCAAGCAGGGCGACCTCGTCGAGGTTCGCTTCGCGATCGAGGACAAGACCGCCTCGCGCGTCGCGCTCACGTGCATCGCCGAGACGAACAACGCCGACTGGCTCGGCACCGAGCTCGTGTTCGCGCTGTCGCCGATCGCAGGCGGCACGCGCGTCGCGCTCGTCCACGCCGGCTACCCCGCGAAGAACGAGGTCTACGCGAACTGCGTCGAGGGCTGGGCGTTCTTCCTCGACAGCCTGAAGCGCTACCTCGAGACCGGACGCGGCGAGCCGCACGTCCGCAAGACGAAGGACATCGTCGACGCGATCGAGATCGCGGCGCCGCCCGAGCGCGTGCTCGGTGCGCTGACGACGAGCGCGGGCATCGCGGCGTGGTGGACGACAAACAACACCGTCGAGCCCGGCCGCCACGTCTACCGGTTCGGCAAGGGCGACGCGCGCGCCGAGGAGACGTTCCGCGTCGAGCGCCAGGATGCGCGCGGCATCGCGCTCGCGTGCGTCGCCGAGCGCAACGGCATCGGCTGGCTCGGTACGCGGCTGGCGTTCGCGCTCGAGCCCGCCGGCACCGGTACGCGGGTCGCGCTGACGCACGCGCGGTTCCCGGCCGAGAGCGGCTGCTACGACGACTGCGTCGCGGGCTGGAAGCACTTCCTCGGCAGCCTCAAGGGCTACCTCGAGACCGGCACCGGCGCCCCCGCGGTCGACGCCTGCAAGTAGGATCGCGCCATGGCCGAGCTCACGTGCATGCTGCTGTTTCGCGACGAAGGGATCGACTGGGTGAAATACGCACCCGACGGCGCGTGCGGCAAGGCGTACTTCCAGAAGTTCGTGGACTGGGCGGAGGATCTCGAGCGCCGCGGCAAGCTCGTCGCGGTCGACTCGCTCGAGCGCGGCGGCAAGACCGTGCGCCGCAAGGGCGCGAGCATCGTCGTCGACGGTCCGTACGCCGAGGGCCGCGAGGCGGTGCTCGGTTACTACATGGTGCGGGTCGCCGATCTCGAGGAGGCGCTCGCGCTCGCCGCCGAGGCGCCGCACACCGAGGCCGGCGGTGCGACCGAGGTCCGGGTCGTCGGCGCGTTTCCGAAGCCGCGGTGACAGCGATCTCGCCGGGTTACCGATCGTTGTCGAAATCGGGGCCGCTCGTTCGACGTATGGGCAGATGCCCCGACGCAAGCGCACGACCCTCGACGTGATCGAAGCCGTCATCGTGGCCGCCCCCGCCGACCGGGTCCACGCCCACCTCGTGACCTCGCGGCCGGGGTGGCGGCTACGCAAGGGCGAGCTGCGGTTCGCGTTCGACGTCGTCGGCGACCACGTCGAGGCGACGTTTCACGTCGACCTCGCGACGCCGGCGCTGCTCGCGCTGACGTGCACCGCGACGACGATCGATCTCGGCTGGACGACGACGCGCGTCCACCTCGCGATCGCGAGCACCGCGCAGGGCTGCCGGATCGCGCTGCTCCACGCCGGCGTGCCGGCCGGCGCGACGCGCGACGTGTGGCGACAGTTCCTCGACGAGCTCGCGGCGTCGGTCACCGCCGCGGCGGCGTGAGCTCGGCGAGCCGGGCCTCGAGGAATCGCTTCTCGGGCTCGGTGCCCGCGAGCTCGAGCGCACGCCGGTACGCCGCGCGCGCACCCGACGTATCGCCGAGCTGGCGCTTGAGATCGGCGGCCGCGGCGGCGAGCACCGCGCTGTCCTCGAGCCGCTCGTCGGACCGGATCGCGTCGAGCGCGCGCAGTCCTTGCTTCGGTCCAGCGGCGCGGCCGAGCGCGATCGCGCGCTGCAGCGCGACGACCGGCGACGGCTGGATCGCGAGCAGCTTGTCGTAGAGCGCGACGATCTGGTGCCAGTCGGTCGCCTCGTACGTCGGTGCGAGCGCGTGGCACGCCGCGATCGCCGCCTCGAGGTGATACGGCGAGATCGTATCGCCGCGCGACGCCTCGCCGAGGTGGACGAGCCCGCGCTCGATCATCGCGCGATCCCAGCGCCCGCGATCCTGCGCGTGCAACGGCACGATCTCGCCGCGGTCGTCGACGCGCGCTGCGAGCCGCGACGCCTGGAGCAGCAACAGCGCGTGCAGCGCGTGGACGGTTGGCTCGGCGAAGCCGCGCAGCAGCAGCGCGCTCAGCCGGATCGCGGTCGCGCACAGATCGACGTCGATCTGCGCCGGGCCGGCGTGCGCGCTGTAGCCCTCGAGGAACATCACGTAGAGCGTGCGCAGCACCGCGTCGACGCGCGTCGCGGCCTCCGCGCCGGGCTCGAGCTCGACCTGCTCGTCGCGCAGGGTCTGGCGCGCGCGAGCGAGCCGCTTCTCGACGGCGCCCGGATCGGCGAGCAGCGCGCGCGCCAGCGCGGCGATCGGAAATCCGCACAGCGTGCGCAGCGCAAGCGCGAGCGCGCCTTCGATCGGAAGCGCCGGATGGCAGCACACGAGCATCATGTTCAGCAGGTCCTCGTCGCCGAAGCTGTCGCTCGCGGTCGCCGGGGCGTCCTCGATCGCGTCGCCGGGAGCGAACCACGCCGCGCGGCGCAGGCTGTCGATCACGCGGCGGCGCGCGACCGTCGTGAGCCACGCCGCGGGGCGCTCCGGGATCACGGTCTGCCACTGCTCGATCGCGGCTACGAACGATTCCTGGACCGCGGCCTCGACGAGATCGAGCCGCGCCGGACCGAAGCGCTTGACGAGCGCCGCCGTGATCGCCGGTGCGTGCTCGCGATACAGCGCGTCGAGATCCATCCGCGGACCCTAACAGGTGACCGTGCGCGGGCGCCCCGCAGGATCACCTCCCCGAAATCCCGGGTCGCGAAGGGGGCTTGGAACCGCTACACAGGACTGCAGGGTCTCG
The DNA here is from genome assembly GCA_035715365.1 of Kofleriaceae bacterium. Classification (GTDB taxonomy): domain Bacteria; phylum Myxococcota_A; class Polyangia; order Haliangiales; family Haliangiaceae; genus JABFXX01. The sequence goes on along the minus strand of DASTLB010000021.1, from coordinate 10,826 downwards.
TACTATTGAGGTCATGGTGATCCGTTTGTCGGACGAAAAGAAGCCCCCGGCGCCGCCGCGGCGCGAAGGGGAACGACAGACGGGGCTGGTGCTCGACGAGCGCACGCGCACCAAGAAGCCCCCGATGTACAAGGTCCTCTTGCACAACGACGACTACACGACGCGCGAGTTTGTCGTGTGGGTCCTCCAGACCGTGTTCCACAAGAACGAGAGCGACGCGATCGCGATCATGAGTCACGTCCACAACCACGGGATCGGCGTCGCCGGCGTGTACACGTTCGAGGTCGCCGAGACGAAGGTCACCAAGACGATGCACCTCGCGAAGGCGCAGCAGTTTCCGCTCCAGCTCTCGATCGAGCCGACCGATTAAGGGGGTACGCATGCTGTCACCCGAGCTCCAAGCCACCCTGCAACGCGCCGTCGACGACGTCCGCGCCCGCCGCCACGAGTACCTGACGCTCGAGCACCTGCTGCTCGCGATCCTCGACGATCCGAGCGGCGCCGACATCGTGGTGAAGTGCGGCGGCGACGTCGAGAAGCTGCGCGGCGACCTCGAGCGATTCCTCGAGGAGCAGGTCGACGAGCTGCCCGAAGGCGAGGAGAGCGGTCCGGATCAGACGCTCGCGTTCCAGCGCGTGCTGCAGCGTGCGGCGATGCACGTCCAGGCCGCGGGGCGGTCGCAGATGACGACCGGCAACGTGATCGCGTCGATGTTCCGCGAGCGCGACTCGCACGCGGTCTACCTGCTCGAGAAGCAGGGCGTGTCGCGGTTCGATGTCATCAACTACATCTCGCACGGCGTGTCGAAGGTCGACACCGGCGGTGGCCCGGTCGTGCCGCGGACGCGTGGCGTCGAGGACGATGGCCAGGAAGATCAGAAGGTCGCGAACCCGCTCGAGAGCTTCTGCGTCGATCTCACGCAGCGCGCGCGCGAGGGCAAGATCGATCCGTTGATCGGCCGCGCCGACGAGCTCGAGCGCATGATCCAGGTGCTGTCGCGGCGCCGCAAGAACAACCCGCTGCTGATCGGCGAGCCCGGCGTCGGCAAGACCGCGCTCGCCGAGGGCCTCGCGCTGCGCATCGTCGACAACAAGGTGCCCGAGCCGCTGCGCGACTCGAAGCTGTACTCGCTCGACATGACCGCGGTGCTCGCGGGCACGCGCTATCGCGGCGACTTCGAGGAGCGCCTCAAGGCCGTGATGAAGGTGCTGATCGGCGATCCGAAGTCGATCCTGTTCATCGACGAGATCCACAACATCATCGGCGCCGGCGCGACGAGCGGCGGCACGATGGACGCCGCGAACATCCTCAAGCCACCGCTGTCCAACGGCGAGCTGCGCTGCATCGGCTCGACGACGTTCAAGGACTACCGCCAGGCGTTCGAGCGCGATCGCGCGCTGTCGCGCCGGTTCCAGCGGATCGACGTCGGCGAGCCGACGGTGCCCGAAGCGATCGAGATCCTGAAGGGCCTGAAGCCGGTCTACGAGGATCACCACAACGTGAAGTTCACGGATCCCGCGATCGAGGCCGCCGTCGAGCTCAGCGCGCGCCACATCAGCGGCTCGCAGCTGCCCGACAAGGCGATCGACGTGATCGACGAGGCGGGCGCACGCGTCCGCCTGATGGACGCCGACAAGCGCCCAGACGAGATCCGGCCGTCGCTGATCGAGGAGGTCGTCGCGAAGATCGCGCGGATCCCGACGCGCTCGGTGTCGACCGCCGACAAGAAGAAGCTCGGCGATCTCGACGGCGAGCTGATGCGGCTGATCTTCGGCCAGGACCAGGCGATCGAGCAGCTGTCGACGGTGATCAAGCTATCGCGCGCTGGCCTCGGCAACCCGAACAAGCCGACCGGCTGCTTCCTGTTCGCAGGGCCGACCGGCGTCGGCAAGACCGAGCTCGCGAAGCAGCTCGCGAACGTGCTCGGCGTCGAGTTCATTCGGTTCGACATGTCCGAGTACATGGAGAAGCACACGGTGTCGCGGCTGATCGGCGCGCCTCCGGGCTACGTCGGCTTCGATCAGGGCGGCCAGCTGACCGACGCGATCAACAAGCACCCGTACTCGGTCGTCCTGCTCGACGAGATCGAGAAGGCGCACCCGGACATCTACAACATCCTGCTCCAGGTGATGGACCACGCGACGCTGACCGACAACAACGGCCGCAAGAGCGACTTCCGCAACGTCATCCTGATCATGTCGAGCAACGCGGGCAGCCGCGAGATGGCCGCCGGCCGGATCGGCTTCGGCGACTCGATCGCGGACAACAAGGACGGCAAGAAGGCCCTCGAGCGCGTGTTCACGCCCGAGTTCCGCAACCGGCTCGACGCGACCGTGTTCTTCGGCTCGCTGCCCGTCGAGGTGATCAAGAAGGTCGCGCGCAAGTTCCTCGACGAGCTCGACGGCCAGCTTGCCGAGAAGAAGGTCGAGCTCGAGGTCAGCCCGGCGGCGCTCGACTGGTTCGTCGAGCACGGCTACGACAAGGCGATGGGCGCGCGGCCGATGGCCCGCCTCGTCCAGTCGACCCTGAAGGCGCCGCTCGCGAACGAGATCCTGTTCGGCAAGCTGACGAACGGTGGCCTCGCGTACGTCGACGTCAAGGACGGCAAGATCGACATTCGCTGCGAGCCCGCGCACGACGTCGACCTCGACGCCGAGGTGCCGGCGAACAAGGCGCCCGAGCCGGTCAACTGACTGACTAGCGTTGCTGCCGGCTCGTGCCGGTGCGTGCGCAAGCTGGCGAGATCCATGCGCGGCCGGCTGGATCGCGACTTGCTGTCCGGCCAGCGTGCGCCCGTCTCTTCGCTTAGTCTCGTTCATCGTCCTCGGGGCGCTGGCCGGTTGTGCGGCCGGTGACGCCGACGAGGACTGGGGCCCGGAGTGGTCCGACGGCAAGGCCGACTCGCAGCAGTCGCTGTACTACAAGCGGATCGTCAGCAAGTCCCAGTTCACCGGGATGGCGCTCGCGAACGGCGGCCTCGTGATCCAGGGGCCGTCGATGAAGTTCGTGATCGACCGCCGCAACCAGACGAAGCCGGTCGTCTACTTCCAGAACGCGAACTACACCGAGCACGGCAAGACGCCGGAGTCGGCGAAGTATCACTTCTACTTCTCCGAGGCGGTGCTGCCCGACTTCGCCGAGGACCTCGAGAGCTTCAACGCGGCGACGTACTCGACGCAGGACAAGAAGTACGTCGCGGGCACGATCCAGACGTATCGCGTCGATCCCGACGGCGAGCCGCTGTACGGCTTCCAGTTCTATCCGGAGGATGTCGCGGCCGAGGGCACGATCGCCGACGCGATGACCGCGGTGAAGAAGGCGTTCCAGATCCCGGGCGCGAAGCTCGCGTTCGTCGCGACCGGCCCGCAGCAGACGACCGCGACGATCGGCGACAAGCTCGCCGCACTCGGCATGCGCAACACGACCGTGGATCAGATCCTCGGATCGCTGAACTACCTGCCGCTCAACCTCGGCGAGGCGTGGGGCTACCTCCGGATCTTCCCCGGCAACGCCGACGATCTGACGCCGCTCGACATCGCCGTGCTCGACGATCTGCCGCTCGATCTCGCGGTCGTCGCCGGCACGATCACGCGCGCGTACCAGGACGCGTCGTCGCACGTGAACCTCAAGTCGAAGGAGCGCGGCACGCCGGACATGGTGCTGCGCGATGCCGGGCCATCGCAGGCGCAGCTCGCGCCGCTCGCGAACCAGCCGGTGCACCTCGTCGTCAAGGCAGACAGCTTCGTGATCGAGCCGACGACCGACGAGCTCGTGCGCCAGAAGTTCGAGGAGCGCACGAACCGGCCGTGGATCCCGGTCGAGTACGTGCCGGAGACGCGCCTGTTGTCGTTCGCGGAGATGTGCCCGGGCTCGGCGAGCGACTGCATCGCGGCGCAGAAGCGGTTCGGCTCGAAGGCGGCAAACCTCGGGCTGCTGCAGCACCGCAGCGTGCTCGGCAAGACCACGGACGCGGGCTCGACGAGCCAGCGCTTCGGCTACGACCTGTCGCCGCCCGGGCTCGGCGTGCCGGTGACCTACTATCACGACTTCGTCAGCTACGCGCCGAACACCGAGCTGCGCGCGAAGCTGTCGGCGCTGATCGCGGCCGAGAAGACCGGCACGCTATCGCCGGCGCAGCGCCGCGCGATGGCCGACGACACGCGGCTCGCGTTCTACCGCGCGCAGGTGCCGCCCGAGATGCTGTCCGCGATCCGGACGAAGGTGGGCGCGGTGTTGCCGGGCGTCGACCGCATCAAGATCCGCTCGAGCGCGAACGCCGAGGACCTGCCGAACTTCGACGGCGCGGGCCTGCACGACAGCTTCTCGGCGCGGATGTCGAGCGTCGACAACCCGGACGGCTCGTGCCAGGTGCTCGCGTCGACCGACGGTGTCGACACGAAGCTCGAGGTCTCGCCGAAGACGGTGAACTGCGCGCTCAAGGGCGTGTGGGCGAGCCTGTGGAACAAGCGGGCGATCGAGGAGCGGTCGTTCGCGCGGCTCGATCACGCGACGGTCGGCATGGGGATCGCGATCGTGAGCCGCTACGACGACGAGTTCGAGGTCGTCGCGAACTCGGTGCTCGTGACGCGCGTGATCGGCAACAGCGGCATCTACGGCTACAGCTTCTCGACGCAGGTCGGCAACAACCTCGTCACGAACCCGGCGCCGGGCACGTACGCCGAGAACGTGATCGCCGGCTTCGTCGACCCCGACCGTCCGCCGACGTTCACGGTCACGCGCTACGCGACGCCGGACCGGGGCGCGGCTCCACTCACGCATCGCGTGCTCGCCGACGATCAGATGACGCAGATGCTCGACATCACGCGCCACGTCGAGGCCGCGTACTGCAGCGTCAAGCCCGGCTACTACAGCGGCTCGTGCGACGACGTCAGCCTCGATCCCGAGAAGCCGACCGCGCTCGATCTCGAGGTCAAGATCCTCGACAACGGGCACTACGTGTTCAAGCAGGTCCGCGAGTTCGCCGGTCACTGAAGGCAAAGCCCGTCGGACCGGAACGCAAAGCGATCGTCTCGGAGCACGAGACCCGACGCAAACGATCGCGAACTCGCTCACCACCGCGCGAGGAACGCAAAGCCGCAGAGCCCGGATCATCGCAAAGAGGCAAAGCCGCTAAGCACGCAAAGGATCTTTGGAAACCCACGCGCGCACGCTCGACGAGAACGCGCACCCTCATCAGCAGGTCGCGGCACGTCCTTCAGTGGAGCTTCAAGGATGGAGTGGAGCGTGCGTGTGGCGTTCGAGGCAGGGCGTTCGAGGTCTTCGCGGTGTGTGCTCGAGGGTTTGATGGATCCCTTTGCGGGCTTTGTGGCTTTGCCTCTTTGCGATGATCCGGGCTTTGTGCCTTTGCGTTCCGAGGGGTGTCGCGCGCGCTCTTGTGTGTTTCCGACGGGCGTCGCGCCTGGCGACTTTGCGTTCCGCGACGTGCGGCGCCTTGCGCCTTTGCGTTCCGACTTCGCGGTAGGCTCGCGGCCATGTCGATCCGCGTCGCACTGTTCGCGAGCTTGCTCGCATTCGCAGGCTGCAAGAAGAAGAGTGACTCGTCGGAGCCCGGCAAGGGCACCGCGCACACCGAGGCCAAGAGCGACGTCACGCCGACGCCGACCCCGACGCCGAGCCCGCCTCCGACCGAAGGCTCGGGCAGCGCGGCGGTCGAGAAGGCCGGCAGCGCGGACACGCCGGGCCCGAGCACGCCGAGCACCGCGGGCGCGCCGGCCGGCAACCCGCCGCCCGACGGCAAGTACGAGCGCGTGACGATCGACGGTGTGACGGTGCCGATGATCAACGTGATGAACGGCGGCACGGTCGTGCTCGTCGACACCGACGGCAAGAAGCCGCGCAGCTGGGAAGAGCAGTACAAGAAGAAGAGCGCGCCGCTCGCCGGTCAGTTCGACATCCACAAGACGAACACGAACAAGAACGACACGTTCGAGGATGACGAGATCGACAAGCAGGGCATCTGGGTGATCGACGTCAAGGGCAACATCACGAAGCACTAGTAGGCGAAGCGCTTCGCGAACGAAACCGCGACCGCGATGTCGGCCCGCGTCGGCTCGCGACCGCGCGCGACCTGATACGTCAGGTTGCGGACGGTATCGACGACCTCGCTCGGCGTCCCGGGACAGCCGACGCACTCGAGCGCGTCGTTGTCGGCGTGCGGGTAGGGGCTGACGCCGGACTGCACGAGCGCGGCCTCGATCTCGCGGAATCGCTGGACGAGCCCGGGTAGCGCGGCGTCCTCGCGCACCATCGATGCGAGCGCGACTGCCGCGGCGACTTGCTCGTCGCGCATCGTGCGCGCGCGCTGCGTCTGGCCGAGCAGCTGGTTCGCCTGCAGCGCGCGGTTCACGACCTCGTCGGGCGCGCCGTGCGCGGGCATCAGCCGTGCGGTCAGCTTGACGAGCAGGTCGCCCTGCGCGAGCCGGTTGCGTGCGAGCAGGTTGTGGATCTCGGTGAACCGGTACGCGCCGGCGTCGAGTGGCTCGAACGCGAGCAGCGTCTTCGCGGCCCCCTGCACGACGTCGGTGAGCTGGAAGCCGGCCTTCTTCAGTGCCTGCTGGGCGGCGCGCAGGCGCTGGGCGGCGTGCTGCGGCCCACCGAACGTCGCCGCGTTGCGCGTCAGGGTCACGGCGACATCGGGCGCCCCGGTCGTCTGGAACGCGCTGCGATACGTGTCGAGCGCGCCCTGCACGCCGGCGCCGGACTTCACGAGGCCGATCACGACCTGGTGGCGGTTCTTCTTCACGTAACCGATGTTCGCGTCGAGCGTCGCGACGTCCTGCGCGAACGCCTGCATCTTCGCCTCGGTCTTCGCCATCGTCTGCAGGAACTTCGACAGCGGGACGTCGGCATAGCGCTCGACCCGCGGCTCGAGCGCGGCGCGCACGCGCAGGCCGAGCTTCGTCACCGCGTACAGCTCGTCGCCGAGCTCGGGCGCCGCGCGGTACGTGCTGTTCGGCGGCAGCTTGCGGTTGTTCTGGAGCTGCGCGGCGAGCCGAGGATACGCGACCTTGTCGTGGAGGACCGCGAGCACGCGGCGCAGCAGGATCCGGTCCTGCTCGCGCGCGGCGAGGACCTCCTTGCTCTTCTTGAACCGGTACCAGCCGCTCTTGAGCTCGGTGGTCGCGTCGTCGAGCTTCTGCTGCAGCGCCGACGCGGCGAGCGGGTTGTCGATGTCCATGCCGATCGACTGGTAGACCGCGGGGCCGAGCCACTGCAGCGTCGCGGCGTCGTCGGGATCGGCTTCGATCACGAGGCCGGCGGCGAGCAGCTCCTCGATCTCGTCGGCGGTGCACGCGAGCGGGCCGGCATCGAAGTTACGCAGGATCTCGAGCGTGCGCTGACAGGTGATCATCGCGGCATCTCCCGTTGGGCGATCAAGACGACGAGGGCGGGGGCGAGCTCGACCGTCGGGGCGAGCACGATCGGCGCGAGCTTCGGCGTCGCGCGCGCGTGCTCGAGCGCGGCGAACACGTGCGGCTCGATCGCGGCGCGCGGTGGCGCGTGGCCATCCCACACGAGCTGGATGCCGGCGGCACCGGCGGCGCGCGCGGCGTCGGCGATCGCGACGAGGTGGCGCGCGTTGCGATCGGTGACGCGCACGATCGCGACCGCGTCCGCCAGCTCGGCCGCGCGCCGTGCGGCGGTCTTGCGCGAGCGCACGAGCACGGTCGGCGGGATCCGCGACGGCGGCGGGATCCGCGCGACCGCGGCGTCGATCGCGGTTTCGATCGCGCGCGCGAGCGCCGGGTCGCGGACCGAGACCTGCACCTGCTTCACGACGCGATCCTCTTCTCGCGAAAGAAGCAGTTGTTGAGGCACGTCAGCGGGCACGCGTCGACGAGCGCGCGCGTCCGGGCGTACGCGGCGCTGTTCCACACCGCGCGCACGCCGGCGAGCCGCGCATCGCCGTGGCTCCACGGCAGGCGGTAGCACGGCTTGATCTGGCCGCGATGATCGACGGCAAGGAACGCCTCGCCGACGCGGCACGCGACCCCGAGCGCGTCGCGCGAGCTGTCGCGGAAGTAGCGGCGCAGCAGCGCGAGCCGCTCCGCAGATGCGTGGATCCGCTTGCCGTGCTCGGCCTTGAGCGCGTCCAGCTCGTCGAACATCGCCTCCAGGGCGGGCAGCTGGTCGCGCGCCGGCCACAGCTTCGACATCAGCGCGAGGTCATCGCGGCGGATGATGTGATCGTCGCGGAAGAACCCGTGCTGGAGGTTGATCGGCTGGATGTTGATGCCGTCGACGCCCGACGCGATCGCGCGGCGCACGAGCGCCGGGATCTCGGCGAAGTTCGCGCGCTGGATCACCGTCGAGACGTTGACGCTGAGCTTGCTGACCGCGAGCTGCTGGCGCGCGCGCACCATGTTCGCGATCGCGCGCCACGCGTTGTGGCCGGCCTTCGGGATCCCGGTGATCGCCTCGTGCGTCTCGTCGGTCGCGCCATGGATCGAGATCGAGACCGACAGCGTGCGCGTCGCGAGCTCGCCGGCGACCGACTCCGAGATCGGAAACCCGTTCGACGTGATCGTGACGAGGTGGCCGAGCTCGTTCGCGAACGCGATGTGGCCGAGGATGTGCTTGTCGCGGAACGGCTCGCCGGCGCCGGTCAGCGCGACGCGGCGGATGCCCCAGTCCGCGGCCTCGCGGATCAGCGAACGGACCTCGTCGGGCGACATCGTCAGCGGATCGCGCTGCTTCGCGCGGTTGCCGCACATGTTGCACTCGAGGCCGCACAGATCGTTCGTCGAGATGTCGAGCGCGGGCGGCGGCAGGACGTAGGGCCGGCCGCTGTCCAGGACGAGCGCGACGCGATCGCGGTGCTCGTCGCGCAGCCGGCGCAGCGTCGGGACGAGCTCGCGCTCGTGCGCGACGTCGGTGTGCGTGTCGGTGCGGTCGATCGCGCGCAGCACGATCTCGAACGGCTGGCGCGACTCGCGCAGCGCGCGCGACAGCAGGCCGAGGTTGCCCGGATCGACGTACCACCGCAGCCGGGCGGGCTGCGCCGCGAGCTCGCCGCGGACGACCGCGAGCGCGGCGCCCGGCTCGTCGGGGGTTCCGGCTTCGAACAGCGTGGTCACGACGCGTGGACCTCCTCGACCGCGGCGATCAGATCGTGCGTGCCGCCGCGGCAGCGATTGCACACCGGCATGGTCTCGCGCCCCGCGAGCATCTGCGCCCGGAACGCGCGGTACTTCTCGCCGCGCCAGATCGCCTGGAACGGCTTGTCGAAGATGTTGCCCATCACGAAGCGGTCGCCCATGTCGGGCCGCAGGTAGCAGCACGGCGTCACCGAGCCGTCGACGTTCACGACCGTGTGGTCCCACGCCATCGTGCAGAACGCGTGGCGGACGTTCGGCGTCTCGCCGTCGGGCTCGTAGCGCGATAGCAGGCGCGACGCCGGTACGAGGTGCTTCTGATCGGTGTCGTCGGCGCCGACGGTCTTGATCCGCAGCGCGTCGACCCCCCACTCGTGCGCGAGCCGCCGCATCTCGGGCAGCTCGTGCTCGTTGTGGCGCATCACGATGAACTGCAGCTCGATCCGCGGCTTCGCGAGGCCGAGCCGCTGCTTGTCGGCGCACAGCTGCGCGACCGCGCGCGCGACCTTGTCGAAGTCGCCGTCCTTGCGGAACGTCTCGTACGTCGCCTGGCTCGCGCCGTCGACGCTGAGGATCAGGACGTCGAGCCCCGAGCGCAGCAGCGCGAGCCCGCGCTCGCCGTCGAGGAAGTGCACGTTCGACGAGACCTTGACGACGCCGACGCCGGCCTGCTTCGCGTGCGCGATCATCTCGGGCAGCTGCTTGTTGAGCAGCGGCTCGCCGTAGTTCCACAGCGCGAGGTTGCGCAGCCGCGGCGTCAATCCGTCGAGCACGTGCTCGAACCGGTCGAGCGTCATCGCCGGCAGCGGCTTGATCTTGCCGGTGCCGGTCGGACACGTCGGGCACGCGAGGTTGCACAGGTTCGTCGGCTCGATCATCCCGGTCTCGGGCCCGCCGGCCGGCAGCTCGGACAGGTAGCGCATCAGCTCGGGCGGCGGCACGACGACGGCGCCGTGCGCCGAGAACAGCCGGCGCAGCGCGTGCGCCTCCGGGATCGTGCTCGTCGCGACGCGGGCGTGCGCACGCGCGTCCGGCGTCAGGAACAGCCGGACGGTGCGCACGCGCGCCAGCGTGTCCGCCGGCAGCGCGCGCAGCGTCGCCAGCAGCTGCGTGGCGTCCGGGTGCGGCAGGCCGTGCACGAGCTCGATGCCCTCGACGAGCGGCAGCGCGTGCGCGAGGAAGTCCGGCTCGACGAACCGCCGCAGCTTGACCTCGACGCGCGGCGCGTGCGCGAGCGCGGCGCAGTCGGCGAGCGCGTCGGGCAGCAGGCGCGCGCCGTCGCCATTCGCGCGCAGCCGGACGAGCCGATCGCGCGCGATCACGCGCTGCAGGAGCTCGCGGCGCTTCGTGCGCTCGGCGCGCCGCACGGCCCGCGCGCGCCGTGCGGCGGCGACGAGCTCGACGGACGTGCGCAGCTCGCCGATCGCTGCCGGCAGCTCGCGGCGCGCGACGCGGGGCCGCCCGACGAGCGCGTTCCAGATCGCGAGCACGCGCTCGGTGTTCGCGTCGTGCGAGAACCCGGCGAGCACGCGCGCGCGGCCCTGATCGCCGAGCCGGCGCGCGAGCACGCGGTCGTCGAGCAGGCGCACGAGCGCGACCTGCGTGAGGACGGGCGCGCCGTCGACCTCGTCGGGGACGAGGGCCGCGGCGCCGCGCTCGGGCGCGAGGTCGTCGAGCCGGCACACGGTGAGCCACGTCGTGGCCGGGGCG
>DASTLB010000020.1:0-25651 GCA_035715365.1 Kofleriaceae bacterium | reverse complement strand
CGCGGTTCGGACCGAGGCGGTCCTGCATCATCGCGCTCTGCCGGCGCTCCATCCACGTCAGGATCGAGGCGAGCGGCATCACGAGCGCGAGGATCAAGAAGACCCACTTCGTGCCCGGCCAGTCGAGGATCTTGTAGAGCGTCTCCATTAGCCGCGGCTCCCTGCAAAACGCAGCTGCAGCGGCCGCGCTTCACGTGCCCACTTGAGGCCGTTCCACGCCGGAACGGCGGCCGTCATGTCCGCGAACACCTCGCGCGCATGCGTCCACTTCAGGCTCACCCGGGTCGCCTGCGCGAGCCGGACGATGACGTCCCACGCCGGCAGCGCTTGCCCCGGCGGACCGAACGCCGCGTGCATCCGCTGCACGTGGCCCTGGTTGTTCGTGATCGTGCCGGCGCACTCGGCCCACTCGGCGGCGGGGAACGCGACCCGGGCGTGCGCGACCGGGCCGCGCTCGTGCGCGCTGATCGCGATCACGTCGAGCTCCTTCATCCGGCCCTCGTCGATACCGGGCAGCAGATCACCGAGCACGACGAGCGACTTCACCCACCCGAGCTCGTCGACGGCGTCCGCGACTTGCTTCGCCTCGAGGCCGAGCGCCGCGCAGATCGCCGCGACCCCGGCGCGGTTCGGATTGATGTCCGCGACCCGCAACCGGCCGTCGGCGCGATCCGGCACATCGGGCCGCGACGCGACGAACACGGACTTGAGGCCCCACGCGACGGCGAGCTTCGCGAGCGCGAAGTTATCCTCGTTCGAATACACCGCGGACAGCACGACGGCGACCGCGGCCGGATCCTTGGCGATGCGGTCGGCCGCGGCGGCGATCGCGCGATCGAAGCTCGCGGGCAGGCCGTCGACCGTCGCGCCGGCGAGCCGGTGCTCGCGCAGATCGTGGTACGTGAACCGGCCCTCGTCGCACATCCAGTACTTGTTGACGTCGGGGTTGAGGCGCGGCACGAGCCGCCACGCGCGACCGTGCTTGTGGTGGATCTCGATGTTGCAGCCGGTCGCGCAGCCGTTGCAGACCGACGGCGTCGCCTCGAGCTCCCACGCGCGCATCGTGAACCGGAAGTCCTTCGCGGTCAGCGCGCCGACCGGGCAGACGTCGACGGTGTTCAGCGAGTACGGATTGTCGAGCTGCTCGCCGGGCGCGGTCGTCAGCACCTCGTGATCGCCGCGGTTCGCGAACTCGAGCTGGTGCTGGCCCGCGACGACGTCACACGTGCGGATGCAGCGCGAGCACAGGATGCAGCGCTCCTGATCGAGCACGATCGTCGGACCGAGGTCGACGACCTTGTTCTTCTCGACCTTCGGCACGTCGACGCGCGAGTTCTGGTTGTCGTGGTCGAAGTACAGCCGCTGCAGCGTGCACTCGCCGGCCTTGTCGCAGATCGGGCAGTCGATCGGATGGTTCAGCAGCGTGAACTCGAGCTGCTGCTGGCGGGCGAGCGTCGACTGCTTGTCGGTCGTGTGGACGACCATGCCCTCGGCGACGACCTGCTGGCAGCTCGGCTGCAGCTTCGGGTTCTTCTCGATCGAGACCAGGCACTGCCGGCACTGCGCGACGACCGGCAGCCCGGGGTGGTAGCAGAACGCGCTGATGTCGAGCCCGAGCGTGCGCGCGGCCTCGAGGACGTTCGTACCCTTGGCGACGGTGACGGCCTGGCCGTCGATCGTCAGCGTGACCTCGTTCGGATTGCCGGCGGGCTGTGCTGGCGCGGGTGGGGGAGCGGTCGGCGCCGAGGCCGGATTCGAGGGAGGGCTCGTCGTACTCACTTATCGCACTCTCCGCCGATCATGTTGATCATGCCGAAGATCGGCACGACGTCGGCAATGAAGTGGTCATGGATCAGCTGGCCGGCCGTCGACAGGTGCACGAACGACGGCGCGCGGCAGTACGCCTTGTACGGCCGCCCCGTGCCGTCGGACACGATGTAGAAGCCGAGCTCGCCGTTGCCGCCCTCGACGAACGTGTACGCCTCGCCGGCGGGCACGCGGATACCGTCGACGATGTGCTTGAAGTGGCGGATCATCGACTCGATCGTGTTGTACGTGTCGCGCTTCGGCGGCAGCGCGACGCGCGGATCGTCGACCACCACCGGGCCGTCCGGGATCTGCGCGAGACACTGGCGCAGGATCCGGATCGACTGCTTCATCTCCTCGATCCGCACGAGGTAGCGGTCGTAGCAGTCACCGGTCGTCCCGACGGGGACGTCGAACTCGACCTCTGGATAGATCGAGTACGGGTAGTCCTTGCGAACGTCGTAGTCGACGCCGCACGCGCGCGCGATCGGACCGACGCAGCCGGTCGCGAGCGCCTCGGCCTTCGTCATCGCGCCGATGCCGGCCATGCGATCCCGAAAGATCTTGTTGTTGTTGAGCATGTTCTCGACCTCTTCCATGACCTTCACGGTCTGGTCGAGGGTGCGAGTCAGCTCGTCGTGGAAGCCGTCCGGCAGGTCCTTGCCGACGCCGCCGACGCGCACGTAGCTGTGCGTGAGCCGCGCGCCGGACACCTTCTCGAGCAGCTCGTAGAACCACTCGCGCGCCTTCAGGAAGTACAGGAACGCGGTGAACGCGCCGAGCTCCATCGCCGACGCGCCGATGCACGTCAGGTGATCGGTGATCCGCGACATCTCGCTGACGATCACGCGGATGTACTCCGCCCGCTTGGGGATGCTCGCCGTGAGCCCCATCAGCTTCTCGACCGCCATCGCCCAGCCGCAGTTGTTGATCATCGGCGAGACGTAGTTGAGGCGGTCCGTGTACGGGAACACCTGCGTGTACGTCGCGTGCTCGCTCTCCTTCTCGAAGCAGCGATGCAGATACCCGGGCTGGACATCGGACGCGACGATGCGCTCGCCGTCGACGGTGAGCACGATGCGCACCGTGCCGTGCATCGCCGGGTGCGACGGGCCCATGTTGACCGTCATCAGATCCGGCGGCAGCTCCTGCTCGGTATCCGCGAGATCCTGGACGTCCTTGCGACCGAGCACGAGCTGCTTGAGCGACGTGACGTCGCGAGTCGGGGCCGCCATCAGCGCTCCTCGCCGCTCGTCGTCTGACGAGCCTTGATCGGGTTGATCGGGAGATCATCGCGGCGCACGAGCGGCTGCCGCTTCTCCTTCGGGTAGTCCTTGCGCAGCGGATAGCCGACGAACTCCTCGTACAGGTAGATCCGGCGCAGGTCGGGATGACCGTCGAACTTGATCCCGTACATGTCGAACGTCTCGCGCTCCTGCCAGTTGAACGCGGGCCACAGCGTCGCGAGCGACGGGCAGCGCGGATCGGCCTCGGGCACCGCGACCTTGAGCCGGATGCGATAGCGATACGTCGACGACCGCAGCTGGTAGCAGACCTCGAACCGCGGCTTGTCCTCGGTCCACCACGTCGACGGGGGCGCACCGACCGGATGCCAGTCGATCCGATCGATGCAGGTCACGAACACCGGCGAATCGAACAGCATCGTCGGGTCATCGCGCAGCCAGGTCGCGACCGCGACGAGCGCATCGCGCTTGACCCACGCGATCTCGTCGCCGTGGATCGATTCGACCCGGTCGAGTGCCTGGCCGTGCTTGGCCTGGAGAGCGTCGAGAACAATGAGGGACATGACGTCGTCCTTTGCGAGGGCTACTCGTCCGCAGCGGCGGCGTCGGCGATCAGCGCCTCGCGCTTGGTCCGCAGCTGGCTGTGCGCGCGACCGCTCTGCACGCGATCCATCAGCATGATGATCGCGTCGAGCACCTGCTCGGGGCGCGGCGGGCAGCCGGGGATGTAGACGTCGACCGGGATCACCTGATCGCAGCCCGGCATCGCCGAATAGTTCTGGTAGAAGCCGCCGGTCGACGCGCAGACGCCGAACGCGATCACGAACTTCGGCTCCGCCATCTGATCGAACACGCGCTTGAGCGCCGGGCCCTGCTTCTCGGTGATCGTGCCGACGACCATCAACAGATCGCTCTGCCGCGGCGAGAACCGCGGGAACTCGGCGCCGAACCGCGCGAGGTCGTACTTCGGCCCGGCGACCGACATGAACTCCATGCCGCAGCACGCGGTCACGAATGGATACGTGAACAGCGAGAACTTGCGGCCCCAGTTACTCGCGCGCTCGACGAGGCTCTGCTTCGCCCACTTGGCGGCATCCTCGAGGCGCGTGGTCGTGAGCTCTACTCCCATCCGATCGCCTTCTTTCTCCAGACGTAGGCGAGTGCGACCACGAGGATCGCGACGAACACCAGCATCTCGACGAAGCCGAACATGCTGATGCCGCCGGCCGCATTGCGCGACAGCTGGTCGTAGAGCACCGCCCACGGGTACATGAACGCTGCTTCGATGTCGAAGACCAGGAAGAGGATGGCGACCTGGTAGAACTTGACCGAGTAGCGTCCGCGCGGAGAGCCGATCGGCTCGCTACCGCATTCGAACGGCTTGAGCTTCTCGGGATTGGTGGCCTTGGGGCCGATGAACATGGCAAGCGCCGTGAACAGCCCGCAGAATCCGAGGGCGAACACGATCGCTACGCCGGCTGGCATGTAAGCCTGTAGCTGCAAAGCGAGGCGAGTATATGGCGCGCCTCTCGACGGTCAACGGAGCGACCCCGGTATTTGGCGAGGGCGATCGCTGTGTTAGCACCGCGACCGATCGCCACGCCTCGCGCGCCACCGGCAGCCCTCGGCGCGCTCGGCGCTTAGAGATTCGCCTGTGCGTTGCGCAGCGCCTCTTCGAGCGCCATCACCATCTCGTCGTTCATGTCGACGAGGTAGATCGTCTCGGGATTCGGCCGGCGGTGCGCGCGGATCTCCTCGACGATCGCGCGGGCGGCCTCGTCGATCGGGACCTCGCCGAGATCGGTGCCGATGCCCGGGATCGCGATCACCTTGAAGTTGTTGCGGTCGGCAGCGATCAGCGCGGCGCGTGCGGCCCGCCGGACGTTCTCGGCGCCGATCTTCATCCCGGGCTCTTCCATCGTCGGGACGTGGATGACGTTCTTCGCGGGCAGCTGTCCCGCGGTGGTGACGATCGCGGCGCCGACGGCGATCGGAGCGGCGGCCATCGCGGCCTGCTGGATCACGTCGCCGCCCTGACGGCGTAATGCGCCTCCGATGCCGCCACCCATGATGCCGAGAGAATTTGCCGGATTGACGACCGCATCGACCGGCAGCGTCCAGATCTCGGCGCGCGCTACGTGCACCTGCATCGTCGGGCTGGGTATCACGACTCGCCCGAAACGAGCAATGGCTCCCTCGCTGGGAGCCATCTCACGGAACACCGAAGAGCTCGGGGAAGAGCGTCGGGAAGAGGCGTTACGCGCAGGCCTTCTCGAGCTCGGCCTCGACCTTGTCCTCGGCCCACTTCTTGGCGACCGCGAGCTCCTTGACGATGAGCTGCTTCGCGTTGTCGAGCATCTTGCGCTCGCCGAACGACAGCACCTTGCTGCTCTTGAGCCGGTAGAGATCGCGATAGACCTCGGCGACGTCGAACAGCGAGCCGGTCTTGATCTTCTCCATGAAGCCGCGATAGCGCCGGTTCCACGTCTGCTTGTCGATGTGGACATCCTTCTCGCGCAGGATGTCGAACACTTCCTCGATCTCCGCCGACGTCGCGACGGGACGCAGTCCGACCTGATCTGCCTTCTCCTTCGGAACCAGGATCTGCATCCCGGTGGCGAGCACCTTCAGCACATAGAAAGAGCACACGGTCGTGTTGATCTCTTTCTTTTCGATCCCGATCACCTCGGCGACGCCGTGGGCGGGATAGACGGCCTTCTCGCCAATTCTGAAGTCGTTCATTCAGGTTCTCCTAGGTGTTCGTGGCGCCTGCTTTGAGCAATGCAGGTGCCACCCGATTCGATCATCCAGAAAAGTGTGGTGTTCTCTCTGGTTGAATGGCAAAGCTGACGTTTAGTTCAGTCCCTGGGATGCGCCAGGCTGTCACACCGTCGTGAGGTTCGATCATGCGCCGCGTGTGAGGGCCAGACGCGAAACCGGGGTTTTCCTAACGGGGCGTGGAGGATACCAGTGTCGACGCAGATCGCCAGCCAAAACATGGTGTGGCCGACGCAGTAGCCGGTTCACAGCCGGATTTCGCGGACTTGGATCGGGTGAAAACAGGTGGAGAATGGCGGGGTCTGATACCCTCGGGAGCTGAAACCAGGTGCGTGGCTCGATCGGGCAGATCCTGATCCATCAGGGCGTCATTGACGCGAGTGGACTCTCGGATGCACTCGCACGGCAGAGCGGTCGCCATCCGGTGGCGTCCGAGCTCTACGCGCTCGGCTATGCGAGCGAGCGCCAGCTGTGCACCGCGCTGTCGGCGCAGACCGGGTGGCCGGCGATCGTGCTCGACGAGTCGACGATCCGGCTCGACGTGCTCGAGCACGTGTCGCTCGAGTGGGCGCGGATCTTCTCGGCGATCATCGTCTACGAGGATGCGAGCACGCTGATCGTCGCGGCCGCGCGGCCGGAGGATGCGATCGTGCCGGCGCGCGAGCTCGGCACCGCACGCGACAAGAATGTCGAGCTCCGGATCGCGCTCGACATCACGCTCGCGCGCACGATCCGCGTCGCGTTCAAGCTGTGGAAGCAGGGCGAGCGCTACCTCGCAGGCCCCGAGGCCGATCGCGACAAGCCGAAGCTGTCGTTCGTCCATCCCGACGGCGGCGAGGACGAGCATCGCCGCGCGCAGCGCGCGATCGCCGAGGAAGCCGCGCGCGCGATCGAGCGCGACGAGGATCTCCCCGAGGAGCACGTGTCGAGCGCGAGCCTGTCGCTCACCGGCGACTGGCACATGCAGACGATGACGACGACGACGACGACGACCGCGCCGGCGGACGCCGACCTCGAAGATCGCACGCTCGTGATCGCCGAGGAGCTCGATCGCGGGCTCGGTCCCGAGGACATCCCGCAGAGCGGCGCACCGCGCGCGCTCGTGATCGATCCCGATCCGCCGGGCCGGATCCAGATGGTCGCCGAGCTCGAGCGCGTCGGCTACGAGTGTCAGGCGGCGGGGTCGGGGTCGCAGGCGATCGATCTGCTATCCGGCGTGCCGTTCGACGTCGTGTTCGCCGATGTCGCGACGCCGGAGTGCGATGGTCTGCGGCTGTGCCGCGCGATCAAGCGCAGCAAGCGGCTCGCGAAGACGCGCGTCGTCGTGACGACGTCGGTCGTCGATTCGGGGCAGGTGCCCGACGACGAGCTGCAGCGTCACGCCGCGGACGGCTACATCGAGAAGCCGCTCGACACGCGGCGGCTGCACCGGCTGCTGCGCGATCTGTCGACCGAGGAGCGCGCCGATCACGAGGCGCTGCTCGCGGACGCGCTCGGCCGCTATCACGCGGGCGACATCGATGGCGCGATCGCGCGGCTGCGCGGTGCGCTCGTCAACGATCCGGCGAGCCCGAAGCTGCACTTCATGCTCGCGAACATGCTGCAGCGGGTCGCGCGCTACGCCGAGGCGGTCGACGAGTACGAGGCGGTCGTCGAGCTGCAGCCGGCGTACTTCCCGGCGCTGACGCGGCTCGCGTATCTGTACTTTCGCCAGGGCCTGCACGCGCGCGCGGTCGAGACCTGGCGGCGTGCGCTGCCGGTGTGCGAGGACCCGGCGCTGCGCCGCAACATCGAGCTGTTCATGCGCAAGCTCGTCGCGGACATGTCGAAGGCCGACTCGGTCTGAACGCGACGATCGCGAGGATCGCGCCGATCGCGGTGACCAGCGCGGCGGCGGCGACGACGATCTGCAGCGACTGGAATTCGATCGTGTACGCGATGTAGCGACGCGGCAGGCCGCGCGTGCCGAGCACGAAGAACGCGATCGACGCCGCGCACGACCCGCCCGCGATCAGCGACATCGCGGCGATCGCGAGTCTGCGTCGTGGCGGGCGCACGACGACGAGCAACACGCCGAGGAGCGCGGCACCGATCGCGGGCAGCGGCGCGAGCATCGCGACCGTGTCGTGGAGATAGACATCGTCGATCGAGCGCAGGATCGCGGTCGCGGCCCACGCGGTGACGATCGTCGGCACGCCCGCGACGAGCGCGACCGCGAGCGCGTGCCGGCGCACGGCCTCGTCGATCGCACCGCACGCGAGCGCCGTGGTCGCGAGCACGAGCTCGAACGACGCTGGGAGCCGGCCACGACCGAGCGCCGTCGCGACGATCGCGAGCGCGACGAGCGCGCAGATCGAAAGCGCGCGCGATCGCGGCGCGGTGGTGTCGCTGCGCACGAGCAGCGCGCGCACGATCTGGGCGGCGGCGAGCGCGGTGCTGGCCGCGGCCGCCGCGACGACGAACCGCGGCCACGCCGCGAGCGCGCCGAGCATCGCGGCGAGCCACGACGCGAGCGACAGCGCGCCGAGCAGGCGCGAGCCGGGCGCTCCGACGAGGTGGGGGATCGCGAGCACGATCGCGAGCACGGCGCCGAACGCGAGAAAGCCATGCACCGCGAGCGCGTCGCCGTACAGCGCGGGCGACAGGCGCGGCGCCGGATCGAGCAGCTCGAACCGGACGAGCAGGGCGCTCGCGCCTGCGAACGCGATCGCGCCCGCGATCGACCACAGCCACGCGCGCCGCACGATCTGCATGGCGCGGTTCTACACCTACTGGCTGAGGATCGGAGGCGAGAAGATGCCGTTCGCAGGCACCGCATCGAACGTCAGGATCACGCCCGCGCCACCGCCGCCACCGCCGCCACCGATCCCCGCGCCGCCCGCACCGCCGCTGCCGCCGGCGAGCACCGTGTCGTTGCTGCCATCGCCGCCGCTGCCGCCGCCGCCGCTGCCGCCGGTCGCGACGTCCGGCGTGTCCTTGCCGTCCTCGCCCGGCGAGCCCGCGGTCGCGCTCGAGCCCGATGCGCCACCGGCGCCGTTCGCGATGATCCGCGCGGTCGCCTTGATGTCGAGCATCGGCGTGTCGAAGCCGATGAAGCCACCGGAGCCGCCGCCACCACCGCCGCCGCCGACGACATCGCCGGGCCGGCCGGCCTCGCCGGACGCCGCGATCCCCGCGCCGCCGGCGACCGAGATCTTGTTCTTGCCGATGATCATCACCGCGCCGCCGGACGCGCCGCCGAGCCCGCCCGCTGCGGCCGCGGTGCCCTCACCGCCGCGACCGCCGGGACAGCCGCCGCGCACGAACGACCACGCGGCGACCGCGCTCGTCGAGCCGGCGCCGGCGCCGATCGCGCTACCGCCTGCGCCGCCGGTGCCGTGATGACTGCCGCCTGCGCCGCCGCCGCCGCCCGATCCGTTGCCACCGTTGATCGTGACGAGCTCGCAGCTCGCGTCGTTCGCGCCGGCGCCGGTCGAGTCCGCGGTGCTCGACACGCTGAGCTCGACGTTCGAGTTGATGATGAAGTCGGTGAACGCGGCGAACGCGAGCGGCCGCGGGCCGAACGCGCGGAACGTGCCGGTGATCGTGATCTTGTGACCGACGACGACGCAGACCGCCGGACCGGCGGGGCCCTGCAGGATCTGATCGCAGTTCGTGTCGTCGCCGGTGTCGAACGCGCTGTTCGCGAGGTTCCTGTCGGTGCTCGGCATCGTGTTCGTGCACACCTGCAAGAACGAGCCGATGCAGAACGCGCCGCCGTCGATCGGTGCATCGAGGATCGGCGTGTCGGGCGTCGCATCGGCACGCGCGTCGCTGCCGGTCATCCCGCCGTCGCCGGCGAGTCGCGGCTCGAACTTGCACGCGCTCGCGATGAGCGCGATCCCTGCGACGAGCCGCATGCAGCACATCGTAGACGAAATCGCTCAGTCGAGCGCGCCGGGATTCATGATGCGTCCCGGGTCGAGCTCGTCACGGAGTGCGCGCAGGTAGGCGTCGAGCTTGTGTGCGCGAGCGCCCAGTAGCCAGCCGCCCGCGGCCTGCACCGCGCGTTCGGCGACGGTGACCGCGGACGCGTCGGTCTCGCCACCGCGCTGGATCGTGAAGAACACCACAGCACCGTCGGCGTCGAACCGCGAGATATGCGCACGCGTCGACGCACCGGCCGCCCGCGTCTCGCGCACCACCGCGTGATACACGCCGCGCAGCTTGCTCGGGGTTGCCATGATCTGCAGCGACGGCGGCGGACCCGGCGTCGGCTCGCCGGCATGCAACCGGCGCCACCACAGATCGGCGACCGCATCGTCGGTGCGCGTGCCGCCCTCGGCGATCACCGCACTCGTGATCAGATCGCGATCGCACGCGGCGAGATCGGTGGGCCCCGCGGTCCCCGCGCAGACGAGTGCGTGATTCGCGGGCAGCGTGAGGCCATCGAAGTGAGCCGCGGCCTCGGCGGCGTCGTAGATCCGGATCCCGGATGGCGCCGCTTCCTCGCGCAATGCGAGGTAGACGGCCGAGACCGCAGCGTCCACCGACGGCAGCTGGTACGCCGCGACGAGCCGCGCCTCCGGCTTCTGGTGGATGCGCAGCACCGCCGACGTGATGAACCCGATCGTGCCTTCGCTGCCGCACAGCGCGCGCGACAGATCCGGACCGGTCGCGCGCCGGGGCGCGACGCGCGTGTGCACCGTGCGGCCATCGGCGAGCACCGCGGACACGCCGACGACCGCGTCCTCGAAGAAGCCATGGCGCGCGCTCGACTTGCCGGGCGTGCGCACCGCGATGATGCCGCCGAGCGACGACGTCAGCACGACGGGCGGATAGTCGCCGATCGACAGTCCGCGCGGCCCGAGGATCCGCTCGAGCTCGAGCCCGGTCAGCCCGGCCTGCGCGTGGACGAGCAGCGACGACTCGTCGAGCTGCAGCACCTGATCGAGCCGGCGCGTCGAGATCAGCACGCGCTCGCGATGCGGTGTTGGCCGCCCGCCACTGTCCGGAAGCGCTCGCCGGCCGCCGGCTCCCACCGGATGCACCGCCGCGCGATGCTCGCGCGCGCGCCGGATCACCTCGGCGACCTCGGCCGCGGAGCCCGGCTGCACGCGCCACGTGTGATCGCCCGCAGGCTCGACGTGGTCGGCACCGACCGCGACGACCAGCTCGGCGTCGAGCGTCACGCGAGCCTCGTCCGCAGCCCGAGCTTGCCGGGGTTCATGATGCCGTCCGGATCGAAGCTCGCCTTCGCGGCCTCGAAGATCGCCATCGCCTCGCGATGCTCGCCGGCCATGTACGGTGCCTTCAGCAGCCCGACGCCGTGGTGATGGCTGATCGTGCCACCGACGCGCGTCGTCGCTTCGAGGCCATCGCGCCAGATCGAGTCGTAGACGCGCTCGGCGGCCTCGGCATCGGGCGCAGTGCCGGCGAACGTGAAGTAGATCGAGCAGCCGTCAGGATACGCGTGAGAGAAGTGCGCCATCACGACCGCGTGGCGGCCGATCGCCTCGCGCACCGAGTGATAGAGGTCCATGAGCTTGTCCCAGCTCGCGGCGACCTCCATCGTGTCGACGAACGCGCCGTCGCGGAACACCGGCGACATCCGGTACGACACCGCGTAGCGATGGCGCAGCCACGCCCAGCCCGGCTCCTCGCCCTTGTCGCGCGCACCGGCGGCCTCGAGCTCGGCGAACACGGTCGCCGCCTCGACCTCGGTCCGGATCCGCGCGCCCTCGAGGCCGATGATCATCCGGCAGCCGCGACGCGCGATCTTCTCGGCGACGGTGCCGACGAGCCGGTTGACGAGCTGGCTGTGTCCGAGCGCGGCATGCATCGCGTTCTGGCGCAGGCCCTTGCCCTTCGCGAGTGCGCGCAGGCGATCGACGACGCCGTCGGCCTTCGGGCGCTCGGCGGCCGGAAAGGCCGGCAGCGCGCCGGTCTCGATCGGCGGGATCGGCGCGACGAACGCGTGGCCGCCGGTCTCCTCGGGAGTCTCGCCGCCGTGCGACCCGAGCGAGTTCATCAGCGTGTCGAGCTCGTCGTACAGCCGGACGACGGCCGGGCGCAGCCCGCGCTGCAGCACGCGCCGGATCGCGTCGCAGCCGGTCGCGACGTCGTCGACCTCGAAGCCGCGAAACACGCGCAGCTGCGGCGCCGGTGACACGCGCAGCCGCGCCGACGTGATCACGCCGAGCGTGCCCTCGCTGCCGAGCACGAGCTGCGACCAGTTCGGTCCGCGCAGCGCGCGGTTCGGACCGTCGGTCTCGATCACCTCGCCACGGCCGGTGACGATCGTCAGGCCGGCGACGCGATCCTCGACCTTGCCGTACTTCGTCGACAGCTGGCCGGCGGCGCGCGTCGCGAGCCAGCCGCCGACCGTCGAGCAGTAGATCGACGACGGGAAGTGACCGAACGTGTAGCCGCGGCGCGCGAGCTCGCGCTCGAATCGCTCGCCGGACAGTCCGGCCTCGACGTCGCACAGCAGCTCGTCGGAGCGCACGGCGCGCAGCTGCTGCATGCGCTTCGTGTCGATCGTGATGCCGCCGTGGATCGGCACCGCGCCGCCGCACACGCCGGAGCCTCCGCCGTACGGCACGATCGGAACCCGCAGCGCGCGCGCGAGCTTCACGATCGCGACGACCTCGCGCACGTGCTCGGGCCACACGATCACGTGCGGGCGTGCCGCCGGCAGCTCGCCTTCGCGATATGCGAGCAGCAGGCGCGGCCACATGTCGCGCGAGTAGGTGTCGAGATCGACCGCGCGCAACGACATCCGGCGCGGTCCGACGATCGCCTCGAGATCGCGCTGCAGTCGATCGAGCGTGGCTCCATCGATCGAAGGCCGCATCCGACCGTGACCGTACTCGATTTACGACGGCGGAGGAGACACCGTGCCGCCGAGATTGCTCGGAGGCCGAACACGAATCACGCCCGCGCCGCCGCCGCCCGCGCCACCACCGAGCGAATCGGTCTTGCCGTCGTTGCCGTCGAGCCGCGTGCCGACCGAGCCGGCACCGCCATCGCCGCCGTTGAAGTTGTTCGCGCCACCGGTCGCCGCGGTCGTCGCGCTCGTCGCGTCGCGACCGGCCTGGCCCGACGTGATGCCGCCGCCTTCACCGCCGCCGCCACCGTTCGCGAACATCACCGCGTTCGTGCCGACGAGCACCGTCGGTGCATCGAACCCGATCAGGCCGCCCGAGCCACCGCCGCCACCGCCCGCGGCGGACGCGCCCGGGAAGCCGCCGCCACCGGATGCGTTGATGATGCCGTCGACGGCGATGATGCCGTTCGAGATCAGATACACCGCGCCGCCGCCGGGGCCGCCGTTGCCGCCGGCATTGTCCGAGTTGCCGCCGCGTCCACCGCGACAGCCGCCGCGCACGACGCCCGGCTGCGTCGGGTTCGCCTGCGTGCCGCCGGCGCCACCATTGCCATCCTGGCCGGTCGCGCCCTTGCCACCCTTGCCGCCGAAGCTGCCGCCCGCGCCGCCGCCACCGCCGGCAGGATCCGACGAGTCGTTGCCGCCGTTGCCCGGCGTCGAGCACACCGACGAATTACCGCCGGCCCCCGGAACCGCGCGCATGCGGCTGCTCGACACGTCGATCACCGACGGCACGCTGATCGTGCTCGCACCGATCAACACGAGCGGCCGCGTGCCGCGAGCGAGCAACGGCGCGTTGATCGCGATCGTGTTCGCGACGATCACGCACGCGACCTCGCCTTGCGATTGCGTCTGGGTCAGCGTGCAGCTCGCGTCGTTGTCGGTGTCGAGCGTCGTCGTCTGGTTGATCGCGAACGTGTTCGTCGGCGCGGCGGCGACGCACACCGTGATCAGATCCTGGCCGAAGCAGAACGAGCCGTCGATCGGCGGCGGTGCATCGATCTCGGGCGCGTCGATCATCATCGCGTCGATCTCGGGCGCGTCGATCACGCGCGCGTCGGGCGCATCGATCGACGGCGGTGCGTCGGGTCCGCCGTCGGTCGGCGTTCCTGCGGGACGATTGAACGAACACGCGGAGGCGAGCAGCGAGCCGAAGAGCAGTGCGTTCGCCGTCCGCATTCGTCCTAGTTGGGACTCGGCGAGAACGTTCCCGACGTCAAGGATTGACCCGAGACGTTGCGAACGAGGCCGACGCCACCACCGCCGCCGCCGGCGCCCTTGGAAGAGTTGCGACCGCCACCGCCGTTCTGCGACGAGATCGCGCCGGGACCACCCTCGGCGCTGCCGAACCCGCCCTCGGCGACATCGTCGGGTGCAGTCGATTGCTGGCCGTTGCCGCCGGGCGAATTGTCCGCGCCGGCGCCACCGCCGCCACCGTTCGCGAATACGAGTGCGCTTGCGCCCATCGTGATCCCGGTCTTGCCGTACAGCGCGATCATGCCTCCAGAGCCCCCACCGCCGCCACCTGCTTTCGAGCCCGGTGCACCCTGACCGCCCTCGGCCGACGCATCGATCACGCCATCGATCGCGAGCATGTTGCCGGCGAGGAGATAGATCGCCCCACCTCCACCTCCACCGACGCCACCTGTCCCCATGCCGGTCCCGCCACGCGAGCCCGGACAGCCGCCGCGCACGACGCTCGCGTCGCTCGCCGGTCCGGGGCTACCGCCACCGGCGCCACCGCCGGAACCACCGGTGCCACCGACGGTGCCGAAGCTGCCGCCCGCGCCGCCACCGCCGCCGTTGTTGTCGTTGCCGCCGGGCTGACCCGCAGCGCAGCCCGCGTAGTTCGCGCCGGCACCGCCGCGCGCGGCGCCGCGGAAAGATGAGACATCGAGGCGCGCGCCGCCCTGCAGCTGCAGATCGCGCATCGCGACGATCACGAGCGGCAAGCTGCCCTCGGCGCGCAGCACGCCACCACCGATCATCACGTCGGTGCCGGCGAGCACGCACAGATCGGGCGCGCTGCCTTGCGAGAGCACCTGGCCGCCGGCGACCGCGCAGCTCGCGGGATCGGTGACGAGCACGCCGGGCCCGAGCACGAGCGGATTCTGCGGGATCGCCTGCAGACAGATCATGAACGGATCGGCGCCGACGCAGTTGTCGCCTGCATCGATCACGCGGCCGTCGATCGTCGCGGCGTCGGACTTCGCGCCATCGCCGATCGAGCCGTCGACCACCGCCTCGTTCGGGATGAACTGACAGCCCGCCACCATCGCCATCACGACGAGCCCGCGCATCGGAAAGAATTGTAGCCCCATCGAGCGCCGACTTGTCGTTGGCGGTAGGTTCTGCGGCGTGATGGAACGCACCGCCCATGATCTACGTGCACTTACTGTGATCGGCGCCGGCACCATGGGGCATGGCATCGCACATGTCGCCGCGATGTCGGGCCTCGACGTCCGGCTTTACGACGCTGTTTCCGGAGCAGCGGCCGCCGCGATCGGCAAGGTCCGCAAGAACCTCGAGAAGGGCGTCGAGCTCGGCAAGGTCAAGCCCGAGGATCGCGACGCGGCGCTCGCGCGGATCGTCGCGTTCGACGATCTCGCGCGCGCGTGCGACGGCAGCGATGCGGTGATCGAGGCGGTGCCCGAGAAGCTCGAGCTCAAGCGCCAGCTGTTCGAGGCGATCGATCGATTCGACACCGCGCGCGATGCGCTGCTCGCGACGAACACGTCCTCGCTGCCGGTCGCGCAGATCGCGAGCGCGGTGAAGCAGCCGGGGCGCGTCGTCGGCATGCACTTCTTCAACCCGGTGCACGTGATGAAGCTCGTCGAGGTCGTGCGCCATCCGGCCTCGGACCCGGCAGCGGTCGCGCTCGCGGTCGGACTCGCCGAGCGGTTCGGCAAGACGCCGATCACCGTCACCGACAGCCCGGGCTTCGCGTCGAGCCGGCTCGGCCTCGTGATCGGGCTCGAGGCGATGCGCATGGTCGAGCAGGGCGTCGCGTCGCCGGCGGATATCGATACCGCGATGAAGCTCGGCTACGGCCATCCGATGGGCCCGCTCGAGCTGACCGATCTCGTCGGCCTCGACGTCCGGCTCGGGATCGCCGAGTACCTCGCGACCGCGATCGGTCCGGCGTTCACGCCGCCCGCCGTGCTGCGCGACAAGGTCGCGGCCGGCAAGCTCGGCAAGAAGACCGGCGAGGGCTTCTATCGCTGGTCGCCCGAGGGCAAGCGACTCAGCTGACCGCGGGCGAC
The DNA here is from genome assembly GCA_035715365.1 of Kofleriaceae bacterium. Taxonomy (GTDB): domain Bacteria; phylum Myxococcota_A; class Polyangia; order Haliangiales; family Haliangiaceae; genus JABFXX01. Next base: position 9,692 of record DASTLB010000020.1, on the reverse strand, counting down.
ACGAGCCCGGTGACCGTCGGCGTCGTCACGCTGCGGATCACGCCGGCGCCACCGCCGCCGCCGCCACCGCCGCCGCTGCCATCGCTGGCATTGCCGCCGTTGCCGCCGATCGAGCCGTTGCCACCATTGCCACCGCTCGAGGTACCGCCGCTGCCGCCGAGCCCGGGCCCCGTTCGGCTCGGCTCCGTCCCGTCGTTGCCGTCGTTGCTCGAGCCGCTGCCTTCACCGCCGCCGCCGCCATCGGCGAACACGAAGCCGGCGAGCGTTACCGCGGGTGCGTCGAAGACGATCGTGCCGCCCGAGCCACCGCCGCCACCGCCGTCGTCGCTGCCGGTCGCGCCGCTACCGGCAGCGCCCGATGCGTTGATCGTGCCGGTCGTCGCCGTGACGTCGATCGAGGTCGCGGCGACGAGCAACACCGCACCGCCGCCGACGCCACGCGCGCCCGGCTGACCACCCGCGCCCGTCGCGCCGTCGCAGCCGCCGCGCAGCTCCCCGGCGCCGAGCGCGATCATCGCGCCGGCCGTGCCGCGTCCGCTGCCGTTGCTGTTGCCGCCGTTGCCACCGGTGCCGCCGTAGCTGCCGCCTTGACCACCGCCATTGCCGGTCGGTGCCGTGCCCGCGTTGCACGTGCCGGTGCCGCGACCCGCACCCGGGGCCATCCCGCGATGACTCGCGACCTCGACGGTGCCGGTGATCGTGATCGCGCCGCTCGTCGCGAGCAGGATCAGCGGCTTCGCGCCGAGCGCGCGCACCAGCACGCCGGCATCGACGGTGATCGACGTCCCCGCGATCACGCACGCGTCGGGTCCGCTCGTCGTCGCCTCGCACAGCTGCGACGTCGCGGTATCGAGCTGCGTGTTCGACGAGAACACGCGCGTCGCGGTCGGTGCTGTCGCGAGGCAGATCGTCGCGTAGGTGCCGAAGCACGCCGCATCGCTCGGCGGTGCGTCGATCTCCGGTGCGTCGATCGTCGGCGCGTCGATCGCCGGTGCGTCGCCGACCGCACTGTCCCGACCCGGCGGCGTGCTGCCATCGACGTCGGTGTCGCCCGGCGGTGAGAACTTGCAGGCGGCAAGCGCGAGCACCACGAGACAGCATCTGTACATCGCGACCAGTGTAGCGATCTCGACGCGTCCACTGCACGCCGGCGGCACGCGACGTGAGCGTCGTCGCGGTGGCCTACATGTCGCTTGATGCGTCGCTTACGCCGCCGCGTCGTGGCGCGGTGACGAGTGACCGGTGCGCAGCGGATGCTGGCGGCGCACCGCGAGTATCGCGGGCACGAGCACGAGCGCGGTGAACACGCACGCGACCTCGCCGATCAGCGATGCCGTGCCGAAGCCACGGATCGCGAGGTTGTCGCTGACGAGCAGCGAGCCGTAGCCGATGATCGTCGTCAGCGAGCACACGAACACCGCGCTGCCGCTCGTGCGCAGCGTCGTCAACGGATCCGGGATGTCCTCGGTGTCGTGGCGGTGCGCGACGTTGATCGCGTAGTCGATGCCGAGCCCGAGCGTGATCGGCAGCGCGACGAAGTCGAGGAAGTTGACGCGCAGGCCGAGCAGCGCGCAGATCGCGACCATCAGCAGCGACCCGGCCGCGGTGCCGACGAGCACGGCGACCGAGCGGCGGTTGCGGCCGACGAGCACGAACACCATGATCACGAGGCCTATCGCGGCGACGCCGGTGACGAGCGGACCGTCGCGCTCGATCGACTCGACGATGTCCGCGAAGATCACGCTCGAGCCCGACGTCGTCACGGTCTCGCCGTCATCGAGCTGGATCTTGCGGACCGCGTTCGCGAACCGGATCAGATCCTTGCCGTTCCACTCGTCGAGGTGGTTCGCGGGCCGGATCGAGATCAGATAGCCGATCTGGCCGTTCTTCTCGGCGAGCCGATCCTTGATCATCGCCGGCAGGCTCTGCTTCGTGATCGGCTGCAGGTTGTCCGGCGGGCGCAGCTCGAGCAGCTCGGCGAGCTCCTTGTCCTCGAGCGACGCGCGCAGCTTGTCGTCATCGAGCAGCGCGCGCAACTCGGCGAGCACCGCGAGCTTCTCGGTCTGCTGCTCGGGGACGACGTCGAGGATCGAGCTGATCGAGCCGAACGTCTGCTCGGCCGGCGGCAGCTTCGCGTCGTGCGCACGCAGTGCGTTCACGATCCGCGGCACCTGATCCTCGCGATCGGCCGCGATGTACGTGCGCCCCGAGTAGCCGCGGCCGAAGTTCTGATCCGAGACGGTCATCCAGCGCCGCGCGGCGATCGCGTCGTCGCCCTCGGAGCGCAGCTGCTTGATGTCGTACTCGAACGGATCCGCCGCGATGTAGCGATAGACGATCACCGTCGACACGAGCGACAGCACGACCGCGACGATGCACACGACGCCCGAGCGCCGGAACCCGATCAGGCGGACGAGCGTCGAGCCGACGATCGGATCGCCCTGATAGATGCGCGTGTTGCGGCCGAACACGAGCATCAGCGTCGGCAGCAGCAGGTAGCTCGCGACCCAGCACACCATCATGCCGATCGCGCCGATCACGGCGAAGTCCGCGAACCCCTTGAAGCTCGTCGCGGCGAGCGAGCCGTATGCGATCGACGCGCCGAGCGACGCGACCGCGGTCGGCCGCATCGTGCCGATGATCGCCGTCGCGATCGCCTGATCCGCATCGTGCTTGCGCCGCTCCTCGAGGTAGCGCGCGATCAGCAGGATGCCGTAGTTGACGCCGTTGCCGGCGATGATCGCGCCGAGGAACGCGGTCGCCGCGTTGAGGTGCCCGACGGTGATCGCCGCGAACCCGAACGCGATGATCGTCGCGATCCCGAGCGTGCCGATCAGCAGCACGAGCAGCGTCGCGCTGCGGAAGTACAGCACGAGCACGAGCGCGACGAGCAGCATCGTCACGAGGCTCGACAGCACCATGCCCTTGAAGATCGCGTTGTGCTCGGCGACCGCGGTGACGATGCTGCCGGTGTAGCCGATGCGAACGCCTGGATGCGCGGCGCGGACCTTCGCGGAGATCGCCTCGAGCTCGGCGAGCAGCTTCTCGCCCTTGCCAGCGTCGGTCGCGCGGAACGGCGCGCGGATCTGGATCATCGCGATCCGGCCGTCCGGGCTGATGTTGCTCGGGCGATCGAGCTTCGTCTCGGCTTCCTTGCGCTTCGCGCGCAGCTCCTCGAGTTGCTTGCGATCGCGCGCCTCGGCCTGCGGATCGGGATCCTCGAGATCGACGAGCAGCGGGTTCGCCTTCTTCTTCGCCTGGTCGATCCGGTGCTTCAGCGCATCGCGCGCCTTCACGAGATCCGGCAGCGCGACGAACAGGTGCCGCCGGTCCTTCAGGAACTGCCGGACCTCGGCATCGTCATCGTCGACCCGCTCGACGAGCGACGACGAGACGCCGCGGATCCCTTGCGACAGCTCGCGGACCGCGGCCGCGCGCACCTCGGGCGTCGGCGCGTCGACGACGGCAAGCACCGTGTCGCTCGCCTTGACGCGGGCCTCGAGCTTGCGCAGATCGACGACCGCGGGTGCGTCCTGCGGCAGCAGGTAGGAGAAGTCCGCGTACAGCGGCAGCTTGTAGATGATGAGGTAGAGCGCGCCGACGAGCAGCACGAGGTGCGAGAGCGAGATCGCGAGCCAGCGTCGCTTCATCCACGCGACGTAGCGACGCGCCAGCTGCTCCGGTCGTGCCTTGGACACCGCGCGCTACTATGGCATCGCGCGCGCCGTCAGGACACGGGCCGAACGCGCTTGCTGCGACCCGGCCGCTCGGGGCGGGACGGCCGCTTGTCGTCGTCGCGGTGCTTGCGGGCATCCCGATCGCCGCGCGGCGGGTCGATATTCGAGAGCTTCTCTGCCTGGAGCGCCGGCGTCAGCGTGAACGCGGCGATTCGCCCGGACACCGGCGACTCGCGCTGGAGCTGTGCAATTGCGAGCGCGTTGTTCGGATCGACCGCCTGGCCCTCGAGGCGAACCTCGAAGTGCAGGTGCGGACCGGTCGCGCGGCCGGTCGAGCCGACCTTGCCGATCTGCTGGCCGGCGAGGACCTTGTCGTCGACCTTGACCTGGATACGCGACAGGTGCGCGTAGCGCGTCACGACGCCGCCGCCGTGATCGACATAGATGACGTTGCCGTAGCCGTTCTTGTTGCCCGCGAGCACGACGACGCCGTCGCCCGCGGCGACCACCGGCGTGCCGTGCTTGCCGCGGATGTCGGCGCCCGCGTGAAACTTGCGATGATGACGGATCGGATCGTTGCGCCAGCCAAAGCCGGACGACTCGCTGTCGACCACGGGCTCGGTGGTCAACATGCTCACATCCGGGATCGTCAGGCCGCTCTCGACGGTCATCGTCGCGAGCCGATCGAACATGCCGTGGACGACATCGCCGAGCCCGCGCTGCCAGCTCGCGAGCGGCGCGGCGAGCTCGTCGCGCAGCGTATCGAGCGCGAGCGGGATCGACAGCGGCGCGCGCACGATCGGGAGCAGCTGCGGCGTCGGAGCGGCGTTCGCGGTGGATCCGGAAATCGCCGAGGTGAAAGACAGCGCGGCGATGACAGATCCGAGTGCGCGGCTCATAGACAGGTTCCCTTGCGGGAGTCCAGTTTTTGGGCGAGGCCGAGTCGAAGATCAATGTAGGCAAGCGCGTTTTCTCGCGCGTGTGAGCGAATGCCAGAACTAGTTGCATCTCAAACGGATCGAGCACCAGAATCACGCGCGTTGAAGACACGTTGGCTCGTCGTCGCGCTCGCGCTGCTCGCAGGCATCGCATTCGCTATCTCCGTGCAAGGTGGGAGATGGTGGGTCTCGAGCGACGTCGAGATCGGACCGTTTGGGGCCCAACGATGTTTCGGCGGGAGCTGCGAGCCGACGGGACTCGTGTGGGGCACCGAGCGGTGGGCGCGGATCGGCATGGGCACGTGGGCCGGTGGTTTGATCTCGACGTTCCTGCTCGTCGTCGTCGCGGCGCGCGTCGCTGCGAAACGGATCCCGCGGCTCGCCGCGAAGACCGCGCTCGTGTCGGTGATCGCGACCGCGCTCGCCGGCGCGCTGTTCGCGTGGCAGTTCCCGCGCGGCGTCGAAGGTGTACAGACCGATCGCGGCGTGTGGTTGTTCGGCGCCGGTGCGGTGCTCGGTGCAATCGCTGCGCTGCTCGCGCTGCGAATGCGTGACGTCGCGAAGTCTGCGCCCGCTCAGTAAGGGCCGAGCACCGGCGGTGGCGCCTCGGTTGCGACCGGCGCGACGTGCACGGCAGCCGCGGCCGCCGCGGTCGCCGCTTCCGCATCATCGAGCTTGAGCGCGGTGCGCGCCATCGAGCGCACGACGAGGAACGACAGCACCGTCAGCGCGACCGGAACGATCAGCAGCAGGCGCGCCTCGCCGGCATGCCCTTCGAGCTGCATCGGCTGCTGCACGAACAGCGACAGATCGTACGAGCCGTGGAATGCGATCGCGAGCAGGTAGCCGCCGATCAAGCCGAGCCCGACCTTGTCGAACCGCCGGCGCGCCGCCATGTAGCCCATCATCGCCGTCCACATCGCGTGGCCCGGTACCGACAGCACCGCGCGCAGGATCCACATCTGCAGCTGATCCTCGAGCGACTTCGCGACGACGAGCAGGTACATCACGTTCTCGACGAGCGCGAACCCGAGCCCGGCGCGCGCGGCGTACACGATGCCGTCCATCCGTTCGTCGAACTCGGGCCGTCGCCACACGATCCAGTAGATCACGAGGATCTTGCAGGCCTCCTCGACGCCGGCCGCGACGAAGAACGACTTGAACGTCGCGCCCTGATACGTGAACTCGGGCTGCATCGACTCGCCGAGCGTGTTCGACAGCGCCATCTCGAGGATGATTGCGGGAATTACGGAGCACATCCCGACGAACGCGACGAGCCGGCGTAACCGTGGCGGCTCGGGTCGCTTGCGATCGAGCCGATCCACGATCCACATCGCCACCACTGCGGGAATCGCGCCCGAGAGCGCCACCTGAACTTGGAGGCCGTCCACCGCGCTCGAGTATGCCCGAAGAAACTGTGAGCGCGTGTCGTCGCCGCGCCGCGGCGTGGGAGTTGACAGGCTGCGTCCGGCATTCGATCCTCTTCAGGTGGTGCCGCCGGAGGCGACCGCGGACGCCCCGACGCGGGTCGGCCGATACGAGGTGATCGGTCACCTCGCGACCGGTGGCATGGCGCAGATTTATCTCGCGCGCCAGACCGGCCTCGGCTCGTTCGAGCGCCACGTCGTGCTGAAGACGATCCTGCGCGAGCGCGCGAACGATCATCGGTTCGTCACGATGTTCCTCGACGAGGCCAAGCTCGCCGCGACGCTGAACCATCAGAACGTCGCGCAGGTCTACGAGGTCGACCAGGCAGATGGCGCGTACTTCATGGCGATGGAGTACGTGCACGGCGAGAACGCGCGCGCGATCCTCGAGACCTCGCTCAAGCGCGGCTGGACGATCCCGCTCGAGCTCGCGCTGATGATCATCAGCGGCGCGGCGGCCGGCCTGCACCACGCACACGAGCGCCGCGGCAAGAACGGCCAGCCACTCAACATCGTCCATCGCGATGTCTCGCCGGCGAACATCATGGTTGGCTACGACGGCAGCGTGAAGGTGCTCGACTTCGGCATCGCGAAGGCCGAGGAGCGCGCCACGAAGACCGTCGGCGGCACGATCAAGGGCAAGTACGGCTACATGTCGCCCGAGCAGTGCAAGGGCAAGCCGATCGATCGCCGCAGCGACATCTTCGCGCTCGGCATCGTGCTCTACGAGCTGACGACGCTGCGCCGCGCGTTCAAGGGCAACGACGACTTCGAGACCATGAAGCGCATCGTGTCGCGCGACATCGTGCTGCCGTCGGTCGCCGTGCCTGGCTACCCGCGCGAGCTCGAGGCGATCGTGCTGACCGCGATGGCGGTCGATCCAGATGCTCGGTTCCAGACCGCGCAGGAGCTGATCGAGGCGCTCGACGCGTTCGCCGTCCGCGCGAAGCTCACCGGGTCGAACACCGCGATGGGTCGCTTCATGACCCAGCTGTTCGGGACGAAGAAGGAGCCGTGGATCGACGGCGGCAACCTCGTCCGCACCGACATCAACGCCAATGCCGGCGACGTCGACAACGAGAAGACCACGCTCGTCGAGGGTCGCCACGAGGAAGGCACCGAGCGCGACGAGGCGTCGCGATTCCCGACCGAGCAGGTCGCCTCGCTGCGCGGCCCGGACGCCGCCGCCTGGCAAGCGCCGACGAACCCCGAGCGCAAGAGCGCACGGATCTCGGCGCAGCGCGCGTGGGATCCCGATACCGGCGCCGATGTCGACGCGGCGCTCACGGCACCGACCGTGCTCGGCGTCGGACCGCGCGGCGGTGCTGCGGCAGTCGCGCGCCTTCCTCCCAAGGAGATCCTGCAGCCGCTTGGCGACGAGCTCAGCGACGCCGGCGCCGCGCCGCTGGTCAGCGATCCGAAGCTCGGCTGGGACACATCGGTGAACAACCGGGTCATGCAGCCCGCCGCTCCCGCCGGCACGCGGCTGTCGAGCGACATCGCCGAGAGCGAGTACAAGCTGAAGTCGCACCGAGGCTGGCTGATCTTCGCGATCGTGCTGATCCTCGGCGCCGCGGGTGGCATCGCGGCGATCACGATGTACGGCTGATCGCTCGCGCGCGCTGAAGGTCGCACACTACGCCGACCCGGCCGCTTTCGCTTGAGGGCCCCGCTCCCCGGTGCCATGGTGCGGCCATGGCGACCGTCGCGACCAATTCGAACACCGAGCGGCTCTCGAGCTACAACCCGGCGACCGGCGAGGTCGTCGGCAGCGTGCCGGTTCACACCGCCGCCGAGGTCGACGCCGCCGTCGCGCGCGCGCGCGTCGCCGCGCAGACCTGGTCGACGCGCTCGTTCGCCGCGCGCAACGAGGAGCTGACCGCGTTCCGCAAGGCGCTCGCCGCCCGCGCCGACGAGCTGGCCGAGCTGCTCCACCGCGAGAACGGCAAGCCGGAGCTCGAAGCGCTCGTCGAGATCATGATGGCGCTCGGCCACCTCCAGCACGCCGCCGCGCGCGCCGAGCACGCGATGCAGCCGCACCGCGTGTCGTCCGGCATCCTCGCGAACTTCCGCGCGACGATCAGCTATCACCCGATGGGCGTCATCGGCGTCATCGGGCCGTGGAACTACCCGCTGTTCACGCCGATGGGCTCGATCGCATACGCGCTCGCCGCGGGCAACGCCGTCGTGTGGAAGCCGAGCGAGCTCACGCCGCTGATCGCGGTCAAGGTCGCCGAGATCGCCCAGCAGACGTTCGCGCTTCCCGATCTGCTCCAGGTCGTCACCGGCGCGGGCGCGACCGGTGCCGCGCTCGCGAAGGCCGCGGTCGACAAGATCGCGTTCACCGGCTCGGCCGCCACCGGCCGCCGCGTGATGATGGCCGCAGCCGAGCGCCTCACGCCCGTGCTGCTCGAGCTCGGCGGCAAGGACCCGATGATCGTCACCGAGGACGCCGACATCGAGAAGGCCGCCGAGGCTGCGGTCTACGGCGGTCTGACGAACGCCGGCCAGGCCTGCATCTCGGTCGAGCGCGTCTACGTCGCGGACACCGTGCACGACAAGTTCGTCGACGAGGTCGTCAAGAACGTGCGCGCGCTCAAGGTCGGCGGCGACGACGGCCATCTCGGTGCGATGACCAGCCCCGCGCAGGTCGACATCGTTCGCGATCACCTGCAGGACGCGGTCACGAAGGGCGCGAAGATCCTCACCGGCGGCCCCGACGCGATCAGCGGCAGCTACATCCAGCCCACGGTGCTCACGAACGTGCAGCACTCGATGAAGATCATGACCGACGAGACGTTCGGCCCGGTGATCCCGATCCAGCGCGTGTCGTCGGTCGACGAGGCCGTCAAGCTCGCGAACGAGACCGTCTACGGCCTCGGCTCGTCGGTGTTCGCCGGCAAGGCTGCGCGCGCGATCGCGGATCGCCTGCGCGCCGGCATGACCTCGATCAACTCCGTCATGGGCTTCGCGGGGATCCCCAGCCTGCCGTTCGGCGGCATCGGCGATTCTGGCTTCGGCCGCATCCATGGCGACGAGGGCATTCGCGAGTTCACGCGCATCAAGTCCACCGCGGAGCAGGTGATGTCGATTCCGCTGAACATGATGTCGTTCCGTCAGCCCAAGGACATGCCGAAGCGCGTGCGCGCGATGATCAAGCAGCTGTACGGCGACGGCGTGGTCGCCAAGGCGCGCGATTTTCTCGGCAAGCTGCGCAGCTGATCGCGTGCGCGGTCGGCGGCGACGGCGAACGGTCGCGAATGCGATGGTGGCCAACCGTAAGCGGCGGCGGTAGCGTCGCCGGCGGCGGTAGCGGTCACGGTAGCGGTAGCGGTCACGGTCGGCGGTAGCCGTCACGATCGACGGTGGACGGTAGCGGTCGCCACACGGCAGCGGTCACGTCGCGGTATCGGTCGACCGGTTGCGGTAGCGGTCGTCGTTCGCGATGTCCGATGGCCGGACGGTGCCCGACGATCGGACGGCCCGACGGCGTCCGATGGCCGGACGGTGTCCCCCCTGTGCCAGGGTAGTTGTCGCATGAACGCTGGTGGCCTAGGCGCCCGCGTTCTTCACGGGTGTTCGCACACGGGGCACCGAGGACCCATTGCATCTCTACTCTGAAGGATTCCGAAAGCGGATGGTCGAACGAC
>DASTLB010000019.1:0-404052 GCA_035715365.1 Kofleriaceae bacterium | reverse complement strand
CACGCGCCGCGTGATGGATCAGTTTGGCCGCCCCCAGCGGCCACTGCCGAACACTCAGGTCGCAGCGATCGCGACCTGTGGATAACCGCGATCAGTTTGGCCGCCTCCTATGCGGTCACTCAGCCCCCCTCTTGACAAGCGGCCGGTGGCTGAGTCCGCGCGCGTCCGCGACTGCGATTCCCAGTGGAACAGCGTCGGTGTGATCGCGCGGTCGTCGTAGAGCGTCGTCGGCGTGTAGTGCCTCGGATCCTTGTCCAGCTCGACGTAGAGGATGTCAGCGCGGGCGTCCTCGCACTGGAAGACGCCGCCTTGCGTTCGGAGCAGCTTCGGCGGGCCGACGGTCTTGCTGGTCTTGTCCTTCTTCTGGCGGGTTTGCAGAAGACCCGCGCTGATCTCGTCGCGGCTGTAACTGGCGTGAAGGCGGAATGGCAGGCCCGGAAACTCGAACGTCGAGCGTCGCGGACGGTCGTCGAGCAGGCGAAGCAGGTCGACAATCTCGGTGCGCACGTCGGGCATCGACCACAGCTCGTCGAACGCGAGCGCCATCTCGGAGACGGGGCGACGCACGAAGCCGAGTGCCGCGAACAGCATCAGCATCCACGGGTCGGTCGCGTCGGCGGCTGGTGGCTGATCTTGTGCGAGCCACTCAGCCCAGCGCTGCAACCGGATGTCATCGTCGACGTAGGTCATCCGCGGGATCGCGCGGGTGAGCTCGTTCTGTGGTGGCGCTTCCTTGCGAAAGCCGGCCTGATGTCGCAGCTCGGTGAAGGTGCGGGAGTCGTTCGAGTAGAGCTCCTCGGGCTCGACATCGGCGGCGGCGAGAAATGCCGCGAGCGGAATGTCGCCGGCGTGGCGAAGGTCGTCGGCGAGGTGGCGCCAGTTGCTCGAGAGCGACTGGCGGACGTTCGCGAGTACCGCTTCATGACTCTCGCGATCGAGCTGGATGTCGCAGCCGGCGGGGAGGCGCGGGAAGCCGTCGACGATCGCGCGATGCACCTCGGCCCGCGTGCCGCGCGTGAGCGCGCGAAACCGATCGATGAACCGGAAGCTGCGATGCGCGTCGCCGATGAAGTCGAGAACCGTCAGGCAGGCCTTGCCGTCCTCGTGGCGAAGGCCGCGGCCGAGCTGCTGGAGGAAGATCGTCGCGCTCTCGGTGGGGCGCAGGAACAGGACCGTGTCGATGCCAGGAATGTCGAGGCCCTCGTTGAAGAGGTCGCGGACGAAGACGACGTTCACCTTGCCGGTACGCAGCTGCTGGAGGGCGTCAGCGCGTGCGGCGTCCGAGGTCTCGTGATCGACGCTGAGCGAGGGCAGGCCCTTGCTGTTGAAGAATGCTGCCATGAACTCGGCGTGCTTGACCGAGACGCAGAAGCCCAGCGCTCGCATCTGGTGCGGCGCTCGGATCGTGGTGTGAATCGCGCGCAACACCGCGTTTGCGCGAACGTGATCCGCCGTGTAGAGCGACTCGAGGCTCGCGACGTCGTAGCGGCCGCGATTGAACGCGATCGTCGACAGCTTGGTGCCGTCATGGACGCCGAAGTACTGGAACGGCACGACTAGGCCCTGATCGAGTGCATCCCAGAGGCGGAGCTCGGCGGCGATGCGGCCGTCGAACCAGGTCAGGACCGACTTGCCGTCGGCGCGCTCGGGCGTCGCGGTGAGTCCGAGCAGGATCTTCGGAGTGAAGTGATTCAAGACCGCGGTGTACGAGTCGGCGGCCGCGTGGTGGAACTCGTCGATGACGATGATGTCGTAGGCGTCGGGCCGGAGCGTCGCGAGCCGGTCCTTGTGGAGCGCCTGGATCGACGCGAACACGTGACGTCCGCGTTGTGGCCTGCGCGCTCCGACGAGCAACTCGCCGAAGTGGCCGTCGCCGAGCGCGGCGCGATAACGCGCGACGCTCTGCTCGAGGATCTCCTCGCGGTGCGCGATGAACAGGAGCGAAGGGTCGCCGCCGAGCTGCTTGCGGAGACGCGCGTAGTCGAGGGCGGCCACGACCGTCTTGCCGGTGCCGGTTGCGGCGACGACGAGGTTTCGCGAATGGCCGTGAGCACGTTCGTTCGCGAGCTGGTCGAGGCACGCCGCCTGATGCGGGAATGGCCGGATCTGGACCGCCTTCGCAAGCTGGTCGCGCGCGGGGTCGCGGTAGGTAGCGGCCTCGGTGAACCGCGCGCGGTCGTAGGGCTCGAACGCGATGTCGGACCAGTACTGGTCGAACGTAGTGATGAACTTCTCGAGGATCGTGCGGTTGTCGACCATCGAGAGCCGCACGTTCCATTCGCAGCCGTCGAGCAGCGCCGCGTGTGACAGGTTCGACGAGCCGACGATTCCCGTCGAGAAGCCGGTGTCCCGGTGGAACAGCCACGCCTTCGCGTGGAGGCGTGTGCGCCGGGCATCGTACGAGACCTTGACCTCCGCGCCGAGCTCGGTGAGAGCGTCGAGTGCTTCGGCCTCGGTCGCGCCCATGTACGTTGTGGTCAGGACCCGCAGTCGTCCCGGCTGGCGGCGCGCGAACTCCTCGAGCTGTGGCTTGATCACCCGCAGCCCTGTCCACTTCACGAACGACACGATGAAGTCGACGGCATCTGCGGACGCGAGCTCGCTACGGATCTCGTGACCGATCGTGAGATCGCGCGGGCCGTTGATCAGCAGGTCGCTCTGGCCGAGCGGCAGCTTCGGGCGCTCGATGTGGCCGGTTCCGAGGCGCGTCTCGGCGGGGTCGCGAAGCGCGAGGAGTAGTTCGACGGGGTCGGCAACCTCGTCGTCGCGATCGAGGCCGGCCGCGGGCACCTCGCTGGCGAGTAGTGCGACCACCTTGTTCGCGAGCTCGCGTTGCTTCGCCGAGCGCTCCTCCGCAGGAACATTGCGCAGCGCCTTGAAGAGCAGGTCGAATACGTGTCGCGCGAGCATCTGGGGCGCGAGCTCGCCGACGTCCTCGCGGTCAGGCTCGAGATCCAGCCCGGCGAGGTTCTCGGTGAGCCCGAGGGTGATGAGCTGCTCGTAGAGACCGGGTTTCACGAACGCACTGCATCGTACCGAATGGGCCACACCGGACACGCGCGATGACACCGGCGATCGGCGCCGTGATCTTTGAGTAGGCGCCTGGATCGATCTCTCTGCCGGCTGCGGCTACGATGGTCGCTCCGTGTCCGTGTTCCTGGAGGTCGGCGAGGGCGAGTGGCTGTGTTCGAACGTGCTCGCGTTCGCGTTCCGCGATCGCTTCCCGGTCTCACCGGGTCACACGCTCGTGGTCACCCGTCGCGTCGTGCCGGACTGGTTCGCGGCCACGTCGGAGGAGCGCGCCGCAGTACTCGAGCTCGTCGACGACGTGAAGCGCCGGCTCGATGCGGAACTCCGGCCCGACGGCTTCAACGTCGGGTTCAACGCCGGCGTGGCCGCGGGGCAGACGGTGATGCACCTCCACGTCCACGTCATCCCGCGATTTCGCGGCGACATGGACGACCCGCGCGGCGGCGTCCGCCACGTCATTCCGAGCAAGGGCAACTACCTGCAGCAGGTGCCGCCGCTCGCGACCGGTGGCGAGCGCGACCCGTTCTCGCTGCACGTGTTGCCGCTGTTCGATCGCGCGACGCAGATCGCGATCGTCGCTGCGTTCGTGCAGCAGTCCGGTCTCGATCGGATCGAGGCGGCGAAGGATCGCGCACTGCATCGCGGCGCCCACATCCGCGTCGTGACCGGCGACTACCTGAACATCACGCAGGCCGATGCGCTCGAGACGCTGCTCGACTGGGAACGCGCCAGCTTCGAGGAAGACGAGGGAGAGAGTCGCGGGCGGTTCGAGGCGAAGATCGTCGAGGTCGAGAAGCTGCCGCCGCGCGTGCGCGCATTTCACCCGAAGTCGTGGTGGTTCGAGTCACCGTCCGTCGGTGTCGCGTTCGTGGGAAGCAGCAACCTCTCGCGGTCGGCGCTTGAGACCGGCATCGAGTGGAACCTGCGCGTCGATCGCGATCGCGATGCGACCGCGTACACGCGCGTGCGCGAGGCGTTCGACGAGCTGTGGGGCAGGGCACGACCGCTCGATGCCGAGTGGGTCGCGGACTACGCGCGACGCGCGCAACGCGTGCAGGTGCCACTGCCACCGGGCGAGGAGGAGGCGGAGGCACTCGAGCCGTTGCCCGAGCCGCACGCCGCACAGCGCGAGGCACTCGAACGATTGCGCGCAGCGCGTGCGGAAGGACGCAGGCGCGCGGTCGTAGTGCTTGCGACCGGTCTCGGCAAGACGCTGCTCGCCGCGTACGACTACGCGCAGCTCGCTGACGAGATCGGCAGGCGGCCGCGCTTGCTGTTTCTTGCGCATCGCCGGGAACTGCTGACGCAGGCGGCCGGGACGTATCGGCGGCTGCTGCGGATGCGGGGCGAGCGAGCGCGCGTCGGCTGGTTCGTCGGCGAGGATGGCGAGCTGTCGGTCGATCTCGTGTTCGCGTCAGTCGCGAAGCTGTCGCGCGCGGATCACCTCGCGCGGCTGGCGTGCGAACACTTCGACTATGTCGTCGTCGACGAGGTGCATCACGCGGCGGCGGATTCGTACCGCCGGATCCTCGACCGCATCGATCCGGCATTCCTGCTCGGACTGACCGCGACGCCGGACCGCGCAGACGCCGGGGACATCGTCGGGCTGTTCGATGACTTTGTCGCGTATCGAGCCGACATCGCGCGCGGCGTCGAGCTCGGCCGGCTGACGCCGTTCCACTACTTCGGCATCAAGGACGAGATCGATTACGAGAACATTCCGTGGCGCAACCGGCGGTTCGATGTCGAGGCGCTTGCCGCGGCGGCACAGACCGAGGCGCGCATGGAGACGCTGTGGCGAGCGTGGGGCGAGCATCCGGGGACGCGGACGCTCGTGTTCTGCTGTTCGATCTCGCACGCCGACTTCGTGCGTGCGTGGTTGCGCGCGCGGGGGGTGCGCGTTGCTGCCGTGTATTCGGCGGATGGCTCCGACGATCGCGAGCGCGCGCTGGTGCAGCTGGACCGCGGCGAGCTCGACGCAGTGTGTGCAGTTGACGTCTTCAATGAGGGCGTCGACGTGCCGTCGATCGATCGGATCGTCATGCTGCGGCCGACGGAGTCGAGCGTCGTGTTTCTGCAGCAGCTCGGTCGCGGGCTTCGCCGATCCGATGGCAAGACGGGCGTGAACATCGTCGACTTTGTCGGCAATCACCGCGTGTTTCTCGAGAGATTGCGTGCGCTGCTGTCGCTCGGTGGCGCGTCGCGCGCGGCGGAGATCCGGCAGGTCCTGCAGCCAGAGGTGAAGGTCGAGTTGCCGGCCGGCTGTTCCGTGGAGCTCGAGCTCGAGGCGAAGGAGCTGCTGTCGCGGCTGTTTCGCGTCGGCGGCGTCGATGAAGTGGAGCGCGCGTACCGCGAGCTGTGTGTCGAGCGCGGCGTCGACGACGACATCACGCTGCGCCCGACCGCCGGCGAGCTGCAGCGCATGGGCTACCTGCCGAGTCGGCTGCGCGAACGGCACGGCAGCTGGTTCGCGTTCGTCGGGAGCGAGCACGGGTTGTCCGAGGGGGAGCTCCGCGTCGCCGACGTGGCGGGCACGTTCCTTCGCGATCTCGAAATTACCGAGATGACGAAGTGCTTCAAGATGGTGACGCTCGAGGTGTTGCTCGAACATGGCGCGCTCGTTCGCGGGATGACCGTGCGCGAGCTCGCGGTGCATGCACACGCGCGGTTGCGGCGGTCGCCGGAGCTGTTCGCGGATGTGCCCGAGGAGCTGCGGGTGTCGGAGCTCGACGATCTGGCGACCGCGAAGTGGGTCGCGTACTGGAAGAAGAACCCGATCGCGGCATGGACCGGCGGTCGGCGCGAAGGGCGCGCGTGGTTTCGCGTGGAGCAGGACGTGTTCCGGCTCGACCTGGCGATCGACGAGGCTCTCGTCGATCCACTCGCGAAGCTGGCGCGCGAGCTGGTGGATTATCGATTGACGCAGTACCGCGACCGTCGACGACAGACACAGTCCACGACCGACAGCTTTGTCTGCAAGCTCACGTGGAATCAGCGCGACCCGATCCTGAAGCTTCCGCCGCGCGCGTCGGTGACCCTGCCGGACGGTGAGACGGACGTCCGGCTCCCCGACGGTGCGATCTGGCAGTTCCGGTTCGCGAAAGAGTATTGCAACGTCGCGCGCCCGGCCGGCACCGCGACGAATCGGCTGCCGGACCTGTTGCGTGGCTGGTTCGGACCGCGTGCCGGACAGCCCGGGACGGCATTCCAGGTCCGGTTTCAGGCCGGGCCCGACGGCTACTGGATCGAACCGGTGCAGGCGGCAGTCATCGACCTCGCGAGCCGCCGCAAGATCGTCGCGTATCCCGACCTGCGTGCGGCGGCCGGGCATGCAGCCAGTAGTGTCGAGCCGCCCGACGAGGATCTGGTCTCGCTACCGCTGGAGAACGCGGCACCGGATCTGTTCGCGGTGCGGGTCTCGGGGAATTCGATGGAGGGTGGCAAGCAGCCGCTCCACGACGGTGACTGGGCGGTGATGAAGCTCGCCCGCAGCCTGCCCGCGAGCGCCGTCGAGAACCGCGTCGTGCTGGTCGAGGTCGAGGGCGACAGCTTCGGCGCGCAGTATCAGATCAAGCGATTGAAGCGCGACGGCCGGGGCTGGCGGCTCACGTCCGACAATCCTGATGGTCCGGCGTTCACGGCGACCGAGTCGATGGTGCCGATCGCACGACTCGAGCGAGCGATCCGTCCCGAGGATCTCGCGCCGTCGATCGCAACGACGATCTCGGAGGCTGATCTGCCCGCGCGCTTCGGGATCGAGATGCTGCAGCCGCGATCGGATCGGCATGGCGGTCACCTGTTCATCTTCATCGATCGCAAGGGTCAGCTCGTCGAACCCGACCGCGTTCGGTTCACCGGCCTCGCGCCGCGTCCCGCCGAGACCGCGTTCGTGCTGGCGAGGCGGTCGGACGCAGACTGGCAGTATCTTGGCGTCGCGCGGCAGACGTCCGAGCGCGGCATCTGGTCATTGCCGGCGACGGATTTCACGACGTGGCGCACGTGGGGCGACGGGCGCGGCGCTTCGCATCGATTGCCGGACGATGCGGTGACGAGAGCGCAGCGGGTCGCGAACGCGCTGCTCGGGCTGCCGGAGGATGCGCGTTGGATCTCGAAGCCCGACGGCGCGCGCGCCCGGATCGTGGGCGAGGCGGCGCGCGGCGGTCTCCGGATCGACGGTGGACCGGGCGGCTTCGAGGAGCGCACCGTATCGTTGATCGATCTCGCGTGGACGGCAGTGGCGGCAGACGACGTGATCGAGCACGGCGGTTTGCTCGACGAGCAGCGCGTGAACAAGCTGCGATACCTGAGCGGCACGCCGAAGGGATCGACGCGATGGATCGATACCGGCTGGGCGATCGCGGCATGGACGACGGCACAGCCGGTGGTGCGCGAACGCGCGTGACTAGACAGTGCCGGCCGCGACCGCGTCCGCAAGTCGCGGGAACGTGGGCTTGAAGCCGAGGTCTTCGCGAATGCGGGTGCCGTCGAGTATCGAGTCGAACGCTTTCGCGCGCTCGGCATTCGAGCCATCGGGCGGCGCCGCTCCCACGGAGGCGAACACGGACGCGAGATCCGGACTGTCGTCGTCGACGACGTTGTAGATGCGGTGCGTGGGCGACGCAGCGTCGAGCAGGCGCGCCACCGCTTGCGCGACATCGACGTGGTGCGCGATCGACATGCGCTGCGCCGGTGGGAAGCCGCGCATCATGGGAATCGCCTCCGCGATGTGTGGGTCGCCATCGCCATAGACGAACGGCAACCGGAGCACGCGGACGTCCAGCCCATCCATCGCAAGGAGGAAGCGCTCGGCCGCGAGCTTGCTGAGGGGATACCCATCGACCGGCGCGCATGGATCGTCCTCGCGCGCGGGGCGCCCTCCCGTGTCGCCATACACCAACCCGGTGCTCGTGAACACGAAGCGCTTCACCGACGCGTCGCGCGCGGCCCTCGCGAGGTGCTGCGTGCCGAGATCATTGACGGCGTGGGCTTGCTCGGCGGTGGCGCCGCGAAAGAACGCCGCGCAGTGAACGACGGCATTGACGCTCTTCACGGCAGCCGCGAGCGACGCGGGATCGAGCAGATCGCCGTCGACAAGCTCGATGCCGCGTTCTTCCAGGTCGCCGGCGCGCGTCCGGTCGCGCACGAGTGCGCGGACGTGATCGCCGCGCTGCGCGAGTCGCTTGGCCAGACGGCTTCCAACTTTCCCGGTTGCACCGGTCACGAGAATCTTCATGCGTGCAAGGTGGCGGTGCGCGCGCGCTGAACCTTGGAAGAATCGGACGCGATGCGCTTGAGGTAAGCGACCGGCGTGAGGCCTACCAGATCCTTGAAGTCCGCGATCAGGTGCGCCTGGTCGTAGTATCCAGCCGCGGTGGCGATCCGTCCCCAGTCCGCCGAGACCGTGGCCATCCGCACCGCGCGCTGCAGTCGAACGCCACGCGCGAAATCCTTCGGACCGACACCGATGTGCTCGGCGAACGCGCGCCGCAAGTGCCGTGCGGTCACGCCCATCTCCGCCGCGACGTCCTCCACGCGAACCATGCCGGCCTCGATCAAGCGAACCGCACGCCGTGCGAGGCGTGCGGAGGCGGGCTCGAACGCAGATGCGTGGTCCTCGATTCGCGCAGCAATCGCGCGAAAGATCCGGTCCGTGACCGCCGACGAGTCAGGGGTCGCCAATAACTCCAGGCAAAGCTCCCGAGCGGCGTCTCCCCACAGCTCCTCGAGGTGAACGTGCCGATCCGTGAGGACATGTGCCGGCACGCCAAGCAGTGATGCAGACCACCCGGGCTTGAACTGCCATACGACGACGCGCTTGATCCCGATCGGGCTCTTGAAGAGCGCCTTCGTGCGAGGCCCGGTGACGCTCAGGTCGCCACTGCCACCATCGAGCAGTCGGAGCGCGATCGCCGTTCGACCGTCGGGAAGTCGCTGCACGTGATGGGTGCGCCCGACAGGCGGCGCATACACGCGAACGTCTTCGAAGAATCGAGAGGCCGAGAACATCACGGGAACCGTCTGAGCGTGCGCGGCATCCTCCCGGCTGTCCACAGCCCTTCGAGTCCGCGGGGCCGAAATGTCCGCTTCTTCCAACGGAGGCGGCGGTTCACGGCGACGCAACTCGCCGAACGGCTGGTTCGATTGACAGCATCCGAAGCCGGTTTGACTCTCGCGCCGTGGCGAAGCCTCGCTCCACCAATGGTTGGCTGATCACCCCGCACGTCGGCGCTGGACCGGTGCGCTTCGGCATGACGCGAGACGAGGTGCGTCGCGCGCTCGGCAGCAAGGGCATGGCGTGGGGTGACATGGCGCGTGAAGAGTTCAAGCTCGGTCAAGACACGGTCGAGGTCTGGTACGCACACGAACCTGGCACGCGCGCCAGCGCAGACGAGCGATGCGAGCTCGTCGTGGTTCGCGGAGGTGCGTCGCTCGGTGGGCCCGAGCTCGCCGGTCGCGGATTGCTCCAGCGGCCCTATGATCGCGCCCTGGCGTGGATGAGGGAGCGTGATCCGTCGGTCTTCCTCAGCGATGAACGGCTGTGGCGCCGCGGCGCGCGCTCCGACGAGCTTGGCGTCGCGATGTTCTGCACCGGTACGTCGTCGATGATCGACGAGGTGATGGTGTTTGCTCCGAGCTACTTCACCGTGCTTCATCCCGGTCGCTGGTGCCTCGCCGGGGAGGCGCTCGGACCACCTGACGTCCCGGACTATGACGTCCAACAACGTCCGCCGCTCGACGAGGCGATCGCCGAGGAGTGGGGGCGCGAGATCCGCGATCCTCAGCTGCCGCTTCGTGCTCGAGGTGTTCACCGGGACGACGTTCATCCGGTGTCCGCGACGAAGCTGCGCGAGACCGTGGCGTGGCGGTGGGAGGTTGCGGTCGCGGCGATGGAGCACGTTCGAGACGTTCCCCTCGAAGGTGAGCTACGTGAGCGGATTGCCGCGGCACTTCGGAGCGTCCCGGGCATCACCGAGGTGAGGGAAAACGACCGCGAGGTGTGGGGCGTTCGAGGTGACGCGCACGGTGCGGATCTCGTGTCTGCGGTTGCGCGTGTCGTCGATGGGCTTGCCTGGGAGATCCGCGCGCACCTGCAAATCCGCCATGCGTGGTCGAGCTAGCGCCTGGTCGATCTGCGGGCCCGCGAAGACCTCGACGTTTACACTACGCGGATGCGATGGCTCGCGAAGTACGTCGGCGTCGTGATCGTCCACAAGTGGGCGATCGTCGTCGCCGGCCGCGAGGTCAACCGCGCGATCGCGGCGACCGGACTGCGCGTGTCGTGGCGGCGGCTCGTGCTCCACGATCTGTCGAAGTTCTCGCGCGCGGAGCTCGTGCCGTATGCGCGCCACTTCGCGCGTCGCGACCGTCACGCGCCCGATCCCGCGTTCGACGCCGCGTGGCGCCACCACTACGAGCACAACGATCACCATCCCGAGCACTTCGGCGGCGCGCGCATGCCCGACGAGGCGGTGGTCGAGATGGTCGTCGACTGGATGGCGGCGAGCCGCGCGTACGAGGGCGCGTGGCCGTGCTGCGGCGGGCATTGGCGGTGGCTCGAGCACAGCTGGGATAACTTGCGGCTGCACCCCGACAACAAGGCGCTCGCCGGCGCGATCGCGTGTGCGCTCGGCTATGCGATCGCGATTCCGACGTACGACTGGGGCGCCCGCATCAGCGACCCGCGTCTTGCGGCGCAGATCGCGGTGCTGCGCGCGTCGTAGCGCGGCGCCTCAGACCGGGAGCAGATAGAACAGCTGGAACGGCAGGCTCGGCGGGCCGCGATCCGGATCGCCGATCTCGTCGACGTTCACCTCGAGGATCTCGCGGCTGCCGGTCGCGCGATAGCGCCGGCGCAGGCCGAGGTACATGCCAGAGGCCCTGTTGACGAATCGGACCGCATCGACGCCCTTGTCGGGATGCGGCTCGAGCTTCCACATCTGGTGAGGCGCGTTGGCGTAGGTCCACTGGATCACCTGCGCACCGGGTTGCAGCGAGCCATCCTGCACGGTCAGCGCCTTGCCGCTGTGCTTGGCGATGATGCGGACGTAGCCGTCGCCGGTCGGCTCGAGCCAGAACTCCTGATTGGAGTGTCCCGGGCTGTTGTCGTAGGTGATCAGCAGTCCGCCATTCTCGTGCTCGGCGTGCGCGATGTTGAGCATCTTGCCGCTGAGCGCGACCTTGATCGTAACGAGTCGCGGTTCCTGGTCGGGACGTGGGTCGCCGACACGCACGGTGTAGTTGACGAGGTAGCGGTAGACCGAGCCCGCGTGCTCGCCCTGGATGGTCTTTGCCTTCGGGTACACACCATCGATCATCCGCGACGGCTGGAGGTCTTCGACGATGTCACCGAGGTGGTCGTCGGCGTCGGACTTCACCGTGTTCTCGACGACCGAGCCCACCGCCTTGATCACGGGAACGGCCTGCGGCTCGCCGAGCACGGTCGCGACGGCGCTGAGACCGTCGGACAGCGACTTCACCAGGCCCTGGTAGTTGTTCCAGTCCTTCGCCGCGTCCTCGTCGTAGGTGCCGAGCGCGATCTTGAGCGACGTGGTGTCCGGAACATCGGCGTCGAACACCACGCCACCGCCGAGACCGAACGCCTTGTCCTGGTCGTGATCGATCGACAACGGCTTCGTGAGGACAGGTGTTGGTGTGAAGAGCGCTTTCGCCTGACCTGGCTTGCGGTCGGCCGCCATGATCGCACCTGCGATGTAGAACTCGTCGGCGGCCCAGTCCTCGGCTGCCATGCACAGAACCGAATCTAGTGATACCGATACACGCTTCCCCATAGCACTACTCCTTTCTCGCTCACGCATTCACGCCGCAGTACGCGTGTGCCACGCGCGCCGCGCTGCTGCAGATTTGGCGGCCGCGGAGTCGCGAATGGCGAGAGTGCACTGCGAGATCGGATGACATGGCCTGCCATCGACGCGTGCCCTCGAGGTTCGTCTTTTATCGCCAGTCGGTTCCGTCGTTCCGTCGCCATCCCGCTCCCTCACTCGACACCTTCGGTTCGCGATGCGCGACGGTGCACTGGCCGTGCCGCTGTGATGCTGGCTCTGTCGACTCATCGTGCGCGAACGCTGCGCCGCTCGCCTGGCGCGGACGTCTGGTTGCGTGAACGATCGCAGCGACGGAAGCTGTCCGGTGCCCGGACAACCACCGGCTGGCTGGCGCGACGGTCGACCGTGTCTCGTCCGTGTAACCCGACTCGGCGGAGGTGTTCGGCCAGCTGACACTGCCAGTACTGAGGCTGGCTCGCGCGTCAGACCTTCGGCAAACGGCCGCGTAAGCCGTTGGTTCCGTGCTGCGGCCTCGACGGCGCGCGAGTTGCTCGATGCAGGCGTCATGCATCGTGACGCCTTCCTTGCACTTGGCTTCCTGGCTGCGGGCGCTTGCACGTCCGACGAGCCGCTGCCGCCGCAGTATCTCGGCCAGTTTCACGTGACGTCGACGCTCGACGCTGCCGACGGCACGAGCATCGGTTCGATCTTCGGCAACATCCACGTTCCCGACGGCTTCGAGCCCACGGCCCGCATCGGCGACTGCGCCTACTTCGGCGAGCGCCAGAGCGCCGGCATCGAGCTGGGGACGCTGATCGTGACCGGTGTCGGCGCGCCGGCCGTCGTCGAGCCGACGTCGTTCATCGACGGCATGCTCTACCTCGGTTCCCTCGAGCCCGACACGATTCCCGAAGGCACGTCGGTGGTCGCCATGCTGTCGCATCCGACCACCGATGCAACGACGGTCGAGGCGGTGGCGCCTGCGCCGCTCACCGGCGTGAGCCTCCCGGGCACCATCGCGTTGACGAGCGCGCCGGCGATCACGTGGCAAGCGGGTGACGGCGAGCGTGTCGACATCACGCTGAGCGTGATGGGCCTCGGCACGAGCCAGACGGTCACCTGCAAGACCGACGACACGGGCTCGTTCACGTTTCCGCCGGACGTCCTCACGATGATCGAGGGCACGGACTCCGAGGGCGTGCTGAGCGTTCGGCGTGCGAACACCGGGACCACGGTGGCACCCGAGCGTGCGGTCGACGCCGAGGTCCGGCTGTTTGTGGAGTCCGAGGTCTATCGCGCCGTGACAGTCGCGCGCTGACGCGCAGTACGATGCGCTCGTGATCGTCGAGCGACTGCTTCTTCCGATGCTCGCGGTGCTGGTCGTCGCGTGCACGAGCTCGACCGCGCCCGCGCCGCATCCCGCCGGCCGCGCGGCACCGCAGACATATACAGCACGCGGCAGCGTCATGAAGTACACGGTGTCGCTGCCCGCCGGCTGGAGCGCCGATCGCACGTGGCCCGTCGTCGTCGTGATTCCCGACGCGTCGCGCGACTTCGCCGGCAACCTCGCCGCGTTCGTGGCCGCGGGCGGGTCGACGCCGTTCATCTTCGTCGCACCGCACGTCGTGACGTCCGGCGGCTCGCGCGGCTATCGCGAAGCGCCCGGGTTTCAGTACAGCGCGGCCGACTGGGCCGAGGTCGATCGGCTCGGCGAGTTTCGGTTCGACGAGGAGGGCGTGGCAGCGACGATCGCCGATGTCCACACGCGGTTTCACGGCGACGAGCGCGTGTACCTGACGGGCTGGGAGGCCGGCGGCCACACCGTGTGGGCGCTGCTGCTGCGCCACCCCGAGTGGTTCCGCGCGGTCGCGCCGGTGACGACCAACTTCCAGGGCCGCTGGCTCGATGCCGGGCCGCCGCCCGCGAAGCCTGCCGAGCTGCCGGCGGTGCGCGTGGTGTTCTGCGGCGGGACGTGTCTGCCACCGGAGGGGCGGCGCACGCTGATGACGCAGACGGAAGCGGCGATCGCGCGCGCGAAGAGCCAGGGCTTTGGCGAGATCGCGGTTGTCGTCGGTGAAGGGACGACGCACGGGCCGCTCGCCGCCGACGTGCTGGCGTGGTTTGCGACGCTCAGTCGATGACGGTCGTGATCTCGGGGCCGTGCGGGCCGATCAGGATCGTGTGCTCGAACTGCGCGGACAGCGCGCCGTCGGCGGTGCGCACGGTCCAGCCGTCGGCGTCGGTGCGGATCGCCGCGGCTCCGGCGTTGAGCATCGGCTCGATGGTGAACGCCATGCCTTCGCGCAGGCGATGTCCGGTGGCCGGACGACCGACGTGCGAGACGTGTGGATCCATGTGCATGGCGCGGCCGATGCCGTGGCCGCCGTACTCCGCGACGATCGTGGCGGCATCGCCGACGTGACGGACGATCGCGGCGCCGACGTCGCCGAGGCGCGCGCCGGGGAGCGCGGCGGCGATGCCGGCATCGCGTGCGGCGCGGGCGAGCTCGACGAGCGCGCGGGCGTGGCGTGGGGCGTCGCCGATCACGAACGTGGCCGAGGTGTCGCCGTGGTAGCCGTCGAGCTCGGTGGTGATGTCGATGTTGACGATGTCGCCGTCGGCGAGCCGGACGTGCGGGCTCGGCACGCCGTGGCAGACGATGTCGTTGCGGCTGACGCAGACCGCGGCGGGAAAGCCGTGATAGCCGAGCTGCGAGGGGCGGCCGCCCTGCGCGGCGGTGTGGGCGCGCACCAGGCGATCGATGTCCGCGGTCGTCATGCCGGGCGCGAGCCGCGCGCCGACGTATGCGAGCGTGGCGGCCGCCGCGCGACCGGCGCGCCGCATGCGATCGCGCTCGGCGGGCGACAGGATCGTGATCGCCATGCGTCACCGTGCGACGCGGCGGTGGCGCGGTCCAATACCTTTTCGGACTCGATGACACGCGCGGAGTGCGGCATGATCGCGAGCGATGAGCTTGCAGCAGTTGCAGTACTTCGTCGCCGTGGCGGAGGAGCAGCACGTCACGCGCGCGGCCGAGCGGCTGCACATCTCGCAGCCGCCGTTGAGCCGGTCGATCCAGGCGCTCGAGGACGAGCTCGGCCAGCCGCTGTTCGAGCGGCGGGGCCGCGGCATCGTGCTGACGGAGTTCGGGCGCTACTTCGCGGCGAAGGCGGCGGCGATCCTCGATCACGTCGCGAGCGTGCTCGCCGATAGCCAGCGCTGGCCGAGGTAGCCGCGCGACCAACCAATAGCTAAGCTACGCGGGCCCGCGCACCGCCGCGACGGGCAGCCCGGCGATCGGGCCGTCCCCGCCGACGAAGTGATCGACCGCGCGCGCGCCGTCGGTGACCGTGATGCGGATGACGATGTCGTTTGCCTGGCGGATCTGCAGGGTCTCGGCCGGCGAGAGCCCGAGCAGGACCTCGGCGAGCGCGCGGTTGAGGAAGCCGTGCGCGACGATCGCGATCCGTTCGCCGGCGCTCTGGTGCGCGGTCTCGAGGAACGAGCGCGCGCGGACGACGAGGTCCGCGAAGTTCTCGCCGCCGGGCGACCGCTGGTGGTAGCGATCTGCGAGCCACGCCGCGAACGCATCGGGCCAGCGCTGCGGCAGGTCGGCGTAGAGCTCGCCGGACCACGCGCCGGCGGACCATTCCATCAGCCGGTCGTCGAAGACCGGCGCGGCGCGCACGTGCTCGGCGACGATCGCGAGGGTCTCGCGCACGCGTCCGAGCGGCGACGCGAACACGCTGTCGACCCCGAGGCGCGCGAGCAGCCGACCGGTCGCGCGCGCGTGCTCGCGGCCGAGCGCGGTGAGGCACGAGTCGAGCTGGCCCTGCATGCGCGCGATCGCGTTCCACTCGGTCTGGCCATGACGGACGAGGTAGTAAGTGCGCGAGGAGGGCGGCGACATCTCGGGATCCGCGACGCGCGATCATATAGTCCGGTCCATGCCGACGCGACGTCCCGCGAAGAGGAAGCCCGCGGCCAAGAAGCCGCCGCGCGTCTCGACCCATCCGGTGAAGAAGCGCACCCCGGTGAGCCGCGCGATCATCACGCGGCTGCGCGAGCTGTGCCTGCGGCTCGACGACACGACCGAGGTGCTCGCGTGGGGCGAGCCGACGTGGCGCGTCGGCGGCAAGATCTTCGCGCAGCTCGACGATCACCACCACGGCGCGGAGCACGTGTCGGTGTGGCTGCCGGCGCCCGACGGCGCGCAGCAGGCGCTGATCGAGTCGGATCCCGCGCGGTTCTTTCGGCCGCCGTACGTCGGTCACCGTGGCTGGGTCGCGGTCGTGCTCGACACCGATCCGGACTGGAACCTGGTCGGTGCGCTGCTCGAGCAGGCGCACGGTCACGTGAAGCCGCCGCCTCGCCGCCGCGCCAAGGTCGCGTGAGGATCAGGACACGCGGACGGTGACGCCTCGGGCGCGCAGCGCGTCCAGCGTCTCTTGGTTACGCTCGGCGACGCGGGCGTCGATCGCGAGCTTGCGCAGTCGCGGCAACTCGAGCGCGAACGCGAAGTCGTCGACCGCGCAGTGCGCGAGGCTCAGCTCCTCGAGCGATGCGAGCGCCGACAGCGGCGCGACGGTGTTCAGGGTTCGGTTGTAGGACAGGTCGAGCTTCGCGAGGCGCGGCAGGCCGAGCAGCGGCGTGACATCGTCGACGCGTCCGCCGGCACCGATCGTGATCGACTCGAGCGTGGCCAGTCCCGCGAGCGGCGACAGATCGGCGATCGAATGGGTATCGCGGATCGTGAGCGACGCGAGCGACGTGCAGCGCTCGATCCCGACGAGCGACGTGATGTCGAACGTGTCGTCCTCGCCGTCCCAGTAGTTCCAGATCAGGTGTTGGGTGTGTAGACCACCGATCCACACGAGGTCGCGAACCACCGGCAGGTGCTCCGGGCGAACGAGCTCGCGTAGCGCATGTGCGATGTCTGCGTTGTACCGGTAGAGGTGCGCGTCGGCGTCGTCGTGGCCGTCGCCATCGCCGTCGTCCTCGGGTGGATGTGCCGCAAGGAAGGCGTCGCGATCGAACTGCACGAGGCCATCGGCGAGCAGGCATTCGACGATCGCGAGCACCAGGTTGTCGTCGCCGATCTCGAGCGCGCGAGAATCGAATGCCATGGTGCTTCGACGGTCGGGGCGGCAGGAACGGCACACGCAACGACCGCCTTCCCACGGACAGACTCTCGCTTTCGGCCGCCACATACAAGCTAGGAACTTCGCGCGCGTTCGGTGATCACGACGTGCATGACTTCACACGCAGTCGTGATCGCCGGCGCCGGGCCGACCGGACTGATGCTCGCGGGCGAGCTCGCGCTCGCGGGTGTCGACCTGGTGGTCGTCGAGCGGCGGCTCGATCAGGAGCTCGATGGCGCGCGCGCCGGCGGTCTGCATGCCCGCACGATCGAGGTGCTCGATCAGCGCGGGATCGCCGAGCGGTTCCTCGCCGAGGGCCAGGTCGGGCAGATCGTGCGGTTCGCCTCGACGCCGCTCGACCTCGGCGACTTCCCGACGCGGCATCCGTACGGGCTCGCGCTGTGGCAGCGCCACATCGAACGCATCCTCGCCGGCTGGGTCGCCGAGCTCGGCGTGCCGATCATGCGCGGGCGCGAGGTCGTCGGGTTCGCGCAGGATGACGCTGGCGTCGACGTGGAGCTGTCCGACGGGAGCACGCTTTCCGCGGCGTATCTCGTCGGCTGCGACGGCGGGCGCAGCGTCGTGCGCAAGGCGGCCGGGATCGAGTTTCGCGGCTGGGATCCGACGATCAGCCACCTGCTCGCCGAGGTCGCGCTCGCCGAGGAGCCCGCATTCTGGGGCGTGCGCAACGACGCGACCGGCATCTACGTGTTCAGCCGGTTACCGGACGGGATGGTCCGGCTGCTCGTGACCGAGCGCCAGCTCGGCGCGACGACCGAGCCGACGCTCGACGATCTGCGGGCCGCGCTCGTCGCGTTGTACGGCAGCGACTACGGCGTGCACGGGCCGCGATCGATCGGCCGGTTCACCGACATGGCGCGGCAGGCGACGACGTATCGCGCGCGCCGCGTGCTGCTCGCCGGCGACGCCGCCCACGTCCACGATCCGGTCGGCGGGCAGGGGCTCAACATCGGCGTGCAGGACGCGGTCAATCTCGGGTGGAAGCTCGCGCAGGTCGTGACCGGCACGTCGCCGGATGCCCTGCTCGATACGTACGAGCGCGAGCGCCATCCGATCGCGGCGCGCGTGTTGCGCAACACGATGGCGCAGGTCGCGCTGCGTCGCGAGACCGACGGGATCAAGGCGCTGCTCGACGTGATGGGCGAGCTGTTGCGGATGGACGAGCCGCGCAAGCGCTTCGCCGCGATGATGTCCGGGCTCGACGTCCGCTACGAGCTCGGCCCTGGCGATGGCCATCCGCTGCTCGGGCGACGCGTGCCGGATCTGGACCTCGTGACCGCCGACGGTCCGCGCCGCGTGTTCACGCTGCTGCACGACGCGCGGCCGGTATTGCTCGTGCTCGACGATCGCCGCCTCGACATCACGCCGTGGGCCGATCGCGTGCGCGTGGTGCACGCGACGTACGCGGGTCCGTGGGAGCTGCCGGTCGTCGGCATCGTCGCGGCACCGTCGGCGGTGTTGATCCGGCCCGATGGTCACGTCGCGTGGGTCGGTGACGGCAGCGACGCGGGGCTCGTCGATGCGCTCGGGACGTGGTTCGGAGCGCGCAGCGCTTAGCGCGCTGGCTCGGGCGGCGCGCCACCGATGAACGTGATCGACTGGTCGTTGCGCAGCCTGCGCTCGATGTCGACCTCGGATTCGTCAGTGAAGTATCCCAGCTGCTTGCAGCGCGCCATGCCCGCGGCGGTGCTCTCCTCGTAGAACACGGTGCCGGGCACGACCACGCGATCGCAGCTCTTCTTCAGTGCGTTGGCCGTGCAGTTCGCCATCATGCCTCGGCCGGGCACGATGCACGTGCCACTCGGGTTCGAGCAGCCGACGCCGAGCGCGAGGGCGGCGAACATCGCGAGCGCAGTCCTCACGGGCACGCCACCGTCGGAGCGGGGAATTCGCAGCGGCCGTTGTCGAAGCAGCCGGCTTCGCCGAGGCAGCTCGCGGTGGTATCGCCACACGCCTGCCCGGGCAGCAGCCGCGGCACGCACTCGCCGGCGACGCAGCTCGTGTCCCACACGCACGGGTCGGTCGCGCAGCTGTCGCCGAGCGTGGCCATGCGCGTGCACACGAGCGTCGTCTCGTTGCAGTAGTCGCGGACGTCCGCGCACGGCACGAACACGGCGGGGTCGCACGGCTCGCCACGCGCGGACGGCATCCGGCACGTGCTCGTCGGGAGGTCCGGCGTGACATCGCAGACCATCGGGTTCGCGCACGCGTCGCCCGTCGTGCACGGCGCGCCCGGCGTCGTGATCAGTGGCGTGCAGCGCAGCGTCTCGGGTTCGCAGTACGAGTCCTGGCAGTACTCGTTGTTCGCGCACGACGCGCCGAGCGCGACCGGCATCCGCTCGGGGCGCACGCAGCGACCGATGCAGCAGGTGTCGAACGGATAGCACTGGCTGTCGAGTGGCTGGCAGACGCCATCGTCCGCGCACTCGTCGTCGATCGAGCAGGTGTCACCGAGCGCGAGCGTGCCGGTCAGCACGTCGGCGCATGCGAGCTCCGCCGCGGTCGCGTGGAAGCCAGAGAACGCGCACGACATCACGCGGGTCTCGGCGATACAGCGTGCGGCGGCGGCGGGATCGTAGACGAGCGTGCCGGCGTCGACGGCGTGGACGATCGTCTGCTCGCGGCCGGGATCGCGGAATCGCGCGAGCTTGCAGGTCTCGAGATCGGGGAAGAAGTCGCACGCGGTCGCGCTGACGCACTCGGCGTCGAACCGCGCCGCGAGGTACTCGTCGAACGCGATCGTGTCGCCGCTGCCGCTGCCGCTGCCGCTGCCACTGCCTTCGCCGTTGCCGGTCGAGATCTCGCCGACGCAGGCGGCGAGCGTGGCAAGGGCGGCGAGCGCGGCCGCGGTCTGGGTGAATCGGGCGAGCAGACACGATGTCGTGGGCGTGGGCATGAGGAACCTCGCGCCTCGTGATCGACGGGCCCCGCCGATGTCGCGTTTTATTTTCGGGGTCCGCTACTCGGGCCCGCGCGCCAGGCTGCGTAGGCTCAAGTGAACGCGGCTTTGCGCGAACCGGATCAGGCTCTCGAGGTCGTCGCCGAGCAGCTGGGTCGCCTCGCGCAGGTAGCGCCGGGTCGCGAGCCGCAGCGCGTCCTGGGCCTTCGTGATCCGCCGCGCCGCGGTCGCGCGATGGATCTGATAGATGCGCGCGAGCTGATCGATGCCGAGACCGTCGACGAGGTGTTGCTGCAAGATCAGCCGGTCGTCGGGCTCGAGCGACGCGAGCGCGCGACGCAGCGCGTGCTCGATCGTCTCGCCGCTGCGCTCCTTGACGAGCGCGAGCGCGGGATCGTCGGCGGCCGAGGCGATCAGGGCGGTCGCGTCGTCGCCGGGCGGGGTGGCGGCGTCGAGGCGCTGGCGGGCGGTCAGTGCGGCACGGACGGTCACCGCGCGGAGCCAGCGCGCGAGCTTGCTGCGGCCCTCGTACGACGCGATCGCTGCGGCGCGCTCACGAGTACCGACCAGCACGTGCTGCAGGACGTCCTGCACGACATCGTCGGCGCGGCTCGCGTTGCCGAGCACGGACGCGGCGGTCTGGCGAATCACGGGGACGTGGTGTGCCCACAGCTGCTCGAGGGCGCGAGGACAGCCGCGCGTGCAGCACCACGCGAGGTACAGATCGTCGAGCCGCAGCGACGCGAGATCGATCGACGCGTCGCGGGCGGCGATCGCCTCGAGGTGACGCGCGAAGTCGTCCGCGGTGCCGCCGAGGTCGGGACACTCGGCGACCGCGCGCGTCGCGAGGGCCTCGAAGTCGGGTGCCGCGCTCGAGGCCATCGCGTTAGCATAGCAACGGCGTGCGCGAGGGTGACGAGCGATCGGATCGAGGCTGTCTGAGCGACGAGCGCGCGGCGGCGCTGGTCGAGGGCAACCTCTCCGGCGAGGATCGCACGAGCGCGGAGCGCCACCTCGCCGCATGCGAGACATGCCGGCGCGTCGTCAGCGAGCTCGTCGCGCTCGACGAGGCGCGCGTCACCGCGGTGACAGTGCCCGACGGGCCGGTGGTGTGCGTCGTCGCGGACGGCACGCCGAGCCCGGGCGATGTGCTCGGACGGCGCTACGTGATCCAGCGTCAGGTCGGCGCCGGCGGCATGGGCATCGTGTACGCCGCGTACGATCCGGAGCTCGACCGACGCGTCGCGATCAAGATCCTGCGGCCGGACGTCGTCGAGAGCGTCGCCGGTGCACAGGAGCGGCTGCGCGTCGAGGCGCGCGCGATGGCGAAGCTGCAGCACCCGAGCGTCGTCCAGGTCTACGACGTCGGCGTCGACGGCGGTCGCGTGTACATCGCGATGGAGTACATCGACGGCGAGGATCTCGGCCGGTTCGCCGCGCGACAGCGCAAGCGCGGCGACTGGCGATCGATCCTCGCCGCGTGCGTCGATGCGGCGCGCGGGATCGCGGCGGCGCATGCGGCGGGGCTCGTGCATCGCGATCTCAAGCCGAGCAACGTGCTGCGCGCGCGCGATGGCCGGGTCGTCGTCGTCGACTTCGGGCTGACGCGCAAGTTCTCGGCGGCGGAGCTCGATCCGGCGGCGTCGCTGTCGATGGCGCTGTCGTCGGAGGTGTCGATCGCCGCGGGGACGCCGGCGTACGTGGCGCCGGAGCAAGCGGCCGGGCTCGCGAGCGACGCGCGCAGCGATCAGTACAGCTTCTGCGTGATGATGCGCGAGTGCCTGCTCGGCATCCGGCCGGCGGCGGTGCGCGGCGAGCACGAGCGACCGCCGAAGACGCGCGTGCCGGCGTCGATCCGCGCGGCGCTCGTGCGCGGTGTGAGCCGGGATGCCGAGGCCCGGCATCCGTCGATGACGGCGCTGATCGAGGCGCTGGTCGCGGGCGCGCGCCAGTCACGCCGGGCGCGCATGCGGCTCGCGCTCGCGGCGGCGGTCGCGACCGGCGCGATCGCGACCGCCGTGGTCGTGCGCAGCGAGACGGCGGCGCCGGCGCTCGCCGATGCGGAGGCCGCGCCGATCGGCGTGCTCGTCCAGGATCTCGGCAACGCGGGCTCGCCGTACGGCTCGCGCGACAATCGCGGCGGCGCGATCGCGGAGGTGCTCGCGATCGTGCTGCGCGACTACCGCGCGCTCGCCCCGACCGGTCCGCAGCCGGTGCTCGACGCCGAGTGGCGCGCGTTCGGCGAGGTCAGCCACCAGGGCAGTGGCGATGCCGCGCAGCGGGTCGCGCGTACCGAGCAGCTGTGGACGCAGGCGGCGCGCCGCCTCGGTGCGCGCTACCGGATCACGGGCACGTTCGCGGAACGCGTCGACACGATCTCGATCGAGGTGCGCCTCGTCGACGTCGCGACCGGGCAGGTCACGCACACGATCGCGCGCAGCCGTCCGCTCGGCGAGAGCGCGCAGCTCGTCCGCGAGGTCGCCGACGACATCGCGCACACGCTGCGGCCGGGCGCGCGAGCCGACACGTCGCTCGCCGGCGAGATCCGGGCGCGCGAGCTGATGGAGCGCGGCGCCGCGTACGTCACGCAGCGGCAGTGGCTGATCGCGCAGCCGTACTTCGAGCAGGCCGTCGAGGTCGCGCCCGACCTGTTCGACGCCTGGCGCGCGGTCGTCCCGATCTACGCGTGGACGCTCGCGCCCGAGCCGGTGCTCGTGCACGCCGTCGAACGGGCCGCCGCGCTCGCGCCGGATCCGGACTCGCGGCAGCTGTGGGATGGTGCCGGCGCGTACCTGCGCGGCGATCTCGCGCACGCGATCGCGACGCTGTCTGCACTCGAGACCGCGGGCGCGCTGCGCGGCGATCGCAGCGAGCTCGACTACTACCTCGGCGAGGCGCTGTTCCACGACGGCCGCTACACCGACGGCGTCCAGCGGCTCGCGCGCGTGCTCGAGGCGCCCGATGCGAAGCAGCGCGCGGGCGTCGAGATCGCCGTGTGGCCGGTCGCGGTCCACCTCGGCGAGTACGCGCTCGCGCGCGGCGACCTCGCGGCCGCGACCCAGTACCTGCTGCTGCAGAAGCAATCGCTTGGTGCGGTGCGGTTCGCGCGCGGCGAGTACGAGGCGCTCGCGGCGAGCGACGATCCGCCGTTCAGCGGCTACGCCGCACTCGTCCTCGGTCGCCCACCGGGCGCATCCGACGAGCGGCT
Organism: Kofleriaceae bacterium; assembly: GCA_035715365.1. Lineage (GTDB taxonomy): Bacteria > Myxococcota_A > Polyangia > Haliangiales > Haliangiaceae > JABFXX01. The sequence goes on along the minus strand of DASTLB010000019.1, from coordinate 380,970 downwards.
GCTCCGCCTCGAGCCTGGCTTCGCGATCGCGCAGGCGGCCGGAGCGGGGGATCGCGCGGCGGCGCGCCGCGAGCTCGCGTGGTGGTGGGCGACGGCCCGTGCGCAGCCGCCGAGCGTGCACGCGTCGTACGAGACCGCGCTCGTGCTCGAGATCGCGCTGGCCGCGGGGCTCGCCGACGATGTGCGTCCGATGCTCGCGATCGCCCGCGAGCGCGCCCGCGGCGCCATGGCGCTCGCGACGCTCCAGCGTGCGGAGATCCTCGCCGCCGCCGAGCTCGGCACGCCGACGGCGTTCGCGCGCACCGGGATGCCGACGCGCACCGCACGCCTCGCGACCGCGGTCGAGACCGCACTCGCGGGTGATCGCGCGCGTGCGGCGGTCCTGCTCGGCGAGCTCGTCGACGATCCCGGGCCCGCATGGGACTACCCCGAGCGGGTCGCGCTCGTCCGGTGGCTGAGCGCGCTCGGCCGCGACCGCGACGTCCGCACTCGGTGCGCCGCGATCGAGCGGCCCGCCGTGTTCCGGCTCGCGTGGCTGCCGGCGCGCGAGATGTGCCGACGCCTGACGACGCGACGATGACCTGGCGATGCCGAGCGGAGCGAGGCAAGCTGCGCGCATGACGGGTCGCTGGTGGGTGATGCTGGTGTCGGTGGTCGTGATCGGTTGCGGGTCGAGAGAGCGCGCGCCGGCGGTGACGTCGACCCCGCGCGTGCTCGCGTACTCGGTCGTCACGATGGGCCGCATCTCGGGCGACGGCGAGCTGACGATCGAGGCGAGCGGCACGCGGCGCGCGCACTTCCAGTTCAACGATCGCGGCCGCGGGCCAGATCTGACGACGGTCGCGACGTTCGACGAGCGGGGCGCGCTCGCGACGCTGCGGGTCACGGGCGTCGCGTATCACAAGCAGCCGGTCGACGAGCGGCTCGAGCTCACCGGCACCCAGCTGCGCTGGCAATCGACGAGCGAGCGCGGCACCGCGAACGCGGGCGGCTTCTACGTGCCGCGCAACGACGTGCTCGCGTGGTGGGGGCCTCTCGTCCGGGCGCTGCTGCGCGCACCAGACCGGCGGCTCGCGCTGGTGCCCGGCGGCGAGGCACGGATCGAGGACGATCAGATCGTCGAGGTCAGCGGCCGGCGGCGACACCAGCTCGCGATCGCAGGCTTCGGGTTCACGCCGACGCTGATGTGGGTCGATGACGACGGCGAGCTGTTCGCGGTCGTGTCGACGTGGTCCTCGACGATCCGGCGCGGCAGCGAGTCGCTGGCGCCGACGCTGATCGAGAAGGACAACGCGTGGCTCGCCGCGCGCGCCGCGAAGCTCGCGAAGGCGCTCGCGCAGCGCCCGCCACCGGCCGGGCTCGCGATCACGCACGCGCGCGTGTTCGATGCCGAGACGAAGACGATCGTCCCGGATGCCACCGTGGTCGTCGTTGGCGACCAGATCACCGCGGTCGGCAAGGTGCCGGTGCCGGCGGGCGCCCAGGTGATCGATGCGCGGGGGCGCACGCTGCTGCCGGGCCTCTGGGACATGCACGTGCACCTCCTCGACGGCGACGGCCTGCTCCACATCGCGTCCGGCATCACGACGGTGCGCGACATGGGCAACGCGATCGACGAGCTCGCGGCTCGCGTCGCGCGGTTCGACGCCGGCACCGAGGTCGGGCCCCGCGTGATCCGCGCCGGCATCGTCGACGGCCCCGGCAAGCTCGCGGTGCCGACCGGGCTGCTGATCTCCACGCGCGAGGAGGCGAAGGCGGCGGTCGATCGCTACGCGGATACCGGGTATGCGCAGCTCAAGATCTACAGCTCGGTGACGCCGGACCTCGTGCCGATGCTCGCCGCGCAGGCGCACGCGCGTGGCATGCGCGTCAGCGGCCACGTCCCGAACGGGATGCGCGCGATGGACGCGGTGAACGCCGGCTTCGACGAGCTCCAGCACGGCAACTTCCTGATGCTGCAGTTCCTCGCAAAACCCGGCGACGACACGCGGACGCCGGTGCGGTTCCGGCGCGTCGCGGAGGATGGCGCCACGCTCGATCTCGACGGCAAGGATGTGACCGCGTTCCTCGACTTTCTCGTCGCGCACAAGACGGTGATCGATCCGACGCTCGTGACGTTCGAGGCGCTGTTCAACCTCGATCCCGGCGAGCTCGATCCGGGGGTCGCGCCGTACGCCGGCCGGCTGCCGGTCGAGGTCGAGCGCGCGTCCAAGGAGGGCGGCCTCGACGGCGATCGCGCGGTGTTCCGGCGGTCGTACGTGAAGATGGTCGAGCTCGTCGCGCGCGCGTGGAAGCGCGGCATTCCCGTGGTCGCCGGGACCGACGCGCCGGCCGGGCTGTACCTGTCGCGCGAGCTCGAGCTGTACGTGCACGCCGGCATCCCCGCGCCCGACGTGCTCGCGATCGCGACGCTCGGCGCCGCGCGCGTCATGAAGCGCGACCGCACGACGGGCTCGATCGCGGTCGGCAAGGCGGCCGACCTCGTGCTCGTCGACGGCGATCCGACCCGGGACATCGGGGCCGTGCGGAACGCCGACGTCGTGGTGTGTCGGGGCATCGTCTACGACCCGCGCGAGGTCTTCGCAGCGGCCGGGATGAAGCCGCGACCCGGGCCTTGACAACATTCAACCAATTGGTTAACTAACTGTCGTGGAAGCGCTCTCCACGACGTTTGCGGCCCTGGCCGACCCGACCCGACGTGCGATCGTCGATCGGCTCGCGCGGGGGCCGGCGCGCATCACCGATGTTGCCGAGCCGTTCGCGATGTCGCTGGCCGCCGTGTCGAAGCACGTCAAGGTGCTCGAGCACGCGGGGCTGGTGCGGCGCACGCGGCAGGGACGCGAGCACACGCTCGAGCTCGAGGCCGCGCCGCTGCGCGAGGTCGCGAGCTGGGCCGCGCGCTACGAGCAGTACTGGACCGAGCGCCTCGATCGCCTCGAAGCCTATTTCAAGAACAGGAGTCCCCGATGAAGCTCACGAACCTCGAATGCTCCCGCCAGATCCCCGCCTCGCCGCGCGAGGTGTTCGACGTCTGGATCGATCCCACGTGCCCCGGCGGTCCGTGGTTCAGCCCGCAGACCGAACAGCAGCAGTCGAAGATCATCTTCGACGCGAAGGTGGACGGGCTGTTCTATCACTGCGTGATGGCGGGCGGGCAGAGCTGGATCCACTACGGCCGGTTCACCCAGCTCGAGCCCGGCAAGCTCGTCGAGCACACCTGGGTGTGCGAGGCGACGAAGGGCCGCGAGAGCATCGTGACGACGACGTTCGAGGAGCACGACGGCGGCACGTTCGTCAAGCTCGTCCATAGCGGCGTCCCCGACGACGACGAGGGTCGCGGCCAGGTCGCCGGCTGGCAGTGGGTGCTCGGCGCGCTCTCCGACACGGTCGCGAACCGCCGCAAGCGCTGAGCGCTCACTTGCAGAGCGGCGGCGCGCTGCGCGCGAGCTGCTTGCCGGTCGCGGGATCGATCGTGATCACCTCGCCGGGAAACGGCGCGCTCGCGACGACGTGCAGCTGGGCGCCATCGGCCGATGGCACGAGCTGGTACGCGTCCACCGATGTGCCTTCCTCGGTCTTGAGCGGCAGATCGATCGTCTGCGTGATCTTCGCGGTCGCGGTGTCGACGATCGTGAGCTGCGCGCGGAACTTGTTCGCGGCCGCCATCAGGTTCGAGCGCGGGATGCGTACCGGCCCGGCGTCCCAGCGGGTGACGAGCTTCTCCGGCAGCGTACCGAGCTTCTTGCCGGCCGCCGTGTAGAACGTGTCGTAGACGAGGAACGTCGTCGCGAAGACATCGGGCCGGGCGCCGTCGACGCGCTTGATCTGCTTCTTCTTCACGAGGTCGTAGAGCATCACCCACGTCGGCTCGTGCTTCATCGAGTCACCCTCGTAGGTGACCGCGCCGAGCGTGCCCTCGTCGTTGATCGCGACCCACAGCGTGCCCCGGAACTTGAACTTGTACTTGTAGCTCTGGCAGCGGTCCTTCGTCGGGCAGAACTCGACGCCGGTCTGCGTCGCCTTCGCGCGCCCCGTCGGATCGACCTCCTCGCTGTACTTCGTCTCCGGTTTCGGGAACGTCGCGATCGGCGTGAACGCACGGGTCGCAGGATCCATCGACCAGCAGATGTCCTTCGTTCCCCACGTGCAGAAGACCAGCTTGCCGTCGACGAGCTTGCCGTCGCGCACCGAGTCGCCGCCGTGCTTGCTGCGCGTCACGCACGGCTGCGCCGCCGCGAGACCCTGCGCGAGCACGAGCACCATCCCTACGATCAGGAGTCGCATTCCGCGAGCGTAGCTCAAGCGGCGGCGGCGGCGCTCGCGAGCTCGCGCTCGAGCAGCGACGCCCACGTCGTCATGTACGCGATCACGTCCTCGCGCAGGTTGCGCTGCAGCCAGCGCTTGCCGCCGGGGAGCGCCGCGAGCACCACCGGATCGTCGAGCTTCTCGAGGTGGCCGATGTCGTCGGTCGTGAGGCCGAGCGCGACGAGCTTCGCGATGATGTCGTCGATCTCGAAGCCGCTCGTCGGGCAGTACGCGTTCGCGAGCTGCTCCCAGTCGCCTTCGCGCTCGAGCGCGACGACGTGGATTCTCGGCGGCGGCAGGCCGCACACGGTCTGCACCAGGTTGCCGCAGTTGCACATGCCGAGGTGGCCCCACTGGTAGGCAGCGCCGTCGGCGAGCCGGGCCGCGGTCGCGCGCAGCGCCGCGACGAGCTGGGTCGATGCACGTGGCATGGACTGAGCGTAGCTCGGCTTGCGGGCGACGGCGATGGGCGCGCCACGAGCGGACGTTTCGCGGCGCCTGGACTACGCTCCGGGCATGGTCGATTCCGATCCCGAGACGTCCGACTTCGATGCCGTCGCCGCCGCGAAGGAGCTCGACGAGCTGCTCGGGTCCGAGCCGGCGCAGGGCGGTGCGTCCGGTGCGGGGAACGACGCGTACACCGCGGGGCTGGAGGCCGAGATCGAGGAGCTCAACGCGCTCGTCGCGAAGCAGGAGGCGCAGCTCCGCGAGGCGAACGCGCGCGCCGACCAGGCGCACGCCGAGATCGAGGCCGCGGGCAAGCGGATCGCCGCGGCGTCGGCGAAGGAGCTCGAGCAGCGCACGCGCAAGCTGCTCGAGAGCTTCCTGCCGGTGATCGACGATCTCGATCGCGGCATCGTGGCGGCGAAGCAGCACGCCGAGTCGGCAGACGTCGTCGCGGGCCTCGAGCTCGTGCGGCGCAGCATGCTGACGCGGCTCGGCCAGCTCGGGGTCACGCATGCGCCCGCGCTCGGCGAGGTGTTCGATCCGAATCGCCACGAGGCGATCGCACTCGTCCCGGTCACCGATCCCGCGCAGGACGGCCGCGTGATCGACGTGATGCGCGAGGGCTACCTGATCGGCGACGACACGCTGCGTCCGGCGGGCGTCGCCGTCGGCAAGCGCACCGCGTGAGCGACGCCGACGTCCTCCACACGACCGCCGGCGACCTGCCGCTCGACGAGGTCGAGCTCGCGCTCGGTGGCCGCGTGTGGCGGATCCTGCACACCGGCGCGGTGATCAGCCAGGCCGAGGAGATCGCGTTCCTGCGCGGCGAGCAGACGACGAAGCGCCCGTACGGCCTCGTCGTGTGGCCGGCCGCGATCGCGCTCGCGCACCAGCTCGCGACGCTGCCGCTCGCGGGCCTGCGGATCCTCGAGCTCGGCGCGGGCACCGGGTTGCCGGGGATCGTGGCGGCATCGCTCGGCGCGCGCGTCGTGCAGACCGATCGCCAGCAGCTCGTGCTGCACGTGTGTCGGCGGAACGCCGAGCGCAACGCGATCACGACGATCGAGCACCGGCTCGCCGACTGGACTGCGTGGGACGATCGCGAGCGCTACGACCTCGTGATCGGCTCGGACATCCTCTACGCCGAGCCGCTGCATCCGGCGCTGCGCCGGATCTTCGACGACAACCTCGCCGCGGGCGGCCGCGTGCTGCTCGCCGATCCGTTTCGCGAGACCAGCGTGACGCTGCTCGAGGCGATGGAGGCCGACGGCTGGCGCGTCGCGCTCGACAAGTGGACGGTCGGCATCACGCCGCCACCGCGTGCGGTCGGCGTGTTCACGCTGACGCGCGCGTAGCGTCGCCTCATGTAACCGGCGACCGCCGAGAGAAACTCGCGATCACGTCGGAGCGCGACCTGCAAGGCGAGCAGCAGGAGGTCTGTCATGACAACGCTGTCTTCTGCTGGTTGGGTCGTTCACGACATCGGGCTTGCCACCACGATCGGTGGCTCGCTGTTCGGTCAGCTCGCGCTCGAGCCGTCGCTCGATCAGGTGAGCCGCGCCGCCGAGCGCGATCGCGTCTCGGAAAAAGCATGGAATCGGTTCTCGTGGCTCAAGCTCGCGGGGCACGTCGCGTTCGCCGTGCCGTGGTTCGTCGGCCGCAAGATGCTGAGCGGCAACGAGGTCAGCGCGCGCGCCCGGGCGCTGACGCTCACCAAGGATGGGCTCGTGATCGCGAGCCTCGTCACCGGCGTGTCGAGCTTCGTGATCGGGCAGATCCTGGGACGCAAGGTGCGGCGCGGCCAGGGTCCCGAGCAGGCGAAGGCGCGCCGCGAGGCGCACGAGAGCACCGCGCTCGAGCGTGCGGTGAGCGTGCTCGGCGCGCTGAACACGATCGCGAGCACCGGCGTGCTGGCGGTGACGTCGCTGCTCGCGATGGAGGGCAGCGAGTCGCTCCGGTTCTCGGTCCGCAGCCGCGACCTGCCGTAGCGCGGTAGTGTTCGGCGGATGAGCCGCCACCCGAACTACGATCAGCTCGCCGCCACGTTCCTGCGCATCTATCGCTTCGAGCACCTGCAGGCGATCACGATGTGGGATCACTCGACGTACATGCCGCCGGGTGGCGCGGAGGCTCGCTCGGCCGCGCTCGGCGAGCTCGCGGCGCTGATCCATCGCATGCGCACCGCACCGGAGCTCGGCGAGCTGCTCGCGCGCGCCGCCGACGAAGCGCTCGACGACGAGCAGCGCGCGAACCTGCGCGAGATGCAGCGCACGTGGCGGCACGCGACGGCGCTGCCCGAGTCGCTCGTCCATGCCGCGACGATGGCGGGCGCGCACTGCGAGCACGCGTGGCGGTCACAGCGGCCGGCGAACGACTGGGCCGGCTTCGTGCCGAACCTGCGCGAGGTCGTGCGGCTGACGCGCGAGCAGGCCGCGCTGCTGTCGGACAAGCTCGGGCTGTCGAAGTACGACGCGCTGATGGATCGGTTCGAGCCCGGCATGCGCAGCGCCGAGGTCGACCGGCTGTTCGGCGCGGTGAAGACCTGGTTGCCGGCGCTGATCCAGAACGTGCGCGCGCGGCAGGAGCGCGAGCGCGTCGTCGAGGCGCAGGGGCCGTTTCCGATCGCCGCCCAGCGCGCGCTGTGCGAGCGCGTGATGCAGCTCCTGCAGTTCGACTTCGCGGGCGGCCGGCTCGACGTCAGCACGCACCCGTTCTCCGGCGGCGTGCCCGAAGACGTCCGGCTCACCACGCGCTACAGCGAGACCGAGTTCGCGCAGAGCCTGATGGGCACGATCCACGAGACCGGCCACGGACGCTACGAGCAGGGCAGGCCGCGCGCGCTGCTCGGCCAGCCGGTCTCCGAGGCGCGCTCGATGGCGATCCACGAGAGCCAGAGCCTGTCGTTCGAGATGCAGCTCGGGCGCAGCCGGCCGTTCATGGAGCTGCTCGCGCCGCTGCTCGTCGAGTATCTCGGCCGCCAGCCCGCGTTCGAGCCCGACAACCTGTTCCGGCTGTACACGCGCGTGCGGCCCGGCCTGATCCGCGTCGACGCCGACGAGGTGACGTATCCGGCGCACGTGATCCTGCGCTACGAGATCGAGCGGCCACTCGTCGAGGGCGAGATCGAGGTCGAGGACATCCCGGCGCTGTGGGACCACAAGATGGAGCAGCTGCTAGGGCTCGATACGCGCGGCAACTACAAGGATGGGCCGATGCAGGACATCCACTGGACCGACGGCGCGTACGGGTACTTTCCCTGCTACACGCTCGGCGCGATGTACGCGGCGCAGTGGTTCGCGACGATGCGGCGCGCGCAGCCGACGCTCGATGCCGACGTCGGGTGCGGCAAGCTCGGCGGGATCTTCGACTGGCTGCGCGCGAACATCTGGGAGCAGGCGAGCCGGTTCGAGACCGCCGAGCTGACGCGGCGTGCGAGCGGCGGCCCGCTCGATCCCGAGCACCTGCGCGCGCACCTCGAGGCGCGCTACCTCGGCTGAGCACGATGGCGATCGTCGTCCTCGGCATGCACCGCAGCGGCACGAGCTGCATCGCCGGCATGCTCGAGGCGGCGGGCGTCGCGACCGCGGGCGCGTCGACGGTCCGCAGCTGGGACAACGCGCGCGGCCACCACGAGCGGCTCGATCTCGTGCGGCTCGACGAGGCGGTGCTCGCCCACAGCGGCGGGCACTGGCTCGCGGCGCCCGCAGCGGTGCGGTGGACGCCTGCGCACGAACGGGAGCGCGATCAGCTGCTCGCGACGTCGATCGACGGGCGGCCGGTGCTGCTGAAGGATCCGCGCATGCTGCTCGTGCTGCCGTTCTGGCGCGCGTCGGCGATCGCGTTCGACGTGATCGCGGTCGTGCGGCATCCGCTCGCGGTCGCGCGCTCGCTCGAGAGCTGGCGCGAGCTGCCGCTCGCAGACGGCGTCGCGCTGTGGCTCGCGCACAATCGCGCGCTCGCCGCGGATCGCGCGCGGCACGGATATCGCGTCGTCGACTTCGATCGCCCGAAGCCCGACGTCGTGCGTGCGGTCAGCGAGGCACTCGGCGACCGAGTCGGCGAGGCGGCGCTCGCGGCCGGTTACGACGAGCCGCTCGTCCATCACGACGATCACGATCCGCCCGCCGACGTCCCGGGCCTCCGCGAGGCGATCGTGCTGCATCACGAGCTCGTCGGCGGTGTGCATGCCTCGCGCGCGACCGGGTTTCCGCGCGCGGCGCTCGCGGCGTTCACCGCGCAGCTGCGTGCCGGAGACGTCGCGGCAGCGGTTGCCTCGGCGCGCACCGCGATCGCGGCCGCCGGTGATACCGCCGCGGTGCTCGTGCCCGTCGTGACCGCGCTCGTCCGCCAGCGCGCGATCGGCGAGGCGAGCGGGCTCGTCGATGCGTGCGCGACGCGGCTCGATCCCGGGCTCGCGGCGCTGCTGCAGGGCAAGCTGCGGCTCGCGCGCGGCGATGCCGCTGGAGCCATCGCGGTGCTCGAGGCGGCGTGTGCCGTCGAGCGACCGCTGTTCCAGGCGCGGCCGCTGCTCGCGCAGGCACTGCGCGGCGCGGGACGGATCGCGGAGGCGCGCGACGCGATCGAGCGCGCGGCGACCGAGGCGCTGTATCCGCACGGTCCGCTCGCGACGCTCGCCGAGTGGCACTGGCTCGACGGCGAGCCGGAGCACGCGCTCGGCGCGATGGCGCGCGCGATCGAGGCGGCGCCGGCGCACCGTCGCGGTCGCTTGCGGACGCGTCGCGCCGAGTGGCTGATCGCGCGCGGCGATCGCGAGGCCGCGCGTCGCGAGCTCGCGCTGGCGATCGACGAGGATCCCGGGTACGCGCGCAGCCGCGAGGTCCTCGCGCGGCGGTCGTGACCACGAGCCGGGCTGCCACGGTGAGACAACGCGACACGTGCGCCTGGTATAGAGGAGCGCATGGCCGCGACCCGCGATGACGACGTCCCCGCAGGTGCCCAGGCGACGTTCGATCGCGACAAGGCGCGGCGCGCGGCCCGTGACCCGGAGCGGCCGGGCGAGCGGTGCGCCGCAGACGCGGGTGCGTACCGGCCGGTGATCGATCACGCGCGCTGCGAGGGCAAGGCCGAGTGCCTCGCGGTGTGTCCGCACGACGTGTTCGAGATCCGCCGGATCGACGATGCCGACTGGCGCCCGCTCGGCCCGCTCGCGAAGCTCAAGGTCTGGGCGCATCGCAAGCAGACGGCGTACGCGGTGCGCGCGGACGCGTGCAAGGCGTGTGGGCTGTGCGTCGTCGCGTGTCCCGAGGATGCGATCGCGCTCGTTCGCGTTCGTGCGTGAAATCCGCGCGCGCGTGGCTCGGGCGATGCAGCTCGGGCCGCCATGACCGAGACGATCCAGGAAGCGGTCCGGCCGACGGTGGGCGAGGCGCCTGTGGGTTCTCCCGAGAACCCGCGCGCCCGCGAGGCGATCCACGACGAGCTCGCGCGCCTGCTCGACGCGCAGCGAGCCGCGTTCGGGCGCGGTGCACCGGATCACGGCCATCGCATGCGTGCGCTGGCGGCACTTCGCGACGGCGTGCACGCGCGCCAGGACGAGCTCGTGACCGCGATCTCCGAGGACTTCGGGGGCCGCGCGCGCGAGGAGACGCTGATGCTCGAGCTGTTCCCGCTCTACGATCAGATCCGTCACGCGCGCCGTCACCTGCGGAGCTGGATGCGCCGGCGCGACGTCGGCAGCACGTGGTTCCTGCAGCCGAGCCGCGCGTTCTACCAGTACCAGCCGCTCGGCGTCGTCGGCGTGATCGGCGCGTGGAACTACCAGCTCTACCTGACGCTCGCGCCGGTCGTCGACGCGATCGCCGCCGGCAACCACGTCATGATGAAGCCGTCCGAGGTCACGCCGCGCTCGGCCGCGGTGATCTCGCGGATCGTCGCGGACGCGTTCTCGCCGGACTACGTCACGTGCGTTACCGGCGGCGTGGACGTCGCGAGCGCGTTCTCCGAGCTGCCGTTCGATCATCTGTTCTTCACCGGCTCGACGCGGGTCGGCCAGCTCGTGATGCAGGCGGCCGCGCGCAACCTCGTGCCGGTCACGCTCGAGCTCGGCGGCAAGTCGCCGACGATCATCCACGACAGCTATCCGCTCGGGCGCGCGGTCGACCGCATCATGACCGGCAAGCTCTACAACGCGGGCCAGACCTGCGTCGCGCCGGACTACATCCTGCTGCCGGAGGGACGCGAGGCGGCGTTCGAGGCCGAGGCGCGGCGCGCGGTCGCGGCGCTGTATCCGCAGCTCGCCGAGAACACCGACTACACGCGGATCGTGAGCCGCCGCCACGTCCAGCGGCTACACGGCCTCGTCGCGGATGCGCTCGGCAAGGGTGCGCGCGTCGTGCCGCTCGCCGACGAGCCGCGCACGATCACCGAAGACGACAAGCTCGTCGCGCCGACGCTGATCTTCGGCCCGACCGACGAGATGACGGTGATGCACGAGGAGATCTTCGGGCCGCTGCTGCCGGTGCGGACGTATCGCACGCTCGACGAGGCGATCGCGTACGTCAACGCGCGGCCGCGCCCGCTCGCGCTGTACTACTTCGACGACGATCGCGGCCGGCAGGACGACGTGCTCGCGCGCACGATGTCCGGTGGCGTGACGATCAACGACTGCATCTACCACCTCGTCCAGCACGAGCTGCCGTTCGGCGGCGTCGGCCCGAGCGGAATGGGCGCGTATCACGGGTTCGACGGCTTCGTGACGTTCTCGAAGAAGCGGCCGGTGATGGTGCAACGCCGTATCGCCGGCACCTCGATGCTGCACGCGCCGTGGCGGGCGCGGCGCAAGCTCGTCGACTGGGCGCTGCGGCTCGCGCGACGGTGATCACGCCGCGGGCTGCCGCGCCGCGATGCCGTGGACGCCGGCGAGCAAATCGAGATCCTTGCCGCTCGCGAGCAGCAGCGCGATGTTCTTCGCGGTCATCGTGTCGAAGATCGCGGCGCCGGCGGGATCGTCGAGCAGCGAGCGATAGAGCCGCGACAGCGCCTCGAAGTCCTTGATGAAGCACGCGCCGCCGGCGCCGCGCCCGGTCTTGTGGACCGGCGAGATGTACGTCGGGCCGCAGTCGGGATCCGCGGCGAGCGCGCGCCGGATCGGCTCCCACTCGACGTCGAGCGCACGCGCGAGGTCGTAGAGCAGGTTGACGAACACGACGCGCACGAACCCCATGCAGTTGCGGCTGTACTTGATGAGCTCGGCCTCGCGCGAGGTGCAGATCTGCGCGTACGGCGCGAGCGGCAGCACGGCGAGCACGGCGTTCGCGCGGGCGCGGGTGTCCGGGGTGTCGTCGACGATGCCGATGATGTTGCGCGTCGGGTGCTCGGCATCGTGCTTCGCGGTCGCGACCGACAGGAACTCGGGGGAGTGCATGACGACGAGCTCGGGAAACTCGCGTTGCAGCGCCTCGGTCGTGCCGGGGAGCAGCGTCGACTTGATCACCGCGGTCTTGCCGGCACCGACGAGCGGCAGCACCGCGCGCACGATGCTCGCGTCGAACCCGGCCGGCGTCGTCGGCGTCGGGACCGCGATGAACACGACATCGCAGCTCGTGAGCTGACGCTTGTTGTGGACGTACGGCTCCTCCATCGCGTAGCGCACGACCTCGAAGCCCCGGTGCTCGAAGTCGTCCGCGTAGGTCTTGCCGATCCAGCCCTGGCCGATGAAGCCGATGCGAGGTTTCATGCCCCGCCGTGCATTGCACGCGGCGGACCTCGCGGATCCCGCCGAGATCGCTGATCGATTCCGCAACTCCTGCGGCGGGCGCGAGATGCCCTCGGGTTCTTGCGCGTTCGTGTCGCCGGCGTGCGGGTCGGCACGCCATGCCGCGCTGACACACCCGCGCGCTGTCCCGCATCTTGCAGCGGTCCGGACACGCGCATGGCGGTGTTCGAGCTGGTGATCGGCCTGTTGTTCCTCGGAGCGCTGCTCGCGCTGTGGGCCCATCGCCGCGGCCTGCCGTATCCCGCGCTGCTCGCGCTCGTCGGCGCGCTGCTCGCGCTCGTGCCCGGCACGCCCGAGATGACGTTCGATCCCGAGCTCGCGCTCGCGCTGTTCGTCGCGCCCGCGCTGCTCGACGCCGCCTACGACGCGTCGCCGCGCGACCTCCGCCGCAACATCGTGCCGGTCGCGAGCCTCGCGGTCGGCATGGTGCTGGTCACCGTCGTCGCGGTCGCGTGTGCCGCGCGGCTCGTGGTGCCCGACCTCGGGTGGGCGCCGGCGATCGCGCTCGGAGCGATCGTCGCGCCGCCGGACGCGTCCGCCGCGGCTGCGATGCTGCGCCGGCTCCAGCCACCGCACCGGCTGCTCGTGATCCTCGAGGGCGAGAGCCTGTTCAACGACGCGACCGCGCTGCTCGTGTACCGCGCGGCGATCGGCGCGGCGTTCACCGGCGCGTTCTCGGGCTGGAGCGTGGTGCCGATGCTGCTCGTCACCGCCGGTGGCGGCATCGTCGCGGGCTACGTGCTCGCGCGGCTGTTCGGCTGGCTGTCGGCGCGGGTCGAGGACGTCGCGCTCAACGTGCTGCTCCAGTTCGTCTCGACGTTCGCGGTGTGGATCCTCGCAGACCGCGCCGGGCTGTCGGCGATCCTCACGATGGTCACGTTCGCGATGACACTCGCGCGCCGGCAATCGGGCCAGCTCGATGCGCGTCACCACATCGTGTCGTACGCGGTCTGGGAGGTCGCGGTGCTCGTGCTCAACGTGCTCGCGTTCGTCCTGATCGGGCTGCAGCTGCGCGGGATCGCGTCGCGCGTCGAGGGCCCGCAGTGGCAGACCTACGTGACGTGCGCGGTCGTGGTCGTCGTCGCGGTGATCGTCGTCCGGTTCGCGTGGATCATGCTGCACACCGCGGTCGATCGCTGGCACCTGCGCCGCGCGCGCGATGACGAAGACCACGAGAGCCCGCCGACGTTTCGCGCCGCGACGCTCGCGTCGTGGTGCGGCATGCGCGGCATCGTGACGATCGCCGCCGCGCTCGCGCTCCCCGAGTGGCCGGCGGCGTTTCCGTACCGCGATCTGATCGTGCTGTGCGCGTTCACGGTCGTGCTCGCGACGCTCGTCGTCCAGGGCCTGACGCTGCGGCCACTGATGCGGCTGCTGCGCCTGCGCGACGAGGGCATCGTCGAGCGCGAGATCCAGCTCGCGCGTGCCGAGACCGCGCGGGCGGCGCTGCGCGTGCTGCACGAGGAGGGCCCGCGATCGCGCTCGACGTCCGCGCTCGCCGCCGAGTACCAGGCGCGGCTGCAGGCGGCCGAGGCCGACGGCTCGCGCGAGGCGCTGCGCGACGATGCGCTGCTCGCGGCCCTGCACCGCAAGACCGCGAGCGTGCAGCGCGACGTGCTCGTGCAGCTGCGCTCGGATCACCGGATCGGCGACGACGCGTTCCATGTCGTCGAGGAGGAGATCGCGCTGCTCGAGATCAACGCCGAGGCGCGCGTCGACCCCGACGGCGAGGACCTCGCGGCCTCGAGCCACCCGAGCTAGATCCCGAGCGCGCGAGCGAGCGGGATCTCGCGGATCCGTTGCCCGGTGAGCGCGAAGATCGCGTTCGCGAGGGCAGGGCCGACCGGCGGAACGCCGGGCTCGCCGACGCCACCGGGCGGCGCGTGGCTCGGCACGATGTCGGTGTGGATCCGCGACGGCACATGAATGTTGCGCGCGATCCGCGCGTCGCGGAAGTTCGTCTGCTCGACGGCGCCACCCTTCATCGTGACGCCGCCGAACAGCGCATTGCTGATCCCCATCGCGAGGCTGCCCTCGAGCTGCGCGTGCACGCGGTCCTGGTTGACCACGGTACCGGCATCGATCGCGAGCCACGCCTCGTCGATCCGCAGCTTGCGCTGCTTGTCCGGTACGACCGACAGCACGACCGCGGTGTACGACACGAAGCTGCGGTGCGCGGCGAGCCCGAGCGCGCGGCCGTTGCGCTTGCGCTCGGACCAGTGCGCCGCATCGGTGACGCGCTCGATCACGCGGCGCAGCCGGCCGGCATCGACGGGGTGGCGCTTCAGCGACTCGCCGTAGTTCGGCAGCTTCGCGATCCCGAGATCGGCGAGCGAGAGCTGGCGCGGCGGACCGAGTAGCTCGAGCCAGGTGTCGCGCGGATCGCTGCCGCGCGCCGCGGCGAGCTCGTCGACGAACGAGCCGATCGCGAACGCGTGGAAGATGTTGTAGACCGAGCGGTACCAGCCGATCCGCGCGTGGACCGGCGCCTTGCACGCCTCGGCGCGCACGTTCGGCACGGCGAGCGCGAGATCGAGCACGCCCTGCTGCAGATCGTCGGCCTTCGGCGTGTCGACGCCGGCGGCGAACGTGCTGCTGATCGGCGTGAACGCGGTGCGGTGATGCCAGGCCGTGACCTTGCCGCGACCGTCGAGCGCCGCGCGCAGCCGCTGCGCGTTGACCGCGTTGTAGTAGTCGTGCTGGATGTCGTCGTCGCGCGTCCACTGCACGCGCACCGGCGCGCCGACCTCGCGCGCGAGGAACGCGGCCTCCGACGGAAAGTCCGCCTTCGACTTGCGGCCGAACCCACCGCCGAGCAGCGTGACGTGCACGGTGACGTGCGCCTCGTCGACGCCGAGCACGCGCGCGACCTCCGTGCGCGCATCCTGCGGGTTCTGCGTCGACGTCCACACCTCGGCGCGCCCGTTCGCGAAGCGCGCGACCGCGGCCGGCGGCTCCATCGCGAGATGCGCGAGGTGCGGCACCAGGTACTCGGCCTCGACGGTGCGCGCGGCCTTGCCGAACGCGGCCTCGACGTTGCCGACCTCGCGCGCGACGACGCCGGGTGCGCGCACCGACGCGAGCAGCTCGTCGCGATACGCGGCCGAGTCGTAGCTCGCGTGCTCGCCGTGATCCCACGTGATGCGGAGCGCGGCGCGACCCTTCAGCGCGGCCCACGTGTGGTCGGCGACGACCGCGATCCCGCCCCATGGCTGGAAGTGATACGGCGGCTTTGGCACCGGCATCGCGATCACGCGGCGCACGCCCGGGACCTTCAGCGCGGCCGATGCGTCGTAGCGCGCCACCTTGCCGCCGACGACCGGTGGCCGCGCGATCACCGCGACGACGAGGCCGGGGAGCTGGATGTCGGCGCCGTACTTCGCGCTGCCATCGACGATCGCCCGGCCATCGAGCAGTGGCGGCGTGGCCTGTGCGACGTGCGTCAGCTCCTTGTCCGGGCGCAGCTTGATCTCGGCCGGCTTCGGCACCGCGAGCTTCGCGGCCGCCGGCACGAGCGCGCCGAAGCCGAGCGTGCGCTTCGTCGCGGGGTGCACGACCTCGTGCATCCGCGTCGTGCAGGTCTCCGGCTTGACCTTCCACTGCTGCGCCGCCGCGGCGACGAGCATCATCCGCGCGGCCGCACCGGCCTGCCGAAGCTGCTCGTAGAACTTGCGAATGCTCGACGAGCCGTCGGTGTTCTGATCGCCGTACTTCGCGTCGCCGTCCGCCTGGCGCACGATCACGCGCGCTGGATCCGCGCCGAGCTCGTCGGCGATCAGCATCGGGATCGAGCTGCGCACGCCCTGGCCCATCTCGGAGCGGTGGCACACGATCGTCGTCGTGCCGTCGGCGGCGATGTGGACGAGCACGTTCGGGTCGAGCCCGCCCGTGGCCTGCTGCTCGGCGTCCGAGGCCGGGCGTGGTCCGGGTCCGGCGCGGCCGCTCGGCTCGTCGGCGTCCGCGAGCCGCGGGAACACGCCGAGGGCGAGCCCGCCGAGCGATAGCTCGAGCCCGACGAGGAATGCCCGCCGCGTGATCCGCACGGGGCCGATCGATCTCGGCATCGCTCTCGTCATCGACTTGCTCATCGCTCGTCCTCCGGCAGCCCGGCGGCCTTGCGAACCGCGGCGCGGATCCGCGGGTACGTCCCGCACCGGCACAGGTTGCCGGCGAGCGCGGCATCGATGTCGGCGTTCGTCGGCCTCGGCTTGTCGGCGAGCAGCGCGGCCGCGGTCATCAGCTGGCCGGCCTGGCAGAAGCCGCACTGCGGGACGCGCAGCTCGAGCCACGCGCGCTGCAGCGGATGGCTCGCGTCCGGCGCGAGGCCCTCGATCGTCGTGACCGCGTGACCGTCGGCGCGCCGCACCGGCGTCACGCACGACCGCACCGGCGTACCGTCGAGGTGGACCGTGCACGTCCCGCACAGCGCCTCGCCGCAGCCGTACTTCGTGCCGGTCAGGCCGAGCACGTCGCGGATCACCCACAGCAGCGGCATCTCGGGATCGACGTCGAGCGTGTGGTCCTTGCCGTTGA
This sequence comes from Kofleriaceae bacterium, assembly GCA_035715365.1. Taxonomy (GTDB): domain Bacteria; phylum Myxococcota_A; class Polyangia; order Haliangiales; family Haliangiaceae; genus JABFXX01. The sequence goes on along the minus strand of DASTLB010000019.1, from coordinate 363,950 downwards.
CGCGAAGCTTCATCGCGTTGCCTCCTTGTCCGGATCGCCGGGACACGCGGCCCCGGTGTCGGCCCACGCCGCGATCAGCGCGCCGAACTGCTGCTGCGTACCGGGTGCCGGCTCGCGGTCGGCGCCCGGCGTCCAGCCCCACGCGACGAGCTCGTCGTGCGCGCTGTGATCGACGATCTGCGCGAGCGTCTTGCCGCCGTTGCGCTTCGGATCCTGGAGCTGCCGGCAGATGTACGCGGCGGACTTGCCGACCCACGCCATCTCGAGCGGCGCGAGGTGCCAGCCGGGCGCACCGGGCACGCGCGTCAGCGGCTGGTTGCGATCCTGATGACAGGTCGTGCACGCCAGGCCGGGCACGCCGCGGTTCGCCAGCCCGCGCTGCACCGGCGGATCGTGGAGCACGAGCTGCATGCCCTGATGCGGCACGTCGCCGTCGGGGTGACAGTTCACGCATCGCGGATGCAGGAGCACGCGGCTCGCCTCGGCAAACAGCGCTCGCGAGCGCGCCGCGCGATCGGCGATCCCGTTGAAGTCGCTCACCGGGCGCAGTGCCGTCCCCGGCGGATCACCCGCTCGCGCTGGCGGTGTCGCCGGCGACGGTGCGCGTGGACTGCTGCACGCGACGAGCATGACCGCGAGCCAGGTCCGCATGACGGCAGTCTTGGCGACGGCGATCGCGCTGCCAAGCCGCACGTCGACGTTTCGCCGCGCGCGCTGCGCGAGGGCCAACTCGCGGTGTCAGAGCCCGGCGTCGCACGCCTGCGGGCCGGCATCGGCACCGCCCGGCGGGCACGTTCCGCCGACGACGTAATTGTGGTCGCACTCGCAGAGGCAGCGCCCGGTCGGATCGGGATCCGGGCATACGGGCACCACGGTCAGTGACTTCGACACACGCTTGCCGTCGCGATCCTCGAGCGTCACCGTGATCTCGTACGGCTCGTCGTGGAGGTCGTGCGCCGCGGTCAGCTGCGGGCAGATCGGAAGATTGCCGGCATCGATCGCCGCGATCGTGCCCCAGCCGTCGGCGGTGGGCTCGAGCTTCGTCGGCCGGCGATCGACCTTGATCGGCGCGCCGCCGCACGGATCGGCGAACGACGTCGTCAGATCGATGCGGCAGCCGTCGAGGTTACGCGCGCGCGCCCCGAGCAACACGATCCAGCCACCCTGCGGCGGCGCGATCAGCGGGACGCGATCGCCGGCCGCGGTCTGGAACAGCTGCAGCGTGCTGTCGTAGTGCATGATCTCGAGCTCGGCCGGCGCGTTGATGTCGCCGATCGGACAGCGCGCGACCGCGTCGTCGGACGGCGGCGCGTCGGGCTTGCCACTGCCACCCGAACACCCGATCGAGAGCACGAGCGCAGTCGCAACTCCACTACAGACAGAACACGTCACTATCGACCTTCGGATAGTAGTAGAGGAACACGTTGCAGTGCTCGCCGACATCGGTGTTGCCGCCGAACGTGTAGCAGCAGTCGCCGGCCTGCTGCGGATCCTTCGCGTTGACGTCGTCGCACGTGAACACGTCCGGCTGTTGCCACTGATAGCCGCAGTCCCACCAGATGCCGGTGTTCGCCGGCTGCGAGACCGCGAGGTCGCGCTCCATCAGCGGGTGATCCCACGCGGTGCTCTCGTAGAACATCGTCGTGTCCGCGGGATGATCGGCGCTGAGGCCATCCCACGAGTAGATCCGGAAGTCGCTGCCGCGCTTGTGGAAGTGACCGTTCGCCGCGGCGACGGTGACCGCGTTCGGGAACCGACACGTCCCCGAGTACGTGACCTGCGGGTTGCTCTGGCAGATGCGGATGTTCTGCTGGGTCGCGAACAGGCTGCCCATCTCCATGTGCGTCGCGGTCGCGGTGTCGTTGTAGAAGTTGATGCCGACGCGCGCGCCGAAGTCGGTCGGCTGATCGGTCGTGTTCACGTAGTGCGTCTGCAGCATCAGCATCTCGCCGGGCGTGAACCGGATCGCGACCGTCGGCGGCAGCTGCCAGTCGGTGATCGGGTTGTCGGCCTCGGAGTGCTGCGAGTTCGCGACGAGCGGCCAGTCCGCCCAGTTCGCGCTGTCCCAGCACGGGTTCGTCGCGTAGTCGTCCGAGCCTTCGATCAGCGTCGCCGGATAGTCGCCGAGCTGCACCGGCGTGCCCGCGGTCGGATCGAGGTTGATGATCGTCTTGACCCGGAACACGTTGACGTGGTGGCTGCCCGGGTTGATCGCGGTGACGACGCGATTGACGAACAGGTCGTTGCCACCGTCGACGTCGGGGACCTGGACGAAGTAGCAGTTCTGGCTCTCGCGGCCGGACGGCACCTCGAACTCGGGGACGCGCAGCGAGAAGCCGGCGTTGCCTTGCAGCGTTTCGAGCTGCCACGGCTCGTAGGTCGGATCGTCGCCGCAGCCGACCAGCGAAGCGGTCGCGAGCGCGAGCGTGGCCAATGTCCTCGTCATGGCTGGACCTCCTCGATCGTGTCGGTGCCGTAGTACGTGATGAATCCGCGCGCGGTGAGCGGGGCGCGGTCGAACTCGCCGCCGACCGCCCACAGCCCGCCGTCAGGATCGACCCAGCCCGCGTGGAAGCTCTTCTGGATCAGCGGCTGCGGCACGACGCGCCACGTTCCGTCGACGCGCTCCGCGACCGCGCCGTCCTCGCCGAGCGCGTACACCGTGTCGCCGAGGCCGGCGATCCCGCGCCACGCGACCGGGCTCGCGAACGCGTTCACCTGCCAGTCCGCGCCGGTGCCCTCGAGGATCTGGCCCTGACCGAGCACGCCGCCGACGGCCACGACATCGTCGGGCGTCGTGACGACCGAGAACAGCGGCGTGTCGACGCCGGTCAGCTGGCGCTCGAGCGTCGCGCCATCCCAGTGGAGCATGCTGCCATCGCCGCACGACATCCACACGTCGTTGCTCGCGCGGCCGTGCACCTTGAACACGCGGCTCGGCGTCCCCGCCGGCAACGCCGGGCTCGTCCACTGGGTGCCATCGAAGTGCCACACGATCGCGCCCGCCGCGCCGCCGTCGCCGACCGCCCACACGTCATTGCTCGACGCGCCCCAGATCCCGAACACGACGCCGGAGATCGGTGGCGTCGTCTGCTTCTCGAAGCTGCCGCCGCGGAACCGCAGGATCGTGCCGTTGGATCCGCCGAAGAACACGTCGTCGGGTGCGACGCCGAACGCCCACCACAGATCGAGCGTCGTCTGGCCGGTGTCGACGCGCGACCAGGCGTGGTCCTGGTAGCGCAGCACCGTCGGCCCGCCGTCGAGTGCGGTCCGGCCGCCGACGACCCACACGTCCTGCGCGCTCGAGCCCCACACCGCGAGCAGCGATGCGGTCTCGTCCTGCCGGACGACCTCCCAGGTCTGCGAAGGTGGTTCGCTGCCGCAAGCGGTCAGACAGGCCAGAACAAGCGCGAGTCTCCCCATGCACGCGATGCTACTGCCGCTGCGCTCGCGGTTGCCACATCGTCGTCGTCGCGAATCCGATCGCGAGCGTGATTTCACGGCCGTCGTGCGAATGCCATCACACACGAGGCTCGAGGGCGCGGTCGTTGTGATGGACGGACAGTGGCGTACAGTGGGGCGCGTGACCGACGCCTGGCAATTCACGACGCGACCGGCCCGACCACGCGAGCCTCACGTCGTGATGTTCGTGTTCGGCGTCGGCGCGCTGCGTGGCGACATCGAGCTCGCGACCGCGAGGTACGGCGCGCCCTCGCCGCAGGCGGTCGCGGCGTGCAAGGTGCAGACGGTCGCGCGCGCCCAGGATCCCGCGTGGTTCGATGGCTGGCGCAGCGGGTCGCTGCGTGCGATCGCGATGCAGGATCTCGGCGCCGACCTCGCGGCGCTCGATGCCGCGGATCACGTGCACGTCGTCGCGTGCGAACCGCGCGACGTCTCCGATCTCGCCTACCTGCAGGGCGCGTGGGCGGTCGTGCGCTACCTCGTCGATGCCGGCGCGACGCTCGTGCTCGACGCGATGGCGATGACCTACACGCCCGCGGCCCGGATCGCGGCACCGGGTGGGCCGCTCGACGTCGCGCGCGAGATCCGCGTCGTCTACGAGACCGACTCGACGCGGTCCGACCGCGCGCATGCGCTGCACACGCGCGGCATGCGCAAATTTGGCGCGCCCGAGCTGATCGCGCTCGTCAGCGACGCCGACGTGCCGCTCGTCGCGACCGCGATCGGCGAGCTCGCGGATCAGATGGCGCGCGGGACCGATCTCGCGACCCCGCGCCACGCGCTCGAGATCGTGCCCGGCGTGCGGTGGGTCGCGGTCGAGGACGAGCACCGGCTCGGCGAGCTGCTGCAGCTCAACAACGAAGCACGCGTGCTCGTCGACGCTGCGGGCCACGATCTCGTCGGGGTCGCGGCTTCATCGGAAGCAGCGATGCGCGCGCGTCGCGACGCCGCGAGCTAGCCGCGGCGAGCTTTCCCGCTACAGTGCAGCGAGCGTGAACGCAGAGCGCCTCGGATCGCCCGCCCAGTTCGCCGTCGAGCTCGCGCGTCATCTCGCCGCGTTTGCCGACGTCGCGCCGCGGATCCCGAGCGACGCCGACATCGCGGCGCTCGTCGAGGCGACGTTCTTCGCGAGCCTGCACGAGGAGGAGGCGAGGCGCATCGAGTTCAGCGTCGCCTGGCAACCGGGGGCGCGCGACTGTGCGGCGGTCGTCGCGATCGATCGGCCGGTACGCGCGACGCCGAAGAACCTGACGAAGCTCGCGCCCGCGACGTGGCGCGAGGCGACCTCGATCGCGATCCGCCGTGACGGCGACGAGCTCGTCGCGTGGGCGCTGCTCGAGAGCAACGCGGCGGCGCACCAGCCGTTCACGATCCGCGTGCTCGCCGCCGGCGTGCTGCGCGTCGACCACGCCGGCCAGCCGCGTGCGCTCTACGCGCGGGGTGAGATGTACTTCCTCGGCGGCGCATACAGCGTGACGTCACCGGCGGAGCGGCTGACGCGCGCGTTCCCGGCGTGGCACGGCGAGCCTGCGGATCTACGCGCGGTCGCGATCGTCAAGATCGCGGCGCGGGCGCTCGCGCATGGCCACGGCGGCATGATCCTCGTGATCCCGTCCGAGGTCGCGACGCCGGCGGGCGTGCGCGTGCACTACGGCGTCGGCGACGGCGCGAGCGTGCTCGTGACGCGTCACGCGGACGTGATCCGGCCCGAGGCGATCGAGCTGGTCGCGCGGCTGACCGCGATCGACAACGCGCTGCTGGTCGATACCGATCTGCGGATCCGCGGGTTCGGCGTCCAGGTGATCGAGGGCGACACGCCGGCGATGACGTTCGAGCACGTCGATCCGTACACCGGCGACGTCCACACCGATGATCTGTCGACGTTCAAGGGCACGCGGCATCCCGCCGGTGTGATCTTCTGCATGCGCCAGCCGACGGTGGCGGCCGCGATCATCGCGTCGCAGGACGGTCATTTGTCGCTCGCGGTCAAGGATGCGCGCGGCGTCGTCGAGGTGCTCGGCAGCTACGAGCGCGCGTTCGGCTGGCGCTGACCGCGCTGCGCGTGGCACGCCAGCTGCTGTACCGTCCGCGCAGCATGAACATTCGAAGCTTCGTGGTCGGGATGGCAGCGATTCTTGCGGCGTCGCACGTCGCGCACGCACAACCTGCGCCTTCCGGCCCTCCCACGTACGAGAAGAAGGGCGACGTCAAGGACGTCAAGGACGTCGAGGAGGTCGTGTGGACCGCGAAAGGCGAGGCCGGGGTCGTCGCGACGACCGGCAACTCGCGCACGACGGTCGCCACGATCAGCGGCAACGCGACGCGCAAGGACGAGGACAACAAGCTCGAGATCAACCTCACCGGCACCTACGCGCGCGCGACCACGCGCACCGCGACCGATCTGAACGCGGACGGCTTCATCTCCGAGGACGAGCTGTCGGACACGACCGCGGTGTCGGCGAAGAACGCGAACGCGAAGCTGCGCTACGACCGCTACCTCGATCCGCTCGACTCGCTGTACGTCGCGGCGCTCGCCGGGATCGACCAGCCCGCGGGCAAGGACTTCGCCGGCGGCGGCCAGATTGGCTACAGCCGCTCGCTGTACGCGACCGAGGGCCACCAGATCCTCGGCGAGATCGCGTACGACCTGACGTACGTCAGCCTCAGTGCCGGCGACTCCGCGACGATCCACTCGGCGCGCCTGTTCGCGGGCTACACCGGCAAGATCGGCGAGACCGCGCTCGAGGCCTCGGGAGAGGCGCTCGTCAACGGCACGACGGTCACGTACGGCATGCGCGAGGCCGGGTTCGCCGAGGCGACGCGCCTGACCGGCATCGTCGGCGTCACGACCGCGCTGTCGACGAAGATCTCGGTCGCGGCCTCGTTCACCGCGAAGTACGACCGGTTCCCGGCACCACTCGCGAAGATCGGCCCGCTGCCGTTCGCGCCCGGGTTCGAACCGCCCGCCGAGTCGCTCGACACGATCACGAAGCTGACGCTGATCGTGAAATTCCTCTGAACCAAGGAGCTCGCACCATGGTGACGACCTCGCATCGCTGGAAGTTCTATCGCTCGGCCGGCGTCGACCAGGTCGCGATCGAGAGCGGCGAGGACCTCGTGCACCTGCGCGAGCTCGATCCGAAGCTGTGGCTCGCGCTGTCGATGCCGACGAAGAGCGTCGAGCTCGATGCGCGGACGCTCGAGCTGCTCGATCGCGATCGCGACGGCTTCGTCCGGCTGCCCGAGATCCTCGAGGCGGTCGACTGGACGTGCGCCGCCTACCGCGACCCGGACAGCGCGCTCGCCGGCAGCGATGGCGTGCGGCTCGACGAGCTCGCGGACGGTCCGGTGCTCGCGGGTGCGCGCCGGCTGCTCGCGAACCTCGGCACGCCGGACGCCGCGCGCGTGACGCTCGCCGACGCGACGAACGCCGAGCAGATGTTCGTCGACACGCGGTTCAACGGCGACGGCGTCGTGCCCGCCGAGATCGCGAGCGCCGCCGCGCGCGACGCGATCGAGGCGATGCTCGCGACCCACGGCGCGGCCACCGATCGCAGCGGCCGGCCCGGCGTCGACGCCGCACGGATCGACGCGTTCTTCGCCGACGCGCGCGCGCTCGTCGCGTGGCACGCCGCCGCCGACGTCCAGGTGCTGCCGCTCGGCGACCGCACGGCCGCCGCCGCGGGTGCGGTGCGTGCGGTGCGCGCGAAGGTCGACGACTTCTTCACGCGCTGCCGCGTCGCCGCGTTCGATGCGCGCGCCGCGATCGCGCTCAATCCGCCCGATGCCGAGCTCGCGGCGCTCGCGACGAAGGAGCTGTCGCCGACCAGCGTCGAGCTCGCGCACCTGCCGATCGCGCGGATCAAGCCGCACGACGGCCTGCCGCTCGTCCACGGCATCAACCCGGGCTGGCAGGAACGGGTCGCGCGGCTCGCGGCCGATGCGGTCGCGCCGCTGATCGGAGCGCGCGACACGCTCGGCGAGCGCGACTGGCAGCAGATCGTCGCCACGCTCGAGCCGTACGAGCGCTGGCGTGCGGCGCAGCCGACCGCGAAGCTCGACGCGCTCGCGATCGAGCGCGTGCGCAACGCGCTGTCCTGCGAGGCCGAGATCCGGTCGCTGCTCGCACAGGATCTCGCGGTCAAGCCGGAGGTCGACGCGATCGCCGACGTCGAGCGGCTGTGCCGCTACCGCCGCGATCTGCCGACCGTGCTCGACAACTTCGTCAACTTCTCGCGGTTCTACGACCACCGCGATGGCGTGTTCCAGGCCGGCACGCTCTACCTCGATGGCCGCGCGTGCAAGCTCGTCGTCGAGGTGCTCGATGTCGCGAAGCACAGCGCGATGGCCGCGATGTCGGGCGCGTTCCTCGCGTACTGCGAGTGCGTACGGATCGGCGAGCCGAAGAAGCTCGTCGCCGCGGCGTTCACAGCCGGCGATGTCGATAACCTGTTCGTCGGTCGCAATGGCGTATTCATCGATCGCAAGGGCCGCGACTGGCAGGCGACGATCACGAAGGTGATCGACAGCCCGATCAGCCTGCGCCAGGCGTTCTGGCAGCCGTACCGCAAGCTCGTGCGCGCGATCGAGGAGCGCGTCGCGAAGCGCGCATCGGCGAAGGAGACCGACGTCGGCACGAAGCTCGACACCGCGGCGGCCCACGTGACGACCGTCGACAAGCCGGTCGACAAGACCGCGCCGCCGCCGAAGCCCGTCGGCACGATCGATCTCGGTACGGTCGCGGCCCTCGGTGTCGCGGTCGGCGGCATCGCGACCGTCGTGACCGCGGTGCTGTCCGGGGTGTTCGGGCTCGGCAAGTGGGCACCGCTCGGGATCGCGGCCGTGATGCTCGCGATCAGCCTGCCGTCGATGGTGCTCGCGTACCTCAAGCTGCGCCGGCGCAACCTCGGGCCGCTGCTCGACGCGAACGGCTGGGCGATCAACGTGCTGACCCGGATCACGGTGCCGTTCGGCACATCGCTGACCGAGCGGGCGCGGCTGCCTGCCGGTGCCAAGCGCGTTCATCGCCGCTGGTTGCCGGCCTGACGGTTGACCGCCCGTAGACCCGCGCGGACGCGGCAGAAATCCGGTCGCTGACACTTCCGATCAGCCGGCAACGCTCGGCGCGCGGTCGCCGGGCCACGCGTCATCGCCCGTCATCATCCCTGCTTGGACTGCGGGCACGCGACGGCGATACTAGTTCGGTGCGCCATCTCGCAACCGCTTGCGCCCTCCTGCTCGCAGCGTGCTTTCCGACGCAGAGCGATCAGTTCGTCTGCCAGGTGACGGCGGACTGCGAATCGGGTCGGAGCTGCGATCGCGGCTTCTGCGTGCTGAGCAAGACCGACGCCGGCGGCGCGGACGCAGGGCCGAGCGACGCCGCGCCGGATGCGACCGCGGACGCGCGTCCGTGCACCGGCGGCACCGCGCGGGCGACCGATCCGACGAGCGGCGCGTGCTTCGTGTTCTTCAACCAGAACCGGAACCACACCGACGCCGAGGCCTCGTGCGTGGCGCTCGCGATGCACCTGGCGACGATCCGCTCGGCGTCGGAGAACACGACCGCGGACTCTCTAATCGGTGGCAACGACGTGTTCATCGGGCTCAACGACATCGTCGCCGAGGGTCAGTACCGGTGGCCCGACGGCAGCGCGCCGGTGTTCACGAACTACCGCTCGGGGGAGCCGAACAACGGTGGCGGCGGTGGCTCGGAGGACTGCACGCTGCTCGAAGGCTCGCGCGGCGGCACCTGGGACGATCGCGCGTGCGTGTCGCAGGTACCGTACATCTGCAGCTTCGAATGAGGTGATCGACTCAGAACTCGAGCTGCCCGCGCGCGCGGCGCTCGAGTGGTAACAGCGCGTGATACAGGAACGTGTTCGTCGGCGTCCGCACGCCGGTCCGGATCCCGTAGCGCGTGACGGCGCCGCACAGGCTCTCGACCTCGGAGGGCCTGCCAGCGGCGATGTCGCGCTGTAGCGATGCGGTTGCCGGGGCGGGCAGGCTATCGACGAACGCGAGCGTGCTCGGCACGACAGCTTCGGGCATCCGGATCGACAGCGCGCGCGCGATCCGCTCGATCTCGCGCATCGCGGCTTCGAGCATGCTGCGCGTCTCGCGCTGCGTTCGAAGCACGCCGAGCGGTGCACGGGTCACGGCGCCGAGCGCACCCCACGACGCGATGAACAGAAACTTCTGCCACATCGCGACACGGATATCCGGAACGATCGTCGCCGTGACGCCGCGCGCCTCGGACAGCGCGCGCAGCAAGCCTTCGACCCGCGCACTGGGCCGGCCGTCGAGCTCGCCGATCTCGAGCACCGGCTCGGCACCGACATGGCGGATGTGGCCCGGAGCGACGATCGAGCTCAGGATCCGACACGTGCCACCGAGCGCGTGATCGCGATCGAGCGCATCGGAGATCTGCTCCGGAGCCTCGATCCCGTTCTGCAGCGGCAGCACGGCCGTGCGGGGGCCGACGATCGGCGCGATCGCGCGCGCGGCGTCCTCGACCTGCCATGCCTTGACGCCGAGCAGGACGTAGTCGACGACCGGCAGCTCGCGTGGATCGTCGGTGGCATGCGCGGGTGCGACGACGACGTCGCCGAGCACGCTGTCGACGCGAAGCCCGACATCGCGGATCGCGGCGAGGTGTGCGCCGCGCGCGATGAACGAGACATCGTGCCCCGCCATGGCCAACCTCGCCCCGAAATAGCCACCCGCACCGCCCGTACCCATCACGGCAAACCGCATCGTCCCTCCATCCGATGTTGACCGGACCAGCGTATGCCGGAGTCGCCCGCGGATCGTACTTGCACTCGATCCGAAATGATCCCTCGCCCGCACGTCAGAAAATATCGACTGACCAGGAAACGAGATTGTCACCATCGAGGAGTGGACGCGGCTCGCCGACGAGCTCGCAGCGGTCGTGGGCGCGGACCTCGTCGAACAGCGCCTCGGACACGAACAGCGTCGCGAGCGACTTGGTGTCGCGCGCGTAGACGAGGCGGACGTCGCGCGGCGCGCGACCCGCGATCGCGCCGACCGCGACGGTCACGGCATCGCTAGGCGTCGCGGCGACGAGCGGCAGCGCGCCGAGATCGAGATACGTCGTCGGCACGACGTTCGCGTAGGTCGCCGCGAGATCGGCGCGCGCGACGAGCTGCGCGGTCACGACGTCGAGCTGGCCGATGCCGAGTGCGTTGCCGTGTGCACCGTCGGACAGATCGAGCCCGACGAGCTTGTCGATCCGCGGGCCGCCGAATGGCAGGCCGCGCGCGCTGCGGCCGACGACGTTCGGGTCCGCGCCCTGACCGCTGATGTCCTTGCCGAGGCGCTCGAGGACGAGCACGTCGAGCTCGGCGAACGGCAAGGTCGGCATGTACGCGCGGGCGAGCTCGAGCAGCGCGACCTCGCGGCTCGCGATCGCGTCCGCGGCGACCGCCTCGACGTGCGCGAGCTCGCCGCGGCCGTTCTCGACGAGCGCGATCCCGAACCTGACCGGCGCGCGTGTGCGGATCAGTGCGAGCGCGGCCGGCACGAGCACGTCGAACCGCGCCATGCCGTGACGGTGCAGCGCCGCCGCGGAATCGGCGTGGCCGAGCCCGACCGCGAGCATCTTCGCGAGCCCGCTCTCGATCGGCGCGCGAAACGCGGTGTGCGGCTTGATCCGGTTGACGACGACGATGCCGTCGGCGGCCGCCGCGAGCGCGTCGATGTAGATCGGCGTCCCGTCGTCGAGCCGGCCGAGCTCGACGGTCGCGGTCTCGACGCGCACCGGCGCGCCGATCGCCGCCTCGGTGAAGCCGAGCCCCGCGAGCAATGCCCGCTTGCCGTCGGCGGTCGCGCCGCCGTGCGAGCCCATCGCGGCGATGACGAACGGCTCGGCGCCGCGCCGGCGCAGCTCGCGGACGAGCGCGGCGACCACGTCGGGACAGCGATCGATGCCGCGGCTGCCGACGCCGATCGCGATCCGGTGACCGCGCGCGATCTGCTCGCCGATCGCGGGGCGCGCGAGCTCGCCGGCGATCGCACCTGCGATGTCGTCGACGCGTCGGGTCTCGAGTCGCTGGCGCATCGCTCGCACGCGTGGCACGCGCGCGCGGGCCTCGGCGCTCGCGGTCAGCAGCGGGAGCTGCAGCGTGATCGAGGACCCCACGTCTGGAGATCCTACTCGTTGACCGGCCCCGGCCGCTGCGCGATCGTGAACGAGAGAGGGGGGACCGACGCATGAGTGGTACCGGAACGACAGATCCGGCGGGCCGATCGCGCAAGTACGACCTGTTGCTGCAGGGCGGGCGCGTGATCGATCCGGCGAAGCAGATGGACGCGGTCGCCGACATCGCGATCGAGCGCGGGATCGTGGTCGCGCTCGAGCCGACGATCGATCCGGCGCGCGCACGGCGCACGATCGATCTGCGCGGGTTGATCGTGTGCCCGGGCCTGATCGATCTGCACGTCCACTGCAACCTGTACCGGACGTCGGAGGCGCTCGATCCAACGATGGCCGGCGTCCAGACCGGCTGCACGCGGATCGTCGATCCCGGGGACTGCGGCGCGTACACGTTCCAGGGCTTTCGCAAGAACGTCGTCGAGCGCACGCCGACCCGCGTCCACTCGTGGCTCAACGCCGCCGCGCTCGGCGGGTTCATGTACGGGCTCTACAACACCGACGTGATCCTGAACGCGTCGATGATCGACGTCGGCGCGGCGGTCGAGATCATCCGCATGTATCCGGACATCATCCGCGGCATCAAGACGTACTCGGTGCCCGACGCGTGGGGCAGCCCGGATGGCAGCGAGGTGATCCGGCGCGCGCTCGAGATCGGCGACCTCGCGCACGTGCCGCTCTACGTCCATACCGGCGCGCCGTCGCTCGAGGGCTACCTCGTCAACGGCGGCAAGCCGATGCTGTTCGGCAAGGAGGTCACGCGCGAGCAGGCGCTGACGATGATCCTCGAGCGGCTGCGGCCGGGGGACATCATCGCGCACGTCGGCACGACCTACGACGGCGGCGCGTGGAACCGCAAGGAGAACCGGCCGGCGCCCGGCGTCCGCGAGGCCTACGATCGCGGCATCCTGTTCGACAGCGGGCGCGGCGCGCACTTCTCGTACGACTCGATGCGGCGGATGCTCGATGCCGGCTTCGCGCCGTTCACGCTGTCGACCGATCGCCACGCGCAGGATCCGCACGACAAGTACGTGCGCGTGTCGTCGGCCGGCATGTGCCTGCACATGTCCGAGATGATGGCGCTCGGCATGAGCCTCACCGACGTGATCACGCGCGCGTCGCTGAACCCGGCGAAGGCGCTGCGGATCACCGATCGCGCGGGCACGATCCACGTCGGCAAGCCCGCGGAGCTGACGGTGCTCGTCGAGCGCGAGGGCAGGTGGACGCTGCGCGACAGCCCGTACCGGCTGCCGCCGACGTCGATCGAGACCAAGACGCTGCTGACCGCGGTGCTGACCGTGCTCGACGATCGCGTGTATCCGGTCAATCCCGCGTTCCTGCCGGATCTCAACGAGCTGCAGATCCAGGAAGACACGTGGTCGTGGCTGCTCGATCGTCCCGAGCGTCCGACCGACTATGGCATCCCCGGCGACGACGAGTCGCGACGCTGATCGATGACCGCCGAGCCGCGGCGCTTCACGCTCGAGCTCTCGCGGCTGCGGATGCACGGGATCGATTTCGGCGGCGACGGCGCACCCGCGCTCGCGCTGCACGGCCACTTCGGGTGCGCGCGCAACTTCGCGCGGCTCGCCGCCGACCTCCAGCCGGACTGGCGGATCATCGCGCTCGACCAGCGCGGCCACGGCTCGACCGACACGCCGGAGGGCGTCACGCGCGGCGACTACGTCGCGGACCTCGCCGAGGCGATCGAGCAGCTCGCACTGGCGCCGCTGCCGCTGATCGGACACTCGCTCGGCGGCTGCAACGCGTATGCGTTCGCGGCCGCGCATCCGGCGCGCGTGACGGCGCTCGTCGTCGAGGATATCGGCGCGCGGATCCCGTTCAAGCCGCACATCGGGCTCGACTGGCCGTCGCGGTGGCCGGATCTCGCCGCGCTCGTCGCGTTCATCGACGAGCACGCGGCGTACGCGCGCCGCATGCTGCTCGACAGCGCGTACGAGCTACCCGACGGTGGCTGGGGCTTTCGCTTCGATCCGCGGTGGATGAAGCGATCGCGCGATGCGCTGACCGGTGACTGGACCGAGCTGTGGACCGCGACCGATTGTCCGGCGCTCGTCGTCCGCGGCACGCGCAGCCCGGTGCTGCCCGCGGACGAGGCGCGCCGCATGGTCGAGCTGCGACGGTCGACGGTGCTGCACGAGCTCGACGCCGGCCACATCCCGCACGACGATCGCCCCGAAGAATTCGCGCAAATCGTGCGGCAGTTCCTCGTCGTGCGCGCTCCGCTGGTGTCGCCGATCGCACGCCGCGCTCGCAAGGACTCCCGCGTGGCCACGCCGCGCGTTACGCTAGCGTCGATGTCCGATGCGGTTCGCGACCTCGCCCACGACCACGCCGAGATCAATCGTCGCGTCGTCGCACTCGCGACCTCGCTCGAGGCACTGACCCGCGAGCCCGGCACGATCTCGGCCGAGACGCTCGCGCCGCAGCTCGTCGATCTGCGCGAGACGCTGTTCCTTCACTTCGCGCGCGAAGAGGAAGGGCTGTTCCCGTTCGTCGCAGAGACCGCGCCGGATCTCGCGGATCAGGCGAACGAGATGGCACTCGCGCACGACGCGATCTGCGGCACGCTCGCGCGCATGGTGCACCTCGCGCTCGCCGGCAACGCGATCCAGCAGCTCGCGCCGCTGTTCCAGCGGTTCGAGACCGCCTACGCGGCGCACGCGCGGAGCGAGGCAGCGCTGCTGCACGCCCTCGACGCGCGCCTCGATTCGGCTCACCGCACGCGGCTCGCCGATCTCGTGCACGGGTTGTGACAGCGCCGCCGTGACGACGGCGCTGCCGACACGGTCGCTTACTCGAAGACGATCGACGCGAGGTACGCGTTGTGCGCGGGGTCGAAGAAGCCCGCCTGCGACGCGCTGATCTTCACGAACACGTTCGTCGTGCCCGCGGGGACCGCACCCGAGACGAAGTCCTCACCGAAGTCCGCGTCATCGGACTCGCCGCCGAGCGACGTCGTGCCGGTCGTGCCGCCGAACACCTCGACGACCGTGTCGGTCAGCGGGTCGCCGCCGACCGTGATCACGTGGACCTTCTTGCCAACCTGCGCGGCGGTCACCGGGATCTTGTACATGTCGACCTCGGCCTCGCTCGTCAGCGAGCCGTTGTCCACCATCGCGGCCGGGGCCGTCAGTGCCTGCGCCGTCGCGTTCGTCGCGTGCGCCGTGCCGACCTCGTTCGCCGCCGTCAGCGTCGTCGAGGTCGCGCGGATCTGGTACTGGTAGCCGGCCGCGCCCGAGAGGTCGAGGTAGACGGCGTAGAACTTCTCCGGCGTCTTCTCGACGATGCCGAGGCCCGCGCGGATCACGTCACCGAAGAAGCCGGTGATCGGGAACAGCCGGAAGCCGTCCGAGAAGTGACCGCTCGGCGCGAGGATCACCATCTGCGGGCTCGCGGTGTCGTCGTTCGACGTCGCGACCGCGGTGACCGCGGCCGGGCCGGCCGTCGGGGTGAACTCGTAGAGCGCGCTCGCGAACGGATCGACCTGGTTGCCCTGCGCGGGCGTACCGGACTCGATCGCGACCGGCGTGCGCGGCGCGATGTCGAGCGTGTCGCCGGGCGACGTCACGGCGGTCTCGCCGATGCCGCTGTTGATCGTGAACGCGCCGGGCTGCGCGTCGACGTCGATCAGCATCGCGGCGCTGATCGAGAACGCGTCGACCGTGTTGATCTGGAAGCTGGTGCCCGCCGGGCCGGTCAACGTCGTGTTGACGAAGTTGCCGTCCGCGTCGGTCGTCGCGTCGAACTGGTTGAAGAAGTCGAGGTTCGTGATCGTGAGGAACGCGACCGAGCCCTGGGCGAGCGTGCCCTGGACCGAGACCTTCGTCGGCGTCACGAGCTCGAACGCCTGGGTCAGCGTGAGCTTGTCGCCGCCATCGGTGACGACGACGTCGTGGAGACCGGGCGCCGCGCTCGGGGCGATCGTCAGGTCGACGAACAGCGCCGACGGGCTCGCGACGCTGACGCTGTCGACGGTGATGCCGTCACCGAAGCTGACGGTCGCGCCGCTGCTCCAGTTCGTTTGATCGCCCGAGATCTCGACGCGGACCTTGCGGCCGATGAACGCCTCGGACGGAAAGACACCGCTGGCTTGCGGGTCGACATCGGTTCCGCAGCCGGCGAACGCTGCCGACGCGAGGATAAGAAATCCAGTTACACGCTTCACTCGTACGCTCCTGCAGAAAAGGCGACCCGTGGCTGGCTGGGTCGGCGGCGGAACCTACACAACTCCACGCGGCCTTACATCGAAAATGCGCAGCGGACTGCAGGCTCGTGGGATCACTCACAGCGGATCCGAGTCTTCGTCGGGGACTGAGGCTGCTTCTGCGCAACAACAGCGCGCGCTGGCGCCGCCGGCCTGGGCTACGGTGGGCCGGGGTGGAAGCGTCGACCGCGACCTGTACGTTCCGAGCGGATCCGCGTGGCTTCGTGCACGCGATCATGCGGACCGGCTGCGAGATGGGACTCGCGGACGCCGAGGAGAACGTTGCCGCGATCTTCCGGCTCGCCGGCGAGCGGCGGACCCGGGTGCTCGTCGACATGCGCGGCGTGCGATCCCAGACGCGCGAGGCGCGGGACTACTTCGCCGGCCCCGAGGCGGAGCAGGCGACGCTCGCGGTCGCGCTCCTCATCGGCTCCCCGGTGAGCCGCGTGCTCGCGAACTTCTTCCTGCGCTTTGGCGCCAAGCGCATGCCGACGGCGCTGTTCACCGACGAGGCGGCCGCGATCGCGTGGCTGCTGGAGCGTCCAGGGTGAGCGACGATCGGTTCGACGCCATCCTCGAGGTCCTGATGTCGTACGCGCGCCAGGACTTCTCGCCGCGGCTCGCGGTCTCCGAGCGCCGCGACGAGCTCGACGCGATCGCGACCGGCATCAACCTGCTCGCCGAGGAGCTCGACGGCGAGGTCGCGTCACGCCGCGAGCTCGAGCACGCGCTCGCGAACCTCCGCGCGACCCAGGCCGAGCTCGTGATCGCCGAGAAGTTCGCGGCGGTCGGCCAGCTCGCGAACGGCGTCGCGCACGAGCTCAACAATCCGGCGGCGTGGGTGCTGCTCGGGCTCGAGGCGGCGCGCCGCCAGCTCGCGATGGTGCGCGCGCGGGTCGCCGCGGAGCCCGCGCGCGAGCTTGCCGACATCGACGACATGCTCGCCGACGTCCAGGTCGGCATGGAGCGCATGCGCGCCGTGATCGGCGACCTGCGCACGCTGTCGCGGACCGAGACCACGGATCCGGTCGAGCTCGATCTCGACGACATCGTGCGCTCCGCGTGTCAGCTCGCGCGCCCGGCGTACCAGAGCGTCGCCCGGCTCGTGCTCGAGCTCGGCGGCGTGCCGCCGATCATCGGCGATCGTGGACGGCTCGGGCAGCTCGTCACGAACCTCGTGATCAACGCGGCCTATGCGGTCGCCGAGGGCGGCACCGGTCACGAGATCCGGGTCTCGACCGCGGCGGAGCCCGAGCACGTGGTGCTCGTCGTCGAGGATAGCGGTCCTGGAATCCCGGACGAGCTCGTCGAGCGCGTGTTCGAGCCGTACTTCACGACGAAGCCCGCCGACGTCGGAACCGGGCTCGGGCTCGCGCTCGTCCGCAAGATCGCCGAGCACCACGGCGGGACGGCACGCGTGCTGCGCGGGTCGCGCGGCGGCGCGCGCGTCGAGGTCCGGCTGCCGTGTGAGCGCCGCCCGCCGCCCGAACGCGCATCCGCCGCAGGCTCGGTGCGCGTCGAGCCGCGCGACGGCGGCCGCGCCCGCGTGCTGATCATCGATGACGAGCCGCTGCTCCTGCGCTCGCTCGCACGCGCGGTCGCGCTCGAGCACGACGTCGTGACCGCGCTCGGCGGGCGCGCGGCGCTCGAGCTGCTCGCCTCCGATCACGCGTTCGATCTGGTGATCTGCGATCTGCAGATGCCGAATGTCGACGGCGTCGCGATCCACGAGGCGCTGTCGGCGACCGCGCCCGGGCTGTTGCCGCGGCTCGTCGTCATGACCGGCGGCGCGGTCACGCCGCGGGCCGCGCAGTTCGTCGAGCAGACGCGGCCGCGGCTGATCGGCAAGCCGATCGACATCGACGACGTGCTCGCGCTCGCGCGCGACTTCGCGGGCCGCGCGCGCGAGTCGGCCTGACGCAGGCGGAGGCTGCAACGCGCGTACCTGGTCGCGATCCCGCCGTCTTGATCGGTATTTGATTTCCGCACCCGGCGAGTTTTGGTCTGCTACCGACGGAGGGCCCCAGGCGACGTGCATCCAAGCGATCGGGTCCGACCCTATGTCACCGCGGTGCTGGCGATCGCCGGTGCGGCCGCGCTGCGCGCGGTGCTCGAGCCATGGCTCGACCGCACGCAGATCTGGCTGACGTTCTGGCCGGCGGTGTTCGTGGCGGCGTGGCTCGGCGGGCTGCGGGCCGGGCTCGTCGCGGTCGGGCTCGCGGTCGCGATCGTGTTCGCATGGATCTACCCGGCGTCCGCATATCAGTCGCTCCATATCGGCGTCGGCGCGGCGGTGTTCGTCACGTGCGGCATCGCGTTCGCGTGGCTCGCGGAGCTCGCACAGCGATCGCAGCGCGAGCAGCGGTTGTTGCGAATCCAGGCCGAACAGGCGCGCGCCGACGAGCGCCGGCTCCGCGAGGACACGGTCGAGCGCGAGACCGCACGCACCCGCCGGATGCGCGGGCTCAACGAGCTCGCAACGGTGCTCGCCGCGACGACGTCGGTCGACGATGTCGCGCAGGCGGTCGTCAGCGAGGGCATGCGCGCGTCGAGCGCGGATACCTGCATGCTGTACACGGTCGATGAACGCCGCGAGCACTTCCAGCTCGTCAGCGAGCGCGGTTGCGCGCCCGAGGTCGTCACGACGATCCAGCGGATCGCGCTCGCATCCGAGCAGGGACGACGCCTGGTGACCGAGCAGTGGGTCGAAGATGCGCCGCAATACGAGGCGCTGATGCCCGAGGTCGCGCGGATCGAATCCACGCATCCTCGGGCGCGGTCGTTCTGGAGCGTGCCGCTCGTCTCCGAGGGCCGACCGATCGGGGTGCTCGCGATGGGGTGGTTCCGCGACCAGTCGTTTCCGCCCGAGGAGCGCGAGTTCGTGCGGCTGTTCGCGCGCCACTGCGCGGAGGCCGTCGTACGCGCCGAGCGCACCGCGCGGCTCGAGCAAGCACGCGTGCGCGCCGAGCGCATCTTCGACGCGAACCTGATCGGCACCGTGCACTGGCACGTCGACGGCCGCGTGCTGCGCGCGAACGACAGCTTCCTGCGGTCGATCGGCTACACGCGCGACGAGCTGCTCGCCGGGCAGGTCGACTGGCGCGCGCTGACCCCGCCGGAGTACGCGGCGCGCGATCGCGAGATGCTCGCGCAGCTCGCCGAGCACGGCCAGCACGAGCCGTTCGAGAAGGAGTACGTGCACAAGGACGGGCATCGCGTGCCGGTGCTCGTCGCGGCGGCGATGTTCGCGGACGATCCGCGGCAGGGCGTGTCGTTCGTCGCGGACCTGACCGAGGTCAAGCGCGCGGCGGACGCCGCGAACCGCGCGAAGGACGACTTCCTCGCGATGCTCGGTCACGAGCTGCGCAACCCGCTCGCGCCGATCACGACCGCGGTCGAGCTGCTCGAGCTCAAGGGCGCCGAGCGCGGCCATCGCGCGATCGCGATCATCAAGCGTCAGGTCCAGCACCTGACGAAGCTCGTCGACGAGCTGCTCGACGTCGCGCGGATCCGGTCGGGCAAGATCACGCTCGCGCGCCAGCCGGTCGAGATCAACGAGCTCGTCGCGCGCGTGCTCGAGACGATCGGGCCGCTCGTCGCGGAACGTCAGCATCGCGTCGGCGTCGACGTCCCGACGTCCGGGCTCGAGATCGACGCCGATGCGACGCGCATGGCGCAGGTGCTCGGCAACGTGATCGCGAACGCCGCGAAGTACACCGATCCGGGCGGCACGATCGAGATCGCGGCGTACCGCGACGACGGCGACGTCGTGATCACCGTCCGCGACAACGGCGTCGGCATCGAGCCCGAGGTGTTGCCGCACGTCTTCGATCTGTTCACGCAGGAGCCGCAGAACGTCGAGCGGTCGCGCGGCGGCCTCGGTCTCGGGCTCTCGATCGCGCGCACGTTCGTGACGCTGCACGGCGGTACGATCGAGGCGCACAGCGCCGGCAAGGGGCAGGGCAGCACGTTCACGATCCGGCTCCCCGCTGCCGCGAGCGCACCGATCGCGGAGTCCGCCGGCGGTGGACTCGATGTGCCAACGCGAGTCCGCCGCGTCCTCGTCGTCGACGACAACCGCGACGCCGCCGAGATGCTGACGTTGCTCGCCGAGCACCGCGGCCACCTCGCACGCCGGGCGAGCGACGGACCGAGCGCCTTGCGCCTGCTCGAGGAGTTCGTGCCCGACGTCGCGCTGCTCGATCTCGGATTGCCGCAGATGGATGGCTTCGAGCTCGCGCAGCGCATCCGCCAGCAGCCTCGGCTCGCGCGCGTCCGGCTCGTCGCGGTCACCGGCCACGGTCACCCGACCGACCGCGACCGATCGCGCGCGGCCGGGTTCGACGCGCACCTCGTCAAGCCGTTGCAGGTGAACGAGATCATCGAGGCGATCGAGCGCGATGATCCGAAGCGCTGATCAGCGCGCGAGCCGGTCGAGCTGCATGCGGATGTGCGTGGCCTCGGCGACCGTCGACGCGAGCCCGATCGCCCGATCGAACGCGCGCCGCGCCTCGGCCGGCCTGCCGAGCTGGGCGAGCAGCATGCCGCGCACGCCGTGAAAGTAGAAGTAGCCGTCGAGCGCGTCGGCGAGCGGCGTCATCGCGGCGAGCGCGGCCCGCGGTCCACGCAGCTTCGCGATCACGACCGCACGGTTGAGCGCGATCACCGGAGACGGCTGGAGCTGCTCGAGCGCCGCGTACAGCTGCTCGATCTGCGCCCAGTCGGTGTCGACCGCGCGCGCGGCGCGGGCGTGGGCCGCCGCGATCGCCGCCTGCAGCTGGTACGGCCCCGGCGCGCCGAGCCGGAGCGCGCGCTCGAGGAACCCGAGGCCCTCCGCGATCGCGACGTGATCCCACCGGCTGCGATCCTGGTCCTCGAGCAGCACCGCGTTGCCGTCGCGATCGAAGCGCGCGGGCGACCGCGCATGCTGGAGCAGCAGCAGCGCCGCGAGCCCGAGCGTCTCCGCCTCGTCGGGAAACAGTCGGACGAGCAGCCGCGCGAGCCGGATCGCCTGCACCGCGAGCCCACCGCGCTCGGCGTCCTCGCGGCCCGCCGTGTAGCCCTCGTTGAAGATCAGGTAGACCATCGCGGCCACTGTCGAGAGCCGGCGCGCACGCTCGTCACGATCCGGGGCCTCGAACGGCACGTCAGCGCGCGCGATCCGCTGCTTCGCGCGCGTGATCCGCTGCTCGATCGCGGTCTCGGCGACGAGGAAGGCGCGCGCGATCTGCGGCACCGACAGCCCGCACACGATCCGCAGCGCGAGCGCGATCTGCTGGGTCGCGGGCAGCTCGGGGTGACAGCACACGAACAGCAGGCGCAGCACGTCGTCCCGGTAGCCCGCGTCGTCGAGCTCCGCGGCGAGGTCGCGCATCGCGCGTGGATCGACGAGCAGCTCGTCGTCGGGCAGCGCCGAGCGCGCGTGCGTGCGGCGGCGATCATCGATCGCGGCGTTGCGCGCGACGAGGATCAGCCACGCGACCGGGCTCCGCGGCGGACCCTGCACGGGCCAGCGCTGCAGCGCGCGCAGGCACGCGTTCTGGAACGCCTCCTCGGCAACATCGAGATCGCGGAAGTAGCGGACGAGCGCCGCGAGCGCCTGCGGCCGCGCCGCGACGAGCACGGTCTCGAGCCAGGCCGGATCGATCGGATCGGGGTCGGTCACCTGACCTGACGACGAATGACCCGCCCACGGATCGACATCGCCGGGCGCGATCCTGCAACCCGGTGAGATGTCACACGTCCGGCGGTCCTGCCGGCTCCTGAGAGACAGCGCACGCCACGTGTGGTTGCGTGCGAAACCTTCGCGCACCTGCCGTGTCGCTCGTGCATGCAAGCCGCGGATGCCGTGCTCGTCGTCGTGCGGTTCGCCGACACGCTGCTCGACGTCCGCCACGTCGCGCGCGGCGCGAGCTACCGGATCGGCACCGCGCGTGATGTCGACCTCGCGATCGACATCGCGCCGCTCACGAGCTTCCCGCTCGTCGGCTGGGTCGGCACCACCGGCGTGTGTCGCGTCCCGGCCGGCATCGTCGCGCGGTCGCGGACGGATCGAGTTCACGGTGGCCAGCTCGAGCTCGCGCGCGGCAACCCGGTGGCGCTCGCGATCGGCGCGCTCGCGATCGAGGTCGAGCTCGTGCCGGCGCCGGTCCGCGCGCTCGTCCGGCCGCGCTTCGACCGCCGGCCCGCGTGGTACGTCGCGGCGTGCCTCGTCGCGCATGTCGCGCTGTGGGCGATCGCGATGTGGCGTGCTCCGATCGAGCCGCTCGCGATCGCTGGCTTCGAGTCCGCGCGCGATCGCCGGACGACCCGGATCGCGCGGTTCGATCGCGTGGTCCGCCGCGGCGACGCGCCGAGCACCCAGCGCCCGACGCCGCTCGCCGCCACGCCACCGCCCGGCACGCCCGAGCCGCCGAAGACCGCGCGGATCTCGCCGCCGGGCCGGCGCACCGATCGCGGTCAGGGCGCCCGCGACGCCGGCGTGCTCGCATCGGGCAAGCTCGGCGACTGGTCCGCGATCATCGGCAAGGCGGACCTCGCTGCCGAGCTCGCGAAGGGAGGCAGCACGCTCTACGACCCGGAGTCCGCGACGCTCGGCAACTTCGGCAACGCGCGCGGCTTCGATCCGACCGCGAGCCCGGCATTCGACACCGTGAAGTCCGGCCGCTACGCGACGCAGGCGACCGGGCGCTCCGCCGGCGAGCAGTACGATCTCCCGGGGTCCGGCACGCGCGATCCGACGATCGTGACGGTGACGTGCGGCTCGTCGTCGTGCGCGGTGATCGGCGGTCAGAACGGCTCGGAGATCCGGCGCGCGCTCGAGCGCCGGCTGCCCGACATCGTCGCGTGCTACGAGCGGCTCGCTCCCGATCAGGACACCGAGCGACACGTCGAGATGGACTTCGCGCTCGACGACGCCGGCAAGGTCGATCGCGTGAAGATGGCGAGCCAGGGCGTCGTCGAGAGCTGCATCGCGAACATCGTCGCGAGCATCGAGGTCGAGCACGCACGCACGCCGCCACGCTGAGGTGAACACCCACACGACCGCGGCCGTCCTCGTGGACATGGCAGGTACTCCGCTGACCGCATCGGTCGCCGCGTTCGCGCTCGCGCTCGCGGTGGGCTGCACGAAGCGCGTGAGCTTCGAACAAACGACGCCGATCGCGGTGATCGCCGCGCCACGGCCGGCGCCGCCGACGGTGCGCGATGATGCGATCGTGGTCCACGGCAAGCTCGAGCTCGCGCCCGACGGCAAGCTCGCGCCGCGCACCCTCGAGCTGCTGAACGCCGCCGCCGCGACGAGCCACGCACACCCCGAGATCACGACGCTCGTCGTCGAGGGCGAGCCGCTGACGCCCGCACAGGTCGACGTGGTGCTCGCGTACCTCGTCGCGCACGGCGCGCCCGCGGGTCTGACGATCGCGAGCGACGAGCGCCAGGTCCTCGCGCCCGCCGAGCCGCCGGCGCCCGACGCCGAGGTGCAGCCGTGATCGCGCGGGTCGCGATCGCGCTGACGCTCGCGACCGGCTGCGCGACCGCGCGATCGGCCGAGCAGTACCGCGAGGACACGCACACGCTGCTGTACGCGAGCAGCACCCGGCTCGAGACCTGCTACGAGACCGCGCTCGCCGCGAACCCCGACGCGGCCGGCGTCGTGAAGGTCCAGTTCGTCGTCGTCGCGCGCACCGGCCGCCTCGTGCGTCCGCGGATCGATGCGACGCACACGACCGCACCGCGCGAGCTCATGACCTGCGTACTCGACGCGATCGACGGCCTGCGCCTCGAGCCAGCCGACGCGCAGGAGGGCCACGCGACGTTCGTCTACGAGTTCCGGCGCATGCCGGCGGGCTGACCGCTCACGGCTCGTCGCACGATGCCAGCCTCGGGACCGCGCGCCAGCGGTCACCGGTCGCGATCTCGACGTTCGGCATGTCGCGGATCGCGGCATCGAGCTGCGCGCGGATCGCGACCGTCGCCGAGTCCCGGCGATCGCGCCTCGTCGGAGCTGGCACGGTGAGGCACACGCGCAGCTGCGGCAACGCCCGGGCTGCAGCGACGAGCCGCGTGGCGTCCGCGTACCACGCCGCGCCATTCGCCGGGTCTGCCTCGATCACGTCGAGCGCGTCGTCCTCGATCACCGGTCGACGGTCGTGATCGACGAGCTGGGCGAGCAGTTGCAGCGCGGCATCGCCGAGCGGTGCGCCGAGGTGCCGGACGCGCACGCGCACCGGGTCGCCCTCCGAGATCCACACGTCGAGCAGCGCGCCGGCGCCGGCCGGCCAGCTCGCTCGTACGCGATCGCCGAGCGGCACCGGTGGTGGCAGCGGCGGGGTTGGCACCGGAATCGGAATGTCCTCGATGCGGGCGGACAGCGCCGAGATCGTGGTCGCGTCCGAGACCGCCCACACGGACACCGCAGCACGCCGCGCTCCGACCGCGCTCAGCTCGTTGCGCAAGGTCGCCTCGAGCGCACGTGCACGAGGCGGATCGCCGACGATCACGACCCGGAGCACGACCGGTCGCGCCGTCTGATCGAGCGCGTAGCTGACGACGCGTTCCTGCTTGCCGTTCGCGAGTAGCTCGGTCACGCGATTGCGGATCGCGCTGCGCCGCGACATCTCGCCGACGGCGCGCTCGAGCGGGAACGCGACCGCCGCCAGCAGGGCGAGCGGTGCGAGCACGCGAATCAGCGTACCGACACGCTCGGATCGCCGACTCGACAGCGCTCGGCCGACCCGGGTCGCGACGCCGATGTTCGCGTCCGCATCGAGCGTCTGCTCGGCTTCGCGGATGTTGACCTGCCCGAACCCGACGACCACGAACAGCAAGCTCGCGACCGTGATGATCCCGGTGACATTCGCCGTGAACAGCAACGCGGCCCCGACCGCCATGTCTTGGTCGCCGATCGCGATGCCGTAGCCTGCGGTGCACAGTGGCGGGACGAGCGAGATGCCGATGCTCGTACCCGCCGCGGTCGTCGCGACGTCGTTGCTCGCGATCACGACCGCGTAGGCACCCGCCAGCGCGCACGCCGCTGCGACGAACAGGTCGAGCAGGCTCGGCGCCGTGCGCGCGAGCAGCTCGCGCGTGACCTCGTGAAACGGCAGCAGCGACGTGAATGCCGCGGACGCGGCCACCGCGATCACGATGCTCGAGATCGCACGCAGCGCGGTGCGGAACAGCAGCGGCGTCGAGCCGGTCGCGAGTCCCATCGCGAGCTCGACGATCGGACGCATCAGCGGCGCGATCAGCATCGCGCCGATCACGACCGCCGTGCTGTCGAGCGCGAGCCCGAGCGTCGCGAGCACCACCGCGATCACGAGCTGGAGCCAGTAGCCTGCGGCGTCGCCAGGCGGGCGGTGCAACATCGCGAGCACGAGCGGAGCCCGCTGGATCGGCTCGAGCCCGAACACGCGTGCCGCGCGATCCTGCAGTCTCGCGACGAGGTGTCGGATCATGCGAGCGATCGTCGATGTTCGCGCAGTCGGCTCATGAACATCCCGGCCCAGCGCTGCGGCGTGCTGTCGAGCAGCGTGCGCGCGAGCGATCCGTGGCGGCTCAGTCGCTCCTCGATCGGCATCCGTAGCGCGCGGTCGATGTCGGCGGCGAGTCCGTCAGGATGATACGGGTTCGTCAGCACCGCTTCGGTGAGCTCGGCGGCAGCGCCCGCGAACCGCGACAGCACGAGCACGCCCGGGCTCTCGACGTCCTGTGCCGCGACGAACTCCTTCGCGACGAGGTTCATGCCGTCGCGTAGCGGCGTCACGAGCGCGACGTCCGCGGTGCGATACAGCTGCGCGAGCACGCGGTGATCGTAGGACCGGTACAGATAGCGGACCGGTACCCAGTCGGCTTCGCCATAGCGTCCATTGATCCGCCCGACGAGCGTCTCGACCTCGTGGCGCAGCTCGGCGTACTCGGGCACCTCGATCCGTGATGGCACCGAGACCTGGACGAAGCTGACCTGACCGCGCCATTCGGGGTACTGCTCGAGCAGACGATCGAACGCGCGCAGCCGGTGCGGAATGCCCTTGGAATAGTCGAGCCGATCGACGCCGAGGATCATCCGTCGCGTCCCAAGCGCCGCGCGCAGGCCGAGGATCTCGCGATCGAGCGTGTCGTCGACGGCGCGGAAGCTGAGCGGATCGACGCCGATCGGGAGCACGCCGATCGACGGCACCGCGAGCGAGCGCGGGGTGCGAGCCTGCAGCGCGCGCAGGCCGTTGCGGAAGTTGTCCGCCCACTGCTCGGTGTGAAAGCCGAGCAGATCGTACTGCGTCATCGCGAGCAGCAGCTCGTCTGCCCACGGCAACGTCTCGAGCACGTCGGGCGCGGGGAACGGCACGTGGAGGAACAGCCCCTGCGGCCCGCGGTAGCCGAGCGCGCGCAGCGCACGCCCCATCAGCAACAGGTGGTAGTCGTGCGCCCAGATCGTGCCGTCGGCCTCGACGAGATCGAGCGCCGCGCGGGCGTACAGCTCGTTGACCTCCACGTACGTCTGCCACTCGGCATCGCTGTAGCGCACGCGACTCGGGAACGAGTGCAGGAGCGGCCACAGCGCGCGGTTGCAGAAGCCATCGTAGAACTGACTGCGCTGCTGCGGCGTCAGATCGAAGCTCGCACGCGCCGGCTGGAGCTCGGTCTCGATCAGCACCGGGTTCGTGCCCTCGCGCTCGCGGCCGCTCCAGCCGAGCCAGATCCCTTCGTGCGTCTGCAAGGCGGGCAACAGCGCGCTGACGAGCCCGCTGACCTGGCGCATGCGGCCGTCGGCGACCTGGCTCGGCGCGCGATTCGACACGACGACGAGCCGCGCGCGCGCCGGCGTTGCCGGCGTCTGTTCGACGGGCGGTGGCCGCGTATCGTCGCGGGTCCGCGCGTCGAGGATCCACGCGAGGAACTCGCGAACCGCGTCGGGGCTCGACAGCCATGCTCGCGCACGGCTGCGTCGCATCCGGAAGTTGCGCACCGCGATCCCGATCTCGTCGTCGCGCAGCGCGAGGAACATGTCCTCGCCCGTGGTGTCGTTGCCGATCGCGAGCACGTGCGCGTCCGGCGCGCGGGCGCGCAGCCACGCGATCGCGTGCGCGGCCGTCGCAGAGCGGTGACGCACCTCGAGCAACTCGACGCCCTCGACGAGCTCGTACGCGGGCTGCGCGTCGAGCCAGTCCGTGCAGGCTTGATCCGCGGCCGCGATCACCGAAGCGCGCAGCTCGCTCGGGACGGAGCGCCAGTGCACCGCGAGCCCGCACGCCTTGCGCTCGAGGCGCGCGTCCGCGAGCTCCGGCAGTGCACGCAGGGAGCTCGCGAGCTGATCGAGCTCGTCGACCTCGCGCGCACGGTCGTCGGGGCCGATCCACGTGCCGTGCTCGTAGCGCGACGACCCGTGCTCGGCGAACCACCATGCGCTCGAGGCGGCGGCGCGCACCGGCTCGGCAGACGCGCACGATCGTCCGGTGACGATCGCGACGTCGACCCCGGCGGCGACGAGCGCGTCGATCAGCGCGATCCCCGCCGCATCGAGCGCGGCATGATCGGGCGTGTCGGCGAACGGGATCAGCGTGCCATCGAGGTCGACGACGAGCGTCAGCCGTGGGTGCTGGACGTGGTCCAGCCAGAACGGTGACGCGAACGGAGCAGGGGTGGGGTGCCGCATCGAAGCTCGGCTGGCGGCCCGACCAGCGCGTGTCCTGCAGCGCGAGCTGCACCCTTGCAAATGTCCTTTGAGGTCAAACCATATCGGACGATGACTACGCAGGCAACTCGGACGATCGTGAGACCGATCGAAGCGTCAATTGGAGACCGTCGCCGGCGTCGCCGGATCGTCCTCGGCGCCGGTGTGTGCGAGCTTCGCGAGTGCGGCGTCGCGCTCGGTGCGCGCGGCATCGCGCTCGCGGCGGATCCGGTCGCGATCCTTCGAGACCCGCTCTAGCTCGCGCGCCTTGTCGGCGACCTGCTGCTCGAGGCTCTTGCGCAGCTGCTCGGTCAGCTTGCGCTCGCTGCGCGCGGTCTCGAGCTGCTCGAACAGCGTGCGCGTCGTGTGATTCGCGTCGCGCAGGGCCTTGTCCTTGGTATCGAGCAGCTCGCGGTAGGCCTCGCGATCCTCGGCGATCGAGCTCTCGAGGTTCGACAGGTTCTGGCGCTCGGCCGCGAGCTTGTCGCGCGTGCGCTTGAGCTCGCCACGGCTCTGCTCGACGTTGAGCCGCAGGCGCGCTTCCTCCTGCGCCTGCTCGGCGACCTCGCGCTGGAGGTCGCGGCGCGCGTCGCGCAGCCGGGTCACGGTCATGTACGCGCCACTCGCGAGGATCGTGAGCGCGATCGCGACGAGCGCGGTGAACGCGAGGTGTGGATTGCGCCGGCACCACAGCGCGCCCTGGACGAACCGCGATCGATCGAGCGTCGTCGGGCGGTGCGCGAGCAGCTCGTCGAGATCCTTCGCGAGTGCGGCCGCCGTCGCGTAGCGGTGCGATGGATCGCGCGCCATCGCCTTCGCGATCACCTTGCACAGCCGCGGCGGGATCCGTTCGCCATCGCGCGTCGTGCGCAGCGGTGGCGGCGCCTCGTTCGACGCCGCGATCTCCCACGCGCTGAGCTCGGGCCGCGCGAGCCACGGCGGCCGGCCCGACAGCAGCTCGTACGCGATCGCGCCGAGGCCCCAGACGTCGATCCGGACGAGCACGTCGCGATCGGCGGGCTGCCGCGGATCGAGCGCCAGTGGCAGGCCGCGTGCTTGCTCCGGCGCCATGTACTCGGGCGTACCGCGCACGCTGAGCGGGCCGGTCGGTCCGCCCTTCAGCAGCGTGATCGCGGGGTGCACGACGTCCTGGCTCGAGCTGCTGATCGCGAGCCCGAAGTCGGCGACGCGCGCGCGGCGCGTGATCGGCGTGACCAGGACGTTCTTCGGCTTGAGATCGCGATGGAACACGTTGCGCAGGTGCGCGTCGTGGACGCCGCGCGCGACCTGGATCACCCACCGCACGACCTCCTCGATCGAGCGCGGACCGCACGCGGATGCCGCTGCGCCGCGCGCGATCTCGCCGGTGTCGGGATCGTACTCGCCGACGAGCTCCATCACGATGTACGGCCGGGTCTCGCCCTCGTTGACGTCGAGCACGCGCACGACGTGGTCCGAGATGACGTCGCTCGCGATCCGCGCTTCGGACAGCACCTGGTCGAGGACCTCCGAGTCGTCCTGCGAATGGAACACCTTGATCGCGACCGCGCGACCGAGCTTGCGGTCGAACGCTTGCCATACGGACGCGGTCGCGCCGACATCGAGCCGCGTCGATAGCTCGTAGCGCTCGTCCGCGTGCTCGCCGAGTCGCGGCGGCGCGTCGCTCGTGTCGACGCCGTGCTTGTCGGCATGCAGCCAGAGCAGCGCCTGCATCCGCATCGCCGGATCACCTGGAAACTCCTGCTGCAGCCGCGTCTCCCATTCCTTGGGAGACCGTGCCGAGATTCGGGCGAGCGTCTCGCGCAGCGACGCGTCGATCACGGCAGCGCTCCGAGCCCGCTCTCGATGCCCTGCAACACGACGAGGTAGTTCGTGCCCTCGGCGATCCGCTTGTTCGCCGCGCCGAGCGAGACGCCGAGCTGCGTCGCGATCTGGCGCTGGGTCGAGCCGGCGACGTGGAGCCGCAGCGCGCGCCCGATCTCCTTTGGGTTCGGCACCGGGATCCGGATCCGCGGGTCGACGACGCCGCGCTCGAGATCGGCGATCCGTTCCGCGATCCACGCACGCAGCTCGGCGGCCTCGACGAGATCGATCAGGGTCTCGTCGTCCGGGATCACGAGCAGACCGTCGGGCAGCTCCTCCTGCTCGCCGCGCCGGCGCAGCTGCTCGAACCGATCGAGGATGAACCGCCGCACGCTCTCGCCGATGTGGCGGTCCTCGGCGGGCAGCTGCTTCAGGCGCTCCCACTCGCCGCTCTGCACCCAGCGGGCGACGAGCGAGCCGAGGATGTCGCGCGTGCTGTACGAGCCGCGATAGTTCATCGAGCTCTTGACGCGCCGGATGATGCGCTCGAACTGCACCGCCATCTGATGATCGGGGTTGCTGGTCGCTGACATCGGAGGCAGACCGACGTCACGATCGAGGACGCCGGGGGCGGTCGGTTGTTCACGACCATAGCACCGACGACAAAACCGTTTGAGCCCAAACCAAATGAAAGGTGGCGGATCCCCGAGAGTAGCCTCCGTTCGGAGCGGAAGAAGGGCACTCCGAGTCAGATGCGTCCCCCAGGAAGAGTCGGGGATCCGCCGAGAAGCGGCGCGTCGAGGGCACCCTCGCGCACGGCCGGCAGCTGGGATGCGCGAAGGAGCAGCGGCAGCGCGATGCCACCGGTGACGAGCTGCATGTGATCGTGCTGCGAGCGCACGTAGACGATCCGCGCGTCGCGAGCGCCGGCGAGTTGCGCGGCTTCGGGCGCCGGAAATGCATCGAACACGAGCGTCTCGGTCAGCTCGGCGTGCATCGGCTCGGTCCACGCACGCGTCAGCGCAGCGGCGTCGATCAGCCGATGATCGTCCGAGCGCGCGAGCCAGTCGCGGAGGTGCGGCAGCTCGCCGTAGAACGCGTCGACGAGCACGACGGCGTCCGCGGTATCGTCACCGAGCCAGCGCGACAGCGTGCGGTGACCGCCGGAGTGCGCGACGACCACGACGCGTCCGGTCGGCAGCTCGGTCCCGAGCTGGCGGCGAACCTCCGACAGCAGCGCCGGTAGGCTTGACCACCGCACCGGGTCGCGTGGGCCATCGGGCGCCTCGCACGCGACGAACAGCGCGTTGACGCCGGACTGCTCGAACTGCGCGGCGAGCCGGTGCTGGGACCACGCGCGGTCCACCGTCGTGTAGTAGCCGTGGATATAGACGACGATGCCGGCGTCGTCGGCGCTGACGTCGGCAGGCGACCACACGTGGATCGGACCGTGCGCGGTGCGCAGTCGGACGTGACGGCCGTCGGCCTGCGCGGTCGCGGTGGCGACGAGGCACAGCCAGAGCAGCACCGAGGCCGAGGCCAGCGGTCGTCCCATCGCATAGGAAGACGGCCGCCCGGTCGATCTGTTCACGTGAACAGCCGCGCGCGGTCGGCGTCTTCGCGAGACATGAGGGGATCCATTTCGATCGCGCTGGTCGTTGCGGTGGCCGCGTGTGGCAGCAAGGCAAAGCCGCGACCCGCGGTTCCGACCACGACGGCGGTCGGCGCACAGCCGAAGTCGACCGCGACCGCGGCCGTGAAGCCGACGCCGGCGAGCCCGAGCCTGACGGTGAGCGACGAGCTCGCGCGCCAGTGCAAGCTGCACCTGTCGAACGCACAGCAGGCGCCGAAGTTCGGCTACGACGAGGCGGAGCTGCTGCCCGCCGATCGCGACGTGCTGCAGCAGCTCGCGCAGTGCTTGCTCACCGGACCGCTCAAGGACAAGCGCGTGCAGCTCGTCGGGCGTGCCGATCCGCGCGGCACCGACGAGTACAACCTCGGCCTCGGTTCGCGTCGCGCGGAGACCGTGCGGACGTACCTGCAACGGCTCGGCGTGCCGGGCGACCGGCTCGCGCCGACGACGCGCGGCGAGCTCGATGCAAGTGGCAACGACGAGGCGAGCTGGCAACGCGATCGCCGCGTCGATCTCGAGCTCGCGAACTGAGCGCGTGATGACCGAGCGCAAACAGCTGCTGGGGGGCCAGACGGCGACGCTCGCGCTGACGCTGGCAGCCGCGATCATGGCGGCGATCGCGCTCGGCGCCAGCTCGACGGCAGCGACGGCGGCCTATACCGGGCTCGCGCGCGAGTCTGCGTTCATCGACGGCGCCCGCCACGAGGTCTTCCACGTGTCGGACGCGACGCGCGGATATGTCGCGAGCCCCACCGCCGGCTCGCGCGCACGGCTCGTGGAGCTGCAGAAGGAGATCACGGCGTACATGGAGCGGCTCGCCGATCGTGTCGACGCGTCAGACCCGCGCAACCTGCGCATCTCGGAGCTCACGGGCGCGTGGATGACATGGGTGACGCGCCTCCTCGAGTCGCCGGTCCCCGCAGCCACCTTCGAGCTCGAGCTGGTGACGTACCGGTCGCGCCTCGAGCATCAGCTCGACGAGCTGCAGGTGGCCGCGCACGCGCGCAGTGACCGGCGCTTACAGACCGCTCGCGATCTGGCGCGCCGTGCCCAGGTCGGCGTGCTCGTGATCGCGGTGCTCGCGACCGTCATCGGGATGCGGACGCTCGCGCGCATGTCGCGCCGGCTTATCAACCCGAGGCGCGCGGCCGTGATCGTCGAGGCGCCCCGGCATCAGCCTGTGCCGGAGGACAAGCGCGATGCCGCGTGATGCCACCACCGGTGTGCAGTCGCGGCTGATCGCCGCGTGCTCCGCGATCGCGCTCGTGATCGTCCTCGGCACGACCGCCGCGTTCGTCGCGTTGCGCAGCATGGTCCGTCACGCCGAGCGGGGTGTCGCGACGTCGCAACGGCTCGTGACGATCGAGCAGCTGCGTGCGGACGCCCGCGAGCTCGCCCGGTCCGCGCGGCGCTACCTGATCAGCGGAGATGGCAAGGAACGCCAGCGCGTGTTCGCGATCGAACGGCAGATGAAGCTCGACGGGGCGCAGATCCGCAGTGACGAGCCGGCGCTCGACCGCGCGCTCGATCGCTACACGTCCGCTGTCGTGCGGGCGTTCGAGAACCCGTCCGGCGACACCGCGCGTGCGCTCGCCCGGTTCGAGGACGAGCTCGCGAGAGCGCGGGCACCGCTCGCGGAAGTCTTCGAGACGGTGGTCGGCGAGCAACAGCAGAGCGATGTCGGGCGTGCCGCGTCGACGCGACGGTTCGGGATCGTGGCGCAGGCCGCGCTCGCCACCGCGACCGTGCTCGCGCTCGCCCTGGTGTTCGGCGTGGGTGTGGCCGTTCGACGCGGCGCACGCGCGCACGCCCGCCAGCGCAGCGAGCTCGATCGCCAGCAGGAGCGCGTCGCGACCGCGCGTCGCCGCTTGCTCGGCGCATCGACCGAGCTGCGGGCTTCGCTCGACGCGATCGTCGCCCACGGCGATCGGTTGCGGCTCGCGGCATGCGCGGACGGCGAGCTCCAGAGCTTGCAGGTGATCACGATCCAGGCGGCGTTCGCCGAGCGCATGCTGCGCGACCTGATCAGCGCGACCGAGATCCAGGTCGGTCGCGTCGCGCTTCGCCACGAGCTCCACGATCTGGCCGCGCTGATTCGCGATGCCTCCGAGCGGCACGCCGCACGCGCGCGGGCGCGGGGCATCCGCCTCAGCGCCGACACCGGCACGTTCTCGCGCGTGTCGGTCGATCGCGAGCGGATCGACTACGTGCTGAACACGCTGCTCGGGCTCGCGATCGAAGCGGTACGGCCGGGCGGCGAGATCGTGCTGCGGTGCGAGCGCGCCGACGATCGATTCCGCGTGACCGTCGCGGACACCGCGGTGCCCACCCCCCAGCTCGCGGTCCTCGAGCCGGCGACCTCGCACACGTCGGACGACCTCCGGCTCGAGCTGTGCGAGCGGCTCGTCGAGGCGCACGGCGGTCGGCTCGGCATGGATGCCTCGACGCACGGCAACGCGTTCTGGTTCACGCTGCCCACCTCGCCGACGTTGCTGCGGTGACCTCGTGACCTGGTTTCGCCGCGCGCGCCGGCCCTCGCTCAGCGTGCTGATCGTCGACGGAGTCCATCCGGTATCGGGCCGGCTGGCGAGCGCGCTGACCTCTCGCGGCTTGCACGTCACGCGCGTGACCGAGCAAGCATTGCATCGGTTCGCGGAGCGGATTCGCGATTACGACTGCGTGCTTCTCGACCTCGGTGATCGCGGCGACCCGGCAGCGCTGACCCGCACGTTGCGCGATTGCGACGCGGTGTCGATCGTCCAGATCACCGCAGACCGCAGCGCGACCACCCGGATCGAGGTGATCGAATCGGGGGCCGATGACGCGATCTCGCTACCGATCAGTCACCAGGAGCTCGTGCTCCGGATCTGGGCCACCGTACGGCGCGCTCGCGGAATCGTGCCGGAAGCGTGAACACGCCGAGATGCGTGCCGTCTTCACGGCATGGGGAACCATCACCTTCGCACACGTCTGTGTTTGATCCTGGTGCTTTGCGTCGTCGGCTGCGTGAAGAAGTCGACGTACCAGAAGGCGCTCGCCGAGAACGCGCGGCTCAAGCAGCAGGTCGCGGACACCGAGAAGACCCTGAACACGCGGATCGAGGAGCTGCAGAACCAGCTGTCCCAGCTCGATCAGTCGACGAAGTCGAAGGAGGCCGAGCTCGGCAAGGTCAAGGGCGAGAAGTCGGCGACCGAGCAGGAGCTCGCCGAGCTGCGCAAGCAGAAGGAAGCGGCGGAGAAGCGCATCGCGGCGTACAAGGCGCTGCAGGACAAGTTCCGCTCGCTGATCGACACCGGCAAGCTGCAGGTCGTGTTCCGCAACGGCCAGATGACGCTCAAGTTGCCGTCGGGGATCCTGTTCGCGAGCGGCTCGGCAGACCTGTCGAAGAGCGGGCAGGCCGCGCTCGACGAGGTGGTCAAGGTGCTGATGCAGTTCAAGGACCGCCGGTTCATGGTCGCCGGCCACACCGACAACCAGCCGATCCGGACCGCGCAGTTCAAGAACAACTGGTACCTGTCGACCGCGCGCGCGAACAGCGTCGTCCAGTACATGATCAAGCAGCAGTTCCCGGCGAAGAACCTCGCCGCGGCCGGCTACGGCGAGTTCGATCCGGTGGCCGCGAACGACAGCGAACAGACGCGCGAGCAGAACCGTCGCATCGAGATCATCCTCGTGCCCAACCTCGAGGAGCTGCCGAGCCTGACCGGCGCTGCGACGCCCAAGGCCTAGCGACGCGCGCGCTGGGCGACGAGCGAGGTCACCGCGCCGACGAGGAGATCGATCCGCGCTTCCTCGAGCTTCGGCTGCCGGATCACGTAGCGCTGGCCGACCTCGCCATCGAACACCGCGAGCACGGTGCCGACGAGCACGTCGAACGTGTCGCCGAGCGCCGCGGCGAGCTCGGGCAGGAGCTCGCGCGCGAGCCGGGCGATCGCGTCGAAGTAGCGCTCCGCCATCGGCTCGAGCGCCTTGCGCAGGTTCGCGTTCGTGCGCGCCGCCATCGCGAGCTCGTACCAGGCCTGGTTGAGCTGCGACCGGCACGCCTCGCGGACGAGGCGCAGCGCGGCTTCGAGATCGGCGCGGTCCGCACGGTCGAGCGCGAGGAACTTGCGGCGGTAGCGCGCGAGCAGCTGGTCCGCGATGTCCTCGGCGACCGCGACCATCAGCGCCTCGCGGCTCGCGAAGTGCCGGAACAGCGCGCCCTGCGAGACCTCGGCCCGCTCGCAGATCCGTTGCACGCTCGCCTCGGCGTAGCCGCGCTCGATGAGGGTGTCGGTCGCGGCGTCGAGCAGCTTGCGGATCGTGCCCTCGCGGCGCTCGCGTTGCGTCCGGCGTTGCGGGACCGGCATCAGGCCGCTCGCTCGGCGGGCCGATCCGCGGTGGCCGCCGTGCCGTGTGCGGCGAGGAACTGACCGAAGCCGAGCTCGCGACCGAGCGCGGGCACGACCTGCGTGCCGTCGTACGCGAGCCGGCCATGGACGAACACCGCGCTCACCGTGCCATCGCTGCGGTTGACCATGCGGCGGAGCTCGCCGAAGCCCTGCATCGGCGCCTCGTGATAGGCGTCGAGCCGGGCGTCGAGCGCGGCGGGATCGATCACGACGAGATCCGCGCGATCGCCGACGCGCAGGTGGCCGGCGTCGATGCCGAGCCACTCGCCGATCTCGCCGGTCAGTCGCCACACGAGCCGCTCGATCGGCATCACCGGCTTGCCGGCGCGCTCGCGCTCGACGGCGTACCGGAGCGTGCGCAGCGGGAAGCTGTAGAACGCCATGTTGCGGATGTGCGCGCCGGAGTCGGCGAACCCGATCAGGGCGGCGGGCTCGGCGACGAGGTT
This sequence comes from Kofleriaceae bacterium, assembly GCA_035715365.1. Classification (GTDB taxonomy): domain Bacteria; phylum Myxococcota_A; class Polyangia; order Haliangiales; family Haliangiaceae; genus JABFXX01. Next base: position 328,146 of record DASTLB010000019.1, on the reverse strand, counting down.
CGCGATCTCGTCGGGGCGATCGTTCGCGATCACGGTGCGCCAGCGCAGCTTCGTGCCGTGCTCGACGACGAGATCGAGGAACGCGTCGACCGGGTGGATGCCGCGCGCGTCCGCGACCTCGCCGAACGACTTGCCGACGAGCGCCGCGTCGGGGCAGCCGACGATGAACGCGTCGTGGAAGTCGCGCTGCCACACGCGCGGCGTGAACCGCTTCTCGTAGTCCTTGCGGAACTGACGGCGATACGACTCCTGCTGCATCAGCGCGTTGCGCGCGACCTGATCCGCGAGGTGGAGCGCGGCGCGACCGGCGCCGAACTCCTCGAACACGACGAGATCGATGCCGTCGGCGTAGACCTCGAACGGGACGGGCAGGGTCTGCCAGCGCAGGTCGCCGCCGAGCACGCGGTTGACGAATCGCGTGACGTGACCGAGCACGTGGTGCAGGCCGCGGCTCGACTTCGCGTCGGCGAGCGTGATCAGCGTCGTCTTCAACGTGCGCCGCACCGCGAGCCCGGCGCTCTCGAGCATGAACAGCAGTGCGTTGACCTTCGTGACGAGGCTCGGCGCGCTCTGCAGGATCCGGCGGCGGCGCCGCAGCACCGCGTTGAGCCGGCGGTACTCCTTCCACGTCGCGTAGGTCGACGGCAGCTGCGCCGAGCGGAAGCGATCGCCGTCGAGCTTGTCCCACGGGTTCGTCATCGACGACAGCCCGAGGAAGCCGTGATCGAGCGCGTCGTCGAGCAGGCGCTCCATCTCGGCGAGCTCGGCCTGCGACGGCCGCGCCTTCGCATCGACCGCGCGCGCGAGGCCCATCACGCGAACGCGAAGGTCCGAGTGGCCAAGGAACGTGCACACGTTCGGCCCGAGCGGGTGCGCGCGCAGGAACGCGAGGTACTCGGCCGGGCTCGACCACGTCTTGCGCTCGCGCAGCAGCGGCAGCACGTACTCGCGTGGCACCGCCTCGACGCGCGTGAACAGATCCGAGCAGTCCTCGGGCTCGGACAGCACCGCGCTGATCGAGCAGCTGCCGACGGTCACCGTCGTCACGCCGTGGCGCACCGACTCCGAGAGCGCCGGCGATGCGATCAGCTCGGCGTCGTAGTGCGTGTGGCAGTCGACGAAGCCGGGCATCACCCACTGGCCGCGCGCGTCGATCACGGTCGGACATCCCGCGGTGTCGAGCGGCGCCTCGCTCGCGATCGCGACGCGACCGTTGCGGATCCCGAGGTCACAGATCCGACCGGGCGCGCCGGTGCCGTCGAAGTACAGGCCGCGCTGGACGATCGCGTCGTAGGCCGAGCTCATGCCCGAAGGCTAGACTTAGGTAGCGAGTGCTCGCAATCTAAATCAGCGGCGGACGATGCCGATCCGCGCGATCACGGCAGGCGGCACGCGATATGCCTCGAAGACGGCCTTCGCGTTGCGGAAGCCGGCGGCCTCGCGGACGATCAGAAATGCCCATACGGCCTCCGCGGCCTGGGTCAGCAGCAGCTCGCGATCCGCGCCGCCGCGCTCGAGCGCCGCGATCGCCGCCTCGACGCGCCGGCCGGCCTGCCCGAGCGCGAACGCGCGACCTTCCTCGAGCTGGTATTCGATCGCTCCGATCGCATCCTTGTCGGCCACGGGGATGAGATGCCATACGAGCCGCGTTTCGGCTCGCGCGCCGCGCGATCAGAACCGTCCCTGCACGGCGAGGCCCGGCTGCGGCCCGAGCGTCGGCACGATCATCGGCACGATCGAGACGCTCGCGTGCGACCGGTTGTAGCGGCGGACCGCGGCCGGCGTGGTCGCGATGTCCCAGACCGAGCCGCCGATCAGCAGCGCGCCGGCGAGGCCGAGCACCGTGGTGCCGATCGGGTGGCCCGGCGTGCACGGATCGAGGTCCTCGCACTCGGCGGCGATCACGAACATGCCGACGAGCACGAGGATCGGTGCGCTGGCGCGCATCGCCATGCCGGGCGTCCTCGTCCAGTCGTGCGCGTAGAAGTGGCCGAGCGAAGGACCGGCGGTGATCAGCGCGCTCCCCGCCACGAGCGTCGCGCGGCCGGCGTTGTCCTGCACGCCCACGACGAACGTCATGGTGAGCAGCGCGTACCCGGCAACCGTCGTGCCGGTCGCGAGCCACGTCGCGGTCGCCGCGCTCTTCGGCTCGTCGGGCTCCGCGCGTGCGGTGCCGGCGAGCAGCAGGATCGTAACGACCACGGATCGCATGGCGGCGATCGCTGCAACGCGAGCGCCAGCGCAAGTCCGTGCACGGCGAGGCGCCGACGTGGATTTCCGGGGGTCGCTATGACGCGACAGTCTTGGTTGGCCCGCCGTGACCGTGCGCGGTAGGTTGCGCGCATGGCGATCGAGCTGGTGGTGCGTCCGGGGCCGGCGCTGTCGCGCGAGCAGTTCCTCGCGACGCACGAGCCGTACAGCGTCGCGCTCGATGGCTACGTCTACGGCGAGCCGTGGCTGTACGTCGGTCCCGACGGGCCGTACCGCAACTTCAACCACCACGAGACCGTCGATCGCAGCTGCACGTCGGCGACCTGCGAGCAGGCGCGGCGCGCCGTGATCCTCGGGTTCTACGATCTGTTCCGGCGCGGCGGCACGCGCACCGCGAAGCTCTTCGTCAACGATTGCGATCAGGACGTCTGCCTCGCGTCGTGGATCCTGATGAACCCGGACCGCGCGACCGAGCCGCTCGTCCGCATCATCAGCCAGATCGTCGATCTGCTCGACATGTCCGCCGGCGTGTTCCCGATGCCGCACGAGCGCGATCTGCTCGGCGAGATCCGCTGGGTGTTCGATCCGTACCTGCGCGCGCGCCCGAACCTGTCGAGCATGACCGGCGACGTGATGCGCGAGGTGATCCGCGACGTCCACCACCGCATGGATCGGTTCGTGATCGGGCGCGGCGAGACGGTGCCGATCATCGGCGAGTACACGTCGATCGGTGGCGGTCCAGGCTGGCTGTTCGCCGAGGTCACGCATCAGTCGGCGCGCGAGAAGATGGCCGCGTCCGGCGTGCGCGCCGCGGTCGAGCTGTTCGGCCGCAACGGCGAGCGCTACCTGTACTCGCTGTGGCGGCGCTCGGAGTACGTCGTCGGGTTCCCGGTGCGTGACATCCTCGCCGCGCTCAACGTCGCCGAGGGCTTCCAGCCGATCGATCCGACCGGGTGGGGCGGCGCGGAGACCGTCGGCGGCAGCCCGCGGCATCGCGGCAGCGCGCTGGCGCCGAAGCAGGTCGAGGCGATCGTCAACGAGGTCGTCGCGACCGCCGTGCGCTAGCGCTTCGATGGCCGCTTCGTGCGCGGCTTTGTCGACGTGCGACGGCGCCGGGGAGGCGCGTCGCCAGCGAGCCGGATCCACGTCGGCGCGTGATCGCTCGCGTTCGGCCGGCCGCGCACCCAGCTGTCGACGCCGGCATCGACGAGCCGCGGCGCGAGCTCGGGGTTGAGCAGCAGGTGATCGATCCGCAGCCCGGCGTTGCGCTGCCAGTGCTCGCGGAAGTAGTCCCAGAACGTGAACACCTTCTCGTCGGGGTACTTCACGCGCAGCGAATCGACCCAGCCCTGCGCGAGGAGTCGCCGCCAGCTCGCGCGACTCTCGGGCTGCAGCAGCGCGTCGCGCGTCCACGACTTCGGGTTGTAGATGTCGTCGTCGGTCGGCACGACGTTGAAGTCACCGACGAGCGCGACCGGATGGCCCGAGCTGTACAGGCTCTGCGCGTGCGCGATCAGGCGCTCGAGCCACGCGAGCTTGTACTGGAACTTCGGCCCGCGGATCGGGTTGCCGTTCGGTAGATAGACGCAGCCGACGATGATCCCCTGCACGGCGGCCTCGAGGTAGCGGCTCTGGGCGTCGCCCGGGTCGCCGGGGAGCTCGCGGCGGATCTCGATCGGCGCGATGCCCTTCGACAGGATCGCGACGCCGTTCCACAGATGCTCGCCCTTCCAGATCGCGTGGTAGCCGGCCTCGCGCAGCGCGTGCGCCGGGAACTGCTTGTCGGTCGCCTTGAGCTCCTGCAGGCAGACGATGTCGGGCGCGGCGCGCTCGAGCCACTCGCGCAGGTTATCGAGCCGCTTATTGATGTGGTTGATGTTGAACGTCGCGAGCGTCAGCGGCGGCATCGTGTGCTTCGTGGGGATGCGAGGCAGTTTGCACGCCGTCGCTGGTCCGCGTAAGCGAGATGACGATCTACATGTGGGCGCCTGAGCGCCGCTGCAACTTGCGCGTCCATCGCGCGCCCGTGCCAGCGATCCTCGGTACGATGAGCGCGGGAGGATCGATGCGAACGAGCAGCCTTACTTTGTGTTTTGCCACGCTCTGCATGCTGGCATCCCCGGTCATGGCGGCGCCGAGCGCGCCGGATCGCGCGGCCGAGCTCCAGAACGCACCCGCACGCAAGCCCGCGACGCCCGACGAGCTCGACCAGTACGCGCAGCGCGAACAGCAGGCGCAGAAGCTCGAGCAGTTCCAGGGCGGCCGCGGCAACACGATCGAGCTGACGACGCTCCTCATCATCGTGCTGATCGTCCTGCTCGTCGTCCTGATCGTCTGAGCGCGATGATTCGACGGCTCGCCGCGTGCGCGATCGCGCTGGCCCTCGCCGGCGCGTGCTCGACGTATCGCGGCACCGCACACACCGTCACGCCGGCGCAGCTCGCACGCGAGCCCGGCTGGATCCTGATCCGCGATGTTCCGTATGTCGCGCAGGAGCAGGAGACCGAGTGCGGCGCCGCCGCGATCGGCATGATCGTCGGGTTCTGGACCGGCAAGCCGGCGCGCCAGATCATGACGAGCTTCCGCCCGGTCTCCGAGCAAGGTATCGAGGCCGGCAAGCTGCGCGACTACGCGCGAGGCGAGGGCCTCGCCGCGTACCTGATCGAGGGCAAGCTCGAGGACATCTCGCGCGAGATCAAGGCCGGACGGCCGGTGCTCGTCGGGCTCAGCAAGCCGCAGCGTGGCAACCGCGTGCTCCAGCACTACGAGGTCGTCGTCGGCGTGCACGGCGATCGCCAGCTGATCGTGACGCTCGATCCGCAGGCCGGGTGGCGGCAGAACACGGTCGTCGGGTTTTACAAGGAGTGGAAGCTCGCCGGCTTCGTCACGCTCGTGACCTCCGCGAAGCCCGCTCCGGTGAGCACGCCTACGTCGATGACAGCCGGCTCGCACGGATCGGCCATGTCACAGCGCTGAGATGCGACATCGCCATACGGCGAGCATCGAGTTGCCTGAAGGAGATCCCAATGAAGGCAGCTCTGTTCGCGGTGCTCGTGATGCTCGGTGTGGTCGCACTCGCTCCTCGCGAAGGCGCGACCGCCGGTACGGCGTCAACGATCGATCCCTACACCCACAGCTCGTCGATGCAGAAGATGTGGGACGACGACGATGACGAGGAGGAGTGGAAGTGCACGTGCAGCGTCACGTGCGATGGCGCGAAGGTCAGCATCACCGAGCGCGTGTGCGCCGACGATCAGGACATCCGCGACGCGATGGATGACGCGGTCGCCGCGTGCTACCGCGACGCCGACGCGCGATGCGACGACGAGCCGCTCTGCAAGTGCTCGTGCAAGCCGACGAACAACGACTGCTGAGGTTGGCGCCGCATCCGCGGCGAGCCATGGTGGAGCATGACCGTGGACTCGCCGCCGATCGCGAAGCTGCGCGCCGAGCTCGCGGCGCAGGTCGCGCCTCCGCTCGAGGTCAGCACGCGGTCGTCGCAGTACTACTTCAGCGAGGACTCGGCCGCGTTCAGCGAGATCGACGTCCGCGACGGGGAAGCGTTCGCGATCGTCGTGATCGAGGGCGCGCTGCCGTCGGAGGAGTTCGTCGTTCGCGTCTGGCATCGCTACGCGGACGAGGTGTGGCTCGTCGATCTCGCCGACGAGGCGGTGATCGTCGTGCCGCGCACCGGCGTGATCCGGGTCTACGAGATCGGCGAGATCGTGCGCTCGCCGCGGCTGCCCGAGCTGCAGATCTCCGTCGCGTCCGTGTTCGGCGCGGTCAACTGAGCCGCTGGCCGACGTCGATCCGGTTGCCGTCCGGATCGGCGAACACGAAGTTGCGCAGGCCGTAGTCGGCATCGCGCAGGCCCTTCACGATCCGGACGCCGTGCGCGACCAGGTGATCGTAGAGCGCGGTCGCGTCGTCGACGAGCAGGTGCGCGACGTTGCGATCGGTCGCGACGTGCTGCTTCGCGAGCGTGAGATGGAGCTCCGCGGCGTCGCGCGCGAGGATCACGAACCCGACCGGATTGCCGTTCTCGAACGTCTTCGACAGGCCGAGGACGTCGACGTAGAACGCGAGCGCGCGCGCGATATCGGTGACCGCGATCGTCGGAGCGATCCGGCCGAGCTGGACGTGGTGGGGCATGGGTGCGCTTTCTGAGCGAGAGGCACGCAGAGCGCGGTGGCGGCGTGCGGGAAAGGCGCGGTGGCCCGCTTCGAGCATACCCGTGTTGTCGCGGACTTGCGGCGACCGAGAATTTTTTCGCGGGCGATGTCGATCCGCGGCGCCGCGGTTCGTCGCCCGGACAGAAGCGAACAATGCTCCCAGGCGGAGCAAGGAGAACGACGATGCGTTTCATGATCCTGGTCAAGTCCACGTCCCAGAGCGAGTCCGGCACGATGCCGAGCGAGAAGAGCCTGCAGGAGATGACGAAGTTCAACGAGGAGCTCGTCAAGGCGGGCATCCTGCTCGCCGGCGAAGGCCTGCACCCGACGTCGCGCGGCGTCCGCATGCACATCGCGCCCGACGGCAAGCGCACGCTGATCGATGGTCCGTTCAGCGAGACCAAGGAGCTGCTCGCCGGGTTCTGGATGATCCAGGTCAAGTCGCGCGAGGAGGCGCTCGCGTGGATGCGCCGGATCCCGGACCCGTACGAGGGTCAGGGCGGCTCGGTCGAGCTGCGCCAGGTGTTCGACGCCGCGGACTTCGACTACGCGCCGGACATCGTCGACCGCGAGAACAAGATGCGCGCCGAGATCGAGCGCCAGCAGCAGACGAAGTAGGACATCGTGCGCTGTAAGCGCGACGCGCGGTGCAGCGTTCGTCGGTCATGGGGCGACCGTGGGCCGTGTGCGTCGTGGTCATCGCGAGCTGCGCATCGCCGCGACCGACCGCGGGCCCGCCGGCACCGGCACGCGCGGTCGTCGCGGACGACGAGCCGCCGAACGTCGCGAGCCCCGAACTGACGGCAGCGGCGTTGCCGCATCGCGTGGCGGCGACCGTGTTCACGACGTGCATCATCGATCGCGAGCACGCCGCGTGGTGCAGCGGCCATCAGCTCGCGGAGGGCGGCGGCGACGTGCTCGTGCCGCGCCGGATGCTCGAAGGCATCGCGGCCATCACCGGCCACGAGCGCACGTGCGCGCTCCGCACCGACGGTCACGGATCGTGCAACACCGATCCGGGCCGCGCGGTGACCGGGGCGATCGAAGCCGACGCCGGCACGAGCCTCGCGTGCGCGCTGTTCGCAGACACGCACGTCGAGTGCTGGGGCCGCGAGGCACGCGACGCGCGACCACCGGTGCGCGGGGCGACGCAGCTCGCGGTCGGCGAGACCCACGCGTGCGCCCGGATCGCGGACGGCACCGCGTACTGCTGGGGCAGCAACGCGGTCGGGCAGCTCGCGAGCGAGCGTCCGGATGCGCGCGCGGTGCGCGTCCCGCTGACCGACGTCGCCGGCGTCGCGGCAGGCTCGACGCACTCGTGCGCGTGGCGGACCGACGGCAGCGTGTGGTGCTGGGGCGATCGCGACGGCAACGCGCTCGGCGATGCCGGTCGCGCACGCCCGCAGCCGGTCCCCGGCCTCGCGAACATCATCGCGGTGCGCGCCGGCTACGCGCTGTCCTGCGCGATCGATCGCGACGGCGCGCTGTGGTGCTGGGGGCACAACGCGCACGGCGAGCTCGTCGAGGACGGTCACGCTCGCGGCCCGACGCGGATCGCGCTGCCCGCAAAGGTCGTCGAGGTCTCGACCGGCGGCCACCACGTGTGCGCGCGCGACGAGCACGACGACGTCTGGTGCTGGGGCCAGAGCTCGTTCGGTCAGCTCGGGACCGGCGACGTCGGCGTGCGGCCGTGGCCGGAGCGGATCCGGCTCGGCGCGCCGCGCGAGCAGACCGAGCGCGTGCCGCCGCGGATCGTGCAGGTGCCGTCGGGCGCGACGCGGGTCGAATTCGCGGCGACCCGGCCGGGGGCGCTCGCGGAGTGGCAGCGGATCCCCGGCGGTCACAGCGCGTTCGTCGACGGTGCGCTCGAGCTCCACGCGTTCGGCTTCGAGGAGTGGGCGCTGCATTCATTCGCGCAGCTCGCGGGCACGCGATGGGCGGTCGAGGCGCGCGTCGCGCTCGCCGCGCCGTGCGACAAGCCGGCGACCGGGATCCGGGTCGACGCCGGCACGCGCGTCGTGTCGGTCGCGCTGACCACCGGAGCGGTCGTCGGCGCGCAGCGGATCGCCGTCGACACGACGACGCCGCACACGATCCGGATCGAGGTCGATGGCGACACGAGCCGGCTGCTCGTCGACGGCCGCGTCGTCGGTCAGCCGAGCGTCGCCGACAGCCAGTCGGGGCAGGGCATCTTCTTCGGCACGTTCGGCGACGGCTGCGGTCGCGATCGTTCGCGGTGGTATTCGCTCGCGTACGAGACCTATCCGGCGCGCGTGCTGCAGTCGCCGCGTTAACCGTGGTCGCGACACGCGCGTGCACGCTGCTCGAGCAGCTGCTTCTCGCGCGTGTTCTTCGACAGCGCCGCCGCGCGCTCGAGCTCGTCGGCGGCCTCGGCGTGACGGCCGAGCTTCGCGAGCAGATCGCCGCGCGCCGCCGCGTACGGCTGGTAGTCGGCGAGCACCTCGCCGAGCGCGTCGACGATCGCGAGCCCGGCCGCGGGCCCTTCCGCCATGCCGACGGCGACCGCGCGGTTGAGCTCGATCACCGGCGACGGCGTGACCTGCGCGAGCACCGCGTAGAGCGCGGCGATCTGGGCCCAGTCGGTCTCGTCCGCGGTGCGCGCCCGCGCATGACACGCCGCGATCGCGGCCTGCAGCGTGTAGCGTCCGATCGGGTTGGCGAGCTCGACCGCACGGCCGAGCGCCGCGAGCCCGCGCTGGATCAGCAGCGGATCCCAGCGCGCGCGATCCTGGTCGAGCAGCAGGATCGGCTCGCCGGATGGGCCGACGCGCGCGCGCGACCGCGAGGCCTGGATCTCCATGAGCGAGACGAGGCCGTGGACCTCGGACTCGTCGGGCATCAGGCCCGCGAGCACGCGGCCGAGCCGCAGCGCGTCCTCGCACAGATCGGGGCGCAGCCAGTCGTCGCCCGCGGTCGCGGAGTAGCCCTCGTTGAAGATCAGGTAGATCACGGCGAGCACCGACGCGAGGCGCTGCGCGCGATCGTCGCCGCGCGGGACCTCGAACGGCACCTGCGCGTCCGCCAGCGTGCGCTTCGCGCGGACGATGCGCTGCGCGATCGTCGGCTCCGGCACGAGGAACGCGCGCGCGATCTCGGGCGTCGTGAGGCCGCCGAGCAGCCGCAGCGTCAGCGCGACCTGGCTCTCGAGCGACAGCACCGGGTGGCACGCCGTGAAGATCAGGCGCAGCAGGTCGTCGCCGACATCGTCGTCGATCGCGGCCGCGAGATCCGGCGCCGTGCGCTCGCGCGCCTCGACGTCGGACTTGATCTGGCCGTGCTTCTCGTCGATCCGGCGGCCGCGCCGCACGACGTCGATCGCGCGGTGCTTCGCGGTCTGCATGAGCCACGCGCCCGGGTTGTCGGGGATGCCCGATGCCGGCCAGTGCTCGAGCGCGGTGACGAGCACGTCCTGCGCGATGTCCTCGGCAGTCCCGACATCGCGCACGATCCGCGCGACCGTCGCGATCAGCTTCGGTGACTCGATGCGGAACACCGCATGGATCGTGCGCTGGACGTCGGACTCCACGGCCGCATCAGACCACCTTCGCAGCGGCGCGCAAGAGGATCAGCGCGCGCCGTAGCCGAGCGTCGCGCGCTTCGCACGGCGGTCGATCCACGTGCCCCACGGCGTGCGCGTCAGGATCCGACGCGCGCGCTCGAACAGCGTGGTCGGCAGCCGGCCAGCGGCCGCGTGGGTGAGCGCGGTCGCGAGCTCGCCGGCGGTCGCGAACCGATCCGCGGGTTGCTTCGCGAGCGCGATCGCGAGCACCGACTCGATCTGCAGCGGGACCTCGGCGACGCGCGATGGCTGCATCGGCATCCGGTACGCGACCTCGTGCAGCATCGACGGCGCATCGCCCGGCACGACGGCGGGGATCCCGGTGGTCACGCGGTACAGGATCACGCCGAGCGCGTAGATGTCCGCGCGCGCGTCGACCGCCTCGCGCAGCGCCTGCTCGGGCGCCATGTAGCCGGGCGTGCCGACGACCTGATCCTGGGTCAGCGTGCCATCGCCGTCGGTCCACTTCGACGCGCCGAAATCGAGGATCTTCCACAGCCGGTGCTCCGGCTCGCCGGTGCCGAGCACGTTCGACGGCTTGAGATCGCGATGGATCACGCCGGCGCCGTGCGCGGCGTCGAGCCCGGCCGCGATCTGCCGGACGAGCTCGACGATCTCGGGCAGCGCGAGCACCGGCTGGTGCTTGATCGACGCGCCGAGATCGCTGCCCTCGAGCCGCTCCATCACGATGTATGGAAGCGCGGCACCTGCCGCCGAGATCGCGAGCACGCGGACGACGTGCGGCGAGCTCAGCGACGAGATGATCTTGCATTCGCGCGCGAACCGCTCGTGCGCCTCGGTGCTGCGCAGCAGGTGCGGCGCGAGCAGCTTGACCGCGACCTCGTCGCGCGTCTCGACGTGATGCGCGGCGTAGACCTCGCCCATCGCGCCGCGGCCGAGCACGTCGCGCAGCTGGTAGTCGCCGACGACCTGGCCGGTGAACCGCCCCGCGGACTGCCGCGCCTGATCGGCATCGGCGCGGGCCTCGGCGAGCTGGGCGTCACGCTGCGCCAGATCGCGGAGCGACTTCGCGTGCTGCTCGAGCACGGCGCGCGCGGTGCGCTGGGCATCGCGGCCGGCGAGCGCCGCGGTCACCATCAGGCCCTGGAGCAGCACCATCGCGATGATCTGCGTCGTCGTGCCGGCGCGCGCGAGCACCGGCTCGACGAGGCCGCGCGACTCGATCCAGCCGAACACGGTCGCGAGCGTGAAGCCGCTCTGCGCGACGACGCACGCGACGGTGCCGAGGATCGTCGTCCGCAGCGTCGCGCCTTGCGCCATCACGTAGAGCGTGATCGGCACCGCCGCGGCGTAGCCCGAGAACACGCCCCAGTAGTAGTAGCCGGTGAGCGCGACTCCGAGCGTGAGGAACGCGACGATCGACGCGACGCTCTGGCGATAGCGCGCGGGATCGCGAAACACGATCGAGTACGTCGACGTCAGCACGCCCGAGATCGCGAGCGCGATCGCGTGGACGCGCGCGGCGAATGGATCGCCGCCCATGCCGAGCACGAGCCCGGCCGTCAGCAGCGACGTGATCGACATGCCGATCATGAGGCCGCGCACGCGATGCGCCTCGAAGTGGACGAGTGCCTGCTCGGAGCTCGCGAGCGTCGTGCTCGCCGTGTCGGGCTCGCGCGCGCTCGGCTGCACCGATGGATCGATCACGGTGATCGCGGTCGGCTCGCGCACGGCGGGCGCGGCGGTCACGATCCACCCATCGTGCGCATCCAGCGTCAGGATAGCGCAACTCAGCCGTGGGCTCGATGTACGCCTACGAGGACCTTCGCCGCGCGCAGCAGCCGATCGCCATAGCGATAGCCAGGCTGTAATTGCTGCAGCACGAGCCCTGCCATCCGCGGATCGGCGACCGGCTGCGCGCTGATCGCCTCGTGGATCGCGGGGTCGAACCGCTGACCCGCCGCGTCGATGCGCTCGGCGCCATAGCGGACGAGCACGGCCTCGAGCTGCGCGCGCACCATGCGGACGCCCTCGACGAGCGCGCGATCGCTCGACCGTACGGCCGCCTCGATCGTGCGATCGAGGTTGTCGAGCACCGGCAGGAGCTCGAGCACGAGCTTCGCGCGCGACTCGTCGTAGACGCGCTCGGCGTGGCGGCGCACGCGGGCCTCGCTGGCCTCGAGCTCGCGCAGCGCGCGCCGCAGCGACTCGCGCTCCTCGTCGATCGAGCGCGCGAGATCCGCGGCCGGCTGGGCCGGCACGTCGGTGTCTTCGGTGCCGGTGATCGGCTCGGCGGGCGGCGCGGGCTCGCGGGGCTGCGGCTCGTCCTGCATCCGCGCGAATCGCGGATCGCGCCAGAAATGATGCACCGGCATGCCGATCGATTGCTTCAAGCGGCGTGCCCGCGCGGCCCGGTCCGGCCTGCGAATCGCACGCAGAACTTGCGAGCCACCGGCGCCGTCGCGTCGGGCTTGCGAGCACGAGCGCACGAATGCGCGCCGGGACGCGCACGCCCCCATCCGGTGTGGCGGAGAGCTTCCCGTTGTCGCACCGAAATCGTACGGCTCGCGGCGGCGTCGTGGCACGCGTCAACCACCGGCGCGGCCGTGTGAATTCGGCATTGCCACGCCGGCCTGCGAGCGGCGAACGTGTGGGGACATGCTCGTGCTCGACCGGATCTGCGAGCGCTGGTACGTCCGCGCGCTGCTGGCGCTGGCGCGCCGCGATCGCGACCACGCGCTCGTCGAGAGCCTCGTGCCGCGGCTCGACGCGATCGAGCGCGAGCTCGCCGGGCCGACGACCGCGCCGGCGGATCGAACGAGCGCGCTCGCGACGCGGCTCGCGCTGTCGCGGACCGCGCGCGACCTGCTCGGCGCCGCGATCGCGTTCTCGCTCGATCCGCGGATCGCGCCGCACGCCGAGGCGCTCGGCGGCCCGGTCGCGCGTCGCGGCCTGTCGATCGCGGTGTTCGCCGAGCTCGCGGGGCTGTCGCCCGACGACGGCCGCGCGCTCGTGATCGAGCTCGGCGGCGATCACCCCGCGATCGCCGCCGGCATCCTCGCGGTCGGCGACGACACCGTGCCGGCGTCGGCCCGGCCGTACCGCGTTCCGCATCGCGTGCTCGCGCACCTCGTGGGCGACGATCGGATCGATCCCGAGCTCCAGCTCGTCACGGTCGATCCGGCCTGGGTCCACGACATCGCGCAGAGCGATGCGATCGACGCGCTCGGCCGCGCGCTCGCCGGCACGCGTCCGCTGCTCGTCGTCGTCGAGGGGCCGGCCGGCACCGGCAAGCGCAGCGCGCTCGCGTGCGCCGCGCACCGCACGCTCGTCGTGCTCGATGCCGAGCGCTGCGGGCGCGCCGGGCTCGAGCGCGGGCTCGTCGCGCTCGGCCGCGAGGCGCTGCTGCTCGAGGCCGTGCCGGTGATCGCGAACGTCGACGCGCTCGTCGGCGAAGGCCGCCATCCGCTCGCGGCGTTCCTCGAGCGCCAGCGCGGGCCGTTCGCCATGACGTCGACGCGCGCCGGCATCGACCTCGGTGTCGATCGACCGACCGCGCGCATCGCGTGGCGCTATCCCGATGCCGACGTCCGGCGCCGGCTGTGGGCGCAGCACGCGGTGACCGCGACGCGCGGCCACGGCGTGCGCGACGCCGAGCTCGAGCCGCTCGCGGATCGCTATCGGCTCGGGCCGGGCACGATCGCGCGCGCGGTCGCATCGGCCGAGGCGATGCACGAGGCCGCGCCGCTCGACGGCAAGCGACTCGCGGCCGGGCTGCGCCACAACATCGCCGAGCGGATGGGCGGGCTCGCGCACCGGATCGAGGTCACGCAGCGCTGGGACGACGTCGTGCTCGCCGACGACACGCTCGATCAGGTCCACGCGCTGATCGCGCGCGTGCGCCACGGCCGCAAGGTGCTCGACGACTGGGGCTACCGCAGCAAGATCGCGCGCGGCACCGGCGTGGCGGCGCTGTTCTCGGGACCGCCGGGCACCGGCAAGACGATGGTGTCCGGGCTCGTCGCGCGCGAGCTCGATCTCGAGCTCTACCAGGTCGATCTCAGCCAGGTCGTCTCGAAGTGGGTCGGCGAGACCGAGAAGCAGCTCGCGCGGATCTTCGACGCCGCCGAGGAGGGCCACGCGCTGCTGCTGTTCGACGAGGCCGACTCGCTGTTCGGCCAGCGCTCCGCCGACGTCAAGAGCGCGGTCGACCGCTACGCGAACCTCGAGGTCAACTTCCTGCTGCAGCGGATCGAGGCGTTCGGCGGCATCACGATCCTGACGACGAACCTCGACAACGCGATCGATCGCGCGCTCAAGCGCCGGCTCGCCGGCCACATCGTGTTCGCCGCACCCGACGACGAGGAGCGCCAGCGCCTCTGGCAGGTGATGACCTCGACCGGCAGCGCGCCGCTCGCACCCGGCGTCGACTTCACGGCGCTCGCGCGTCAGTTCCCGACGATGACCGGCGCGAACATCCGCAACGCGGTGCTGTCGGCCGCGTACCTCGCCGCCGCCGAGTCCGCGCGCCACATCGAGGAGGCGCACCTGGTCCGCGCGGCGCGCGCCGAGTATCGCAGCATGGGCCACGTGCTCGCGGAGCAGGGGAGGCGGCCGTGATCGACGCGCAGCCACAGCACGCGCCCGACGTCGCACCGCCGGAGGTCGCGACCGGCGACGCCGCGATCGATCACGAGCCGGATCCCGGCGCGCTGCCGCGATCGCGCGCGCTCGCCGCCCAGCAGGCCGCGGCCGCCGCGCCGTTGCCGCTGTCGCGCGCCGCGCGGCAACTGTCGGAGGCCGCGTCGGCCGCGGTCGCGGACGAGGCCGCGATGCCGGCGCTCGCCGACGCGCTGCGCGTGATGGCCGTCGCGCTCGCGACCGACGCGCACGATCCGGATCGGCCGAAGATCGCCGACGACTGCGGCAAGCTCGCCGACGCGATCGTGAACGCGGCCGGCGCGAACGCCGACGAGCTACGCGCGAAGCGTGCCGACGCGATGCTCGATCCGGCGCTGCACGCGCGCGAGCGGATCCAGAGCCTGCAGCGCCTGCTGCCGCACCTGCGCGACGGCGAGCTCGAGGCGGCGATGAGCCCGCTCAGCTCGGCGATCAGCCTGCTGATCCAGTTCGGCGACAAGCACGCGCCGCCGCGGTTTCACACCGACCTCTACGCGATCGAGAGCGCGGCGAACAAGCTGTTCACGAAGGTGCAGTCGATCGCGAATTCGTCGTCGTTCATGCACGCGACCGACGCGCTGTTCGATCCGTTCGATCTGCTGTATCGCGCGCTCGAGCAGGCCGAGCCCGAGGTCGAGCAGGCGCGCGCGTTGATCGTCGCGCTGCAGGCGCTCGAGGCCGCGATCACGCAGGGCCGCAAGCCGAACGACTACGCGAAGGCGGCAACCGCGGCGCTCGACGCATTCTGCGACGGGCTGTGGACGCTGACGTCGCGCGGTCCGTACGGCGCCGGACGCGCGGTGTCGTCGATCCAGTCGCCGTTCAAGCGCGCGCTCGGCTACCTCGAGGAGACCGGGACGGTGCTCGGCGGCGAGACCCGATCGGGTGCCGAGTCGTACCGCCGGCGCGTCGACAAGCCCGAGGATGTCGAGGCGACGCAGCAGCTGATCGAGCGCCATGCGCCTCCGAAGCCGGATACGCGCGAGCCGGCACCCGACTGGATCGTCGTGCTCGCGCGCAGCGCCGAGGACTGGCTCGGGGCGATGCGGCAGAGCGCGCATCCGCGGATGTCGCGGCCGAGCGCGAAGCTCGTCGAGGAGCGCACGCTCGCGTTTCGCAAGCTGCTCGAGGCCGCGATCCCGACGTTCCCGGCCGCGCAGCAGATGGCGTGGAAGGTCAGCGGGATCTCGGAGTGCATCGGCCGCCCCGAGCTCGTGACGAGCCTCGCCGGCGACGTGACCGAGGCCGAGGCCGCGCGCAAGGCGCTGTGGGCGCAGGCGAATGCGTTCTCGCTCCAGCACGGGCCCGCGGACGCCGAGCAGAACCTGACGTACGCGTGGCTCGCCGCGCTCGATCGCGATCTCGCCGCCGGCATCGGCTGGGGGTACTTCAAGACGACGGACGGCCAGCAGGCGAGCCGGCTGCACGACAAGCAGGTCGATCGCAGCGTCGACGAGTGGAACACGCCGGAGGACAAGCCACCGCCGCCGGTGACCCAGCTGCAGGTGACGACGCAGCTGCTCGAGGCCGCGCGCGCCGCGGTCGAGGATCCGGCCGCGATGCCGGGCCTCGTGACCGCGCTGCAGCGGTTCTCGACGGTGATCGCCGCCGCGTCGCACGATCCGGCGCGTACCGAGATCGCGAAGCAGTGCGCCGCGATGGCGACCGCGCTCGCGGCGGTGCAGGGCGCCACGCCCGACGAGCTGCGCGCGCGGCGCGGCGATGCGATCGTCGATCCGGCCGCGCGGATCCGCGAGCAGCTCGAGAGCCTGCGCACGCTGCAGCCTCACCTGAACGATCCGGATCTCGATCGCGCGCTCGATCCGATGTCGAACGCGTTCTCGGTGCTGATGCACTTCGGCAGCACGAACGCGCCGCCGCGGTTCCAGACCGATCTCGATCTGCTGCTCCGCGCGACGAGCAAGTGTTCACCCGCGTGCACGACGCGGCGAACGCGTACGGCTTCGACCGCGCGAACGACACGCTGTTCGAGCCATTCGACGGCGTGTATCGCGCGCTCGAGCAGGCCGAGCCCGAGATCCCCGAGGCGCGGCCGCTGATCGACAAGCTCGAGGCGCTCGAGTCCGCGATCGCGCAGGGCCGCAAGCCGAACGCGTACGCGGCCGCGGCCGAGCCGGCGGTCGACGCGTTCGTCGCTGGGCTGTCGCAGATCCTCGCGCGCGGCCCGTACGGCACGAGTCGCGCGACGTCCGAGGTGGCGTCGGCGCTCAAGCGCGGGCTCGGCTACCTCGACGCGTACGGCACCGTGCTCGGCGGCGAGACGCGCTCGGGCGCCGAGGCGTACGCGCGGCGCGTCGATCCGCCCGAGGATGCGAAGGCGACCGCCGAGCTGCACGCGCGGCACCACCCCGCGCCGCCCGAGCCGGATCATCGCGCGCCACCGCCGGCGTGGGCGCCACCGCTCGAAGCCGCGGCGCGCGGCTGGCTCGACCTCATGCGCGCGCTCGGTCACCCGCAGATGTCGCATCGCCGCGACGAGACGCGGATCGCCGCGGTCACCGGTGCGCTCGTCCAGCAGCTGCAGGCGGTGACCGGCGAGCTGCCGTCGGCGCAGACGCTCGCGTGGCGGCTCAAGGACATCACGGAGTGCATGGCGGTCGAGAAGCTCGCCGGCCTCGTCGAGCGGTTCGTCGGCGAGGCGGAGACCGCGCGCAAGGCGGTCGCCGCGGAGGCCGAGGGGCTCGCGCAGAAGGCCGGGCCGCTCGATGCCGAGCAGAACCTGACGTTCGCGTGGCTCGCCGCGATCGACGCGCGGATCGCCGAGGGCATCGGCTGGGGCTACCGGACGACGACCGCCGGCGAGGCCGCCGCGCGGCTGCATCCCAAGCAGCTCGATCGCAGCATCGATGCGTGGAACACGCCGGAGGCGCCGCCCGCGCCGCCGATCTCGCTCGCGAAGCGGTCGCAGGAGCTGTACGCCGCGACGCAGGCCGGTCTCGCCGATCCGTCGGCGCTGCCGGCGCTCGCGGCGGCGCTGCGCGCCGAGGCCGAGGCGCTGACGGCGACCGCGCACGATCCGTCGCGGCCCAAGCTCGCGGCCGGCTGCACCGAGATCGCGGCGGCGGTCGAGGCGGCGCAGGGCCTGACCGGCGACACCCAGCGCGCGCAGCTCGCCGACGGCATCGTCGATCCCGCGTTGCGCGCGGTCGACGAGCTCGAGCTGCTCCGCACCCTCGTGCCGCACCTCGACGAGCCCGAGCTCGCGCGCGCGATCGATCCGCTGCGCAGCGCGATGTACGCGATGGGCCAGTTCGGCCAGGACCACGCGACGCCGCGGTTCGCGACCGATCTGTGGGGCCTCGCGCGCGCGTCGACGACGCTGCTGACGCGGATGCAGGCGGCGGTCAACTCGCGGCAGCCGGAGTGGGGCACCGGCGTGTCGCTGTTCGAGCCGTTCGATGCGATCTACGCCCAGCTCGCGCAGGCCGAGCCCGAGCTACCGTCGGCGGCGCCGCTCGCGAAGGCACTGCACGCACTCGAGGCCGCGCTCGCGTCGGGCCGCAAGCCGAACGGCTACGCGTCGGCGGCCGAGCCGCTCGCGCAGGCGTTCTCGACCGAGGTCCACGCGCTCGCGACGCGTGGGTTCCACGGCACCGGACGGATCGCGAGCGAGATCTCGACCTCACTGCTGCGCGCGCTCGGCTACGCCGCGAACGTCGGCTCGACGCTCGGCGGCTCGTCGCGCCAGGACGCGCTCGCGTACGATCGCCGCACCGATCCCGTCGAGGATCCCGAGGCGACCGCGAAGCTCGAGGCCGAGCACGCCGGTTAGCGTCTTGCGGTCGCGGTCCGCGCGGGCGCGATCGCGAGCTTGAAGAAGCTCGCCGGATCGACCCAGCCGCCGTGCGCGCGCACGCTGACGTGGAGGTGCGGCCCGGTCGCGCGTCCGGTGTGGCCGGCGCGGCCGATCAGCTGCCCGCGCTTGACGGTGTCGCCCTCGGCGACGTCGGTCTTGCTGAGGTGGTAGTACGCCGACGCGATGCCGGCGCCGTGCGCGATCACGACGACCGTGCCGGCGAGGAAGCAGTCGCGCACGAGCACGACCGTGCCGGCGTTGATCGCGCGCACCCGGCTGCCTTCGCGCGCGGTGACGTCGAGCCCGAGGTGCTGGCTGCGGTGGCCGTCGTTGAACGTACGCCACTCGCCGAACCCCGACGTCACGTGGCCCGGTGGTCGCTGGAACGCGAGCGTGAACTGCGGCGGCCCGGCCGCGGCCTCGAACGACTTCAAGATCGCCTGGTTGTCGGCGTCGATCTGCTCGCGCTCGGCCTTGCCCGGGTTCGCGTACTCGTCCTCGACGACGACGTCCGCTTCGGGGAACGTCACGTCCTGGACGTCGACGGTCAGCTTCGTGTCATCGACGATCACCGCGAGCGGCCCGGGCTTGGTGTCGAGCGGCACGGCGAACACCGCCTGGTAGCCGGTCTTCGACTTGAAGAACTCGAGCTTCGCATCGCCGGCCTTGCCGGTCGGCGCGTCCTCGGCACCGGCGACGGTCACGAGCAACGCCTGGCCAGGGCGCGCCTTTGTCGCCGACAGCTTCGGGTTCGGGGCGTTCGGCGCGGCGAGCGCGGGCGCGCTCAGCGCGACGAGGATCAATGCAGCGTAATGGAGTCTCATATCCAAGGCTGCCATCCGAGCCGGCCTCGGAACCGTGATCGAGATGAGGCACGCGTGAGGCGAGCGTCCCAAGATCTCGGTGTGCGGTGACGCAGCTGTCGCGCCTGTCGCGGTCAGGTTGCCGTCGATCTCGTGCGCGGTGATCGGTACTGTGCGCGCCGTGCTGACGCGAATCATTGCCTGTCTCGTGGTCCTCGGCGCCTGCAAGGTCGTCAAGAATCCGCCCATGCCACCTGCGCAACCGCCGCCGGTCGCCGAGCCGGCGAAGCCGCCGGAGCCGGCGAAGCCGTCCGGCCGCGACGCCGCGCTCGCCGAGGTCGCGCGCCTCAAGGCGATCGCCGACCAGGATCCGCTGCTCGCGCCGTGGCCTGGTCCGTACGGTGGCGTGCCGCCGTGGGACAAGCTCGACGTCGCGAAGTTTCCGAAGGCATTCGAGACCGGGCTCGCGCTGATGCTCGCCGAGGTCGACGCGATCGCCGAGAACCCGGAGCGACCGACGTTCGCGAACACGATCGTCCCGCTCGAGGATGCCGGTCGCCACGAGGATCGCGCCGAGACGCTGTTCTCGGTCGTGACGAGCAACCTGAGCACGCCCGAGGCCCAGGCGGTCGACAAGGAGTGGTCGCCGAAGCAGGCCGCCGCGTACGACAAGATCACGTTCAACGACAAGCTGTTCGCGCGGGTCGCCGCGGTCCATGGTCAGCGCGCGAAGCTCGATCCCGAGCAGAAGCGGCTCGTCGAGCTGCGCTACGACCGCATGGTGCGCGCGGGCGCGAAGCTGTCCGCCGACGACAAGGCGAAGGTCGGCAAGATCAACGAGGAGCTCGCCGCGCTGTTCACCGAGTTCGGCAACAAGGTGCTCGCCGACGAGAACAGCTGGACCGTGCTCGAGTCGACGAAGGATCTCGCCGGGCTGTCCGATTCGCTGAAGGCGACGTACAAGGCCGCCGCCGACGAGCGCGGGCTCAAGGGCAAGTGGGCCGTCGTCAACACGCGGTCGAGCGTCGATCCGTTCCTGACGTCGTCGGCGCGCCGCGATCTGCGCGAGAAGGTGTGGAAGGCGTTCAAGAACCGCGGCGACAACGGCGGGGACAACGACACGAACGCGACGATCGCGAAGATCGTGAAGCTGCGCGCCGACCGCGCGAAGCTGCTCGGCTTCCCGACGCACGCGCACTGGCGGATGTCCGACACGATGGCCAAGGATCCGGAGGCGGCGAAGCAGCTCATGCTGCGCGTCTGGCCGGCCGCGGTCGCGCGCGTCGGCGAGGAGGTCCGCGACATGCAGAAGCTCGCCCCGAAGGACGGCATCAAGGGCGCGTTCGAGCCGTGGGACTACCTCTACTACGCCGAGAAGGTCCGCAAGCAGAAGTACGCGCTCGATCAGGAGCAGGTGAAGCCGTACTTCGAGCTCGGCAACATGATCCAGGGCGCGTTCTTCATGGCCGAGCAGCTGTACGGCCTGACGTTCACCGAGATCACCGGCAAGGTCCCGGTGTTCCTCGACGGCGTGCGCGTCTGGGAGGTCAAGGACAAGGCGAGCGGCGCGCACGTCGGGCTGTTCTACGGCGACTACTTCGCACGCAAGGGCAAGCGGTCGGGCGCGTGGGCGTCGGGCTATCGCGGCCACGAGACGTTCACCGGCAAGCCGATCACGGCGATCACGTCGAACAACAACAACTTCGTGCGCGGCGCCGCCGGCGAGCCCGTGCTGATCTCGCTCGACGACGCCGAGACGTTGTTCCACGAGTTCGGCCACGCGCTGCACGGCCTGATGTCCGAGGTCAACTACCCGGGCCTCGCGACGACGCCGCGCGACTTCGTCGAGTATCCGTCGCAGGTCCACGAGATGTGGGTGCTGACGCGGCCGATCCTCGACAAGTTCGCGAAGCACTACAAGACCGGCAAGCCGATGCCGGACGCGCTCGTCAAGAAGATCGATGCGTCGAGCAAGTTCAACACCGGCTACAACACGGTCGAGTACCTCGCGTCGGCGATCGTCGACATGGAGCTCCACACCCGGCCGGACGGTGTCGTCGATCCGGACGCGTTCGAGCGCGACACGCTGACGAAGATCGGCGCGCCGAAGGAGGTCGCGATGCGGCACCGGCTGCCGCAGTTCAACCACCTGTTCACGAGCGACTCGTACTCGGCGGGCTACTACAGCTACCTGTGGTCCGAGGTGATGGACGCGGACACGCGCGAGGCGTTCACCGAGGCCGGCAACGTGTTCGATCCGACGGTCGCGGGCAAGCTGCGCAAGTACATCCTCGCGCCCGGCAACTCGACCGACCGCAGCGAGGCGTACCGCCAGTTCCGCGGCCGCGATCCGGACGTCAAGGCGCTGCTGAAGAAGCGCGGCTTTCCGGTCAAGTGATCAGGCGACGCGGATCGGGAGCCGCGCGAGCCCGCGCAGGCTGAACGACGGCCGCCACGCCGGGGTCGCGTCGACGAGCTCGAGCGTGCGCGCGCGGGTCACGAGCTGGGTGAACGCGATCGTGGTCTCCAGGCGCGCGAGCGCCGCGCCGACGCAGTAGTGCGCGCCGCCGCCGAACGACAGCGGCCGGACGTCCGCGCGCCGGACATCGAGCTCGTCGGGCCGGTCGTAGCGGCGCTCGTCGTGATTCGCCGCCGCGAGCATCGCGACGACGAGGTTCTCGGGCTCGACGCGCACGCCCTCGACGTCGATCGGCTCGCGTGCGACCCGCGTCGTGACCTGGACCGGCGAGTCGAACCGCAGCAGCTCCTCGACCGCGTTCTCGACGAGCGCTGGCTCGGCGGCGAGGATCGCGAGCTGATCGGGGCGGCGGAGCAGGGCGTACAGACCGTTGCCGATCAGGTTCGTCGTGGTCTCGTGGCCGGCGAGGAACAGAAACGTCGCGTTCGCCGCGATCTCGTCCTCGGTCAATCGCGCGCCGTCGTCCTCGACCGCGAGCATCGCGTCGAGCAGCGCGGTGCCGGGCCTGCGGCGGCGCTCGGCGAGCAGCGCGCGGATGTACGGATCCCACTCGCGCATCGCCTGCTCGGCGGCCTCGCGCTGGCGATCGCCGACGACCGGCTCGAGCGTCGGCGCGATCGCGGTCGCCCACGCGCGATTGCGGTCGCGATCGGCCTCGGGGATGCCGAGCAGCTCGCAGATCACGGTCGCCGGCAGCGGATACGCGAGGTCGGCGATCACCTCGCACGTGCCGCGCTCGAAGATCGGCGCGAGCAGGTCGCCGACGAGCGCCTCGATCCGCGGCGCGAGCGCTCGCACCGCACGCGGGGTGAACACCTTCATGATCAGCTTGCGCAGCCGCGCATGCGCGTCGCCGTCCTGGAACAGCAGCCACAGCCGGCGGTGCGCGGTCAGCGGGCCCGTGGGATCGAACCGCGGCGGACCCATCGGATCGTTCGCCTCGCGGTAGCCCCGCGGTGTCCGGAACGCGGGCGAGCGCAGCAGGCGATCGACGCCGTCGTGGCGCGTCAGCATGAGCGCGCCGCCGAACGGCGAGCGCACGACCGGGCTCGCCGCGCGCAGCTTCGCGAGCGTCGGATACGGATCGGCGAGGTACTCCGGGCTGAGGGGATTGAACGGGACGACCGGGACGTCGCTCACGCCCGCAGCGTCCTCCTCGATTCACGGACGCGCAAGCGGAACGCGCGATGCATCGTTACCGCGCCATGGCGACTGTCACGCATCTCGCTCCCCGTCGACCGCAGCGCGTGGTCCAGGACGCACCGCGCCGACGCTGGCCGCTGTTCCTGCTGCTCGCGTCGTTCCCGGTCTCGTGGCTGCTGATCTACGTCGTGATCTACGCGCACTGACGTGCACCGAGCGTCAGCGCGCGGGCAGCCAGCTCGTCACCGAGGCGCATCCGCCCGGACAGCAGGTGCGAAGGCTTCGCAACCAGTGGTGCTCGACGTGATCGCCGGCATAGCGAACGACGGTCACGGCGCGGTTGCATCGATCACAGCGAAACATCGCCTTGAAGACCCACTCTTCATCAGCGCGATACGGTTCGGTGCCGCCCCACAGGTAAACGCCGGTTCCGTCGTCGAGAACCGCAGGGGCTCGGGTCTGCGTGTCCATCGCGTGCATCCTACGCAGCGGGTCTGACGTCGAAGCGCCTCGCACCGTCAGTACGAGCGAGGTGGTTTTGCGAGGCACCCGAGGGCCTCGGCGGCTAGGCTAGCCGTCTATGCAACGGATTTGCCTGGCACCTGTCGTCCTCGCCCTCGTCGTCGCTCCGCTCGCCGCATGCGGCAGCGATGACAGTGGCGACGACGACCAGCCCAGCTGCGAGCCGCCACAGGGCGAGCTGCCGACCGACGGCGCGTTCGCCGATCCGATGGCGCTGCCGCTCGCGAACTGCGTCGAGGGCGGGCTCGTCGATCTGCCCGGCCGGTGGTTCGTCCACGCACCGGACCGCGTGTTCACGTTCGACTATCCGAAGTTCGAGGGCACGTGCGAGACCGGGTTTCATCGCGCGTTCTTCCGCGAGGAGGATCACGACATCAACGACGACGGCCGCACGTTCTTCTCGTGGTCGGACGGCACGCGCTACTACCACCGCACGTTCGCGCGGTTCCAGACCGACAGCGGCACGTTCGAGTTCGCATCCGCGTTCGCCGCGTGCATGCAGCCGGACGGCACGCTCGCGGCGGTGACCGGGCGGTTCGACACCGATCGCGGCGAGGCGATCTTCCCCGAGGTCGGGACGCGGTTCGGGCTCAAGGACGCGCCGGCCGAGGGCATCGAGCTCGTCGGCGAATTCGGCATGGCGCCCGATCACGACGTGATCGGCTACAACGTGGTCGTCGACGCGGGCACCGCGTACGTCGTCGGCCAGAACGGGCTCGATATTATCTCGGTCGCGAATCCGGCGGCGCCGGTGCACGTCGCGTCGGTGCCGGGCGCGTTCAACGACGTCCGCATCGTGCGCAGCGCGACGAAGGTCGTCGCGTACGTGTCGCCGATCGAGCAGGAGAACACGAAGTTCATCGATGTCACGAACCCGGCGGCGCCGGTCGTGCTCGGCGAGCTCCCGGAGTACTCGCACTCGCTGCAGATCGCGATCGAGGGCCCGAAGACGATGCTCTACCTCGCGACGTACACCGACCAGATCCCGAAGTACGACGTCACCGATCCGACGAACCCGATGCGGCTCGGCGCCGCGGTCGTGCCCGGCGAGCAGGCCGGGATCCACGATCTCACCGTCGATGGCACGCGGATCTACGCGAACAACACGACCGCCGGTGTCGTCGCGATCGACACCGCGGCCGGGCTGACGTCCGCCGTCGAGGTCGGCCGGCTGCAGACGTCGTACAGCCACGCGGGCTGGGTCGGCGCGGCGGGCGGGCGCGCGGTGTACCTGCACGGCGACGAGGGCATGACCGGCACGCCCGACGGCGGCGCGTTCATGCGCGTGTTCGACGGCGACCCGAGCTCACCGACGTACATGACGGTGATCGGCAAGTACCAGAGCCGACCCGAGGTCGGCATCCACAACTTCGAGCTCCACGACAACCTCGCGTACATCGCGTACTACCAGGACGGCGTTCGCATCGTCGACATGTCGGATCCGACGCAGCCGCGCGAGGTCGCGCACTTCAACACGTGGGATCCCGAGACCGCGCCGGGCGGCGCCTTCGAGGGCGCGCTCGGCATCCGGCTCGTCGATGGGCTGATCTACGTCGCCGAGCTGGAGCGTGGCCTGCTGATCTTGCGCAAGCTGTAATCAGGCCCCGGTGAGACGCGGCTCGCTGCCGTGCACGTCGTCGATCCGCGCGATATCCAGACGCCGTGGTCGACTATGCTGCGCTGTTCGAAGCATCGCCGAACCCGTACATGGTGCTCGATCGCGAGCTCCGCTACGTCGCTGCGAATTCTGCGTACTGCGAGACGGTCGGGCGAACGTGCGGCGAGCTGATCGGCCGGCGGATCTTCGATCTGTTCCCGCACGATCCCGAGGATCCGAACAACGAGAGCGCGCGCCGGCTCGAGGCGTCATTCTTGCGCGTGCTCGAGACCGGGCAGCGCGACGTGCTGCCGCTGATCCCGTACCGGATCCCGGTGAACGGCCGGCTCGAGGATCGGTTCTGGAGCGCGACCCACACGCCGCTGTTCGACCGCGACGGCGAGGTCGCGATGATCCTGCAGCACACGGTCGATGTCACCGAGCTCGCACGTGACGAGCGCGATCGCGGCGCGACGACACCGCAGGTCGCGGCGAGCGTGCTCGATCGCGCCGAGAGCGCTGCCGAGCACAACGAGCAGCTGCTCGCGAACCTCGGTCACCTGCTGAGCGTGTTCGAGCAGGCGCCGGGCTTTCTCTGCCTGCTGCGCGGCCCCGAGCACATCGTCGAGCTCGCGAACGCGGCGTACCTCGAGCTCGTCGGCCAGCGCTCGCTGCTGGGCCGCACGATCCGCGACGCGTTTCCGGACATCGGGCCGGAGTGGTTCGCGCTGCTCGATCGCGTGTACGAGAGTGGCGAGCCGTTCGTCGGCCGGCAGATGGCGCTCGAGCTCGAGCGCGGCGGCGCGCGCCAGCAGGTGATCATCGACTTCGTCTATCAGCCGATCCGCGATCGCAACGGCGCCACGATCGGCGTGCTGGTCGCCGGCAACGACATCACACAGCAGGTCCACGCCGAAGCCGAGCGCGAGGATCTGTTTCGCGAGGCCGAGCGAGCGCGCGCCGAGGCCGAGCGGACGAGCCACTGGCTGCAGGAGGTGCTCGAGCAGGTTCCGGTGCCGATCGCGATCGTGCGCGGACCGGAGCACGTGATCGAGCTCGCGAACGACCGGATGTGCGCGCAGTGGGGTCGCCGGATCGACGAGGTGCTCGGCAAGCCGCTGTTCGTCGCGCTGCCCGAGCTCGCGGTCGAGGTCGCGCGCCACCGGCTCGATGCCGTGCGCACGACCGGCGTGCCGTACGTCGGGCTCGAGGAGCGCGCGATGCATCCGACGGGTCCGAACGGCGAGCTCGTCGAGGCCTGGTTCAACTACGTCGCGCAGCCGCTGATCGGCGCGGACGAGTCGGTCGAGAGCATCGTGATCGTCTCGATCGACGTCACGTTCGAGGTCCGCGCGCGCCAGCAGGTGAGCGCCGCGAATGCCGAGCTGCAGGCGATGTTCGAGTCGTTCCCCGAGGCCGTGGTCGCCGGCGACGCGACCGGCTTCAAGCGCGTCAACTCGGCGGCGCGCGAGCTGCTCGGCTACTCGACACCGGCGGATCTGATGCGACCGCATCCGACGCTGACCGACGAGCTCGCGCCGCACACCCCGTCCGGCGAGGTGATCGAGCCGAGCCACACGCCGTTCCAGCGCGCGCTGCGCGGCGATCCGACGCGCATGGAGATGGTGCTCCGCACGCGCGACGGCGAAGACCGGACGATGTTCGCGTCCGCCGCGCCGATCCGCGTCGGCGACGCGATCACCGGCGCCGTCGTGACGCTGATCGATGTCACGGCCCAGCGCGAGGCGCGCACGCAGGTCGAACAGCTCGCGCGCGTGCTCGATGCCGCGCCGGACTTCGTCGGCATCGCGAACCTCGACGGCATGCCGACGTTCCTGAACCGCGCCGGGCTCGCGCTCGTCGGGTTGCCCGATGTCGACGCCGCGCGCGCGTTGCCGGTGATCGACTACGTCGTCGAGCGCCAGCGCGAGCAGTTCCGCGACAACGTGCTGCGCACCGCGCTCGAGCGCGGCCAGGCGACCGGCGACGTGCTGCTGCTGCATCGCACGACCGGCGAGGAGATCCCGGTCTCGTGCACGGTGTTCACGCTGCGCGATACGGCCGGCCAGGTCACCGCGATCGCGACGATCACGCGCGACCTGCGCGGCCAGCAGGCCGCCGAGGCGGAGCGCGCGCAGCTGCTCGAGGCGGAGAAGCGAGCGCGCGAGCAAGCCGAACAGGCGAACCTCTTGAAGGATCAGTTCCTCGCGGTCGTCAGCCACGAGCTGCGCACGCCGCTCGCCGCGATCCTCGGCTGGATGCACATGCTGCGCTCCGGCATGCTGCCGGCCGAGCGCCACGAGCGCGCGCTCGAGACCGTCGAGCGCAACGCGCGCGTCCAGGCGCAGCTGATCGAGGATCTGCTCGACGTCAGCCGCATCGTGTCCGGCAAGCTCGAGCTCGAGCGCGTGCCGACCGATGTCGCGGCGTTCGTCGGTGCCGGCGTCGACACGATCCGGCCATCCGCCGAGGCGAAGGGCGTGCGGCTCGAGGTCGCGCTCGACTTCACCGGCCAGGTCTGCGGCGACGCGCAGCGGCTGCAGCAGGTCGTGTGGAACCTGCTGTCGAACGCGGTCAAGTTCACGAAGCGCGACGGCACGGTGACGTTGCACGTCGGCCGCGACGATGGCTCGGTCGTGATCACCGTGCGCGACACCGGCGCCGGGATCCCGCGCGAGTTTCTGCCGCACGTGTTCGAGCAATTCCGCCAGGCCGAGGGCGGCACCGCGCGCAAGCTCGGCGGCCTCGGGATCGGGCTGTCGATCGTCAAGTACGTCGTCGCGGCACACGGTGGCGAGGTCCGTGCCGACAGCGACGGTCCCGGCACCGGCGCGACGTTCACGGTGCGGCTGCCGATCCACGTCGAGCGCGAGCGCCGGCCGTCGCGCGACGAGCCCGACGCGCTGACACCGATCGAGTCGCCGGCCGCGATCGCCGGCATCCACGTGCTTGTCGTCGACGATGACGACGACACGCGCGAGTACGTGCGCACGCTGCTCGCGCGCTGCCAGGCTCGCGTGACCACCGCGAGCAACGCCGCGGACGCGTTCGACGCGCTCGTGCGAGAGCATCCCGACGTCCTCGTGTCCGACATCGGCATGCCGGAGCAGGACGGCTACCACCTGATCCGACGCGTCCGCGCGCTGCCGAACGAGCAGGGCGGCCGCACGCCCGCGGTCGCGCTCACGGCGTTCGCGAGCATGCAGGACCGCACGCGCGCGATGCTCGCCGGCTATCACAACCACGTCACGAAACCGATCGAGCCCGGCGAGCTGCTCGCCGCGGTCGCCGCGCTCGCGGACCGCCGATAGCTCGGTGAGACGGTCTCTCGGAGGCGGTACGAGGAATGCAACTCCGGACGCCCCAGGAGGGCTGTCATGGCGATCTCGACGGAAAAGCCTCGCAACTCCGTGGATCAGATCTCGGGCCTGCGTGCGCAGGCGCCCACGCTCTCGCTCGTGGGCTCGAGGGCTCGGTTCTTCGAGTCGTCGCTGAAGCTCATCCCGGGCGTCACGATCCCGCTGCGCTCGATGCTCGTCGAGTCCGACGAGGACAGCATCTTGATCTCGCCGGTCGGCACCGACGAGGAGCGCGCCGCGGTCGGCCGCGACCTGACCACGCTCGTGGCGCCGAGCCTGCTGCATCACCTTCACCTCCAGCACGCCGCCGACGTCATGCAGCCGCGCGACATCTGGGTGCCGCCCGGGCTGACCGACAAGCTGCCGACCCTGCGCAGCGTGCGCGTGTTCGGCCTCGATGCGTGGCCGCATCACGATCAGCTCGACTTCGCGATCGTCGAGGGCGCGCCCAAGCGCAACGAGATCGTGTTCTTTCACCGGCCGAGCCAGACGCTGTACACCGCCGATCTGTTCTTCCACATCCTCGAGCCGGAGGGCGCGCTGTCGCCGATCGCGCTGCGGGCGCTCGGGGTCCACAAGCGGTTCGCGATGATGAAGATGTGGAAGCGCTGGGTCGAGGACGAGGCCGCATTCAAGCGCTCGATGGCGGAGATCCTCGCGTGGGACTTCGAGCGCATCGTGATGGCGCACGGCGAGATCGTCGCGACCGACGCGCGCGCGATGGTCGAGCACGCGCTGCTCGAGCGCGGGCTCGTGTGACCGGCTACAGGATGTAGCGGTCGACGACCGTCTCGTCGTCGTCGCTGATCACGGCATCGAGCAGCGGCCGGTAGCGCTGCACGAGGTAGCTGTGGATCCGCGGCACGAGCGTCGCGGCGAGCTTGCTGCCGCCGTAGCGCAGCTCGCGGAACCGATCCGCGTCGACGACCGCCGCGATCGTCGGCTCGCGCGTCACGAAGCTGAACGGCTGGCGGCCGCCGTCGATCACGGCGAGCACGCCGGGCATGTCGCCGGCGCCGGCCTCGACGAGCGGGGTGCCGTCGGCGGCGGTGACGTCGATCTGGCCCTGGGTGACGATCAGGAACCGGTGGCTCGCCTCGCCGGCGCGCACGACGACCGTGCCGGCCGGAAACTCCCAGAGCAGCGCGCGCAGCCGCGCCGACTCGGGCAGCTGCAGGCTCTCGAGGAACGCGCCGGCCGGCCCGATCAGGTGCGCGCCGCTCCACGCGGACGGATCCGCGGGCGCGACGCTGCCCCACCGGCGCTCGAGCAGCTCGCGCCACACCTTCATCTGGGTGCGCGCGATCTGATCGAGGAACGCGAACGCGCCGGCGCTGGTCTCGCGGCGCAGCTGCTCGATCGCCTCGCGATCGAAGAACCAGCCGGTGATCGGAGTCCGCGCGACGAACGACAGCGGCGCCGGTCCACCGTCGAGGATCGACAGCTCGCCGACGAGGCTGCCCGCGCCGGCGCGCGTGACGAGCCGGCCGCCGCGCGTGCCGACTGCCTCGCCGGACATCACGAGGAACATCCCCGGCGATGGCAGCCCCTCGCGCGTCAGCACCTGGCCGAGCGGCGCCTCGAACGGCCGCGCGCTGACCCGGATCTCCTCGAGCAGGCACGCATCGAGTGACGCGAAGATCGGCGACTCGCGCAGCGCATCGACGTAGCCGCGGCGCGGGTTGCGGCGCACGGTCGACGCGCTCGACGCGAGTGCCGCGATCAGATCGGCCCCGACCTCGAGGCCGCTCGACAGCGCCTGCTCGTGGACGTGCGGCACGCGCAGCCAGCCCCCGGCGAACCACGTGTTCGACGAGCCCTGCAGCTCGGCGAGCCGGCGCGTCGTGACGTCGTGCGGCCGCGCGAGCGCGGGATGCACGAAGAACCGGTTCGCGATCACGTCGCGCACCGCGCGGTGCGGGTTGATCGTGACGAACACGTCGTTCGGTGCGTCGGTCAGGTTCGCGAGCCGGCGCGGGTACAGCGTCACGGTCGGTCGCGTCTCGGGCTGATCGCGGTCGCCGATCACGTAGTTGTACGCGGCGATCAGCGACGGATCCGACGACACGTACTCGACGTCGCGATGCACCGCGACCCGCGCGCGCTGCCACTGGAACGCGCCGAGCAGCATCGCCTCGTCGGCGCTCGGATCCTCGAGCATCGAGCGGATCGCGTGCGGGCTTGCCGCGAGCACGACATGATCGAACCACAGCGACTCGTGCGCGCCGTCGCCGGTCTCGAGCCGGATGCGGATGCCGCGCGGCCGCCGCGCGATGCCGACGACCCGCGTGTTCGTGCGCAGCGTGCCGCGATGCTGCTCGAACCAGATGTGGAACGCCGCCGGCCACGCGTGCATGCCGTGATCGACGACCATGCGCTCCGCGGGACCGGCGCCGACCAGCCCGTCCATCTGCCAGTACGCGACGAGCGGGCGGATGAAGTAGTCCTCGGGATCGCGATCCGGCATCGGGAACGAGCCGCCGGCGCGCGGGTTGAAGAAGCAGCGCCGGAAGTCCGGGCCGTAGTCGTACTCGTCGAGGTAGCGCCGCGCCGACCACTCCGAGAACCGCGCCTCGGCGGTGACCTCGACCGCAGTCGCCTGGAACAGATCGATGTCGGCGAAGAACCGCTCCTCGTCCTGGACACCGGCGGGTCCCTGATCGATCACGCGCCGGATCCCGCCCTTCGTGGTCCACACCGGGTGGCCATCGATCGTCGAGCACGTCGAGTCCTGGGTCACCGGCTGGACGCCGAGCCCGAGCTCGCGCATGAACTTGCGGACCTCGTGCGAGCTCGCGCGGTTGAAGTCGCTGACGCCGGCGTCGACGAGGATCGTGCGCTTGCCGTGCGGCACCGGCACCGCGAAGCAGTGGCCGCCGAGCCGCGGCAGCTCCTCGAACAGCGTCACGTCGAGCCCGGCGTCGAGCAGCACCTTCGCGGCGCCCATCCCGGCGGCTCCTCCGCCCACGATCGCGATCCGAGTCATGCGAGCCGTCGCCTCCGGCGGGCGTCATAACACGCGCCTCGCGACAGCCAGGTCACAAAATCGCGGCTCGGTTCAGGGCTCCTTGACGTCGAGCCCGAACACCGCGCGTGCCTCGGCGGCGTAGTCCTCGTCGTCGATCGTGAGCTCGCGCAGGAGCTCGAGCGCGACCCGGCGGAACTCGCGCTTCGCGACATGTAGCCAGTTCGTCACGTCCGTGACCGAGCAGCCGTAGCGCGCCGCGAGCTCGGCGTACGACGGCTTGGCGTCCCCGAGGTGCGAGTCGCGAAACAGCTGCGCGTGGATCGGCTTGCCGCGCGACGCGAAGCTGTCGTCGAGCCGCTCGAGCGCGAGCTGCATCAGGTGGCGCAGCCACTCGGCATCGAACACCTGCTCGGGGTCGGTCGACTTGCCGCTCGCGGCGAGCTCGGCCTCGGCGGTCGCGAAGTCGAGGTGCGCGTGGGCACCGCCGCGGCGGGCCGCGACCGTCCGGCGATGCTGATCGATCACGTGGCGATCGAGGCAGGTGCGCAGGAACGTGCGGAACCGGCCGCGCGACGGCTGGTACGCGGCGAGCGTGTCGCGATCGATCGCGGTCTCGAAGAACGACTGCGTCAGATCCTCGGCGTGCTCGGTGGTCTTCGCCCAGCGCAGCCGGATGTACTTGTAGACCGGCTTCCAGTAACCGCGCACCACGATGTCGAGGCTGCGCGCGCGCCGCTCGGGATCCCCGCTCACGAGATCGGCGATCGCCGACGTGCGGGTGACGGGGAACACGGCGTCGCTCACGCGGTCATCGTAGCGCGATCAGTTCGACTTCTCGACGATCACGCGGCGCAGCTTGCCGGCCCGGGTCAGCGAAATCTCCGGCACGATCTCGATGTCGAGCGGGATGCCGCGCAGGTGCTTGGCGACGAACTCGCGGATCAGCGCCTCGGCGCCGGGATCGAGGTGGTTGCCGACCGGCACGATCCGCAGCGTCACGCGCTTGTCGGCGCGCTGGATCACCTGGAACTGGCGCGTGTGCTTCGCCATGTTGAGGAACAGGATGTTGAACAGGATGCCCTCGACGGGGTTGCCGTCGGCGTCGCGCATCGTGTCGGTGACGCGGCCCTCGACGGGCCCGAACCGCGGCAGCGTGCGGCCGCACGGGCACGGCGTCGGCTCGCGCGCGATCGCGAGGTCGCCGGTGAGGTAGCGAAGGAACGGGCAGGCGAGGTTGTGCAGATCGGTGACGGCGACCTCGCCCTGCTCGCCGGGACGCGCCGGCCGCATCGTGCCGTCGGGCTCGGCGACGAGGATCTCGACGACGAGGTTCTCGACCTGCTCGTGCAGCCCGTCGTGGTGCTCGCACTCGGCGCCCATCAGCATGAACTCGCGGCAGCCGTAGGTCTCGAACACCGCCGGGCCGAACGCCTGCGCGACGTCGGCGCGATCGTGCGGCCACAGCCGCTCCGCGCCGTAGATCACCGGGATCGTGTCCCACGTGCGCAGGCCCTCGGCGTTGACGAACCGCGCCAGGTCCGCGATCGCCTGCGCGTAGCCGGCGATGATCTTCGGGCGCACGTGCACGATCGTGTGCACCATGTCGAGCAGCCGCTCCTTCGACCGCACCATGCAGTTGACGAACACGTCGCGGCGCAGCCGGTGATCGAGCGCGAGCTTGGCGCGCATGAACCGGGTCGGCGCGATCGCCGGCACGCCCCACAGGTGCATCGCCTTGTCGCCCATCTCGTAGCCGCCCCAGCCGTACCCGCGCCACTTGATCGCATCGCGCCAGTGCCGCGACTCGGCGGAGTAGCGAACCTCGAGCGGCTGGCCGGTCGAACCGCTCGTCGTCTTGGACACCGCGACCTCGGGCCACGGCGCGGTGCGCTCCTCGACGGTCGATTGCGCGAGCGCGCGCGGCAAGAGCGGGATCTTCGTGATGTCCTCGAACCGCCTGATGTCGTCGGGGTGCAGGCCGATCGTGTCGAACGCCTGGCGATAGTGCTTCGTGTGCTGGTACGCGTGGCGGACGAGCCGGCGCAGGTAGCCGGTGCGGACCGCGGTCAATTCGTCGAGGCTCGCGCGCTCGGACTGCCGCAGCATCGCGAGCAGGTCGAACGTCGGGCGGCCGCGCAACCGTTCCCACGCCGGATACAACACGCTCCGCAGCGCGACGCCGTACGGATCGAAGCCCATTTTCGCGGCATCGTAACACCGCCGCACGCGATGCGCGGCTCGCGCGATCGTCTGCGGGAACCTCGCAGCCGTACCGGAACGCGGTAGATTTCCACGGTGCCGAGCGACCCGCTCGTCGATCCGCCGGAAGACCTGACCGCCGCGCCCGCGATCGTGATGGTCGCCTCGGGGACGCAGGCGGCGAGCCTCGTCCTGCCCGCGACCGCCGAGCTCGGGCGCCGGATCGCGGCGACCGGGGTGAGCCGCGAGGTCGCGGACGAGCGGATGAGTCGCGACCACGCGACCGTCAAGTGGGACCGCGGGCTGTGGATCGTCCGCGATCTCGACAGCCGCAACGGCACGTACGTCAACGGCGAGCGGATCACGCGCGAGATCCGGCGCCGCGGCGACCTCGTGCTGCGCCTGGGCCACACCGTGTTCGTCCTGCTCGCCGATGGCCGCGGCCACACCGCGGAGGCCGGCGCGGCGAGCGCTGGCGTCGTCGGGCCCGAGCTCGCGCGCGCCTACGATCAGATCCGGCGGTGCGCCGCGGCCGACACGCTGCTGCTGCTCGGCGAGCCTGGCTCGGGCAAGGACGTCGCCGCGCGCCTGTACCACGAGTCCGGTCCGCGCCGGGCCGGACCGTTCGTCGCGGTCAGCTGCGCCGCGATCCCCGACGGCGTCGCCGACCGGCTGCTGTTCGGCGGCAAGAAGGGCATCGTCGACACGATCGGCCAGTACCAGCTCGCGCAGGGCGGCACGCTGTTCCTCGACGATCTCGCGGACCTCGCGGGCTCCGCACAGCGCGCGCTCGTCCAGCTGCTCGACACCGGCAAGGCAAAGGCGGATCGCGTCGGCATCGTCGCCGGCGGCCACGAGCTGCGTGCGGCGATCTCCGAGGGCCAGCTGCGCGACGATCTGGTTCGCCGCATCGCGACGACGACCGTCTCGCTGCCGCCGCTGCGGTCGCGGCGGGTCGACATCGCGCGGCTCGTCCAGCGCGAGATCGCGGATCACGCCGAGCGCTCCGGCCGCGCGCTGACGCCGCACGCGAAGCTGCTCGAGACCTGCTGCCTGCGGTCGTGGCCCGGCAACATCAGCGAGCTGCGCGCGTCGATCCGGGCCGCCGCCGCGCACGCGGTGACCGCCGGGCGCGCCGTCGTCCGCGTCGAGGATCTACCCGAAGCCGCCGGCCTGCCGCTCGGCAGCGTGTCGAGCGAGACCGCGGTCGAACGCCCGCGCCATGCCGCGCCGCTCGCGCTCGACAAGGCGACGATCACCGCCGCGCTCGAGCGCGCGAACGGCGTGGTCAGCGTCGCGGCGCGCGCGCTAGGGATGCATCGCAGCCAGCTCTACAAGCTGCTCGACCAGCACGGCATCGCGCACGACAAATAGCCGGCCATACTGTGCGCATGGCGCGCGAGGCCGATGCGATCGCGGACAACACGCCCGGCGAGCTGTTCGTCGACGCGACGTGCATCGACTGCGATCTGTGCCGCCAGCTCGCGCCCGCGGTGTTCGCGCGTACCGATCGCAGCGGCCAGTCGTATGTCATGCACCAGCCCGACGACGGCGAGCGACCGCGCGCGCTGATGGCGCTCGTGACGTGTCCGACGAGCTCGATCGGCAGCCGCGTCGATCGCGGCGCCGAGGTCCGCGTCGCGGCGCGCGCGTTTCCCGAGCCGATCGCCGAGGCCGCGCCGGCGGCGGTCTACTTCTGCGGCTACGCGAGCGCCGACTCGTACGGCGCGGCGAGCTACCTGATCGTGCGGCCCGGCGGCAACGTGCTCGTCGATTCACCGCGCGCCGCGGCGCCGCTCGTCGACCGGATCGCCGAGCTCGGCGGGATCGCGACGATGGTGCTCACGCATCGCGACGACGTCGCCGATCACGCGAAGTGGCGCGCGCGGTTTGGCTGCGAGCGCGTGATCCACCGCGACGACGTCACCCGCGACACCCGCGACTGCGAGCGGATCGTCGACGGCGAGACCGCGCTCGCCGACGACCTGCACGTGATCCCCGTCCCCGGGCACACGCGCGGCAGCGTCGCGCTATTGCATCGCGACGTGCTGTTCACCGGCGATCACCTGTGGGCGAACGACGACGAGACCGGGCTCGAGGCAGGGCGCGACGTCTGCTGGTACTCGTGGCCGGCGCAGCGGCGCTCGGTCGAGCACCTCGCGGCGTACGACTTCACGCTCGTGCTGCCCGGCCACGGCCGGCGCTGGCGCGCGCGAGATGCCAGCGCGATGCGCGACGAGCTGCACCGGCTCGCGCACGCGATGTGATCACCACGGATAGCGGCCGCCCTTGTAGTCGAGGAACGCGCCGCTGTCCGCGAGCGTCGCCTTGTCGATCTCGCGCAGGATCGCGCGCACCGCGACGTCGACCGGCGTCGGCGCGCCGGCCCCGCCCATGTCGGTCTGCACCCAGCCCGGGTTGATCACGTACGACGCGATGCCCTCGGGCCGCAGGTCGACCGCGAGCGAGCGCGACATCATGTTGAGCGCGGCCTTCGACATCCGGTACGCATAGAACCCGCCGGTGCCGTTGTCCTCGATCGAGCCCATGCCCGAGGTCACGTGGACGAGCTTCTTGCCCTGGCCGCGCCGGACGTGCGGCAGCAGCGCGAGGCTCACGCGCAGCGCACCGAGCGCGTTGATGTCGAACGTGTGCAACGCGTCCGCGAAGTCGACGCCGCGCAGGCTCTGGCGCGAGCCGCCATACACGCCGGCGTTGTTGATCACGAGATCGATCGCGGCACCGTCGAGCGCGGTCGCGAGCGCGTCGACCGTGGCCTGATCGGTGACGTCGACGCGGTGGACCCGAACGCCCGCGATCGCGTGCAGCTCGGGCGCGTGCGCCGGATCGCGCACACCGGCGTCGACGGTGTCGCCGCGCGCACGCAGCTGACGCGCCAGCTCGAGGCCGATCCCACGATTCGCTCCGGTGACGACGACGTGCATGGCAGCGACGCTATCACCATCCGTCGCTCACTGCGCCGGGCTGGCTTCCCGCTCGTCGGCGGCTGCTGCGCGCTCGCGTAGCTCGCGCAGCTTGCGGTGCATGCGTGCGAGCGCGAGCCGGTTGATCGTGTGCATCACGGCCATCGCGCCGAGCCCGAGCACCGCGACGATGATGCTGCGCGCGCGGTTCACCATCGTGACCGCCATGCCATGCGCGCCCGACGCGCCGAGCAGATCGAACAGCGCGTAGTTGCCGCCGTCCTGCAGGCCGAGGCCCATCGGCACGATCTGCGACACCCACTGGATCAGCACACCGACCGACAGCACGCCGACGACGAGCGCGGGCGTGACGTGAACACCGGCGGTGTGGAGCAGCAGCATCGTCGACGTGTACGTGACGAGCTTCGAGCCGAGCACCCACAGCAGCCCCTTCCACGTGCCGGCGCTGCGATGCCGCTGCAGCTCGCTGATGTGGCGATCGACCTCGCGCAGCCGTTCCTTCCAGCTCTTCGCGCGCTCGTCGGAGATGATCCGCGTCCGCCGCACGAGCCCGATCAGCGTCGACACCGCGCCGCGCTGGATCATGAACCCGAGCATCACCATCAGCGGCACGAGCACCGCGAACCCGATCGCGACCATGATCTTGTAGTCGCGCGGCAGATCGACGAGCAGGAACATGATCGGCGTGCCGATGATCATCACGGCGACCGACAGATAGAACTGGCTCAGGTTGAGCAGCACGACGGACGACAGCACGCGATCGCGCGGCGCGTGCGTCATCAGCATCGTCAGCTTCGTCGCCTCGCCGAGCGCGCCGCCCGGCGTCAGCACGTTGATCGCGCGGCCGCTCGCCTGCGCGCCGAGCACGCGCGGATACTTGATCATCCGGGCCTCGGGCCGCATGAACGCGTGGAGCGCCGCCGCATCCATGCACAGCGACGCGAGATCGAGCGCGAGGATCACGCCGAACCACCAGCCGACGTTGCTGACGATGTCGCGCAGCGCGGTCCAGCCCATGTTGTGCAGCATCCACGCGAGCGCGATGCCGCCGATCACCATCACCACGATGTTGAAGATGTGGCTCGCCAGGTGACGCTCGTGCTTCGGTTCCTCGTCGCCCGGGGACTCGGAGGCCTCGGTCACGACGGGCCGACCAGCGTCATGCGTGGGATGGTACACCGACGTCGGTGCGGCGTTGGCGCCAGCGACGGAGGACATCTTTCCATCCACGTAAGGTGTTCTCGACCGAGAAGCGAGCGAGCTTGCGCTGGACGCGCAGCCACAGCAGGCGAGTGTCGCCGGTCGCGATCCGTTGCTTCTCGAGGCTGTCGCACGCGACCAGATCGTAGATCGCGAGCCCGGCCTCGGCATTGCTCTCGATCGCGGCGACGTGGCACATCAGCTCGGGGCGGATGTGCGGATCCGAGAACCGCGCGAGCCCGCTCTGGTAGACGATCACGCGGCCGGCGTACGCGAAGTTATAGAGGCAGCCGATCGTGTGGCCGTGCGCGCGCAGCCGGACGAGCTGGATGTCGCCGTGGCCGATCCGCTGCCGGACGAGCCGGCGATGGACACCCGCGAACCACGGATCGTCGAACGCGCTCGTGCCGCGCTGCTCGCGCTGGAGCCGGCTCAGCTCGTCGAGGATGTCGAGGCCGTGCGCCTCGTCGGTCGCCGCCTCGATGTCGACCGGGCCGACCTCGCGCTGCGAGCGCCGGATCAGGCCGCGGATCGCGGGCGTGACGAGCGACAGGTAACCGCCGGGGATCGCGCGCACGAGCTCGAGATCGACGAACGGCGCCGCCGCCTCGCGCTCGATCCGGACGCGCAGCTTGCCGTCGAGCGAGCCGAGCTCGGACAGCACGCTGCGATCGACGGCGGGCAGGTGCAGCTCGTCCCAGCCATCGGGCAGAAGGCCGATCACGGTATCGAGGCCGACGCGCGCGCTCGGCGAGCGCAGGATGCCGTTGTGCTCGATGCACAGATCATCGCAGCGCTCGTTCCCGGTCGTGTTGAGGTAGAGCATCGAGCTCTTCACCACGCCATGCCGGCGGACCTCGCGGCGGCCGAGGAAGCACGCGGCGACGAGCGCGCCGTCATCGGTCACGGCCGCGAGCGGCGGCGCCTCCTCGGCAGGGAGCGACGCGAGCCAGTTCTCGATCCACGCCCACGACAGGAAGTAAGAAGGTTTCGCTTCCTGCTCGAGTGCCCGCCAGAGTGGCTCGACGTTGGGGTCGAACGCATCCAGCAGCTGCAGCTCGGTCATGGACACCAGCGACAGCAATGCGTGTGCCGCCGGCCTCAAGAGCGATCCGCCACGGCCGCAGAATTCTCGGGACATTGCAGCGGTCGATCGGCCGTCCTTCCGTGGTCCGCGCGCCGCGGCTCGGTTCTGCGGGCGGGCTGTGCGCTCGCGCGACAGCTGTCAGAGTCCGCGACGATAATGCGCGCATGCCGCGCCTCTCTGCCGCCGAGGTGTTCACGCCGACCTCGTTCCCGACGCACACGTACGTGCCGCGCAACGAGCACCACCACGAGCGTCTGCTCAAGCAGTGGACGCAGACGAGCACGCAGATCGCGTCGGTCTCTGGGCCCTCGAAGGCGGGCAAGACGGTGCTCGTCCAGCGCGTCGTCGGCGAGGACAACCTGATCACGGTCAGCGGCGCGTCGGTGCGCACGCCGGACCAGCTCTGGGAGCGCGTGCTCGACTGGTGGGGCGAGCCGCACTCGATGACGGCGAGCCACGCGGACTCGACGACCGAGGGCACCGCGAGCGACAAGACCGTGCAGATCGGTGTGTCGGGTACCGGCGCGTCGACGCGGCACGGCTCGCAGAGCGGCACCGGCACCGTCGACACCACGCAGGCGACGGTGAACCGCCGTGGCTTGCCGCAGGTCGTGCAGGAGCTCGCCGCCACGCAGTACACCGTGCTGCTCGACGACTTCCATTACATCCCGGCGGCGATCCAGGGCGACGTCGCGCAGCAGCTCAAGGATGCGGCGAGCCGCGGCGTCCGGATCTGCGTCGCGAGCGTGCCGCATCGCGCGGACAACGTCGTGCGCGCGCTGCCCGAGCTGCGCGGCCGCGTGCTCGCGGTCGACATCGACTACTGGAACCGCCGCGACCTGCTCGAGATCCCGCGCCTCGGCTGCGAGCTGCTCGGGATCAACGTCGACTCGATCTCGCTCGGGATCTTCGCGCAGGAGGCCGCGGGCTCGCCGCAGCTGATGCAGTCGATCTGTTTGTGGATGTGCAACGAGCTCGGGGTCCACGAGACGCTCGTGCCGCCGCGCGCGGTCACGCTCGACGAGGCGGCGCGCAAGCAGATCCTGTGGCTGACGTCGTGCACGGTCGACTTCCGGTCGCTCGTGCGCGCGCTGATCTCGGGCCCGAAGGCGCGGCCGGATCAGCGCAAGAAGTACCAGCACCGCGACGGCCGGACCGGGGACGTCTACCTGACGCTGCTGCGCGCGATCGCGATGGATCCGCCACGCCTGACGTTCGAGTACCCCGAGCTGACCCGCCGGATGGAGGAGCTGTGCAAGGGCAGCGAGCACCCCGACGGCGCGAGCATCGTCCGGACGTGCGGCGCGATCTCGCAGATCGCGAGCGGGTTCGCGGCCGCGAGCGGACCGCCGCTCGAGTGGGACGAGCGCGACCAGGTCCTCGTGCTGACCGATCCGTACCTGCTGTTCTACCTGCGGTGGTCGAACGTGCTCGAGCGCGAGGCCGACCCCGACGCGATGTAGCGATCAGAAGTTCGGCTTCTCCTTGTGGTACTTCGAGATCAGCTTGCGCAGGTACTCGGCGAGCTCGATCACGTCGTCGTCGGCGGTCGCGCGCGACACGTAGATCGTCTTGATGTCGTGGCCTTCCTCGCCACCGGGCTCGCGCAGCTGCATCTGGACGTAGCCCTCGTCCTCGTCCTTCTTGCCCTTCTTGCGATCCTCGATGTGGAGTGCGTCGATCAGCTTCCAGACCTTCGCGGTCTCCTTCGCATCGAGGTTGACGCTGCCGAGCGGATCGGACGCGTCCTCGTTCGAGTAGCTGGCCCACATCGAGCTGCCGCGGATCCGGATCTGCCAGTCGTCGCCCTCGGGCTTGTTCGAGACGAAGTCGAACATCCGGCCGTTGGTCTCGCCGCGATCGACGTCGCCTTCGGTACGCGTGCTCTTGGCGTACTCGCCACCGGCGCCGCAGCCCAGGGTGATCGCGATCAGAATCAGAGCGAGGGCACGCACGAGCGCAATCGTAGCAGTATGCTCGGCGCCTCGTCATGGCGCTCCGCTTCGCCGGCCAACCGCTCGAAGCGAGCACCGTGCTGCGTGACGGCACGCACCGCGCCGCGACCCTCGACGCGACGTGGCGGCGGTTCTCGCCGGCGATGCGGCGCGCCGGCATCACGCGGATCGCCGAGCTGACCGGGCTCGATACGCTCGGC
This sequence comes from Kofleriaceae bacterium, assembly GCA_035715365.1. Lineage (GTDB taxonomy): Bacteria > Myxococcota_A > Polyangia > Haliangiales > Haliangiaceae > JABFXX01. Next base: position 287,268 of record DASTLB010000019.1, on the reverse strand, counting down.
ATCCCGGTGTTCGCGGCGATCCGGCCGATGGGCCGCTCGCTGTCGACGCAGCAGGGCAAGGGCCTGACGCCCGACGCCGCGCGGGTCAGCGCGTTGATGGAGAGCCTCGAGACGTGGACCGCCGAGCACGTCGCGCTGCCGACCGTGCGCGGCTCGTGGCGCACGCTGCGCGATCGCGCGATCGACGTCCGCCGGCTCGCGCGCCCGCGCAAGCGGCTCGAGCTCGGCGCGACCTGGAAGTGGGTCGAGGGCCGCGACCTCGCGACCGACGCGCCGGTGCTCGTGCCGCTCGAGGCGGTCACGCTCGACACCGTGTTCGGCAAGCCGCCGGTGTTCGACGTGTCGTCGAACGGGCTCGCCTCGGGCAACGTGCTCGTCGAGGCGATCGTCCACGGCCTGTGCGAGGTGATCGAGCGCGATGCCGAGGCGGCGTGGCGCCGCGCCGGCGGCGATCGCCGGCTCGTGCTCGACTCGATCGACGACCGCGCCTGCCGCGCGCTGATCGAGCAGATCGCGTCGACCGGTGCGCGCGTGTTCGTGTGGGATCTCGGCGGCGATACCGGCGTGCCGGCGATCGGCTGCGCGATCATGGAAGATCCGCGCGAGCCCGCGTGGCGCACGCTCGGCTTCTACCAGGGCTTTGGCGCGCACCTGCTGCCGGAGATCGCGATCGCGCGCGCGCTCACGGAGGCCGCGCAGACGCGGCTGACGTACATCGCCGGCGGCCGCGACGACTTCTTCGCGTTCGACTACGCGAAGGCGACCGACCCGGTGCTGCTCGCCGAGCTGTGGGACCAGCTCGCGGCGCCGACCGAGGAGCCCGCGCTGTTCGACGACCTGCCGCGGCTCGACCATCGCGGCCTCGGCGACGCACTCGAGCAGCTCGTCGCGCGCGTCGGCTCGGTGATCGCGGTCGACCTCACGCACCCCGAGCTCGGCGTCCCGGTCGTCAAGGTGATCGTGCCCGGCCGCGCCACCGACGTCGAGGCGATGGGATGACGCGCACGATCGTCTTCGTCGGCCCGACGCTGCCCGCGAGCGACGTCACGCGCCTGCTCCCCGGTGCGACGGTCGCGCCCCCGGTCGCGGTCGGCGACGTGCTCGCGCTCGCGCGCCGCGGCCGTCGTGCGGTCACGCGGATCGCGATCATCGACGGCTACTTCGAGCGCATGGCCGCGGTCTGGCACAAGGAGATCCTGCTCGCGCTCGAGCGCGGCATCGAGGTGTGGGGCGCCGCGAGCATGGGTGCGCTGCGCGCCGCGGAGCTCGCGCCGTTCGGGATGATCGGCGTCGGCACGATCTACCAGTGGTACGCGTCCGGCACGCTCGTCGCCGACGACGCGGTCGCGGTCGCGCACCTGCCGGCCGAGTTCGGCTACCGCGCGACGAGCGACGCGCTCGTCAACCTGATCTACGCGATCGACCGCGCGCCGATGCTGTCACGGCGGACGCGCGCCGCGCTCGTCGAGCTCGCGCGCGCGCCGTTCTATCGCGAGCGATCGTGGCAGCGGCTGTACGCCGACGCCCGGGCCGCCAGGCTGCCGGCGCGCCAGCTCGCCGCGCTCGCCGCCTGGCCGAAGCCGGACCGCAAGGCCGCCGACGCCCGGCTGCTGCTGCGCCGCATGGCCCGCGCGGCGCCGCTCGCGCACCCCGCGCGGATCCGGGTGCCGCGGACGTGGGCGCTCGCGCAGCTGCTGCGGCTCGGGTGAAGCGGTGCGCCAGCACGGGCCGCACGGCGTCCCCGTACGTTCGCGCGCACTCGTTCACACGCGCGGGCAGGGCGTGTGCCGAGGAGAATCGCCAAGGGAGGAAGCACGCCAAGGCCGCCGAGGGCCTCGTCGAGCAGACGAGCAGGACGCACGGGCAGGACGGGTGCCGAGGAGAATCGCCACGCGAGGAAGCACGCGAAGGTCGCTAAAAGGCTCTTCGAGCAGACGAGCAGCACGCACGGCAGGACGGGTTCCGGGGTCGGGACTCCGAGACGTGTCGTCGTTGCTCGCGTCGTTACTCGCGTCGTTGCTCGCGTCGTTGCTCGCGACGGCCTTGGATGCCGGGTGCTGTTCTTCGTTATCAGGATCCTTGGCGTGCTTGGCGCTCTTCTTCGCTTGGCGTTTCTCCGGGGCACATCCTGCCCGTGCTGGGGATCGCGCGAATGAACGGTGGACGGGCGCGCTGACGCGCGGACGATCGCCGCGCGAGCAGACGCCTTGGCGGTTCTCCGCCGCATGACACACGAGGTATCGTGCGCGCGATGGGATCTCCCGTGAACCCGACCCCGCGTTTCGGCGGTGGACGGTTCGAGGTCCGCGGCACGCTCGGCACGGGCGGCGCTGGCGTCGTGTATCGCGCGTTCGATCACCAGCTCGGCCGCGAGGTCGCGCTCAAGCTGCTGCGCCACGCGTCGGGCCGCGATCTGTACCGGTTCAAGCGCGAGTTCCGCGCGCTCGCGGACATCGTGCACCCGAACCTCGTCGCGCTGCACGAGCTGCACGCGACCGGTGGCGAGTGGTTCTTCACGATGGAGCTCGTCGAGGGCGTGTCGTTCATCGACTGGACGCGGCCCGGCGAGCAGCACGGGCCGCAGCGTGGCCGCGCGGACATCGTCGCGGCGCGGCTCGATCCGGTGCGGCTGCGCGGCGCGCTCGTCCAGCTCGTCGACGCGCTGATCGCGCTGCACGAGGCGGGCAAGCTGCACCGCGATCTCAAGCCGTCCAATGTCCTCGTCACCGACGCCGGCCGGCTCGCGCTGCTCGACTTCGGGCTCGTCGCCGGCGTCGCCGAGGGCAACCCCGAGCACCTCGCGGTCGGCACGCCGGTGTACATGTCGCCGGAGCAGGCGTCGGACCGATCGCTGGGCGAGGCGAGCGACTGGTACTCGGTCGGCGCGATGGTGTACGAGGCGCTCGTCGGCAGGCGGCCGTTCGAGGGCGACGCGCACCAGGTGATGACGCGCAAGCAGACCGAGCTACCGCCGCCGCCTGCGGGCGAGGTGCCGGCGGATCTCGCGCGGCTGTGCATGGCGCTGCTGCAGCCGAGGCCGGCGCAGCGGCCGACCGGCGCCGCGGTGCTCGATCAGCTCGGCGCGGCGCCGTCGGCGAACACGCGGCGGATCGCGCACAGCGTGCCGCCGGTCGCGTTCGTCGGCCGCGAGCACGAGCTCGCGGAGCTGCAGTCGGCGCTCGCCGAGGCGCGGCGCGGCGGCGTCGCGCTGCTCGTGCGCGGCAAGAGCGGGATCGGCAAGAGCACGCTCGTGCGCCGGTTCCTGCGCGGGCTCGGCAGCGCGGTGTTCGTGGTCGAGGGCCGCTGCTTCGAGCGCGAGGCGGTGCCGTTCAAGATGCTCGACGGCGTGGTCGATTCGCTCGCGGCGGTGCTCGCGAGCCTGCCGGCCGCGGAGATCGACGTGCTCGTGCCGAAGGAGCTCGCGTCGCTCGTGCGGATGTTCCCGGTGCTCCGGCGCGTCGAGCGGTTCAGCCAGCTCGCGCCGCACGCCGAGACCACGCCGGTCGATCCGACCGAGCTGCGGCGGCGCGGGTTTCGTGGCCTGCGCGGCGTGATCGCGCGGCTCGCGCGCGTGCGGCCGGTGATCGTGTTCGTCGACGACGCGCACTGGGGCGATGCCGACAGCGCGCAGTTCCTCGGCGAGCTGATGCACGCGCCCGAGCGCGGGATGATGATCGTCGTCGCGCACCGGCCCGAGGACTACCTCGGCGTCGTCGCGCAGCTGCAGCGCCCGCCGGGTGGGATCGCGCGCCGCGGCGATCTGCGCGAGCTCGAGGTCAAGGCGCTGCCGGATCCCGAGGCGGCCAAGCTCGTGTCGCAGCTCGCGGGCGACTCGCAGCGCGCCGAGCTCGCGGTCCAGGCGGCGGCGGGCAACCCGCTCGTGCTGACCGAGATGGCGCGCGCGGCGGTGCTCGATTCCGGCGCGAAGATCGAGGATCTCGTGCACCAGCGCGCGGCGCGGCTCGCGCCCGAGGCGCAGGCGATGCTGGCGGTGTCGAGCATCGCGGCGCGGCCGCTCGCCGTCGCGATCGCGGCGCACGCGGCCGGCGTCGTGCACGGCCACGACGCGGCGGCGCAGCTGTCGGTCGAGCGGCTCGCGACGCTGCGCCAGGTCGGCGGCCAGATGATCCTGCACCCGGCGCACGACTACGTGCGGGCCGCGGTGCTCGCGAGCCTCGACGGCGAATCGAAGGCGAGCCTGCACGAGGCGCTCGCGCGCGCGTTCGAGGCCGTGCAGGGCGAGCATGGCGAGGATGGCGTCGACTCGCAGGCGGTCGTCGAGCACTGGCTCGCGGCGGGCCACCCGGCGAATGCCGCGCATCACGCGGTCGCGGCCGCGCAGCGCGCCGAGGATGCGCTCGCGTTCCGGCGCGCGGCCGAGCTCTACGAGATCGCGCTCGCGTTCGGCCCGTGGGACGCCGCCGGCCAGCGCGATCTGCTGCGGCGCAAGGCGCAGGCGCTCGTGTGCGCGGGCCAGCTCGACGAGGCGGCGACGGTGTACGCGCACGCCGCGCAGCTGCTGCCCGATGCCGAGGCGATCGATCTCGAGCGGCTGCGCGTCGAGGCGCTGCTGCGGCGCGGCCGGCTCGACGAGGCGCTGCCGGCCGCCGAGCAGCTGCTCGCGCAGATCGGCCTGCGGATCCCGCTGTCGGGCCGCGCATCGCGGACGCGGCTCGCGACCCAGTGGATGCAGGCGAAGCTGCGCGGCCTCGAGTATGTCGAGCGCGCCGCCGCCGATGTGCCGGCCGCCGAGCTGCGCGCGATCGATGTCCTGTACTCGATCGCGAGCGGGCTCGCGTTTGCCGATCCGTCGCTCGGGCGCGTCGTGCAGTCCGAGCTGATGCGCGCCGCGCTCGATGCCGGCGAGCCGATGCGGATCTGCCTCGCGCTGTCGCAGGAGGTCTGTTACGCGGCCGCCGCGGGGAGTCGCAACCGTGCGGTCGTCGAGGCAGTCGGCAAGCGACTGCGCGCGATCGCGATGCGCGTCGGTCGCCCCGAGGTGATCGGGTTTGCCGATGCCGCGATCGGCACCGCGGCGCACATGAGCGGACGCTGGCGCGACGCGCGCGGCTATCTCGAGAGCGGGCTCGCGATGCTGCGCGACCACGCCGCCGGTGTGCGCTGGGAGATCGACATCGCCGACACGTTCTGGCTCGCGACGCTGTACTACCTCGGCGAGTGGCGCGAGCTGACGCGCGCGACCCAGATGCTGCTGCGCGATGCGATCGAGCGCGCCGACGAGGTCGCGCAGGTCAACCTCCGCATCGGCCGCTGCAACGCCGCCTGGCTGCTGCTCGACCGCCCGCACGAGGCGCGCGCCCAGCTCGAGCTCGCGACGCGCGCGATCGCCGCCGGCGACGAGGGCTTTCACCTGCCGCATGTCTCGGCGCTCGTCGCCGCCGCGAACATCGAGCTCTACACCGGCGACGCGACCGCCGCGGCGCGCCGGATCGACGACGCGTGGCCGGCGATCGACCGGATCGGCTGTCTGCGCCTGCAGCAGCCGCGGATCGAGCTCGCGATGCTGCGCGCGCGGACGCTGCTCGCGCGCGGCGATCGCGGCGCGGCCGAGCTCGCCCAGGCGCGCGCGCTCGCCGATGACATGATCAAGGAAGGCGCCCCGTGGGCCGCCGGACTGGGCCACCTGTTGCGCGCCGCGGCACACGCGTGGGGCGGCGCGACCGACGCCGCGCGCGTCGAGCTGATCGCGGCGGAGGAGCAGCTCGTCGCGAGCGGGATGCTCGGCTTTCTGCAGGTCGCCCGGCTGCGCCGCGGCCGGATCGAGGGTGGGGCGATCGGCGTCGCGCGCGCGGAGGCGGCGCGAGATTTCCTGACCGAGCTAGGTGCCGTGAATCCCGACGCGATCGCGTTTCACCTCGTCCCCTGGCCCGGCTGATTTCGCGTCAGAGCTGATGTACCCTGGAGGGCGATCTGGGTGCGCAGCTGATCCGGCTGCGGTCGTCGTACGTATTCGTGGACGCGGCGGTTCCGCCGCGGATGAGGGAATCAGTGTCAGATATTGCTCAGCACGTTGCCGTCTCGCACAAGGTGGAATTCGACGATCTCGACTGGGAGCTGGCGCGCAAGCATGGACTGACCGAGCAGGAGGTCCAGAGCCTGCTGTACTTCGCCGACATCGAGAGCCAGACCGTGCATTACTTCCTCGAGGTCGCGAAGCTCAAGGTCGCGCGCGATCCCGAGCTGTTGACGTTCCTCACGATGTGGAACTACGAGGAGTACTTCCACTCGTACGCGATCACGCGGCTGCTCAACGAGTGCGGCGTGCAGGTCGAGAGCGCGACCGATCGCGCGCAGCGGATCCGGGCGAACGCTCGGTTCAAGGCGAAGTTCGAGGACTTCGCGCAGGGCATGATCGCGAAGCTCGCGCCGAAGACGTTCGTCGGGCTGTGGATGTTCTGGGGCTCGCTGCAGGAGTGCCTGACGACGCAGGCGTACGAGGAGATCGCCGATCAGACGCAGAATCCGGTGCTCGAGACGCTGTGCCGGCGGATCGCGAAGCAGGAGCGCCGCCACTTCGCGTACTACTTCGGCCAGGCGAAGCGAAAGCTCGACGATCGCCCGAAGACCCAGAAGTTCGTCCGCTGGATCGCGAACCGGTTCTACGCGCCGGTCGGCGGCGGCGTGAAGACCGACGAGGAAGGCGCGCGGCTCGTCGCGCAGCTGTTCCCCGGCGACCGGATCTTCGAGGTCATGGGCTACATCGAGAAGAAGATGTCGCTGCTGCCGGGCATGGCCGGTCTCGACTGCGCGACGCGGTGGGCGGTGCGCGTCCAGCCGATGCTGCCGCCGGAGACGCGCGCCAAAGAGGTCCCCGAGCTGCGCGCGGCCGCGTGATTGCCGAGTCCCGCGGTTCGCGTCACACGGTGCGCGATTGCGAAGAGGTCGTCAGATCGCGCGGCGGTCGCCTGACGTATACAAGCGCGATGCGTCGCCTCGCGTTCCTGATGCTGACCGTCGCCGCGTGCGGCGGTAACGACAACGACTCGCTGACCTCGTTCGACGGTGTCTACACCGTGTCGACGTGGACCGATAACCTGACGAGCTGTGCTGCGGAAGGCAGCTCGGTGCTCGACCAGCGCGAGCCGAACTTCTACATCAAGACCGAGAACTTCCTCGGCGTCCGGTTCGTCAACGTCGTGACGTGCGCCGACGTCGGCGACTGCCAGGCGAAGGCGAACGAGGTCGACACGATCCACCTCGGCGGGTTCGGCTTCGATACCGGCAGCGACGAGACCGGCTGGCGCGACACGAGCGCGTTCGGCTTCGCGTCGAACGGGATGTGCGAGGGCACGGTGACCGAGACCGTGATGACGTCGCCGGCGAGCGGCCAGATCCGGATCGAGGCGCGCTCGACCGACGCCGCGCCGTTCCCGGTGAACGCGGCGGGCGAGTGCCCCGACGATGCCGTGATCTCGGCGGCCGCCGGTCAGCCGTGCACGTCGTTCGAGGTCGTCACCGCGTCGTTCACGACCGACTACTGATCAGCGCAGCACGGTCAGCGTGCGCATCGTGCCGCGCGTGACCCCGAACTGCTCGTGCACCGCCGCGCGCCGCACGGCCTCGGCGGGCGCGATCGCACCGGCGACGAGCTCGCGATACGCCGCGATGACGCGCGTGGTCTCCGCTGCCGTCTCGCGCACGAGCTCGACGCGCAACCGCCGCACGCCGCGCGCGAGCAGCTCGGGCACGAGGCTCGCCGCGCTCTGCGCCTGGGCGTTGAACACCGTGTTGCGGCAGCCGACGTCGACGACGACCGGATGGACGAGCCCGACGCGATCGCGCAGCGCGACCTGGTGCTGCTCGCACGGCCGGCCGCACGACCGGTAGTCACGGCCGGTCGACAGCAGGTGCGCGTACACGCAGTGCTCGGTGTGAAACGTCGGGATGTGGTGATGGACGGTCACGGCGATCCGCGAGGCCGGCGACGCCGCGAGCAGCGCGAGCAGCTGATCGCGATCGAGATCGTGCGCGGCGGTGACGGTCGCGAGCCCGTGGCCGAGCACCCAGCCCGCGGTGATCGAGTTCGCGACGTTGAGCGAGAAGTCGCCGTGCAACGCCGGCCGCTCGGACAGCGCCGCGAAGTACGCGAGCGAGCCCCAGCTGCGGACGAGCACGTGATCGGGCTCGAGCCGGGCGAGGTGGGCATCGATCCGCTCCTCGCCGGGCTTCTGGACGCGCACGGTCGCGACGCCGACCCGCACGCCGGCCCGTCGCGCGCGCTCGACCGCCTTGCCGAGCCCGACGAGCTCCATCCAGTCGAGCTCGACCTCGGGCACGCCGACCGCGAGCACCGCGTCGAGCTGGTCGTCGGTGCGGCACAGCGGCACGACGATCGGATCGCCGGCCACGTCGGCGACGCGCACGTGATCGCGCACCCCCTCGATCACCGAGCCGGCTGCGAGCTCGCGATCGACCCGCGCGATCGCGGCATCGAGCGCGGCGACCAGCTCGCGGCGCGCTTCCTTGAGCTCGGAGACCGGGACGTGAAGCCCGTCCGCGAGCGCGCTGGTGTCGAGCGTCGCGAGGTGAAACGGCGTGCCGCCGAACCCGCCGAGCTTGTCGGCGAGCAGCTCGCCGGTCAGCCCGGCGCCGCGCGCGACCGCGAGCGCGCTCCGGGTCGTGGCGCTGACCGTGCGCGCCGGGCGCTCGGTCGTTGCCGTGATCTGCAGCGGCTCGCCGGCGGCACCGCGCAGCGCGAGCGTCACGCCGATCCGGCCGAGCGGTCCGCGCCCGGCCTCGGCGGCCTTGTCGCCGGCGCGCGTGACGCGCGGATCCGAGCTGACCCACACGAAGTCGCCGACGCCGACGTTGCCGAGGTCGGGGCCGGGCCGGCCGAACGAGAGCCGGAGCTTGCCGCCGACCAGCGGCTCGACGCCCCAGATCGCGCCGCCTTCCTCGTCGCGCTCGGGCTCGCCGCGATCGAACACGACACCCATCCCGGCGCGCGGCGTGATCGTCGGCCCGGGCTCGGTCGCGCGCGCCGGCTCGCCGATCGCGCGGCCGCCGGTCACCGGACGCTGCGCGGCATCCGGCGCGACGACGACGGCATCGGGCTCGACGCGCACGACGCGGCCGATCGGCAGCCCGCGATGGCGCGGAAACCGGCCCTCGACGAGCGTCTGGTGATCGGCGCCCGCGAGGAACCCGCGCGAGATCCCGCGGCTGTACGCGACGTGGAGCGCGGCGGGATCGTCGGGGATCTCGACGGCGCGCGGCGGCGCGGCGACGCCGGCGGCGGCAAAGCTCGCATCGCGGTAGTGCGCGACCGCGGTCGCGACGTACGCCGGGCCCTTGAGCCGGCCCTCGATCTTGAGCGAGGCGACGCCGATCTCGGCGAGCGCGTCGACCGCGTCGAGCCCGACGAGATCCTTCGGCGACAGCAGATACTCGACGTCGCCGAGCTCGCGTGGCGTGTCGTCGACGACGAGCTCGTAGGGCAGGCGACACGCCTGCGCGCACTGGCCGCGGTTCGCCGAGCGGCCGCCCCACGCCTCGGACGACAGGCACTGTCCGGACCACGCGACGCACAGCGCGCCGTGGATGAACACCTCGAGCGGCAGCGTCGTCCCGGCGGCGTACGCGCGGATCTCGTCGAGCGACAGCTCGCGCGGCACGACGATCCGGGTCAGCCCGAGCGCGCGCACCAGCTCCGCCGCGCGCGGGCTCGAGGCGGTCATCTGGGTCGAGCCGTGGACCTCGAGCGCGGGGCAGATCGCGCGCGCGATCAGCGCGACCGCGGGATCCTGGACGATGATCGCGTCGGCGCCAGACGCCGCGACCCGGCGCACGAGCTGCTCGACGATCGGCAGCTCCGGCTCGAACACGAGCGTGTTGAGCGTGACGTAGGCGCGCGCCCCGGCGCGATGGATCCACGCGACCGTCTCCGGCAGCGTCGAGGACGAGAAGTTCGCAGCACGCGCGCGGGCGTTGAAGCCGTCATCGAGCCCGAAGTACACGGCGTCCGCGCCGGCGGCGAGTGCCGCGGCAAGTGCATCGCGATCGCCAGCGGGGGCGAGGATCTCGGGACGATGGGACATCGCGGCGGCCCCGATCCGTATCGAACCTTTCCGGGCAGCGTTCCATACCACGTCTGGTAGGGGAATCCGAGGCAAAGCTTTCTTGCGTCGCGCACTTGGCCCGCCGGAACGTTCGCCGATCTACGCGGGATCGAGTTGCGTGATCGAGGCCGGCTCCATATAACGCCCGCTCCGACGACCCCCCGAGGAACACCCCTATGACTCCCCTGATTTCATGGCTTGCCGATGGCGCCGCAGCCGCAGCCACCGGCGTCGCCAACCGGCCACGCAGCGAAGCCGACCTGGTGCTCCCTGATTTTCATCAGGTGCAGTTCCTCGGCATGTCCGGCTGGAACGTGCTCGCGATCGGCCTCGTGGTCAGCGCGATCGGCCTGCTGTTCGGCCTCGTCAAGTACCAGAAGCTGAAGAACCTGCCGGTTCACAAGGCGATGCTCGAGATCAGCGAGCTGATCTACAGCACGTGCAAGACGTACCTGCGGACCCAGGCGAAGTTCATCTTCCAGCTCTGGATCCTGATCGCGACGATCATCGTCGTGTACTTCGCGGTGCTCGAGAAGGTGCCGCCTCCGAAGGTGCTCGCGATCGCGGCGTTCTCCGTGATCGGCATCCTCGGCAGCTCGCTCGTCGCGTTCTTCGGCATCCGCGTCAACAACTTCGCGAACTCGCGCGCCGCGTTCGCCTCGCTGCGAGGCAAGCCGTACGGCGTGTACGCGATCCCGATCGAGGCCGGCATGAGCATCGGCACGGTGCTGATCTCGACCGAGCTGCTGCTGATGCTCGCGATCATGCTGTTCCTCCCCGGCGACTACGCGGGCCCGTGCTTCATCGGGTTCGCGGTCGGCGAGTCGCTCGGCGCCGCGGCGCTGCGCATCGCGGGCGGCATCTTCACGAAGATCGCCGACATCGGCTCGGACCTCATGAAGATCGTCTTCAACATCAAGGAAGACGACGCGCGTAACCCCGGCGTGATCGCGGACTGCACCGGCGACAACGCCGGCGACTCGGTCGGCCCGACGGCGGACGGCTTCGAGACCTACGGCGTCACCGGCGTCGCGCTGATCACGTTCGTGCTCGTCGCGATCCCGAACATCGCGAACGTCCCGATCTTCGACAGCAGCGGCGCGCTGCAGGACCGCGGCGAGTTCGCCCAGACCGTCCTGCTCGTGTGGCTGTTCGCGATGCGCATCATCATGATCCTCGCGTCGGTGCTCAGCTACCTGATCAACGAGGCGATCACGAAGAGCCGCTACGGTAACGCCGACAAGATGAACTTCGAGCACCCGCTGACGGTGCTCGTGTGGTTGACCTCGCTCGTCTCGGTCGGCCTGACGTTCCTCGTCTCGTACCTGCTGATCGGTCAGGGACCGTCGACCTTGCCGTACGGCCTGTGGTGGAAGCTGTCGACGATCATCTCGTGCGGCACGCTCGCCGGCGCGATCATCCCCGAGCTCGTCAAGGTGTTCACCTCGGTGAACTCCGGCCACGTTCGCGAGACCGTCACCGCGTCGAACGAGGGCGGTCCGTCGCTCAACATCCTGTCCGGCCTCACCGCCGGTAACTTCTCCGGCTACTGGATGGGTCTCATCATCGCGGCGCTCATGGGCGTCGCGTACTGGGTCTCGCAGTCGCAGGGCCTCACCGAGGTGCTGCAGGGCCTGAACGTCATGGCGGGCACGCCGATGGGCGCCGAGGGCTCGAGCTTCGCGTACGAGGCAGCCGCGACCGTGTTCGCGTTCGGTCTCGTCGCGTTCGGCTTCCTGGGCATGGGTCCGGTGACGATCGCGGTCGACTCGTACGGTCCGGTGACGGACAACGCGCAGTCGGTCTACGAGCTGTCGCTGATCGAGCAGGTCCCCGACGTCGAGGCGCAGGTCAAGAAGGACTTCGGCTTCACCCCGGACTTCGAGCGCGCGAAGGCGTACCTCGAGGAGAACGACGGCGCGGGCAACACGTTCAAGGCGACCGCGAAGCCGGTGCTGATCGGCACCGCCGTCGTCGGCGCGGCGACGATGATCTTCGCGCTGATCATGCTCGTGACCGAGGGCCTGCAGGCCGACTACGTCGCGAACCTGTCGATGATCCACCCGCCGTTCCTGCTCGGTCTGATCGTCGGTGGCGCGATCATCTACTGGTTCACCGGCGCGTCGACGCAAGCGGTGTCGACCGGTGCGTACCGCGCGGTCGAGTTCATCAAGAAGAACATCAAGCTCGAGGGCGCGACGAAGGCGTCGGTCGAGGACTCGAACAAGGTCGTCGAGATCTGCACGAAGTACGCGCAGGCCGGCATGCGCAACATCTTCATGGTCGTGTTCTTCTCGACCCTGGCGTTCGCGTGTCTGAACCCGTTCTTCTTCATCGGCTACCTGATCTCGATGGCGCTGTTCGGCCTCTATCAGGCGATCTTCATGGCGAACGCCGGCGGCGCCTGGGACAACGCGAAGAAGGTCGTCGAGACCGAGCTGCGCGCGAAGGGTACCGACCTCCACGCGGCGACCGTCGTCGGTGACACCGTCGGCGATCCGTTCAAGGACACGTCGTCGGTCGCGCTGAACCCGGTGATCAAGTTCACGACGCTGTTCGGCGTGCTCGCCGTCGGCCTCGCGAACCAGCTGCACCAGAAGGCGCTCGGCCTCGATCACCACGGCATCAAGGTCGGCGAGCCGGACGGCACGTACGACACGATCAAGTACGTCGTCGCGGGCATCAGCCTCGTGATCTCGATGTACTTCGCGTGGCGGTCGTTCTACGGCATGCGGATCGGCCAGGACGTCACGGCGTCCTCGGTCGCCGCGGCGGCCGCTGCGAGCAAGGCGGCCACCGAGACGGCGGCGATGAAGGCGAAGGAGCCCGAGTCGACCGTGCCGGCGACCGTGAAGTCGGTCGAGCCGGTCAACGAGAGCGACGCGAAGTCCTGAGCTTCGGTTGTCGCGGCGGGGCGTCCTTACACGGGGCGCCCCGTTTGTCGTTTCGGCTCGCGTTTCGGCTCAGCGGCGCCAGCGTCGGTCGTCGTAGCGGCGGTCGTCGAAGCGGCGGTCGTCGTAGCGACGGTCGTCGAAGCGACGATCCTCGAAGCGGCGGTCGCCCCAGCCGTCGCTCGACCGCCAGCCGTCGTTGCGGCGGTAGCGGCCGCCGTCATCGCAATCATCGTCGCCGCCGGTGGTGAGGCCGAACACCTCGAGCCGGGCCGCGGTGCGATCGCTCCAGCGATCGTCGCGATCGCCGTAGTCGATCACGAGCGACACCACGCGACCCGCGCTCGGCGGCAGCACGATCGTGTGGGACTCGCCGGGTGCGAGGACCTTGTACTCGGGGTGATGCATGACACGACCGTCCGCGAACCGGACATCGACGCCGCGCAGCCGGACCGTGGCCTCGCGCGCGCGTAGCTCGAGGGCGGTGTAGCGCGCGTGACCCGAGAGGTCGACGACGTCGGCGCCGTCGCGCGGATCGGCGCTGACCTCCAGGAGACGATCGCGACGAGAAACTTCTGGATCGGTGTGAGCCGCGGCGACGCCGGGAACCGCGAGCGCGGCCGCGAGGGCGAGAAGGAACGACTTGCTCATGGGTGACTCTCCACGGTCACTGACGAGCGAGCGCCCGCGCGCTTCAACCGCCGAACGGGCGGGGAAAAATCGCGATCAGTTCGTCGCGCAGCCGCTGCGAGCTTTGCGGACGATGTCGTCGATCCGGTTGTACAGCGCGTCGCCCGGGCAGCTCGTGCCGCCGTACTGGCGATGGCCCTTGACGTCGTCGCGCGTCAGCGAGATGCCGCCGAAGTCCTCGTGCAGCCGGCGCAGCAGGCGGGCCGCGTTGCACATCTGATCGGCGGTCGGCGCCGTCGCCGTGTACGTGCCGATGAACGAGATGCCGACGTTGCCGGTGTTCGAGTTGAGGACGTGCGCCCCGACGGTGCGAGCGCCGCGTCCGCGCCACACGCGGCCGTCGCGCGAGACCAGGTAGTTGTAGCCGATGTCGCACCAGCCCCGGCTGAACATGTGGAAGCTCTGGATCTGGCGCAGCCGCTGCGGAACCGTCATCGAGTCGCGCGTCGGCGTCACCGTGTGATGGATCGTCGCGCGGTTCGGCGTCATCCGGCTCGTCGCGCAGCGCGGCAACCGCGCGCCCCATTCGCGGCGCGAGTGGATCGTGACGCTGCCGATCGGCGTCGACGCCTCGAGGATCTGCGTGTCCTCGGGGTCCTCGGCGACCGCCTCGTCCGGATCGAAGATCGCCGGGATGTCGGGCATCGGCTCGACGACGATGAACGTCGGCAGCACGCGGCCCTCGGGCACGCGCAGCTGGTAGTACGTCGCGAGCGGATCGGTCGCGGTCGAGCCGGTCGCCGCGATGCCGACGACCGCATCGACGTGGCCGGCGCGCGCGATCTGCTCCTGCGAGACCACCTGCGGCGCCTTCCACTCGGTCCAGATCACGCCGTCGAGGCTCGTGCGGACCTCGAGCGCGTTGTCCTCGGTCGCGTCCCACAGCAGGCCGACGCGGCGAAACCCGGCCGTGCTCGCGATCGGATCCGACACGCGATCGGCACCGAGGAACGACGCGATCTCGTCGTCCTCGAGGGTCAGGCGATCCGCCGAGTCGTCGGCGATCTCGTCGTCGGTCGGGGTGTCACCACACGCGCAGAGCAGTACGAGCGCAAACACGGACGTCTTCATCGAACGCCGATCCCTTCTGCCCCCATCGCATCATCTCGGGCCCGGCCCTCATCAAGCGCCGTGCCCGGCGTAATCGCCTGGAACCTCGTCGGCGCTTGGGGTGCGCGCCCCCTCGAGTGCACACGGCGATGTTCAGCGTGAATCGTGCTAGGACCGGCCGTATGGCGGAGACGATTCGTGCACCGCGCGGCACCCAGCTCTCGTGCAAGGGCTGGCCGCAGGAAGCCGCGCTGCGGATGCTGATGAACAACCTCGATCCCGACGTCGCCGAGCGGCCGCAGGATCTCGTGGTCTACGGCGGCACCGGCAAGGCCGCGCGCAG
This sequence comes from Kofleriaceae bacterium, assembly GCA_035715365.1. Lineage (GTDB taxonomy): Bacteria > Myxococcota_A > Polyangia > Haliangiales > Haliangiaceae > JABFXX01. The sequence continues at coordinate 272,215 of DASTLB010000019.1, read as the reverse complement.
CTGGGACGACTACCACGCGATCGTGCGCGAGCTGCGCCGGCTCGAGGGCGATCAGACGCTGCTCGTGCAGTCCGGCCGCCCGGTCGGCGTGTTCCGCACGCACGACGAGGCACCGCGCGTGCTGATCGCGAACTCGAACCTCGTCGGCAAGTGGGCGACGTGGGAGCACTTCCGCGAGCTCGAGCAGCGCGGCCTCATGATGTACGGCCAGATGACCGCGGGCTCGTGGATCTACATCGGCTCGCAGGGCATCGTGCAGGGCACGTTCGAGACGTTCGCCGCCGCGGGCAAGCAGCACTGGAACAGCGACCTCGCGGGCCGCGTCGTGCTGTCCGGCGGGCTCGGCGGCATGGGCGGCGCGCAGCCGCTCGCCGCGACGATGGCCGGTGCGGTGTTCCTCGGCGTCGAGATCGATCCCGCGCGCGTCCAGCGCCGGCTCGACACCCGCTACCTCGACGAGGTCGCGCCCGATCTCGACGCCGCGCTGCGCCGGGTCGACGAGTGCAAGCAGCAGCGACTCGCGCGCTCGATCGCGATCGTGGGCAACGCGGCCGACATCTACGCCGAGCTCGTGCGGCGCGGCATCACGCCCGATCTCGTCACCGATCAGACGTCGGCGCACGATCCGCTCGTCGGCTACATCCCGCAGGGGCTGTCGCTCGCCGAGGCCGCGGATCTGCGCGCTCGCGATCCCGAGACCTACGTCCGGCGCGCGCGGCAGTCGATGGCGGTCCAGGTCGAGGCGATGGTCGCGATGCAGCGCGCCGGCGCGCACGTGTTCGACTACGGCAACAACCTGCGCGAGCAGGCATCGCTCGGCGGCATCGCGCGCGACATCGCGTTCTCGTATCCCGGCTTCGTGCCGGCCTACGTGCGGCCGCTGTTCTGCGAGGGCAAGGGTCCGTTCCGGTGGGCCGCGCTGTCCGGTGACCCCGAGGACATTCGCGTCACCGACGAGGCCGTGCTCGACGAGATCCGCGACGACGCGATGCTGCACCGCTGGATGAAGCTCGCGCGCGAGCGGATCGCGTTCCAGGGCTTGCCCGCGCGGATCTGCTGGCTCGGCTATGGCCAGCGCCATCGCGTCGGCCTGCGGTTCAACGAGCTCGTGCGCACCGGCAAGGTCAAGGCACCGATCGTGATCGGCCGCGATCACCTCGACTGCGGATCGGTCGCGTCGCCGAACCGCGAGACCGAGGGCATGAAGGACGGCACCGACGCGGTCGCCGACTGGGCGATCCTGAACGCGCTCGTCAACACCGCGGCCGGTGCGACGTGGGTGTCGTTCCATCACGGCGGCGGCGTCGGCATCGGCTACTCGCTGCATGCCGGCATGGTCGTCGTCGCCGACGGCACGCCGCGCGCCGCGCGCTGCCTCGAGCGCGTGCTGACGAGCGATCCCGGGATGGGCGTGATCCGTCACGCCGACGCTGGCTACGACGAGGCGATCCGCACCGCGGACGAGCGCGGCGTGGTGATCCCGCGCCGCCGCAAGGACTGAGCACGGGTAGCGCCGGGGTTGCGATCGTCCCGCGATGTGCGAGGCGTGGAATCGCGAGTTGGCGATTGCAAACGATCGCGCACGCAATCCGCTGCCGCAGATCGCTGCAGTGATCGCTCGCGACTGCAAGCGAGCCTACGTCTCCCGTCGATCACCACGTCGATCCCGCGCGCGCACGTGCGCAAATCTCCGACGATGATCAGCTCCGGACGCTGCGTCGACATTGGGGCAGAAGGTTTACATTGATGAGCCGCGCCGCTTTGATAGCGTGGCCGATGACGATCACGACGTGATCGATCGAGAGGCTCGATGGGGATCTTTTCGCGACTGTTCGGCGGCGGTCAGGAAGGCGAGGGTGATCCTGATGCTGCGGAACAGCCATCGGGCGAGCCCCTGCTCGCGACGGCCGGCGCAGGTGCCGCGAACGTCGCGCCGCCGAGCTTCACGCCGGCACCGGCCGCGCCCGCGCCGATGTCCGTCACCTTCAAGGAACCGGCGACCCAGCATGGAGAGCCCAAAGTGAGCGCCGAGGATCCCGCGACCGCGCGTCCGCGCATGGCGCTGCCGAAGCTGCCGAAGCGCGATCTCCCCGGCGTCGCGCCGATGACGTCGCCCGCCACGCCTGCGCGCCCGGCGCCGCCCGAGAAGCCGGCCGACAAGCCCGTCGAGAAGGCGGTCGAGAAGGCCGCCGAGAAGTCACCGGAGAAGCTCGCGGACAAGCACGACGCGACGACGATCATGAATCCGCCGCCCGCGCCGAAGCCGCAGCCGGCCGCGCGCCCGACGGTGAAGGCGGCGCCCGCGCCCGCGCCGCGGCCGGCGCCAAAGCCCGCGCCGAAGCCGGAGCCGCCGGCGGCCCCGGTGCCCGAGCCGGTCGGCAAGCAGCCGTCGCAGCCCGTCGTCGCGGCGGTTCCCGAGCCGGTCGGCAAGCAGCCGTCGCAGCCGGTCGCATCGATCGATGCAGGTCGCGAGCCGGTCCCGCCGGCCCCGGTGCCGAAATGGAGCGGCCGCAAGAAGTCCGACTCGGTCGGCGAGGCGTTCGAGCGCGCGATCAGCCAGAGCGATATCGTCGATACGACGCCGGTGGTGTCCGCGCCCGTCGATCTCGCGGCGGTGCGCGCGGTGTTCAACGACGTCGCGGCCGTCCACGTCTCGCAGGTGCGCGACGTGATGCTCGAGCTGCAGTACGGCGACGCGCTGCCGTCGTGGATGGAGCTGACGAAGCCGGCGCTGAAGTCGCTGCGCGCGATGGCCGCGCAGATGGAGCTCGCGGATCTGTGCACGGCGCTCGACGAGTTCTGCGCCGCGGTCGATGTCGCGATCGTCGAGAAGAACGCGATCACCGAGGGCGGCAAGACCGAGCTGCTGCGCCGCTACGAGCGCCTGATCGAGCTGATCCCGCAGGCGTTCGCGCTCGACAGCGAACGCGATCGACGCGAGCCGATCATCATCGAGGCGCTGCTGTTCCAGATCGATGGCGTCGAGCGCCCGATCATCGACAAGCTGTTCGGCGTCGGCCTCAACCGGCTCGATGCGCTGATCCGCGCGAACGTCGACGACATGGTCGCGGTGTCCGGGATCCGGCGCGAGATCGCCGAGGCGATCGTCGAGCAGTTCCGCACGTACCGCAGCGACGCGAAGTCGATCGTGTCCGCGCCGGACGCGATGGCCGAGCGCAGGCAGCTGCACGACCTCTTGATCACGCTCAGCCTGCAGAACGACGACTACAACCGCGTCGCGACCGGCTGGACCGACGAGGCGCGCGCCGCGAAGCGCAACCTGCGCAAGCAGCGCGAGCAGACGTTCCAGCGGATCAAGGTCGCGCTCGCGCGGCTCGGCGAGAAGGATCAAGTCGCGAAGCTCGAGCGCATGCCGTTCCAGGAGCGGATCGCGACGATCGATCGGTACCTGTCCGCGCAACCGGCCGCCCGGCCGTAGCCCCCACGTGATCGCATCGGGAGACCCGTCATGAGCCTGAAACCAACCGAGGTGGTGCAACGCATCCAGCGTGGCGAGCGCATGGATCGAGCCGACCTGCGCAACATCGATCTGTCTCGCCAGAACCTCGCGCGCGCGGCGTTCGAGCGCGCAGATCTCGACGGGGCGAACCTCGAGGCCTGCGATCTGTCGAGTGCGGCGCTGCGGCGCGCGAGCCTGCGCGAGGCCTACCTCGTCGGTGCGAACCTCGCCGGTGCGAACCTCGAGAACGCCGACCTCGAGGGTGCGAAGCTCGAGCGCGCGAACCTGCGCGGCGCGAACCTGACGCGCGCGAACCTCGAAGGCGCGGTGCTGACGTCGGCGGATCTGTCGGGCGCGCAGCTGTCGTACGCGCAGCTCGCGACCGCGAAGCTCGGCAACGCGAACCTCGCACAGGCGGTGCTGCTGCACGCCGAGCTCGACGAGGCGTACCTCGGCGCGGCGCTCGGCGGCGGCGCCCGGCTCGCGAACGCGAGTCTCGCGAACGCGAACCTCGAGGACGCGCGGTTCCCGAACGCGGTGTTCGACGAGGCCTCGCTGCGCGGCGCGGTGCTGCGCAACTGCGATCTGTCCGGCAGCTCGCTCGTCAAGACCGACCTGTCCGGCGCGAGCCTCGCGGGCGCGAACCTGTCCGGCACCGACGTCCGTCACGCGACGTTCGCGAAGGCAGACATCGCCGGTGCGAAGCTGACCGGCGCGAAGGCCGCCGGCCTCGTCGGCACCGGCCTGCCGTTCGGCGAGGTCGAGGTGCTGTGGCTGGATCTCAGCCCGGCCGGCGACGGCACCCAGCGCGTCGAGAACGGCGTGATCCCGTCGGTGCTGAGCGCCGGTGCGCGGCAGCTCGTGCCCGCGGCCGCCGCCGACGATGGCCCGCGCCGCTACTTCGGCCGCGGCGACGTGCTGCGCAACGCGACGCTGCAGTTCAATGCCGGCGCGCGCGTCGAGATCGACAGCCTGTTCCAGAACTGCACGATCAACCTCGGCGAGCAGACCGAGCTCGTGATCGGCGCGGACGGCGTGCTCGCCGACTGCGAGATCACCGGCGCCGGCTGCGTCACGGTCCACGGAAAGTTCTTCGAGCGCAAGAGTCCGGGGATCATCGGGCCGCGCACGCTGTCGGTGAGCAAGCGCGGCACCGTGGTCGCCGCGATCGCGCAGCCGTCCGAGCTGACGAAGTTCGCGTTCGAGAGCGGCTGCCAGCTGCGCGTCAAGATCGTCCCCGCCAATGGGTCCCACAAGAAGAACGAGGTGAAACGATGAGTGCTGACAAGAACGGTCTGCCGAGCGGAAAGCACACCCTCGTCGAGGAGGGGACCGAGTTCAAGGGCACCCTCTCGTCGAAGTGCCCGATCGTCGTCATGGGCAAGGTCGAGGGCGAGGTGACCGGACCGATCATCCAGGTCACGACGAGCGGCGTCGTCGCCGGCAACGTCAAGGTGCAGGAGCTCAAGTCCGACGGCGAGCTCGCCGGCGAGGTCCAGGCCGACACCGTCCGGATCTCCGGCCGCGTCCGCGACAAGACCGTGATCCGCGCGCGCACGCTCGAGGTCTCGCTCAGCGCGAAGCAGGGCGGGATGCAGGTCGTGTTCGGCGAGTGTCAGCTCGACATCGGCGACGAGCCGAACAAGGAAGCTGCGATCGCCGCCGCGCTCGCCGCGCCCACGCCGCCACAGCCCGAGACGCCGACGGTCGAGGCGGCGCCGGAGCCCGCGCCCGGCGGCAAGAAGCGCAAGCCCGACGGCGAGGATGCCGACGACGACGGCAAGCGCCGCAAGCAGTCCGGCACCACGCCACCGCCGGTCAGCTGACGGCCGGCTGCGTCGCGACCATCGCGACACGCGGTCCGCGGTAGCATTCGCGCGTGGCCGACCTCGCGATCCGAAATGCTCGGTTGATGACGTGCGATCCGGCGCGACCGGGTGTCGCGCTGATCGAGCGAGGTGCGATGGTCGTCACCGACGGTCTCGTCGAGTGGGCAGGGGCCGGCGCCGACCTGACACTTCGCGCGGCGACGAGCATCGACGCCGGCGGCCGGCTCGTCACGCCGGGGCTCGTCGACTGCCACACGCACGCGATCTTCGCCGGCGATCGTGCGAACGAGTTCGCGATGCGCGCCGCGGGGAAGCCGTACCTCGAGATCGCGGCCGCGGGCGGCGGGATCGCGGCGACGCTCGTGCCGACCCGCGCGGCGACCGACGACGAGCTCGTCGCGCTGCTCTCGGGCCGGCTCGCTCGCATGGCCGCGGCGGGCACGACGACCGTCGAGGTCAAGAGCGGCTACGACCTCACCGTCGACGGCGAGCTCCGCCTGCTGCGCTGCATCCGGCGCGCGGCCGCCACCGGTGCCCCGCGCGTCGTGCCGACGCTGCTCGCGCACCTCGTGCCGCCGGAGCGCCGCGCGGATCGCGACGCGTACGTCCGCGAGCTGTGCGAGCGCCTCGTCCCGGCGGCGGCGGCCGAGCAGCTCGCGGCGTCGGTCGACGTCTACTGCGACGATGGCGCGTTCACGCTCGCCGAGGCGCGCGCGATCTGGACTGCGGCGAAGCAGCACGGGCTCGCGGTGCGCGGCCACGTCGGCCAGTTCGCCGATCTCGGCGCGGCCGAGCTGCTCGGCGAGCTGTCCGCGCTGTCCGGCGATCACCTCGAGCAGGTCTCCGATGCCGGGATCGCGGCGCTCGCGCGGGCGGGCGTCGTCGCGGTGATGCTGCCCGGCGCGTGCGTGCAGCTCCGGCTACCGGTGCCGCCGCTCGACCGGCTGCGCGCCGCCGGGATCGCGATCGCGATCGCGAGCGATCTCAACCCTGGCTCGAGCTACTGCGAGACGCTGCCGATCCAGCTGTGGATCGCGACGACGCACTTCGCGATGACCGTCGACGAGGCCTGGCTCGGCGTCACCCGGCACGGCGCGCGGGCACTCGGCCTCGCCGGTCCGGGCACGCTCGTCGCCGGCGCACCGGCGGACTTCGTGATCTGGGACGCGAGCGACCCCGCGGAGATCCCGTACCGCTACGGCACCACGCTCGTGCGCGAAGTCTACGTGGCGGGACGCCGGGTTACGCCGCCGACTTGACGCGGTAGCAAAGTGATATCACTTTGCCATCGGTCTGATTCGGAGGCCGATATGGCGATGAAAGAGCGTGACGCGATCTCGTTTTCTGGCTGGCTGGCGCTGCTGCTGGGACTCGGCAGCATGGCCGCGGCCGTGGTGATGTGGGTGTCGATCCGGAACCACCAGCACGATCCGGGGCCGTACGTGGCGGGCGGGGTCGGGCTGTTCATCTTCGGGATCCTCCTGCTGTCGGGCTGCATGGTGATCGGGCCGAACGAGGCGCGCGTGTTGACGTTCTTCGGCCGCTACAACGGCTCGGTGAAGACGTCGGGGTTGCGCTGGATCAACCCGTTCACGACGAAGCGCCCGATCTCGCTGCGCGTCCGCAACTTCGAGACCGCGAAGATCAAGGTCAACGACCTCGACGGCAATCCGATCGAGATCGGGGCCGTGATCGTGTGGCGCGTCGTCGATACCGCGCAGGCGTCGTTCGATGTCGAGAGCTACACGAACTACGTCCAGATCCAGGCCGAGAGCGCGATGCGCAACCTCGCGATGCACCACCCGTACGACTCGCACGACGACAACGTGATGAGCCTGCGCGGCCAGTCCGAGGCGATCGCCGAGCGGCTGCGCGACGAGGTCAACCAGCGGATCCACGCCGCGGGCTGCGAGGTCGTCGACGCGCGGATCGCGCACCTCGCGTACGCGCCGGAGATCGCGCAGGCGATGCTGCAGCGCCAGCAGGCGGGGGCGATCATCGCGGCGCGCCAGCGGATCGTCGAGGGCGCGGTGTCGATGGTCGAGATGGCGCTCGAGCAGCTGTCGACGCGCGGCATCGTCGAGCTCGACAGCGAGCGCAAGGCCGCGATGGTGTCGAACCTGCTCGTCGTGCTGTGCGGCGAGCGAGCCACGCAGCCGGTCGTCAACGCCGGAACGCTGTACTGACGGAGGGCCCGTGGCCGAGCGCAAGCCGTTCTTGCTCCGCATCGATCCCGTCGTCCTCGAGGCGATGCAGCGCTGGGCCGCGGACGATCTGCGCAGTGTCAATGCCCAGATCGAGTACGTGCTGCGCGACGCGCTCGAGCGGGCGGGGCGGACGCCGACGGCGAAGAAGCGCGCCGGCCACCCGTATCGCTGACCTTGCCACCCCGACCGCGCGGGAGTTGCCAGCGGCCGTGAGCGCCGGCCGGGAAGCTCGGCGGGCCCTCGGCCTACAATGAGCCATGAGGTCAGCCGCGTGAGGTCAGCTGCGCTCGGGACGCTCGTCGGGGTCGCGCTCGTCGCGATCGCCGCGGGCTGTCAGGGCGCGGCGCACGACGTCGCCTGCTCGCAGCGCTGCACGTCCGACGCGGACTGCACCGCGGGCACGTGCTCGGCCGGATTCTGCGCCGCCGACGGCGAGACCTGCGAGCCGAGCTTCGAGCGCGTCGAGGCCGGCGGTGGCTTCGCGTGCGCGCTCGACCAGTTCCACCGGCTGTGGTGCTGGGGCTCCAACGCGGATCACCAGATCGACAGCTCGGACCAGGCGCGGTTCGATCGCGCGGTCGTCGTCGGCGAGCGCCGGTGGGACGCGATCGCGCTCGGCGGCGGCCACATCTGCGGGCTCGAGGACGGCGAGCTGTGGTGCTGGGGCCGAAACGATCGCGCCCAGGTCAGCGGCATGGTCACCGGCGACGTCGTCGCGCCGCTGCGGATCGAGGTCCCCGGCGAGACCGTCGAGTGGAACGTGGTGTCCGCTGGCGTCGACGACACGTGCGGCATCGCGAATCATCGACTGTACTGCTGGGGCGCCGGTGACTCGGGCAAGCTCGGGCTCGGCGACAAGAACGACGCGCGCCAGCCGCGGATCGTGGCTGGCGGGATCGCCGACTGGACGACGGTCGCGACCGGGCTGCGCCACACCTGCGCGCTGTCCGCGGCCGACGGCCTGTACTGCTGGGGCGATGGCTCGAGCGGCCAGCTCGGCACCGGCCGGTTCACGGTCCACGACTTTCCGCAGAAGGCGGCGCTCGCGGACGCGAAGTCGGTCGCGCTCGGCCTGCATTCGACGTGCGTCGTCACGCGCGGTGGCGAGCTCGCGTGCTTTGGCCGCGCGTTCGACGGCGCGCTCGGCGATCCCGCGCTGATCGATCCCGACGGCGAGAATCGCGCGCTTCCGACGCGTGCGAGCGAGCTCTCGGGCTGGACCGAGGTCGTGTCCGCCGAGCGCTACACGTGCGGTCGCCGCGACGGCGAGATCTACTGCTGGGGGTCGGCGCTCGCCGGCGGGCTCGGCAACGGCCACTGGATCGCGAACCGCGCGTTCGGCCTCGTGCTCGACGGCGCGACCGATCTCGCGGTCGGCTGGAACGGTACCGATACCGACGCCGGGCGCGATGCCGGCGATCTTGATCTGACGTGCGCGCTCGTCGACGGTGCGATCACGTGCTGGGGCGACAACCGCGAGGCGCAGCTCGGGCGCGGCGGCGCGACGCGAACCGCGATCCCGACGCCGATCGCCGGCGATCACAGCTGGCAGGCGCTCGCCGCCGGTCCCGACCACGCGTGCGGGCTCGCCGGCGGCGAGGTCTGGTGCTGGGGCTCGTCGGAGCGCGGCCAGGTCTCGGGTGTCGAGGCCGGCGGCGCGACCGCGTGCACGTCCGCGCTGTGCGATGCCGCGACGCCGATCTCGATCACGAGCGACGCGACGACGCTCGCGATCGGCCGCAACCACAGCTGCGCGCTGCACGACGACGCCGCGACGTGCTGGGGCGATAACCGCAGCGGCCAGTGCGGCGGACTGCCCGAGGAGGTCGTGCCGCCGCGCCAGGTCAGCGGCGCGTGGTCGACGCTGTACGCCGGCGCGAACGCGACGTGCGCGACGATGGCGGGCGAGACGTGGTGCTGGGGCATGGCGGTCGGCACGCACGCGCCCGCTTCGGAGCCCGCGCTCGCGAACACGAGCTCGCTCGCGTTCGGCGCGACGTTCGGTTGCGCGCTGTCGGACACCGGCGCGCTCGGCTGCTTCGGTAGCAACACCAGCGGCGCGTTCGGCAACGGCGGCGCGGGCACGTGCGGCGACAACGCGTGCAACGCGAACGAGACGTCGGCGCTGTGTCCGGCCGACTGCGGCACCGGCCCGGTCACGCGGCTCGGCCGGCGCTACAACGCGATCGCGGCCGGCTGGAACCACGTGTTCGCGTGCGGGATCCGGCTCGATCAGCGCGTCGAGTGCTGGGGCGACAACACCGCGGGCCAGGTCGGCCTCGTCAACAACAACCTGCTCGTCACGCCGGTGCCGACGCCGTTCATCCTGCCGAACCTCACCGGCTGCACCGAGCTCGCGGCCGGCGACACGCACGCGTGCGCGATCTGCAATGGCCAGCTCGCGTGCTGGGGCGATGCCAGCGACGGCCAGCTCGCCGCGCCGGTGGTCGCGACGCCGGTCGTGATCCCGCGCGTGATCGCGCCGGTCACCGACGGCGATCCGTGGACACAGGTCACCGCCGGCGTCGGCTACACGTGCGCGCGCACGCAGGCCGGCCACGGCTTCTGCTGGGGCACGAGCCGGCGCGGTGCGCTCGGCAACGGCGGCGCGGCGGCGAACCTGCCGGGCGGCCGCGTCGTCTACTGAGCGTCACGCCGTCGGTCGACCGGTCGCCGCGAGCAGCAGCGATCCGTCGTCGATCAACGCGCGAACCGCGGCGATGTCCGGCGACAGCGGGCGGTCGGTCATCATCGCGGGCACGCTCGCGCGGATCGTCTGGTGCACGAGCTCGAGCAGCGGCGTCGTGCGCAGCGGGCGCCGGAGGTCGAGGCCCTGCGCGGCGCACAGCAGCTCGATCGCGAGCACGTCGCGCACGTGCGATTCGATCTGCGCGAGCTTGAGCGCGGCGGTCGCGCCCATCGACACGTGATCCTCGCGCCCCGCCGACGACGGAATCGAATCGACCGATGCGGGATGCGCGAGCACCTTGTTCTCGGACACGAGCGCCGCGGCCGAGACCTGCGCGATCATGAACCCGGAGTTGAGCCCGCTGTCCGGCGCGAGGAACGGCGGCAGCCCCGACGACAGGTGCGGGTTGACGAGCTGCTCGATCCGGCGCTCGCTGATGTTCGCGAGCTCGGCGATCGCGATCGCCGCGGCGTCGAGCGCGAGCGCGACCGGCTGGCCGTGGAAGTTGCCGCCCGAGATCATCTCGTCTCCGTCCGGCCCGTCGACGAACACGAGCGGGTTGTCGGTCGAGCTCGCGGCCTCGCGCTCGAGCACGCTGCGCGCGTAGCCGAGCATGTCGCGCGTCGCGCCGTGGACCTGCGGCATGCAGCGCAGCGAGTACGGATCCTGGACCTTGCCGCAGTCCTTGTGCGACTCGGCGATCTGCGAGCCGGTCAGGAGCTCGCGCAGGAACGCGGCGACCGCGATCTGACCGGGATGCGGCCGCGCCGCGACGACGCGCGGATCGAACGCGCGCGCGGTGCCCTTGAGCGCCTCGAGCGACAGCGCGCCCGCGATGTCGGCGATCGTGCACGTATCCTCGGCGTCGACGAGCGCGAGCGCGCCGACCGCGGTCATGTGCTGCGTGCCGTTCAGCAGCGTCAGGCCTTCCTTGGCCTCGAGCACGAGCGGCTCGAGCTTGGCGCGCGCGAGCGCATCGGCGGCGGGCACGATCTCGCCGTGATACTCGACGAGACCTTCGCCCATCATGCCGAGCGCGAGATGCGCGAGCGGTGCGAGATCACCGGAGGCGCCGACCGAGCCGCGCGCGGGGATCACGGGATGGATGCCGGCCTCGAGCAGCTCGCACAGCCGCTCGCAGCACACGACGCGTGCGCCGCTGCGTCCGGTCGCGAGCACCGCCGCGCGCAGCAGCATCATGCCGCGGACCGCGGCGCGCGGCAGCGGCGCCCCGACGCCGGCGGCGTGCGAGCGCACGAGGTTCTGCTGCAAGCGCGTGACCTGGGCCGCCGAGATCCGGACCTCGGCGAGCGCACCGAAGCCGGTGTTGACGCCGTACACCGCGGGCGCGCGATCGCCGCCGGCGACCTGGGCGTCGACCACCTGGCGAGCACGCGCCATCGCGGCGCGCGCGCGGCTGCCGATCTGGACCTTGCGATGGCCGCGCGCGACATCGGCGATCGCGCGCAGGGTCAGCTCGTCGTCACCGAGAACCAGCGGGGCTGCTTGCACCGCGCGATGTATTGCGCCATCCGACGCCGATCACAAGCGTGCGTGTACTGCGACGATCTTGCCTCCCAAATCCTCGGAATGACCGGCATCAATGACGCGCGGTCGCGTTGACACCTCGGAGCTCCCGGCCGATCATGGGCCTACTTGGGATCGGAACCGGAAGATGATCCGGGCGCGCCAGGGGATCACGAGAGCGCGCCCGAGAGCCTAGCCGTATCTCCACAGCGGGGAATGGCCGCGCGTATCGACGCCATGATGGCGGCCGGTGACGACGACGACAACGATGGCGACGGCGATGCCGCGCACGCGCACGTCGAGAACGGCGCACGCAGCGAGCCCGTGGCGCCGGATGCCGCTGCCGAGGCCGCGCCGCCCGAGCCGCGCGCGAGCGAGCCGCAGATCGGCGCGGCCGACACCGTCGCGGACATGCGCGCGGTCGACGACGCGGTCGCGGACAGCGCGGCGCCGAGCGAAGCCCCCGACGATGGCTCGCAGGACATCCAGATCGACGCCGACGAGGGCGAGGCGGTCGAGGCCGCGCCGGAGCCAGCGCCCGCCGCACCGCCGCAGCGCCGGTCGAGCCCGCCGCCAGTCCCGCGCGTCGTCGTGCCGCCGCGGATCCCGACCCAGCGTCCATCGTCGCCACGACCGCCGGTGCCGCGCGCGTCGAGCCAGATGTCTGCGGTCGGTCCGTCGCTGATGATCCCACCGGCGGCCAACGCACCGCGCGAGGAGGGCGACGGCCGATCGAAGCGACCGTCGAGCCCGCCGCCGCTACCGATCCCGCGTCACGCGCGGCCGGGCTCGAGCGCCGAGCCGAGCCCCGAGGCCACGCGCGACAGCGGGGACATCGCGCTCGGTCCGCCGCCGGACGTCGAGCGCCTGTCCGAGGGCGGCGTCGAGGTCAGCGTCGCGACGCCGAACATCGTCGTCGATCAGCCGCTCGAAGCGCACCTCGAGTCGCCGACGGTGCTCGAGCGCGCGCTGGCGCAGCTCGGCGATGCCGGCGGCGAGCCGCGCGCCGACGCACTCGCGCACGAGCTCGACGGCACGCTCGATCCGACGACCGCCGCGTTCATCGCGTACGAGCTCGGCGAGCACTGCGAGCGCCGGCTCGACGACGAGGCGCGCGCGATCAAGGCGTACAACCGGTCGCTGACGCTCGATCCGTCACTGCGCCCGAACCTGTGGGCGATCCGCCGCGTGTTCTATCGCCGCGGGCTGTGGCCGAACCTCGTCAAGCTGATCGCCGCCGAGGTCGACTACGCGCGCGATGACTACGAGCGCGCGGATCTGCTGCTCGAGAAGGCGCGCGTTGCCGGTCATCAGCTCGGGGATGCGAGCGAAGCGCGCGCGGCGCTCGACGAGGCGGTGCGGATCGCGCCGAGCCATCAGGGCGCGCTGCTCGAGCTCGAGCGCGTCGTCGCGCGCGGCGGCGATGTCGCGGCGCTGCTCGATGTCTGGGAGTGGCTCGCCGAGGCGGTCGAGCATCCCGCGCGCAAGATCAGCTACTGGCTCGAGATCGGCCGCGCGGCGGCGGCGAGCACCGGTGGCAAGGACTACCGGCGCGCGGTCGAGGCGTTCGATCGCGCCGCCGCGCTCGCCGCGAACACGCCACACGCCGAGCGCGTCGCGCGCGAGAAGCTCGCGGTCGCCGAGGAGCACGGCGCGCCCGACGACGTGGTCGCCGCGATCGACGCGCTCGCCGCGGTGCTGCTGACGACGCTTGGACCCGCCGGTGCCGAGGCGAGCGCCGAGCTGACGACCGAGCGCGCGACCCAGCTCCGCCGCGAGCTCGTCGCGCTGCGCCGGCGCCAGGCGCAGCTCGTGCGGCGCGATGCGCCCGAGCGCGCGTGGGACGTGCTGCAGCAGGCGATCGCGATGTCGCCCGGCGAGTCGCTCGTGCTCGCCGATCTGACCGAGCTCGCCGAGGAGCTCGGCCGCTACGAGGATCTCGCCGAGCTCGTGCAGAGCTGGCAGTCGGTCGAGGGCGATCCGGGCCGCGCGCTCGCGCTGTCGATGCGGCGCGCGGATGCGCTGCTGCGCGGCGGCCAGCGCGATCAGGCGCGCGCGCTGCTCGCGTCGCTCGAGGCGTCGGCGCCGGGCTTCATCGTGCTGACCTCGGCCGCGGAGCGCGATGCGCTCGGGCGGGCGAGCGCGCCGGATCTCGCGCGCACGTACCTCGCGGCCGCGCATGCGGCGCTGCTCGGCAGCTGGCTCGGGCCCGGTCAGGACCCGAAGCCGGATCCGGCCGCGGCCGCGGCGCTCTACGTCCAGGCCGCGGAGCTGCTCGCGTACGAGGTCGGCGGCCCCGAAGCGATCGACGAGGCGCGCGCCGCGCTCGGCAAGGCGCTCGAGGCGGTCGCCGACCACGCGCCCGCGCTCGAGGCGCTGACCGAGCTCGACGAGACGACCGGCAACCTCGCCGAGGCGATCGCCCGGCTGCGCGCGGCGGCGGACCGCGCGGAAGGCGACGCGAAGCGACCGATCGTCGAGCGCGCGATCCGGCTCGCGCGCACGCACGGCGATCTCGAGACCGTGCTCGAGCTCGAGCGCGCGCTCGCGGGGCTCGCACCGCAGGACCTCGTGCTGCGGTGGCGGCTCGAGTCGACGCTCGCGCAGCTCGGCCGCGACGACGATCGTGCGCAGGTGCTCGGCGAGCTCGGCGTCGCCGAGACCGATCCGACGCGGCGAGGCACCGCGCTGCTCGCGGCGGCGCGCCTGCGCGAGCGCGCCGGGCAGGTCGAGCTCGCGACCGATCTGTACCGCCAGGTGCTCGCGCTGTGGCCCGACGACACGTTCGCGCGCGAGTCGCTCGTCGATCTGCTGCGCGCGCAGGAGCGCTGGGCCGAGCTCGTCGAGGAGCGTCGCGCCGAGGCGCGCACGTTGCCCGATGGTGCGCCCGCGCGCCGCGCATTGCGCGAGGCCGCGTGGGTGCTCGAGGTCCGGCTCGACGACGCCGCCGGTGCGGCGCAGGTCTACGAGGACTGGCTCGGCCGCGTGCCCGACGATCGCGCCGCGCTCGAGGGTCTCGCGCGCTGCCGTGCGCTCGCCGGCGATCGGCCGGCGGAGCTTGCCGCGCGCAAGACGCTCGCGGAGCTCGAGCCATCGGCCGACAACCAGTGGCTGCTCGGGCGCGCGCTCGAGCGTGCCGGCCACGCCGACGAAGCGGCGGATCTGTTCCGCACGCTCGCGGTACGTGACGGCTCGTCGGTCGCGGCGTCCGCCGCGGCATTCGCGCTATCCGATCTCGCGGCGATCCGCGGTGACACGGTGATGCGCGTCGAGGCGACCGCATCGCTCGCGCGGCGCACGACCGAGCCGCGGCTCGGCGCCGCGCTCGCCGAGGACAGCGGCTGGATGTACGCGCTCGTGCTCGAGGACTTCGATCGCGCGGCGCAGTCGTTCGAGGCCGCGATCGCGCTCGATCCGGCGCGGCGTGGCGCGTTGCTCGGTGCCGCGCTCGTCGGCGCGCGACGCAACGATCAGGCGACGCTGTCCGCCGCGTACGACAGCCTCGCCGCGGTCGTCCAGATGCCGCAGGCGTCGGCGGCGCTGCACCTGCGGTCGGCTGCGAGCGCCGCGGCCGCCGGGGACGTCGAGCTCGCGAATCATCGCGCCGCCGCCGCGCGCGTCGCCGCACCCGACGACACGAGCGCGCTGCTCGTCGTCGCCGAGACCTCGGCGGCGCCGCAGGTCGAGGGCCTGCCGCCGAACGAGGTGATCAACCGGCTGCTCGATCGCGCCGAGGTGCTCGAGATGCGCTCGGCGCTCGCCGACGATCCGGTCGCGCGCGCGTCGTGGGAGCTCGACCGCGCCGAGGCGCTCGAGCTCGCGGGCCGGCTGCGGGAGGCCGCGGCGGTCGTGACCGCGGTGCTGAAGTCGCAGCCCGGCGATGTCCGCGCGCTCGAGGCGATGCGGCGGATGGCGAAGCGCGCCGGCGATGACATCGCGTGGGCGCAGGCGAGCTACGAGCTCGCGCGCGTGCTCGGCGACCCGGCCGCGAAGCTCCAGCTGCTGCGCGATGCCGCGCGCGTGATCGACCAGGAGTCGCTGCAGAACAGCCCGGCGTTCGCGCTCGCGATCTATCGCCGGATCCTGCAGGTCGATCCCGGCGCGCCCGAGCACGATCGCCTGCTCGATCTCGCGCGCGAGCGCGCCGACGTCCGCGGCCTGATCGAGGCGCTGACCGATCGGCTGACCTGGCTCGAGGCCGAGCAACAGGATCAGGCGCGCGATCAGCAGATGGTGCCGCTGCTGCTCGAGCGCGCGACCGTGCTGCACGGGCTCGGCGATCAAGTCGCCGCGATGAACGATCTCGACGCGCTGCTCGAGCGCTCGGCGAGCCACCTCGAGGCGCTGCGGTTCCGCGCCGATCTCGCGTTCCACACCGGCGATGTCGAGTCCGCGGTCGAGCTGTGGCGGCGCTACCTCGCGGCCGAGACGCGCGCGCCGCGGCGCGCCGAGATCGAGCTCCAGCTCGCGAAGGTGCTCGCCGAGAACGTCAACGACATCGCCGGCGCGATCGAGAACCTCGAGCGCGTCGTCGAGGCGAGCCCGGACGACATCCAGCTGCGCGAGCGGCTGCTCGGGCTGTGCCTGCGCGCGAACGACTACGAGCGTGCGGTGCGCGAGCTGCGCGCGCTCGCCCGCGTCCGGCCGACGCCGCAGGAGAAGGCGCGCGACGAGCTGCGGCTCGCGATCATGCTGCGCGACCGGCTCGGCGATCGCACCGCGGCGCGGCTCGCGCTCGATCGCGCGCGCAACCTCGACCCGCTGAACCTCGACGTCGTGCGCGAGCTCGCCGATCTGCTCGAGCCCGCGGCGCGCGCCCAGGTGCTCGCCGGCACGGCCGCGAGCTTCCGGCAGTCGATCGCGCAGAACCCGCGGTCGGCGATCCTGTACGACCGGCTCGCGCAGGTCACGGCGTGGCAGAGCGACGTCGACGCGCGGTGGCTCGCGCTCGTCGGGCTCGAGTCGCTCGGGACGCCCGCGATCGATCAACGCCAGGTGCTCGAGCAAGGCCGTCACACGCTCGGCGTCCCCGGTCGCGTCCGGCTCGACGATCACGCGCGCGCGATCCTGCGCGGGCCGGCGACCGGTCCGATGTACGATCTGTGGCGCGCGATCGCGCCCGCGGTCCAGGTCGCGACCGGCGTCGATGCCGGCAAGCTCGGCTTCGCGCGCGGCGATCGCGTCCCGGTCAAGAAGCTCGGCGAGCGCTACGAGCCCGTCGCGACCGCGCTCGCGTGCTTCGGGATCGAGGACGTCGAGGTCTACATCAACGGTGCGCGCGCCGGTATCGCGCGAGCGCTTGCCGCCGAGACGCCGATCCTGTGCCTCGGTGCCGACGTCGCGAGCGCGGCGCAGCCGCACCACCGGTGGCTGCTCGGGCGCACGATCGCGACGATCGCCGAAGGCTTCGCGACGCTCGCCGAGCTGCGCGAGGCCGAGGTCGGCTGGACGATCGTCGCCGCGCTCAAGGCCGCCGACGTCGCCGTCCCGCCGCGGCTCGCGGAGGAGGCCGCCGGCGAGGATGCGAGCATCGCGGACCGCGCGAAGGTGCTGAAGAAGGAGCTCGGTCGCAAGCAGCGCAGCCACGTGCTGCAGCTGGTCTCGCACCGCGGCAAGGAGCTCGGCGACGTGATGGCATTCCGGCGCCACGCGCTCGCCGTCGGCCATCGCGCCGGCCTGCTGTGGGCCGGCGATCTCGCGGTCGCGCTCGCGCAGCTCGACGTCGGCCGCGGCGGCAAGGCGATCACCGACAGCGCGCCCGCGCTCGAGCTCGCGGCATGGTCGGTCTCCGACGAACACGCAAAGCTGCGCGAGGTCCTGGGCGTCGCGCTCAAGGTCAATCGATGACGACGAAGCCGCCAGCGAAGGGTGGACCGAAGCCGTTCCTCGGCGACGACGATCTGCTGTCCGAGCTCGATCGCTGGGACGCGCAGTTCGACGAGCTGCACGCCTCGGTCGACGCGACGCTGTCCGGCGGCGAGAGCGCACCGCAGCAGGCCGCGGCGACCGACTGGATGACCGACGTCGGGCCGGCGGACGCGCTCGAGGCCGCCGAGGCCACGGTCGAGGCGGTCGATCCGACCGAGCTGTCGAGCCCGGCGCCGGCGGATCCGAACCAGGACGACGACGAGTTCGATCCGGGCGCCGATCTCGACGCGCAGATGACCGCGAACATCTCGCTCGAGGACTACCAGGCGACGATCGACAACGCGTTCTCGTCACCGGCACCGACGATCGTCGACACGCTCGACGCCGATCCGCGCGAGACCGACTTCTCCGACGTCGGCGCGAGCACGCCACCGTCGGCGCTCGGCCGCATGCTCGGTCGCGCGACCACGACGCCACCGCGTGCGTTCGACGACGATCGCCCGACCTCCGAGGTCGACATCGACGCGACGAAGGTCCGCGACAGCAGCAAGTTCCGCCGGCCGCCGACCGACGATGATGTCTACACGTCGGCGTCGCGGCCGAACCGCGCGCCCACCCCGATCCCGGGCTACGAGGACGATCCGATCGCCCCGCCACCTGCGCCGGAGACGACGGGCCGCCGGACACCGGCGATCGTGCGCCGCGACCGGACCGCGACGCCGGCGCCGCGCGCAGGCTCGCCGCGGACGGGCTCGGATCGGATCACGCCCCCCGGCGGGGTCGACGTGTCGCGGTTCGCCGAGCAGACGAAGGTGCTCGACGACGAGCTCGTCGAGGCGGCCGCGGCGGCGTCGCGGCGGTCGCAGACCTCGGTCACCCAGCCGCCGCCGATCGAGGACGATTACGCCGATATCGAGATCGGCGCCGCCGAGAGCAAGGTCTCGATCCCGGCCGCACCGCTCGAGTCCGCGCCGGTGCAGCGCCGCACCGCGCACGTGCTGCGACGCGAGGCACCGACCCGCCCGCCGCCGGGGCGACCGACGCCGGTGCCGCGGCAGGTGATCGAGCTCGACGTCGACGAGCCCGACGTGCTGTCGTCCGAGCCGGCGCGCCCGCTCGCCGAGGATGACTTCTCCGATGTCGCGGCCGCGGTCGGTGCCGCCGACGACGATCTCGCGCTGCCGATCCATCAGCGCGTGACCGCGGGGCGGCCGACGACACCCGCGCCCTCGGAGTCGATCGAGATCGATCTCGACGACTCGTACGACCCGCGGATCGAGCGGCCGGTGCCGCAGGATCTCGAGGAGGCGTTCGCCGGGCTCGCCGATGGGCTCGACGAGGATGACGGCAATCCGCTGCGCACGATGGCGGCGACGCCGCACGCGAAGGCACACGACATCGGCACGCAGGACACGCTGCTCGAGGGCGCGGCGCGGCCGCCGCTCACCGAGCTGTATCCGCGCGTCAAGACGCCGACGTCGGTGCCGCCGCTCGGCAACAAGACGCTGACCTCGCTCGTACCGCCGGCTCCGGGCGCGCGCACGCTCGTCGAGGTGGCGGCGCAGCCGGCGCCACGCCAGACGCGGCTGCAGACGCCGATGCCGGTCGTCGGCGACGGCGATCAGGAGGTCGAGCCGGTCCTCGATCTCGACATCACCGGCCGCAACTGGCCCGAGCAGGTACCGCCGCTGACGAGCGCCGCGCTCGACGAGTCGTGCGCGGCCGCGCTGCTGGTCTACGAGCGCGAGGTCGCGACGCTCGACGACAGCGCGACGTCCGCGGCGCTGCGCATCGAGGCCGGCCGGCTGTGCGAGCGGCTGCAGGACACCGAGCGCGCGCACCTCCACTACGAGACCGCACTGCTCGCCGATCCACGCGCGACGCCCGCGCTGCGTGGGCTGCGGCGGATCGCGCGTGCGGCCGGTGACCTCGCCGAGGCGACGCGCCACCTCGACACCGAGATCGCGGTCGCCGGCGCGCTCGAGCGCAGGCCGCTCGGTCACTATCGCGTCGATCTGCTGATGGCAAGCGGCGAGCAGGACCTCGCGCGCGTCGCGGTCGGCGAGATTCTCGACAGCGCGCCGTCGGACGTGCGCGCGCTGATCGCGCAGCTCGAGCTCGCGTTCCTCGACGGCCGCGCCGACGAGTTCGGGCTCGCGCTCGAGCAGATCGCGCACGCGGTCTCCGATTCCGAGCTCCGGGCCGCGGTCCAGGCGACGCGCGGCGTGCTCGCGGCCCATCGCGGCGATTCCGCGGCGGCGGCGAGCTGGTTCTCCGCCGCGGCCGAGTCGGATCCGACGTCGCTCGCGGCGCGGCTCGGCGCGGTCCGCCACGCGGCGGCGCACGGCGACGGTGCCGAGGCCGCGCGGGCGCTCGTCGACGTGGCCCGCCAGGTCGAGAGCAACGACCGCACGACCGCGGCGGCGGCGGCGATCCGCGCGCAGCACTGGGCGCCGACCGACGAGACCGGCATCGACGTCGGCGCGATGGCCGCGTCGCTCGCGATCGCGTCCGCGCCGACCGATCCGCTCGTCGCGCGGCTCGCGGTCGAGACCGCGGTCGCGTCGAAGGATCCGGCGGCGATGGCGGGCGCGTTCGGGCACTGGGCGCGCTACGCGAGCGCACCGACCGATCGCGCGTACGCGTCGGCACGCACCGCGGAGCTCGATCCGGCGCGCGGCGCCGAGCTGTGGGGCGCAGTGCTGCAGCTCGATCCCGGCGACGACTACGCCGCGGCCCAGCTGCGCACGGCGCACGTCGCCGAGGAGGCGACGCAGGCCGCGATCGATGTCGACGTCGCGCTCGCGGCCGATGTCGAGCGCGACCGCGCGCGGCTGCGCGCCGCGTACGGCATGATCGCGCAAGGCGAGCTCGATGCCGCGATCCAGGTGCTCGCGAAGGGCAGGGCCGCGCGTCCCGGATCGCTCGCGATCGCCGAGGCGCTCGGCGAGGCGCTCGCCGCGGCCGGCAAGTGGACCGAGCGCGCGCAGCTGTTCGCCGAGCTCGCGAAGGAGCCCGGCGATCAGCTCGACCAGGAAGTTGCCCAGCTGCGCAGCGCGATCGCGTGGGAAGAAGCCGCCGGCGCGCTCGCCGCCACCGACGGCGAGCCGAGCGCGCAGACGCCCGGCGATGCCCAGCGCGTCACCGTCGCCGCGCTCGATGCGTGGCAGACCGTGCTCGAGCCGAACCCGAACAACCCGGCGGCCCACGCGGCATCGATCGTGCTCGCGACCCGGCTCGGCGATCGCGACGTGATCGGCGAGGCACTCGCGCGCGCGCAGGCCGCGACCGCCGATCCGCTCGCCGCCGCGAGCCTCGCGTACCGTCGCGCGCGGCTCGTCATCGACGATCCCGCGCGCGCCGAGGCGCTGCTGCGCGACGTCCAGCCGATCGACGATCCGCGGCGCGCGGTCGCGCTGCTGCTGACCGCCGCGCGCTCGGGCGAGCTCGCCGATGCCGCCGCGACGCTCGAGGAGCGCGCGAACCAGCTACCCGAGGACGCGACCGAAGGCGCGGCGCTCCGGCTGCGCGCGGCGCAGATCGCGCTCGACTCCGGTGACGCGCAGCGCGCGACCCGGCTGCTCCAGCAGGTCGAGCACGTGCTGCCGATGCTCGGCGTCGTGCCGGATCTGCTGGCGGCCGCGCGCCGCCGCGCCGGCGAGCGCCCGACGACCGGACCGATCCGCCGCGTCGATCTGTCGACCGCGTCGTCGGCCGATGCGTTCGCGCGCGTCGTGCGCGACGCCGATCTCGCGCTCGCGCAGGGCGATCCGCAGACCGCGCTCGGGCTGTACCAGAACGCGCTCGAGCTGCGGCCGCACGATCCGCTCGCGCTCGTGCCGCTGATCCGCGTCGCGACCGAGCTCCGCGAGCCCGCGCCGCTGTCCGCGCTCGCGCTCGCCCAGCTGCGCACCGCCGAGGAGGCCGGCGACGGCGTCGCGAAGGCGATCGCGTACGAGCTGCTCGCGCACATCGACGGCGATCTGCGCGGCGACACCGGCTCGGCGCAGATCGCGCTCGAAAGCGCGGCGCAGGCCGATCCGACCCGCATCGATCTGATGCACCGGCTCGAGCGCGCGTACACGGTCAACGACGAGATCGCGGAGCTCTTGCGGCTGCGCAAGACCGAGCTCGAGCTGATCCCGGCCGACTCGATCCACGATCGCGCCGCGCTCCAGCTCGACATCGCCGCGCTCGCGGTGCGCGATCAGCGGCCCGAGGTCGAGCTCGCCGAGCTCTACCGCGCGGTGCTCGCGATCGATCCGAAGATCCGGCTCGCGCTGCTCCACCTCGAGTCGATCGTGCGCGCCGGCGGGTTCTCCGAGGAGCTCGCGCAGATCGAGGAGAAGATCGCCGCGTACTTCGAAGGCGATCCGCGCGCGCAGGCCGCGTTCTGGACGCGCGCCGGCGAGACGCTCGCCGAGCTCGGTCAGATCGACGCCGCGGTCCAGCGGTTCGGGCTCGCCGAGGCCGCGCTACCCGGCCACGTGTTCGCGCTCGAAGGCTGGCGCCAGGCCGCGCTCAAGGGCGAGCTGTGGATCGACGTCGCCGAGTCCGCGACGCGGCAGGCGGCCGGCACCACCGATCCGCAGCACAAGGCGGCGCTCTATCACCTCGCCGGCGTCGCGCTGATGGACAAGGCGCTCGTCGGCGAGCAGGCGGTCGTCGC
The DNA here is from genome assembly GCA_035715365.1 of Kofleriaceae bacterium. Classification (GTDB taxonomy): domain Bacteria; phylum Myxococcota_A; class Polyangia; order Haliangiales; family Haliangiaceae; genus JABFXX01. The sequence goes on along the minus strand of DASTLB010000019.1, from coordinate 249,966 downwards.
GTTCCGGCGCGCGCTCGAGGCCGATCCGAGCCACCGCGATTCGTTCCTGCGGCTGCGGATCCTGCTCGAGGAGGACGCGAACCACGACGAGCTCGCGATCCTGCTCGACCACCGGCTCGAGGTCGAGAGCGATCAGACCGCGCGCGTCGAGCTCCACCGCGCGCTCGCCGAGCTCCACCGCAACTTCCTCTCGGATCGCGAGACCGCGACGCGGCACTACCGCGCGATCCTCGACTACGACCCGAACGATCTGCGGTCGCATGCCGCGGTCGCCGACATCGCGTGGGAGCAGGGCAACTGGCAGGAGGCCGCGGACGCGCTGATGGCGCGCGCTCGGCTCGAGAGCCAGCCCGAGGTGCTGAAGACGCTGTGCTTCCGGCTCGGCCTGATCTACGCGGATCGGCTCGTCGACATCCCGATGGCGCTCAAGGCGTTCCAGCGCGCGCTGACCTACCAGCCGGACGACGAGAACACGCTCGTCCGGCTCGCCGACCTCGCGGCGCAGATCGGCGAGTGGAAGCTCGCGCTCGGTGCGTGCGAGCGCCTCGTCAAGAACGAGAGCGACGCCGATCGCCGCGTCGCGCACCTGCACCGCGTCGCGAAGATCTTCAAGAACGGGTTTGGCGACGTCAAGCGTGCCGAGCGCGCGCTCAACCTCGCGCTCGACAGCTCGCCGACGAACGACGACGCGCTGCAGGAGCTCGTCGGGTTCTATCGCGAGGCGCGCGACATCACGTCGGTCCGCGTCCACCTGAACCGCGTCACGGGCAACATGCGGGCGCGCGTCCAGCAGAACGCGCAGGACGGCGTCGCGTATCGCGTGATCTCGCGGGCGATGACGGCGCGCGCGCAGACCGGGATGGTCGGCTCGATGCCGGTCGCGCGTGCGGCGGCCGAGCTCGCCGAGCTGCTCGGCAGCGCCGGCGATCCCGAGCGCCAGCTGATCCAGCAGCCGCCGCGCCCGGACCTGACGCAGCTCGTGCGGCCCGACGCCGACGACGTGCTGTACCCGCGCAACGTCCAGATCGAGCTGCGCCAGGTGTTCCAGCTGCTCGGCGACCGGATCGCGAAGCACGTCGGCGTCAACGTCCAGGCGTACGGCGTGTCGCGCGGCGATCGCGTGCGCGCGAAGGACAACCCGGTCGCCGCCGTCGCGCAGACCGTCGCGACCGCGCTCGGCTTCGGCGACATCGACGTCTACCTGTCCAACCGCCAGCCGTGGGTGATGGTCGCCGAGCCGACGAGCCCGGTGTCGCTGATCCTCGGCGCGCAGATCCCGTCGATCGGCGGCGACGCGATCCGGTTCGCGACCGGCGGCGCGCTCAAGCTCGCGCAGGGTTCGCTCGCGATCCCGGCGCGGCTTCCGCCCGAGGATCTCGGCGTGCTCGTCGTCGCGCTGCTCCGGCTGTTCCAGCCCGAGTTCCCGCTGCGCGATCTCGATCCCGATCTCGTCGCCGGTCAGTACGCGAAGCTGCGGCGGCTGATCCCGAACAACCTGATGAACGAGCTGCGGCCGTTCGCGCTCGCGATCGATCCCGGTCGGTTCGGCCACCGCGAGCTGTCGCGCGATCTCAAGCTCGCCGCGCTGCGCGCGGGGCTGGTCGCGTCGGGGTCGATCCTCGCCGGCCTGCGCATCCTGGTGGCCCAGGCGCAGGGTGAATTGCCCAGCTTCCTGGCGGATCCGCTTGCCCAAGGGCTGGTGTCGTTTGCCCTGGGCGAAGATCACGCCGCGATCGCCAGGTAACTGGAATCGCACGGCTCTCCGGCCGATCTCGGCGCGGGCTGGGTGCGACGCGCGCCGGGCACGACCGTTGCTCATGACCCCCGCATCCGACAGCCATCGGATCAGCTCGGAGGACAGTCATGAGGTTACGAAAGCTCACCAGTAGCCGCGGTTGTACGACCCTGACGCGCCTGACTTGCCTGGCTACTCTAGTAGCCTGCGGCGGCGGCGGCGCTCCCGAGCTGACGGTGGCCGATCAGGTCGCGCAGGTCGGTACCGAGCTGCAGATCGATCTCAACGGTACGGACCCCGACGGCGACAAGCTCGCCTACGGCTACCACGCGGCCGACCTGCCGAACGTCGGCGACAACGCCCAGCTCACGGTCTCGCCGAGCGGCGTGGGCGTGTTCCGCTGGACGCCGCTCGCGGCAGACGTCGGCGAGCACTCGTTCGACTTCACCGCGAGCGATGGCGACAACACGACGACGGTGACCGTCACGATCGACGTCAAGAGCGCGATCGGCTCGGCGGGCTCGCCGGTCTTCCGGCAGCCGCTCGGCAGCGGCACGACGATCGACCTCGGCACGAAGCAGTGCGTCGACCTCAACATCGTGATCGAGGATCAGGACACCGCGAACGTCACGATCTCCCAGGAGGAGCCTATCATCCAGGGCGCCGAGCTGGTCCAGCAGGACGGCATGACGGCGCGCTGGCACTGGTGCCCGACGAAGGAGCAGGAGGCGGAGAGCCGCTACACGCTCGTGATCGCGGCCGACGATGGCGAGAACCCGAAGACCCTGAAGAACTACCTCGTCGTGCTGCGCAACGGCAACGGCGGCGGCTCGAGCTGCCCGGGCTCGGCGCCGGTCATCTCGCACACGCCGCAGAACGCGATGACGATCGTCGACCTCACCGTCGACGCGCAGGTGTCCGACGACAAGGGCCTCAAGGAGGCGCCGCTGTTCTACTACTCGCTGACGCCGCCGTCGAACCCGCCGGATCTGTCGAGCATGATCCAGCTCTCGACGCTCAAGATCGACGGCACCGACACGAACGCGGTGTACGCCGCCGACGTGCCGAACCCGGTCGCGGGTCTGCCCGCTGGCCAGAGCAAGACGCTGTACTACGTGTTCGTCGCCGACGATGACGACGACGAGACCGGCAGCTGCGATCACTCGACGATGTCGCAGGTGTTCCAGATGCAGGTGACCTCGAGCGGCAGCGCGAACCTGCCGGCGTGCGCGACCTGCAGCTCGGACGCGCAGTGCGGCAGCGGCGACCTCTGCACGTTCGTCGGCTCGATGGGCGAGACGCGCTGCATGCAGTCGTGCGACGCCGGTTGCCCGAGCGGCTACACGTGCTCGAACGAGCCGGTGTTCTCGGTCGACGGTCAGCTCGCGCGCCAGTGCATCCCGGAGAGCGGCTCGTGCGAGGCGCCGACCGGCCCGTGCCAGGACGACACGAACGAGGACGACGACTCGCGCAGCGCCGCGTCGGCGAACGCCGCCGTCGACGGCCCGCTGCAGCCCGGCACCCACGACTTCGTCGCGTGCCCGAAGGCGACCGCGCCGACGTCGGGCTCGCAGATGGACGACGACTGGTTCCAGATCAAGGTCGACCAGGACACGAAGTTCGACATGTGGCTCTACGGCAACGGCGAGAGCGACCTCGACCTCAACCTGTACCGGTCCGACGAGACGGTGCTGTCGAAGTCGACGAGCCTCAAGGCCGACGAGAACATCGTCAAGTGCCTCAAGCCCGGCACCTACTACGTCAAGGTCAACGGCTACGACCGCGTGCGCAGCGAGTACCTGCTCGACTACATCGCGACCCCGCAGGTCTGCGACACGACGTGTACCGACGACTCGCGCGAGGACGACGACACGTACAGCCAGGCGCGGCCGACGACGTTCCCGTCGTTCTCGTCGACCGGCAACGTGACGTGCCCGAACGACGACGACTGGTACAAGGTCCGCGTCTTCGACGGCGACAAGATCACGATCGACCTGACGTTCACCCAGGCCGACAGCAAGGGCGACCTCGACCTCCACCTCTACCAGAACGAGTTCACCGATCTGTGGCCGTGCAGCGTGACCGATCCGTCGACGTGCACGTCGTCGCATGGCCAGAGCGCGACGTCGAACGAGCACGCCGAGCAGACGATCACGTCGGGTTGCTCTGCGGGTTGCGACTACTTCGTCGTCGTCCGCGGCTACAACGGCGCCACCAACAACTACGGCATCACGATCCGGATCGACTGATGCGGACGCTCTGGGTGGTTGTCGCGCTCGCCGGGTCGGCGGGTTGCGCCAGTACCGTCGCCTCCGACCCCGGTCTCGAGGGCCTGTCGCTCTCGAAGGTCGCTCCGACCACGATTATCCCCGGCACGAAGGTCGTCATCAAGGGCGCGTCGTTCGTCGATGCCCAGTGGGGCTCGGCGACGCTCGTGCTATCCGGCGGCGGCGTCGACGCGCGGTGGCCGGCGACGTTCGTCGACTTCGACACGATGACGGTCGCGGTCGATGCCGCGAAGCTGTCCGACATCGGCGGTCCGATCGACTTCCACGGCTCGGCGCGGGTCGAGGTCGTCGCGACCAGCGACGGCGAGACCTACGCGAGTGGCGACCTCACGGTCGACCTGTCGTTCCGCGACAAGCTGACGCCGACGCCGGTCTCGCTCGACGGCAACGGCGTCATCTTCGTCAACGACAACATCCAGATCGAGGGCGATGGCTTCCTGCTCGGCGGTGACGAAGGCATCACCGTCGCGCGCCTCGAGGGCTGCTTCACCGCCGAGGGCAGCGGCAGCTGTCTGCCGATCGACACCGTCGAGATCCCGATGACGCCGGTCGATCCGCTGCTGCGCACGGCTTCGACGTTCCCGTTCTCGCCGAAGGTCGCGGGCATCCGGCCGGGCTCGTTCAGCGGCACGGTCACGATCATCAACCAGCAGATCGCGATCGAGCCGATCGCGGCGGAGCCGGTCAACGTCGGCTACGAGCTCGTCACCGCGCAGGTGTTCGATGTCGATCCGCCGGCAGCGAGCCTCGGCCAGTACGTGTTCGTGCACGGCGGCGGCTTCGTCGGCGGCGAGTCCGGCGCGCTGACCGAGCTCGAGCTGACCGGCACGTTCAACAAGACCGGCGGCAACCCGGCGCCGGTGTCGATGACGCTGATCCCCGAGTTCGTCGAGGGCCGGCTCGTCCGCTACGTGATCAACAGCGACGACACGCTCGGCCAGGCACTCGACCTCCGCAAGGACACCGGCGACTTCACCGGCATGATCACGCCGATCGTCAGCTACGGCGGGGACCGCGTGCGCGGCGTCTCGACGCCGGCGTCGTTCGCGATCGCGCCGGTCAAGCAGATCGTCTATCTGCAGTACCAGCCGTCGTACGTCGAGGGCCTGCGCGACTTCGGCCTGCGCGCCGTCGACAAGCGGATCCGCGAGCGCATCCGCGCCGTCTGCAACCGGTCGTACGAGGGCATCAACATCGAGTTCCGCAGCGAGCCGCCGACCGACTTCGCGCTGTACGAGAACGTCGAGCTCGTCGGTGTCGATCCGAATGGGACGGGTTTGTTCGGCTACGACAACTCGCCGGGCAAGGACAACGGCAACCTCCGGCTCTACGATCGGCTCGGCGGGGTCAACGCGCTGACCCAGCAGGACGGCTATCCGGGCTACGGCGGCGTGTTCATCCGCTCGCTGATGGGGTTCTCGATGCACCCGGGCGATCTCGCGAAGTCGGTGCCCGGCGCGGATCCCGCGTTCGACAAGATCTTCGATCCGTTCCGTCCCGACGTCGACGGCGAGCCGGTGACCTCGGCGGACCTCGCGGGCGACATCCCGGTGCTCACCGACGGCAGCTCGTGCCCGGCGAGCGATCGCAAGGGTCAGGTCGCGTGCGCGGTGTACGTGCTCGGCAACCTGATCGGCGGCACGCTGTCGCACGAGATCGGCCACTCGCTCGGCCTCGCGAACCCGTACATGGAAGGCTTCCACAACGCCGGCGACGCGCCGAATCGCCTGATGGACTCCGGTGGCGATCGCCCGTTCTTCGAGCGTGCCGAGCTGCAGGGGCAGGGGCCCGGCGTGTTCTGTGACGACGAATACGCCTACCTGCGCCAGATCCTGCCGAGCGCGGCGCCCGCGTCGACGGTGACGCGCCCCGGCTGCTTCTAACGCCTCGGGTTTCGACTATGCTCGCGCGGCATGGCGCGCGGTAAGGCCAAGGCCAAGGCTCGGTCCCGGCGACCGTCGCTCGCTCCGGCGCGCGCGCTGCCGTCGACCCGCGAGGTGACACCCGCGGCGCGGCGGCGTGCGTGGATCGACGTCGCGCTCGGCACCGTGCTCGTGCTCGGCGGCGCGATCGTCGCGCTCGGCCAGGCCCCGGCGAGCCAGGTCGAGCTGGCGACGTTCGTGATCGCGTTCCTGCCGCTCGCGGCCGCGCTGCTGATCGCGCGCGGCGCCGCGACGCTGGATCGCCGCGTCGAGCAGCCGATGCGTGCCGATCGCCGGCAGCTGATCTACGGCTGCCTCGCGATCGTGCTCGCGGGTGCCTACGCGTACTGCATCGGCAACGTGATCCCGAACCGGCTGCCGCACGCGCTGCTCCACCTGACGAGCATCCCGGTGCTCGCGGTCGGGCTCGGCGCCGGGACGCTGCTCGGCGGTCGCTACGGCTGGTGGCTCGCGGTGATCGCGGGCTCGCTGATGCTGCTCTCGACGATCGCGATCATCGCGCGGATCCTGATCTCGGCGGCGTTCCTCGCCGGCGTGTACGGCGCGTTCGGCAAGGCGGCGGCGACGTTCGCGCTCGTCGCGGTCGCGCTGATCGTCGAGGTGGTCGGCCTGCTGCCGATCTGCGCGGTGCGGTTCCTGATGTCGCGGTCCGGCCGGCGCGCGTACGGCGTATGACGCGACGCCGGCTGCTCGCGCTCGCGCTGGTGTGGACGCTGCCGAGCGTCGTGTTCCTCGCGGTCACCGCGATCGTGTTCGCCGCGTATCGCATCCCGCCGCCGGACCGGCTCGACGACACGACGCGCGCGTCCGCGATCGCCGCGATCCGCAGCGCGCTCGACGAGAAGCCGGCGCTCGACGGCGCGCTATCGCGCATGCCGCTCGACGGCCCGATCGTCGTCACGGTGTGGGCCGGCGGCCGGCCGCTCGCGCGCGTGCTCGACACCTCGCCGACGCTCGGCGAAGCGCTGCGCGTGGTCCAGAACAAGCTCGCGACCCAGCCGATCGTGCGCGGCGTCGCGAAGGTCGATCGCGACAAGGCACGGATCCAGATCGATCTCGTGACCGGCACCGCGCCGCTCGGCTCGCAGCACTGGCTCGTCGAGTCGCTCGGCGCACCGGGCGTCGGTGACATGATGGCGATCAACTCCGGCGTCGAGGGCGTCGGCGCGACGATCGACGGCAAGCCATATCTGCTGCTGCCGCACGAGCTCGTCGGCTCGCGGCTGCTCGCGGCGAAGAAGCCGTCCGCGGCGCTCGGCGACTTCGCGATGGGCGTCGACCTCGATCGCATCAGCACCGTGCTCGCGAGCCAGGCCGGCGTCAAGACGAAGCTCGCGCGCGATCAGCTGTACCGGTTTCGCACCGACACGTTCGTCGAGCGCCCATTCGATCAACGCCCGCAGCCGCCGCTCGAGCTGTATCGCGGTATCCCGGCCGCGCCGAAGATCTCCGGCAAGGTGCTGCGCGATGCCGCGCTCGCGGGCGGCCGCTACCTCGTCGCGCACCTCGCGCCGAACGGCCGCTACATCTACGAGCACGACCTGTCGACCGGCTCGCAGACCGATCCGCGCGGACCGAGCTACAGCATGCCGCGCCACGCCGGCACGACGTACTTCCTCGCCGAGCTGTACCGGATCACGAAGGAACCGTGGCTGCGCGAGCCGATCGAGCGCGCGTTCGCGCACCTCGCCGAGTTGATGGCGAACGGCAAGTGCACCGGCAAGCTGCCGGACGGCACCGAGATCGACTGCGTCATGGATCGCACCGAGCGTGTCGCGGCGCTCGGCTCGACGGCGCTCGCGGTCGTCGCGCTCGCCGAGTACCAGCGCGCGACCGGCGACACCCGCTACCTGCCGTCCGCGACGAAGCTCGCGGCCTGGATCCTGTGGATGCAGCGCCCGGACGGCTCGTTCCGCCACCGCTACGATCCGGTGACGAAGCGGCCCGACGACAAGGCGCAGGACCTCTACTACTCCGGCGAGGCCGCGCTCGCGCTCGTGCGGATGCACGTGATCACCGGCGATCCGAAGTACGCGCGGGCCGCCGAGCGTGCGCTCGACTGGCTCGTCGACTGGTACGACTTCTTCATGGGCGGCTTCTTCTACGGCGAGGAGCACTGGACGTGCATCGCCGCCGAGGCCGCGTTCCCGGCGATCCAGAAGCCCGCCTACCGCGACTTCTGCCACGGCTACGGCGCGTTCCTGCGCGAGCAGCAGGCCTCGGTCGGCGACCACCCCGACGAGGACGACCTCGCCGGCGCCTACGGGTTCACGCCGTTCATCGTCCCGTACAACACGCCCGCCGGCTCGCGCACCGAGGCGATGATCTCGGCGTACCTGCTCGGCAAGCACCACGGCACGCCGGATCCCGCGGTCCGCGGTCAGATCGAGGCCGCGCTCGGCTACGTGATCGGCCAGCAGATCCGGCCCGAGACCGAGTTCGCCGTGGTCGGGCCAGGCCTCGGCGGCGTGCCGGGCAGCCCGATCGACCGCAACGTGCGGATCGACTTCGTCCAGCACGTCTGCTCGGCATTCATCCGCGCGTCGCAATTCATCGACGAGCCGTGACGTCGCTGCCTGGTATATTGCGCGGCCGTGGCTGAAGACAAGCGGACCAAGATGGGCACCGGACCGGTCCGCGCGCAGTCCGGCGGCACGCCGGCGCCCGCGCCCGGTGCCGCATCGCCGCACGCGCCGACGTCATACCTGCCGAACCCGCCGTCCGGCCCGATCGATCCGCTGCTCGGCCAGACGCTCGCCGGTCGCTACCAGATCGTGCGCAAGCTCGGCGAGGGCGGAATGGGCTCGGTCTACCTCGCGATGCACCAGGTGCTCGAGAAGCAGATCGCGCTCAAGGTCCTGCACGGCGAGTTCGCGCGCAAGCCGGATCTCGTCGAGCGGTTCATGCAGGAGGCGAAGGCCGCGTCGCGGATCCGTCACGAGAACGTGATCGACATCAGCGACTTCGGGCAGACGCCGGATGGCCTCGTGTTCTTCGCGATGGAGCTGCTGCACGGCCACGATCTGCACGACGAGATCGCGCGCGCCCGGTTGTCGGGCATGACGTTGCCGTGGCAGCGCAGCAAGAAGATCTTTCTCCAGATCTGCGGCGCGCTGTCGGCGGCGCACGCGCGCGGCATCGTCCATCGCGATCTCAAGCCCGAGAACGTCTACCTCGTCGACTTCCTCGGCGATCCGGACTTCGTGAAGCTGCTCGATTTCGGCATCGCGAAGCTCACCGAGCTCAACGAGGGCGAGCGCAAGCTGACGAAGACCGGCATGCTGTTCGGGACGCCCGAGTACATGTCGCCGGAGCAAGCGCGCGGCGAGCACGTCGATCATCGCGTCGACATCTACGCGATGGGCTGCATCCTGTACCAGCTCGTCACCGGGCGCGTGCCGTTCGAGGCCGACAACTTCATGGGCGTGCTCAGCCTGCACCTCACCGAGTCGCCGCCGCCGATCCCCGACGCCGTGCTCGATCGGATCGGCGCGCCGCGTGCGCTCGCGCAGGTGATCGAGCGCGCGCTCGCGAAGGACAAGCACCAGCGCTGGCAGTCGATCGACGAGCTCGCGAACGCGGTGCGCACGGTGTCCGGCGATGCGCCGGTCCCGCCGGGCGGGCGCGGCACCGGTCCGGTCCCGAGCGTGCCGTCGGTGCCGACGCCGGTGCCCGCGTCGCCGACACCCGCGCCCGGCACGCGCCAGAAGACGAAGTGGACCGGCAACCTCCCCGAAGCCGCCGAGGAGCCGGCGAAGCCGCGCAGCAAGCTGCCGTTCGTCGTCGGTGGCGTCGTCGTGGTCGCGATCGCGATTGTCGCGATCGTGCTCGGCACCCGTGGCGACAAGCGCACGCCGCAGACCGGTGTGCCGTCGGGCTCCGCGATCGGCGGGGTGACGCCGCCTGCGCCACCGATCGATGCAAGCGTGAAGGTCGAGCCGCCACCGCCGATGCCCGCGCTGCCGGACTACGCGCAGGTCCAGATCGTCACCGAGCCGCCGGGCGCCGAGGTCAAGGATCTGACGACGAACCAGAAGCTCCCCGGCAAGACGCCGCTGCCGCTCAAGCTCAAGGGCTCGCACACGCCGCGCCAGTTCCTGCTGACGCTGCGCGGGCACAAGGACGCGCTCGTCGAGGTCGTGCCGGATCAGCCGACGCTCGTGCTGAAGGAGAAGCTGCAGAAGGGCGCGGACGGAGGCGTCACCGTACCGCGCGTGGGCTCGGGCTCGTCGGGCCCGGTCACGAAGCCGGACGCCGGCAGCGGCTCGGCTGCCGTGAAGCCGCCGGCCGAAGATTGCGACGATCCGCCGTGCATCAAGACGAATATTCCGGGCCTGCGCGATGGTGGGACCTGATCGCGACGTGATGCAGCACGGCCGCGCGCGCGTCGGCGAGCTCGAGATCGCGTACGACGTGTTCGGCCGCGGCGGCCGGCCGCTCGTGCTCGTGATGGGCATCGGCGCGCAGCGCGTGTTCTGGGACGATGCGCTGTGCGAGCAGTTCGTCGACGCCGGGTTCCACGTCGTGCGCTTCGATCACCGTGACATCGGCGAGTCGACGCGGCTGCGCGAGGCAGCGGTGCCGCGGCCCGCGCGCGTGCTCGCCCGCCGGCTCGTCGGCGCGAAGATCGACGCGCCGTACACGCTGTCCGACATGGCCGGCGACGTCGCGGGGCTGATCGACGCGCTCGGGTTCGGCGCGGCGCACGTCGTCGGCGTGTCGCTCGGCGGCATGGTCGGCCAGCACCTCGCGATCGAGCATCCCGAGCGCGTGCGGTCGCTGACGACGATCATGTCGAGCCCGGGCGCGCGGCGCTACCTGCCCGAGCCGCGAGCGCTGCGCGCGCTATTCGCGCCGGCGCCGAAGACCGCGATCGAGGCCGGGCTGCAGGTCGAGCAGCTGTTCGCGGCGATCGGATCGACCGCGTGGCCGCGCGAGCTCGAGCGCGATCGGCTGCGCGCGATCGGCGAGCTGTCGCACGCGCGCGGCATGTCCCCGCGCGGGTTCCTGCGGCACTTCGCGGCGGTGCTCGCGTCCGGTGATCGGCGCGTGAAGCTGCGCGAGGTCGGCGTCCCGACGCTCGTGATCCACGGCAGCCGCGATCCGATGTTCCCGCTGCGTGCCGGGCGTGACCTCGCGCGGTTGATGCCGAACGCGACGTGGCTGCCGATCGCCGGCATGGGGCACGATCTGCCGTCGCCGCTGTGGCCGGTGATCGTGCGCGCGGTGCAGCGCCATGCCGAGCGCGCCGATGCGGTGTCCGGCTTCCGGACAGACTGACCGTCTCGTGATGTCAGAGTGACGGCGTAGACCGCCGAGATGCCGAAACGGATCCCTTGGACCGACGAGGAACTGCGTGCTGCCGTCGCGCAGTCGACGACGTACACGGAAGTGCTGCAGCGGCTCGGCTATCTGTCGGGCGGCGGGATCCACTACACCGTCAAGCAGCGCATCGTCGAGCTCGGCCTCGACGTCTCGCACTTCGCCGAGAGTCGCCGCAAGACGCGCTGCACCGACGACGCCCTGACCACCGCGGTTCGCGCGAGCACGTGCTTCCCGGAGCTGATTCGAGCGCTCGGCCTACCGATGGCCGCAGAGACGTGGGTACGGCGGCGCACGCGCGCGCTGAAAGTCGACACGACGCACTTCCGACGCGCGCCGGGCCGCCGCGGGACGAAGTGGACGGACGAGCAGCTCACCGTCGCCGTCGCAGCGTCGACGAACCTCGCACAGATCATCCGAACCCTCGGCTTGATCCCGGCGGGCGGTAATTACGATCAGGTGCAGCGTCGGATCGCCGAGCTCGGGCTCGACACGTCGCACTTGCTGGGCTCCGGCTGGAGTCGCGGTCGCGTGCTGGGCCCGCGACCGATTCGCCCCCTCGAGGAGGTGCTCGTCAAATCGGACGGCGCGTCGACCGGAAGCCACTCGCTCAAGCTGCGGCTGTTTCGCGCTGGCCTGAAGGAGCCGAGGTGCGAGCGCTGCGGCTGGGCCGAGCGCGCGGCGGATGGCCGCGTTCCGGTCGAGCTCGACCACGTCAACGGCGATCACGCCGACAACCGCCTCGAAAACCTGCGCATCCTGTGCCCGAACTGCCACGCGCTACAGCCGACGCATCGCGGGCTCAACAAGCGGTCGCGTCGCAATTCGTCGTCGTGATTCGTGGCTCCCGTCGGATTCGAACCGACACTGAAACCCTTTTAAGGGGTCTGCTTCTACCGATTGAGCGAGGGAGCCGGATCTCGTTTCACTTTTGCACGAGCGCGTCGCGTAAGGCAGTGACCGCTTCCGCACGCTCGCGCGATCGGATCTCGACGAGCTCGAGCTGCGCCTTCGTCGCGCCCATGCCGCGCTTCGCCCGCTCGGGCGCGCCGCGATAGTGGTCGGCGAGCGCGATCAGCGCGGCCGCGAGGCCCGGATCGATCGTGCCGGCCGCCGCCTTCGCGAGCACGGCGCGCCACGCCGCGAAGTCGTGGCCGGTGCGCTTCACGAACCCGCGCTTCACCATCGGCCGCACGAAGAACGGCATCTGCGCGTACTCGGCTTCGGTCTCCTCGAGCGCGCGTTGCACGGCGGTGATCAGCGGGGCCAGCTCCACGACATCCGAACCTAGCACCAGCTCAGCGCCCGGACAGCTGCGGCAGCTCCGAAGCCCGGATCTCGACGGTGACGAACCCGTTCGTGACGAGCGCGCGCTCGAGTCCCGAGTCCGCGAAGTTGCGATAGAACTGCACGTCGGTCGTGCTCGGCGCCGGCGTGCCGAGCGCCGCGTTGCGGTCGGCGGTGAATTCGAACGTGTGATCGTGGAGGTGGCCCCACAGCGTCCACCCGGCGGCGAGCGCGGGATCGACGTGCGGCATCGCGAGGCCGACCTTCGGCGGAAACGGCTGGTCGCTCGCGAGCATCACGACGTCGAGCTGCGTGCCGCGACGCAGCACGAAGCCGTGAAACTCCGTCGGGTGCGTCTCCTCGGGGTAGCGCGCGGTCTGGCGCTCGTAGAGCGCGGCCTCGAGGCAGCTCATCGGCCGCAGCATGCCGACCTTGCCGTCGCGGACGAGCGTCGTGTTGTGGACCTCGCCGAGCTCCATCGGATCGCTGCTGCCGGCGTAGCGCGCGATCTGGCGCGCGAAGATCGCAGCGGGCGTGACGTCGACCTTCGCGCGGATCGCGGCGCGAAATCTCGCCGTCGCCGGGCCGACCGCGGGCGCCTCCGCGAGCCAGCGCGCGGCGTCGTCGAGGATCCAGTGCTCGACGATCGCCGTGCCCTCGTGGTGCAGCACCGTCGACGGCGGCAGCTCGCACGAGGGGCGCGGCGTCGCGACCGGCGTCCCGCACGCGGCGACGAGCACGACGATCGCGGCGCGCATCATCGACGGGATCATCGCGTCCGGATCACCCGCGACACGAGCTCGCCCGCGAGGTAGCGCGTGCCGCTCGGCGGCTGGCGCTTGCCGTGGCGCAGGTACGTATTGACGATCGCGCCGCTGCCGTCGCGGCGCTGCGCCGGGCGCGCCGGATCGAAGTACCCCCGGCGCACGACGCCGCCGCCGACATAGACGAACTCGACCACGCCGCGAGCATCGCGCACCACGACGATGCCGGCCAGATCGAACGCGTCGTCGCTCGTCGCTCGATCGAACAGCACGAGGTCACCCGGGCCCGGAGGGTCGCTCGTCATCCGGTGCTCGCGCTCCGCCCACGCGGCGAGGTCGCGACCGGTCGTGCCGTCGACGTGGCCGCCGAGCTCGGTCGTCCACGCGATCGCCGCGTCGAGCGAGCTCCGTGCATCGCGGCGGCCGACGAGCGCGCGCAGCTCGTCCGGTGTCCGGACCGGCGGCGGGCGCGACTCCGGCGGCTGGCGATGCGGCGCCGGCAGCTGATCGCGCACGGTCGCGACCGGCGTGCTCGCGATCGCGGTCGCCGCGGCCGCGGAGGCGCGGCGCTCGACCGGGACGTGGCCGTCCTCGGGCGGCAGCGCGTCGCGCGTGCGCGGACGGCCGAGCGGCTCCGGTGGTAGCTGGGCGGTCCCGAGCATCGGCGAGGCGAACCGTGGCCGCGGGCCGGCACAGCCGACCAACGCGAGGGCGATCGCAACCCCGCGAAGCTGCATGACCCGAGGGTAGGGCGAGCGAGACGGCGGTCCCAGTTTTCGACGCCGCGTGCTAGAACGCGCCGGTGACGCGATACGAGTTCTTCCGCAAGCGCATCGCGCCGCTGCTGTTCTTGGGGATGGTCGGCCTGATCGCGTACGACACCTGCGACAAGCAGGAGCGCACGCACACGAAGATCGTGCTCGATCTCGGTGAGGCCGCGGCAATCGTGAAGCGCGTGGATGCCGAGCTCGTCGTCGATCAGGAAGTGATCGGGCTGTTCCATCGCAACGCGCTGCCCGGGTCGACGATCGGCCCGTGCAAGTTCGAGGCGGCGATGCCGTCGCCCGAGGGCGAGCTGCGGATCGACGTCGATCTCGGAACGCGCCAGAAGACGATCACGCGCAAGATCCACGCGGACGAGGGCTCGACCGTGACCGTGCCGCTCGGCGACGAGCTAGCGCCGCGGACGGCCGCGCCGTAGTCGCACGACGGTCTCGACCTGTGGCGTGCCGGGCATCAGGTCGAACGGCTCGATCACGTCGGGCGCGTAGCCGCGGGTCGCGAGCGCCGCGAGATCGCGCGCGAGCGACTCCGGGCCGCAGCTGACGTACACGATCATCGGCGGCGCCCACTCGGCGAGCAGCGCGCGCGCGCCGTCGGACAGCCCCTTGCGCGGCGGATTGACGACGACGACGTCGGGATGCGTGGTCAGCTGGCCACGGACGTCGGCGGCGTCACCGGCGAGCGCGGTCAGCGACAGCGGCGTGCCCGCATCCGCGAGATCGCGGACCGCGCGGCGCAGCGCGGCGACCGCATCGCGATCGATCTCGACGGCCACGACGGCGGCGCCGGCGCGCGCGAGGTGGAGGCCGATGCCGCCGAGCCCGGCGAACAGATCGACCGCGGACGTGCCGGGCCGGATCTCGGCGAGCTGCGCGACGCGCGCGTACATCGCGGTCGCCTGCGCGCGGTTGACCTGGACGAACTCGCCGGCGCCGACCTCGACCCGCGCGCCCGCGATGTCCTCGACGACGAAGCCGTGGCCGAGCAGCACCTGCGCGCTCGATCCGGACGGCACGATCGCGCCGTCGCGGCGATCGTTCTCGATCGCGACGAGGCCGCGCAGCGCGGGGTGCTTCGCGAGCGCGCTCGCGACCTGCTCGAGCTTCGCGCGCGGCGTGCGCGGTGCGACGACGAGCGCGACGAGGACGTCGCCCGCGGCCTCGCGCACGATCACGTAGCGCAGTTCGCCGGTGCGCGCGCGCTCGTCGTACGGCACGAGGCCGGCGGCCTCCGCCGCGCCGCGGACCCAGGTCGCGATCTCGTCGATGATCGGCTGGACGACCCGGCAGCCGAGCGTGTCGACGATGTGGTGGCTGCGCGGGGCATAGGCGCCCAGCACGACGTGATCGCCCGCGCGCCCGACGACGTACTTGCCCTTGTTGCGGTAGCCGAACACCTGTGGCGACGGCCGGACCGCGGCGATCGCGACGCTGCCGTCGGCAACCGCGGGCACGCCAGCGAGCGCGGCGACGACGCGGTCGTGCTTCGCGGCGAGCTGCGCGGGATACGTCAGGTGCTGCCAGACGCAGCCGCCGCACATGCCGAAGCCCGGGCACAGCGGCTTCGTGCGATCCGCGCTCGGCTCGCCGATCCGCCGCGTGACGTGCGCCCATGCCTCGGCACGATGCGGGCTCTCGTGATCGATCTGGACCTCGGCGCGCTCGCCCGGCAGGAGGTCGGCGACGTGCAGCGTCCGCGGCGGCTCGCCGTCGACGCGACCGACGCCGTGACCTGCTTCGTCGAGGGCCGTTGCCTCGACCTCGCAGCGGTTTCGCTGGGCCGACATCTGCATGCTACATACGCCATCCATCGCCATGAAGGAAACGCAGGACACGCTCGTCGTCGCTGCGCTATCGGGAGGTGTCGATAGCGCGACGGCCGCTGGCTTGCTCGTCGAGCAGGGCCATCGCGTCGTCGGCATGACGATGCGGCTCTACGACGCGCGCGGCACGGCTGCGTCCGCGGGCGGGCGGTGCTGCGGACCGCGTGACATCGAGGACGCACGCGCGGTGTGCGCGCACCTCGGGATCCCGTTCTACGTCGTCGATCTGTCCGCGGAGTTCGCCGCCGCCGTCGTCGACGACTTCGTCGAGGCGTACCTCGACGGCGAGACGCCGAACCCGTGCGTGAAGTGCAACCAGCACATCAAGTTCACGCCGCTGCTCGAGCGTGCGCGCGCGATCGGCGCCGACGTGCTCGTCACCGGCCACTACGCGCGGATCATCGTCGACGGTGACGACGCCCAGCTGCGGCGGGGCGTCGATGCCGGCAAGGATCAGTCGTACTTCCTGTTCTCGATGCCGCATCACGAGCTGCACGCGGTGCGGTTCCCGCTCGGTGGGCTGACGAAGGAGCAGGTCCGCGCGGAGGCGGTGCGGCTCGGGCTGCCGAACGCGGTCAAGCCCGAGTCGCAGGAGCTCTGCTTCGTGCCCGACGGCGACTACGCCGGATTTGTGTCCGCGCACGCGCTGCGCAAGGGCCGCGCGCTGCCGGGGCCCGGCGCGATCGTCGCCGAGGATGGCAGCGTCGTCGGTCGCCACGACGGCGTGCACCGGTTCACCGTCGGCCAGCATCGCGGGCTCGGCAACCTGACGACGAAGGACAAGCTGTACGTCACCGCGATCGATCCGGCGAATGCCGAGGTCCGCGTCGGGCCGAAGTCGGCCGCCGAGCGGCGGGCGCTCGAGATCCGCGATCTGCGCTGGCTGTCCGAGCGCCGGACGACGCTCGCCGCGCGCGTCCAGGTCCGGCACCGCGGCACGCCGATCGCGGCGTCGATCACCGTCGACGGCGATCGCGCGCACGCCGAGCTCGTCGAGCCGACCGTCGCGGCACGCGGCCAGGCCGCGGTGCTGTACGACGGCGATCGCGTGCTCGCCGGCGGCTGGCTCGCTTGATCACATCCGGACGTTCGGGTGCTCGTCGAGCACGCTGCCCGCACCGATGACGTCTTCGTCGCGGTCCAGATCTTCGCGATCGACGTCGTCGGTGTCGCCGAACTCGGCCATGCGCTCGATGTGCGTCTCGATCGCGGCGAGGTGGCGGCGCTCGTCGGCGAGGTTCATGGTCACGACGCTGAGCACGTCGGCCGGCAGCGCGCGCTGCGAGACCTTCTCGTACGAGTGGTTCGTCAACTTCTCGTTCATGCGCATCGCCTTGAGCGCACCGAGCGTCCCGGTAACGCTGCGCAGCTTCGTCATGCCCTCGAGCAGGACGCCCTTGACGTCGCGCCCCGGCTCCTTCGGTGTGCCGTCAAACGCGATCACCACGCGCGATAGATCCGCGATGTGACGCTGGTGATCCGCCATGAACGCCTCGAGGTCGCTGCGGACCTCGACGTCGTCGGCGTCGACATGCTCGAGCGCCTGCTGGTAGGTCAACACGGCGTCATGGTCGAGCTGGATCAGATCGTTCAGCTCCTCGATCACGTCCTCGCGATCCTCGATGTCGGTCATCGTGCTCTCCTGGCTGGGTTGCAGGCGAGCGCTGCATCGCGGATGCCACGAGGCGTGGATCGGAGCTGCGCCGAATTCGGATGCGGCGGGCTCCGGGCGATCGCGTACGCCGGCCGCTAGCGCAACAGCGCTGCGATCTCCGGGATCGCGGCATACGCGGCGCGCCACCGCGGATCGGTGAGCGCGTCGAGCTTGCGTCGCGCCGACGCCTGCGCGCGCTGCCAGACCGCCCGCGCGCGCTCGACCGCGCCGCCGGCGTGGAGGACCTCGCCACACGCGGCGAGCACTTCCTCCTCGGAGCCCTCGAGGTAGCGCTGGTGCTCGAACAGCGACAGCGCGCGCTCGACGAGCGGCCCGGCGTCGCGACGTCCGAGCCGTGAGAGCGCGAGCGCGTGCCGCGCGAGGCCCTGGATCTCGTAGCCGACGAGCGCGGCGCCGCGCGCGACCGCGGTGCCCTCGGCGGCGTCGGCGATCGCCTGCTCGAGCGTGCTCGCGCCGCGGCGTGCGAGGACGAGCTTCGCACCGGCGCGCGCGACGAGCGCGTTCGCCTCGAGGTAGCGCGCGCCGAGCCGCCGTGCCTCGAGCACCGCCTCGTCGATCAGCGCGAGCCCGCCGGGACGGCCGCGCCGGACGTCCGCGGTGCCGGCGTAGATCAGGCAGTCGGCGCGACTCCACCGCGAGCTCGTGCGCGACAGCACCTCGAGCGCCTCGGCGAACTGCGCTGCGGCGTCGTCGTAGAGGCCGACCTCGAGCAGGATGATGCCGGCGACGCTGATGCCGTCGCCCTCGCGCCCTCGATCGCCGTAGCGCCGGCACAGCTCGAGCGAGCGCTGTACCGACGCCATCGCGCGCTCGAAGTTGCCGAGGCACATCTCGATCACAGCGACGTGGTTCGTCACGATGCGCTCGAGCCACGGATCGCCGGTCTTCTCGATCAGCGCGAGCACGGGGCGGTAGGCATCGCGCGCGGCCTCGTAGTCCGCGCGCAGCAGGTGGATCCGGCCGCGCCCGATCATCGCGGCCATCTCGTCGTGGATCGCGTGTGCGCGGTGGAACAGCTCGCGCGCGGCGCCGACGGTCGCGAGTGCTTCCTCGAACCGGCCGAGCCGCTCGAGGATCTCGCCGCGCACGCGCAGCGCCTCGCCGCGCAGGCGATCGCTGCCGGCCGCGATCGCGTGGTCCTCGGCGACCACGGTCGCGATCGTCGCGTTCGCATAGTCGCCGAGCCGCATCGTGCGCTGGGCGCGGCGGATCGCGACGTCGGCGAGCCGCACCGGGTCGCCTTCGCACAGCCGCTGCAGCTCGTCGAGATCGTGCGGATCGGACGCGAGATCGCCTTGTAGGCGGTGCGCCTCCTCGCGACCGGCGAGCGCGTCGCGCCGACGCGTGTGCGAGGTCGCGGTCGGCGGCACGACGCCGAGCTCGCGCTCGAGCACGAGCGTGCGCGAGAAGCAGGCGACCGCGACGTCGGCATCCGAGGCGCTGAGCGCGACGCGGCCGGCGCGCAGCCAGAACGCGGCGGCGCCTGCGGTCTCGCCACCGCGCTCGAGGTGCTCGGCGATCGTCGCCGGTGGCTCCGCGCGCCCGGCGAAGAACCGCGACGCGAGCAGGCGG
Source organism: Kofleriaceae bacterium (assembly GCA_035715365.1). Taxonomy (GTDB): domain Bacteria; phylum Myxococcota_A; class Polyangia; order Haliangiales; family Haliangiaceae; genus JABFXX01. The sequence continues at coordinate 230,775 of DASTLB010000019.1, read as the reverse complement.
CCGATCCGGGCGTGGCTCTCGCGCTGGGTGCGCGCGGACAGCGAGTCGTAGACGACCTCGCGGACGAGCCCGCGCGCGAACACGAGCTCGCCTTCGGACGAGCCGACGGCGGTCTCCGGGCGCACGAGGAATCCGGCGTCGACGAGCTCGGCGAGCTCGGGCTCGAGCGACGTCTCGCCGAGCAGCTCCTCGAGCAGGCGCGCGCGGATCGTGTCGCCGAGCACGGACGCGAATCGCAGCGCGGCGCGCGCCTTCGGCGACAGTCGCTCGAGCCGCGCCGACACGACGTCGCGCGCGGACGCCGGGACCTCCTCGTCGTCGGGTCCGGCGTCGCGGATCGCCTGCGCGAGCTCCTCGACGAACAGCGGGTTGCCGCCACCGCGCGCGAGCACGGCCGCGATGTTGACCGGCGTCGCGTGGTCGCCGAGTCGGTCCGCGATCAGCGCGCGCAGCTCGCCGCCGACGAGATCGCCGATCGCGATCACGCTGTCGACCGCGGGCGCGGCGGCGCCTTCCGGGCGCGCGGTCAGCACGAGCAGCTCGGCACCGTGCGCCGGGACGGCGAGCGAGTGCCGCAGCACCTCGAGGCTCGCGCTGTCCGCCTGGTGGACGTCCTCGATGATCGTGAGCAGCGGGTGCTCGCGATCGGTCATCGCGACGCGAAACGCCGCGAGCCCGGCCGAGATCCGCGGCCGCAGATCCGCGACCTCCGGCGCACCGATGCTGACGCCGTCGCGCAGCTCCATCGCGCGATCGAGATCGGTCACGACCGCGCGCGCGCGCGGCGTCGACACGCCACCGCGGCTCATCAGGTGCAGCATGCGCTCGACGACCTGGCGGCGCGCCGCACGGCCGCGTGCCGGCGGCAGCCCGAGCGCGGCCTGGTACAGATCGATCACGAGCGAGAACGGCGCGAGCCGGCTCGCGGGCGAGGCCGCGGTCGACACGACGCGCAAGTTCGGCGTCGCCGCGGTCTTGCGCGCGACGAGCTCGGCGACGAGCCGGCTCTTGCCGGTGCCGGCGGCGCCCTGGATCAACACCGCGAGCCGGCGCTCGGCTGCGATCGCGCGCTGGTACCAGACCTCGAGCTCGGACAGCGGCACGGTGCGGCCGACGAACTTGCCGCGGCGCTCGAACCGCGCGCGATCGCGCTCGTCGAAGCCGCGCGGACCGACGACCTCGATCACGCGGCTGCGCCGACCGACCCGGCGTGGCGCAGGGACCTCGCGCAGCGCGTACAGCCCGCTCGTCAGCCGGCCGGTCGCACCGACGAACAGCGGTCGATCCGGCGCCGCCTCGCGCGCGAGCGCACGCGCGTCGTCGATCGCGTCGCCCGGGACACCGGCCTGTGCGCCGGGCGCCGTCCCGACGCTCGCCGCGACGCCGGTGCGCGCACCGATCCGCAGCTGGATGCCCTGCATCGTGCCATCGACCGCGTGGACGCCGGTGTCCGACGCGAGATCGCGGATCACCGCGCTCGCATCGAGGGCCCAGCCCATCGCGACCGCGACGTCATCCTCGCCCGGCACCTCGAGGCCGAACGCGATCACGAGGCTCGCGTCGCGCGCGCCCGCGTCGGTTGCCAGCACGACCCCGCCGCGCTGATACGCGAGCTCGCCGAGGCTGTGCGCGACCGAGCGCAGGATGTCGCCGGACGCGCCGGTCAGGCTCGCCGCGACGACGACGCTGCGCCGGCGCTCGGCGGGCAGCCCGGTCGCGAGCGCGCCGAGATCGTCGTCGATCGGCTCGTCGTCGGCGAGCGCGGGCGCCGGCGGCTCGGCCTCGACGTCGAGCTCGTCGTACGACGTGTCGTCCGGCGCGACCGGCGGCAGCACGATGCCGTGCTGGGTCGCGTCGTCATCGAACCGGATCGACGGTCGAACGAACGCCTCGGTCGGCGGTGCCGACAGGCTCGTCACCGACACGCGATCCGCCGGTGGCGCGTCCGCGAAGATGCTCGCCGTCGGATCGAGGCGCGGTGCGATCGGGCTCGCGCCGCCGGTCAGATCGTAGCGATGGTGCGCGGGCGCGGTGATCGCGTCGCGGTCGTAGCGCTGCGCGGTCTTCGTGATCTCGTGCGCTGAATTTCGGGGCGGCCGGGCAGGGGCAGTCGGCGGCTCGAGATCGGCCTCGCGAAATCCCGGGGTGCCCTCGCCGAGCTCGCCGACCGGCACCGGCACGTTCGCGAGCGACGCGGTCACCGAGCGCATCGATGGCCGTTCGCTCGGTCGTTCGATCGGCGCGTGCACGATCGGCGGGCGCGTTGGCGGTCCCGGTGGCCGCGCGGGCGGGACGCTGATCGACGTTGCCTGCGGCTGCCACGGCGACATCGCGGACAGCTCGGTGTGACTCGACCGCTGCTCGAGCTCGCCGATCCACTCCGCGAGGTGGCGCGCGCCCGCCGCCATCGCCGTGCGCGCGCATGCCGCCGCGAGATCGGCCGCACTGCCGCGCTGCTCGGGCTCGCGCGACAGCGCGCGGGCGACCGCGTTCACGATCTCCGCCGGCACCTGCGGGTTCATGCGATCGAGGCGCGGTGGGTCGGTGTGGCGCACCGCCTCGAGGATCGAGCGCAGATCGGGACCGCGATACAGCGGCAACCCGGTGAACAGCTCCCACGCGATGATGCCGAGCGCGAACACGTCGGCGCCGGCGGTCGGTGGCTCGCCGAGCGTCTGCTCGGGCGCCATGTAGCGCGGCTTGCCACGCAGCCGGCGTCGCTCGAGCGCGGACGCGAACGTCGCGCGCGCGATCCCGAAGTCGAGGATCTTCACGTAGCCGTCGGTCGACACCATCACGTTCGACGGAGACACGTCGCAGTGCACGATCCCGAGCGAGCCGCCGTAGCCGTCGGTCTTGCGATGCGCGTAGTCGAGGCCCTGCGCGACCTCGCTGACGATGAACGCCGCGACCGGGATCGGGGGCAACAGATCGCGCCCGACCGCGGCCGCCATCACGGTGCGCAGGTCCTTGCCTTCGATCAGCTCCATCGCGAGGAACAGCTCGCCGTCGGCTTTGCCGAAGTCGAACACCTGGACGATGTTGCGGTGCGTGAGCTCGACCGCGATCCGCGCTTCGTCGATGAAGCTGCGGATGAACCGGCCCTCGCGCGCCGAGCGCGGCAGGATCCGCTTGAGCGCCTGGATCTTCTCGAACCCGGCGATGCCGACGGTCTTGACCTTGTAGACCTCGGCCATACCGCCCTGCGCGATCTTCTCGAGGACGTGGTACTTCCCGAAACGCTCGCGCAGCGCTTCCATCCCGTCGAAGGTACCATGTGGTGTGGCCGACCTTTCCCACCTCGGCGGACTGGAAGACATCCTCGGGTACCGCTTCCAGGATCGCGGGCTGCTCGAGCAGGCGTTGCGTCACGCGAGCTACTGCAACGAGCAAGGTCGCGATCCGAGCGGCTCGGGCCGGGTCGGCGATAACCAGCGGCTCGAGTTTCTCGGCGACTCGGTGCTATCGCTGACCGTGAGCCAGCGGCTGATGGTGCGGTTCCCGGAGGCGCACGAGGGCGATCTCAGCGTGACGCGCGCGCAGGTCGTCAGCGAGGAAGGGCTGTCCGATGTCGCGCGCAAGCTCGGCATCGGCGAGTGGCTGCTGCTCGGCAAGGGCGAGGAGAAGTCCGGCGGCCGCGGCAAGCCGAAGATCCTCGCGGACGCGTTCGAGGCGATCGTCGCCGCGGTGTATCTCGACGGCGGCTTTCAGGCCGCGTGGGATCTCGTCGAGCGGCTGCTCACCGAGCGGATCAACGCCGCCGAGATCAAGAACTTCTACGACTTCAAGACGCGGCTGCAGGAGACCGCGCAGGCGCGGCTCAAGGCGACGCCGACGTACCGCGTGGTCCAGGAGCTCGGCCCCGATCACGACAAGCGGTTCGTCGTCGCGGTGACGATCGGCACCGAGGAGTGGGCGCGCGCCGTCGGCAAGTCGAAGAAGGAGGCCGAGCAGATGGCCGCCGCCGAGGCCCACTTCCGGCTCGAAGGCAGCGACGCCGGGATCCGGCCGAAGCGCTGAGCTACTGCAGCGTCAGGTTGCCGTTGACCGACATGCCCGCGGTCACCGTGATCTGCTTGCTCGCGGACTGCGCGGCCGACTTCGCCGACAGCTCCCAGACGCCCGCGGTCACCGACGGCAGGCTGTACGTGCCCGACGTGGTCGTCGTGGTCGTGAACAGCCCGCGGTTGACGGTGACCGTCGCACCGACGACCGGCATGTTGTTCGCGTCGACGACCTGACCCTGGATCGCGCCGACCCCCGGGTCCGCGCCGACGTTGATGCGGTAGTGACCGGCCTGCTTCGTCAACCGACCCTGGCCGTCCGCCGCGACGACGTGGAGGACGTGCACGCCAGCGGTCACGCTCGGCAGCAGCAGCTGCTTCTGCGTCGGCGGCAGCGTGGTGTCGCTCGTCGTCGGCACGGTGTCGCCGAAGCTGTCGAGCACGTAGTAGACCGCGGACACGCTGTCGTCGCCCTGCGGATAGCTCCACTGGAAGAACGGGTTCGTGTTGTTGACGAACGTCGACTGGCTCGGGTGGCTCGACGACGAGATCGACGGCCCCTGCGTGTTGATCTGGACCTTGAACACGCTCTCGACGCGACCGATCGCGGATTGCGCATCGACGCTGACGACGTGCACGTAGTTCTCGCCGTCGAAGATGTCGTTCGGCGAGAACGAGACCTTCTCGGTCGACAGGAACTGACCGTCCGCGGCCGTCGGCGGTCGGCTCGGCGTCTGGTCGAGACGCACGAAGTAGCCCATCGCCGACGGGAACGGCTTCTTCCACTCGATGTCGAGGCTGAGGAAGCCGTCGTTGTAGATCTTCGTCGAGTCCGGGTGCGAGAACGACTTCACGGGCACCGGCGGCGCGAGACCTTCGGTCTTCGTACCGACGACCGAACCGGTGTTCTCGTACTTCGCGCCGGACAGCAGCTTGACGGCACCTTCGCCACCCGCGCCGCCGAGCAGCGTGCTGCAGCCGCCACCGCCGCCGACGCCACCGAGCCCGCCCGCGGTCGACAGCGAGCCCGTGACGAGGAGCTCGTCGGCGAGCACGAGGATGCCGCCGCCCGATCCACCGCCGCCGCCGGTCTTGCAGACGTTCGGCTCCGAGCCACCGTTCGCGCCGATCGCGGTGATCTGACCGTCGATCTGCGCCGTGCCCTTCACGATCAACCGGATCACGCCGCCGCCCTTGGCCACGGCCACCGTCGTGCTTTGAAACACGCGACCGCCTTCGGATCCCGGGCCCACGATCGAGTCGGTCGAAGAGCCATTGATGTAGAAGCCGCCGCCGGTGCCGCACGACGAGCACGCAGCGTCCGAGCCCTTGCCATCCGGCGTCGCGCCGGTGGGAGCAGCGGCGATCGTCGCACCGGCCTCGATCGTCAGCGTGTCGGCGAAGATGGTGAGGTCACCGGCGGGCGAGCTCAGCGTCGCGCCGGCGCGAATGATCACCGGGCCGGCGACGACGATCGTGCCGTCGCGCTGCTCGTCCGCTGCGACCTCGAGGCTCTCGAGCGCGCACACGCCCTCGCTGCAGAACGTCGCGCACGTCTCGGTCGTCTCCCAGTGCGTGCCGTCGGCATTGCACGTCTGCGAGTCGTTGCCGTTGCAGCGCTGCGATCCCGGCGTGCACGGGCCGTCGTTGCTCAGCGCATCGCCCGGTCCGCCATCACCGTTGTTGTTCGTGTTCGATCCGCCGCACGCGGCGAGCGCGAGTGCGAGCAGCGACACGAGCAAAGACGATCCACCTCGAAGTTTCCTCGTCATCATCGCGGCCGGCGTAGTATCCAAACGCATCCGATGCCGCAAGACGAAATCAGCGAGCGTCCCTCGATATGTTCTCCGCACGAAACATCGGACGACGTAGCAACTGTGATGTCGCGCGTGATTCGTAACAGCACGTTCGTAATCTGTGTGATCGCGGCAACGCTTGGCGGCTGTGGGTACGGCATCGACTACGCCGACTGCGAGGTCAGCTGCGTCGGCTCGGGATCGGACGCGTGCCCGAGCGGCTTCACGTGCATGGCCGGCATGTGCCGGATCGAAGGCGCCGGGGCATCGTGCCAGGCGCCCGGCGAGGTCACGCTGCGCCAGACCACCGACGACAAGGTCGAGCGCGCGCTCGAGCTCGGCTGCACGAACCCCGACAACTCGACGGCGACCGGCAGCTGGTATCGCGTGTTCAACCTCGCGCAGTCCGGCGTCGACGGTTCGTTCAAGGTCGATCACGTGACGCTCGGGATCTGCTTCGCGGTCGGCACGCCGACGATCACGCTCAAGCTCGGCACCTACGCCGGCGGCGCGGCCGATCCGACGCTCGATCTCACGAAGGTGACGATGCTCGGTCAGACGACCGTCATGGTCCCGGCGACGCAGATCACCGAGCTCGTCGAGGGCAAGATCGCCGCGACCGTGCCGGCGAACAGCAACCTGATCGTCGAGGTCGCGGTGCCGGATCTCAACGGCACGGGGCAGGAGGTCAACATGGGCTTCACGGCGGGGGGCGAGCAGAAGCCTGGCTACGTGCGATCTCCACTCTGCGGTCCCGCGACCCCGACCACCACGACCGGTGCAGGTCTACCCAATGCACATCTTGTCATGACGGTTACAGGCACTCCGTAACAAACGTGTGCACGGGGACGCGACGAGCCGCGTTCGACATCGTCATTGATCGAGGGAATCAGAACCTGCTAATCAGCGTGGCGACCGCGAGGCGCGCGCGCAGTCTCGCCGGTTCGCTTCAAACACATGCTCTCCTCCGGGATGCAGATCGGTAAGTACTTGCTCGGCAAGAAGCTCGGGCAAGGCGGCTTCGGCGTCGTCTTTCGCGCGCACGACGGAAGTCTCGACCGCGAAGTCGCGCTGAAGTTCTTGAACGCGGAGGCGAGCTCGACGCCGCAGATCCTGCAGCGCTTCCTGCAGGAGGCACGCTCGGCCGCGAAGGTCGCGCATCCCGGCATCGTGACCGTGTACGAGTGCGGCCAGCTCGCCGAGGCGAACAACGCCGCGTACATCGCGATGGAGCTGCTCGACGGCGAGAGCCTCACCGATCGGCTCGCGCGCAGCGGCCGGCTCGCGCCCGGCGAGGCGATGGAGATCGCGCGCCAGGTCGCGTCCGCGCTCGAGGCCGCGCACCGCGCGGGCATCGTCCACCGCGATCTCAAGCCGGACAACATCTTCCTCGTCAAGGATCCCGCGGTCGTCAACGGCGAGCGCATCAAGGTGCTCGACTTCGGCATCGCGAAGCTCGGCCGCAACGCGGCGTCGAGCATGCAGACGCAGGCCGCGGGCTCGGGCGTCAACACGCTGTCGATGATGGTGTTCGGGACGCCGCGCTACATGTCGCCCGAGCAGTGCAAGAGCGCGGCGCACGTCGATCACCGCAGCGACATCTACACGCTCGGCTGCATCCTGTTCGAGCTCGTCACCGGCAAGCCACCGTTCGGCGGCTCGGCCGGCGAGCTGATCGCGTGCCACGTGCTCGTCGAGCCGCCGTCGGTGCTGTCGCTCGTCCCCGACGCGCCGCCGGAGCTCGCGATGCTGATCGCGGCGATGCTCGCGAAGGAGCCCGACGCGCGGCCGCAGACGATGGCCGCGGTGCAGCGCCAGCTCGAGTCTGGTGGCGCGCTGTCGCCGGGCGTCGCGCCGACGCTACTGCCGAACGCGATGCCGCCGCTCGCGCCGCGCGCGTCCGGCTCGTTCGGCATCCCGCCGCAGCCACAACCGACGCCACAGGCGGTGTTCACGCCGGCGCAGCCGATCAGCGGCCGGATCTCGGCGCCGGTCGCGGTCGCCAGCCCGACGACGCTCGGCGGCGCGGCGAGCAGCTCGGTGTCGAAGAAGACCGGCGCGCCGCAGAGCAAGAAGCGGCTCGCGATCTACGTCGCGGGCGCCGGGCTCGCCGCGGCGATCGGACTGACCGTCGGGCTCGCGATGCGCGGCGGTAACGACAGCGACACGCAGGCACCACCGCAGGTCGCCGAGCCGACGATCCGCGCCGCGACGGTGAAGCCCGAGCCGAAAGCCGAGCCGAAGCTCGAATCGAAAGCCGAGCCGAAGGTCGAGTCGAAAGCCGAGCCGAAGACCGAGCCGAAGATCGAGCCGAAGGTCGAGGTCAAGACGGACGCGAAGAAGCCCGCGGTGACGAAGAAGCCAGCGGCGACCGTCAAGGCGAAGGCCGAGACCTCGAAGCCGGAGCCGGTCGCGACGATCGGCTCGGTCACGGTCACCACGACGCCGTCGTGCGAGGTCCGGATCGATGGCGCGGCGAGCGGGCTCCACACGCCGATCCGCGCGTACAAGCTGCCGTCGGGCGCGCACCGGATCACGCTGATCAACCCCGAGCTCGGCGTCAACGAGACGATCAGCGTCGACATCAAGGATGGCGTCACCGAGACGGTGAGCCGCGATTACAGCAAGAAGCAGAGCAAGGACAAGACGATCAACCCGTTCGCGAAGTCGAGCGCGCCGTGATCGGACGCGTCGCGCTCGCGCTCGCACTCGTGGTCGTCGTCGCGAGCTCGCGCGTCGCGCTCGCCGAGCCGACCGAGGCCGAGCGGCTCTACGGCGAAGGCCAGACCGCGTACGACGAGGGCCGCTACGACGCCGCGCTCGCCGCGTGGCAGAAGAGCTACGAGCTGTCGAAGATCCCCGCGCTGCTGTTCAACATCGCGCAAGCCCATCGCCTGCGCGGCGACTGCGTGAAGGCGGTCGCGAGCTACCACAAGTTCATCGAGCTCGATCCGCAGTCGTCCGAGCGGCCGACCGCCGAGGGGCTGCTGAAGGAGCTCGAGCCGTGCCCGGCCGCGAAGCCGGCGCCCGTGCCGCCGGTGACGAAGCCGATCGCGACCGGCACGCAGGGGGGCGGCGAGGTCGTCGTCGACGGTAACCCGGGGCGCGGCAAGCGGCTCGTCGGCTACGCGGTCGGTGGCGTCGGTGCGGCGCTCGTCGTCACCGGCGTCGTGTTCGGTCGCAAGGCGTCGTCGCTCGCCGACGAGGTCAAGACCGACTGCGCCGACGGCTGCGACTGGAATTCGATCAAGCAGAAGGACGCCGACGGACGCAGCGCCGAGAAGACGCAGTGGATCCTGCTCGGCGTCGGCGGCGCGGCACTCGCGACCGGCGCGGTGTTCTACTACCTCGGCAACAAGGAGCGCGCGTCGTCGTCGGTCGCGGTCCAGCCGCGCGGTGGTGGCGCGGTCGTGACCTGGTCCGGCTCGTTCTGAGCTACGCGCGTCGCGTACGGACGAGCGCGAGCACGTCGTCGCGCTTCGGCATCGCAGACCACGGCCCGAGCTCGCGCAGCGACAGCGACGCGGCGGCGGACGCGAGCTCCATGCACTTCGCGAACGGTGCCTCGCTGAGCAGCGCGGCGGCGAACGCGCCGTGGAACACCGAGCCAGCGCCGTGCGAATCGAGGATCTCGCTCGGGAACGCCGGGCAGTGCACGACCTGATCGCCGTGGCGACCGATCGCGCCTTCGTTGCCGAGCGTGATCACGACCGCGCGCGGGCCGAGCGCGAGTAGCTCGGCGAGCGCATCCGCGAGCTCGCCGCGCGGCGCGAGCTCGGATGCCTCGCGCTCGGACGCGAGCAGGATGTCCGAGCACGCGATCAGATCGCTCGTGCCCTCGCGGATCTCGCTGACGTCGAAGATCACCGGCTGCTTGTTCTGGCGCGCGAGCTCGGCGGCACGCAGCTGCGCGACCGGCTCGGTACCGTCGATCAGCAGGGCAGAGGCCCCCGCGAGGATCGGCGCCGGATCGATCGCGACCGGCTCGCCGCGCTCGCCGTGATAGTGCGATCGCAGCGTGCCATCGGCCGCGACCGTGATCACCTCGCACGCCGAGGTGCCGACGGCGCGCAGGAGCTCGGTATCGATCCCGGCATCGCGCAGCGCGGAGCGCACGAGCTGGCCGAGCAGGTCGGCGCCGTGAAGGCCGGCGGCGCGGGCACGGCAGCCGAGCCGCAGCGCGGCGCGCAGCGCGACCGCGATCCCGGGAGCCGGCGCGGTCGCGAGCGCCGCCAGCTCCGCGGCGTGCGCGTTCGGGCTCGGCAGGTTCGGTCCAAGTCCCGAGATCGCCACCCCGATCCGGCCCAGGCCTACAACGAGAGGTGGCTGCACCCGAGCGATGATACCGCAGTGCCAGCTTTTACGAGGCGGTACGCCGTGCCAGACGCCGCAGGGGCCGAAAGTTGTTGAAGGGAGCTGGGTTCGAAGTGCTACGGTGCCGCGCGTCGTGACCCCTCTCCGTCCCGGGCAACGGGTTTCGGAACCCGACGGTCCTAGTAGTTCCGAATCGCCTACCAGCGCCGGAGACTCCGTGACCGATCTAGCCGAAGCCGCCCCGACGCTCCCCGCTCCAGCCCTCGCCGATCCGCGTCCGCGGGTCGCGTCGGCGCTCGCGGACGACGCCCAGCTGATCGCCGCGTGCCGGCGAGGCGAGGCCCGCGCGATGGAGCGCCTCTACCATCAGTACAAGCGCCGGGTGTTCGGCATGGCCCACCGGATCGTGGGGCCATCGGATGCCGAAGAGGTCGCGCAGGAAGTCTTCGTACGCGTGTTCCGCGGGCTCGCTGCCTTCCGCGGCGACTCCGCGCTGTCGACCTGGATCTACCGGTTGACGGTCAATGCATCGCTCTCGCATCTCGCGCGCCGCGGCCGTCGCCAGGAGATCGGCGACGACGGGCTGACCGATCTGCCGGCGCCGCCGGCGACCGAGCGTGACTCCGCGCTCGCGGCCCGGATCGAAGCCGCGCTCGGCCAGCTGCCGGCCGGCTATCGCGCGATCCTCGTGCTCCACGACGTCGAGGGCCTGTCGCACGAGGAGTGCGCGGCGATCCTCGAGTGCCGGGTCGGCACGTGCAAGTCGCAACTCCACAAGGCGCGTGCGAGGATGCGAGAGTTACTCGGGGCTGTCCGGATCACGGACAGTCGGGGAGCGGGCTCCGAATGACGTGCGAACGAATCCGCAAGCAGCTGACCGCCTACCTCGACGGCGAGCTCGATGGCGAGCGCGGCACGCTCGTGCGCGGCCATCTCCGGACGTGCGGTGCCTGCCGCACGATCGCCGAGGACGAGGCCGCGCTGCGCGACGGGCTGCGTGCGCTGCCGTCGCTCGATCCGCCGTCGACGCTGTGGGCCGGCGTGCAGGCGCGGCTCGCGGCCGAGGAGGTCGCCGCCGCCGAGCAGCCGAGCTGGAAGCGCATGCTCGCGCGAGCGCGACGCTGGCTGCCGTCGACGCCGCAGCTCGCGGCCGGCGGCGTGCTCGCCGCCGCAGCGGTCGCGCTGATCGTGTGGCGCACGCAGGGTGGCCACGAGGCCGCTCCGATCGCGGTCCACGACGTCCAGTCGCCGAAGATCGAGAGTCACGGCGTGAAGCCGCCGCCGCCGCCTGCGCCTGCCCCGGTGCAAGTGGCCGCCTGTGCATCGAGCGATGACGTCAGCGCGGATCTCGCGGCCGAGCCGGCGTGCGTGACCGAGATGTATCGCCGCAACGCCGACGAGCTGCTCGCGCTCGCGAACGACGCGAAGCCGAGCTGGGCCGCGGACCGTCGCGCCGCATTCGACACCAAGGTGCGCGCGCTGCGCGAGGGCATCGCGAGCGCCGCCGAGGGCAAGCCGCGGCAGCGAGCGTACCGCGCGCTGATCCGGTACCTCGAGGGCGCCGCGATCCGCGAGGACGTCGCGCTCGCGAGCGTCGGAGGCGCGCGATGAAGGCGCTCCGCCTGACCCTGGCCGGCGTGCTCGCGTGTGCCGTGCCGGCCGGTGCCGATCCGGTCTCGAGCGTCGTCGAGCGTGCGCGCCTCGATATCCAGCCGTCCGGTCGCGCGTTCAAGAAGCTCGTGATCGACAATCCGCTCGGCGATGTTCGCGTCGAGGGCTACGACGGCAACGCGATCCAGATCCAGACGAAGAAGACCGCGCCCGACGACGAGGCGCTCGATCGCCTGCGGATCTCGCTCGTGCCGAACCCGGATGGCACCGTCCGGATCACGACGACCGCCGACAAGGCCCGCGAGGCCAAGCCGCTCGCGCGCGGTGCGGTGCGGATCGATCTCGTGATCCGCGCGCCGCGCGATGCTCGCGTCGAGGCCGCGGCGAGCGCGGGCACGCTCGAGGTGCTCAACATGGATGCCGGCGGTGATCTCGACACCGCGTCGGGCAAGATCAACGTCCGCAACGTCGCCGGCGAGGTCTCGACGCACAGCGTGTCCGGCCCGACGTCGATCGCGCAGGTGTTCGGCTCGGTCGACGCGCAGACGCTGTCGTCGGACCTCGACCTCGACTCGATCGGCGGCGAGAAGCTCATCGCGAGCGCGAACCACGGCAAGATCGCCGGCCGCCGCGTGCGGTCGCGCGAGATCGAGCTGACCACGAACGACGGCAAGATCGTCCTCGAAGCCGAAGCCGCGCTGCATGGCCGGCTCGTGGTCGCGAGCCTCAAGGGTGACGTCGACGTCCGGCTGCGCCGCCACAACATGGCGGTCGTCGTCCGCGCGCGCGGCAACAAGATCGATCTCGGGGGTTCGCCGAGCGCGGCCGGCAGCGACGGCTGGACCGAAGCCCGGCTCGGCACGCTGACGAACGGGACGGTGCCCGCGATGGTCGAGATGCGGTCGCGCTACGGCATGGTGCAGTTCGCCGTCATCGAGTGATCTGCCTCGGGCTCCCACGCTGTACCGAATCGAATGGCTCGCCGGGCCTCGCGAGTCGGGGTACGCTGGGTTTCATGGACCAGGCCGTACCCGCACGTGTTCGCGAATACGCGGACCAGACGGTGCACTACGTGCGGCGTGCGCTCGGCGTCACGCTCGAGTACGACAGCGACACGTTGCCCTTGCTCGACCACTACTTGCGCACCGTGCCGGAGGGCCAGCCCGCCACGATCCAGCTCGTCGTCGCCACGAGCGGCGCGTACTTCGGAGAGGTCGTGCGGCGCCGGCTCGGCGGTCGCTGGGAGCTCGTGGGCGAGGATGCGGACTGGCGGGTCGTCCTGCCGACCGGGCTGAACTTCTCGCCGGCCGGCTTCGTCGCCGCCGCGATCGCCCAGGCCGACCTCGAGGATCTCGACTCCGAGCTCGACGCGCCGCCCCGGATGCGGCCGTACGTCCAGCAGGCGCTGCAGCGAATGGGCGACGTATCCGTCGAGGACTACTACTCGCTGTGCGGCCGGCTCGACACGCTCGAGCACGTGCACGAGATCCTGGTCGCGGTCGCCGCCCAGATGATGGGCAACGCGCCGCTCGACGACGACGCGCCCGAGGCCGCGACCGACGAGCCGAGCGGTCCTGTGAACTAAGGTTCTCGTTCAGGTTCAGGTTCACTGTTCCCTATTCGAGGGAATGAAGGAACGCAGCGTCGGTCGTCCCGGACACGCAGCGTCGGTGGTCCCGGACACGCAGCGTCGGCTGCCCCGGACACGCGGCGTCCGGTTGGTTGTCCCGGACACGCAGCGTCCGCCGGTTGGACATGCAACGTCCGCCGGTTGGACACGCAGCGTCCCGCTGTCCCGGACACGCAGCGTCGGTGGTCCCGGACACGCAGCGTCGGTCGTCCCGGACACGCAGCGTCCCGCTGTCCCGGACACGCAGCGTCCGTGATCGAAGGGAGAGCGGTGAACCGGAACCCGAATTTGAACGCCTTTGACCGTCGGAGCCGACCCGCGCTATGACGCCGGGATGGCTCGGGGAGTAGCTCGCGCACCATCGCAGAACGCCTATCGCGGCGCGCTCGGCAAGACGCAGACCGCGACGGTCCACGTGACGTCGCCGCGCGGTGACCTGATCGCGACGCAGGTCCACACGACGATCGACGCGGTCTCCGATCCCGAGCTCGTCGATCGGATGTACTCCGAGGATCCGCAGCGCGCGCTCAACACCGTGCGGTTCGACGGCGGCGAGATCGTGCGCGTCCAGGTGCCGGTCGTCTATCACGACCCGGCCGCGGAGCTGATGGTGCTCGTGCTCGGCGACGCGCATCGCCACCAGGAGCTCGAGGAGCGGATCCGGGTCTACGAGCGGATGCTCGCCGACGACGCGGCGGTGCCCGCGTACGCGAAGGAGTTCGCGGTCGTCTACGGCGCGCACGGGCTGCGCGGCTATCTCGAGCGCCGCGCGCAGGAAGCGCTCGATGCCGCGCGCCAGCAAGAAGCGCGCGCCGAGTACGACAAGCGGCTGCGCGAGCTCGAGCAGCGCGAGGACGAGCTCGAGCGCAAGAAGTCGATCTTGATCAGCCGCGTCACCGATAGCGAGCGCGCACTCGCGGCGCAGCGTGCCGAGCTCGCGCGCGAGCGTGCCGAGATCGATCAGCTCCGCAGCGAGGCGCGCAATCGCGTGATCGCGGCGGTCGCGAGCCCGCCGCCGGCGAGCGACGGCAACAGCGAGGCGACGACGATCGGGCCACCGCCCGAGCCCGAGACCCGGCCGCACCCGCGCGTCACCGTCGAGCCGAACCCGAGCGAGGCCTCCGAGGCCTCCGAGGCCGAAGAGGTCTCGGCAAGCGACGTCCAGGAGGTCTCGGACGTCGAGACGTCGGTGCAGGCCGCGCTGCCGCCGCCGCCGAACGTCGAGGCCGCGTCGCACGTCAATGGCAAGGGCAAGCCGATCGAGGTCCAGGTCGAGTTCGACGAGGAGACGACCGGCTCGTCGATCGTCCCGCAGGGCTCGGATCCGCTGACGACCGAGACGCTCGAGCTCGACGCGCCCGAGCCAGATCCATGGCTCGCGCGCGCGCTCGGCAACGCGGCGTCGACGTTCGGGATCGTCGACGGACGCGTGCGACTCGCGCTCGTCGTCGGCGAGCACATCGCGCGCGGGCTCGGCGGCATGCTCGACGTGCGCGTCGTGCTGCACCGCGTGCCGACGTATCCGCTGATCGCGTTCGTGATCGGGCCGCCCGCGGCGCTGCGCGTGCCGAGCCCGACGCAGCTCGCGCTCGTGACGCTCGACATCGCGGCCGAGCAGGAGCGCGCGGTGCTCGCGCAGCTCGCGCGCCGGTTCGAGCTCGTGCTCGATATCTGCGTGCGCGGCAAGTCGGTGCGCCACGTCCGGCTGGTCGCGCCGCTGCACGAGAACGTCGGGTTCATCCTGCGCGCCGCCGAGGATCACCTGCGCGCCGTGACCGCCGAGGGCGAGCCGTCGTACGCGCAGGCGCGCGATCTCGTCGCCGGCGCCGGCTTCGACGTGCTCGGCATCGAGCATCCCGACCACGCCGAGTTCCGCGACGACAAGCTCGCGCAGCTCGAGACCGCGCAGCAGCTGCGGCGCGCGATCGCGATGGCGCGCCGGTTCGCGCGGCCGTCGCGCGAGGACTACCTCGTGTGCACGCGCGGGTTCCCGCTGCCGCGCTGGCGCGAGCTGCGCCGGCACGTGCTCGAGAGCGCGGTCGCATGGGGGCTATGGATGGGCCCCGAGCTCGCGCAGGTCGCGGTGAGTGAAGGGCTCGCGCGCAGCCGGCGCGATCTGATCGGCAAGCTCGACAAGGGCTTCGAGACGCTGCGCCGCCACCCGACCGCGTACGACATCGACGACGAGGCCGCCGCGGACAACGCGAAGGCACTCGCCGAGGAGGCGAAGGCGCTCGGCGTCGAGCTGCCTCGTGCCCAGACGAAGAACGGCGCGATCGCGAGCGACGAGGTCTCGACGGTGTCCGGCTCGATCGGCGTCACACCGGCGCACGGCATCGTCCGGCCACCGAGCACCGACGATCTGATCGCGCAGCTCGACGATCGCCAGCAGCGTCTCAAGGCCGCGCTCGAGCTGTGCGACCGCGCCGAGGCGCGTGCGGCGGCGCCGGTGATCGGTGCGGTGTCGAAGATGAGCCGCGCCGAGGCGGTGCGCGTGCTCGGGATGTCGGTGAAGTTCGGGCCCGCGGCGAAGGCGCCGCTGCTCGAGGGGCTCGCGAGCAGCAAGGCGTTTCTGCGCCACGGCTGCGCACTCGCGCTCGCGTTGCTGCGCAGCGACGACGGGACGCAGGCCGTGATCGAGCTCCTGATGACCGAGCCGACCGAGATCTGGCGCGAGGTCGCGCGCGCGATCGGACAGGTCGGACCGACGGCGCTGCTGCCACTCGCGAGCACCTACGGCCGGCTCGGGGAGCGCGCGACGCCGGCACTGTCCGAGCGCGTGGCGTGGGCGATGGCCCACATCGCGGTGCGTGGCGGCAAGGCCGCCGTCGAGGCGATGGCGGGCGGACAGAGCATCGTCGCTCCCGTCGCGGCGCAGGCGCTCAAGCTGCACTCGTCGGCCGCGAACGACCAGGTGCGCGTCCGGCCCGGCGCCGACGGCTCGCAGCCGGGTCGCGATGTCACCGTCAATCGCGCGTTCTCGCGGCGGTTCTTCGAGGCCCTCGAGCAGGGAATCCCCGACGCCGGGGCTGCCGGGCTCGTCGATCTCGACGCCTCCGGCCCGATGGAGATGCTCGACGAGGCGGACCTGATCGCGGACGACGACGAGGAGTCGGAGCTCGACGAATCCGACCTGATCCAGACCTGATGTCGCAGCGAGCGGATCTGGGGCGGATCTCCCCGCGCACCGATTGCGTTCGTGTATGATCGGCTCGCTGTCCCAATGAGGATCGGGATCTTCTCCGACGTCCACGCGAACATCGAGGCGATGAACGCAGTGGTCGATGCTTACAAGCACGAGCGCATCGACAAGTACGTGTGTATCGGAGA
This sequence comes from Kofleriaceae bacterium, assembly GCA_035715365.1. Classification (GTDB taxonomy): domain Bacteria; phylum Myxococcota_A; class Polyangia; order Haliangiales; family Haliangiaceae; genus JABFXX01. The sequence goes on along the minus strand of DASTLB010000019.1, from coordinate 214,090 downwards.
CGTCGTCGGCTACGGCGCGTCACCGAACGAGTGCTGCGATCTGATCCGCAAGCTCGCGTCGTACACGATCCTCGGCAATCACGATGCCGCGGTCGCCGGCCGCATGGACTACTCGTACTACTACGACGCCGCGCGCCAGGCGCTCGATCTCCACGCGCGGCAGCTGTCGCCGGAGAACATGACGTGGCTGCGCAGCCTGCCGTACGAGGTCCGCGAGAGCGACGTCACGTTCTGCCACGGCTCGCCGATCAACCTCGAGGAGTTCGAGTACATCTTCTCGGTCGAGCAGGCGACGAAGTGCCTCGACATCTGGGACGAGCTCGGCACGGTGACGTTCATCGGCCACTCGCACCTCTGCAAGTCGTTCGCGCTGACGCGAGACGAGGTGTTCGAGGTCGTCGCGACGAAGTTCGTGATCCGCCCCGAGCACCGCTACATCATCTCGGTCGGCTCGGTCGGCCAGCCGCGCGACTACGATAACCGCGCGAGCTACACGATCTACGATACCGAGGAGCGCGTGTTCGAGTTCAAGCGCGTCGCCTACGACATCGACGGCGCGGCGCAGAAGATCTTCGCGGCCGAGCTCGAGCGCAACTTCGGGAATCGTCTATTCCTCGGCGTGTAACGCCTCGGCGGCGTCTATTCCTCGGCGTGTAACGCCAGCGTCTGACGATCACGGCACCTTGCGCCAGGTGAGCCCGTGGTCGTCGACCAGCGCGTCGGACGTGCTGGGCTTGAGCGTCATCGAGCGCTCGCCGATCACGACGCGGATCTCGTCGCCGGTGACCGTCCACGTCGCGCGCTCGGCGATGTCGTCGCCGATGAACGTGCCGGTGCCGCCAGCGACGAGCTCGAGGCGCTGCGTGCACGTCGGGTTCTCCGGGGTGCCGACCGCGCAGTCGCCGCCCTGGGCATAGCGGCCGATCGGATCGAGCGTCGCGGGCCGGGTGGTGGGAGGCTTCGCCGCGGGCTTGGGGGCCGGGCAGCCGGCGGTGATCGAGAGCAACAAGCAAACGAGGACAGTGCGCATGTCGGTGTCGACGCGCGAGGTGCGATTTCGATCGATCGCGGCGCCGCGTGTAAGCAGCGCGCGCGGACGGCGTTATCAGCGCTCGGCGACGACGCTCGCCGCGAAGTCGAGCCCCGCGGCCTTCGCGGCTTCGAAGGCATCGCTCGAGATCACGCCGTCGCGCTTCATCGCGCGCAGCACGACCGCGACGCGCTCCGCCGACTCGGGATCGAGACCGCCGGCGCGCCGCACACGGCGAGTCATCGACGCCGGTTGCGACGTCAGTGCGGCGAGGAACGCGGCCTGGCGAACCGTGAGCTCGCGCGGCGTCGTCGCGAACCAGTAGCGCGCGGCCGCGGCGAGCCCGAACGTGCGCGGGCCGAGCTCGATGATGTTGAGGTAGCGCTCGAGGATCTGCTTCTTGTCGAGCTTGTCCTCGAGCCGCCAGGTCAGGATCGCCTCCTGGAGCTTGCGATCGAAGCTGCGGCGCTGCGTGAGGAACGCGTTCTTGACGAGCTGCTGGCTGATCGTCGAGCCACCGCGTGCGAGCCGGTGCTCGCGCAGATCGATCTCGAGCGAGCGCGTGATCTGCTGCAGATCGAAGCCGGCGTGATCCCAGAACCGGCCGTCCTCGGCGGACACGAACGCGCCGACGACGTGCGAGGGCAGGGCGCGCAGCGGCGTCCAGTCCGGCGCATCGGGGCCGATCTTCGCGCGCGAGCCATCGGCGAGCTGCTGGTCGGTGGTCGTGACGAGCGTCGTGACGTCCGCGGCCGGCGGCTCGACGGCGACCGTGCAGCCGCCGCGCAGCGTGGTCTGCAGGTGCGCGCCATCGCCATCGGGCGCGGCGAGATCGACGACGAGCTGGGCGTCCGCACCGAGCGAGCCGGACACCGCCATGCCGTCGACCGGACCGCGCAGCGACTCGGGGATCGCGGCGAGCAGGTCGGCGCACGGCGCGCTCGAGAGTGACAGCGCGATCCGGCCGGACATCGGCTGGCCGCGTCGCCACCAGCCGGACGCGGCGAGATCGATCGCGCCGAGCGTGAGCCCCGCGCTCGACACCGCGATCGCGTCGCGCGACACGACGAGGTCACCGCGCACGCGGCCGCCGAGCGTCACCGGCTCGGGGGCGAACGCGGGATGCGCGATCGCGAGGTGGTCGAGCGTCGCGTCGACCGAGAGGCCGACCGTCGAGCCGGGGTGCAGCGTCACGCGCCCGCTCGCGATCGCATCGTCGAGCACGAGCCCGTGCGGCGCGAACGAGCGCAGCACGCGCAGTGGCACGCGCTCGCCGCGCAGCGTGATCGCGAGATCGGACGGCGACAGCGTGGCCGCGAGCCGCCGCGTCGAGTCCGGCCGATCCTCGATCTCGGCGACGAGCTCGAGCGGGCCGCCGCGGACCCGGCGACCGGCGGCGACGTCGCGCAGCACGAGCGGCGGTTGATCCGGCGCACCGATCGAACCGCCACCGCCGACGGCGAGCATGCGCGAGAACCGCAGCTGCGGCAGCGAGACGTCGGCGGCGCTGCGCGCGAACGCGAGGTCGATCGCGAGCTCGGAGCGGCCGAGCCGCGTGCTGCCGTGGACGCGCACGGCGCCGGTGATGATGCGGACGCCGGTGGCATCGGGCACGAGCTCGACATCGTCCGCGGCGAGCTCGCCGATGCCTTCGACCCGCGCCGTGAGCGTGCCGCGATCGACGACGATCCGGCGGATCCGCGTCGCGCTGCCGCCGGCCGTCGACGGCGCGCGGTGCTGCGCGAGCTTGCGGACGAGCCGCGCGAGATCCGAATCACCATCGCGGTCGAGCCGGAGCGCGACGTGCGGCGCCTCGACGCGGATCTCGTCGGCGCGCAGCTCGCCGTCGAGCAGCGAGCCCATCCCGACCGAGGCCTCGATCGACTCGGCGCGCACGAGGTCCCCGAGCGCGACGTCGTCGAGGCGGACCGCGCCGCTCAGGTCCGCGTCGACGCGGCCGATCGTCGCCGGCACGCCAGCCGCGGCCGCGAGCCGATCGGCGAGCGCGTCGGTGCGCGCCTCGAGCCAGCACGCGATGCCCGCGGGAACGCCGACCGCGACGAGCGCGGACGCGAGCAGGCAGCGGGTCTCGCGCGCGATCACGTCAGTGCTGCTCGAGCTGGGCCTCGCGACGATCGTCGCCGACGAACGGGCGCTGCAGCACGCGACGCTCGCCGCGGCCGCGCCGGGTCGCGAGCGACGCGCCGGCGAGCATCATCTCGCACAGCTCGCCGAACGAGATGCCCGCGGCCTCGGCGATCTTCGGCAGCAGGCTCGTCGGCGTCAGGCCGGGGACGGTGTTGACCTCGAGGATGAACTCGTTGCCGGACTCCGACACCATCATGTCGACGCGCGTCGCGCCGCGACAGCCGAGCGCGGTGTGCGCGCGCAGCGCCTGAGCGAGCACGCCGCGATAGCGCTCGGGCGACAGCCGCGGCGGCACGTAGTAGTCGGTCGCGCCGCGCGTGTACTTGTTGCCGTAGTCGTAGAACCCCGCGCGCGGTGCGATCTCGACGGCGCCGAGCGCGCGGTCCTCGAGCACGGCGACCGAGATCTCGCGGCCGGCGATGAACCGCTCGACGAGGATCTGGTCGTCGAAGCACAGCGCGCGCTCGACCGCGTTCGCGAGGTCGTCGAACGACTGGCAGATCGCGACGCCGACCGAGCTGCCCTCGCGGATCGGCTTGACGACGCACGGGAATCCGAAGTCGCCGTGCGCACCCTCGAGGTCGGCGCTGTCGTCGGCGGTCAGCGTGTAGTAGGCGGGCGTCGGCAGGTTGTGGAGGCGGAACAACTCCTTCGCCTTGCCCTTGTGCATCGCGAGCGCGGATGCGAGGACGTCCGACCCGGTATACGGGATGCCGAGCATCTCGAGCAGGCCCTGGACGCTGCCGTCCTCGCCCCACCGGCCGTGCAGCGCGATGAACGCGACTTCGATCCGCTCCTGGCGAAGCGCCACGTCGACGTCGCGGTCGACGTAGATCGGCACGACGTCGTGACCGCGGTCGCGCAGTGCCGCGAGGACCGCCTCACCGGTGCGCAGCGAGATGTCACGCTCGCTCGACAGCCCGCCGAGCAACACCCCACATCGGCGTGGGGATCCAGAGGACAGGTCGCGCAGGTCCGGCATCGGTCACTACTCCTTGGGCGGCGCATTCGCCGCGTGCTGTACGAACACGAAACGCCGGGGCTCCCGATGCCATTCCGTGCGCTTCCGACGCTAGGGGCCACTCGCAGCGCGGGCAAGTTTTGGGACGGGCGTGGACGTTGACGCACCTTCCATGTGGACGGTAAACAGGCCGCGATGGCCAAGCAGAAGACCGCCGACGCTCAGGCTGGTGACGGAGCGGACAAGAAGAAGCCCGCGCGAAAGTCGGCGGCCGGCAAGAAGACGACGAAGTCGGACAAGAAGCCGGCGGCGAAGAAAGCCGCGCGGCCCAAGCGTGCGACGAAGAAGCCGGAGTCGCGCACCGCGCGTGGCGCCGACGACACCGGCGAGCAGCCGGCGGTCGCGACCGAGGTGTTCGACGAGCTCGCCGCGCGCGCCGTGCCCGACGAGCCGAGCGAGCAGCCGCGGGCATACGACGACGATGATCTCGACGACGAGGATCTGGCGCCCCCGAGCGCAGCGCTCGACGAGGACGAGGACATCGAGGACGCCGAGGTGATCGCCGAGACGCCGATCGAGGTCGTCGAACCCGCGGACGAGGAGCCCGCGGTCGCGCTCACCGAGGAGGAGCAGGAGCTGAGCGCGGTCTATGGCGACGATCTGAGCGCGCCCGCGATCGCGCACGGCGAGTACCAGGATCGCCAGACCGCCGACGAAGATCGGCCGATGCTGCCCGAGATCAACGCGCGCGAGGAGCGCAAGGCGCAGTGGCAGGACCGCCGCGATCGCCGGCGCCAGCGTCGCGAGCAGCGCGATCGCGAGCGCCAGGACCGTCGCGACCAGCGCCAGGGCCAGCCGCAGGGCGGCCAGCAGCCGCGTCCCGAGCAGGGCCGGCCGGCGCAGCAGCCGCTGTTCCGCGACAACGGCCAGCCGCGCGCGAGCCAGCCGAGCATCGCCGTGCCACCGGTCAGCACCGCGAACGGGCACGAGCACGACTCGCTCGCGCGCGTCGGCACGCCGCTCGGCGACGCCGCCGCGACGGTGTTCGCGCAGCTCCGCAACGGCCAGCCGCTGCCGGTGCGCCAGCTCGCCGCGATGATGCGCAAGCGCAGCCTCGTCGAGACCGATCCGGAGCAGCTCGCGCCGCAGCTCAAGGCGGAGCTGCTCGGCGACGAGCGCAGCTACCGCACGCTCGGCCTCCGGCCGCGCATCGTGTACCGCGGCCGCGATCTGTTCGCGCCGGGCCCGGTCTCGATGAGCCAGACCGCCGATGCCGAGGCCGGCGTCGCCGCGGCGCTGTCGCGGCTCGCGGGTGCCACGCATCGCGCGCTCGCGGCGCGGATCGCGAAGGCGTCGCCCGCGGGGTTCGAGCGGCTGATCCACGCGTACCTCGTCGCGGCGGGCTATCGCGACATCGCGTGGGTCAAGCGCGTCGGCGGCATCAGCTATGCGTCGGCGACCGCGCCCGGCATCGATCGCACGGTGCTGATCAGCGCGCGCTCCGGCGATCAGCCGATCGATCGCCGCGGCATCGGCGAGCTGCGGGTCGGCGTCGAGGCGAAGAACCTCGTCGCCGGCATCCTGTTCTCGGCGCGCGAGCTGTCCGAGGATGCCGAGCGCGAGCTCGAGCGCGCGGGTCGATCGATCGCAGTGATGTGCGGAGACCAGCTCGTCGCCGCGCTGATCCACGCGGGTGTCGGCGTCGTCAGCTCGGCGGCGCCGCTGCACTACGTCGACGACCAGCTGCTCGACGAGCTGCTCGCGGGCTAGTCACCGTGGTCGCGTGGTACTGGCTCGGCCGCGCGCCCTACCGGCGCGTGCTCGCCGACCAGCTCGCCGCGCGCGAGCGCGTGTGGGCCGGCGCCGACGGCGTCGTGCTGCTGTGCGAGCACCCCGCGGTGATCACGCTCGGCCGCTCGGCGACGAAGGACAACATCGTCGACGCCGGGGACGTGCCGGTCGAGCGCATCGAGCGCGGCGGCGAGGTGACGTATCACGGCCCGGGTCAGCTGATGGTGTATCCGATCGTGCGGCTGCGCAGCGTCGTGACGTTCCTCGAGCAGGTTGCGGGCGCGATCGTCGACGCGTGCCACGCGCTCGGCGTCGAAGGCTGCGCGTGGCGACGCGATCCGGCAGGCGTGTGGCGCGGCGACGCGAAGCTCGCTGCGTGCGGGATCCATGTCGCGCGCGGCGTCAGCGTGCACGGCTTCGCGATCAACGTCGACACGCCCGACGACGCGTGGCGACGGATCCGACCGTGCGGGCTCGACGTGCCGCAGCTCTCGATCGCGCGTGCGCGCGGCGCTGCGACGACGGTCGAGCAGGTCGCGATCGAAGTCGGTCCACGCGTCGTTCGAGCGCTGGATGTGCGATAACGATCGACCCATGGAAAGGCCCGCGCGGATCACGGTCCTCTACAACACCGACTACGACGCGGTCGAATGTGGCCCCGACGTCGATGTCAGCTCGGTGGAGGCGTCCGCGCGCGCGATCATCGTCGCGTTGCGCGAGACCGGCCACGCGACCGAGCTGGTCGGCATCAAGGGCACCGACGTGCTCGACGTCATCCCCGCGCTGCGCGCCGCGCGGCCGGACCTCGTGTTCAACCTCTGCGAATCGATGGCCGGCGACTCGCGCAACGAGCCGGCGCTCGCCGGACTGCTCGATCTGTTCCAGATCCGCTACACCGGCGCCGACATGCTCGGCCTCGTGTCGTGCCTGCACAAGGAGCGCACGAAGGACATCCTGCTCGGGCGCGGCATCGCGACGCCGCCGTACCGGATGCTGCGCGATCACCGGATGCTCGAGGATCCGGCGCTCGATCGGCTCGACTATCCGTGGTTCCTCAAGCTCGCGCACGAGGATGCCTCGGTCGGGATCACCGAGCAGAACCTCGTGCGCGATGCGACCGCGCTGCGCGATCGCACGCGCGCGATGCTCGACGAGTACGCGCAGCCGGTCCTCGCCGAGCGCTACATCGAGGGCCGCGAGATCAACGTGACGCTGCTCGGCAACGGCGACGAGCTGCGCGTCCTGCCGCTGCACGAGATCGACTTCGCGGCGATGCCCGCGGATCGGCCGCGCATCGTGAGCTACGCCGCGAAGTGGGACGAGAACCACGTCGACTACGTCGGCACGAAGCCGGTGCCGCTGCGCGATGCGTCGCCCGCCATGATCGCCGCGGTCGAGCAGATCGCGCGCGACGCGTGGCACGCGCTCGGGCTGCGCGACTACGGCCGGGTCGACCTGCGCGTCGACGCGAGCGGCCAGCCGTGGGTGATCGACGTCAACCCGAACCCGGACATCTCGCCCGATGCCGGCGTCGTCCGCGCGGCGAAGCTCGCCGGCCTGAGCTACCCGAAGCTCGTCGAGACGATCGCGCTCACCGCGTGGCGGCGTTACCAGGGTCATTAGTCATCGTCGACGTCGTCGCCGGCGAGCCGGCGTAGCTTCTTCTGGAGCCCGAACCGCGATAGCCCGAGCAGCCGCGCCGCGACCGTCTGGTTGCCCTTCGCGCGCGCCATCGCGGCGGAGATGTACGCCTGCTCGGTCGCGGTGAGCGCGGGCTTGAGCCGGAGGTCGTCGCCGACGAGCGGCTTCTGCGGCTCGGGGCGGCCGGCCGACGTCGCGATCGCCTCCGGCAGATCGGCGAGATCGATCACGTCGCCGCCCATCGCGACGCCGCGCGCGAGTGCGTTCTCGAGCTCGCGGACGTTGCCCGGCCAGCGATGCTGGGCGAGCGCGCGCATCGCAGCCCGCGTCAGCTTCGGTGGCTTGTGGTCCGCGCACAGCTGGGCGAGCACGGCCTCGACGAGCAGCGGGATGTCGCCGTCGCGATCGCGCAGCGCAGGCACCGCGATCGTGATCACCTCGAGCCGGAACCGCAGATCCTCGCGAAACCGACCGCCGGCGACGAGCTCCGCGAGCGGCCGCTGGCTCGCCGCGACGACGCGGACGTCGACCTTGCGCGTCTTGCTATCACCGACGCGGCGGACCATGCCGTCCTGCAGCACGCGCAGCAGCTTCGCCTGCATCGACGGGCTGGTGTCGGCGATCTCGTCGAGGAACAGCGTGCCGCCGTCGGCGACCTCGAACAGGCCGCGGCGATCGCGCTCGGCGCCGGTGAACGCCCCGCGGACGTGACCGAACAGCTCGCTCTCGAGCAGCGGCTCGGGAACGGCGCTGCAGTTGATCGCGACGAACGGGCCGGCCTTGCGCGGTCCGTGATCGTGGAGCGCGCGCGCGACCAGCTCCTTGCCGGTGCCGCTCTCGCCGGTGATCACGACCGGCAGCGCGGTCGCAGCCGCACGATCGACGAGCTCGAGCATGCGCACGGTCGCGGGCGCGCGGCCGACGATCCGCTCGTAGCGATGGCGCAGCCGATCGCGGTCGGGCAGGTCGGCCTTGACGCGCACGAGCTCGGCATCCTTCTCGGCGAGCTCGGCGGACAGCCGGGCATTGAGCTGATCGACCTCGTGCGTCGTGCGCCGCAGATCGGCGGTGAGCCGCGCGTTCTCGATCGCGATCGCGGCGATGTCCGCGAGCTCGCCGAGCAGGCTCGCGGCCGCGTCGTCGAACGCGCCGCCGCGCAGCCGGTGATCGACGTAGATGCAGCCGGTGACGGTGCCGCGCTGGCGCAGCGGCACGACGAGCACCGAGCGCAGGCGGAGCGCCGCGACCGACGCCGAGCTGCCGAATCGCTCGTCGATGCCGGCGTCGACGGTGACGACTGGCTCGCCGCTCTGCGCGGCCTGCTCGGCGATCGACCGGCTGACCGATGCCTGCTCGGTTGCGAGATCTCCGATCGCGAAGTTGCGAGACACGACCGGCTCGAGCAGGCCGGTGTCCTGGCGCAGCAGCAGGAAGCCGCGCTCCGCCGCGGTGAGCTCGATCGCGGTGTCGATCACCTCGTCGAGGATGCGCTCGACATTCGCCTCGGTGTTGAGCCGGCGCGACAGCGTCAGCAGCCGGCGCAGCGTCGCCTCGGTGACGGCGGCGCCGCGCGTGCGAGGCGCGGGCTCGGGTGCGATCGCCGGCAGCGCGGCGAGGTCGGGATCCGCGGCGAGCGTCGCGCGAAACGCCGGCGCGGCGGCGGCGACGATCGCGGCATGCGCGGCACGCGCGCGCTCGGCCTCGGTGCGCTGGAGCACCGGATCGCCGGCGAGCGCGGCGAGCCGGGATGCGATCGCGTGACCGCGCAGCGCGCGTTCGAGCCGGTCGCCCTCGCGCGCCCGCGTCGCGACCGCGGCACATGCGCGTGCGAGCGTGGCCGCGGCACTGGCATCGCGCGTGCGCAGCGCGAGCCGACCGCGCGCGAGCGTCCAGCGATCGCGGTCGTCGGCGCTCGCGCACAGCGCCTCGACGGCGGCGTCGTCGGCCGTGCGCTCGCCGACCTCCGCGAGCGCGACGTGCGCGTGCGCCTGGACGTGCGCGTCGCCGCGCTCGACGCCGATCGCGAGCGCGGCACGATAGTGGCCGATCGCGGTCGCCTCGTCGTCGCGGCGGCGCGCGACATCACCGGCGAGCAGCAGCGCGTACGCGCGCAGGTGCGGCGCGCCCTCGGTGCGCGCGAGCGATGCATCGGCGGCGGCCTGCGCGTCGTCGAGCTGGCCGACCGCGAGCAGCGCATTGCCGCGGTTGAAGTCGGCGGCGGCGAGCTCGGTCGTCGCGCCGAGCTCCGCGAACACGCGACTCGCGGCGGCGAGCCGGGGCAGGGCCTCGCTCGCGCGCCCGCGCTCGGACAGCACGGTGCCGAGGTTGAGCTCGGCGACCGCCGCGGCGTGGAGCTCGCCGGCCTCGAGCAGGCGGCGCGCGGCGTCGCGGTAGCGATCGCTCGCCATCGCGAGCTGGCCGCGCTGCTGCGCGACCATGCCGCGCAGCGACAGCGCGCGCCCGATCATCGCGGGCTCGTGCGCGGCGGTCGCGCCGACCTCGAGCGCGGCGAACGCGCCATCCGCGTCGTCGAGCGCGCCGAGGTAGAACGCGGCGAGCCCCGCGGCCTCGGCGCGCAGGCCGGTGAGCGGTCCGCCGGGAGCGAGCGCGATCCGCCGCGCATCGGCGTAGCGGCTGCGCGTCACGAGCAGCCGCGCGTACGTGCCGGCGACCTCGGCGTGCGCCGGATGCGCGCGCGCGAGCGCTGCGAGCGTGGCCTCGGCGGCGTCGAGCTCGCCGGCGCGCTGCGCCGCGCGCGCGATCGCGAGCTCGGCCTCGACCGGATCGGCGCCGGCGTCGCGGGCCGCGCGCGCGTGATCGATCGCGTCGCGGTACGCGCCGGTCGCGGCGGCCGCACGCGACGCGATCAGCGCCGCGCGAACCGGAGCGTGGGCGATCGCCCGCCGCGCGAGCACGAGCGCGCGATCGCCGCGGCCGCGCGCGAGCAGCTCGCCGGCGACGTCGCACGCGAGCTCCGCGTGATCCGCGAGGTCGGCGCGCTCGAGCAGCGCCGCGACCGCATCGACGTCGCTGCGGGCGACGATCGCGAGTGCCGCGCTCGCGAACGCCGCGAGCAGCGCGCCGCCGACGACGCGCTCGATCGCATCGCGCGCCGCGCGATCGCACGCGAGCTCCGCACCACTACGGCGGACGAGCCCGAGGTGCTCGAGCTCGGCGACCTCGGCGAGCCCCGGGCGGCCGGCCGCGGTCGTTTCGGTTGCGCGGACGACGGCGAGCACGTCGTCGAGCCGCGCGTGTCCGTTCCAGATCGCGATCGCGGCGGCGATCCGGCGCGCGCCCGGAGATGCCGGGGCGAGCGCGCGGGCGCGCAGCGCCGTGACGCCTTCGGCTGCACGTGCGCTCCAGTCGATCGCGAACGGCTCCGGCTCGTCGGCGATCGAGCGGACGAGCTCGACGACCGCGAGCGGCAGTCCCTGCGCGGCCGCGTGCAGTCCGCGCAGCCACGCGCGCGGTGGCGCGACGCCGAGCAGCGCGGTCGCGAGCGCGTCCGTGCCCGCCTCGTCGAGCACCGGCGCGTGGCGGCGGCGCACGTCCGCCGGCAGATCGGGCGCGCGCGCCGGATCGACGATCGCGATCACCGGCCAGCCGCCCTCGGCGCGGCCGAGCGCGGCGATCACGTCGCGCGCGCGCGGATCGTCGCCGAGCTCGAGGACGATCCGCGCCTGTGCCGACCGCGCGGCCCGCGCGACGCGCTCGAGCCAGCCGCGCGCCGACGCCGCCTCGCTCGACGCCGCGATCCCGAGCCGGCTCGCGACGACATCGAGCACGCCGGCGATCGCCGGCGTCGACCGCGCGCCGCGCGCGACCTCGTCGAGCTGCGCCTCGCGGACGGCGGCATCGACGAGCGAGCGCGCGCCGGACGCGGGCGCGCCGACGACGACCAGCACCGGCTCGCTCGCGTCGAGCGCAGCTGCGAGCTCGCGGATCCACGGTGTCGCGCCGGCCCAGGTCGCCGGCACCGGCGCGACGCGCGGTCGTGCGCGGCGCGTCGCCTGCGGTGCGATCACCGGCGCGAGCTGGTCGAGCTCGTCGAGCACGGCGAGCGCGGACACCGGGCGGGCGTCGAGCTCGCGCGCGACGAGCCGGCGGATCAGATCACCGAGCGGACCGGGCGGCGGATCGACGACGCGCTCGCCGCGCACGATCCGCTGTGCGAGCGCGCCGAGCGTCGGTGCCTCGAACGGCGCTCGGCCTCCGACGATCCGCAGCGCGGTCGCGCCGAGCCCGTACAGATCGCTGCGCGGCTCGACGTGACCGGCGAGCGCCTCGGGCGCCATGTACGCGGGCGTGCCGCGCGCGCCGCGGCCGCGCGCGAGCCCGAGATCGACGAGGACCGCGCGGCCATCGGTGACGAGGACATTCTGCGGCGCGACGTCGGCATGGACGAGACCCGCGGCGTGAATCGTCGCGAGCGCACCTGCGAGATCCGCGAGCACCGACCACAGCGCGGCGTCGTCGCCGCTCCAGGGCCGGTCGTCGCAGCGCGCGCCCTCGATCCATTCCGCGACGAAGAAGGGCGCGCCAGCCGCGATCGCCTCGCCGCCGCCGCCGACGTGGATCACTTCGGTCGTCCGGCCGACCTCGAACACGCGGGGCAGCGACGGATGGCGAAGCTTCGCGAGCTGCTCGAACTCGTCGAGCAGCGCCGCCTCGTGCGGACCGCCGGGCACGACCTTGAGCGCGCGCCGGTCGCCGGTCAGGACGTCGATCACCTCGAACACGCGACCGAAGCTGCCGCTCCCCACGATCCGGACCTGATCGAACCGGCCGTGGAGCAGCGTCGGACGCGCCACCGAAGTTGCCACCCCTCGATGACAACGACATTGGCATGTCCTGTCAACAAGATTGGCAGCCCGCCACCATCACGATGTCCTCGTCGAGCGGAACCGGACACATGATAAGGTGCGACCCGTGCCGGACGACGAACGGACACGCCGTCGTCTCGGCGACGAGACGAAAGGCCGGATCGCCGATCTCGCGTCCGGCTGGTCGATCGACGGCGACGCAGCTCCCGCTCCGGAACCGGCGAAGCCGGCCAACGCGCCGCGGCGCAAGGCGAAGACCCTGCCGCCGCCACCACCCGGATCGGCGGCGCGCAAGGCGCTCGAGGAAGCGATCGTCGACGCGGTCGAGACGCCGGTTCCGGCGGCAGCATCGACGAGCGGCGCGGCCACGAGTACCGCACCGAGCGCACCGGTCGAGCGCGCGGCATCACCACAACCGATCGCGGCGCCGCGCACGAAGCCACCGACCGCGCCGCCGCCGGCGCGCACGAAGCCACCGACCGCCCCGCCGCCGGCACGCGCGAAGCAGCCGACGATGCCGCCACCGCCACCGCCAACGGCGACGCGTCCGAAGACGACGACCGGCGCGTTCGGCGCCAAGAGCGGGCCGACCGAGACTGGCACCGTCGCGCGCAGCGGGCTGATCGCGGTCAAGCCGGCGACCGGCGCGAAGAGCGGACCGACCGATACCGGGACGGTGTCGCGCAGCGGCCTGATCGAGCCGAAGACCGGCGCGCCGGTGAAGCCCGCGAGCACGACCGGCGCGGTCGCGGCGATCGCGACGTCGTCGCAGACCGGATCGCATCGCGCGCTGCCGCCGCCGCGCACGCCGCTCAAGCCGAACGGCAGCGGCCCGGTCGCCGCGCTTGCCACGCCGGCAACCGCGCCGGTTCGCAGCGAGCCCGCGCCGGGTGCGATCTCGCGGCTGCCGCTGCGCGCCGATCCGACGGACGTCAGCGCGCCGCCGGTGGTCCCGGCACCGCCGAGCTTGCCCGCGATGACGCCGGTCAGCGCGATCAAGCGGCCGATCAGCGAGGACGTCTCCGAGACGATCCCCGAAGATCAGCCCGGCGCGATGCCAAAGCTCGCGGTTCCGCTCGGCGAGTTCGACACCCAGGGCACGAACATCGAGCAGGAGAAGCTGCGGATCGCGTACGAGCAGGCGACGCTCAAGCGCGACGCCGCGAACGCGTTGCTCGGCTTGCCGGAGATGCCCGAGACCGTCGTGCGCTCGCCACCCGTCGAGGTGCTGCTGCACGAGACCGCGCACCAGCTGCTGCGCGGCGATCCGACCGCGGGCTCGGTCGAGACCACGCGCTTCGAGCGCGGCGATCCGACGAACGGCGATCTCGGCGATCCGACGGTGATCGGCGCGGTGCCGACCGGCGGTGCGGGCGGCAAGCTGCGCGATGCGGCCACGCTGCGCCGCAAGCGCGGCGTCGTCGGCGATCTGCGCTACGTCGCGACCGTGTTCGCGGGCGTGCGCCGCTCGCGCCGCGAGCTGACCGAGCTCGAGCACCGCCAGGAGCTCCGGCGCGACTCGCGGCGCCGTCACCTGATCACGCTCGGTCGCGTCGCCGCGACGTTCGAGGGCCTCGATCACCCGGCGCTCGGGCCCGCGCGAGAACGGCTCGCCGCCGTCGAGGAAGAGCGCTCCATGCACTCGGGGGCGGTCGCCGCCGCCGACATCGAGCTCCAGCGCGTCCGCCGCGAGCGCGACACGAAGGCGAAGCAGTGCATCACCGAGCTCGGCGCCGTCGACGGCGAGCTCGCCGACATCGCGAAGAAGCTCGAGCCGCTCGACAAGGAGATCCAGGCGATCACGAAGCGCGCGGCGAGCCTGCGCGAGCAGCTGCAGCAGATCGATCGCAAGATCAAGGAGACCGAGGCGAGCCGGCACTCGGTCAAGACCGACAAGACCGATCGCGCCGGGATCGAGGCCGAGCTCGCGACGCTGCGCGCCGATCGCAAGTCGGTCGAGCGCGACGAGCCGCGGCTCGCGGCCGAGCTCGACGAGATCCAGCCGCGCGCCGCCGCGCTCGAGGCCCGGCGCGCCGAGCTGCGCAAGCAGCGCGTCGATCTCGAACAGGCGGAGGCCGACGACCGGCGGCGATCCGAGGATCTGCTGGCCGCGATCGGCGCCAAGCGCAAGGTCGTCGAGCGCGCGGCACGCGATGCAGAGGGCATGCGCGACAAGATCCTGTTCGAGCTCGGCGAGCGGCTCTACGTCGACCACCCGGCCGATCTCGCGGCCCAGCTCGCGCCGATCGACACGATCGACGTCGAGCTCGGCACCGGCGAGCGCCGGCTGATGGAGCTGCGCGAGATCCTGTCCTCGGTCGACAAGGCGAAGCTCGCGCGCGGCATCGGCCTCGTCGTGCTGATCGTGGTCGCGCTCGCCGGCATCGCGACGCTGACCGTGCTCGCCGCCGTCAGCTGAGCATGCGCTCGAGGTGACCGATCGCCGCGAACGTGATCGCGATCCGCGCGGCCGCGAGCACCACGCCGGCGAGCCCGATCGTCAGCGCGGCGGCCCCCGCGAGCCGGACCGCGCCGGTCGCCGCGCGCCGGCGATACACGAGCCAGCCCATCGCCGTCGCGAAGATCCCCAGGCCGAGCGCGACCAGCGCACCCGGCGCCGGGAGCGCGACCGCGACGACGCCGCCGAGCGCGATCGCGAGCGCGAGCCGGTGCATGACGAAAGGCTAGTCCCGGTGCGCGACGGTCTCCAGTTTTCGCCGTCCGATCGCGAAGTGTGCTAAAGGCCGGCCATGTCCGACGAGATCTCCGCCGACGTACGTAGCGGATTCTGCGCGATCGTCGGACTCCCGAACGTCGGCAAGTCGACGCTGCTGAACCGCATGCTCGGCCGCCGGCTCGTCGCGGTGTCGGCGAAGCCGCAGACCACGCGCGATCGCATCCTCGGCGTCCACACGATCGAGCTGCCGGGCGAGACCCCGCCGCGCGCGCAGATCGCGTACGTCGACACGCCCGGCGTCCAGGACGGTCGCGGCCCGCTGCGCCGCTACATGCGCGACGCCGCGTTCACCGCCGCCGCCGATGCCGACGTCGTGCTGCTGATCGTCGACGCGACCGACAAGAAGGGCCGCACGCCGGACCGGCTGTCCGAGACCGACGCGCGCGGGCTCGGCGAGGCCACGCGCGCGCACCCGGTGGTCGTCGCGCTCAACAAGGTCGATCGCGTCGGCAAGCCGGAGCTGCTGCCGCTGATCGAGGCGTGGTCGAGCTTCGCACCCGGGATCGAGGTCGTGCCGATCTCGGCGCTCGCCGGTGACAACGTCGACGCGCTCGAGCGCGCGGTCGCACAGCGCCTGCCGGTCGGCCCGCCGCTGTTTCCCGAAGAGATGGTCACCGATCGCTCGCCGCAGTTCATCGCGCAGGAGATCATCCGCGAGCAGCTCTACCACCAGCTCGGCAAGGAGCTGCCGTACGCGTGCGCGGTCCAGGTCGAGACCTGGTCCGAGCGCGGCCGCGAGCTGACGGTCGGCGCGGTGATCGTCGTCGAGCGCGAGTCGCAAAAGCCGATCGTCGTCGGCCGCGGCGGCCACCGGATCCGCGAGCTCGGGATCGCGTCGCGCCAGGCGCTGATCGAGGCGTTCGCCGGCAAGTACAAGAACGTGCACCTGTCGCTGTTCGTGAAGGTCCTCGCGGAATGGAGTCGCGGCGAGCGCGAGCTCCAGCGCCTGGGCTACGGTGGCGACAAAGGCGAGAGCGCATGACCGAGAAGCTTCCGCTCGTCGCGATCACCGGCCGGCCGAACGTCGGCAAGTCGACGCTGTTCAACCGGCTCGTCGGCGGCCGCCCCGCGCTCGTCCACGACACCCCGGGGCTGACGCGCGACCGCCGCTACGGCGAGGCCGACTACTTCGGCACCCGGCTGCGCCTCGTCGACACCGGCGGCCTCGATCCCGAGGCGGTCAAGCCGGGCGGCGGCGTCTCGCACGACGAGGTGATCGGCGCCGGCATCCATCGCCAGGCCCTGCGCGCGATCGACGAGGCCGAGGCGGTCGTGCTCGTCGTCGACGGCCGCGCCGGCCTGTCCGCGATCGATCACCAGCTCGCGAAGCAGCTGCGCACGACCGGCAAGCCGGTGTTCCTCGCGGTCAACAAGGTCGATCATCCGACGGTCGATCACCTCGTCCACGACTTCCACTCGCTCGGGCTCGGCACGCCGTACGCGGTGTCGGCGGCGCACGGCCGCGGCATCGACGCGCTGCTCGAGGCGATCGCGAACACCGTCGGCTCGCGCCCGGCTCCCGACGAAGCCGGCGACGACGACGACGACGATGCGGTCTCCGAGTGGGATCCGGACGAGACGCGGAACGAGGACGACGAGCCCACCTTCGATCCCGATCGCACCGCCGTCGACGACGAGGACGAGCCGCTGCGCGTCGCGTTCGTCGGCCGGCCGAACGCCGGCAAGTCGTCGCTGACGAACCGGCTGCTCGGCGAGGAGCGCTCGCTCGTCCATCACGTCGCCGGCACGACGACCGATCCGGTCGACACGCCGTTCTCGATCGGCGAGCGCCAGTACGTGCTCGTCGACACCGCCGGGATCCGTCGCAAGGCGAAGATCGACGCCGACATCGAGAAGATCTCGGTGACGATGGCGATCAGCCAGATCGATCGCGCGGACGTCGTCGTGCTCGTGATCGACGCCGAGCTCGGCCCGGCGGAGCAGGACGCGCGGATCGCCGGCATGGTCGAGCAGGCCGGCCGCGCGCTCGTGATCGCGCTCAACAAGTCCGACCTGATCACGAGCGATGCGCAGAAGGCCCAGCTGCGCGAGGCGATGAAGGACACGTTCCACTTCCTGCCGTGGGCGCCGATCGTGATGCTGTCCGCGCAGCGCGGCGACGGCGTCGATCGCCTGCTCGACATGGTGGAGCAGGTCGCGACCCAGCATCGCCATCGCATCCCGACCGCGCAGCTCAACCGGTTCTTCGCCGAGGTGATCGAGCGCATGCCGCCGCCGCTGCACCACGGCCGCGCGATCCGCATCCACTACCTGACGCAGGCGACGTCACGGCCGCCGACGTTCGTGCTGTGGGCGAACTCGCCGGAGGGCCTCGCGCCGTCGTACAAGCGGTTCATCGCGAACCGGCTGCGCGAGCGCTACGGGTTCCGCGGCACGCCGCTGCGGATCGCGGTCAAGGCCCGCAAGGATCGCCACAAGCCCGAATAGCTCGCGGTTAGAAGAAGCCCCAGCGCGCGGTACCGCGGACGCCGACCGTGAACACCGTGACGTCGCCGGCGAAGCTCGCGAGCCGGAGCTCGCCGCCCCACGAGCGCTCGCGGCTGCGCAGCACGTCGAGGCCCGCGCCGGCGACGAGCGCGTAGTCGATGCCGCGGTCGATCGGCCCGCCGCCCGACAGCACGCCGCCGAGCCCGACGAACGCGTACGGCACGTACTGGAAGACGTCGAACCGCAGCGCGACGCCGGCATCGCCGAGCGCGGCATACGAGAAGTTGCTCTGGTCCTTCTGCGCGCCGCCGTAGAACGACCCTCCGAGCAGCTCGCCGCGCAGCACGACATCGGTGCCGACCGACCGCTCGTAGGTGACGCCGAGCGCGATGCCGCCGTACGGGGACAGGGTCGGCGGCGCCATCTCGGGATCCTCGGCCTCGCCCGGCACGCTGAACGTCGCGTAGCCCACGCCGACCGAGACCGCCTGCTCGGTATCCGCGCGTGCCGCGGTCGGGATCACGAGCAGGAGGGGCAGGGCGCGCCGCACACGGCGAGTCTACGCGATTGCAGGCAACTCGGAGTCGCGCTGCGCGGTCCAAGGGTGCGAATCGGTTACCGACCTTGCGAGGTCCAGTTTGACGATCGCCCGACGCCGGTGCTACATCCGCCCGACCCACGATGGCCGACCAGGACGCCTCCGAACCCAAGAAGCCGAAAGAGCCTCCGAAGCCGGTGCACATCGGTGGGGAGACGCTGATCGAGCGGCTACTGCCGCATCTCAAGAAGATCATCGTCATGGCGATCCTCGTCGCGGTCGTGCTGACGGGCGTGTTCGGTTACCGGTGGTGGAAGCAGCGCAAGGAGTCGCAGGCGACCGAGAAGCTCGCCGCGGTGCTCGCGGTCGCGAACCGGCCGGTCGCACCGCCGGGCATGCCGATCGACGACAAGCAGAAGGACCCGCCGTACGCCGACGAGAAGGCGCGCGCGCAGAAGGTCCTCGACGAGATCCAGCTCCAGGACACGACGCTCGCGGGGCCGGCGTATCGCGCGTCGATGCTGCTCGACCTCGGCAAGGTCGACGAGGCGATCGCCGAGTACAAGAAGTGCCCGCCCGGCGAGAAGATCGAGCAGGTGCTGTGCCGCGAGGGCCTCGGGATCGCGATCGAGACGAAGGCGCTCGCCGAGAAGGACGCGGCCGCGCGCCAGAAGGGGCTCGAGGAGGCGCTCGCGGCGTTCGTCGCGATGCAGCCGGCCGAGGATGGGCCGCGTCGCGCGTACGCGCTGTATCACCAGGGCCGCATCCAGCTGTTGCTCGGCAAGCGCGCCGAGGCCAAGACGCTGTTCGAGAAGGCCAAGGACCTGTCGCCGCCGATGGACCTGTCGCAGCTGATCGAGCGCCGGCTCACCTCCCTCGGAGCTTCGTGAAAGCACTCGGCCTCGCGCTCGTCGTCTCGTTGACCGCCTGCGTGCGCGTGCCGTTCCAGCGCGCCGATGCGATGCGCGCCGAGCCGATCGAGCCGCTCGGCGAGGATCGGCTGAGCCTCAACTGGAAGTTCCAGACCGCGGACCGCCTCACCGAGGTCGAGCCGCAGGAGTTCGCGCAGGCCGCGGTGTACGCGGACACGATCTACGTCGGCTCGGCGAACGGCACGTTCTTCGCGCTGCGCGCGTCCAACGGCACGGTGCGCTGGCGCAAGAAGGTCGGCGCGGTCACGAGCGCGCCGCTCGTCGGCGGCAGCGTGATCTACGTCGGCACGGCCGACGGCGTGCTCGTCTGCCTCGACACCCAGACCGGCGAGGAGAAGTGGCGCTACCAGAGCCGCGGCCCGATCTACCAGCCGCCGGTCGCGACCACGGATCTCGTCGTGTTCTCGAACGAGGCCGATCAGGTGGTCGCCGTCGACGCGATCACCGGCAAGTTCAAGTGGCAGTTCAAGGGCGAGACGCCCGAGGAATACATCCTGCGTGGCCACGCGGGCGTCACGATCGACGGTGATCTGATCTACACCGGGTTCTCGAACGGCACGCTCGTCGCGCTGCGCAAGGACACCGGCTCGGTCGCGTGGTCGGCATCGCTCAAGGGCGAGGCGGAGCGGTTCTTCGACGTCGATGCGACGCCGCTCGTGCTCGAGGATCGCGTCTACGCGTCGTCGTCGTCGGGCGGCGTCTACGCGCTCGACAAGACCACCGGCATGGTGCGCTGGCGGTTGCCGTTCTGGGATGCGGCGCAGCCGAGCTCGACCGGCAACGTCGGCGGGCTCACCACCGACGGCAAGCTGCTCTACGTCAGCGTCGCCGACCTCGGCACGTACTCCATCGATCTCGCCGGCAACGTGCTGTGGCGCGTCGGCGCGAAGGGCGGCGGCGAGCCCGCGACGCCGGTCGTGTTCCGCGACATGATCGTGTACTCGCTCGCACGCGCCGGGATGTTCATCGCGGACCGCAAGAGCGGCGAGACGCTCGAGTGGTTCGATCCGGGCGACGGCATCTCCGCGACCCCGACGATCACGTCCGACGGCCGGCTGTTCGTGATGTCGAACCGCGGCATGCTGTACGCGTTCGATCTCGACTGAGCGCGGCCGTCACGGCGACGTGTAGATCGCCAGGTACTGAAACTCGGCGTCGACGTTGCGCGCGAACAGCCCGCCGCGCGTGTGGCCGAGCGAGTCCGCCGAGTCCGACAGCGCGGTCGCGGCGCCACCGCGGATCGTCGAGCACGCGAGATCGCTCTGCGTCCGCTCGAGCACGATCCGGTACGTGTCGTCCGGGGTCGCGGTCGTCGCGCTGTCGAGCTGCGTCCAGCCGCCGAGGAAGCCGTCGTCCCAGTGCCAGAGCTCGCGGCGCTCGCTGTCGGTGCGCGCCTGGCACTCGGACAGATCGCTGTCGTCGCCGGCGACATCGACGGTTGCGCCCGCTGCCGACGCCGAGCCGGTCGCGACCGGATACGAGCGCGTGATCACGAACGCGGTGTCGACCGTGTGGTGCGCGCCGCCGGCGTCGAATGCCGGGATGCTCCAGTCGTCGTCGCTGCGCGCGAACACGAGCCGATCGTTCACGACCGACCACGGTCCGGCGCTGCCGTGCACCATCGCGAGCCCGGACGGCAGGCCCGCGCCCGCGACGTGGAACCCGTTCCAGTACGCGAGCCGGTCGCCCGCGGTGTCCGGATGCGGATCGCAGCCGTCGCCGACGCCATCGCTGTCGCGATCGAGATCGGCGGCCGGGCCGGCGACCTGCGGACACCGATCGCAGGCATCGCCGGTGCGATCGCCGTCCTCGTCGTACTGCTCGGGATCGGCGGCGTTCGGGCACACGTCGTCGACGTTCGGGACGCCGTCGCCGTCGACGTCCGGATTGCCGGGATCGCCGTCGTCGCCGGGCGCCGCATCCGGCAAGTCACCCGTCGGGGTCGGCCGTGGCTCGAACGAGCACGCCGTGACCGCGGCGAACGTGAACACCAGCGCGCCTCGCATCCGCGCGCGATGGTAGCCCCGAGTCGCCCGATCCGATCCGCGAAATGCGCCTCACGTGGCGCGCGCCACGGTGGCGACTACAGGGGATCGGCGAACGGCGCCGCGGGCTTGGCGATGAAATAGCCCTGCAACAGGTCGCAGCCGAGCTCGACGAGCACGCGCAGCTCGGCCTCGGTCTCGATGCCCTCGGCGACGATCTTCGTGCCTTGCTTGCGGCACAGCTCGGTGATCGATCCGATCAGGCGCTGCTTCATCGCGTGCTTGTCGACGTCGCGCACGAGCGACATGTCGAGCTTGACGAAGTCGGTGTCGAGCGGCGTGAACGTCTGCATCCGCGCGTGGCCGCCGCCGAGGTCGTCGATCGCGATCCGGAACCCGAGCTCGCGCAGCTCGGCGACGCGGTACCTCAGGTCGTCCTGGCCGTCGAGCGAGGTCCGCTCGGTGATCTCGAGGACGACGCGCGACGCGACCTTGGCGAGCGGCGAGAACGGGCTCGTCAGCTGCTTGTCGAACAGGTCGAGCAGGTGGAGGTTGATGAACACGACGCCGCGCGCGGGCGGTGACTCGGCGATCACCTTCGCGGTGTGCGCGCGGATCGCGCGGCCGAGCGCCGGGATGCGCTCGAGTCGCTCGGCGGCATCGAGGATCGCGCCCGGATGCGGCAGCGCCTTGTCCTTGCAGCGCAGCAGCGCCTCGTAGCCGAACCGCTCGCGCGTGCCCGCGTGGACGATCGGCTGGAAGTGCATGTGCAGCGACGCGAGGCAGCGGTCGAGCTTGGTCTCGAGCTCGCGCAGCTCCTCGATCGGATCGAGCTCGACCGGCGTCGCGACGCTCGCGGTCGTGTTCGTGACCGCGCGCGGGACGCCATCGGCGATGCTGTCGGCACGCTTGGTCGGCAGCTGGGCGGTCTGGATCCGCGCGATTGGTGTCGCCGGCTTGGCCGCCGGGACCGCGGGAACCGCGGCGATCGGGTTCGTGCTGCGCTGGGTGCCGGACGCGAAATTGTCGGCCGGCGCCGGAGGCTTGGGCGCATCGCCGGGCCCGCCCCGCGGCTCGACCGCCGCGGGCGCGCCCGGATATTGTACGGACTTGGGTCTCGGCAGTCGCGGCAACTTCGGCAACGGAGCCGGCGCAGATCGAGCTTGTGAACGCCGGTCGTCGGACACGATCCCGAATCTACCGCAGCGCCGGAACGCATGGGCTAGGCCTGCGTTAGCGGCGCCAGATTTGGCGGAGCATGTACGTCGAGCGGCGTCCGCTTAGCACAGCCGGCGCAGGTGCTCGCGAAACTCGGCGACGACGAGCGAGGCCGGGTGCTTGTCGAGCTCGCTGTTGATCAGATCGTCGACGATCGGCAGATCGATCACGAGCCGGTACAGCATCAGGCACGCGCGCTGCGACAGCGGCACGAACCGCGCCTCGCCGGTGAGCACGACGTTCGACGATGCCGGCGTCGTCCACACGACGGTGAGCGACGACGGGTCGTAGCTGTACTCGAGCGTGTAGCCGAGCGAGCCGCGCTCGAGCTTGCGCGTGAACGACACGCGCGACGGCCGGCCGTCCTTGCCGCGCTCGAGCACCCGGGCGGTCTGCACGATCGGCAGCCAGCGCGGGATCTCGACCGCGTCCGCGAACACCTCGTAAGCCGTCGCCGCGCCGACGGTGAGCGTCGTCGACACTTCGCTGGCGAGGGGATAGACATCGGGCGTGAAGGCGAGCGCGGTGGCCATGGGAACTTCCTTTCGACTGCCAGGCCATCGAGCAACCCCGATACCAGGCGCCCGGACCGGGTGGACGACCACATTCCGCAGGGTTGAACGAGGTTCCGCCCAGGTGATCCCGACCACTCGGCTAGCCACGGCGTGATCGGCCGCCGCTAACCACCGACCCCAGCGTCAGTCCCAGCTGACTGGCAGCGTGGGCACCACCACGTCCAGCGCATCGGCTCGCCGAGCTGCGCGCACGCGATCGCGCTCCCGCAGCGAACACACGGTTTGCCGGTGCGCGAGTACACGTAGTAGCGCTCGCCGCCGCGCGGATCGCCGGACAGATCGCGGGTGACGCGCGGTCCCGGATCGACGTTCGCGCTCATCAGCTCGTGCGCCGTCGCGTAGAGCGCCGCGAGCTGCTCGATCGTGAGCGCCTGCACGCGCGTGCGCGGATCGATCGCGCGCAGGAACAGCGCCTCGCACTTGTAGATGTTGCCGATGCCGGCGGCGACGCGCTGATCGAGCAGCACGTCGGCGATCGTACGCGACGCATGCGCGGCGGCGCGCGACGCGGCTTGCCGGCTATCGAAGTCGTCGGCGAGGACATCGGGCCCGAGCTGCGCGACCGCGACGCCGCGCAGCGGCGACCGGCGCTGCGAGATCTCGACCGTGCGCGCCTGGATCCAGATGTGCACCGCGTCCGCGACGACGATCGCGAGGCTCGCGCGGCCCGGCGACATCCGCGCGAGGATCGCGTCGCCGCGCGCGCGATCGTACGTCCGGACGCGACCGTTCATGCCGAGGTGCATGCGCAGCTGCGCGCCGTCGTCGAGCTCGATCACCAGGTGCTTGCCGTGCGCGGTCACGCTCGTCACCGTCTTGCCGGCGACGTCGCGCACCAGGCCCTGCGTCGTCACGCGCTCGAGCTGCTTGCCGACGAGCGGCGCGAGCCGGGACGCGATGCGATGGATCGAGTCGCCTTCGGGCACGGCTCACGCTTCGTCGTCGGGCTCGTCGGCCTCGTCGCCCGCGTCCGGTGGCTCTGTCGCCGGCACCGGCGCGATCGCCGGCGATGTGCCGCGCACGACGAGCCCGCGGTAATCGATCCGCGCCCCGGCCGCGAGCAAGCCGCGCGCGAGCGGCGACTCCGACGCCGCGACGCCATCGATCGTCTCGACGAGCAGCTCGCGACGCCGCGCCTTGTACGCGATCCGCGGCAGGCCGACCGTCAGCGCGAGCTCGATCGATTCGTCGGCGAGCGCGCCGGTCGCGATCCGCTTACCCTTCGGCTCGACCCACACCGCGAGCTCGCCGTCGACGAGGATCGCGGTCGCGCCGACGCGGCGGGCCGGGCGCGCGTTCGGATCGCGCAGCTGCGGCCACGGCAGCGCGCTGCCCCACGCGAGCGCCGGATCGACCGCGGCGAGCACGTCGACCCGTGGCGCGTGACCGCGCGGCGCCTCGCGCAACCGATCGATCGCGCCGGGCCACGCGAACTGCGCGCCCTCGAGGCTCTCGACGAAGTAGCCGCGGCGCACCGTGCCGGCGTCCTCCATCGCGCGCAGCACGTCGCCGACGATCGAGAACCCGCCGGGCAGCTCGTCGGCCTTCGCGGTCGCGCGGCTCGCGATGCCCCAGCGCTCGAGCAGCGCGGTCGCGACCGCGTGGCCGCGCTGGGTATCGGTCGGCGCGACCCCGAGCGACGCGACGAGCGACCACCGGCCACCGAACGCGGCGTGCGCGCTCGTCCGCCGCGTCGCCGGCGCGCCGAGCGAGCGCAGCGGCGAGAACGTATCGTTCGTGACGAGCCCGGCCCACACGAGATCCCACAGCGCGGCGGTGACCTGCGCGCGCAGCGACTCGCGCGGCGCGACCACCGCAGCTGCGGTCTCGATCGCGACGAGGAACGACGCGCCGGCCTGCTGGAGGTGCGCGAGGATCGCGTCGTGGATCGGGCCGTGGTTCGGGATCGGCTGCGGCTCGGGCCGGACCGCGAGCGCGCGCTCGCGGCGGCTCAGGATCACGCGGCCATCGCGCGTGCCGAGTGCACCGGCGCCGATCCACACGAGCTCGCCGGCGGCGCCGAGCTCGTCGAGCATGCGCGGGTGATAGTCGACGATCCGTGCCGGCAGAATCCGGCTCTCGAGCTCGATGAACGACAGCGCGACGCCCTCGAGCCGCGCGATCACGTCGCGCAGCGCCCCGATCCCGCGCCGCGGCTGATCGATGCCGTGCCAGCGCGGCAGGAACGCGGCGTACGTCGCGGCGCCGACCGGCGCGACCTGCGCGCGCAGCTTCGCGAGCGTGCGGCGGCGCAGCTGGCGCAGCACCTCGGGATCGCAGAGGTCGAGCTTCGTGCTGCCGGGCCGCAGATCGCCGCGGACGAGCTGGTTGCGCGCCTCGAGCAGCGCGACGACCGGCTCGAGCTGGCCCGGCGGCAGCCCCCAGCGCCGCGCCGGCGCGTCGAGGTGAAACGGCGCGTGCGTGCGCGCGTAGCGGCCGACGAGCGTGATCAGCGGCTCGGCGACCGGCTCGAGCAGCGCGGCGGGCAGGCCGGGCGGCAGCTGGACGCCGAGGCCATCGCGATAGCGCGCGGCATCCTCGGCCGCGATGAATCGCTCGTTGCCCGCGATCCGCACCGGCGCGATCCGGCGCGATGCCATCAGCGTGCGCAGCGCACCGTCGAGCGCGGTCGCGTCGAGCGTCGCGCGCGCCGCGAGCTCGGACTGCGCGAGGTCGCCGACGCGACGGAGCAGGTCGTGGATCTCGTCGACCGAGCGCGCCTGGCGATCGTCGGCGAGCTGCTGGAGCTCGGCCTCGACCTCGTCGAGCACGTCGGGATCGAGCAGATCGCGCAGCTCGCCGCCGCCGATCAGCTCTCTCAACAGATTTCGGTCGAGCGTCAGCGCCTGCGCCTTGCGCTCGGCGAGCGGCGCGTCCCCCTCGTAGAGGAACGCGGCGACGTAGTCGAACACGAGCGAGCGCGCGAACGGCGACGCCGCGTCGGTCTGCGCCGGCTCGATCCGGATCGCGCGCGATCGCAGCTGGCGCAGCACGTCGACGAGCGCGGGCAGGTCGAACACGTCGCGCAGCACCTCGCGATACGTCTCGAGCGTCACCGGAAACGCGGGGAACCGCAGCGCGACGCCCATCAGCTGCTGCGCGCGCAGCCGCTGCGCCCACAGCGGCGTGCGCTGCCCGGGCCGGCGGCGAGGCAGCAGCAGCGCGCGCGCCGCGTTCTCGCGGAAGTGGGTCGCGAACACGCTCGACCGCGCGAGCTCCTCGACGAGCGTCGTCTCGACATCGTCCGGATCCGGGATCAGCTGATCGTCGGTCGGCAGCAGATCGCCGTCGGCGAACCGCAGTGCGATGCCGTCGTCGGTCCACAGCGGATGGATCGGATAGCCGAGGTCGGCCTCGAGCTGCTTCGCGATCACGAGCGCCCACGGCGCGTGGATCCGGCTGCCGAACGGCGACAGGATGCAGACGCGGATGTCACCGAGCTCGTCGCGAAACCGCTCGATCGTGATCGCGCGATCGGTGGGCACGCCGCCGGTCGCGTCGCGCTGATCGTGGAGGTAGCGCATCAGGTTGTCGGCGGCGTACGGGTCGAGCTTGTACTCGGTCGTCAGCCAGCGCTGCGCCGCGGCCGGATCGCCGACGAGCCGGGTGTCGAGCTCGCGGCAGAACGCACCGAGCGCGCGCCCGAGCTCGATCGGCCGGCCCGGGCCTTCGCCGCGCCAGAACGGCATCTTGCCGGGCTCGCCCGGCGCCGGCGAAACGATCACGCGATCGCGGGTGATGTCCTCGATCCGCCACGTCGTCGCGCCGAGGATGAACGTCTCGCCCTTGCGGCTCTCGGCGACCATCTCCTCGTCGAGCTCGCCGACGCGCGGTCCGCTCGGGCCCGCGTGCACCGCGTACGTGCCGCGATCCGGAATCGTCCCGCCGGACACGACGCTGAGCAGCCGCGAGCCCTTGCGCGACGTCAGCACGTCGGTCTGGCGATCCCACGTCAGCCGCGGCCGGAGCTCGGCGAACTCGTCCGACGGATAGCGGCCGGCGAGCATGTCGAGCACGCCGACGAGCGCGCCGCGCGACAGCTCGCGGTAGCTCGCGGTGCGGCGGACGAGCCGCTCGAGGTCATCGACCTTCCACGGCTCGACCGCGACCATCGCGACGATCTGCTGCGCGAGGACGTCCAGTGCACTGTCCGGCACGCGGATCGACTCGACCTCGCCGTCGAGCATCTTGCGCGCGACCACGGTCGCCTCGAGGAGGTCGCCGCGGAACTTCGGCAGGATCCGGCCGCGCGACACGCCGCCGACGTGATGGCCGGCGCGACCGATCCGCTGCAGCCCGCGCGACACCGCGCCCGGCGACTCGACCTGGACGACGAGGTCGACGGTGCCCATGTCGATGCCGAGCTCGAGCGAGCTCGTCGCGATGATCGCGCGCAGCCGGCCGGACTTGAGCGCCTCCTCGATCTCGAGTCGCTGGTGACGGGCGACCGAGCCGTGGTGCGCGCGCACGAGCTCGACGTCCGGCGATCCCGTCGTGCGATTCGTCGCCTCGGCGAGCTCGGTCAGCTGCTGGGCGACGCGCTCGGCGAGCCGCCGCGAGTTGACGAACACGATCGTCGTCGTGTGCGCGAGGATCAGATCGAGCAGCCGCGGATAGATCAGCGGCCACATGCCTCCGCCATCGTTTTTCCCGTCAGGCGAGGGCGCGGTGCCCGGGTTCTCCATGTCCGCGGCGGGGACGACGATCTCGAGATCGATCGCGGGCTTCGCGGACGCGTCGACGATCTCGACCGGGCGGTCCCCTCCCAGATATCGAGCGACTTCGATAAGTGGCTTCTGGGTCGCGGACAGGCCGATCCGCTGCGGCTCGGGGTGGCCGGCGCTCGTCACGAGGTGGCTCAGGCGCTCGAGCGTCAGCGCGAGGTGGATGCCGCGCTTGGTCGGCGCGACCGCGTGGATCTCGTCGACGATGATCGTGTCGACTGCCTCGAGGCGCGACGCGGCCTGGCTCGCGAGGATCAGGTACAGCGACTCCGGCGTCGTGATCAGGATCTGGCCGGGCTGCTTGCGCTGGCGCTCGCGCTCCTTCGCGGGCGTGTCGCCGGTGCGAACGTCGACGGTGATCTGATGCCCGGCGCCGAGCCGCTGCAGCCCGGCGAGCGGGGCGCGCAGGTTGCGCTCGACGTCGTACGCGAGCGCCTTGATCGGCGACACGTAGACGACGCGCGTCCCGGCGTTCGCGGGCTCCTGCGCGAGCCGGTCCAGGCACCACAGGAACGCGGCGAGCGTCTTGCCGCTGCCGGTCGGCGCGAGCATCAGCGTGTGATCGCCGCGCGCGATCGACGCCCAGCCGCGGCGCTGGACCTCGGTCGGTCCCGCGAAGCTCTGCGAGAACCACGTACGCGCCGCGGTCCCGAACCGCGCGAGCGGATCTGCCGAGGTCACGAGCTGCGCCATCTGTCGGACCATAGCAAGCGCGCGCGCACGCGCTGCACGCCGGCCTCGCGCAAACCTGACAGCGGCCTGTCACGCTTGCAGTCGCTTGCGCGACCCGGGATGGGCATCGAGAATCAGCGCATGCGGATGTTGTTGTGGGGGGTCACGCTCGTCGGGCTCGGGTGCTCGAAGAGCGCGGACATCGAAGCGGTCCAGAATGCACCCGAGAGCGAGCAGCCTCGCAAGTACTGCGAGCTCGCGAAGTCCGCCGATGACGAAGAGGTCAAGACAGCGCTCGTCGCGCGGGTCCGGCGGCTCTCCAACGTCGACGCGGCGCCCGACGAGACGAGCGAGGATGTCGAATGCCTGCCGAAGGCACTCGCGGGCGTGAAGAGCCCGCCCGACATCGCCGAAGAGCTGACGCGGATGCACTTCAAGCGCTCCGCGGTCGCGTCCCTGACGGCGCTCTACGACGCGCTGCCCGCCGCGAAGAAGAAAGACCACGTGCTGCTGGCGTTCAGCGATTTCAGCAAAGGCGAGGGGTGGACGAAATCCGCGAACGTCGCGGCGCCGTTGCTGCTCGCCGAGCTCGACAAGCTGGGGGGCACCAACGATCCGAAGTTCTTCACCGCGCTCGTCGGCGCGTATGCGATGGCGCCAGACAAGGCGGCTGCGCCGATCAAGGAGCGCTACGCCAAGCTCGCCGCCGATCCGCGGATGAGTGCCGCGTGGATCGCGCACCTGCGCGATATCGGCAGGTACGGTGACCTGGAGAGCTGGAAGCGCTACAAGGCGTTCATGCACGTCGCGGTCGCGGAGCTCGCGGCGCGTGACGTCACCCTCGACCAGTTCCTCGACTCCGAGGCCGTGCTCAAGGTGTGCGCGGGAGCCGGCGCGGACTGCAGCGCGGCGAGCGGCCTCAACGAAGCGTCCAAGCAGGCGCTGCGCGCGTGCGTCAACTTCAACAGCTCCTACGACTGGGCGGCACCGGGCAAGGAGTTTCTCGCGAAGCTCGGTGGCCCGAACAGCGACCCGGTCACGCTCGTGCTCGACGATGCGGCGAATGCCGCGCGCGATCAGGCGCTGGTCGATCATCGGAACGGCAAACGGCCCGAGGACACGAGCAAGACGCACCCGATCCGGATCGACGAGACGAACTTCCCGTTGTTCCTCGATACGGTGAACAAGCTCGTCGCGATGGGACCATCGGTCATACCGAAGCTCGTCGAGCTGTCCAAGACCACCGATCCGCTGCGGAGTCGCGCCGCGGCACACGCGCTCGCGAAGCTCGATCCCGCGCGGCTCGCGAAGGAGACGACCGCGCTGCTCGACCAGCACGACGACGGCTTCCGCCCGGACCTGAGCCCGCAGTTCGGGACGGGCCCGGCCGCGTCCGGCGGCTTGCGTGCGCTCGCGACCGTCGACGGCGACGCCGCGACGAACACGATCTTGCGTGCGCTGTCGTCGCGCGATCCCGAGATCTCGGCGTTCGCGACCGAGACGATCAAGAAGCGGCTCGAGCGCGACGCTGCGATCGACGCGCTGTTCAAGTACATGGCGACGAAGGACAAGTACGGCCAGCCCGAGATCGACAGCTACGTCGGCCTGGTGACCAGCTACGGTGGTGCCGCGACCGGCGCGCTGGTCAAGAACCTCGAGGCGCTGCTCGCCGCCGCCGGCAAGCCCGAAACCGTGTTCTGGGCGCACAAGGTCGTCGCGTTCACCGCGCTGAAGAACGTGGGCACGCGCAGCGCTGCCGATGTGATCAAGAAGTACGCATCCGATCCGGGCGGCTTCGTGCGCGTTCAGTCGCGGCGCGACAAGGCAGGCAAGGACGTCGGTACACCGAGCAAGCAGAACGTCACGTTCAAGGAGCTCACCGACGCGGCGCTGAAGGCGGTCTCGACGCGCGAGTAGCTTCAGAGCTGCGGCGGCACGAGCAGCTCGACCATCGTGCCGACGCCGAGGTTCAGGCCGTCGATCAGCTGCTTCGTGACGGGCGCCCCGGGCGTCTGGAACTTCCAGAACGGCAGCGAGTTGAGGCCGGGCACGAGCACGTTGTGATCGCCGGTCTCGGGCGGCGTGATCAGCATGCCGAGCGGCCAGGGCCGGGCGTCCGGGTGATCCGGCGGCACGAGGATCCGTGCCGACACATCGCCGGTCATGCCGGGCACGCGATCGGTCGGCGTGGTCGCGACGTTCGGCGCGGTATCGAGATGAAGTAGCGGTGCGGTGACCGGCGGCGCGCTCGGCTTTGCAGGCTGAGCGACCACGGCCGGAGACACCGCCAATCCAAGACCGAGCACGAGACCGCGCATCGATCTGGGTACCCGGTAGACGAGCGCGCGCATTCCCGGGGTTGGACCCGCGATCCGGCCGCAGGGATGCCAAGTCCGCGACACCGCTGGCTCGGGCCCATGCCGAAGTTGACATAAGACCGATTCTGCGACGTGACCCGTATCCCGGGGAGGAGCCTGCCCGGCACGTCGGCCGTGCGCTCAGTGATGCGGCCGCACGCGGTCGTTGAGCTTCGCGATCTCGTCGGCGGTCAGCCCGCTCGACGCCTCGATCGTGACGCTCGCGGCCTGCCCGGTGCCGACCTCGGCCGCGGTGACCTCGAGGATCCCGTCGGCGTCCATCGTGAAGCTGACCTCGACCTTCGTGTGGCCGCGCGGCGCCGCGCGCAGATCGCCAAGCACGAACCGGCCGAGCCGGCGGTTGCGCGACGCGCTCTCGTGCGGGCCCTGGAAGATCTCGATCGCGACGAACGTCTGGTTGTCCTCGGTGGTCGCGAAGATCTTCTTCGCGCGCGTCGGGATGCTCGTGTTCGCCTGGATCACGACGCTCATCCGGTCGCCGTGGACCTTGACGCCCATGTCGTGCGGCGTGACGTCGAGCAGCACGACCTCCTGGAGCTCGCCGCCCATGATGCCCGAGTGCACCGCGGCGCCCATCGCGACGATCTCGTCGGGGTTGACGCCCTTGCTCGCCGGCTTGCCGAAGATCTTGACCGCCCGCTCCTGCACCGCCGGCATCCGCGTCATGCCGCCGACGAGCAGCACCTGGTCGATGTCGCCCGGATTGCAGTGCGCGTCGGCGAGCGCCTTGAGGCACGGCGCCTCGAGGCGCTCGAGCAGCTGGCGGCACGCGCGCTCGAGCTGACCGCGCTCGAGCTCGCGGATCAGGTGCAGCGGCCCGCTCGGCCCGGCCGCGATGAACGGCAGGTTGACGTCGGTCGCCATCGTCGACGACAGCTCGATCTTCGCGCGCTCGGCCGCTTCCTTGAGCCGCTGCAGCGCGACCGAGTCCCGCCGTAGATCGAGGCCGTTCTCGGTCATGAACTGATCCGCGAGCAGATCGATCACGACGCGATCGAAGTCGTCGCCGCCGAGCGCGGTGTCGCCGTGGGTCGCGAGCACCTCGAACACGCCGTTCTCGATCGCGAGGATCGAGATGTCGAACGTGCCGCCGCCGAGATCGAACACCGCGAGCCGCTGGTTGTGCTGGTGCTGGACGCCGTACGCGAGCGCGGCGGCGGTCGGCTCGTTGAGGATCGCGCGGACGGTGAGCCCGGCGATCTTGCCGGCGTCCTTCGTGGCCTGGCGCTGGACGTCGTCGAAGTACGCCGGCACGGTGACGACCGCTTCGTGCACGGTCTCGCCGAGGTAGTCCTCGGCGACGCGCTTCATCTTCGCGAGCACGTGCGCCGAGATCTCCTGCGGCGAGCGCGGCACGCCGGCGACGTCGACCCACGCATCGCCGTTCTTCGCCGCGACGACGGTGTACGGCAGCCGCGCCGCGAGCGTCTGGACCTCGCGGTCGTTCGCCTTGCGACCGATCAGGCGTTTGACGCCGAACACCGTGCGCTGCGGGTTCGTCACCATCTGGCGCTTGCTCGCCGCGCCGACCACGACGTCACCGTCGGCGTTCCAGCTCACCATCGACGGCGTGGTGCGGCCGCCTTCCTGGTTGTGGATCACCGTCGCCTCACCGCCTTCGAGGACCGCCACGCACGAGTTCGTGGTCCCCAGGTCGATGCCGATGACACGCCCCATCTAGCTCGCGAGTATACCTACTTGCGACGAGCGAACAGCTCGGCGAGCGCGGTCTTGGCGAGCTGGAGATCGGGATCGAGCTGCAGCGCGGTCTCGAGCTCGATCCGCGCGTCGTCGCGCGCGCCGGCGAGCTGCGCCTGACGACCACGCGTGTAGCTCAGCAGCGCGCGATACTTCGGTGCACCGCGCGACTTCGACGACAGCGCGGTGATCACCTGCCGCGCCTGCTCCCACTGGCCGCGCTGCATGAGGTCGTAGACCGGCACGAGCTCGCGATCGATGTTCGGCATCGTTCCGGTCGGTCGCGGACCGGCCGGCGGCGCCGGTGGCGTCGCGGGCGTCGACGGCGGCGCGGGCTGCGCCGGCATCGTCGCCGACGAGCGCATCGCGGGCTGCGAGCCACTCTGGCTCGCGGACGTCGACGGCACGCGAACCCCGTAGGCCGGCGTCACGCGACGCTCGCTGCCGGGTTGCGGCGGCGGCGAGGACGACGGCGTCCGCAGCGGACGATCCGACGGCCGCGTCGGCGGCGTGCGCGGGTCCGGCGTCGGTCGCGCGGCGGGCAGCGATCCGGAGCCACCCGCGGACGCGGGAGGGCGCAGCACCGTCGGCGACGGTGCGGTCGCGACCTGACCGCCGAACCGCCCGGGCACCGCGTTCGACGGGCTCGCTTGCGACGCGAGCGGATGCGGCGACGGTCGACTCGGCGCACCGGGCTGCGGTCCGCGCGGCGTCGTCACCGGCGTGTTGCTCGGCAGGATCGCCGGGCTCGTGCGCGGCTTCGGTTTCGCGAGCGCGTCGTGCGCCGCGCGCAGGCCGAGGAACACCTCGTTCGCGAGCCGCTGGGTCTCGCTCGACATCCGGCCAAACCGCGCCGGATGGAACTGTTTGGTCAGCCCGAGAAACGCCGCGCGAATGTCCGCGGCCGTCGCGTGGACGGCGATGCCCAGCGCCTCGTGCGGCCCGCGTGTCAACCGACCCATCATGTCGACGAGCCGCGCGCGGGCGCGTGCTTCGTCTTGCCCCTCCGACATCACGACGAGCGTAGCCGAACCCGGCCAAGTCGGCGACTATGTTGTTGAAATCGAGAGTTCCGTGCGATTGTGAACGAATTGGGTTGCGGATTTCTCGTCCGATAAGTTCAGCCAGGTCCGGCACTTGGAGCGACGAGAACCACCCACGCGGGCGCACCTCCGCGACCGTCACGGCGACGTGAGATCGCTCCACCACCGCGCGCGGATCCGGTCGCGGTACGCGACAAGGTTCGCGTGCTGCTGGACCGCGGCCTTCACCGGCGAGTCGACCGGAAACCCGAGGATCCCCTCGACGAACGCGAACACCGTGCAGTCGACGACGCGCGGCCGGTCGCCGAGGACGAAGGGCTGATCGCCGAGCAGCGCGGACACCGCGGTCATGTCGGCGCGTCCCATCGCCATGATCTCGTCGGGTGTGTGCCGGCCGGTGCCCTGCGCGTGCAGCTTCTTCTTGATGTCGCGCCGGATCAGCGGCACGACGAGCCCGGGCACGAACTGCTTGAACGCGTCGCGCGTGGCGTCGTAGCCGGGCTCCTCCCACCGCACGTACGACGACACGAAGTAGAACGCCTCCTCGAGCATGCGGCGCACCGCGTGGCCGATCGCGGCGTCGCGCGGCGACAGATCGCCGTCGAGGCTCGGCTTGCCATCGCGCACGAGCCGCGCCTCGAGGCGCTCGATGATCAGCTGCGAGTCGCCGATCAACGTGCCGTCGAGCTCGACGTACGGGATCTTGCCCTTCGGCATCGCGCTGCGGGTCAGCGTGCCGAGCTCGTACGGGATCTCGGCGATGCGCAGGTACGTCTCGAGCTTCGTGCAGAACGGGCTCAGGTTCGGGCTGCCCCAGGCCCGCGTCGGCAGCTGGAACAACGTGACGGTGGCGGGAGCGCGGCTCGGTGTCGTCATCCGCTGCGAACGTACCAATCTCTTCAGCCCGCGGGCGCGTGGTGGTAAGCATCGACCGAGGTCCCACGGTGGAAGCGCAGTCGAAGTCGATCCTCCACCGGCTCGCGTCGCTGCGCGGCGTGACCGCGAAGCTCGAGACCGCCGCGAATGTCGACGACGTCGCCGCGCTCGCGCTCGCCGGCTGTGCGGCGCTCGATTGCCGCCAGCCCGGCACCGCGGCGCTGTGGCTCGTCGATCCGGCCGCGCGCGTGGTGCGCCGGATCGCCGCGGCCGCCGAGCGTCAGGATGAAGCCGAGCTCGCGCTCGACGGTGACCACGCGATCGGTCGCGCGCTGCGGACGCGCGCGCCGGTCGTCGACGCGAGCGCGATCGCGATCCCGCTGTGCTCGCGCGGTGATGCGATCGGCGTGCTCGCGGTCTCCGATCCGCACGCGAGCGAGCCGGCCACGCAGGCGCTGCTCGGCGTGCTCGCGGATCAGCTCGGGCCGGCGATCCAGCGCGTCCGCGACGCCGCGGTGATCACGCGGCGCACCGACGACGCGCTGCGGACGCGCGAGGAGATCCTGTCGGTCGTCTCGCACGATCTGCGGAACCCGCTCGGCACGATCTTGATGGGTGCGTCGACGCTGCTGCAGTTCGCCGATCCGGACGATCCGAAGCTGTCGCGGATCCGCACGATCGGCGAGCGCATCCACCGTCAGTCCGAGCGCATGGCGCGCCTGATCGACGATCTCGTCGACTTCTCGACGATCGACGCCGGCAAGCTCGCGCTGCAGCGAACGCCGAGCGCACCGCGCGTGATCGTCGAGCTCGCGGCCGAGCGGATCGCGACGGTCGTCCAGGAGCGCGGCATCGCGATCGACGTCCGGATCGACGACGGGCTGCCGGCGATCGATTGCGACCCCGAGCGCGTCGCGCAGGCGCTCGCGAGCCTCGCGGCGATCGCCACGAAGGTGACGCCGAAAGCTGGGCGGATCGAGCTCGCCGCCCGGCGCGTCGGCGACGACGTCGTGCTGTCGGTGCACGACAGCGGGCCCGGGATCCCGGCCGACGAGCTGCCGGAGCTGTTCGACGGCTACTGGCGCAGCAAGACGGGCGTCTACAAGGGCGCCGGCCTCGCGCTCGCGATCGCGCACGGCATCGTCGTCGCGCACGGCGGACGGATCTGGGCCGAATCCGGCTCGGGCGCAGGTTGCACGTTCCACGTCGCACTTGGCACCGGCGCGACCGCGTAGCGCTTGCTTTTCCTCGACGGCAGTTCCACCATCGCGGACACATGTCCGCCATAGCGCATGCACCGGGACCGTCCGCGATGCCGCTCGAGCCGCAGCGCGTCGAGGTGCGTCGCGAGACGATGGTCGTCGAGGGTCACGTGCTCGACGACGTCGTGCTCGGTGGTTACCTCGCCGGCGCCGCGCTCGGGACCGCGCCGGTCGTGATCGTCGTCGGTGGGATCACCGCCTCGCCGTTTCCGTTCGGCGATGCCGCGACCGGCGCCGAGCCGTGGTGGCCCGCGCTCCACGCGCCGGAGCTGATCGATCCGTCCCGGATGACGGTGCTGTGTCCGTGCTGGCCCGGCAACGGCTCGACGTGGCGCGGGTTCGACGATCACGAGCTGCCGCCGCTGTCCGCGCTCGGGCTCGCCGACCTGATCGCGGCGTGGCTCGACGGCATCGGCTGCACCGCGGCGGCGACGTACGTCGGCGCGAGCCTCGGCGGCCTCGTCGGGATCGCGTTCGCCGCGCGGCATCCCGAGCGCTGCGCGCGGCTCGTCACGATCTCCGCCGGGCTGCGTCCGGACGGCTGGGGCACGGCGACGCGCCACCTCCAGCGCGAGCTCGTGCGCGATGGCCTGCGGACCGGCGACGTCGCGACCGGGATGGCGCGCGCCCGCCAGCTCGGCATGCTGACGTATCGCGGCCGCGACGAGCTCGACACCCGGTTCGGCGTGCTGTCGCCCGGGCTCGTGCACCCGCCGGTCGCCGCGTACCTCGATCATCACGGCCAGCGCTTCGCGGCGCGGTTTCCGGTGCGCACGTTCCTGCTGCTCAGCGAGGCGATCGATCGCTGCCGGTTCGCGACCGATCCGGCGAGCGTGCGCACCGAGCTCGCGCGCGTCACCGCGGACGTGCTCGTCGTCGGCGTGCCGGGCGATCTGCTGTTCCCCTACCCGCTCCAGCACGAGCTGTATCGCGAGCTCCAGGCGGTCGGCGCGACGTGCTCGCTGTGGAAGCTCGACTCCGAGTACGGCCACGACGCATTCCTCGCCGATCAGGATCGGCTCGCGGCGCTGCTGCGCGATGCCGGCGCGTTCACGGCCGCGGTGCCACGCTCGCGGTTCGAGGGCATCGGCGCGCGGCCCGTGCGCGAGATCCGGATCGGCATGATCGGGTGCGGCACCGTCGGTGGCGGCGTGCTCGAGCTGCTCGACAAGCAAGCGGGCGCGGTCGCCGAGCGCTACGGCGTGCGGTTCCGGGTCACGAAGCTGGCGGTCCGGAATCCGGACAAGGTGCGCGGTCCGCTCGCGGCGTCGATCGCGAAGACGACACGCGCGCTCGAGCTCGTCGGTGATCCTGAGGTCGACGTGATCGTCGAGGTCGCCGGTGGGCTCGGCCTCGAGCCGGTGGTGTCGGCGGCGCTCGCGGCCGGCAAGCCGGTCGTCACCGCGAACAAGGCGCTGCTCGCGCGCCGGCTCGCGGAGCTCGGCGTGCTCGCGCAGCGCACCGAGACGCCGCTGCTGTGCGAGGCCGCCGCGGCCGCCGCGCTGCCGATCATCCGTCACCTCTCGCATCGCGCCGACGAGGTCGACAGCTTGCTCGCGATCGTCAACGGCACGTGCAACTACATCCTGACGCGGCTCGAGCAGGACGAGTGGCCGATCGAGCGCGCGATCGCCGAGGCGCAGCGCCAGGGGCTCGCCGAGGCGGATCCATCCGCGGATCTCGACGGTCACGACGCCGCGGCGAAGCTGTCGATCCTCGCGTATCGCGCGTTCGGAGCGTGGATCCCGCCGGACGCGCTGCCGGTGCGCGGGATCGGCGAGCTGTCGCCGGCGGACTGCGATCTCGCCGAGGCGATGGGGTTCCGGATCCGGCTGGTCGCGCACGCGGCACGAGCCGGCGACGCGCTGACCGCCGGTGTCGAGCCGGTGCTGCTCCCCGCCTGGCACCTGCTCGCGTCGGTCGAGGAGGAATACAACGCGGTCTACATGAAGTGCGCGTCGTCGGGCGACCTCAGCCTGTTCGGCAAGGGCGCCGGTGCGCTGCCGACCGCGACCGCGGTGCTCGGCGATCTGATCGAGCTCGCGCAGGACAACTCGGTGCAGTGGCCCGAGCCCCGGCGCGTCGCGCCGATCGCGCTGCCGCCGCGCCGTCACTACCTGCGCGTCACCGCGAAGAACCACCCCGGGCTCGCGCGCCGGATCGACAGCCTCGTGCGCCGCGCCGGGCTCACCGTGCAGAACCGGGCCGCGCGCGGCGAGGCGCTCGTCGTCCACCACGGCTTCGTGATCTCGGCGAGCGACGACGCGACGATCCGCGAGCTCGTCGACCAGATCCAGACACTCGGCCGCGTCGAGCAGACCTCGTGGCTCGGAGTCACCGAGTGAGCGCGCCGCTGGCCGATTACCTCGATCCGTCCGGCTGCCCCGCCGAGCGTCCCGCGCGCGCACGGATGCACGACGAGACCCGCGACCTCCACGACCGGCTCGACGCGCGCGCGCGGGCGACCGGGATCGCGTCGCTGCATCCCGAGCGCGCGACGATCCAGCGCGATCTGCTCGGCTCGCCACAGGTCGTCGCGTGGCAGGAAGCGAAGCTCGCGTTCATGCTGCGCGCCGACGGCGCGTGGTCCGAGCTACCGCACCTCTACGCGCGCTACGGCACGCCGGGGACCGCGCGGCTGATCGCGGCGCTGCGCCGGGTCGAGGATGCGCGGTGCGCGTTCGTCACCGACTGCGGCATGCAGGCCGCCGCGCTCGTCAGCGACGTGCTGCTCGGCAAGGGCACGCACGCGGTCGTGATGCGCCAGGTCTACAACAAGACGAAGTCGTTCTTCGAGCACAGCGCGCGGCGCGTCGGCGCGACGATCACGTTCGTCGACGATGGCGACCTCGACGCGCTGCGCGCCGCGATCACGCCGGCAACGCGGTTCGTGTATGCCGAGACGTTCACGAACCCGCTCGTCCGCGCGCAGGACGTCAGCGCGCTCGTCGCGGCGGCCGGCTCGGCGCGCGTCGTGATCGACTCGACGATCGCGACGCCGTGGGCATTCGCGACACCGCTGCTCGCACGCGGCGTCGCGGTCGTGACCGGCAGCCTGACGAAGGCGCTCGGCGGCCACGACACCGCGCTCGGCGGCTACATCGCGACGAACGACGCCGAGCTCGGCAATCAGATCATGGATCTGATCGCGATGCGCGGCGGCATCCTCGACGACGATCGCGCGAGCCGGATCGCCGACGCGCTGCCGATCGCCGAGCAGCTGCACGCACGCCGGTGCGCGACCGCGGCGCGTGTCGCCGCCTTCCTCGCGAGCCATCCGCGCGTCGAGCGCGTCCACCATCCGTCGCTGCCGGACCATCCCGATGCCGCGACGATCGCGCGCGACTACCGGCGCACCGGCTCGCTCCTCGCGTTTCGCGTCGCCGGCGCCGACGAGCTGCGCCATCGCCACATCGCGGACGTGCTCGTGTCGTGCGGGATCGCGCGCTACGCACTCTCGTTCGACGGCCTCGCGACGAAGGTCAACCACCACCGCACCGTCTCGGAGTACTTCACGCCCGACGACGTCGTCGCGCGCGCCGGCATCGATCGGCTCGTCCGGCTCGGGATCGGGATCGAGGATCCCGATGATCTGATCGCGTGCCTCAACTGGACGCTGCATCACGAGCAGACGATCGACAGCGCAGCGCTCGATGCGTGGCGATCGACCCGCGCCGCCGAGCTCGGCCTGCGCTGATGTGTTGACCGCGCGGAGTCCTGCCTACATCCGGCCCGCCGTCGACGATCGGCAACTCGTGGCCACGACTCGCGACGAGCTGCGTCGTCGATCCGCTGTGTGAGAACGCTGGTCACTCCTGCAGCTGGAGTTGCACACTGGTCAGGATGAGGTTGTGGGTCCTCCTTGCACTGACGTGCGGCTGCGGCGCCACGCTCGAGACGCGCGAGCTCGCGCCCGACGCAGATCCGGACGACCAGATCCAGATCGTGGACGCGACGCCGCCCGACGCACCGATCGACGCGCGCACCTGCGCCGGCGCCGACGGTAGCGCGACGACCGAGGACGGGACGTGTCTGCTGCTGTTCACGACGCCGCGCTCGTTCGATGACGCGTCGAACGCGTGCGCCGCGATCGGCACGCGGCTCGCGATCCTCGACACGCCGGAGCGCGACACGATCGGCCGCGCGCTCGCCGGCACGCGCCAGGTCTTCATCGGGCTGACCGATCAGGTCGTCGAGGGACAGTTCCGCTGGGTCGACGCGTCCGCGCTCGTGTTCTCGAACTTTGCGACCGGCGAGCCGAACGACGCGAACGGCGCGTTCGCCGAGGACTGCATCATCCTCGACGGCAATCGCGCCGGTCAGTGGGACGATCGCCCGTGCGCGACGGATCCAGTCGCGACCGTGCCCGGCACGTACGGCTACCTCTGCCAGTTCTGAGTCACGGCGCGCGGCGCTGCGATCGATCGATCGCGGTGCGTGCCGACCCAGCGCGCGCCGAGCCCGGGAATCGATCGACGAACGCGCGATAGCGGCGCGCGGCGTCGTCGAGCCGTCCCGCACGCTCGCACGCGTTCGCGGCCCAGAACGCCGCTTCCTCCGCGATCACCGGATCGGTCGCGCGATCGAACGCGGCGATCGCGGCCTCGTACTGGCCGGCGCGCAACGCGGTCCAGCCATCGCGGAACGCGGCGAGCGCCGCCGCCGGCGTCATCGGCGGCGCGCCCGTGGTCGCGGTCGTCGGCGGTGCGCCCGTGGTCGTCCGCGGCGCGCCCGTGCTCGCGGTCGTCGGCGGTGCGCCCGTGGTCGTCGGCGGCGCGCCCGTGCTCGCGGTCGTCGGAGACGCACCGGTGCTCGCTGCCGGTTCGTCAGCGGGTCGTTCCCACACCTCGCCCGCGGTGACGACGTACGTCTTGCCGGCGCGCGTGACCTCGACCGAGCCGGCGAACACCGCGACGTTCTGGATCACACCGCCGCGCGCGCTCACCTTCGCCCGGGCGCTCGCGATCGCGACGCGCGTGTCGTCGGCGGTCGCGCCGGTGCTCGTCACGGCGACCGCGCGCGTGTGTCGCGCATCGACGGCGAGCTCGCCCTCGCCGAGCGCGACGAGGTCGCGTCCGGCACGCATCTCGCGCGCGAACCGCGCGTCGTCGGTCGGCGTGAGGCGCGCGCTCGCGGTCCCGGACGCAATGTCCAGTGCTGTCCCGGACGCGGTGTCCGGTGGTGTCCCGGACGCGATGTCCGGCGGTGTCCCGGACGCGATGTCCGGTGCTGTCCCGGACGCGATGTCCGGTGCCGTCCCGGACGCGATGTCCGGTGCCGTCCGGTGGCCGGACGCGGTGTCCGGTGCTGTCCCGGACAGGGTGTCCGGCACCGTCCGATACTCGGACGCGACGGCCGGAACCTCGAGCGGCGACACGGTGGCGTCCAGAACCGTCCGGCGACCGGACATCATCCACGCGAGCACGGCCGCGGCCGCGAACGCCGCGCCGACGCTGACGCCGACCGCGGCGGGCAGTCGACGACCTGGCACCGCGAGGTCGTCGGCGGCGTCGGCGCGAGCGAGCAGCTCGGCGGCGAGCGCGTCGCGCTGCGCGGGTGCGAGCCGGGTCGGTGGCGCGAGCGCACCGGCGAGCGACCGGATCGAGCGCTGGTCGTCGAGCGCACGGCGGCAGCGCGCGCATCCGGCCGCGTGGACGGCGAGCGCCGACGCGACGTTCGCGCTGTCGTCGTGACGGTCGGTATCGTCGGCGACGGCGGCCGCGAGCTGCTCGATCGACGGACAGCGCATCATCGCGGCCTCCGCGGGGTCGTGCAGCCGTCGGTGGGCTCGTCGCCGAGGGCGTCGCGCAATGCCTTGCGTGCGTGGAACACGCGGCGCCACAGCGAGCCCTCGGGGATCCCGAGCGCCGCGGCCGCGTCGCACCCGCGCTCGCCTTCGAGATCGACCAGCACGAACGCGGCGCGCAGGTCGTGCGGCAGCGCCGCGATCGCGGCCGGTAATCGCGCGAGCAGCTCGGCGTGCGCGCGCACGTGCGAGCGCGATGCGGTCTCGGACACCACCTGCAGCGCGTGCTTGCGGCGGATCTCGCCGCGCGCGTACATCCGCACGTGGTTCGCGGCGATGCCGTAGAGCCAGCCGCGCACGTGGCCGCCGCGAAACCGCGCGGCGGACTGGAACGCGGTGAGAAACGTCGCCTGCACCAGATCGTCGACCTCGGGAGCATCACTCGCGCGCATCCGGCGGATGAAGCGGTGCACGACGTCGACGTGGCGCTCGAACAGCAACGCGCGCGCCGCGCGGTCACCGGTCGCACACGCCGCGACGACCCCTTCATCGGTGAGATCGTCGCGCCGCGCCTCGGGGCGCAGCTGCACGAGCGTGCCGGCGGCGCGCGGCTTCACAGGCGGTAGCGCACTCCGCCGAGCAGCGTCAGCTCGGCCTCGCGATAGAGCAGCGTTCCCTCCGGGCCGATCTGCTCCTGCTGTGCGTACCACGCGAGCACCGGTCCCGCGGTGATCGCCCATCGCGCGCCGAGTGTGCGGCCGAGCAGGATCGACGCCTCGCCGATCGCGCCCATCGAGCCGCCGGTCATCGGCTCGGTCGGCATCAGGCGCCCGTCAGTGCGCAGCACGCCGAGGCCCGCGGTGAGGCGCGCCGACCACGCGCCGCGCGACAGCGTGCGGGTCACCGTCGCGAGCAGCCGGAGGTCGCGCGTCTCGAGCGCCGAATTCGTGCCGTCGAGGATCGGCACGATCGCGTGCGACAGCGCGGCGACCGCCCCGAGCGACCACTTGCGGCGCGGACGGATGTCGACCTCGAGGCGCGCGCCGTCGACATTCGTGCCGGCGACGCCCGCCATCAGCCCGAGGCCGAGCCAGCGCGCCGGCGCGGGCGCGGGGGCTGCGATCGTCGCGTCTGCGGTCGCGGGCGTCTCGCCCGGCGGCGCGAGCGGCGGCGTGGTCGAGGCCGTGGTCGAGGCCCCGATCGACGGCGTGGTTGCCGCGGCCGTCGGCGCGCTCGTCGACGGTGGCGCGCCCGACGCACCGGGGACGATCCCGTCATCGGCGACCCAGCTCGCGACCAGCACGCCGGCGCTCTGGGCATCGGGTACGACGCGCTCGCGCAGCCGGCCGCTCGGGTCCTTGGCGATCAGGTACAGGCCACCTTCGGTCGGCACCACGCGCAGCTCGAGCGTCGTCGCGCAGCGAGGCTCGGCGCGGACCCAGCTCTCGATCGCGTTGCGCACCGCATCCGGAGCGTGGACGATCGTGACCTCGCAGCGCGCCGGCGCCGTGACGGGCTGGGCGGTGGCCGTCGAGGACAGCGCGAGAGGTACGGCGAGCACAGCGGCGAGGATCGCGAGGCGCCTGCAGGGTCCTTGGTTCGAGCGTGCGGAGACCCTCGATCGACGATTGCGCTTGGGACCGCACATGACCGCAGCGCAATCGCCGGTCGAGGTGATCCGGTGGTTGCCGCAGCCCGCAGTTTTCATCGCGGCCGCAGCGATCGCATCGCGCGCGCGCCCTGACAACTGCTATCGCGGCCGCCGTGCCGGATCCCACACTCCCACGAGCCGCATCAGCACGCGGGTGTCCCCGAGCCCCTCGTCCTCGCGATGCCGGACCGCGAGATCGATCGCACCCCACGAGAATGCCTGGTACCGCACGCCCCACGCCGCGAGCCACTCGAGCTCGACGCCGACGCGCCCGGCATCGACATCGCGCTCGAGCCGCGGCACGTACACGACGTCGCCCATCAGCGACGTCCGCGGGTACTGCGATGGCGTCCACTCGAATCCCGCGAGCGGACGGAGCTTCGGCCCCAGCGTGATCGTGCGCGTCGTCGTGCCGTCGTCGTGATCGAACCCCGCGTCGATCACGCTCGCTCCCGCATGCAGCCGCACCGGCCCGAGCACGCGACTCGCGACGACGAAGCCGTCGGTGACGCGCGCGTGATCGAATCGATCGCCTGCCGCGTACGTGGTCCGCATCCCGATCGCGAGTGCCGGCATGCCGCGAAACCACGCATCCTGGTGCGCACCCATGCGGAACG
Organism: Kofleriaceae bacterium; assembly: GCA_035715365.1. Classification (GTDB taxonomy): domain Bacteria; phylum Myxococcota_A; class Polyangia; order Haliangiales; family Haliangiaceae; genus JABFXX01. The sequence goes on along the minus strand of DASTLB010000019.1, from coordinate 170,593 downwards.
ATGCGCGGCCGAGGTTCAGCGGCACCGGCCGCGCGCTGCAATCGGTGCAGCCGCGGACGTCGGTATCGCTGCCGAGCTCGATCGTCGCGAGATCCCCGAGGCCATAGCCGAGCGCGATGCTGCTCTCGAACCGGCGATCCGCGAGCCCGACGAGGTCGAGCGTGCCCGTCGCGGTCACGCCACCGTGCGGCGCGAGCCACGCGGTCGGCGCGTCGAACACGCGACTCGTCGCGGGATCGGCCGCCGCGACGCGCACCATGCCGGAGCACGCGGCGACGATCGCGAGCGATGACAGCACGGGGCGCATGCGCGGTTACTTGAGACTATCGACCGCGCGGCGCAGCGCCCAGGAGGTGAACGTGACCTGGCCGAAGATCTGGGCATCGAGCAGGTTCGCATCGCCGATGTCCGGAACGCGGACGCCGGACTCGAGGCGCATCCAGCGCGCGACCTCGTAACGCACGCCCCACGACAGCACGGGCTTCAGCTTGATCTTGTCGGCGTCGTCGGTGCACTGGTAGCAGAACTCCGGCGCCCACCCGAGATCGATCAGCACCTGCGAGCGCGGCAGCGGCCGGACCTCGATGCCACCGAACGCGCGGATCTGCTCCTTCGCGTTGTCGAGCCCGTGCAGCGTGATCTCGCGCCGCTCGTCGGACTCGTCGGCGTCGAGGTCACCCTCGAGCGACGCGTCCCAGAACGCGCCGCCGATGTGGAACGCCACGTTCTTGCCGAAGTGCTTGCTCGCGACGAACGTCAGCTCGGCGACGCGCGTCGTGAACCCGGCGTGGTGACGCTCGAACGACTTGCGAAACCCGAGCGTCATGCCGGGCTGTTGCTCGAACAGCCGGCTCTCCGCGACGCCGAGCCGGAACGATGCCGTCAGGTACGGCTGGATCCGCGACGCGCGGAGATCGCCATCGTTGTCGCGCTCGCGCACCGCATCGGTCGTCGCGACCCCGAACTCGGCGACGTCGCCGAGGCCGACGCGCGTGTCCGACGTGACGCCGCCGCCGGTATCGAGCGACGTCTTCGAGTACAGCACCGCCGCCGGCAGCAGGAACCCGGTCGGCGTGGTGAGCACCTCGGGCATGTAGATCGGCGGCAGCGGCTTCGCGGGCTTCGGCGGCGCGGCCGGCGTGTACGGATCGGTCGGCGTCGCGGGCTCCGTGGTATCGGGCGCCGGCGATGGACCGAGCGGCGTGGCGCTGCCCGCGTTCGGATCCGGCTTCTTGTCGTCGGGTGCCGGCGGCGCGTTCGGATCCGGCGGCAACGGAACGTCGGGCACCGGTTGTGCCCGCGCGATCGCGCCGGTGACCGCCACCGACGCCAGGATGACTGTGACTCGTTTCATCGTCGTACCTCTTGGCGGCTCGCTAGTCGCAAAACACCCCGGCAGCGCGGCAGGCCAGCGCGCCCCAGGGCACGAACACCTCGGCACCGAGCCGGATGTCCCACGTCACGATCGCGCCCGGCCCTTCGTCCGGTGCGTTCGTCGCCACGTCGAGCTGGTAGCCGATGCTGCCGTCGAGGATCACCGACGGCAGCAGGTTCCAGCGCATGCCAAATCGTCCGAGCAGGCCGTAGCCGATCGACGGATCGACCTCGGTCCCCGGCATCCACGAGAACCGCGGCGCGAGCGAGATCTCGCCGACGATCTTCGCCTGCGGATTCATCGCGAGCTCGTACGCACCCGTCGGCAGCACGAGCCGCTTGTTCGTCTTGAACGTCCGGTCTCCGGACAGCTCGATGTTCGCCGACGACACCCGCACGCCGCCGTGCAGCGTCAGCCACTTCGCGGCCTCGAACCGCAGCCGTCCGACGACGAACAGGTCGTGCACGGTCTCGTCGACGGCCGTGGCACCGAACGTCTCGGTGCGCGGCACGCCGAGCCGGAACGCGACGCCGAACGCCGGCACGTTCGGGTACTCGGGGATCGGGATCTTGAGCTGGACGCCGACCGCGGGCACCGGCGCGTTGATCCCGGTGACGCTGATCGCCGAGGTGTGGCGATACTCGAGCTGCGCGATGTCACCGAAGCCGATCGCGAGCACGCCGGCCGACGTCAGGACCCCCGGGTCCTGCAGCAAGCTGCCGTCGCCCGAGATCGACAGCACGTACGCGCCGACCGTGTCCGCCGCCGGCATCGTGTACAGCCGCGAGCTCTGGAACGGGCCGCGGAAGATCCGGCCGAGCGACGCGTCGCGCGTGCGCCGCACCGGCTCGTTCGCGTCGCGGGGCGCATCCGGTGGCGGCGCCTCGTCGGTCGAAGCGGCCGCGGCGGTCGCCGGGGCGGGATCCGCCGCGGCGTGCCGGCTCGTGACGAGCGCGAGCAGCGCGCTTGCCAACCCCAGTGCGGCGCATCGAAGCATCTGCATCTCGTTGTGCGCCGTGGTCGCGTGATCCGACCAGTGCCGTGCCGTGAGATCCTCGTGATCGCCGATCACTGCCAGTGGCAAACTCCGACGAATCGCCGTCCGGACCACCGCGATGGCCACCACTGCCGCCACGCGACCTGGCAGAGTTCGGTACGCTCGGATCGTGGATGACCCTGCCAGATCCCGACGTCTGCTCGCGAGACGCATCGGGTGGGCGTCCGCGCAGAGCGAGGACGAGGTCCGCGCCGCGCTCGAGAGCCGGCTGAACCTCTACTCGAAGCTGATGTTCTGGAGCTTCGTCACGCTCCTCGTCTTCCTGAACCTGACCTACCAGATCTACGACATCGCGCCGCGCTACAACGAGATCGTCTTCGGCGGCGCCTCGGTGCTGCTCGCGCTCATGGCGTTCATCTGGCGATGGGTGCTCGTGGGTCGCAAGCTCACGGTCGAGGGCCTGTACCGGATCGACCTGCTGTACGCGATCACGATCGGCCTCGCGTTCGGCGCGAGCGCGGCGCTGCAGTACGACTTCCGGCCGTCCGGCTACACGTCGCTGATCTTCACGAGCTTCAACGTGTTCACGCGCGCGCTGCTCGTACCGAGCAGTGCCCGGCGCACCGCGATCGTGTCGAGCGTGACGTTCGTGCCGGTCGTCGCGGCGGGCGTGTTCCTCGGCCTCGAGTACGAGCAGGACCAGCTCCCCGGTCCGGCGTACATCACCGGCGGCATCGTGTTCGTCGTCGTCGCCGTGCTGATCGCGGCGAACGGCTCCGGCATCATCTACGGCCTGCGCCGCCAGGTCCGCGAGGCGATGCAACTCGGGTCGTACACGCTCGTGCGCCGGATCGGCGAGGGCGGCATGGGCCAGGTCTACCTCGCGCACCACGAGCTGCTGAAGCGCGAGACCGCCGTGAAGCTGCTGCCTCCGGACCGCGTCGGTGCCGACAACATCGATCGGTTCGAGGCCGAGGTGAAGGCGATGAGCACGCTGACGCACCCGAACACGGTCGTCGTGTTCGACTACGGCCGCAGCCTCGATGGCGTCCTCTACTACGCGATGGAGTATCTCGACGGCATCGATCTCGATCAGCTCGTGCGCAGGTTCGGACCGCAGGCCCCGAGCCGCGTGATCCGCATCCTCGTCCAGGTCGCAGGCGCGCTGCAGGAGGCGCACGACGCCGGCATCACGCATCGCGATATCAAGCCGTCGAACATCATGCTGTGCGTGCGCGGCGGCCTGCCCGACTTCGCGAAGGTGCTCGATTTCGGCCTCGCGAAGCGGATCAGCGATGCCGCGCCGACGAACGGCGCGTCGGCCCAGCTCGTGATCGGAACCCCGCACTACATCGCGCCCGAGGCGATCACCGGTGACGTCGTCGGCCCGCCGGCGGATCTCTACGCGGTCGGCGCCGTCGGCTACTTCCTGCTCTCGGGCCAGCGGGTGTTCGAGGCCGACAGCAACATGAAGATCCTCGTGCTCCACGCGAGCGAGACGCCGCGCCCGCTGTCACAGGTGTGTCAGCAGCGCGTCCCGCCGGAGCTCGAGGCGATCGTCATGCGGTGTCTCGAGAAGTCGCCCGCGAAGCGGTTCGCGACGGCGGCGGACCTCGCCACGGCACTCGAGGCGGTGCCCGGCTCGAGCGAGTGGAACCGCGACGAGGCGCAGCGCTGGTGGCGGGACTACCGCGCACGCGCGCCAGATGTCGCGACGGCCGACACGCCGACCCGCACGATCACGGTAGACCTCGGACACCGCGCGTGAACATCGCGTGAACGCGAGTGCGGTGTGGCGCCAACGCCACTATCCATAGCGCGAGATGCCCTCGCGCCGAACGATGTCCCGCCTGGTGCTCGCGATCGTCGTCGGCGGCGTCGCCATCGTCGGGCTGTCGCAGTCGCTGTTCGCCGCGGTCGTCGCGGGAGTCACGCTCGCGTTCGTCGTGTTCGACATCTCGGCGCGGCGCCCTGCCCCGCCCACGCAGATCGACCGCGATCCAACACCGACGCCAAACCGGCTCGTGATCGATCTGCACCGGCGCGACTGATCGCGCGACAATGCCGGCATGGCGACGCCGTACCGCGAGGGCGCAGGTCCCGACACGCAGCAGTTCGCGCAGCACATCGGCATCGCGCGATCGCTGCTCGAGCAATACGTCACGATCCCGACACGGCTCGCCGCCGTGCGCCGGGACGATGTCGAGCAGCTCGCGCAGGAGGCGCGCATCGCGTGGGAAGGCGTCTGGGAACAGCTCGCGCAGGCGCGCGCGATCGTCGCCGACCTCGGGCGCGACGTGTCGGCGTACGACGCCGCACGCGCGAGCGCCGGCGACGTGTTTCACGCGGTGAAGGTCGACGCGACCTGGGATCCCGGCGGTCGCAGCTCGATCACGCTGTCCGCTGCGCCGACCGCGCCGGCCGAGCACGCGATCGCGGCGCTCGTCGCGGCGATGCCCGAGCACGTCGTCAGCGAGGCGGCACCGCTCGGTGACATCGAGCTGCGCACCGGCCAGCAATGGGCACAGTGGGCCGAGAAGTACTTCTGGCTGCTGTTCGCCGCGGCCGCGGTGATCGTCGGCCTGATCGTCTGGCGCTACGTTTAACGCGTGCCGTTCGTGACCGGCGCCGAGATGTAATAGCCGCGGCCCGGCGTGCTGCCGACGACGTCCTTCGCGCCGATCTCGGCGAGTGCGTTGCGGACGCGGCGCACGACCTGGCGCACGTTCTCCTCGTTCGCGTAGCGCGACTGGAACGGCAGGTTCTCGGCGAGCACGCGCGTCGCGACGCAGCCGCGGCGCTCCGCCGGTGAGCCGGCCTCCTCGCGCGCCGCATTGCACAGCGCGCGCAGCAGCTGGAACTCGAGCGGTGGCAGCGCGTGCTCGTCCCAGCGCTCGTTGCCGGCCGCGCGCGCGAGCAACGCACCGCCGCTCTGGCTGTCACCGCTACCGACGAGGCACAGCTCGGTCCCCGGGTGCTGGATCACGAACCGCACCATGCCGTCGCTGACGTTCTTCGTCGCGAGCGAGCGCTCGGTGACCGGTGGCTCGGCGACGTGCGCGAGGAACCAGAAGTAGACGTCGCCGAACCGGACCACCGCACGCGCGTCGAGCATGACGCGGCCCTGGATCTTCTGGCCGTTGACCCACGTGCCGTTGCGGCTGCCGAGATCGCGGATCTGCCAGCCGGTGTCCTTCTGGACGAGCTCGGCGTGGCCGCGCGACACCGATGCCGTCAGCACGCGGAACTGACCGTCGTGGTTGCGGCCGATCGTGGTCTTCGGCGCGAGGCCGTGCATGCAGCCGAAACCATCGACGAGCCACGCCTGCGGATCGCTGACCGCGGAATGGATCTGACTCTCGGTGATGTTGTCGCGAACCGGCACCTCGGCCGCGCATTTGCGGCACAGCACGCCGACCTCCGCCACCCCAACGCATACGGGACACCCCATGGCTCTCCATGGAATCGCGAAGCCGGCCGGAATTCAAGGGCCCGGAGGGGTAGCCGGGTCACGAGCCTGCTGGCTGGAGATGACCGAGCACGGTGACGAGCTGGTCATAGCTGACCGGCTTGCCGAGATGAACGTCGAACCCCGCAGCCTTGCTGCGCGCGAGATCGGTGTCGTGGCCATAGCCGCTGACCGCGACGAGCCGCGGCGGTGGCGCGAGCAGATCGCGCAGATGCCGCGCGAGCTCGTAGCCATCCATCACCGGCAGCCCGATATCGAGCAGTGCGATCGCCGGGTTGAACTCGGCGGCGACGTGGAGCGCCGCCGGCGCATCGTGGGCGACCGCCACCTCGTAGCCCACGCGGCGCAGCACGGCCGCCAGGGTATCCGCGGCGTCGACATTGTCATCCACGACGAGCACGCGCGCGGACGCGGTCGCGACGAGTGCGGTCGGCGCGGTGTCGAAGCTCTCGGTCGCGATCGGCACCGCCTGCGGCACCGGCAATCGCACGACGAACCGGCTGCCGTTGCCGGGACCGTCGCTGTGCGCCTCGACGCTGCCGTCGTGCAGCTGGGCGAGCGAGCGGACGAGCGCGAGTCCGAGCCCGAGCCCGCCTTGCGCGCGATCGATCGTGCGATCGCTCTGCACGAACGGCTCGAAGATGTGCGCGAGCAGCTCGGGGCTGATGCCGTTGCCGTTGTCCTCGACGGTGACGCTGACGCCGGCGGCATCCTGCACGGCGACGATCGCGATCCGGCCGCCGGGCTCGGTGTACTTCGCGGCGTTCGCGAGCAGGTTGCCGAACACCTGCGCGAGCCGCACCGGATCCGCCTCGACGATCAGGCCATCGCGCGGCACATCGACGACGAGCCGGTGCCGGCGCTGCTCGAGCAGCGGGCTCTGGGTCTCGACCGCGCGCGCGATCACCTGCGCCAGCTCGATCGGCTCCTTGCGCAGCTGGATCTTCTCGCGCGTGATCCGCGAGATATCGAGCAGGTCCTCGACGAGCCGGGTCAGGTGCTCGGCCTGGCGGCGGATCACCTCGCGCTCGCGCTCGAAGCCGGGCTTGCCGCTCATCGCCATCAGATCGAGCGCCGTGATGATCGGCGCCAGCGGGTTCCGCAGCTCGTGGCCGAGGATCGCCAGGAACTCGTCCTTGCGGCGATCGGCCTCCTGCTGGCGCGCGACCGCCTCGCTGAGTCGCTCGTTCGTGCGGCGCTCGGCCTCGAACAGATACGCGGTGTCGAGCGCGCTGCCGGCGCGGCGTCCGAGCTCCTCGAGCACCGCGATATCTCCGGCATCGTACGGCTGCGCGCGGCCGAGCATCACCACGCCCATCGAGCGCCCGCGTGCGATCAGCGGCACGACGACGACCGCGCTCGCACCCGCGGCCTCGAGTACCTCGCGATGCGCGGGTCGTGCGTCGTCGTTCGCGATCACGATCGCGGTGCCACTGCGCAGCGCGCGTGCGACCGGATGATTCCAGTCCTCGTCGGGTGACAGCGCGTGCGCGATCGCGGCGATCGCGTCGGTCTCCGGCGCGTGCACCGCGGGCAGCATCTGCTGCTCCTGCTCGAGGAACACGATCGCCCACTCCGCCAGCTCGGGTAGCGCGACCTCGGCGATCGTGTGCAGCGTCGATAGATAGTCGATCGGTGTCGCGAGCGCGCGGCTCGCGTTCGCGAGAATCGAAAGCCGATGCTCGACGTTCATGGTGCGGATCGATCGACGAGAGGTGCGATCCGCGTCGGGCTCGACGAGGAATCGCTGCTTTTCACCTGTACCACGCAGGTCGAACCGGGCGTCAGTTCGCGATCGTGAGGGTTTCTCACCGAGCGGAATCGCACGTTGACCGGCGACTGCTATGCTGCGGCGTGCTCCGCGTCGCGACGATCATCGACGAGACCGAGGCCGAGGGCCCGGGCCGCCGGCTCGCGCTGTGGGTGCAGGGCTGCACGATCCAGTGCCCCGGGTGCTGCAACCCCGAGATGTTCCGGCCCGATCGCGGGACCGTGATGACCGCCGACGAGCTCGGCGCGCGGCTCGACCGGATGCACGGCCAGATCGAGGGCATCTCGGTGCTCGGCGGGGAGCCGTTCGAACAGCCGGCCGGGGTCCTCGCGCTCGTCCACGCGGCGCGGCAACGCGGCCTGACCGTGATGGTGTATTCGGGCTACACGCTCGCGGAGCTGCGCGCGCGCCCCGAGCCCGAGGTCGGCGAGCTGCTCGCCGCGATCGACCTGCTCGTCGACGGCCGCTACGATCGGAACCACCCCGAGCCGCCGCCGCCGCTCGGCCGGCGCTGGATCGGATCGACGAACCAGACCGTCCATTACCTGAGCGCCGCCTACACGCCGGACGATCCGCAGATGCACACCGCGAACACGGTCGAGGTCCACTGGCAAGATGGCAAGCTCCTGATCAATGGTTGGCCGGCGGGTGCCGCGGCCCTCGCGAAGCTGACGCGACGATCATGAGCAGACCTACCGACGATGACGATGATCTCGAGCCCGAGATCGAGATCGAGGCCGGCGAGCCCGAGCTGCCGCAGGTCGCACAGAGCGAGCACGACATGATCATGATGGCCCGCGCGCTCGTCGCCGGGCAGGACTCGAACGAGGACATCTGGTCGCTGCTGTGCGCGTCGCGCTCGGTCGCGCCGAAGATCGGTCCGACGAGCGCGAGCCTGCTCGAGGACACGCTCGGTCAGGTGTGGCGCGCGCTCTGGCAACGCGGCGGCACGCGGCCACGCGCGAGCTACACCGGCCAGCGCGGCCGACTGTGGGAGCGCTACCAGCCGGTGCCGCTCGAGTTCTCGGCGATGACGCTGCAGCTGCTGCGCTGGCTCGTCGCGACGCCGTTCTCCGCACCGGCGTCGACGCTCAAGCCGCTGCCCGCCGGCAAGCTCACCGTCGGCGATCAGGTGATGGTGTACTTCGCGCTCGATGCCGCACGCGCGACGCCGGCGCTGCGCGTGATCGCGACCCAGCCGTTCGTGCAGGCGGCCCCGCTCGCGTGGCTAGGCTTCGCGCCGTACATGATCGGCGGCAAGGTCCCCGCGTTCGACAGCCTCGTGCACGGCGCGGGCGCGATCGTGATCGAGGCGCTCTCCGACGAGCTCGCGCGGCGCTGGCAGGCCGAGGAGGTCGCGAAGCGCTCGATCACCGATCCGAGCGAGCTGATCGCGCTCGGCACCGCGCAGGATGCCGTGCTCGGCGGCTTCCTCGACGCGTGCGACCGCGCGAAGCGCCGCGATCTCGCCGCGTTCCTGCTCGACGCGGCGTCGCCGCTGCTCGATCGCAACGTCGTGCCCGCGCCGACGGCGCTCGATCCGAGCGCACCGCTGTCGACGCGCGCGCAGGCGCGGACGAGCGCGGGTGCGCTGCTGCGCGCGATCGTGCGCTGGAACGACTGGGACCAGCAGCATCGCGGTGTTCGGTACTTCGATGATGACTACCAGTCCGCGCAGCTCCTGCTCGGCAGGTTCGAGCGGATCGGTGCGCCGGGCGTGGCGAAAGCGCAGGGCTGGCTCGCCGACCTCGCGGCGCTAGCCCCGAGCGCGCCGTCTGATACAGTCTCGCCGGGGTGATCGATTCCGAGCGCCGTGCTCGGATCGCACCGCCGGGAAAAGAGACGCCCACGCATGAGCCGCGCAATCCAGATCCGCGTGTCCGAGTCCGTCGTTCGCACGGTCCATGTCGAGGACGGCGTGCAGTCGCCGCTCGAGATGCTTCCGATCCTCGCGCCCGAGCGCATGGGCGACCTGCTCGGCAAGGAGCTCGAGGACATCGGCTTTCAGCGCGAAGGCGACAAGGCGACACGCGTCGATCCGGACGGCGTGATCGTCGAGATCGACCTCAAGACCGCGACCGTGACCGCGAAGATCGGCGCGTCGACGAAGCTCGAGGAGTCGATCGATCGCCGCGCGAACGTCGCGATCGAGCGCCAGTCGCAGAGCGAGGCCGCGCTGCGCGATGACGTCATGCGCGAGCTCGACGAGCGGCTCGCCGCGCGCACCGAGGCGCTGCGCAAGGAAGTCACGGGCAAGCTCGAGAAGAAGCTCGGCGATCTGCGCAAGGAGCTCGACGGTGCGGTCGGCCGCGCGACGGTCTCCGCGCTCACCGAGCGCGCCGCGCAGCTCGGCAACATCCAGTCCGTCCACGAGGACGAGGCTGGCAACGTCACGATCAAGGTGAAGCTGTGACCACGGGCCGCGTCCTCGCCGAGACCGAGCTGCCGGCGGAGCTGTCGCCGTTCGCCGCGGTGGACGCCGCCTACCCCGCCGAGATCACGCGTTGCTACGAGGCGCTGCGCCGCCGGCTCCCCGTCCTGATCGAGTGCGAGAAGGAGCTCTCGCCATTCCTCTATCGATCGATCCGCGAGCGGCTCAAGGTCGACGGCGCGCGCTGCCTCTACCTCGACGGCCGCGCCGCCCAGGATCTGCCGCCGCCACCGCCGGGCTCGAACCTCGTCGGCGCGATGATCCACCAGATCCGCGAGGTCGTGCGCGGCGCGGTCGGCGAGCGCATCGTCGTGCTGCCGCACATCGACATCCTCACCGCGAGCGGCGGTGGCGGCGGCCTCGGCTCCGAGGCGCGCGAGGTCATCCCGCTGCTCTACGAGAACCCGGAAGTCCTGTGGCTCGGCTTCAAGGATCCGGCGTTCCCGCTGCCGAAGCCGATCGAGAACCTGTTCCCGCACCGCGAGTCGATCATCGGCATCCCGCGCGATCGCCTGCGCTACCTCATCACCCAGCGCGAGGCGCGCAAGCTCGGCCGCGGCTTCGATCCGTACACGCTGTACAAGCACATCTCCGGCGTCAACGCGGTGCGGCTGCGCCGCCTGCTGTCGTCGCTGACCGGCGAGGACTATCCCGCCGACCCGCGCGGCGCGCTCGCCCAGCTGCGCACCGCGACGCTGACCGGTGACGTCGAGCTGCCGTCGGTCGATCTCGACAAGGACATCGGCGGCTACGGCCCGGTCAAGGAGCGGCTGTCCGCCGAGATCCTCGCGATCCTGTCCGCGAAGGACAAGCTGTCCGACCCCGAGCAGATCGCGAAGATCGAGAGCCTGATCCCGCGCGGCATGATCTTCTGGGGCCCACCGGGCACCGGCAAGACGCTGTTCGCGAAGGCGATGGCGACCTCGCTCGGCGCTGCGGTTCAGGTCGTCTCGGGCCCCGAGCTCAAGAGCAAGTGGGTCGGCGAGTCCGAGGAGAACCTGCGCGCGGTGTTCATGAAGGCCCGGCAGTGCGCGCCGTCGGTGATCGTGTTCGACGAGCTGGACTCGTTCGCGTCCGCGCGCGGCACGTACACCGGCTCGGGCGTCGAGCACTCGATGGTCAACCAGCTGCTGACCGAGATGGACGGCTTCCGCAAGGAAGAGCTCGTGTTCGTCGTCGGCACCACGAACTTCGTCGAGTCGCTCGATCCGGCGCTGATGCGCCCGGGCCGCTTCGAGTTCGCGCTCCACATCCCGTACCCGAACGACGAGGACCGCCGCGCGATCCTCGAGGTCCACAACAAGCGGCTCGGCTGCAACCTGACCGAGAAGGCGCTCGAGTACGCTGTCAAGCGCACCGACGAGCCGGTCCCCGGCCCGAGCGGTGGCACGCACTACTCCGGCGATCACCTGCAGGCGCTCTGCCGCCAGATCGCGCGCACGCGGTTGCGCGAGAACCTCACCGGCCCGAGCGAGCCGGCCGATGTCGAGCGCGCGATCGAGCAGTACATGGACAAGCCGAAGCTGACGAGCCACGAGGAGATGGTCGTCGCGACGCACGAGGCCGGCCACGCGGTGACCGCGCTCGCGTGCAAGCACGCGCCTCCGATCGATCGGATCTCGATCCGCGGCGACATCGGCGGCGCGCTCGGCTACGTCAAGCACGCCGATCCGGCGCACCGCTACGTCATCACCTACGCGCAGCTGCGCGATCAGATCTGCACGCTGTTCGGCGGCCGCGAGGCCGAGGCGCTGCTGCTCGAGGACATCTCGGTCGGCGCGGCATCGGACCTCCACCACGCGACGTCGATCGCGCGCGCGCTCGTCGAGCAGTACGGCGAGGGCACCGGCGAGGTCGGCGTCGTGCGATGGGCGCACCACAAGGACACGCCGGTGTCCGAGCACGCGCGCGCCCGTGTCGATCAGGCCGTCCACAAGATCCTCGAGGCCGAGCGCGCCCGCGCGCGCGAGCTGCTCGAGCAGCACAAGGGCATGCTCGTCGCGCTCCGTGATCTGCTGCTCGAGCGCAAGGTCCTCGACCGCCACGCGTTCGCCCACCTCGCTCCGGTGCCGACGAGCACCCCTGCCCCGATCCCGCCGACTGGAGAACCCAATGCCGTCTGAGCTCACGCTTCGCCTGCGCGTCGATCCTGTCACCGGCCGTCGCGAGGTCGTCGTCGACTACGCGAGCGATGCCGACGCGCTCCCGATCGAGCACGAGGACGAGCATCGCCGGCTCGCCGGCAAGGTCGTCGAGGGTGGGCTCAACAGCGGCAAGGTCGAGGTGACGCGTGCGCAAGAAGAGCCGGCCGCGCAGCAGCCCGCGGGCGAGCAGCCGGTCGCCGACGGCGTGAAGTCGCAGCGCTGACCGTGCGCGCGAAATTTCTGCACTTCGCGTGATCAAGTTGGGGAGTGCCGGCCATCATGCCGTCATGAGGCTGGTGACTGCGAGTGCGGTGGTGGTCGCGGTGTGTGCGTGCGGCGGGCCGGACCCGGAGACCCACGGGGAGCACGTGTCGGAGGTGCTGACGCTGGGCCCGGAGCAGGAGCTCACGTCGGCGGCGCCGACCGTCGCGCAGTCCGATCCGGCATTCGCGGTGCGCGAAGGCGGCTACCTCGAGGTGTGGAACGATGGCCGCGGCGGCGTGGGACGCGTGCTGTTTTCGCCGACGAGCCTGGCGTCGGACGGGGTCGTACCGATCACGCGCACGCGCGCACGCGCGGCGTCCACCAGCCTCTCGTACATGGTCGCGACGATGGGTGACCATGGTGGCGTCGGCGGGATCTTTCTCGACCTCGACGGCAACCCGATCGCGCCGGCCTTCGGGATCGACGCGAACGAGTTTCTCGACAACGCGCCGCCGCCGCGCGTCGTCATCGGCTCGACGGGGCACGAATATCTCGTGCTGTGGGACGACGTCGCGATGGGCGCGCCCGCGGAGATCCTCGGCACGCGCTACGCCGAGACCGCGACGCTGATCGCGCCGCGCTTTCAAGTGATCGCGAGCGGGCGCGCGCCCGAGGTCGCGTTCGACGGCACGAATTACTTCCTCGGCTTCGCGCGCTACTCGTCGACGAATCAGACCGACGTGTTCGTGCAGCGGCTGTCTCCGACCGGTGCTCGGATCGGACCGGAGATCGTCGTCGGGAATAGCACCGCACGCGAGGAGGGCCACTCCGTCGCGTGCGCCGGCGACGTTTGCATCGTCGCGTGGCGACTCGGGACGAACATCCGCGCGATGCGCGTCGCGGCCGACGGCACGGTCCTCGATCCAGGCGGCGACGTGGTCGGCCCGGTCGCCGGGACAGTGCGGCACACGACGACGACCTTCGACGGCACCGCGTTCGTCATCGCGTGGCGAACCGACTCCGAGATCCGGGCGTCGCGGATGGCGCCCGACGGCACGCTCCTCGAGACCAACGTGCTGCTGGCGGCGCCGGACACCGCGCCCGAGAACGCGAGGATCGCGTCGAACGGTGCCGGGCATGTCGTGCTCGCGTACGACCGGATCGATCCGATCACCGGAGTCAGGCGTGTCCGCGTACGGGCGACCTCTCCGATCACCGGATCCGACGCCGGTCCCGACGCGCCGCCTCCACCGGATGCAACGCCGGACGCGCCGCCCGATGCCGCGGCCGACGCACCGGTCGACGCCGCGCCCGATGCACCGCCGGATGCACCGCCCGATGCATCGCCCGACGCAGGCCCTCAACCCGGTAGCGATCCGGGCATCAGCGACGCGACGAACGGCGGCACGCCCGGCTTCTACGTGCTCGCACCGCTCGGCGACCCGCCGGCGACATTCCCCGGCACGTTCGACGGCAGCTACGGCACGCGCGTCACCGCGACGGTGCACGACGTCGACTGCACGCACAGCGGCATCGTCGGCGCGCAGGTGCAGAGCCTGAAGCTGCTCGTCTACCCGACGACGCAGCAGTACAAGGTGAACCTCAACATCTCGAGCGCGATCTACGTCTCGGGGAACTGCTACCGCGTGATCCCGCGGCTCGACGGCCAGCCACTCGGCTATCGCGATGTCCAGGCGCTGCCGACCGGGACGTCATTCCAGCCCCTGCCCGGCTACAAGAAGTGGGGCATCGGCGCGAACACGACGATCGCGATCCGGCTCGAGAACATGGATCCCGACGGCGACGGTGTGCTGAGCCACGTCGACAACTGCGACTTCGTCGCGAACGTGAACCAGCTCGACACCGACGGCGATGGCGTCGGTGATGCGTGCGACATCGATCTCGACAACGACGGAGTGCCCGATGCCGTCGACAACTGCGTCAGCGTGAAGAACGCGGATCAGGCGAACCACGACGGTGATGCAGCCGGTGATGTCTGCGATCCCGACGACGACAACGATGGCGTGCCGGACGGCAGCGACAACTGCGTGTTCGTCGCGAACGCGAACCAGGCGAACAATGACGGCGACGCGCAAGGCGACGCCTGCGATCCGGACGACGACAACGACGGCGTTCCGGACGCGAGCGACAACTGCGTGTTCGTCGCGAACCCGAGCCAGATCGATGCCGACGGCGATGGGCTCGGCGACGCGTGCGATACCGTGACGTGCGCGGTCGTGCCGAGCGCGATCGGCGCGTGGACCGGCGACAACACGACGGCGGACAGCATCGGCACCGCGAACGGTACGTTCGTCGGGACCTCGAGCTTCGCCCCGGCGGTGGTCGGCGCGGCCGGGTTCAACTTCGATGGCACGAACTTCGTCAAGGCGTCGACGTTCGAGTACAGCGGTACGTTCTCGGTCTCGTTCTGGGCCAAGCTGAACGGCTCGCTGTCGACGCTGACCGGCGTGATCGCGACGTCCGAAGCGGCGCCCACCCCCGCGGACCTGCAGAGCACGTTCGAGATCCAGGCCTCCGGGACGACGTACACGTTCAAGGTCGGCGCGCAGGGGTACCTGTTGGTCACCTTCGGCTCGGTGACCACGAACGCGTTCCATCACTTCGTCGTGACCCAGAACAACGGCCTGATCGTCACGTTCGTCGACGGCCGCCAGATCGCGTCGGGCACGTGGACCCTCGGCCCACCGCCGATCTTCCAGGCCATGAAGATCGGCGCCAATCGCGGTGAGGGTAAACGGTTCATCGGCGTCGTCGATGATGTTCGTGTGTTTCCACGCGTGCTGACCGGCGTCGAGGTCGCGGCGATTCACACCGCTGGCTCCGCCGGCATCTGTCCCTGAGCAACAGCCATTCAGGAAAGGGCTCGCGCATGACGACATCTCGTCGATGGCCACTCGCGTGCCTGGTCACGCTCGCAGCGTGCACGGGACCGGAGCCCGTCACGTACGGCGAGCACACCTCGGACGTGCTGACGCTCGGCGCCGAACAGCCGCTGAGCTCGGCGCCGGCAAACGTCGTGCAACACCGCCCCGCGTGGGTGTTCGGCAACGGCCACCATCTGGCGGCCTGGCAACACGGCCACGCGTTCCTGACGACGACGACGCTGTCACCGGATGTCGCGGGCGGCGTCGCGAGCTTCATGACGGGCGCGGCGCTCTCGTCGTCGTCGTACATGACCGTGGGTCAGGGCACGGGCGCGTTTCTCGATCTCGACGGCAACCCGCTGACCCCGAGCTTCCCACTCGGAGATGGCCAGTGGATCCTCTCCGGGATCGAACCGGTCACGCTGGTCGGCTCGAACGGGAGCGAGTTCCTCGTGGTCTACGATGACAACCAGCCGTACATGCGGCTGAACGCCACGCGCTATGCGGCGTCGACGGCACTGCTTCAGGAGCCGTTCCCGCTCGGGATCGAGAATTCGCGAACGCCGGCGATGGCGTTCGACGGCACGAACTACCTCATCGCGTTCATTCGCGATGTAGCGCTCACGCAGACCGACATCTTCGCGCAGCGCGTGTCACCGACCGGCGCGCTCGTCGGGCCGGAGATCGTGGTCGCGAACACGACCCAGCGCGACGAGGGCCACGCGGTGTCGTGCACGCCATCGGTGTGTCTCGTGACGTGGCGCTTCGGCAAGACGATCCGGGCGTCCCGGATCGCGCCGGACGGCACGGACCTCGATCCGGGTGGCGACGTGATCGGCGCGGTCGACGGCTCGGTGCGGCTGACGACGTCGACGTGGGATGGCACCGCGTTCGTCGTCGCGTGGCGCACGAACGCGGAGATCCGCGGCGCGCGCTACGCGCCGGATGGCACGCTGCTCGAGTCCAACGTGTTGCTCGTCGCGCCCGAGATCGCGCCGCCGGAGCGCGCGGTGCTGTCGTCGGATGGCAACGGCCACATCGTGCTCGCCTACGAGCGCATCGATCCGGTCACGAACGTGTCGCGCGTCAAGTTCCGCGCCACGACGTCGATCACCGGCACCGATGCGGGGCCGGACGCGCCGCAACCCGATGCCGCGCCCGACGCCCCGCCCGACGCGGCACCCGACGCGCCACCGGATGCGGCGCCCGACGCCTCGCCCGACGCCTCGCCGGATGCGGGCACGACGACCCAGCCGGGATTCCGAGATGCGACGAACGGCGGAACGCCCGGCTTCTACCTGCTCGCGCCGCTCGTGGATCCGCCGACGACGTTCCCCGGGACGTTCGACGGTAGCTTCGCCTCGCGGCTGAAGATCACGGTCCACGATGTCGACTGCCAGCACCTCGGCAACGTCGGCGCGGCGGTCCAGACCTTCAACAGCGTGCTCGTCTACACCTCGACGCAGCAGTACAAGGTCGCGCTCAACATCTCGAGCGCGATCTACATCTCGGGCAACTGCTACCGCGTGATCCCGCGGCTCGACGGTGCACCGCTTGGCTATCGCGATGTCCAGGCGCTACCGACCGGCACCTCGTTCCTGCCGCTCGACGGTTACAAGAAGTGGGGCATCGGCGCGAACACGACGATCGCGTTCCGGCTCGAGAACATGGATCCGGACGGCGATGGCGTGCTGAGCCACGTCGACAACTGCGCGCTCGTCGCGAACGCGAACCAGGCCGACGGCGACGGTGACGGCGCCGGCGACGTGTGTGATTCGGACGACGACAACGACGGCATTGCCGATGTCGCGGACAACTGCGTGTTCGTCGCGAATGCCGACCAGGCGAACCTCGACGGTGACGCGCTCGGCGACGTCTGCGACCCGGACGACGACAACGATGGCGTCGCCGATACGACGGACAACTGCGCGCGCGTCGCGAACGCGAACCAGGCGAACAACGACAACGACGCGCTCGGGGATGCCTGCGATCCGGACGACGACAACGACGGCGTGCTCGACGCGACCGACAACTGCGTGTTCGTCGCGAACGCGAGCCAGGCCGACACCGACGGCGATGGCATCGGCGATGCGTGCGACACGGTCACCGCGTGCGCCGCGGTGACCGGCCGGATCGGCGCCTGGACCGGCGACAACACGACCGAGGACTCGATCGGCACGGCGGATGGCACGTTCACGGGTGCGGCGCTGTTCGCACCGGCGATCGTCGGACCGGCGGGCTTCGCGTTCAACGGCGCGAACCTCCTGAAGGCGTCGAGCTTCGAGTACGCGGGGACGTTCACGCTTTCGTTCTGGATGAAGCCGAACGCGACGCAGGTCAGCGGTGCCGGTGTGATCGCGACTTCCGAAGCCGCGCCGACACCGACCGATCTCGCGCAGACGTTCCAGATCGAGAACCTGTCGGGTGGCTCGACGTATCAGCTCCACATCTCCGCGGAGCCACACCTCGACATGGTGTTCGGATCCGTGGGCTCCACCGCGTTCCATCACCTCGCGGTCACGTACGACAGCATCAGCGGGCAGGTCATCATCTACCTCGACGGGCGACTCGTGAAGGCGGACACGTGGACCGGCACGCCGACGAGGTTCCTCGCGATGAAGATCGGCGCGAATCGCGGCGAGGGCAAACGATTCAGCGGGATCGTCGACGATGTCCACGTGTTCTCGCGCGTGCTGACGCTCGCGGAGGTCGCGTCGATCGCGAACGCGCGGGCTGCCGGCATCTGTCCATGACCGCGAAAAATCTGCCGCGGCGGTGATGCGCCGGGCACGCGTTGCGCGCTGAACGCAGCACGTTGCAGGCCGTGATGTTGCAGAAGGTTTCACCACCTCGAGCAAAGGAACGGTCATGCGCATTTTTCGTGGGTGGTTGGTGTGCGGTCTCCTCGTCGGTGCGTGCGGACAGCCGGCACCGGACGACCCGCTCGGCACGCAGGCGTCGTCGGTCCTGACGCTCGGTACCGAGCAGGAGCTCTCGACCGCACCACCGACGATCGCGACCACAGATCCGGCGCTCACGTTCGGGAGCGCCGGCTATCTCGCGGCGTGGCGCGACGCGACCGCGGGCCGGATCCACGCGACGCTGATCGGATCGTCGAGCGAGGTCGAGCTCGGTGCGGCGTCACCCGCGCCGTTTGCCGGCGATCGCCCGGCGGTCGCCGCGTCGGCGACGTCGTACATGGCGGTGTGGCGACAGCGCGTCAACTGCGCGAGCTACGACTGCGACGAGACGTACGCGCAGGTGATCGGTCTCGACGGCACGCCGGTCGTGCCCGCGATCCACGTCGACGAGGCCGACTTCCTCGACAACCAGCCGCCGCCAGCGGCCGCGGTCGGGTCGACGGGCACCGACTACCTCGTGCTGTGGGATGACAAGGCGAAGACCGCGCCGTCGGAGATCCTCGGCGCGCGCTACGGCGCGACCGGCACCGAGCTCGCGCCTCGATTCCAGGTGATCGCGAACGGCCGCGCGCCGGCGATCGCGTTCGATGGCACGAGCTACCTGGTCGCGTTCATCCGCTATTCGTCGACGACGCTGACCGACATCTTCGCCCAGCGCGTGTCGTCGACCGGCGCGCCGATCGGCTCCGAGCTCGTGATCGCGCAGAGCACGGCGCGCGACGAGGGTCACTCGCTCGCGTGCACGCCGAGCGTGTGCCTCGTCGCGTGGCGCTTCGGCACGACGATCCGAGCGACCCGCATCGCGGCCGACGGCACGGTGCTCGATCCCGGTGGCGACGTCATCGGCGCGGTCGCCGGGACCGTGCGGCTGACGACGATGGCGTTCGATGGCACGTCGTTCGTCGTCGTGTGGCGGACCGATACCGAGCTTCGCGCGTCGCGAATCGCACCGGACGGCACGCTGCTCGAGTCGAACACGCTCGTCGTCGCGGCCGACACCGCGCCGGAGAATCCGGCGATCGCATCCGACGGTGCGGCGCAGGTCATGGTCGTCTACGATCGGATCGATGGCGCGACGGGCGTGGCTCGCGCACGCTACCGTGCGACGACGCCGATCGGTCCAGGCGACGGCGGCGTCGATGCCGCGATCGACGCGCCGTCCGACGCGGGCACCGGCACGCAGCCCGGGATCAGCGACGCGACGACCGGCGGCACGACCGGGTTCTACTTCCTCGCGCCGCTCGGCGATCCACCCGCGACGTTCCCGGGCACGTTCGACGGCAGCTTCGCGAAGCGACTGCGGATCGAGGTCCACGACGTCGACTGTGCGCACCTCGGCAGCGTCGGAGCGACTGTCCAGACGTTCGCGAACGTGCTGGTCTATCCGACGACCCAGCAGTACAAGGTCAGCTTCAACATCTCGAGCGCGATCTACACCGCGAACCAGTGCTACCGCGTGATCCCGCTGCTCGACGGCGCGCCGCTCGGCTATCGCGACGTCCAGGCGCTGCCGACCGGCTCGCAGTTCCAGCCGCTCGACGGCTACAAGAAGTGGGGCCTCGGCGCGAACACGGCGATCGCGTTCCGGCTCGAGAACATGGATCCGGACGGTGATGGCCTCCTGAGCCCGGTCGACAACTGCGACGTCGACTACAACCCCGATCAGTTCGACAGCGACGGCGACGGGCTCGGCGACGCGTGCGATCCGCCGCCGTGCGTGGCGAGCGCGATCGGCGCGTGGAGCGGCGACAACACGACCGAGGACAGCATCGGCACCGCGGACGGGTTCTGGAACGGCACGCCGAGCTACGGCCCGGGGCTCGTCGGTGCGGCGGCGTTCGCGTTCCAGGGCGCGCAGTTCGTCAAGGCACCGGCGTTCGACTACACCGGCGCGTTCTCGCTCTCGTTCTGGGCGAAGGCGAACGCGGTGCAGAGCGCGAACACCGGCCTCGTCGCGTCGGCGGAGACGAACCTCGATCTGGCGAAGACGTTCCAGGTCGACTGGGGCTCGTTCGGTCGCTATCGCCTGCGCGCCGGTACGGCCACCGCACCGCTGTCGCTCGACATCGGCGCCGCGAGCACGACTGCGTTCCAGCACATCGTCGTCACCTACGACGGCGCGACCGAGGTCCGCACCTACCTCGACGGCGAGCCGGTGGCAACCGGTACGTGGACCGGCGAGCCGCTCCTGTTCACCGCGATGAAGATCGGCGTCAACCGCGGCCAGAGCTACCGCTACAACGGCACGATCGATGACGTCTACGTGTTCTCGCGCGCGCTGTCCGCGAACGAGGTGCGCGCGGTGTTCCACGGTCAGGGCGCCGGCATCTGCCCGTGAGCCGATCTGGCAATCGCCGGCACCGGTGATCAAACCGCGCCCGCGCGGCCATCGCGTTCGTGATGCGCGCGTGGTGGTGGCCGGTGATGGTGGGGCTCGGGGGCGCGGGATGCCCGGAGCACGACCCGCCGGCGTGCGCTCACCTCGTCGTGTGGGAGCACGCGGTGCCCGGCGAGGACGCGCGAGACCTGTTTGCCCAGGTGCTCGATGATCAGCAGCGCCCGGTGGGCTCGCGCATCTTCCTCGATCGTCGCGGGCTGTCGGCTCCGCCCGCGCATGTCGCGACCGCATCGGATGGCCGCTCGTTCGTGGTCGTGTGGGACGACATCGGCCGGCCTCCCGCGATCCTGGCGAAACCGATCGATGCCTCGGGGACCCCGCTGCGGGGGACGCGGATCGTCGCGCCCGAAGGGACCCGCCCGGGCATCGTGTTCGACGGCGAGAGCTACGTCGTCGGGTTCGAGCGCGCCGGCCGCCGCGAGCGGATCCGGATCGCGCGCGACGGCACACCACCGTGAGGTCGTAGAAACCTGATCAATGTGGGCGACCCCGGCCATGACCACCGCATGAGACCGTCGATCGTCGCCACGCTGATCCTCGCGTCCGCGTGCACGCCTCCGGAGCCACGCTACGAGCAAGGCGCGTCGTCGGTGCTCGCGATCGGCACCGAACAGGAGCTGTCGGTCGCGCCGATCGGGAGTGCGAACGCGGATCCGGCGATCGCGTTCGGCAACGGCCACTACCTCGCGGCGTGGCGCGACGATCGCGACTCGACGACGTCCCAGTCGGTCGGCACGTCGCTGTTCACCCAGACGTCGCTGCTGCACGAGCGGCTGCTCGAGGACGCGACGCCGAGCACAGATCCACCGGCGGTCGCGGTTGCCGCCGCATCGACGTCGTACCTCGTCGTCACGAACCAGCGCGTCGGCAAGCAGGACCACGTGCGCGGACAGATCGTCGATCTCGCGGGCAACCCGTTCGGCAGCAGCTTCCTGATCGATCAGGCGGACAAGCTCGACAACGCGCCGCAGCCGACGGTCGCGGTCGCGTCGGATGGCAACTCGTACCTCGTGCTGTGGGGCGACAAGCCCGAGCTCGACATCGCGCGGATCTTCGGCGCGCGCTTCACCGCGGATGGCAACGTCGTGACGCCGCAGACGACCGTGATCGCCGACGGGCGCAATCCCGCGGTCGCGTTCGACGGCACGAGCTATCTCGTGGTCTATCAGCGCACGACGTCGGCGACGCTGACCGACATCTTCGCGCGCCGCGTCCTCGCGAGCGGCGTCGCGACCGGCGCCGAGATCCAGATCGCGGCGACGGCGAATCGTGACGAGGGCTACGCGGTCGCGTGCAGCCCGGCGGTGTGCGTCGTGACGTGGCGCACCGGCACCGCGATCCGCGCGATGCGCATCGCGGCCGATGGCACGATCCTCGATCCGGGCGGGGACGTCGTCGGTGCGGTCGGCGGCACGGTGCGGCTCACGACGACGGCGTTCGACGGCACGGACTTCGTGATCGCGTGGCGCACGGCCAGCGAGCTCCGGATGTCGCGCCTCGCACCGGATGGCACGCTGGTCGAGAGCGACGCGCTGCTCGTCGCGCCGCCGACCGCGCCGGAGAACGCGACGCTCGCCTCCGACGGCGCGGGCCAGCTCGCGGTCGTCTACGATCGGATCGACGAGCTGCAGAACGTTCGGCGCGTGAAGGTCGTGCGCACGATCCCGCCCGGCGGCGGCGCCGATGCCGGACCCGATGCGGCGATCGACGCGGCCGTCGACGCCGGCGCGGACGCGCCCGATGCACCGACCGACGGCGGCGGTGTGCCCGGCAGCGATCCGGGGCTGTCCGACGCGACGAACGGCGGGACGACCGGCTTCTACCTGCTCGCGCCGCTCGTCGAGCCGCCGGCGACGTTTCCCGGCGCGTTCGATGGCAGCTTCGGGCCGCGCCTGACGATCACGGTGCACGACGTCGACTGCCAGCACCAGGGCAGCGTCGGTGGCATCGTGCAGACGTTCCCGAGCGTGCTCGCGTATCCCGCGACCGAGCAGTACAAGGTCAGCTTCAGCATCTCGAGCGCGACGTACGTGTCGGGCAACTGCTATCGCGTGATCCCGCGGCTCGACGGCGCGCCACTCGGCTATCGCGACGTCCAGGCACTGCCGACCGGCAGCTCGTTCGTCGCCCTGCCCGGCTACAAGAAGTGGGGCATCGGCGCGAACACGACGATCGCGTTCCGGCTCGAGGCCATGGATCCAGACGGCGATGGCCTGCTGAGCCACGTCGACAACTGCGATCTCGTCGCGAACCCCGACCAGACGAACCACGACGGCGATGCGCTCGGCGATGTCTGCGACATCGATGACGACAACGACGGCGTCGTCGATGGCAGTGACAACTGCGTGCTCGTGCCGAACGCCGACCAGGCGAACCACGACGCCGACGCGAGCGGCGACGCGTGCGATGCCGACGACGACAACGACGGCGTGCTCGATGGCACGGACAACTGCCCGCTCGTCGCGAACGCGAGCCAGACCGACAGCGACGGCGATGGCATCGGCGATGCGTGCGACGTCGCCGCGTGCGCGGCGGTGCCCGGCGCGATCGGTGCGTGGCCCGGCGACAACTCGGCCGAGGACATCATCGGCACCGCCGAGGGCACGTTCACCGGCACGCCGAGCTTCGCACCTGCGATCGTCGGCCCGGCGGGGTGTCAGTTCACCGGCGCGAACAGCGTGCGCGCGAACGCGTTCGACTACGCCGGCGCGTTCACGGTGTCGTTCTGGGCGAAGGCGAACGTGGTGCAAGGCGTCAACACGGGCCTCGTCGCCTCGGCCGAGGCCGTGACGAGCGACGCCGACCTCGCGAACACGTTCCAGGTCGACTGGGACGGCACCGGGCGCTATCGGATGCGGCTCGGCGGCACCGGCACGAAGCTCGCGCTCGACATCGGCGCCGCGAGCACGACGACGTTCCAGCACGTCGTCGTCACGTACGACGGCAGCATCGCGCGGACGTTCCTCGACGGTCGCGGCGTCAGCTCGGGCGCGTGGACCGGGCCCGCGCTCGTGTTCACCGCGCTCCGGCTCGGCGTCAATCGCGGCGGCAGCGCGTTCTACAAGGGCGTGATCGACGACGTCCACGTGTTCTCGCGCGCGCTGTCGCTCGCCGAGATCGCCGCGATCTTCAACGCGCGCGCCGACGGGATTTGCCCTTAGGGCCCGCGCAGCAGCGCGATCAGGTCGGTCGAGCCCGGATCGTGACCGAGCTGCATCAGCAGCGTCGTGATCTGGCCGCGATGGTGCGTCTGGTGGTTGAACATGTGGCCGACTGCCCACCACATCGGGTGCTCGACTTGCCTGCCGCGCCCGACGTAGCGCACGTTCGCGGCAAGCGCAGCGTCGTCGAGCCCGCGCACGAACGCGTCGATCGCGTCGTCGGTCCGCGCGCGCTCGCGGCGCAGCTCGTCGAAGTCGGCGTACAGCTCCTCGGCGAGCGAGGTGATCTGGATCGCCGGCCCGCCCGCGAGCCGCGACAGCCACACGCGATCGGCGAGCAGCAGGTGGTTGAACGTGCCGTGGATCGACTTGAAGAACGCGCCGAGATCGCGCTTGCGATCGTCGTCGGACAGCGTCGCGGCGAGCGCGTAGAGGCGCTCGTTCATCCACCGGTTGTAGCGGGCATTCGCCTCGTACTGCGCGCGCAGGCTCATGCCGCGACCGTAGCTCGCTTCGTCAGAACGCGACCCGGTTACGTCCGGTGTTCTTCGAGTGGTACAGCGCGCGATCGGCCATCGTCAGGAAGTCAGCCATCGCCTGGTCCTTCTGGAGCGTCGCACCACCGAGCGAGATCGTGATCTGCGGCAGATCCGGCGAGCCCTCGACCTCGAGCTTGACCTCGCTGACCGCGATCCGCACGCGATCGGCGACCGCGCGAGCGCCGGGCTCGTCGGTGTCGGGCAGGATGATCAGGAACTCCTCGCCGCCGTAGCGCGCGACGAGATCGGTCGGCCGGACGTTCGCGCGCAGCGTCTGACCGACCGCGACCAGGACCTTGTCGCCGACGGGGTGGCCGTAGGTGTCGTTGAACTTCTTGAAGTGATCGACATCGACGATCAGGATCGCCAGCTTCTGCTGGCCGCGGCTGTAACGCTTGATGAACCGCGGCAGCGCCTCGTCGATCCAGCGCCGGTTGTAGAGGCCGGTGAGGCCGTCGATCATCGCGTTGCGCTTGTACTCGCGCTGCAGGCGGATGTTCGTCGATACCGTCGAGTTGTTCGCGCGCAGGCGCTGCGCGAGCAGGATCAGCAGGTTGATCGCGAAGTCGTGCGACGCATTGACGAGGCTCCAGAACCGCTGCTCGTCGAGCTCGAGCAACCGCGTCGGCTCGGCCGCGACGACGAACGCGGACGCGGGCGCGCCTTCCATGACCGAAAGCTCGCCGACGGTCTGGCCCGCCTCGAGCATCGCGACCGCCTCGCTGTGCGGGCCCTCGAGGTGGACCGAGAGTCGGCCGGACAGGATCATGTACATCGCGCGGTTCGTCTGCCCCATCGTGAGCAGCACGTCGCCGGGAACGAGCGAGCGCACGTCGCACTTCTCGAGCAGGTCCTCGACGGACGAGACGTCGACGCCCTGGAGGATCTTCAGGTGATGCAGCTCCGCAGGATCGAGCCTGGCCGGATCCGTCGCACCCGCGGACATCGAGGCCACGTTAGCGCGTTTCGCAGCGCAGGAAAACCGCTCGTGCTCCCGTGCGGGTGACGCGCGATGCGGTAACCTCGCCGCTCGGTGGCTACGCTCAGGCTCGTCGGGATAGCGGCCGCACTGCTCGCGATGCAGGCGGACGCGCACGCGCAACGTCCGCGCGACACCGCGGCTGCGTCGGTCGAGTACCTCGGCGGTGAATTCTTGCAGGGATTCGCGTGGTCGGGCGTCGGCCTGGTGTCGATCGGCACCGGCATCGTGCTCGTCACGCGCGACGACGAGGTCGCGAAGGGAGCCTCGTATCCGGTGCTCGGCGTCGGCGCGATCCAGCTCGGCGCGGGCATCGTGAGCTTCATTTCGCCGCCGCGGCGCGCTGCGAGGAACGCCGTGCTGATCGCGGCCGACCACGACGGCTTCTTGCGCGACGAAGGCAAGCGGATCCGGCGCGTCAACACTGCGTTCCGGGTGCTCGCGATCACCGAGCTCGCGCTCGTGGTCGGCGGCGTCGCGACCGCCGTGATCGGCCACGCGAAGGACGCGCCGACCGCCGAGGGCGTCGGGATCGGGCTCGCCTCGGAGGCGGCGGTGATGTACGTCCTCGATCACTTCGCGCACCGACGCGCGGAGCGCTACGCGGCGCGGCTATCGGCGCGTGCGGACACGACTGGATTTGTCGTCGGACTCTCGGGGGTGCTGTGAGCAAGTCGCGTGACAACGGAAGGGCTCTCGCGTTTCGCGATGACGAAGCGCTGCGCGTCGTCCTGATGTCGGGGCTGTGTCCGCCCGACGTCCAGGCACGCGGCGCACAGGTCGCGCGCGATGCACGCGGCACGCTGTTCCTCGCGCCCGAGCAGCCGCTCACCGACAAGGCACTCGCGTCGCTGCGCGCGGCCGGCGTGATGATCGATGCCACGCTGCCGGCGGATGCGCGCGCGGTGCGGTGCTGGGCCGAAGCGATCGGGCTCGAGCGCGTGGCGGTCGCCGCGACGCCGTCGCTCGTGCTGTTGACCACGCCGGATCGCCAGAGCGTCGTCGATCTCGCGGCGGAGCTATTGCGGCTCGGCTGCGAGCGCCAGGAGTTGCTCGTCACGCCGAACGGCGGCGTGCTGCGCGCGGTCGATCCGCCGACGTACACGATCGTGCGCGCGATCGATCGCGATCTCGGCCTGCGCGGCTACGTGCCGGATCCGAACGGCCAGGAATCGATCTGGACCGAGCTCGGCTATCGCCATCCGCTCGCGTCGCGGCTCACCGTCGACAAGGGCCAGCTGCTGCTCGTCGGCAGCGATGGCTGGCGCACGGTCGCCGACGACGGCTGGAAGAGCCTCGAGGCCGCGCTCGAGCTCGGGGTCGGCGGCGCGCGCGTCGAGCTGACGAATGTTCCGCTCGGCGAGCGGCGCAAGATCGAGCTCCGGTTCGCGCCCGGTCGTCGCGATGCGCCGAGCCTGTGGGTGATCCGCCGCGGCGGCACGGCGGCGATCGATCGGCTGCTCGAGTACCTGCCCGAGGATGTCGTCGCACGGCTGACGTTCGCGGCCGCGGGGCGCAACGCGAGCACGCTGTCGATGCCGGGCATGCGGCTCGACGACATCAAGGAAGGCGCGATCATCATCCGCGCGCGCACCGGTCGTCACGGTCCGCCGGATCTGTCGCTCGATGCCGAGGAGTACGCGCCGCTCGCGCACATGCCCGACGTCTACGCGCCGGCCGGTGCGATCGTGGAGCCGCCGCTGCGCCGCGAGCGGCTGCGCACGATCCTCGGCGTCGAACAGGGCCAGGTGATGTGGCTCGCGCCGGTCGCCGAGCGCACGCCGGGCGCGCCGATCCGCGGACCGTTCCGCGTCGAGAAGATCGCCGACAGCGCGTTCGCGCCGCTGTCGGACTGGGCCGACTACGTGATCCACGCGAGCGCCCCTGCCCTCGTGCCGTGGGCGCGCGCGGCGGTGTTCGACTTCGCGCCGTTCGTGTCGACCGGGCTCGAGTGGGCATCGGAGCGTCCGCGCGAGGAGCGCGACGAGAGCGAGCGTTCCGACAAGCGGCGTCCGAAGCCGGGCCGCGGGCGCGCGCAGCCGGCGCCGGTCGTCGTCCAGACGCCGCCGCCGACGCCGACACCGCAGCCGCGCGCGCAACGCCGCACCGAGGAGCCGACGCACCGCGAGGAGGTCGCGGTCGACGCCCAGCTCGCGAAGCTCGAGGCCGACTTCGTCGCGCTCGACGCGCCGGCGGATGCACCCGAGCGCCTCGAGTTGCTCGAGCAGCTGGGACACGCGTACGCGCGGCTCAAGCGCCGGCGCGATGCCGGCCTGTGCTTCGCGCGCGCGGTCTGGGAGCTCCATGGCGCCGCCGCGAACGAGCGGCTCGACGCGTGGATCGCGGCCGACCTCGGGCGCGCCGACCTCGCGAAGACGCTCGATGGTCAGCTGTCGAACGCGTCGCCGGGTCAGGACGACGTCCGGCTCGTCGCCGCGATCGCCGCGCGCGCGCCGGCGCCGGTCCAGAAGGATCCGCACCGCGTCGTGCGCTGGCTCGACGATCACGATGGCGAGCTCGACGCGCGCACGCTGTGGCTCGCGCGCTCGAGCCTCGCGCGGCTCGCGGGCGGCGACACGCTCGGGCTCGCGCATGCGCGTGATCGGATCCTCGCGCGGCTCGCCGGTGGCCTGCCGGTCGAGCGCGAGCTGCCGTCGTTCCTGCGGTTCGCCGGCCGCAGCGGTGCGCTCGGCAACGCGAGCGGCGAGCATCTCGGCAAGGCGCTGTCGCAGCTCGCAGAAAAAGTCACGTCGACGCGGCGCAAGCGTTCGCCGGTCGAGGCACCGGTCGCGTACACCGGCGCGTACGTCAACTACCAGCTCGCGCATGGGTTCGCGCGGATCGGCCAGCACGTGCGGGCGCGCGCGCTCGTCACCGAGGCCAAGACCGCGCTCGCGCCGGTCGCGACCGACGCCGTGCACGCGTACCTGTCCGCCGCGTTCGAGGCGCGCGTCGAGCAGGCGATCGCCGGCGTGCCGCCGGAGACCCCGCTGCCCGAACCGCTCGGGGCGCAGCTCGCCGCGCTCGATCGCGTCGCGCGCTACAAGGTCGATCGCCTGCGCGAGGCGTCGCGGATCCTCGAGCCGCTCGAGCGGCCCGATGCGATCGGCGCGTTCAGCAAGCGCCAGCACGACTCGCGCGGCCCCGAGTTCGCGGCGCTGCGCGCGCTGTCGGACTCGACCGCGCGCGGCAAGGAGATCGCGCGGCTCGTCGAGGTCGCGAGCACCGCGATCGAGCCCGAGAAGGCCCGGCTCCTCGACGGATGCTTCGACGTGCTGCTCGAGCTGCCCGAGTCCGGCGCGGTCCCGATCCTCGCGCGGGCGTGGCCGATGATCGCGACGTTGCCCGAGCCGCGGCGCGCGGTGCTGTACGGGGAGGCGCTCGTCGTCGCCGGTCACTTCGGCCGCACCGAGCTGATCCCGAAGATGCTCGACGCGCTCGCCGAGGCGATCCGCGCGGTACCCGGCACCGAGCTCGCGCGCGTCCTCGATCAGAGCCTGCGCGCGCTGCGCCGGATCGGTCTGCGCCGCGAGATCGCCGAGCTGCTCGCCGACGTCGAGAACGCGCTCGACACCGGCACCGCGAGCATGCAAGGCCGGCTCGCGGTCGCGTCCGGCCTCGCGTACCTCGGCGACACCGCGCGTGCGCTGCCGATCCTCGAGCAGGCGAAGAAGACGCTCGCCGAGAGCATGACGCTGACCGCCCGGCTCGAGCTGACACGTGCGCTCGCGCAGGCGTACGCGCAGGCGCCGATCAACGAGGCGCTGGGCGCGATCGCGGAGCTCGCCGGCCAGCTGCGCGACATCACCGATAGCTTTGGCACCAACAGCCACTACTGCCTGTCGGTGCTGCACTTCGTCGAATCGCTGGTCCTCGGCATCGCGTCCGATGACCTCGCGCTCGGCGAGGCGGGACGCCGGTTCGTCGAGGACGACGAGCACCTGATCCGCCGCCGCTTGCACCGTGATCTCGGAGGTTCGTCGTGAGCACAGCCGCTGCCGCCCCCACTGCCCTGGACTCGATCGAGAAGGCCGCGCAGGCGAGCCCGGACGAGCTCGCGCGCGAAGCCTCGCAGCTCCGCGAGCGCATCAACCGGTTCCGGCTCGCGCTCGGCCGGTTCTTCGTCGCCAAGCAGTCGCTGATCGATCTGATGTGCGTCGCCGCGGTCGCGCAGGAGCCGCTGTTGCTCGTCGGCCCGCCGGGCACCGCGAAGAGCGACCTCGTCATCAAGTTCAAGGACGCGCTCAAGATCCCCGACGGCGAGTACTTCGAATATCTACTGACGCGGTTCACCGAGCCGTCCGAGGTGTTCGGCCCGATCGACATCGCCGAGCTCCGCGCGGGCCGCTACCTGCGTCGCGATCGCGGCAAGCTGCCGACCGCGCGCCTCGTGTTCCTCGACGAGATCTTCAAGGCGAACTCCGCGATCCTGAACTCGCTGCTCACCGTGATCAACGAGCGCAAGTTCTACCAGGACGGCCAGCCGGTCCCGGTCAAGCTGCGGATCCTGCTCGCGGCGACGAACGAGCTGCCGGAGAACGCCGAGCTTGCCGCGCTCAAGGATCGGTTCTGCCTCAAGGCGGCGTGCCGGTCGGTGCAGGACGAGCACTTCGTCGAGCTGATCGATGCCGGCCTCGACGCGTACACGCATCGCGAGCTCAACCAGAAGCCGTGGATCGAAGGTCACGCGACGCTCGAGGACTTCGTCAAGGCGCACCGCTGGCTGACCCACGTGCTCGCGCGCCGCACGCTCGGCAACGACGGCAATCCGCTCAAGGACCGCGAGCTGTACTTCTCCGACGAGCTGCTGCGCGAGCTGCGCCGCGTGCTGAAGACGCTCGTCCGCGAGGACGGCGTGTTCGTCTCCGATCGCAAGGTCGTGAAGCTCTACCGGCTGCTGCGCACGCACGCGTGGATCGTCCACGGCGGCGCGGTCGAGCGTGCGGACCTCCGCCTGCTGTCGTACCTGGGCGAGACCCGCGACGAGATCGATCTGCTCGAAGAGAAAGTGCCGCGTCTGCTCGGGCTGTCGTGACCGCCGTGACGACGCTCGAGCTGCGCAGCGCCGCCGAGGTCTCGAGCTGGGTCGCCGCCGGCCTGTGTCTGCGTCGCGTACCGACGGAGACCGACGAGGATGCGACGATCGGCCAGGCGATCCTCGCGTGCGCGTCCGAGCTCGGTGCGCTGCCGCCGGCCGGCGTGATCGCGGACGTCGCGGTGATGCTCGGCGGTGCCCGGCTGCCGCAGCAGACGACGATCAACGGCGACGATGGCCTGAAGTCGGCGATCCGCGCCTACGAGGATGACGTGCTGTCGCGGCTCGCGCAGACCGCGCGGTTCGACGACGTGCTCGCGGCGTTCGCGCACCTCGGCCCGGCGCTGCGGCCGACCGCGATCGCGCTCGTCGTCGGAGCGCTGTGCGAGCGCGCCGGGTTCGCCGGCCTCTCGGTCAGTCCCGCGACGCTGCGGCGCGCGCTCGCCCGGCCGCGCGAGGAGCGCGATGCCGCCGGCCGCGCCGAGCTCAAGGGCGGCGCGGTCGCGCAGACGATCACCGAGGCGTATCAGCGCCTCGCGCGCGGTGCGCGTCAGAGCCGCGCGCTCGTCGACGATCGCGAGGTGTTCGCGATCGATCACCTCGAGGTGCTCGGCAGCTTCGGCCGCCGGCTAGCCGCCGATCACATCGGCGCCGCAGCTGCCGCGATCTCGGGCCGGCTGCCGCGCCGGCTCCCCGCGAAGCGCGAGCAGCGCGGCGTCAAAGATACCCAGCTCGCCGACGACACGCTCTATCCGGCCGGTGGATTCACCGCGATCACGCCGAGCGCGTCGGCGAACATCGAGAACCTCGTCAGCTCGGAGCTCGTGTACATGGAGGACGGCGGCGACGTCGTCGATCTGTTCACGCTGCGCTACGTCGAGGGCGAGCTGCTCTACTACACGCGCGACGACAGCGTGTTCCGCCGCCATCGCCACGTGATCGTGTTCGCGCTCGGCGCCGACCTCGAGGACGCGCGGATCAAGGACAAGGATCTGCCGTGGCAGCGACTCGTGCTCGCGCTCGGCATGATGGTCGCCGCGATCCGCTGGCTCACCGAGCAGCTCGGCCACGAGGCGCTGTCGATCCACCTCGCGTTCCCGCCGAGGCTGCTCGCTCCGGAACGCGAGCTGGTCGAGCTGCTGCTCGAGGGCGAGGTGAAGAGCGGGATCGTGAAGGTCGTCGAGCAGCCGTGGGAGGCCGCGATCGAGGTCGCGCAGCAGGCCAAGAGCGCGATTTCCGACCTGGTCGTCGTCTCGCTCGGCTCGGTCCCGGCACTCCCGAAGGGCCAGCGCGCGCTGCATCTCGCGCTCGGTCAGGTGTCGCCACAGGTGTACGAGCTCGCGCCGCGCAAGGGCGCGCCGCCGGATCCGGACGCCGACCCGTGGACCGAGTGGTGCGAGGACACCGAGGATTTGCTGCGCTGGCTCGTGTAACAATGGCCCCGGCTATCGCGCGACCAAGGGTGGTTAGTCGCGAAGCGCGCGTAGAACAGCGCACACACCGGGGTGACCATGCCGCGTTACGAATTCTCAGAGGG
Organism: Kofleriaceae bacterium; assembly: GCA_035715365.1. GTDB lineage: Bacteria > Myxococcota_A > Polyangia > Haliangiales > Haliangiaceae > JABFXX01. The sequence goes on along the minus strand of DASTLB010000019.1, from coordinate 138,747 downwards.
CACGTCGAACAAGTTCTGGCAGATCGATCTGTCGGGCAAATCCTTCACGACCAAGTACGGCAAGATCGGAACGCCGGGACAGCAAACGCTGAAGGAGTTCAAGACTGACGCCGAGGCGAAGAAGGAATACGACAAGCTCGTCGCCGAGAAGGTGAAGAAGGGCTACATGCTGGTCGGCGGCGGGGGCGATGCCGACGACGAAGAAGATGAGGACGAGGCGCCGCCGGCGAAGAAGTCGACGAAGGCCGCGCCTGCGAAGACGGCGGCGAAGACGGCCAAGGCACCTGCCAAGGCCGCGGCGAAGCCGGCCTCGACCGGCAGTAATGGCGACCGCTCCACGCCCAGGTACTTCGAGTTCAGCGAAGGCACGTCGAACAAGTTCTGGCAAATTCACATCGACGGCACGTCCGTGCTGACCAAGTACGGAAAGATCGGCGCCAGTGGCCAAACAACGATGAAGGCGTTGCCGAACGAGGCCGCCGCGATCAAGGAATACGACAAGCTGGTGAACGAGAAGACGAAGAAGGGCTACGAAGAGAAGGACGCTCCCGACGAGGATTAGGGTGGCGCTGTTGAATCGACTCGTTTCATAGTCCGCGCGTGGAGCGAAACGTCGAGCTCGAACAAGCGATTTTCAACAACCCGAACGATCCGAGCACGTACTCGGTGCTCGCCGACTGGCTGCAGTCGCGAGGCGATCCGCGCGGCGAGCTGATCGCGCTCGCGATCGCGGGCAAGGACGACGCCGTGCAGGCGTTACTCGAAGAACACTCGGAGCAGTTCCTCGGACCGCTCGCGGACCACACCGAGACGTACGACGGCAGCGAGCGCCCGGCGTTCGAATGGAAGCACGGCTTCATTCGCGCTGCGCGACTCTCGCATGACCACAACGCGGACGAGCTCGACGTCGACGGCGGGCTCGCGCGTGTACTCGAGCAGTTGCTCGACCATCCGTCCGGGCGATTCGTGCAGGAGCTCGCGTTCGGGTTCAACGGCGATCCGAACGACGACAACCTCGAGAGCTTGATCGCGACGCTCGCGCGCACACCGCGGCCGTCGATCCGCACCCTCGTGCTCGGCGACTTCAAGTACGCGGGGGCCGCGCGCGACGAGGACCGCGGCGACGATACCGAGATCAGCTGGTACAACGTCGGTGACTGCTCGTCGTTATGGCGCGCGCTGCCGCAACTCGAGAAGCTGATCGTGCAATCGACGTCGACGTCGTACGGCCAGGCGGGTGGCGTCACGCTCGGCGAGCTCGATCTACCGGCGCTGCGCCACCTCGAATTCCGCACCGGCGGCCTCGAGCGCAGCAACTTCGAATCGATCGCGCGCGGCCGGTTCCCGCAGCTCGTGCACCTCGACGTCTGGTTCGGCCAGGACAACTACGGCGGCGACTGCACCGCCGACGATGTCGCGAAGCTGCTCGCGCGCACCGACCTGCCGAAGCTGACGCACCTCGGACTCATGAACTGCGAGTTTGTCGACGCCGCGATCCCGCTGCTCGTGCGCTCGCCGATCGCGAAGCAGCTGGTCGAGCTCGATCTGTCGCTCGGCTGTCTGTCCGACGAGGGCGCGCAACTGCTCGCGACGCACGCGGACGCATTTCCTGCGCTGCAGAAGCTCGACGTTTCTCAGAGCTACCTGACCGGCGACGGCATCGGCGCGTTGCGCAAGCTCGCGAAGACCGTGGTCGCGGACGACCAGCGCACCGGCGAGGACGACGATCGTTACGCCGCCGTTGGCGAGTAGCGACCCGGCCGCCCGCTCGTGTACCTTCGCGGCGATGCCGCGTTACGAATTCTCCGAGGGGACGTCGAACAAGTTCTGGGAGATCAAGCTCGACGGGAAGTCGTTCACGACGACCTACGGCAAGATCGGATCGAACGGCCAGACCACGCTGAAGAAGTTCGCGATGGAGGGCGCGGCGAAGGCCGAGTACGACAAGCTGATCGCGGAGAAGGTCAAGAAGGGCTACAAGCTCGTCGGCGGCAAGACCGCGCAGCCCGCGAAGTCGACGAAGGCCGCGCCGGTCGCGGCGAAGACCGCGAGCAAGTCGGCGAGCGCCGCGAGCGCGTCCGGCACGCCCGGCGCGAAGTACTACGAATTCGTCGAGGGCAGCTCGAGCAAGTTCTGGGAGATCGTCGTCGACGGCAACTCGGTCAAGACGCGCTACGGCAAGATCGGTAGCGGCGGCCAGCAGACCGTGAAGGACTTCGGCTCGCGGGCCGACGCGATGAAGGAGCACGACCGGCTGGTCGCCGAGAAGACGCGCAAGGGCTACGTCGCGAAGGGCGGCGGCGGTGCAACGGCGGCGGCACCGGCGACGACGTCGAACCCGGAGCTCGAGAAGGCGATCGACGCGAACCCGTACGACGAGGACGCGTACTCGGTCTATGCGGACTGGCTGCAGGACCAGGGCGATCCGCGCGGCGAGCTGATCGCGCTGTTCCTCGGCAAGAAGGACAAGCAGGCGAAGGCGCTGATCCAGAAGCAGAAGGCCTACTTCCTCGGGCCGCTCGCGGAGCACCAGCAGACCTACGACGGCGAGGACACCGACGCGTTCACCTGGAAGTACGGCTTCATCCACGCGCTCCGGCTGTCGCACGATCACTACGCGAACGACGAGTGGAAGGGCCGCCTCGTCGACGTGCTCGACGAGGTGCTGCGTCATCCATCGGGACGCTTCCTCACCGAGATCACGTTCGTGTTCAACAACGATCCGAACGAGAGCACGCTGCAGCCGCTGATCGATCTGCTCGCGAAGCGGGCGCCGAAGACGATCCGCAAGCTGTTCTTCGGCGACTACCAGTACTGCGGACCGTTCGGGCCGACCGCGACCGGCAACACCGAGATCAGCTGGTACTCGATCGGCAAGCTCGGCAAGCTGTGGAAGGCCGTGCCGAAGCTGCAGACGCTGATCGTGCAGGGCGGCTCGTCGGTGTCGGCGATGGGGCCCGGGTTCGAGCTCGGCACGCTCGAGCTGCCCGAGGCCGAGCGCATCGAGATCCGGACCGGTGGGCTCGAGAAGAAGAACGTCAACGCGATCCACAGCGCGAAGTTGCCGAAGATCGAGCACCTCGAGATCTGGTACGGCGACGACAACTACGGCGGTAATGGCACCGCGAAGGATGTCGCAGCGCTGCTCGCACGCACCGACCTGCCGAAGCTGCGCACGCTCGGCCTCAGGAACGCGATGTTCACCGACGACCTGCCCGAGCTGCTCGCGAAGTCGCGGCTCGTGAGGCAGCTGAGCACGCTCGACCTGTCGATGGGCTGCTTGACGGACGCTGGTGCGGAGCTGCTCGCGAAGCACAAGGACGCATTCGCGCACCTCGACACGCTCGACGTCTCGGAGAATTACCTGACGAAGAAGGGTGTCGCTGCCCTCAAGGGCGTCGCGAAGAAGGTGATCGCGAAGGAGCAGCGCGAGCAGGACGACCCCGAGGACCGTTATCCGGTCGTCGGCGAGTAGCGTGGCTGCACCGGCGTTCGTCGTCGTCGGAAACCCGGGTCACCGCCGGCTCACGTTGTTCCAGGCCGCGCTCGCGGCGCAAGCCCTGCCACCGGCGCGCGAGCTCGCGTGGCTCGACCTCGCCGTTCCCGGCGCGCCGGCGCGACTGCTCGGCGAGCTCCCCGACGACATCATCTTCCGGCTCGACTCGACCGGCGAGGATGACGCGGTCGAGCGCGCGCTGCTGAACCGCGGCGAGCAGGCCGCACGCGCCGAGCGCGCACCGGCGATCCGCGCCGCGGCACTCTCGGCGATCCCGTACCAGCTCGGGCGCATCCTGTATCCGCGGCAGCACCACCTCGGATTCCTCGCGGTGCTCGACGAGATCGAGGCTGCGATCCGGCCGAGCTGGCGCGTCGTCCAGCCGGTGTCGGCGATCCGCGAGCTGTTCGACAAGCGGATCACGTCGAGGAAGTGGCGCGAGCTCGGCATCCCGGTCCCCGAGGCGCTCGACGACGTCCGGACTCCGGACGAGCTGCGCCGCCGGATGCGCGAGGCCGGCTGGTCGTCGGTGTTCGTCAAGGTCGCATCGTCGAGCTCGGCCTCGTGCCTCGCGCTCTACACGCTGCGCACCGGCGGCGAGCACGCGGTCACGACCGTCGAGGACACCGGCAGCGCGCGCTACAACACGCGCCGGCTCCAGCACCTGCGGGCCCGCCCGGCGATCGATCGCCTGCTCGCGTTCCTGCTCGCCGAGGGCGCCCAGGTCGAGCGCGCGATCGACAAGGCGCGCAGCGGCGGCCGCTACTTCGATCTGCGGGTCCTCACGATCGACGACGAGCCCGCGTTCGTCGTGATGCGAACCTCACCCCACCCGATCACGAACCTGCACCTCGGCGGCCAGCGCGGCGATGTCGCGGCGCTGCGCCAGCAGGTACCGCCGGATGCATGGGACGCGGCGATGGCGAGCTGCTGCGCGGTCCAGCGCGCGAGTGGCGCATTCCACGTCGGCGTCGACCTGATGTTCGAGCCGGGGCTGCGCGCGCACCGCGTGATCGAGGGCAACGCGTTCGGCGATCTGCTGCCGAACCTCGAGCGCGACGGTCTCGACGTCTATGGCTGGCAGATCCGCCGGCTGCTCGACAGCTCGCGTGCTAGATAGCGACGTGGCCCGTCAGCCCGCGAGCGATCCAGCAGCAACGGTGGCCGCCGGTGCCGCCGATGTCGCCGACGCCGCCCTCGAAGCGCGCCTCGCCGAGGATGTCGACCGCGAGACCCTGCTCGTCTACGCGGACCTCCTGCAGCGCCGCGGCGATCCGCGCGGCGAGCTGATCGTGCTCGCGCTCGCCGCCGACACCGAGCGCGCCGCGAACCCGAAGGCACGCGGCCCCAAGCAGCTCGCGTACACGAAGCACTTCGTGAAGCACGCCCCTACCCTGCTCGGCCGGCTCGCGCGTCACGTCGATGACGTCCGAATCCCCGACGCACCACCGCTGATCTGGCGCGGCGGCTTCATCGATCGGATCCAGCTCGCGAGCAGCCCGAAGCGCGATGTCGGCGCGATCGTGCAGGAGGTGCTCGCGCATCCGTCCGGCCGCTTCGTCCGCAGCCTCGCGCTACGGATCGATCACGACAGCGAAGCGCGCGCGGTACTCGGGGCGATCGAGACCCATCGCCCACCGCTGCGCGAGCTCGAGCTGTTCGCGAAGGCGCCGCTCACCGGCCTGTCTCGGATCTGGCCGCTCGTCCCGCGCCTCGAGGTGCTGTCGCTCACCGCGCACTCGTTCGACCTCGGCACACCCGGCGCCGGCGAGCTCGCGCTCCCCACCGCGCGCCGCGTGCGGCTGTTTGGCCTCGTGCTGTCGCCGGACAACCTCGCAGCGATCGTCGCAGCGCCATGGCCCGTGCTCGAACGCCTCGAGCTCCGGCTCGGCGGCGCGCTCGTCGGGCGCTCGCTCGACTTCGAAGATCTCGAGCCGCTGCTGCAGCGCCGCGATCTCCCGCGGCTCACCCACCTCAAGATTCGCAAGGCGGTGTTCGCCGGCGCGATCCTGCGCACGCTCGCGACCGCGCCGCTCGGCGCTCAGCTCGAGGTGATCGATCTCGCGCATGGCGCGCTCAACCCGCGCGACACGATCGTCGTCGCCGAGCATCGCGCGCACTTCGCGAACCTGCGCGAGCTATGGGTGCCGACGCGCTACCTGTCCCCCGACGACATCGCGCGGCTCTCCGGCCTCGCGAAGCACGTCATCGACGATCGCCGCGCACCGGTCGATCGCCTCGGCGAAGAGCTCGGCGCCCCGGACTGACGGCTCAGCGCTGCGCGAGGTGCGTGGTGCTCGCGACGGACACGCAGGTCGCGACGGACGTCGCGCCGATCACGGCGGCGAGCGCGACGAAGCAAGCGAACACGGCATCGCGAGCCCGACCATGGCGCTGGCGAGTCGCGATGTCGGCGAGGCGGGTTGGCTTGATCGGCATGACGGTCTCTTCCTTCTGCCGCGGACATCGCCGCGACGATTGCCTCCTTGTTCAGCTTCCGCGCCGAATCGAGAACGTGACGGTTCCGCGGACTTGGCGCGCGTGTCCAGGTGTCCGGGCCGGACAGCGGACGTCCAGCCCGCGGTTGCCGGACACTCGTCCCACGACCGGACAGCGCGTCCCGCCACCGGACACCCGCCCGCGCGTCCCGCCACCGGACACCGCATCCCGGCGCCGGACAGCGTCCGGCTACACGACCGGGAGGCGGACGGCGCGAGCGTGGCGTGCTTCGGGGACCGGGACGCGCTCGAGCAGCCCGGTCGCGAAGACCTTGTCGAGCTCGAGGTAGTCGAGGTGGACGTAGCCGATGTGGCAGTGGCAATCGAGGTTCGTGCACGGGCTCGGTGCGAGGCGGTCGCGCCACGCCGGCTCGTAGATGTTGCCGATCGCGTCCTTGATGAAGTGGCAGCGGCGCATCGTGCCGTCACCGTCGACGGTGATCGCGCGGTGTCCGGCGCCGCAGGCCTGGCCGCGGCTCGGCCAGCGCTGGAGGTTGAGGGCGAACAGCGGATCGATCGCGGTCCACGCTGCGATCTCGTCCGTGGTGTAGGCGAGCGCCTTGACCGCGTTGACCCAGAGGTAGACGTCGGAGGGCAGCGCGGCGCGCAGCGCGCGGGCGACCTCGGCGTACTCGCGCTGGCCGACGACGCCGACGCTGAACTGCACGCCGGCATCGGCGAGCCGGCGGGTCTGCGCGACGAAGTCGTCGAGCGACGTCCACTCGGGATGGTAGGTGCACCACAGCGCGAGGCGCTCGGGGTTCGCGGCAGCGATCCAGTCGAGCGAGCCGGACAGGTTCGTCTGACACGCGGCGCGCGTGATCTGCGGCAGGTGCGTGAGCTCGACGAGGCCATCCTGGTACCACCGGCGGATCAACGCCTCGCCCCACGGGGTGACGAGCACGCCGAGCTGATCGGTCGGTGGCTGGGCGGTGATCCAGTCGACGAACCGTTGCCAGGCGGCGCGATCGGTCGCGAGCTGGTCGCGGCTGTCCTTGCGCTTCGCGAACGGACAGTACGCGCAGCCGTAGTTACAGCTCGCGAGCGGGCCGCGGTAGAGGATGTCGAGCTTCATGACAGCGCGTAGCTCGCCATCCGCGCGCGCACGTCGTCGGAGTACAGCCACGGACCGATCGCGTCGGCGCGCGCGAGACCCTCGGGCGTGAGGCGGAGCATGCCGCCGTCGCGAACCGCGAAGCCGCGCACGTCGAGCTCGGCGAGCTGCGGGAAGTCGGCGTCGACCGCCGTGGCGAACCGCCGCGTGTAGGCGGCGAGATCGAGGCCGTCGTCGGAGAGCAGCGACAGGATCAGCCAGCGCCGGCGCTGCTCGCTCGCGTCGAGCACGAAGCCGTAGTCCGCGACCGCGAACGCCTCGTCGGGGGTCGCGATCCAGCGGTCGATGATCTCGCGAACACCGCGCGCGCCGACCGCCCACTCCGACGAGTAGTGGACCGCGCGCGTGTACGAGCGAGCGCCGACGCCGAGCCCGATCATGCCATCGTCCTGGCAGCAGTACGCGAGCGAGCCGCCCGGCGTATCGACCGATGGCTCGGGCCGGCGGAACATGCGCATCGAGATCTGGCGATAGCCGAGGCCGAGCAGGCGATCGCGCGCCAGCTCGTAGAGATGAACGCGCTCGCGATCGATCGCCGGCGTGCCGTGGCGACCGCTCGCCGCCTTGCGACCGAGCGTCGTCAGCGGCCGGACGTAGAGCGGATAGAGATAGATCTCCTCGGGGCGATACTCGAGCGCGGAGCTCAGCGAGTACTGCCAGGTGTCCTCGGTCTGGCCGGGCAAGCCGTACATCAGGTCGACGTTGAGCGTCGCGACGCGGGTGTCGCGGATCGCGCGCAGCGCGCGGTGGACGTCGGCGGCGAGCTGCGGGCGATTGACCGCCTTGCACTCGGCCTCGACGAAGCTCTGGATGCCCATGCTGATGCGGTCGGCACCGCGCGCGACGACGACGCCGAGGCGATCGGGGAGCGCGGTCTCAGGCGAGGTCTCGACCGACATCGGGACGCGCTCGTGCGCGGGGAGTCCAACGTGCGTCATCAGATCGAGCACGCGCTCGAGCTGTCGCGCGTCGAGCAGCGTCGGCGTGCCACCGCCGATCGCGGCGCGCGCGAACGCGTACGGCCCGCCCTCGTCGAGGACGCGGCGGACGACGCGCGCCTGGCGGGCGAGCGTGGCGAGGTAGGCCTCGACGCGATCGGCCTCGGGCACCGGCTGCGTGAACAGGTTGCAGAAGCCGCAGCGCTGCTCGCAGAACGGGACGTGCAGGTAGAGGAACAACGCGTCGCGACGCTCGCCGGCCCACAGCGGCGCGAGCGGCAGCGCGGGCTCGATGCGGCGATACGCGGTCTTGTGCGGGTACGCGTAGACGTACGACTCGTAGCGCGTGACCTCGTCGAGACTCACAGGATCACCTCCGCATACGGAACCGTGGTGACGAGCGGATGCGCGACGCGATGGCCGACGTAGCCGTCCTCGCCGTACAGCGTGCCGTGGTCGCTGGTCACGATCGCGAACACCGGCGCGCCGCGCCGCAGGATCGAGAACAGCCGCGGCACGTGGGCGTCGATGTGCCGCAGCGCCGCGGCGTGCGATGCGAGCGTGTCGCGCGCCGGCCCGCCGTCGAGGTAGAAGTGGTTCGGCTGGTGCAGCGCCGCGACGTTGACGAACGTGAACGCGCGGCGATCCGGCGGCAGCGCGGCGAGCGAGCGCTCGACGACGGCGAGCTGGTTCTCGAACGACCGCGGATCGGTGACGCCGGTCGAGACGTCCCAGTGGCGCTCCGCGAACATCCCGGGCAGCACGTTGCCGAGCGGGTTGCGCTGGTTGAAGAACCCGGTGCCGCCGACGCACAGCGTGTGATAGCCGCGCGCGGCGAGGCCCTCGACGATGTTCGCGCCCTCGAGGACGCAGGTGCCGGTGCCGATCGTCTCGCTGCCCTCGAACGCGAGCGCGAACAGCCGGCGATGCCGGCCCGGGCGCGCGGGCGTCGGCAGAAAGCCGGCGAAGAACGCGGCGTGCGACGCGTACGTGAACGTCCCGGGGCTGTGGCGGCGGTCCCAGCTGCCGATCGCGGCGGCGAGGTTCGGCGTGCGGCCCTCGGCGAGCTCGCGCTCGGCGACGTCGAACCGCAGGGTGTCGAGCACGATCAGCGCGAGGTCGTGCGTACCGACGACGCCGTTCATGTCGAGCAGGTCGTGCGTCACGCGCAGACCTCGGCGAGCTCGGCGATCCGCGTCAGCCGGTAGGTCGGCGGCGGCACGTCCTCGGGCCACTCGCAGCCGGGGCGGACGCGCCACGCGGTCGCCATGCCGAGCTCGCGCGCCGGGGCGAGGTCGATCGTCGGGTGATCGCCGACGAACAGCACGTGCTCGGCCGGCTCGCCGGTCCACGCGAGCGCCTGCTCGAAGATCGCGCGGTCCGGCTTCGCGTGGCCGAGCTCGCTCGAGACGAACACCTGCTCGACGATCCGATCGAGGCCGATCCGCGCGAGCTTGAGGCGCTGGACCGGCCCGCCGTTCGTGACGATCGCGACCGGCCGCGACCGCGCGAGCGCGCCGATCGTGTCGCGGACGCCCGGCTCCTCGACGATGTGCTCGGCGAGCTGCGACGGGAATGCGAGCGGATCGATCGACAGCCCGAGCGCGTAGGCCTCGAGCGCGAGCTCGGCGCGCGAGCGGTGGCCCCGGCGGTCCATGTCGGCGAGCGCGGCGAACTCGACGTCCGCGAGCACCCGGCCGAGCTGGACGCGCGCGAGCGCATCCGCCCAGGCGCGAAACGCGGCACCGCGATCGTAGAGCGTGTCGTCCAGATCGAGCAGCAGCGCGCGCATCACCGGCGGAACGTGGCTCGAAACGCGTCGCGATTGCAAGCGCAGCGTCCAGACGAGCGCGAGCCCGCGTTCGGGGTCGGGCGGCGCCGCGATGACCACCTGCCAGGCCCGGCTCGTCGGGGCGGCGGCAGCAGCTCGTCGGATCTGTTACGTTTGAACGATGCGCCGCGACGACGCGCCGAGCGGGCCCGAGGCCGCGACCGTCGACGAGCGTCCGCGCGATCGCGAGGTGCCGGACACCGATCCGTCGCCGGCGTCGCAGCCGGGCGACCCCGGGGAGGACCGGCTGCACGTGCGCACGATGCCGGTGACGGCGATCGCGCTCGCCCGCGCATCCGAGCCCGCGCTGGCCGCCTCGGTGTTCGATCCACCGCGCCACCGGTTCGACGAGCGCGCCGAGCTCGGGCGCGGCGGCATGGGCCGCGTCGTCGAGGCCGTCGATCGCGCGCTCGATCGCCCGGTCGCGATCAAGCACTCGCTCGCGAAGTCGGCGACCGACCTGGCGCGCTTCGAGCGCGAGGTCCGGATCACCGCGCGGCTGCAGCACCCCGGCATCGTCCCGATCCTCGACGCCGGGCGCGACGGCGACGGCCAGCCGTTCTACATCATGCGCAAGATCGACGGCGAGCCGCTCGCGGCGCGCGTCGACGCGGCGAAGACCGTGCGCGAACGGCTCGCGCTCGTGCCCGCGGTGCTCGGTGCGGTCGATGCCGCGGCGTACGCGCACGCGCAGAGCATCGTCCATCGCGACATCAAGCCGTGGAACATCCTGCTCGGTCCGTTCGGCGAGACGCTGCTGATCGACTGGGGGCTCGCGCGCGAGCTCGACGCGGCCGACGAGGCGACCTCGGTCGAGCCGGCGCGACGCGAGTCCGCCGCCGCGCTGACGCGGATCGGCTCGGCGTACGGCACGCCGGGATTCATGGCGCCGGAGCAGGCGCGCGGCCAGCCGGTCGATCGCCGCGCCGACGTCTACTCGCTCGGCGCGACGCTGTACTTCGTGCTGAGCGGCAAGCTGCCGCTCGAGGAGCCCGACGCGACGCTCGCGATCCGAGCGGCCGCGCGCGGTCACACGCCGGATCTCTCCGCGATCCCGCCCGAGGTTCCCGTCGAGCTGACCGCGATCACGAGCAAGGCGCTCGCGATCGATCCGGCGCGGCGCTATGCCGACGCCGGCGAGCTCGCGTCCGACCTGCGCCGGTTCCTCGGCGGCCAGCTCGTCGCCGCGCACGACTACTCGGCGCTCGAGCACGTCGCGCGCTGGTTGCGCAAGCACCGGCTCGCCGCGGCGATCGCGGCCATCGCGGTCGTCGCGATCGCGATCGTCACGGCGCTGTCGTTCGATCGCGTGATCTCCGAGCGCGATCAGGCGCGGTCGGCACGCGCGCTCGCCGAGACCCGCGCCGAGGAGATGCTCGTCGATCGCGCGCGCAGCATGGTCGCGATCGATCCGACGAGCGCGGTCGCGCTGCTGCGCGGGCTGCCCGCGGGCTCGTCGCAGTGGCCGACGGCTCGCCAGATCGTGCGCGCCGCGGTGCCGCGCGGGGTCGAACGCGCCCTCACGGTGCACCACGACCGCATCAACCAGCTCGCGTTCTCGCCCGGCGGCAGGCTCGCCTCGACGTCGCTCGACGGGCTCGTCGTGGTCCACGATCTCGAGCACGGCACGCACCAGATCGTCGCGCGTCACAACGCGTGGCGGGCTGGATGGCTCGACGAGCACACGCTCGTCGTCGGAGAGGATCGCGGCCCGAAGCAGCTCCGCGTGTTCGTGATCGATGTCGATCGCGGCACCGAGCGCACGATCGCGATCGATCCGGTCGAGGATCTCGTCGTGACCCGCGGGCGGTTCGCGGTGCGGACCTCGGCCGGCGGCGTCACGATGTTCGACGCCGAGCTTCACGCGACTGGCCTCGCATCGGATGGCGCCGAGCTGTTGTACGCGAGTGATGGCTACATCGTGGCGATCGCGCGCTCGAACTACTTCCTCGTCGCGCCCGACGGCACGCAGCACGAGTATCCGCTCGGCATCTCCGAGCGCCCGTACGGCGTCCGACTGTCCGACGGCGCGCAGCGCATCGCGGTGTGGACGAACGGCAAGCTTCGCGAGTGGGTCGTCGGCCGCGACGCTCCGCCGCGCGAGTGGCCCCAGCGCGAGAACGAGATGACCGCGTTCGCGTACCTCGGCCAGACCTTGTATGCCTGGACGTCCGATCGCGGCGGTGTCGTGGCGCTCGACGGTCCGACGCCGGTCCTGCACTGGCACGTCTCGGGCGAGCCACTCGCGATGAGTCGGTTCGCCGATGGGCTCGCGTTCGTCTCGCGCACCGGCCGGCTCGCCTACCTCGACGCGAACGGCACCGTCGAGCTCGCGCACCGCACTGCAGAGCTCGTCGACGCCGACGTCGATCCGGCCGGACGTCGCCTCGTGACCGGCGCGTGGAGCGGCGAGCTGTGTGTCATCGACCTCGCGTACTCGCGGCCGCGCATGATCCGGGTCTCGGAGACGAGCACCGTCGTCGGCGCCGCGGGCGACCGCGTGATCCTCGCCGACGCCGGACACGACATGTTCAATGGCACCGGCCCATCGCAGCTCGCGATCGTCGACACGCGCAGCGGCGCGCGCACCGAGCTCGGCTCGTTCGGGTTCGCGCCGTTCGTGACGACGTCGAACCGGCAGCTGATCGTCAAGTCGGCGATGCAGCGCGAGCTGACGGTCTACGATCTCGATGGCCACGTCGTGCTGCGCGTGCCGAACGTCAACGACACCGCCGAGGGCATCGGGCTCGCGGGCGGCCACAGCGTGTACTACGTGACGAACGACGGCGGGCTCTACGAGCAGCCGCTCGAACCGCTCGGGCCGGTGCGCGAGCTCGGGCGACTGCCGGTCGAGCATGGCCGGGCCGGGCCGATGGTGCTCGTCATCGATCTGACGGTGACGCCGGAGGGTCTGTTCGTCTCGGAGTTCGATGCCAAGACGAAGCTGCCGAGGTATCGCGTCTACGATCGCACCGGCGAGCGCGTGTTCGGGCTCGGCGTGCAAGGCTGGCCGCGGCTCGTCGGCCAGACCTCGAACGGATCGCTGTGGTTCCTGCTCGACGACGATCTGTATCGCCAGTCGTGGCTCGGCCCGGCGGTGCGCGTCCCGCTCGGCCAGCGCGTCACGGGCGCGCGCGTGTTCGACGATCACGTGTGGGCCCTCAGCGACTCGCTGCTCTACGACCTCGAGCCCGACGGCCGCCTCGCGCATACCACCTCGCTCGCGAGCACGGGCAAGGACCGGCGTCGCGCGTGGCTGGCCGATGGCTTCGTGCTGATCACGACCGCGGGGATCGATGTCGCGACGCCGAGCGCGAACATCCGCCGCCAGCTGCCGCTGCCGATCGGCGCGCAGCAAGCGTACTCGTCGCTCGATGGCCAGACGGTCGCCGCGATCGTGCAGCGCGGCACCGAGCACTTCCTCGCGGTCTGGCGCGATCCGGTGCCGGCGGATCCGGCCGCGGTCCCGGCGTTCCTGTCGCAGCTGACGAACGCGCGGCTCGGGCTCGGCTCCGACGCGGTCACCTGGGAGTGACTACCAGGCGAGGCGCTTGCCCTCGAGCGTCTGGCCAGCGTCGATCACGATCGTGAACGTCTGCGCGCGGCCATCCTCGAGCACCGCGCGCACGCGATGCGAACCGGCCGCGAGCTCGACGTCGATCGGCGTCGTGCCGGCGGCGGTGCCGTCGACGAAGATCTCGGCCGCGGGAACCGAGTCGAGCCGGTACGTGCCCTCGCCGCGCACCGCCTTGCCCAGATCCTGCAATGGCTTCAGGTCATGGCGCAGCGTCTCGAGGTCGCGCCGCAGATCGACGATGCTGCCGAAGCCCGGCTTCGCATCCGGTGGCGTCGCGGCCCCGGCGTCGCGCGCGGGCGTCGGCGTGGTCTCGCGCCGCACGAGCACGATGACGACGATCGCGGTCACCGTCGCGGCCGCGAGCGCTGCGATCAGTGCGCTGCGCACGTGGCTCGCCTTGCGCGCGGGCTCGCGCAGCACCGGCTGCGAGCGATCGCGCAGCTTCACCGGCGCGCTCGGCTTCAGATCGAGCGTCGGGATCGCGTCGCGCGGCCCGACGTCGGTGGCGATCTCGCTCGGCGCCACCGGCTCGGTCGCGACCGCGGCGACCCGCCGCGCACGCTCGGCGATCTGCGCGCCGCACCGCGCGTGGACGATGCGCGCGAGCTCCGACGCGGTGTACGGCACGACGCCCGCGGTCCGGCGCAGCTCGTCGGCGAAGGCCTGCGCCGTCGGGACGCGGTGCGCGGGATCGCGGGCGAGCGCGCGCGCGATCATCGCCGCGAGCGCGGGCGGGCACGCGGGCCAGCGCGTCGTGACGAACGGCGCATCGTGCTCGGTGATCGCCTGCCAGATCGCGTAGTCGCTCTCGCGATCGTAGAGCCGCGTCCCGGCGAGCGCCTCCCACGCGCAGACGCCGAGCGCGAACACGTCGGTGCGCGCGTCGATCGGCGCGCCCGCGATCTGCTCGGGCGCCATGTACGGCAGCTTGCCCTTGATCACGCCCTCGCGCGTGCGCGGCCCGTCGGTCGTCATCTTCGAGACGCCGAAGTCGAGCACCTTGCACACGCCGTCGACGGTGACGAACAGGTTCTGCGGCGACACGTCGCGATGGACGACCGGCGTCGGGCGCCCGGTCAGGTCACGCAGGGCGTGCGCGTGGTGCAGCCCTTCAGCCGCCTGCGCGAGCACGCTGACGACGAGCCGGAGGTCGCGCTCCCCGGCGGCCGCGAGATCCGCCCACGGCGCGCCCTCGAGGTACTCCATCGCGAGGAACAGCTCGCCGCGCTCCTCGCCGAGCTCGAACACCTGGCAGATGTTCGGGTGCGAGAGCCGCGATGCGATCCGGCCCTCGTCGAGGAACATCTGGACGAACGCCGGATCGCGGGCGAGCGCCGGCAAGATGCGCTTGATCGCGACGAGCTTCGCGAACCCGCCGGCGCCGTGCAGCCGCGCGAGGAACAGCTCGGCCATGCCGCCGCGCGCGAGCTCGATCCAGAGCTCGTAGCGCCCGAGCGTGCGCACCCGCGTCACCTCGCTATCGTACCGTCCCTGCCCGGTTTCCGCCGCCGCCGTCTTGCAGCGGTCCCGGTGGCGAACGATCCTGATCTCCTGAGGTCGCTGGTCGTCATGGCGGTCATCGGCTGCGCGCGCATCGCGCACGCGGATGACGTCGTCGCGCCGAGCTCGCGGCCGGATCCGGTCGAGGAGATCCATCGCACCCGGCATCTGCTCGCGCTCGGCGCTGGCGCGCTCGTGTTCGCGAGCACCGAGCTGTTGTTCAAGGATCAGCTGTCGCCGGATCGCTGCCGGTGGTGCGAGCCGCCCGGGTTCGATGCCGACGTCCGCAACGCGCTCGTGTGGGACGATCCGAGCACGGCGCGGCGGCTCAGCAACTTCACCGGCTACGCGCTGCAGCCGCTGCTCGCCGCCGGCCTGTTCGTGCTCGCGACCGGTGACGCGCCCGGCGAGCGCGTGCGGCTGCTCGTCGACGACGCGATCCCGATCACCGAGGCGGTCGTCTACACGCAGCTCCTGACCCAGGTCGCGAAGTTCGGCGTCGGCCGCCAGCGTCCGTATGCGCGGTTTGCCGCCGACGCGCCGCCGCCCGACAACGAGGACAACCTGTCGTTCTTCTCCGGGCACAGCTCGCTCGTGTTCTCGATCGCGGTCAGCTCGGGGCTCGTCGCGCACCGCCGGGGCTACCGCCTCGAGCCGGTGATCTGGGCCTCCGGCCTGTCGCTCGCGGCGTTCACCGCGTACCTGCGGATCGCGGCGGATCGCCACTACCTGTCGGACGTGCTCGTCGGCAGCAGCGTCGGCGCGCTCGGCGGCTATCTGGTCCCGACGCTGACCGGCTCGTTGCCGGGGCGGTTCACGGTGACGCCGATGCGCGATGGCGTCGCGATCACCGGCAGCTTCTAGGACTTCGCGGCCGCCGCATCGACCTGCCGATCCGCGCGCAGCGACTCGTTGTCCCACGCGGCGTCACGCTCGGTGAACACGACCGGATCCTCGTCGCGCATGAGGCGCTCGGCTTCTTCCATCGCGAGCTTGGCGCGCGCGAAGTAGTCCTTCGTGCCCCACAGCTTGCCGAGCTCCTCGAGCGTCTTCTCCTCGTGTTCGCGCCAGCGCCGCGCGAGCCGGTGCGCGGTGTGCTTGCGATAACCGAGCTGGACCAGCGCCTCGATGCCGGTCTCGTACGCCGAGCCGAACGTCTCGCGGAACGCGCGGATGCAGCCGAGCTTGCGCAGCTCCCAGTAGTGCTGGCGATCGCGGGCGCGCGCGAGGATCGTCAGCTTCGGGAAGTGATGGCGCACGTTCTCGGCGATCTTCGTCGCCTCTTCCTTGTCGTCGACCGCGAGCACGAACAGCTTCGCGTGCTCGCAGCCCGCTGCGTGCAGCAGGTCGGTGCGTGACGCGTCGCCGTAGTAGACCTTGATACCGAGCCGCGACACGATGTCGACCATCTCGGGATCGAGATCGAGGATCGTGAGCGGGATGCCGTTCGCGCGCAGGATGCGGCCGACCATCTGACCGAACCGGCCGTAGCCGGCGATGATCACCGGCGGGCTGCTGTCCTCGATCTCGTCCTGCGCACGCTCGGTCTCGCGCTCGGCGACCGCCGGCAGCACGTAGCGCTCGAGCGCGATGAACAGCAGCGGCGTCAGCGCCATCGACAGCGCGACCGCCGCGACGAGCGGGCTCGCGAACCCGGTCGAGAAGATCCGCGACTGCACGCCGAACGACAGCAGCACGAACGCGAACTCGCCGATCTGCGCGAGCGCGAACGCGAGCGTCCACCGGCCGGCGCGATCGAGCCGGAACAGCCGGCCGAGGAGCCACAGCACGACGAGCTTGCCGGCCATCGTCGCGAGCACGATCCCGCCGATCATCAGCGGCTCGCTCGCGATCAGGCCGAAGTCGATCTGCGCGCCGATCGAGATGAAGAACAGGCCGAGCAGCAGGCCCTTGAACGGCTCGATATCGGTCTCGAGCTCGTGCCGGTACTCGCTGTCGGCGAGCACGACGCCGGCGAGGAACGTGCCGAGTGCTGGCGACAGCCCGACCTGCTGCATCAGCAGCGCGATCCCGACGACGATCAGCAGCGCCGCCGCCGTGAAGCTCTCGCGCACCTTGACCGTCGCGAGGAACTGGAACAGCGGCCGGATGATGAACCGGCCGCTCGCGATCACGAGCGCGACCGCGCCGAGCAGCATCAGCGCGCTCTGCCAGGCCGGGCGCCCGGCGTCGCCCGCGGTCTCGACGGCGGAGCTCGCCTGCGGCGCGATCGTCGCGAGCAGCGGGAACACCGCGAGGATCGGGATCACCGCGATGTCCTGGAACAGCAGGACCGAGAAGCTCGCCTGCCCGCCCTGCGTCTTCAGCAGGCCGCGCTCGGCGAGCGTCGACAGCACGATCGCGGTCGACGAGCTCGCGAAGATCAGGCCGACCGCGAGCGCCGGCTTCCAGTGGACGCCGAGCGCGAGGCAGGCCGTGCCGACGACGAGCGCGGTCGCCGCGACCTGCGCGCCACCGAGCCCGAAGATCGGCTTGCGCAGCTGCCACAGCAGCGCGGGCCGCAGCTCGAGCCCGACGAGGAACAGCATCATCACGACGCCGAACTCGGCGAAGTGGCCGACGCTGTGGTGCTCGTGGCCGACGAACGCGAGCACCCACGGCCCGATCAGCACGCCACCGACGAGGTAGCCGAGCACGGCGCCGAGGCCGAGCCGCTTCGCGATCGGCACGCAGATCACCGCCGCGAGCAGGTAGATGAACGCCATCGCGAGGACGCTGTCGGTCATGGCACCACCGCGAGCGACGCGTGATCCGCGAACAGATCGTCGAGCAGGTTCTCGGCGGTCGCGGCGCGCTCGAGATCGATCGTCTCGTCGCGCAGCGCGATCAGCAGGCGCCGGTACGCCGCGACCTTCGGCGCGACATCGTCATCGCCGGCGACGCGCAGCGCCGCGTGCACCGTGAACGGTGCGAGGAAGCGCATGCCGCACAGATAGGCCGTCTGGTCCCACGGCGACAGCAGCTCGCGCATCGTGAACCGGTTGTAGCCGCCTTTCTGATACGCCTGGGGCGGACCGCCGGTCGAGACGACGTTCAACGTGATCTTGCCGCGCAGGTGGGTTCCGCCGGCGCCGTACGCCCAGCCGTGCTCGAGCACGAGATCTTGCCACTCCTTCAGGATCGCCGGCACCGAGTACCAGTAGAACGGGTGCTGGAACACGATCACGTCGTGGGCGAGCAGCAGCTCCTGCTCGCGCGCGACGTCGATGCCGAGCGTCGGGTACGCCTCGTACAAATCCTGAACCGTCACGTGCTCGAGGTCGCGTGTGGCCGCGAGCAGCCTGCGGTTGACCCGCGAGCGCTCCATGACCGGATGGGCGAACAGCACCAGGATGCGCCGCATACTCCTCGCTACGTCGGCGCACCATCAGCTGTCAACTCGCCGGATCACCGGGGCGCACCCGACATTTACCCTTCCCAAAGCGCCGCGATGGCCGATTCTAGTCTCGGCAATGGGGCAACCCGCGCGCGCGCGTCAGGACTTCGAACCGCCCGCCGAGTTCGATGACTACCTGATCGTCCAGGAGCTCGGGCGCGGGCAGATGGGACGCGTGTATCTCGCGACCGATGCGGTGCTCGCGCGCTCGGTCGCGATCAAGTTCATCGCGGGCGTCGAGCCGGATCTCGCCGCGCGCCAGCGGTTCTTGATGGAAGCGCGAGCCGCGGCGCGGATCCAGCACCCGAACGTGCTGAGCATCTATCGCGTCGGCGAGCTCGGCGATCGGCCGTTCATCGTCAGCGAGCTCGTGCGCGGCAAGTCGCTCGTCGACGTGCCGCGGCCGATGGCGTGGGATCAGCTGCTGCCGATCGCGATCGAGCTCGCGCGCGGGCTCGCGGCGGCGCACCGCAAGGGCGTCGTGCACTGCGACCTCAAGCCGGGCAACGCGATGGTGACCGAGGATGGCGTCGCGAAGCTCGTCGATTTCGGGCTCGCGCGCGTCGTCCACGACGGCAGCGACGACGACGAGGGCCCGATGGTGGGCACGCCCGATTACATGGCCCCCGAGGTCTGGGCCGGCCGCTCGCCGTCGCGGCGCTCGGACGTCTACTCGTTCGGCGCGATGCTGTACGAGCTCGTGTCCGGCGCGACGCCGCACGCCGACGTGCTCGCCGCCGACCTGCCGCACGTGATCCAGGAGCGCGCGCCGCGCGAGCTGCACGACCGCGTGCCCGAGGTCGACGTCCGGTTCTCGCGGCTCGTGTCGCGCTGTCTCGAGATCGATCCCGAGCGCCGGTTCCCGAGCGGCGAGGAGCTCCGCGAGGCGCTCGAGCAGATCCACCCGTCGCGCGCGCACGCGATCCGCGCCGACGAGAATCCGTATCGCGGCCTGCGCACGTTCGAGGCGAGCCATCGCGGGCTGTTCTTCGGCCGCGGCCTCGAGATCGGCGCGATCGTCGAGCGCCTGCGCACCGACTCGATCGTGATCGTCACCGGTGACTCCGGCGTCGGCAAGTCATCGCTGCTGCGCGCGGGCGTCGTGCCGGCGGTCGTCGACGGTGCGCTCGGCGGCGGCCGCAGCTGGCAGACGCTGACGATGCTGCCCGGTCGCCGTCCGCTCGCCGCGCTCGCCGCCGCGCTCGGCGACCCGGGGATCACGGCGCGCGTGCTCGCCGATCCCGAGACGCTGCCGCGCGAGCTGCATCGCCGTGCCGGCGACGGCGGGCTGCTGCTGTTCGTCGACCAGATGGAGGAGCTCGTCACCGTCGGCGATCCGGACGAGGTCGCCGCGCTCGACGCCGGCCTCGCGCTGATCAGCGAGGGCATGGCGAGCGTCCGGCTCGTCACGACGGTACGCGCCGACTTCCTGTCGCGGATCGCGACGCTGCCGCGGCTCGGCCGCGAGCTATCGCGCCTGCTCTACTTCGTCAGCCCGCTACCGCCGGAGCGCATCCGCGACGTGATCACCGGCCCCGCGTCGGTGACCGGCGTGCAGTTCGAGTCCGAGGCGATGATCGGCGCGCTCGTCGAGGCGACCGCGCAGGCCGGCAGCGGCGGCCTACCATTGCTGTCGTTCGCGCTCGCCGAGCTGTGGGAGGCGCGCGATCGCGACAAGCGCACGATCACGACGACCGCGCTCGACACGATGGGCGGCGTCGCCGGTGCGCTCGCACGTCACGGCGATGCGGTGCTCGCCGGCATGCCGGCCGCGGATCGCGTGCACGCGCGGCGCGTCCTGCTGCGGCTCGTGACGTCGGTCGGCACGCGCGTACGCCGCACCGAGAGCGAGCTGTCGGTCGGCGAAGGCACGCGGGTCGCGCTCGACGCGCTCGTCAAGGGCCGGCTGCTCGTCGTCCACGACGGCGACGACGGCGCGACCTACGAGCTCGCACACGAAGTCCTCGTCCGCGGCTGGGGCACGCTGCGCGAATGGCTCGACGCCGACGCCGACGATCGTGCGCGGCGCGAGCGCGTCGCCGCCGCGGCGGCGGAGTGGCAGCGCGTCGGCAAGCGCTCGGATCTGACGTGGCGCGGGCCGCGGCTGGTCGAGGCGAAGCGGCTCGAGCTCGCGGCGCTGACCGCGCTCGAGCGCGACTTCATCCACGCGTCGGTGCGGACGGTGCGGCGGCGGACCTGGCTCGCGCGGCTGTCGGCCGCCGGCGTGATCGGGCTCGTCGTGCTCGCGTTCTGGATCCAGCGCCGGATCGCGCACGATCGACTGACCGAGGCGGTCGACGCCGACGTCGCGGCGGCGCGCGGCGTGCTGGAGACCGCGCGCGCTGCCGATGCGAAGCAGCGCGAGCTCGCGACCCAGGCGTTCGCGAAGTTCGATGCCGGCGACACCGCGGCCGGCGAGCAGCTGTGGACGCAGGTACTCGCCGCGCGCGCGACCGCCGAGAAGGCGTATCGCAGCGCGGGCGGCAGCGTCGAGACCGCGCTCGGCAAGGACCCATCGCGCGACGACGTCCGCGCGCTGCTCGGCGACATCCTGCTCGATCGCGCGTTGCTCGCCGACACGCTGCGCGCGAACGACCGCCGCGACGAGCTCGCGGCGCGCCTCGTCGCGTACGACGTCGACGGCAGCCGCCGCGCGCGGTTCGATGCGCCGGCGCGGCTCGTCGTCGACGCGCCCGCGGACGCCGATCTCGTGCTCGAGCCGAGCGGTCGCGTGCTCGGCCGCGGCCACGTCGAGACGCGCGAGCCGCCGGGTTCGTACGTCGTCGTCGCGCGCGCGCCCGGTCGCGAGCCGGTGCGCTATCCGGTGATGCTCGCGCGCGGCCGCAGCGCCCGGGTCGCACTCGAGCTGCCGGCCGCGTCGACCATCCCGCAAGGCTACGTCTACATCCCGCCGAGCACGTTCTTGTACGGCAGCAAGGCCGACGAGGAAGTCCGGCTCGGGTTCCTGACCGCGGTGCCGCTGCACGAGCGCGCCTCGACCCAGGGCTACGTGATCGGCCAGACCGAGATCACGATCGCGGACTGGCTCGAGTTCGTCGCCGCGCAGCCCGCCGATGCCCAGGCGAAGCTCCTGCCCGCGCTTCCGACGAAGGTCAGCGGCGGGCTGATCCTCGAGCGCGATCCCGAGACCGGATGGCGGATCGTGTATCAGCCGACCGATCGCGTGCTGACGGCGCGGTGGGGCGAGCCGCTCGTGTATCCCGGCCGCACGCAGCACGCACGCCAGGACTGGCGCCGGTTCCCGATCACCGGCATCTCGGCCGGTGACGTCGAGGCGTACGCCGCGTGGCTCGATCGCACCGGCCGGCTGCCGGGCGCGCGACTGTGCACCGAGCTCGAGTGGGAGCACGCCGCACGTGGCGCCGACGGCCGCGCGTATCCAGCGGGCGAGCAGCTCGCGGACGACGACGCGAACATCGACGCGACGTATCGCCCGTACATGGGCCTCGACGCGGTCGGCAGCCACGCACGCGCGGTCGGTCCGTTCGGGCTCGTCGACATGTCGGGCAACGCGTTCGAATGGACGCGCGCCGAGTCCGGCAGCGAGTACGTCGTGCGCGGCGGCAGCTACTGGAACGATCGCAAGACCGCGAACCTGGCGAACCGCGCGACGATGGCGCCGACGATGCGCGACGCGGTGCTGGGTGCTCGCCTGTGTGCATCCTCGCCGATCGGGATGCGCACCCCGACCGTTAGCCGGCGCACTAACCCGTAGGTACCCACCGCCGCCCGTGACCTCGCCGAACATCCAGGACGTAGAAGCACCCCCATGGCCAGCCTGATCGAAGTCGATAGCAAGCGCACGTACTCCCTCGGCCAGAGCACGGTGATCGGCCGCGCGGATACCTGCCAGATCCGCGTCGATGATCCGATGGTGTCGGCGAGTCACGCGACGATCGAGAAGCGCCCCGACGGCACGTTCCAGATCCGCGATCTCAACAGCCGGCGCGGCACGTACGTCGGGTCGCGCAAGGTGACCGAGGCCGCGCTGCGCGATGGGGACGAGCTGCTGATCGGCGCCGCGCGCCTGCGCTTCGAGGACGACCGGCCGATCGCACAGGGCAGCCAGTCCGGCAGCCAGAGCACGAGCGCGATGCAGGAGGAGCTCGTCCGGCTCCGCGCGATCGTGGAGCTCGGTCGCGCGATCGGCGTCGAGCACGATCTCGAGCGGCTGCTCGGCCGCGTGCTCGACACGTGCTTCCAGCTGCTGCGCGCGGACCGTGGCGCGATCGTGATCTACGAGCCGCACAGCAAGGCGCCGTTTCTGACCGTGACGCGCGCGCGCCAGGGCAACGACGCGTTCGCGGTGTCGACCGCGGTGATGAGCCAGGTCATGGCGACGCACGAGCCGTACCTGCGCACCGAGGTCGACTCCGACGCGGTGCTGCAGCGCTCCGAGAGCCTGACCGCGCACGGCGTGCGCTCGGTGATGGCGGTACCGCTGCGCTACGACGCGAACGAGACCGAGTGGCTCGGCGTGATCCTGCTCGACTCGAGCGCGATGCTGAACGTGTTCCGCGCCCGCGATCTCGAGCTGCTCGAGGCGATCTCGGGACCGACCGCGCTCGCGATCAAGAACGCGATGCTCGTCCGCCAGGTGCAGTCGGTGATCAGCGAGGAGTGGACGCGCCTCGATCGTACCGTCCGCGATCTCCCGATCGGCGTGCTCGTGATCGACGATCGCAAGCGCTGCGTGCTCGTCAACCAGTGGCTGACCGCCCGTGGCGAGGACATTGGCGCGCTCGTGCCCGGTGCGACGGTCGACGCGGTCGCGAGCGTGCCGTGCGACGAGCTCGTCGCCGGCGACATCAAGACCCACATCGTCAGCACCGAGTCCGATCGCATCCTCAGCATGACGGCGAACGTGATGTCCGGCGGCCGCGAGACCGTCGTCGTCGTGTGCGACATCACCGAGGAGCGCGAGCGCCAGGCGCAGGCCGCACACCGCGATCGCGTCGCGATGATCGGCCAGCTCGCCGGCGGCGTCGCGCATGACTTCAACAACCTGCTGCACGTGATCCTGACGTACGCGAGCATGCTCGAGGAGTCGCTGCCAGATCCGGACGCGCGCGACGACGCGCATCAGATCACGCACGCCGCTGCGAGCGCCGCCGAGCTGACGCGCCAGCTGCTGACGTTCAGCCGCCGCGAGCTCGTCAAGCCGAAGGTCGTCGACGTCCCGCACGTCGTCCACGGCATCGAGAAGATGCTCGTCCGCACGCTCGGCCCGCAGATCGACTACGTGTCGACGATCGGGCCACGCATCCCGCGGATCCTGATCGATACCTCGCAGCTCGAGCAGATCGTGATGAACCTCGTCGTCAACGCCCGCGACGCGATGCGTGGCAAGGGGCGCGTGATGCTGACGATCAACGGCGTCACCGTCGAGGCCGATCGTGCGCGCGCGCGTGGCATCCAGCCCGGGCGCTACGTCCAGATCGAGGTCGCCGACGAGGGCGAGGGCATGCCACCGGAGGTCGTCGCGCGGATCTTCGAGCCGTACTTCACGACGAAGTCGCGCGGCAAGGGCACCGGCCTCGGGCTCGCGACCGTGCACGGCATCGTCCAGCAGGCGCAAGGCGACATCACCGTCGAGTCGATCGTCGGCCGCGGCACCACGTTCCGCATCTTCCTGCCCGCGACCGATCAGGTCGGCGGCGACGTGCGCGCGGCCGAGGCCGCTCCGCCCGGCGGCGCGAAGATCCTCGTCGTCGACGATGACGACAACGTCCGCCGCGTCACCGAGCGCAGCCTCAAGAGCGCGGGCTACGACGTGTTCTCCGTCAGCTCCGGGCAAGCCGCGCTCGAGCTCGTGCGCGAGGGCACCCACGTGTTCGACCTCGTGCTGACCGATGTCGTGATGCCGGGAATGTCGGGACGCGATCTCGCGCGCGAGCTCGCCGCGCACGATCGTCCTCCGCGCGTCGTGTTCATGTCCGGCTATCACCAGCACGCGCCGATGCCGAACTCGCAGTTCCTGCCGAAACCGTTCCATCGCGCCGCGCTGCTCGAGAAGGTGCGAGACGCACTCACCAGTGACTTCGGCGCCACGTGCGTCGTGCTTGCTCCGTAGTTCTCGCAACCTGCGTGAACCGGAAGCGCGCGCGTCATCCGTCGTCGTCGGCAAGCCGTCGACCGAGCACGCCCCCGTTGCTAACCTCGGCGACCATATGGACGAACGAGCACGTGCGGCCGGGCTGCGGCGAGAACGCTCGCTGGCCTCGCCGCGATTTCGCGAAGGTCTGTTTCGCAACACGAAATCGACCGTGCTCGGCCCCAAGCCCGGGACGCGCCTCGGCGTCGCGCGCGAGTTCCTGTTCGGTCAGCAGCGCCGCCGCCCGCTGCGCCCGCTACCGTCGCAAAGCCCGCTGCCGGCGTGGGCACGTCCGATCGAGACCGGCATGCGCACGACGTGGCTCGGCCACTCGACCGTGCTGCTCGAGCTCGACGGCGTCCGCGTGCTGACCGATCCGGTGTGGAGCGAGCGCATCTCGCCGTTCGGGTTCGCCGCGCCCCGCCGCTTCCAACCGGTCCCGATCGACATCGCCGCGCTGCCCGAGCTCGACGCGATCGTGATCTCGCACGATCACTTCGATCACCTCGATCACGGCACGATCCAGCAGCTGCAACACCTGCCGACCCCGTACGTCGTGCCGCTCGGTCTCGGCATGTACCTCGAGGCGTGGGGCGTGGCGCCATCGCGGATCCACGAGGTCGACTGGTGGGAGTCGGTCACGCTGCGCGGCGGCGAGCTCCGGCTGACCGCGACGCCGGCCCAGCACTTCTCCGGCCGCGTCGGCAATCGCAACCGCACGCTGTGGGCGTCGTTCGTGATCGAGACCGACCGCCGCAAGGTGTTCTTCAGCGGCGACACCGCGCTGACGCCCGAGTTCACCGACGTGCGCGACAGGTTCGGCGGCTTCGATCTCGTGATGCTCGAGATCGGCGGCTTCCACAGCGCGTGGGACCACGTCCACCTCGGGCCCGCGAACGCGCTCGAGGCGCTGCGGATGCTCGGCGGTGGCCGGCTGATGCCGGTGCACTGGGGAACCTTCAACCTCGCGCTCCATGCCTGGGACGATCCGGCGGAGCAGCTGTGGTCACTCGCCGATCAGCAGCGCGTCGAGATCGCGATGCCGCGGCTGGGCGAGCCGTTCGAGCCCGATCGGGGCATCACGCTCGAGCCATGGTGGCGCGAGGCCGGCGAGCTCGAGCTCGCGTCGCGCCCGCTGATCGCGTGAGCGTCAGTTCGCGACGACGAGGCGCTGCTCGCACGGCTTCGCGTTCTCGTCCTGACCGCGGCCGGGGATCTTCATCGGATCGGCGTCGAGCGACGCGAGCTCCTGGCGAACCTTGCGCATGATCAGCTGGTCGAGCTTGCCGCTCGAGTAATCCTGGTGCGTGCCGCCGCACGACGACTTCGGATCGCCACCGCCGACCGACTGCGGACCGGCACCACCGCGCAGCACGAACAGGTTGCTCGCGCCGGTGAACTGCGCCATCTGCCGCATCACGACCTGACCGAGGTTGTCCATGCCGGACGCCGCGACCGTGTAGAGCTTGATGCCCTTCTGCGCCGCGCGCTTCGCGGCATCGGTGTAGTCCTTGCTCTGCGCGTAGAACTGCGGCGGCGCGTCGGCGATCACGACGATCATGCGGGCGGCGGAGTCGCTGCGCCACTGCAGCTTGTCGAGCGCGGCGCTGAGGCCGGCGTGCATGTCCTCGGGGAAGTCGCCACCGCCATCGGCGCTGATCGCCGCGACGCTCTTGCCGAAGGCCGGCAGATCCGACGAGAACGGGAACGTGCGGGTCAACAGGCAGTCGCTGCGGTCCTTGTACTCGACGAGGCCGATCCGGACGTCGGTCTGCGCGGTCGACAGCTGCTCGGAGACCGCGCGGATCGTCTGCTTCACCGCGTCGATCTCCTCGGACATCGAGCCGGTCGTGTCGAGCACGAACGCGAGCTCGACCGTGCGCTTCGCGGGCAGCGCGCGCTGCGTGCCGAGCTCGAGCTTCGCGACGCCGTCGAGCGTCTTCGCGTCGAGCTTCGCGGTCGCCGTCGTGCCGTTGCACGATGCGGTCGCCGTGAGCTGACCGGACAGCCCGAACACCTGCGGGAACAGCAGCGCGCGGCCCGATGCCATCGTCACGAGCGACGCCGACTTCTGGTTGCCGTCGCTGATGGTGATCGAGCAGTTCGGCATCGGCTTGCCGGCCTTGTCGGTGACGACGAGGAACTGGCGCTGGCGGATGTCGAGCTTGCCCTTGATCGGGCTGGCCGCGAGCCACTTCACGTAGTCGCGATAGTTCGCGTTGTCATCCCACTCGCCGGCGCGCACGCCGCTCGGCTGCTGCATCGGCGCCGGGCTCGACGACGCGACCTTCGCATCGGCCTTCGCACCGGTCGCCGCACCACCGCCGACCGCTGCGCTCTTCGTCGGCGCGGGCGGCGGAGGCGGCATCGCGCCACGCGTCACCGCCGGCGCGTCCTCGGCGTCTCCGGCCTCGTCCATGTCGCGGCTGCGCGCGACGCCCGGGCGTCCCTTCGGCATCGCACGGCCGTCGGCCATCTGCTGGCCGCAGCCGGTGCCGTTCTCGATGATCGGAGCGGTCGCGGTGGTCGCGATCTTCTTGGATTCGACCTTGCCGTTCGAGGGCGCGGCCGAGGACACGGTGCAGGCGAGAGGGAGCAGTCCGAGCAACAACGTTCGCATGTGCGGTTTGAACGCGCCGGACGAACAGACGGTCTGACGCCGTAACGCCGTGGAACTGCCCGCGGTAGGCTGTCGCCGGATGTGGCATCGAACCTGCCTGACCGCAGCCGCGCTGGTCGTCGCGCTGGTTCGACCAGGACGGGCGCAGCCCGAGGACGATGCGCCGCCGCGCGGCGAGATCTCGATGCAGCGCCGGATCGCGGCGGTCGCCGCGGCGATCGTGCCCGGGTTCGTCGCGCACGGCCTCGGCAGCTACGTCGTGCACGAGCGACGGACCGCGCGAAGGCTGCTGCTCGCGAGCGGCGCCGGCGTCGGTGCGGCCGCGATCGGTGGCCTGCCGGTCGGCATCTCCGGCGGCAATCCGTACGCGTCGCCGGGGATCCCGCTGCTGATCGCCGGCGGTGGCACGTTCCTCGTCACGTGGTTCGCGGACATCGGCGTCGCGGCCGGGCTCGATCGCGAAGGTCGCGCGATCGCGGCGCCGCCGTGGTCGGTCGAGCTCGGCACGATCTGGCTGCACGACGCGTTTCGCGAGCGCGCGCTCGTCCACGCGACCGGCCGGATCGCGCTCGGCCGGATCGATCTCGCGGCCGGTACGCTCGTCGATGCCGGCGGCGACGCGCGCGATGGCGAGCTCGGCGCCGGCGTCCGGATCCTCGGCGCGCCCGCGACCGGCCACGCGATCGCCGACGGCAGCCGGGTCGTCGTGCGCAGCGCGCTGCGCTACCACGCCGACGACGCGGACATGGTGACGGTCGTGACCGGCGACCTCGTCGTCGCGGGCCGGCTCGATCTCGGGCGCTACGACGCGATGCTCGCCGGATCGTTCGCGGAGCTGTCGACCGGGATCGGGATCGAGCGCGCGCGCTACGCCGGCGATCACGACACCGACAGCCTGCTGCTCGGCGGCTTCGCGTGGGGCGTCTACCTCGGCGATCGCGGCGAGGTCGCGGCGTACTACGATCATCGGCGCGACTCGCTCGCCGGCGGCATCGCGGCGTGGCGCGCCGCCGGCTTCGTCGGCAGCGTCGGTGTCTACGGAGATGTTCTGATCACGCCGCGGTGGGCCGTGCGCGGCGAGCTCGAGATCGGGTCGTCCTACGTCACGACACTCGCGCTACGCTACCGCGGAGGATCGTGATGCACCGCCTGCTGTGGCTCGCGTGGATCGCCTCGGCCTGTACGCGGCCGAGCGAGAGTCGCGCCGTCGCCGAATTCGACGTCGGCAAGGCCTCGATCAGCGGCGCCACTGTCGAGGTTCGCGACGGGCTCGCCGCGATCCGCGACCTCACCGATCACCGGATCGAGCTCTGGGCGAGCGCGCCGGCGATCACGCTGGACCTCTCGCTCGATGCCGGCGCCGCCGGGGAGTGGACGATCGTCGCGCGCAACACGCTCGTCGACGCGCAGCTCGCGGTCGCGGGGCTCGCATTTCCGGTCGTCCGCGAGCCCGGCGATCGCACGACCGTCGCCACGTTCAAGGTCACCCTGCCCTCCGGCGCGAGCACGCTCGCGATCGCGCCGCCGGACGCCGCGACGCCCGGCCCGTTCCGGGTCGCCGCGATGGCCGACATCCAGACCGCGCTGCCGGTCGTCGACGACGTGTTCACGATGATCTCCGCGGTGCCCGAGCTGCGGTTCGTCGTCGCGATGGGCGACATCACCGAGCGCGGGACCGTCGAGGAATACGATCTGTTCGAGCGCCAGCTCGAGACGCTCGCGATCCCGTACTACACGACGCTCGGCAACCACGAGCTGTGGGGACCGCACGAGCGGTTCTTCGATCGGTTCGGCCGCGCGAGCTTTCACTTCGAGTTCAAGGGCTGCGCGTTCACGTTCGTCGACAGCGGCGACGCCGGCATCGATCCGATCGTCGAGGACCAGCTCGCCGGCTGGCTGTCGCAGTCGATCGATCAACCGCACGTGTTCCTGACGCACATCCCGCCGATCGATCCGGTCGGCCTGCGCTACGGCGGCTTCCGCAGTGGACGCGACGCGCGCCGGCTGCTCGCGATGCTCGGCGACGCGAAGGTCGACCTGACGCTGTACGGGCACATCCACACGTTCATCGACTTCGAGAATGCAGGCATGCCGGCGTACATCTCGGGCGGCGGCGGGGCCGAACCGATGAAGGGCGACGGCATCTATCGTCACTTCCTGGTCGTCGAGCTCGATGCGACGATCGGCGACGGCTTGCTGCCGCTCGACCCGTCGAACAACCCGCTGCGCGCGGTCGAGCTCCATCGCGTCGATTAAGATCGTTCCGGTTCCGGTTCCTGTTCACTACTCACCGTTCATTCGCCGGAGCCGCCCGCCTGCCGGGTCTGACACCGACCGAGCTCGACCGTCTGCCAGCCGCGGTCGGCGCAGCCAGCGTAGCGCGCCCGATCCGGACCTCGATCGCGACGTCGCGATCAAACGCGAGATGCCGCGGCGCCCGCCGGAGTGGCCCCATCGGTCTGCCGGCGTGGCGCTCGGGTTGAATCGTGAGTCGTGACGGCACCACTCACCGTTCATTCGCCGGAGCCGCCCGCCTGCCGGGTCTGACACCGACCGAGCTCGACCGTCTGCCAGCCCGCGGTCGGCGCAGCCAGCGTACGAGAGATGCCGCAGCGCCCGCCGGAGTGGCCGCATCGGTCTGCCGGCGTGGCGCTCGGGTTGAATCGTGAGTAGTGAAGCGGAACCTGAACGAGAATGATCTACCCGATCGAAGCCTCGAGCTCGTCGAGAAACTGCGCGGCAAGGCTCGTGTCGATGCCGTGCGGATCGAGCCCGGGGATCAACACCTCGCGCATGCCATCCAGAAACGCCTGGCGGCGGCCGGCGACCGGCAGCGTGCCGTACTTCTGCATCGTCAGCTCGTCGCCGACGATCGGCACCGGCTTGAACAGATCCTCGCGCACCGTGCCCTTCAGCATGTGCGGGAGATACCCGCCGATCCACGCGCGCTGGTCGTCGGTCAGCTCGTGCGTCGCGAGGAACCGCCAGCCGAGCCGGCTGTGCTGGACCTCGTCCGCGAGGATCGTGCGCACCGCCTTGCGGATCGCGGTGTCGTCGATGTCATCGGCGCCCGCGGTCACGACCGCCGCGTTCGCGGTCTCGGTGATGCAACAGAACGCGACGACCTCGTAGACCGCGCGATCGCGCGAGCCGAACGACGCCGGCGCGATCTCCGGCAGCGCCGGTTCGGCCGGCAGCTCGACGCGATCGCCGAACCGCTCGGCGATCTCGGCGCACAGCCGCACGTGATCGCGCTCCTGCTCGACGGCGAGCCGCGCGATCGCGACGAGCTCGCGGTCGAAGCCCTCCGCCTCGAGGCGGTCGGCGAGCCGGCGAAACCGCGCCGCCGCGGTGTGCTCGAGCTCCGCGCGGTACGCCCACCGACCTGCGAGCTCGGCGCGCGTGACCGCGTCCACCTAGCTCCAGCCCTTGGCCCCGTCTCCCGGATCCTTCGCGGTGTCGGTCTTCGCGGGCACCTTCTTCTTCACGGTCTTCGCGGGCGTCGGCGTCGGCGTCGCGACCGCCGCCTTGTCGGGCTCCTTGGCCGGCTCGACCTTGGCCGCAGGCTCGGTCTTCACCGGCGCCGGCGCGGGCTCGACCTTCGCGGGCTCGGGCGCCGGCTCGGTCGGCTTGGGATCGGGCGTCGCGGCCTTCGCCGGGTCCGCCGCCGGGGCGGGCTCGGTCTTCGGATCGGCTTTCGGCTCGGTCTTCTTCTCGCAGCCGGCCATGCCAGCCGCAGCCATCCCACCGACGACGAGAACGTTGTAGAGCTTGCGGATCTTGAATGTCATGTCTGGTCCCTGAGTTGGGTTGCAAGGATACAACGCGAGCGACGGTGAAACGGCGCACGAAATTCCGTGCGATCTGCGGCGCGACCGATGCCACGCGGCGCGACCGATGTAGGTGCTCGAAGATCCGAGGCGAGCTATGCGATTGGCCACAGTTTTCCGACGTGGACAGCGGCGCCGGTTCGCGCGAGATGTGGGCATGCGTCGAATCGTGTGGATCGCCCTGCTGGTCGCCGGATGTGGTGGCGGTCAGAGCCCGAACAACGGCCAGTGCGCCGGCCTGTCCCTCGAGGAATGCCGCGTCACCGAAGGCTGCCGTCCCGACCAGTGCCCCGGCTGTCTGTGCGACGTGATCTATCGCGGCTGCGTCGCCGCGAACGCGCAGGTCGAGGCGTGTCCCGGGCTCGGCTGCCCGTCGGCGATCTGCTGCAGTAGCGAGCTCGCGTGCGATCCGAGCACGACCTGCCTGCCGCCGGGCGCGAGCCCCGGTTGCGGTGCGTGCAACAGCACGCCGGGTGACTGCACCGACGACACGCAGTGCAAGGCCCAGAGCGCGACGGCGATCTGCGAGCCGATCCCGTGCAGCTGCACGCAGGAACGCGCGTGCACGCAAGGCTGCACCACCGACGACGCGTGCGGCGAAGGCCAGTCGTGCGATCTCGCAAGCGCGCGCTGCGTGCCGCGATCGTGCGTCGGCACGCCGGACTGCCCGGCGAACTTCAGCTGCAACGCCGGCGAGTGCGCGCGCGACACGTGCATCGATGATCTCGAGTGCGACGGGTTCTGCGTCGACGGCCAGTGCTTCAGCTCGCGCGGCGAGTGCGTGCCACCCGCTGCGTGATCGCGCAACGGGTGCGCACGTACCCGATCGACCGGCAGCTCATGCGTTGACGTAGAGCGCGGCGCCGATCGTGATTCCCGCCCCTGCGGTGACGAACAGGATGTGGCGCGCACGCGCGAGCTGGCCGGACTCGAACGCGGCATCGAGCGCGAGGATCGGCCCTGCGGTGTGCGCGCGCGTCAGCTCGCCGGTGATCGTCGGGACGCACGCCTCGGCGATCCCGAGCCCGCGTGCGACGTCGAGCGCGAACCCGCGCGGATAGGTGCTCGCGATGACGAGATCGATCGCCTCGGGCGCGACGCCGGCCTCGACGAGCAGCTCGCGCGCGACCGCGATCCCGTGCTCGCTACACGCGCTCGCGAACCGCGGCGCCTCGTAGACCTCGAGGACGTTGCGGCCGCGCCGGAGCAGGCCGGCATCGGGATCCCACCGCGTGTGCGACTCGAACAGCGCGGCGTCGTGCGGGAACGTCGCGATCTTGAAGTGCTGGAAGCCGGCGCCGTCGCGTCCGGGCCCGAGCAGCACGGCGCCGCCGGCGGGCGCGAACGGAAACTGCCGCGAGCTGCGCGGCGACGGATCGGCGTCGGCGGCGACGATCATCGCGAGCCGCGCGGTGTGGCCGGTGATGAAGCCATCGATCAGCTGCGCCGCGGTCACCATGCCGGCGCCGCCGTTCATCAGATCGAACGAGAACGTGCCGTGATGGCCCGCGCGCGGTGGATGCCCCGGGTTCGCGCCGAGATCCTCCTGGATGATCGATGCGAGCGCGGGCTCGGCGATGCTGTGATCCTTGTAGAGCCCGACGTTGACGAGCAGGTCGAGCTCGTCGGCGCGATGGTGCGCGCGCGCGAGGCAGCTCTCCGCCGCGACATCGGACAGGTGCAGCGCGCCGCGTCCGATCCAGCGACCGTGTGCGGCTGCGCCGGCGACGGCTTCAATGCAGGTGCCCATGGCTCTCCTTCAGCTCGCCGAGCTCGAACAGGACGATCCCGACCTCGAGCCCCGACGCGAGCGACAGCAGCGCGATCTTGTCGCCGCGCTGCAGCTTGCCCTCGGACAGATAGCGATGCAGCGCGACGAACAGCGTCGTCGATGCGGTGTTGCCGTACTCGTCGACGGTGACCACGAGGTGCTTCGGTCCGCCGCCGAACTGCTTGGACAGTGCGCGCTCGCCGGCGCGGATCGCGCGCACCGAGGTCTGGTGCGGGATCAGCCAGTCGATGTCGTCGAGGCGCAGGCCGGTCAGCTCGAGGATCTGCTCGATCAATGGCGGACTGTCGGCGATCGCGACGTCGTGGATCTTGCGCGCGCGCGTGTACATCTTCGCGCCCGGCTCGCGCGCGGCGGGCAAGCCGAGGCACAGCCGGCTGTGCTCGGCGAGCGTCGTGAAGCCGGCGAGCAGGATGCCGGGCTCACCGTCGGGCGCGCGATCGACGATCACGGCGGCGCCGGCATCGCCGAGCGTTAGCGACGCGAGCTGCGGGCTGAGGATGCTGCGAACCTCGCGCGCCGCGTTCGTGCCGAGGCCGGTGATGTGCTCGCCGCTGACGACGATGCCGCAGCGGATCGCGCCGCGCCGGATCTGATCGTGGAGCAGGAACACACCGGTCAGCATGCCGGCGCACGCATTCGATAGATCGAAGCTCGTCGCGCGATGGGCACCGATCGCGGTCTTGATCGACAGGCTGAGCGGTGGCTCGAACCGGTGCAGCGCGCCGCCGTCGTGGTGCGTGATGCTCGCGCAGATCACCATGTCGAGATCGTCGGCGGTGTAGCGCGAGCGAGCGAGTGCATCGCGCGCCGCCGCGACCGCGAGCGTCAGCGAATCCTCGCCGGGGCTGCAGATCCGGCGCTCGCGGATGCCGGTGAGCTTCTCGAGATCGATCTTCGTCGGGTGACGCGTGCTCGCCATCAGATCGGTCGTCGTGAGCCGGCGCTCGGGCAACTTGGTCCCGACCGCCTCGAAGCGTGCCACGAAGTGTTCCGAGTCTTTCGCCGCCTCGTCGCGGCGTTCGACGAGCATCCAGGGCTGCATGCCCCGAGCGTTTGCATCGCCCGGGCCGACGCGAGCGCTACGCCGTCGCGTGCGGTGCCGGCGAGCCCGCAAGCGTTGCGCGCTCGGCTTGCTCGATCCGCTGGCAGCGCGCGGCGAGCTCGCGGTTCATCGCGGCGAATCCGTGCTCGACCTCGCGCGCGAGCAGCTTCGCGGTGAACCGGGGCACGAGCCCTACGAGCTCCTCGTGCTGGACGAACCGGACCCGGCCGTCATCGATCGGCTCGATCAGGAAGCTGTGCTCGCCCGCTGCGAGCCACTCCCCGCCGACGCTGCCCCGCCAGACCAGCGCGCGGTTGTCCTCGCGCCGGAGGATGCGCGCGTGGAACACGAGCGGGATCTGGATCATCGGCCGAACCCGCACGCGCACGGTGCCGCCCACGGCGAGCGAGCCGCAAGCATTGCGAATGAACGGGTTCCATTCGGGATAGCGCGGCAGATCGGTCAGCACCCGCCAGACGGTCTCGGGCGAAGCGTCGATCTCGGTCGCGATGGTGAAGATCAGGCTGTTGGGTTTCACGGGTCACCTCCCGCAGGGCCGAGCAAGAACCGCACCTTCACGACGGACGTCCGACGAGGAATCGACGCCCGCGCGTCAGCCGATCGAGGCCCTCCTGCATCGCGGTCTCGACCTCGGCGTAGCAGCGCGCGAGGATCTCGGGGCTGTCCGCCGCCTCCGGGCCGAGCTCGGGCCAGGAGATCGGCGACAGAAACGCCTGCGTGGTCTGCGCCGGCAACGGCAGATACGGCACGAATCCAAACGTGATGCCCCACGGGATCGCGAGGATGATCGGGAGCACCTCGGTGCGCGCCCAGCGGTGGGCGTGGACGAGACGCGCGAGCCGATCGCCGCGCGACAGCACGATCATCTGCTCGTGTGTACCGGCGGTCACGATCGGGACGATCGGGACCTGCTCGCGCAACGCGAGCCGCAGAAAGCCGGTACGGCCTCCGAGCTCGATCTTCGAGCGATCGCGGAACGTGCGGAACGTGTCGAAGTCCGATCCCGGATAGACGAGCACGCAATGCCCGTCGGCGAACGCATGACGTGCGCTCTCGTGGCCCGCGCGCAGCATGCCGAGCCCCGCCGCGTAGCGAGACAGCGTCGGATCTTCGAACAGGAAGTCGTGGGTGAGCGCATAGATCGCGCGATCGGGCCCGAAATGGTCGTGGATCGCGAGCGCCGTGAAGAAGCCCTCGCTCGGGAGCAGACCACCGCTGTGATTCCCGACGAGCAGGACCGGCCCGCGGCGCGGCACGTGGTCGACGTCCTCGACCTCGAACCGGAAGTAGTGCGTGCCCAAGATCCGCCACAGATCGCAGAGCAACGTCACGAGCTCGGGATCGCGCGCGCGCACGTCATCCGCGGTCGCAGATCCGGCGCGCCCACCATGGCGGCGCAGCGCGTAGCGCGAGAATCGCGCGACGAGCCGCACCGGGTTCAGCAGGACTCGGCGATCTTCGCGCGGCACGAGACGACGCGCGCGTTGCACCCACTCGGCGAGCTCGTCGGCAAACGTCGCGGAGCGATCGGTCGTGACATTGCGGATCGCGGAGACTGCATGGAGCACGTCCAGCATGCTCCGGGCTCCTTCACGAGCCATGCCGTGATCGGCCGTGATGTCGAGCTGATGTCGTCGCTCGGCGGTGGGCCGCCGTACAAACGAGGATGGTCCCGATCGGCGTCAGCAGGCGCGGCGTCAGCAGGCGAGCGACGAGCAGCGGCCCCACGGCACGGTCGCCTGCGGACAGCAGTGGAACGCATCGCTCGGGCAGTCCGCGTCGGTCGTGCACGCGACGTCGTCCGACAGGCACTCGAGGACGCACAGCGTGAGCGTGGGATCGACGCAGCACCGCTCGTTCGCGGCGCAGTCGTCCTTGCCGTCGCATAGCGCGGGATCGCCGTCGCACACCTCGGTCGCCCCGATGCAGCGATTGCCGTTGATCACGTCGGAGCAGCACTGCTGGTCGGGCCCGCACGCGACGTCGCCGCACTGGATCGCGGTGACCGCGACGCGCCGGCAGCGCCCCGCGAAGCACCGCTGGTCGGAGGGGCAGCCATGAGCATCGTCGCAATGAAACGCGGTCCCGTCGTACTCCGGCTCGCAGGCCGCGAGCACGATGCACAACACGACGAGCCTCACGCCGCCCACCGTAACACGCGGCGTGCGAGGATCCGTGGGATGGCGAACGAAGAGCCGCGGCTGCGCTGCGTGGTCGTCGTGCCCGAGGGGCCGTCGCGGCGGGTCGGACCGAGCGGCGTGTTGATCGGTCGCCAGCGCGATTGCGACATCGTCGCGAGCGATCCGAGCATCAGCCGACGTCATGCGCTCGTCCGGCTGACCGCCGAGGGCGCCGAGGTCGTCCCGCTCGGACGCGCGCCGATCACGCTGAACGGCGTCGAGCACGCGACGCCCGCGCCGCTCGCCCACGGCGACGAGCTCGCGCTGCCCGGACTGACGCTGCGGATCGAGGTCGAGCTGCCGCGCGCCGATCGCGGCGCGATCTCGGGCTTCGCGCTCGAGCGCGCGGACGGCGGCACGTTCGGCATCGCGCACACGCCGTTCACGCTCGGCGGCGGCGACACCGACGATCTGATCATCAAGAAGTGGCCCGCGAGCGCGCTGCACTTTCACCTCGCGCAGGGCGAGCTGTTCGTCGAGGTCCGCGCCGGCAAGCTGACGTGTAACGGCAGCGTGCTCGCGACCGGCACGCTCGAGCCGCTCTCGGTCGGCGATCAGCTGAGCTATCGCGACGAGACGTTCACGATCGCGCACGCGGTCGGGCGCGTCGCGACGACGGCCGTCGGTAGCCGCAGCGAGCTGCCGTCGCACGTCGTGATCGAGATGCTGCCGCGCGGCGGACGCGTCGTGTTCACGATCGGCGCGCGCGATCACGCGGTGTACCTCGCGGATCGCCGGTTCGATCTCGTGGTCGCCCTGCTCCGCCCGCCGACCGGGTTTCAGCCCGGCGACTTCATCCCCGACGACGTCGTGCGTTCGATCGTGTGGCCGCGCAAGCACTCGGTGTCGCGCCCCGAGATCAACATGCTGATCAGCCGGTGCCGGCGTGACCTGCTCGACGCCGGCCTCGCCGGACCGCGCCTGCTCGAGCGCGCGCCCGGCGGCGGCGGGACGCGGCTCGTGCTCGCGGCGAATGCGTCCGTGGACGTCAGGAGCTGAGCTAACATCGCGATGGCTGTGCACGCGCGGAAGTCGATCGGGCGGTACGAGCTGGTGATCGAGCTCGCGCGTGGCGGCATGGCCGAGCTGTTCCTCGGCCGGCTGCACGGCGCCGGCGGGTTCACGAAGCTCGTCGCGATCAAGCGCATCCTGCCGCAGCTCGCACAGGACGCGCAGTTCAAGGACATGTTCCTCTACGAGGGCCGGCTCGCCGCGCGGCTCGCGCACCCGAACGTGTGCCAGGTGTTCGAGCTCGCCGAGGACGCCGGCGAGCTGTATCTCGCGATGGAGTACCTCGACGGCGTGTCGTGGGATCAGCTGCTCGCGGCGGCGACCGCGCACGACGACCGCGCGACGATCCTCGCGCTGACCGCGGGCGTGATCGCGCAGGCCGCCGAGGGCCTGCACTACGCGCACGCGCTACGTGATCCCGACGGCCGCGCGACGCCGATCGTGCATCGCGACGTCTCGCCGCAGAACCTGTTCGTCACCGTCGACGGCATCTGCAAGGTGCTCGACTTCGGCGTCGCGAAGATGATGACCGACGGCCCGCGCACGCGCAGCGGCGTGATCAAGGGCAAGCTGCCGTACATGGCGCCGGAGCAGATCCGCGGCGAGCCGGTCGATCCGCGCGCCGACGTGTTCTCGCTCGGCGTCTGCGCGTGGGAAGCGCTCGCCGGCGAGCGGCTCTACGATCGCGCGACCGATTTTCTGATCTGGAAGGCGATCATGGAGGAGGACGTGCCGGCGATCGCGTCGCGGTGGCCGCAGTGCCCGCCGGCGATCGACGCGGTGATCCGGCGCGCGCTCGATCGCGAGCCCGGTCATCGCCCCGAGTCGGTCCGCGCGTTCGCGGCCGAGCTCGCGCGTCACGCGCCGGTCGCGCATCCCGAGCAGCTCGGGGCCGCGGTCCGCGCGCTGTGCGCGGATCGGCTCGCGCGTCGTGCAAGCCAGGTCGCGAGCGCGCTCGCCGCGCCGGACGACGTCGCGCCCGATGCCTCGGCGGCGCAGACGATCGCGGTGCCGCCGGCGCGCGATGCGGCCGAGACCGTCGACATGCACGTCCGCGCGAAGTCGATGGTCGTCCGGCGCGCGGACAGCGAGCCGCCGCCGGCGCGCAGCCGCGTCGGGCTCGTCGTCGGCGCGTGCGCCGGCCTCGCGGTGATCGCGGCGGTCGCGATCGCCGCGACGCGCGGTGGACATGACGCTGCGGCTCCGATCGCGGCGGCTCCCGCGGCACCAGACGCGCGCGAGGCGGCGCCAACTCCGGCGTCTGCGGTCACGCCGCCCGACGCAGCCGTCGATGCGGCCGCGAGCGTCGAGCCGAAGCTCGCGAAGGCGAAGCCGCGGCCGAAGCCGGCGCCGTCGGTGACGAGCGAGCCCGGGTTTCTCAGCATCGACTCGACGCCGTACGCGACGATCTACGTCGACGGCAAGCGGCTCGGCGATACCGCGCTGTATCGCGAGGCGGTCCCCGCCGGCACGCACCAGGTCCGCGCCGTGCTCGCCGATGGACGCGAGCGCCGGTTCACCGTGAAGATCGTCGGTGGCCAGCTCCACAACGCGGGCAAGCTGACATGGTAAGAGCGCTGCTCGTGTGCGTGCTCGTGCTGCGCGCGACCGTCGCGGCGGCGGACTCCGGCAAGCTCGCCGAGGCCGAGCGCGCGGTCGACGAGGTGCGCTACGACGACGCGCGGCGGCTGCTCGTCGAGGCGGTCGCCGCCGGCGGCAACTCGCCATCAAACATGCGGCGGATCTACGAGCTGTCCGCGAGCACCGCGATCGTGCTCGGTCAGCGCGAGCTCGGCGAGCAGTACTACCGGCGGCTGCTCGCGCTCGATCCCGCGGCGCAGCTGCCCGCGGGCGTCGCACCGAAGGTGCGCGAGGCGTTCGTCGCCGCGCAGGCGTACATGACCGCGCATGGCCGGCTCGCGATCTCGGTCGTGCGCCGCTCGCCGTCCGAGCTCGAGATCGTCGTGGATGCGGATCCGCTCGCGATGGTGCATGCCGTGGCGCTCGACGCCGCGCCGGGCGCGCCGGTCGCGCCGGTCGCGATCGTCGACCGCCGCGCCCGGATCGCGTCGTCCACGCCCACGCGCGTGCTCGTGCTCGACGATCGCGGCAACCAGCTCGCCGTGCTCGACGCACCCGCCGCGGCGGCGGCTTCGCCGGAGCCGGCGCGCGACGAGTCGCGGATCGTCGAGCCATCGCGCGAGGCGCGGCCGCTCGTGCGACGCTGGCAGACGTGGGCGATCCCGTCCGCGGCCTGCCTCGTCGCGGGCTCGGTGCTCGGCGTGATCGCGCTCGACCAGCAGCGCTCGATCGACACGTACATCGAGACCAGCGAGGATCACTTCTTCACCGAGGTCGACGGCACGTATCGCTCGATGAAGCGCAACGCGACGATCGGTATCGCCCTCGGCGGCGCGGGCGTCGCGCTCGCGGTGCCGGCGATCGTGTTCTACATCCAGAGCCGCCATCCGTGGGACCTCGGCGGCTTCCAGGTCCTGCCGAGCAAGCGCGGGCTCTCGCTGTCGCGCGCTTTCTAGATCCGGCGCCGCGCGATCGCCGCGCGCGCGACGTCGACGTCCGAGAACGGATGCTCGACGCCGCGGATCTCTTGCACCTGCTCGTGGCCCTTGCCGGCGATCACGACGACATCGTCGGGTCCCGCCTCGGCGATCGCGCGCTCGATCGCACGGGCGCGGTCGAGCTCCTCGATCCACTGCGCGCGCGGTGCCGGCACGCCGGCGCGGACGTCGGCCGCGATCGCCGCCGGGTCTTCATGGCGTGGATTGTCGGTCGTCAGGATCGCGAGATCGGCGCGCGCGTCGACGACCTCGCCCATCTGCGGGCGCTTCCCGCGATCGCGATCGCCGCCGCAGCCGAACACGCAGATCACGCGGCCCGGCGCGCGGCACAGCTCGCGCGCGGTCGCGAGCGTCCCGACGAGGCCATCGGGCGTGTGCGCGTAGTCGACGACGACCAGCGGACGCTCGCCGACCCGCTCGAACCGCCCGGCGACGCCGCCGAACCGCTCGAGCCCGTGCCGGATCGCGTCCGGCGAATAACCGGCGGCATGCGCCGCGAGCGCGGCCGCGAGCGCGTTCTGCGCGTGGACGCCACCGGAGATCGCGAGCACGAGCTCGCCGCCGAGCGCGGCTGCGAGCGACGACGACTGCAGCCGGACGCGCGTCTGCCCCGGCGCGACCTCGACCGTTCGCGCGACGAGCGTCGCGTCGGCGTCGCGCACCGAGTACGTCGCGATCGCGACACCCGGTGCGATCACCTCGCGCAGCAGCGCGGTCGCTGGGTCGTCGGCATTGAGCACCGCGGTCTGCCCGGGTGCGAGCGCCATGAACAGCTGCGCCTTCGCCGCGAGGTACGCCTCGGGGGTGCCGTGATAGTCGAGATGATCGCGCGTCAGGTTCGTGAACACGCCGACGTGCGGCTGCCAGCGCTTCGCGATCCCGCCGGCGAGCGCCTTCGACGTCACCTCGAGCGCGAGCGTGCGCACGCCGACCGCGACCGCGCGCTCGACGGTCGCGAGGAACTCGTCGGTCGGCGTCGGCGCCGGGATCAGCTCGTCGTCGACCCAGGCACCGACCGTGGTCACGCGCGCGGATCGCTCGCCGGCAGCCGCGACGATCGCGGCGACCATCGACGTCGTCGTGGTCTTGCCGTTCGTGCCCGTCGTCGCGATCGTGCGCAGCCGCGCGTGGGCGGCCGCGAAGCGCTCGTCGATCCGCGCCGGGTCTAGCGGCGCTGCTCCCACTTCGTGCACTCGCCGGTCGGCGTCCAGGCCACGCACTCGTTCGTCGGTGCCATGCCCTCGTGGCGCGGCTCCCACTTGTTGCACTCGCCGGTCGGTGTCCAGCCCACGCACTCCTGCGTCGGTGCCATCCCTGCCTCGCCGCGCGGCTCCCACCGGTTGCACTCGCCGGTCGGCGTCCAGCCCACGCACTCCTGCGTCGGCCCGTAGGCGGCTTCCTGCGTCGGCCCCGGTCGGCTCGTGGTCTGGTTGCCCATCGGTTGCTGCGCCGGCGCCGACGACGTGTAGCAAGCGCCGAGGTTCATCCCCATGGCCAGCGCCAGGAAGGCGGACCGATCGATCTTGAGCATCCCGGGGTCTTCCCACAGGAGCCGATCGCTCGCAACCAATCGCCGGCCCCGGGTGTGCGCTGGGTTGCGTGCGGCGGCACGTGGCGTGGCAATCCGCCTCAGCGTCGCTTCGCGGTCGCGCGCCGCTTGGTCGCCGCCGGCGCGCTGCCGTCTGCCATCGCGAGGAACGCGCTCTCGGCGATGATCTGCAGCGGCAGGCCCTGCGCGATCAGCTTCTCGGCGGTCAGGATCTTGTCGCCCTTCGCGCCCGCGCCGAACAGCGGCGAGCCCTGATCACCGACGACGAGGTAGTCGAGGTCCTTCGAGACCGAGCCCGCGTTGATGCCGCCGATCGAGAGCACCTTCGCGGCGGCCTCGCTGCGCGACATCGCCGCGAGCTTGCCGGTGAACATGAACTTCTTGCCCGTGGCCTCGAATGCGGTGCCGTCGGCCTTCGCGGTCTGCTTGACCGGCCCGGTCTTGATCTTCGGCTTCGCGGGTGCTGCGGGCGGTGGCGCCTTCACGAGCGCGAGGAACTGCGTCTCGGAGATGATCTGCAGCGCGGCACCGTTCGCGATCAGCTTCTCGGCCGCGAGCGTCTTCTCGCCCTTGGTGCCGGCCCCGTAGAGGAACGAGCCGTCGTCGCCGATCACGAGGTAGTCGAGGTCCTTGGACACCGAGCCGGCGGACTTGCCGCCCGCTGCCTCGACGTACGAGCTCGCCTGCGCGCGCGTCATCGCCGCGAGCTTGCCGGTGAACAGAAACTTCTTGCCGGCGACCGTGCTCGTCGCCGGTGTCGCCTTCGCCCGTTTCGCCATCCGGCCATCGTAGATCCACGGCGACGCGCGATGCCCACATCCACCGCACGATGTCCGACGAGCTTGACCGAATTTATCGCCGGTCGCGGGAGTGCCCCGGAGCGGTCTGATTTCGGCGTGCCCGTGGCGAATCGTCGGCGAGCTGTGGGCACGGATCGTGGTTTGGTTGCAACAAAACGCGGCGCGAGAATTTCGTTCGATCACGCCGGGTTCACGCGAGCCCGCTTGCGCGTCGACGAGGAACCAGCTCAGATCGAGGGGATGTCGGGTGGCGTAGCGATCGGAGGGGGGAACCCGATCGTACGGTCGCGCCGGCACGACCGGACCTGAACGTGGAGCTCGCGCGTGGACTCGTGACCGATCGACCCTGGGGCGTCACCCTCGGGGCGCTCGGGTATCGCCGGCTCACCGGCCAGCTCACCGTGTTCTCCGACGACGGCAAGGACTACGTCGTCGCGTTCGACCGCGGTGCGGTCGTCGGCGCGACGTCTCCGCTCGTCAGCGATTCGGCGGCGCGCGTCGCGCTCACGAATCACCTGATCACGTCGACGCACGTCCCCGAGGTCGCCCGCCGGCTCGCCGATCAGCCGGGCCGCGACGAGATCGACTGTCTCGCCGAGGTCTGCCGGCTGTCGCCGGAGCAGGTCTACCGGCTGCGCCAGCGCGTGATCGCGCAGCGCGCGGCCCGCACGTTCTCCGTCGAGCGCGGCAGCTTTGTCGTCGACGACGCGGTCACGATCCCGACCGCGATCGCGGCCGCCGTCGACTTCCGCGCGATCGT
Source organism: Kofleriaceae bacterium (assembly GCA_035715365.1). Taxonomy (GTDB): domain Bacteria; phylum Myxococcota_A; class Polyangia; order Haliangiales; family Haliangiaceae; genus JABFXX01. The sequence goes on along the minus strand of DASTLB010000019.1, from coordinate 96,097 downwards.
GTACTTCGGGGTCAAGCTCAACCTGTCCGAGCAGCGGCTCGCCGCCGATCTCCGCCAGCTCGGATCGCACTTCACGCTGAAGCCCGACGCGGTCAGCGACCTGCCGCAGTTCGGGCTCACGACGAGCGAGCTGCCGATCCTCGAGGAGCTGAAGACCGGCACGACGCTGCCCGAGCTCGAGGCGCGGCATCGCGACATCGATCCGCGCAGCGCGCGCTCGGTGATCTACGCGCTCGTCGCCTGCTTCGCGGCCGAGGCGACCGCGGCGAGCGCGCCCGAGCCCGACCCCGCGCAGGAGTTCCAGCCGGTCGCGACGGGCACGCGCGGCGGGTTCGCCGAGGAGAACGGCGTGCACATCCGGCAGACGCGTACGGTGACCGCGGACCGAGATCCGACGCCGCGCACGGTCACGCGGCCGCGCGATCTCGCGGAGCGGATCGCGGATACCCCGGCACCCCGCGCGCGGCCGTCGTCCGACCGGCCGCCCGAGGCACGAACGTTCACCGGCCACGGGCGCACCGGCTCGAGCTCGACGCTGCCGCCCGACGTGCGTGCAGCCGCGAACGGCGTCGTGCCGGTGCGGACGACCACGCCGCCGCCGGCCACGGGCCGCAGCACGACACATCGCTCGGGTCCGATCCCGACGGTGCACAACCAGAGCGGCCCGATCCCGCGAACGACCACCGTCGCGCGGAGTGCGCCGCACCCGACGTCGACGCCACCGACCGGCAGTGGTCCGGTCCGCGCGCTCCCCGAGCCCGGCCGCGCGCCGACGCCTGCGCAGCCCGTGCTCGCGCGTACCGGCTCGCCGACGCACGCGCCGCTGCCGTCGCGCACGGTGACGCCGACCTCGCTCGCCGCGACCGATCCGCGGACGACCACGGACCGCACGCCGAAGCTCGATGACACCGGGCCGCCGTCGGGCGAGCACAAGGTGATCGATCCGATCGCGGCCGCCGCCGAGGCGTTCGCGCGCGGCAAGGCGGCGCTCAAGGCCGACTCCGTGCTGCACGCGATCGACGAGCTGGCGAACGCGACGCGGCTCGATCCGGCGAACGTCGACTACCAGGCGATGCTCGCGTGGGCGCAGTTCTGTGCCGCGAGCGACAAGCAGAAGATCGCGGACAGGACGCGCAAGGTACTGTCGCACGCGATCCAGAAGTCGAAGTCGCCCGAGGTCTCGCGGTTCTACCTCGGTCGCGTCGAGCGCATGCTCGGGCGTGACCGCGAGGCGCTGCGCCACTTCCAGGAAGTGATCGAGCTCCAGCCGCGCAACGCCGACGCGCGCAGCGAGATCCGCGCGATCGAGAACCGGCTCGCCTCGGGCAGCGCCGAGAAGCCCGGCCTCTCGAGCCTGTTCAGTCGCAAGAAGCCCTGAGTCAGCTGCGACGGAACACGATCGAGTGGTTGTTCGCGGGCATCGCGAACATGCCATCGAGCGCGAATCCGGCGGCGCGGGCCGCGTCGGCGATCGCGTCGACGTCGCGCACGCCCCACCGCGGATCGCGCGCGCGCAGCGAGCGGTCGAACGCCTCGTTCGACGGTGCGGTGAACGCGCCGCCGAAGCGAAACGGTCCGTAGAGGTAGACGATGCGACTCGGCGCGAGCAGCCGCGCGGCACCGGCGAACAGCGCGATCGTCGCTTCCCACGGCGCGATGTGGACGAGGTTGATGCTGACGATGCCGTCGGCGTGGTCGATCGGCCACGGCTCGCGCAGGACATCGAGCACGATCGGTGCGCGCAGGTTCGGTAGCGCGGCCTCGTCGCGCCACGCCGTGATGCTCGCGAGCGCGCCCGGCTCGACGTCGCTCGGCTGCCACGTGAGGTGCGGCAGCACACGCGCGAAATGCACCGCATGCTCGCCGGTGCCGCTCCCGATCTCGAGGACGACACCGGGCGTGGGGAACAGTTGCGCGAGGACCGACAGGATTGGGTCGCGGTTGCGCATGGCGGCGGGGGCGGTCTGCTTCATCGTGAAATGCGAAACCGCGCTCGTGCGGTGATTGTCGATAGCCTCGCATGAGGTCGCTCGCGATCGCCATCGTGCTGCTGCATGTCCCCGCGGTCGCGGCCGATCCGAGCTACGACGCGTACACCGAGGACCTCGGGCGAACAGATACAACCTTGATACAGAGCGCGCCGTCGGCGGACGACACGCAGGGCGACGCGGCGCGGCTCGCCCGGATCGCGCGGCTCGACCGCCAGATCACGAGCGAGCGTGACGTCCGCACGCGCGCGACGTTCGTGCTCGAGCGAGCCGAGCTGTGGGCGACGCTCGCGAGTCATGCGCGGATCGCGCAGGTCGCCGCGGAGCTCGCACGCCTCGAGACCGCCGACGACACGAGCCGCCGCGCGCACCAGGCCGAGGCGACCCGTCAGCGCGAGGCCCGGACGCAGGCCGCGAACCGCGCGCTCGCCGATTACACCGAGCTCGCGTGCGATCCCGCGGATCGCAGCCACGCACTCGCATGCGCGGAGCACCCTGCCCTGCGCGACTGGCCGCGGCTGCCGCAGGCGCTCGCCGGGCTCGCGGCGCTGCTCGCCGCCGAGCAGCGCCGGGCCGACGCGCTGACGATCGATCGCCGGCTCGTCGAGCGGTTCCCGCGCTCCCAGCATGCCGCGCGCGCGCTGCTCGCGATCGCCGAGGACACGTATGCGTCCGGCGACCTCAAGGCTGCCGAGCTGCTGTATCGCCGCGTGCTCGCCCACCCCGCGGCGCGCGAGCTCGCGCTGTACGCGCGGTTCAAGCTCGCGTGGGTGCAGCTCGGGCTCGACCGCGGGTTCGATGCGTTCGAGAGCTTCGCGCTCGTCGCGCGCGCGCCGGTCGACAGGCGGAGCGCGCTGCTCGTCGCGGAGGCGCGCAAGGAGCTCGCGCGCGCCTACTCGCTCGTCGGCAGCCCGGCCGCCGCGTACGATGCGTTCGAGCACGCCGCGCCGGGCCATGCGCTCGCGCTGCTCGAGCGGCTCGCCGGCATCTGGGTCGACGCGCGGCGCACCGACGACGCGATCGCGGTGTTCGGCGAGCTCGCGCGGCGCTCGCCGGGCGACGATCATCGCTGCGTGTGGCAGGTCGGCATCGTCGAGGCGATCCTCGTCGACAATGGCACGCAGCGCGACGTCGTCCGCGAGCTCGAGCTCGCGATGGCGCAGCTCGCGCACCTGCAGGCCTCGGGAGCCGACGATGGCACGCTCGCGGTCTGCCGCGCGAAGGCGCGCTCGGTCGCGGACGAGGTGACGCGCAACCTCTCGCGCGCCGCCCGCGGGGTCCGCGACAAGCAGCTGTTCGCCGACGCCGACCGCGCGTACGCCGCGTACATCGCCGCGTTCACCGGCGACAGCAGCGCGCCGCGGCTGCGGATCGATCGCGCCCAGCTCGCGCAGAGCTACGCCGCGCGCGCGTACTCGCGAGCCGCGTGGCAGGTCGTCGTCGATCGCTACGACGAGGCGATCGGCGCCGGCGATCTCGCCGGCTCGGTGCTCGCGACCGCGCTGCGCGAGCGCGACGAGGCACGCACCTACGCCGCCGCGCCGTGAGTCAGTCCGCCCAGCGCCAGCGCGCCCGGGTGGCCTTGCCGAGCAGCAGCTCCTGCGTGGCGGTCCCTTCGAGCACGAACACGCGAGCGCGCGGCTTCTCGCCGTGCTCCCACGTGCCATTGCTGCTCGCGGTGTCGACGACGAGCAGGCTGTCGTCGATCTGGATCAGCAGCGCGTGGACGCGTGACAGCGAGTGGTCGTCCGATAGCCCGCCGGCGCCGTCGCAGCGCGCGTAGCGGCCGAGCAGCACGCCTTCCTTGAGCGCGTCGTGGCCGACCCGCATCGTCTCGCGGAACGTCGGGCCGATCAGCTCGAGCGTGCCAGCGAGATCGCCGTCGTCGATCGGCACGATCGCCGAGTCGCGCGGCCCGTGCGTGCGCGTGATGACACTGCTGCGGCCGAACGCCGAGCCCGTCGCGAAGTGATTCGTGCGCTCGCGCAGCGCCGGGATCTTCGTCAGCGATCCCTGCGGGAACCGATCGACCTCGTCGAAGTACACGCGCTCGGGCAAGCACGCCCACGCGTCCTCGGCCGACGCCGGCCAGTCCGTCGGATCGCCGAGCGGCAGCGCGAACAGCGCATGGCCGGCGCACCGCAGGATCGCGGGGCCTTCACAGCGCAGCCCGCGCAGCGCACGGCCATCCTCGTCGGTGAACCCGTCGGACGTGCGCAGGTCGAGGATCCGGAACTGGATGTTCTTGTCACCGGCGCGCCAGCTCCGCACCGGATCGAGGATCACGGCGAGGTGGCGCAACGCGAGGCGGTCGCTCGCGTTCAGGTACAGATCGCACTCGTCGTGACGGCCGACGATCGCCGCGACGTGGCGCTCGACGCGCGCACACAGCCGGACAAGCCCGGCGGCGCGCCCCGTCCGCTCGTCGACCGCGATCACCGCGAGTCCCGGCTCCTCGACCTCGCGGCAGCGGTCCGCGACCTTGCTGTACGCGCCGACGAACAGGTCGTGCAGCGGACGCAGCGCCGACGGCATCGTCGACGACCGCATCACGGTCGGCTGGTTCGGGCCCAGGCCTCGCGCCTGGCCGGCCCAGAGGTCCACGCCGATGGTCTTCATCGCGCGCCCTCCGAGCCGATCCTGGAGACCATGTCTGCACCGTATCAAACGGGCACGACAGTGCGCACGGAAGTTGGGGTAAGAGTTGGGTCCGCGTCGCCGTGCGCGGCCCGACTACATGTCGCCGTCGGTCAGAACGCGACGACCTGCTGCTCGCGGACCGTGCACGTGCCGTCGGCGGTCGGGGCCCCGACCTGTCGGACCACGCGCTCGGGATCGACCGTGAGGCGGCGGCCTGACAGCTCGCTCCCGATCACGCGGATGATCGCGTCCTTCAGGTAGGTGACCGAGTAGCACGGGATATGCGGCTCGGCGTGGTCGTTCCCGACCCCGGAGTCGTTCGTGAGGAAGATGTAGCGGCCACCGGTGAGTTGCGCCGCGGCACGCATCTGGTACTCGGTGCCGTCGTCGATGCCGCTCGACGCGATCGGATAGACGTGGACGTCGAGATCGCGCGCCTTGCGCACGAGCCGCGCGAACTGCGCGCCCTCGCCCGGATGCGGCGGCGCGTCGGCGACCCACAGCACGACGCGGGCGACGCTCGCATCGGCGCGCCAGTGCTGCGCGAGCCCGGACTCGAACGCGGGCACGACCGCCTCGGGAAAGTCACCGCCGCCGCCCGCCGACTGCGCCGCGAGATCGCGCTGGAACCGCGCGAGGTCCGGCGTGAACTCGAACTTGCGCGTGACGTACTCGTCGCCGCGATCCTTGTAGGCGACGAGGCTCCACCGCGGCGTCACCGTCGGGAACCGCTGCTTGATCTGCTGCGCGATCGTGCCGAGCTCGGACTTGAGGTACTGCATCTCGTCGCCCATGCTGCCGGTCGTGTCGACGATCAGCTGGATGTCGAGCTCGGTCTTCTGACCGCGCTGGCCGAGCTGCTGGTGCGCCGCGGCCTGCTCGCCGCGCGCGAACGCCGCGAGGTCTTGCGACTGCGCGGCCATCTTCGCCGCGTACGGCTCGAAGAAGCTGTAGTTGAGGTTGTCGTCCCAGATGCCTGCGGTGAGCTCGGCCGCCGCGATCGGCATCGGCCGCGCCGGGCTCGTGCCGTCGGTCGCGACCGTCGCGCCCGGCGCCGGCGCGCCCGCGGAGTCGGCTGCCGCGACGCTCGGCGCGGCCATCCCGCTGCTCGGCGACGCCGCCACCGACTTCATCGACTTCGCACCGCCGCAGCCCGCCGCGGCGACCATCGTGATCCCGAGCCATGCAAACGTCTTCATGTCCGTCCTCGCTGTTTGCCTTTCAACGAGGCGGACCGCGCGCGCTTACGCGCGATCGGATCACGCAGCCGCGACGCCAGGTTGCGCGAGCGCCTGGCAGATCGCGATCAGCTGCTTCTCGCTCAGCGCCCCGACGATGCCGCCCGCGATGACGCGCACACCGGGAAGCTCGGGCAGCACGAGCCGCTTGCCGTCCCGATAGAACACGAAGAACGGGATCGAGCCGGTGTCGAATCGCGCCGCGATCTCGGGCTCGTGATCGATATCGAGCTCGAAGAACCGGACGTCCGGCAGGGCGCCGCGCGCGACGACGCGATCGATGATCGCATCCATGTGGCGGCACGGCGGACACCAGATCGCGCCGTGCTTGACGACGAGCAGCTTGCCCGCGTTGTCGTCTGACCGGATCACCGCGTCGTGATCGAACGTGTCGAGCCGGATCGCGGCGTGCGGCTTCGCGACCGCGCGCGTCGCGCCGTCGGCCGCCTCGGTCACCGAGTCGGCGTAGACGAGCAGAGCGTCGCCGGTGCCGAACTTGTCGTGCGTCATCCGCATCATGATGAACCGGCAGCAGTACCAGCCCTCGTGCAGCGAGACGTCGTAGCGGCGCAGGCCGTCGGGATCGATCGCCTCGCGGATCGCGTAGGCCTCGGCGCGGTGGCCGCCGAACGCCGACAGCGTCACGCGGCGCAGGATCGCGTCCGACGAGAAGATCGCTCGACCACAGGAGGTGCAATGAAACGTCGTCGTCATGGCAGGCAAGCTAGGGCGTGCCCCGACGCGGTGCTTGCCTCGCTCCGGCGTCCGTTAGCCTTTTCGCGACACCGCGGTCGGGGTGACGCCGAACGTCGCGCGAAACCGCCGGACGAAGTGCGACAGGCTCTTGTAGCCGAGGTCGTACGCGACCGCGGTGACGGTCTCGCGCCCCGCCGCGAGCCGCGCCTTCGCCTCGGCGAGCCGTAGCTCCTCGACGAGCCGGCGCGGCGTCGTGCCGCACGCTCGCAGCAGCGCGCGCTCGAAGCTGCGCGGGGACATGCGCGCCGCGGCCGCGAGCTCGGCGGTCGAGATGCCGTCGCGGTAGCGGGTGCGCGCGAGCTCGATCGCGCGGGCGAGCCGGTCGTCGTCGGGCAACGGCGCGTGCGGATCCGCGATCGCGTGGCCGCGCGTCGCCTGGACGACGAGCAGCAGCGTCGCCGCGGCGATCGCGTCGCCGTCGCGCGGCGTCGCGGCCGCGAGCTCGAGCAGCTCGCCCGCGAGCTCGCGGACGAGCGCGGTGTTCGCGAACCGGAACGCGAGCTCGTTGCGGCGCGCGTCCGGCAACCGGGCGGCGAGCGCGCGATCATCGACGTACGCGATCGCGTACTCGACGCCCTCGCTCGGTGCGTGGCGATGCTCGGTGCCGCCGCGCACGACGAGCGCGTGCTGCGCGTCGGCGATCCGGGTCGCGCCGGCGATCGCGAACGCGAGCGAGCCCGACAGCGGCACGAAGATCATCGCCTCGGCGTGGACGTGCGGCTTGCCGAGCGTCGCGACCCGGCGCGCGTGCACGAGCTGGACGTGCGCGTCGGACAGCGCGCGGTCGAACCGGGTCGCCACCCCTGCTACGATGCGGCATGGCTCGCCGCCGGAGCAAGCGACCCGCCGTGCTCGCGACGTCGTTGCTCGCGTGCAGCGCACCGGCGGCGCCGCGCACCACGCCGCCACCGGACCCAGCCGCCAGCGCGCCGACCGACCCGGCGACACGCGCGATCCAGGCGCTCGCCGGCGATGCGCTACCACCGGATCGCTACGCGCGCCGCACGCTCTACACGTGGACGACCGCCGAGCAGATCGAGGCACTGCGCGCCGGGGGTCCGCTGCTCGTGCGCGCGGAATCTCCGACGAACGGCGCGTCGTTCCTCGCGCAGCTGCTGTACACGCTCGCGCACGAGCGCAGAGATCCGATGGCGCGCGTGCTCGCGACGACGACGTTCGCGAAGATGCGGTTCGCGTGGCACGCGCCGTGGGCGACGCGCGCCGGCTGGCCGGGCGAGCAGTACGGCGACCAGCTGATCCGCGTCACGCTGCGGCCCGAGGCGATCGTCGTCGCGCTCGACGCCGCCACCGGCACGTTCGACGCGCGCGATCTCGCGAATCATCCGGTGCCGATCGCCGCGGTGCTCGGCGCGCCCGAGCGGATCGCCGCGATCTACTTCGTCGCGATCCGCGCGCGTTCGGGCGACGGGCTGCCGCGCGCGCCGGCGACGTATCGGGAATTCGCGCTGTGCAACGAGGCGATGATCGAGTCGTGGGAGGTCGGGACGCCGGCGATCGATCAGGCGCTCGCCCGCGATCGCGCGACGCTCGACGCGGTGATCGCGTTCGCCGAGCACCAGCCCGGGGCGCGACGCATGGCGCTCCAGGCGTGGACCGGCGCGCCGGTGAACGACCCGACGATGGCGTACAGCGCGGCGCTCGCGCTCGCGAGCCCACTGTACTGGCTCGATCGCGACCGACTCGTCCAGCTGCGCGCCCAGCTGGCAGCGACCCCGCGACCGGCGCCGTTCACGGGCACGAGCCGCATCGCGTTCCCGGGTCCGGGCAAGCAGCTCGGCGCACCGCGCGTCGTGCCGCGTCCGCTCGAGACCTACGCCGCGACCGTCGCGCCGACGAGCGCGCGGTGATGCGGCACGTCGGTCGCCCGGAGGCGCTCGCGCGGATCGCCGCCGATCGCGGCGATGATTGCCCGCTGTGCCGTCCCCCCGGCGCGGTGATCGCGGACAACGCGCACGCGTACGCGATGCTGGCGCGGTTCGCGGCGCGCCCGGGCCACGTCGTGATCGCGCTCCGCCGTCACGCCGAGCGGATCGAGGCGCTCGCGTGGCCGGAGTACGAGGCGCTGCACCAGCTCGCGTGGCAGGTCGGACGCGCCGTCGATCGCGTGTTCGGCGCGCGTCGCGTGTACATCGCCGCGCTCGGTTCCGCCGAGCCGCTGCTGACCTCGTTCCCGCACGTCCACCTGCACGTCGTGCCGCTCGTCGACGGTGGCTCCGCGGACAAGCCGGCCGCGGTGTTCACGTGGGCGCACGGGATGTACGTGTTCGACGACGCGGCGGAAGAACGCGCGCTGCGCGATCGGCTCGTCGCGTCACTGCCAGAGCGCGCGTAGCGAGCCGCCCGGATCGTCGACGGTGTGCGGCGTGCGATCCAGGATCAGCGTCGTGCGCTGCGTGCGCTCGTAGCGCGGCCAGTCGAGCGCGCCGCCGTTCGGATCGCCGCCGCGGATGAACCGCGCCCACGCGTCGTGGATCGAGCGCGCGAGCGGCGCGGCCGCCGCGGCGTCGCCGCCGAGCAGCATCTGGGTCGCCGGCTGATCGACGGTGTTCCACACGAACGGCAGCTCGAGCGCGTGCGCGGCGCCGAGGCGACCGCCGAACGCAGGCGTCGTGTAGTCGAACCGGTACATCCACACCGGTGCGTGCGCGGCCTGCGCCTCGGCGAGCTTGATCATCGGGATCCGGAACGCGACGTCGCCGATCAGATCGATCCACGCGTCGTGGTCGGAGCGGTCCGCGCGCGCGTCGCGGTATGCGGCGTGGAATCGCGCGGTCTCGGGGCCGAGCTTGTCGCGCAGCACGCCGATCAGCGGCTGGGTGACCGCGTCGCCGAAGAACACGTCGAACAGCCGCCACTCGTCGCGGTTGCTGCCGAGCAGGATCGGCACGCCCGCCGCATCGCCGGCGGCGACGCTCTCGAGCGGCAGCCGCGGCACGGTGACCTCGTCGACGTACGGCGCGAACGACGCGAGCCCCTTCGTCCGGCTCACGTGCTCCTGCGCGTCGATCAGCTGCTCGGCCGACAGCTCGAACAGCGCGCGGACATCGGTCTTCAGCTCGACGAGCACGTCAGCGGCGAGCGCGGTCGCATCCGCGCGCAGCGGTGGCGACAGCCCGGACGCGCCGCTCTGCAGGATCGCGCGGTGATACAGCCCGCGCGCGGCCGGCATGCCGAGCAGCGTCGCGATCGAGATCGCGCCCGCGGACTCGCCCATCACCGTGACGTTCGCCGGATCGCCGCCGAACCGCTCGATGTTGTCACGGACCCAGCGCAGCGCCGCGATCTGATCCTGGAGCGCGTAGTTGCCCGCGGCGTAGCCGGCGCCGAGCAGGTCCCCGAGGTAGAGAAACCCGAGCAGCCCGAGCCGGTAGTTCAGCGTGACGACGACGATGTCGTGATCGCGCGCGAACGCGGTGCCGTTGTAGAGCGGCTGCGAGCCGGCGCCCATGATGAACGCGCCGCCGTGGATCCACACCATCACCGGTCGCCGGCGAGCGTCGGCGGCCGGCGCGTAGATGTTGAGCGCGAGGCAGTCCTCGGACATCACCGTCTTGTCGGTGACGCCGCTGACGAGCATCGCGCGCGCATCGCGTGACTGCATCGCGACCGGCCCGAACTGCGTCGCGTCGCGCTCGCCGTGCCACGGCGTGACCGGCTCGGGCGCGCCGAACCGCGCGGCGTGCGCGTACGGAATCCCGCGCCACGTCGCGATGCCGCCCCGGATCGCGCCCCGGACCTTGCCCGACGTGGTCTCGACGACGCTCATGCTACGGCACGTTCTAGCTCGTCGATCGCGTCGCCGCAGTACACCGCGAGGCGCTGCAGGTGCGGGACGGTATCGCGGCACCCGGTGAACCCGAATCCGATCTGCCCGGCGTAGCTCGAGCACGTGATGTTGAGGGCCTGGCCGTGCACCGGGATCGAGAGCGGGTACGAGCACTGCAGCTGCGCACCGCGAAAGTAGAGGTGGTCGTTCGGCCCGGGGACATTCGAGATCACGATGTTGAACGTCGGCTTCATGTGGCCGGCGATGCCCGGGATCATGTTGAGCACTGCCGGCGCGAGCATCAGCGCGCTGTACGACAGGATCTCGATCCGCGACATCCCCTGTAGCTGGTGCTTCGCGCGCGTCGTCGAGTGGATGATCGACGCGAGCTGCTTGGCCGGATCCTCGATGTCGGTCGCGAGCGACGCGAGGATCGAGCCGACCGCGTTGCCACCACCGGCATCGCCCTTCGGCCGGATCGCGACCGGCAGCATCGCGATCAGCGGATCGTCGGGCAGCGCGTTCTGCTCGAGCAGGTAGCGGCGCAGGCTCGTCGCCGACAGCGCGAGGATCACGTCGTTCAGCGTGCCGCCCGTCGCCTTCGCGATCGCCTTGACGCGATCGAGCGCGACCGTCTGGGTCGCGAACCGCCGGCTGCGACTGATCCGGCCGTTGAGGATGCAGCGTGGCGCCTGGCGTGGCGTCACGAGCTCCTCGTCGCGCACGACGTTGCGCAGCGCGCGCACGACGGTCTTCGTCGCGCCGTACTGCGCGCGCACCGCCGCTGCGAGCTCGGTCCAGTGCAGCCCGCCCGACTCGTGGTCGTGCTCGTCGGGCTGCGGCTCGCGCGGCTTGCGGCCGGGCGGCGGCACCGAGAAGAACAGCGGGCGATCGCGCTCCTCGGCATCCTTGCTGAGCGCGTGGACGAGGACGCGCATCGCGGAGTAGCCGTCGACGAGCGCGTGGTGCACCTTGACGTAGAGCGCGAACCGGCCGTCGTTGAGGCCCTCGATCAGGTGGACCTCCCACGGCGGGCGGTGCATGTCGAGCGCGTTGCCGTGCAGCCGCGACACGACGATGCCGAGCTCGCGCTCGTCGCCGGGGGACGGCAGTGCGGTCCGTCGCACGTGGTACTCGAGGTCGACCTCGCTCTCGTCCCAGGCCTGGAGCGGATGGGACAGCCAGTCGGGGTGACGCAGCTTGTAGCTCCACGGCGGCTGGACCGGCAGCCCGCCCCGAACCTCGTCCATCAAGTGACGTAAGTGGTCCGGATCGGCATCCGGTGGGGTGGCAAACAGCAGCAGCCCACCGACGTGCATCATGGTCTCGCGCGTCTCCCCGTAGAGGAACATCGCGTCGCTGGGCGTCAGGCGCTTCGACACGGGCGAATCCTACCCGGCGTGCGCTAGATTCGCCGCATGCGCGCCTGCACGTTTCTCCTGCTGCTCGCGGCCATCCCTGCGGCGGCCGCGCCTCCCGCACCCCCGCCCCCCGCGGCGCCGAAAGTCCCGCCGCCGGCATTGCCGGTGATCGACGTGACCTCGACCCGCGTCGAGCTCGATCAATCACCGTCGCTGTCGACCGACATCGTGTTCGAGGTCGGCGAGGCGACGATCAAGAAGGACGCGCAGCCGCTGCTCGACGCGATCGCGAAGGCGATCGTGAAAGAGGCGCAGTCGAAGATCGTGATCGACGTCTACACCGACGACACCGCGCCCGATAACGATCGCTCCGGCGTCTACCTCCAGAAGCTGAGCCAGCAGCGCGCCGACGCGCTCTCGAAGTACTTCCAGAAGCGCGGCGTCCCGGCGCGCCGGCTCGTCGCGCGGGGCCGCGGCATGGAGAACCCGCAGCGCGACAACTCGAGCGACGACGGGCGGCGCGCGAATCGCCGGATCGAGATGTCCGTCGAGAGCGACATCCGGCCGCCGGTCGCCGCCGATCTCGCGACGTACACGAAGACCCTGCGCGGCACCGGCACGAAGATCGTCGCGACGATCGACACGACGAAGGGCGCGCTGCACTGCGAGCTGTTCGCCGACAAGACGCCGGCGACGGTCGCGAACTTCATCGGCCTCGCGACCGGCCAGAAGCCGTGGACCGATCCCAAGACCGGCAAGATCGTGAAGGGCAAGCCGTTCTACGACGGGCTGGTCTTTCACCGCGTGATCCCGGGGTTCATGATCCAGGGTGGCGATCCACTCGGCGTCGGCACCGGTGGGCCCGGCTACACGTTTGCCGACGAGCTGTCACCGGACCTCGTCAACAAGCCGGGCTCGCTCGCGATGGCGAACGCCGGCCCGAGCACGAACGGCAGCCAGTTCTTCATCGACGAGGTCCGGTCGCCGCACCTCGACAACCGCCACACCGTGTTCGGTCAGTGCAAGGAGGTCGAGATCGTCACCGCGATCGCGAACGTCCCGCGCGGCCCGAACGACAAGCCGTCGACGCCGGTCACGATCCGCAAGATCACGTTCGTCAAGCAGCCATGACGATGCGGTGGCTCGCGCTGCTCGTGGCCGCCGGGTGTGCGAAGCCCGCGCCGGCGCCCGCGCCCTCGCCGCAACCCGCGCTGACGCGCAAGCAGCAGCGCGCGCTCAAGCGGCAGGGCGTCGCGGCGTACGAGCGCAAGGACTGGGCAGCGTGCGGGTCGCTGCTCGAGCAGGCCGGTGACTGGTACGACGCCGCGTGCTGCCACGCGCAGGCCGGCGCACGCGATCGCGCGTTCGCCGCACTCGATCGCGTCGATGGCCGCGCGGTCACGATCGATCATCTGAAGCAGGATCCGGATCTCGCGAGCCTGCACGCCGATCCGCGATGGCCAACCGCGGTCGAGCACGTCACGGCCGTGATCGCCGCGCACCGCGCGAAGTCGAACGCCGAGCTCGCGCAGCTCCACGATGCCGATCAAGCGGCGCGGCAGTCCGACCACATCGACTGGAACGTCGTCGCGCCGCAGGATCGCGCCCGCCGCGTGCGCGTCCAGCAGATCGTCGACGCCGGTGGCGCGAAGACCGCGGATGACTGGTTTCACGCCGCGATGGTGTTCCAGCACGGCGACACGCCCGACGAGATCCAGCACGCGTACGACTACGCGCGCCGCGCCGTCGAGCTCGATCCGACGCACGACACCGCGCGCTGGCTGATGGCCGCGGCGCTCGATCGCAAGCTGATGTACGAGAAGAAGCCGCAGAAGTACGGCACGCAGTACCAGAAGGCCGGTCCCGACGCGCCGTGGGTGCTCTACGAGGTCGATCCCGCGACGACCGACGACGAGCGCGAGGAGATGGGCGTGCCGCCGCTCGCCGAGGCGCGCGCGCGTGCCGAGCAGATGAACGCGCGCAAGTGATCAGCCCGGAACCGGTACGCGCCTCAGGCAGTACGGTAACAGACGCGCGATGTTGCGCGCGTCGTCGATCCCGCGGTGGTGCGTGCCGGTCGGCGCGAGCCCGACGCGCGCGAACGCCTCGCGATTGCCGAGCCGCTCGTTGCCGAGCAGCTTCGCGAACGCGTTCTTCAGGTTCCAGTGGTCGGGCCCGAGCGGTGGCGCGATGCCGTGCCGCGCGGCCTCGGCGGCGAGCTGGTTGCGATCGTAGTTGCCCCACGAGCAGAACAGCGCGCCCTCGCCGAACGCCGCGAGCCGGCGTGCCGCGGCCGGGAACGTCGGTGCGTGCTCGACCATCGCCGGCGTGATCGTCGTCAGCTGCGTGCAGAACGCGGTGATCGGGTGCAGCGTCGGCCGCACGAACAGCATCAGCTCGGCGATCGTCGTCAGCGCGCGACCATCGACGAGCACCGCGCCGATCTCGATGATCTCGGTCTCCTCGCGCGGGATCGTCCCGCGATCGTCACAGGTCGCCTCGAGATCGACGACGACGTAGGTATCTGCTTGCTTCATGACACGCCTGCCTTCGAGGCATAGTTGTAAGGCGCAGATGGCCGACACGACCGGACAGAATCCCGGACACCCCGGGATCACGTGGGCGGACTTTCTGTCCGCGCTCGTCGACCACCACGACACGCTGACCGCGGTCGCGTGGCGGCTCGTCGAGCACGCGGACGGCGACGACGTCGCGTCGGTCGAGCGCGCGTTGCGCCGGCTGCGGACGCGTGGCCAGAAGGACGGCGGTGTGTGGGGCCAGCGCCTGCTGCGCGTGTTCGGCGTGCCGGCGTCGATCGAGCAGCGCGTGCGCTGGATGGGCGTCTATCACAGCCCGTTCAACGATCTGCCGGTCGCGCTGTGCCTCGATCAGCTGCGGCTGTGGGATCGCCCGCCGGTGTCGGAGTCACGCGCGCGCGTCTGGGTCCAGCTCGGCCACGTCACGCACGCGCTGCGCAGCGGTGACATCGCGCAGGCGACGCTACACGCGCGACGCGTCCGCGACACGCTCGGCGCCCTGCCCGCCGACTACGACGCCGCGCGGATCGAGCACGCGCTCGTCGAGGGCTTCATCGCGAGCCACGACGGCTCCGGCAACCCGGCCGTCGACGCCGCGCTCGATCGCGCCGAGCGCCTGCTCGCGGCGGCGACGCTCGCCGACGAGGATCGCGACTGCTTTCGCGCCCGGCTCGTCGATCAGCGCGCGTACCAGAAGAACCGCGCCGGCGACCACGCGACCGCGCTCGCGCTGTACGAGAGCCTGCCCGCGATCGATCGCCATCCGTTCGCGAGCTATCGCCGCGACGCCGGGCTCGCGTACGGCTATCACAAGCTCGGCCGCACGCAGGAGGCGACCGCGATCGCGCACCGCGCCTGCGAGCATGCCGGAGACGGCGGCTACACGCGGCTGCGCGTCATGGGCCTGCTGATGCTCGCGTGGATCCAGGGCGCCGACGGCGAGCCGGCCCGGGCGCGGGCGCGCGCGATCGCGACCCGGCTCGGCGACGATCAGCTGCTGCGTCGCGTGGACCGCGGAAAGTCCTGACGTTTTTTGCGTGTAATACTGGGGCTCGTCGAGACCTCTCCCGAGGCACTCATGTCCGACGTACCTGCCTGCTGCTGTGGCGACTGGGTCGCCGGCCTCGCGCGCGATCACGCGAGCCGGCTCGCGGCGATCGCGCGTCGTGAAGGCCTCGGCGCCGCCGACGCGCTCGACATCGTCCAGGACGCGTTTCGCACGCTGCTCGCGCGCAGCGATTCGGACGCACTGCGGGACCGGCCCGACGACGCCGCGCGCGTGCTGTCGACGATCGTGCGCAACGCGGCTCGCAACGCGCGTCGCCGCCACCATCGCTCGCGCGAGCACGTCGAGCTCGACGACGCGCCGCTCGCATCGACCGGGCCGTCGCCGCTCGACGCGCTCGAGCAGGCAACCGAGGCCGCGCAGGTCGTCGGCTGCATGGCGAAGCTCGGCGACGCGCACCGCCACGTCGTCACGCTGCGCGTGCTCGAGGAGCTGTCCGGCGAGGAAGCCGCGTCGGCGCTCGGGCTCACGCCCGGTCACGTCGCGGTGCTGCTGCATCGCGCGCGCAAGGAGCTCGAGCGCTGCATGCTCGACGCTCAGGGCGCCGCGATCTGAACGTCCCCGGCGAGCGCGCGATCGAGCACGCCGGCGACGAACCGGCGCGGCCGGCTTCCGACGAAGCGCCCGACCTCGCGGCCATCGCGGAGCACGACGAACGTCGGCATCGATCGCACGCCGAACCGCTCGGCGAGCGCGGGCTCGTGGTCGACGTCGATCGCGACGAACCGGACCTGCCCCGTGTACTCGATCGCGAGGTTCTCGAGCACGGGGTGCATCTGCTTGCACGGGCCGCACCACGCGGCGGTGAAGTCGAGCAGCGTCGTGCCGGGCTGCTTCGCGAGCGAATCGAACGTGGCCTGATCGATGAGTGGGAGCGTCATGACGGGAGAGGTCGCGACGCCGCCGCGCATTACATCAAGACGGCATGGCGCGCCTCAGCGACGATGGCGCTGCGCCTGCACGCGCGGCGCGAGCATCCGGATCTCGGTCGCGGCGTCGACGTTGCCGGGCTCCTGCTCGAGCACCTCGCGGAAGTGATAGAGCGCCTCCTCGATCCGGCCGAGCATGCGCTCGACGCGGCCGAGGTAGAACCGCGCCATCATCGGCTTCGGCGACTTGTGGACCGCGCGCTCGAGGGCGCGCCGCGTATCGAGTGCGATCGCGTGCTTGTCCGTCGCTGCGCAGAACCGCGCCCACGCGAGCATCGCGAAGTAATCGACGTCGTTCGGCGCGAGCTGCGTCGCGCGCGACAGCTCGGTCACGGCCTCGACGAGGTCCTCGCGGCGCAGCGCGATCAGCCCGCGGTGGAATGCCTGCTCGGCACCGAGCGTGTCCTCGACGATCTTCGTCTGTACCGACTTGTGGAGCGACGCCGCGTACACCGCGCGCAGCGCCGGATCGCCGATCACGCGATACGCGTTGTTGATCGCCGCGTACACCTGATGTGCCATCCGGGTCGTGACCGGATCGAGCGTCGGCAGCCGATCCGGCTGGAGGTGCGAGAGCAGCGCGACGTACGCGGACCGGATCACGTCCATCGGTTCCTGCGACGACACGCCGAGCAGCGTGAAGTGATCCGCGTGCTGCTGGACCAGCGAGTGCTTCGCCGCGATCAGCGCGCGAATCTCGGGCTCGCGTGGCGTGATCGTGCGCGGCGCGACCGGCGACGCCGACTCGGTCCGCGTACGCGCCATCGCGGGCGGCCGGATCTCGCCGCTTCCGGACGCCGTGCGCGTGCGCGGGATCGTGTTCTGCGCGACGCGGCGCTCGGGGATCGGCGTCGCGGCCGGGCGCGGCTTCGGCCACGTGTTCGTCCGCGTGCGCGACTGCATGTCCTCGATGTCCGCGAGCTGCTGGATCTGCTCCGGCAGGTACTCCGCGGTGATCGTCGCGGACAGCGACGGCGATGTCGGCACCTCGTGCTCGCCGGAGACGACCGACGTCACCTTGCAGACATCGCATGCGACGAGCGCGTACACGATCGCCTGCGCGGTGCGCGGCGCGATCTCGCGATGCAGCGCATCGAGCTCGGGCAGCGATGCGCCGTCGCGCAGCGACTGGACGATCGGCGCATCGCCGTGCGCGAGCTCGAACGGCGTGACGTCCGCGCCGGCCGGCAGCAGGAACCGCGTGCCGAGCTGGCGCAGGTCGTGGGCGAGCCGGGTCTCGGACAGGTTCATCCGGATCCCGAGATAGATCGGCGCGTGGATCGAGACCGCGACGTCCGGGACGTACGGCAGCGTGACCTCCGGCTTGAACACGAAGCTGCCGTGATCGACGGAGAACGTGCGCGCGGTGCGCTGGACGAGCACGCGCCGGCGCAGCCGGGCGGCCTGGTCATCGGACAGCCGCGCGGCCTCCGCGACGACCTCGACCTCGTCGCGTTGCGGGCTCGCCGCGATCCGCTTGTAGATCGTCGCGACCTGCGTCGACGACACGAGGTGGCTCGTCAGCGCGATCCGCGCGACCGAATCGGCGGCGAGCGGCGAGAACGCGGCGACCACCTGGCCGTCGACGAACGCGATCCGGTAGAGCTTGGCATCGCTCGACGTCAGCACGAGCTCGCCGGTCCGACCGGACAGCGCGAACGACGCGAGGATGAGCGCCCATGGCCCATCTGCTACCTGCCCGACGACGTCACGGCGTTCGTTCGTGGGAGGCATGACTCAATTGGGACCCATACGACGAGAATCATCAAGGATCCACAGAATTGTTGGCTGGCCCACGCCGCGCGACAGGGTGGTTGCACGTAAACTTTGCGCCGATGTCGAAGAAGGCCTCGCGCTCGACGGTGGCGACCGATGCGATCCTGCGCGAGCTGCGCGCTTTCGGCCTCGCCTACCCCGGCGCTCACACGAAGAGCCCGTGGCCTGGCCACCTCGATCTCGCGGTCAAGGACAAGACGTTCGCGTATTTGAGCCTCGAGGGAGAGCCGCTCGGCATCTCGTGCAAGCTGCCGCAGTCGAGCGAGGTCGCGCTCATGCTGCCGTTCGTGAAACCCACGGCGTACGGCCTCGGCAAGAGCGGCTGGGTCTCGGCATCGTTTGACGACCGTGAGGACATCCCCGTCGACATGCTGAAGGCCTGGATCGACGAGAGCTATCGCGCGCAGGCGCCGAAGAAGCTCGTCGCGACGCTCGGAACCTTGCCGGCACCGGCCGCACCGAAGCGCCCCGCGCGCACGCCGAAGCCGAAGGCGAAAGCTACGGCAGCTCGATCGCGGGCAAGACGAACGGCAAGGTCGCGCGGCTCGGCGGCGCGCTGATCCGGAGCCGCAGCTCGGCGACCGCGCCGAAGCCTTCGCGAAACCGCAGGCCCCAGCGCTCGGTGATCGCGCCGCTGCCGGTCGTTCGCACGCGATGGACCTGCGGGATGCCTTCCTCGCCGGTCGTCGCGATCGCGAGGATCATCGGTGACAGGCCGTGCAGCCCGGTCGCGGTGACGCGCACCGGATCCTGCGTCTCGACGACGAGGTGACAGCCATCCTGCAGCTGCGCGGCCACCGTGATGCCGTGCGCGGTCGTCGTGCCGGGCACGCGCAGCGTGACTTCCTGCTGCTCGCCGTCGTGCTCGGCGTGAACGTCGCCGGCGATCGCGAGCCGCGGCCGCGTCGGCAGCTCGACGACGACCTCGGCGATCGTGCCGACGCTGACGACCGCCGCGACCGGCGCGACCTCGTAGACGCGCGAGCTGTCCGCGAGCTGCACCGCGACCGAACCGAGCGGCGACACCGGCCACTCCCAGTCGATCCGCAGCCGTGCCGTCGTCGACGTGCGGGTCGCGACGAAGTCGCTCGTGCGCGTGGTCTGCAGCTCGACGACGCGGATCCGCATCGGCCCGCTGTACGCGGCCGGATAGCGCGGCTCCGGCATCGCCTCGACCGCGAGCTCGCCGCGCGCGTGCTGGACGATCCGGCAGCCCGCCTGCGCGGCGGCCTCGTCGGCGGCCGACAGCAGCGTCGCATCGTCGAGCGCGAGCGACACCGGGCGCTGTGCCTCCGCCGGCAGATCGGTCGCGACGAGCACGCCGCGCTGGGCGGCGATCGCGTCGAGCGCCGAGGCGAGCGTGCCCGCGTGCTCGATCGGCGCGGCGAGCGTGCGGCGCAGCGCGACCTCGGCGCGGCGCAGGTGGATCCCGGTGTACGTCCACAGCCGGCGGGCGCGATTGGACGGCGGCGCGTCGCCCCAGCGCAGCACGCGCTGCGCGACCTCGGGGCCCATCGCGATCAGGAGGCGCGTCGCGGCATCGCGCTGCTCGATCCGGGTCGCGGCGAGCGCGGCGACCAGATCGTCGGGCTCCCCGGCCCGCGGCAGCGACTGCGAATCCACACCGCGATGCTACTCGCCGAACACGTCGTCGACCAGCCGGACGAGCGGCTCGCCGAACAGCTCCTGCCACAGCCGCGCCGCCGCCGAGCGCAGCTCGAACGTCGACCGCTCGGACAGCGGACCGACCAGCGCCGCGAGCCGGTCGCGGTCGATCGCGCCGCCGTGGATCACGGGCCCGGGCGACGGGATGCCGAGCTGGCGCGCGAGCCCTTCGATCACGATCACGGCGACGAACGACTCCGGCGAGCCGCGGCGCGCGAGCTGGAACGCGCTGCGCGACAGGTTCCACAGCGCGACCTGCGGCAGCCACATGTCGCTCGCGATCTGGCTCGTGTACGCGGACAGCTCGTTGCGCGCGCGGACCGCAGCGCGATTCGGCCGGCCCGCGGCATCGCGCACCGGCCCGACGAGCGTCGCGAGCACGGCCGGGTAGCCCGGCGGCGACTCCTGCTCGATCCCGTGCTGCGCCTCGTGATGACGCACCGACGCGAGCATCAGCTTGCGCAGTCGCGCGGTCGCCGTCTCGGTCGACCCGGCATCGCGGCCGAGCGCGGCGCCCAGCTCGCGCCGGATCGCGCTCGCGACCGAACGCGATGCCGCCCGACCCCGCGCGCTGCCGGTCCACCAGTCGTCGGCGATCGCGTAGCTCGCGCCGTGCAGGACCGGCAGCAGCTGCGTCTTGACGTGCTCGTCGATCTGATCGAGCACGACCATCGCGTCGTTCATGCCCTCGGGCTTGAGGCCGAGCACCGGCCGGGCATCGTCGGCCACCGCGAGCCGCGACAGATCGAGCACGCGGATCTTGTCATCACCGGCGCGCACGAAGGTGACCTTCTCGACCCGATACGACGCGAGCACCGGCTCGCCGCGGTTCGTGAACTCGACGTCGAGGAAGTAGCCGAGGTTTGCGGCCGCGAGCTCGTCGGACACGTGCTGGACGTGCGCGCGCAGCGTCGACTTCGCGTCGTCGAGCCGCGAGTCGGCGCCGTCGTAGTGCGCGAGCGCGTCCATCAGGCCGCGCCACGCCTCGGCGCCGGAGCCGAGCCGCACGAACGCGGAGTGATCGCGCAGCGTCGCCGCCTTGCCGCGATCGGCGACGACGCGCGGCAGGTCGAACGCGAGCACCTGATCGAGCTCGCGATCGCGCACCGGTGCACCGCCGTCGCGATACGCGCCGGCCGCCGGGCGCGGCGCGGGTCGCGTGAACCCGAGCTCGATCGGCGGCGGCGCGTGGCGAACCGCCGCGCCGAACGCGGTCGCCATCGAGACGACGATCACCGCGGCCGCGATCGACGCGACCGGCAGCCGCGGCGGCGCGACGATCGGACGATCCTCGTAGGCGCGGCGGACCGCGTCGCGATCGCCGAGCTCGACGGTCTCGCCGCGCACGATCAGCGCCGCGGCGCGCAGCAGGTGGCGGGTCGCGTGCGGATCGTCGTCGCCGTACACGCCGGTCGCGAGCGCGGCGTCGACGAGCGCGCCGGACAGCCGCTTCTTCGCGCGGCCGCGCAGGATGAAGTCGATCCGGCCGAGCGCCTCGCGTGCGACGCCCTCGTCGGCTGCCGTGATCCCCTTGGCAAGCGCGGCGAGGACGTGACGGCGGATCACGCGCTTGGGACAGCGCGCCACGTCGCGGGTTCCGAGAACTTCGGAACTCCGCGTCAGCGCTGCGGAACGAGCTCGCGCCAGCTGTGGCCGTGACGGCCGATCATCTCGTCGGCGGCCGCCGGCCCCGCGCTCCCGGGCTCGTAGAAGTGGACGCCCGGCGTCGCCTCCCAGACCTGGAGCACCGGCTGGATCAGCTCCCACGCGCGATCGACCGAGTCGCGGCGGTTGAACAGCGTCGCGTCGCCGCGCATGCAGTCGAGCAGCAGGCGCTCGTACGCCTCGGCGATCGGCCGCTTGAACGCATCAGCGTACGTCATGTTCATGACGACGTTACCGACGTTGATGTTCTCGCCCGGCACCTTCGCGACGAACCGGAGCGAGATGCCTTCGTGCGGCTGGATCCGCAGCGTCAGCACCGCGGGCTGCAGCACCGAGCCGGCCGCCTCTTCCTTGAACAGCACGAGCGGCACGCTCTTGAAGTGAATGTTCACCTCGGTGAGCCGCTCGGCGAGCTTCTTGCCGGCGCGCATGTAGAACGGCACGCCGATCCAGCGCCAGCTGTCGATCATGAACTTCATCGCGGCGTACGTGCACTGCTGCGAGTCGCGCGCGACGCCGGGCTCGTCGCGATAGCCGCGGTACTGACCGCGCACGCAATCGTTCGCGACCTCGTTCAGCGTCAGCGGCCGCACCGAGCGCAGGACCTGCGATTTCTCGTCGCGAATGTCGTCGGCGGCAAACGATGCCGGGACCTCCATCGTGACGAGTGACATCACCTGCAGCAGGTGGTTCTGGATGATGTCGCGAACGACGCCGGTCTCCTCGTAGAACGCGCCGCGGCCCTCGATGCCGATCGACTCGGCGGCCGTGATCTCGACGTACTCGATGTGCTGGCGGTTCCACAGCGGCTCGAAGATCGAGTTGCCGAACCGCAGCACCAGGATGTTCTGGACCGTCTCTTTTCCGAGGTAGTGATCGATCCGGTAGATCTGGCTCTCGTGGAGGTACGTGCCGATCATCTCGTTGAGCGCACGCGCCGTCGAGAGATCGCGGCCGAACGGCTTCTCGACGATCACGCGGCAGCCCGGCACGCCTGGTCGCTGCACCGCCTTCTCGATCAGCTTGTGCTGCTCGAGCTTCTGCAAGATGATCGGAAACGCAGCGGGCGGCGTCGAGAGATAGAACACGCGGTTGCCCTTCGTGCCCTTCGCCTTCGCGGCCTCGAGTCGCGCCTTGAGCTCGACGTAGGTCGCGTCGTCGGCGAACTCGCCACCGACGTAGTCGAGCATGCCGACGAACCTCTCCCACGCCGCGGGCTCGACCTTCTGGCGCGAGTGCTGGTCCATCGGGCCCTTGAGCTTCTCTGCGAACGCGGGCACCGACAGCTTGCTGCGGCTGACGCCGATGATCACCGTCGGATCCGTGAGGCTCTTGTCGAGCATCACGTTGAACAGCGCCGGCGCGAGCTTGCGGCCGGTGAGATCGCCGGTCGCACCGAAGATCACGATCGCGGTCGGCTCGGGCCGCCGCTTGCGCGACGAGATGTCGCCGAGGATCTCGGCCGTGACGGACGAGTGATCCACCGGCGGCGGAGACGTGGACGATGCGGGCCTGGGGTTATCGCTCATGAAGTCCTCACGTGTCCTTACTTGCTGGTCGCGACGAAGTGCGCCGCACCCAGCAGTGCAGCGCGCGGCTCGAGAGTCACGCGAACGCCGATCGAGCGCGTCCACGCCTGGAACCGTCCCTTGAAGTTGAAGCGCTCGACGAGCGCGCCGGTCTGCAGCACCGGCAAGATCTTCGGCGGAATGCCGCCGCCGATCACGACCCCGCCGGTCGCGAGCGTGCGCAGCGCGAGGTTGCCGGCCTCGGCGCCGAGCAGCGTCGCGAACAGCTCGAGCGCGTGTACCGACGCGTCGTCGGTCTTGTCGATCGCGGCCTTCGCGATCACCGCATTGCGATCGCCGGTCGCGATCTGCTGCGCCAGCCAGGTCGGCTCCTTCGTGCCGGTCGACGCGCGCACGAACGAGTACAGATCGCCGATGCCGTCACCGCACAGCACGCGCTCGTAGCTGACGTGGCCCTTGTAGAGCTCGCGCAGATACTTGAACAGCTCGATCTCCTCGTCGGTGTGCGGCGCGAAGTCGGCGTGGCCGCCCTCGGACGGCAGCGCCGAGTAGCGATGGCCGTCCCACACGAGCGTGGCCTCGCCGAGGCCGGTCCCCGGCGCGATCACCGCGATCGTGCCGTGCATCGCCGGCGCCTGCTGCGGCTGCAGCACCGCGAACGCCTCCGGCGGCACGACGAGCGAGCCGAGCGCCGTCGCCTGCAGATCGTTCAGCAGCGTGACGCGAATGCCGCCGAACCGGCGCGACAGCTCGCGGCCATCGATCTGCCACGGCAGGTTCGTGATCTTCGCCGTGTTGTCGACGACGGGCCCGGCGACGCCGATGCACGCGCCGGACAGGGCCTCGGCATCGCGCGGCCGCAGGAACTTGTCGAGGATCGCGTCGAGCGACGGGAACTCGGCGCACGGATAGATCTCCATGCGCACGATCCGCACGCCGCCGGCACTGGCATCGCACAGCGCGAGCACGGTCTTCGTGCCGCCGACATCTCCGGCGAGGATCACGACGGGCCTCCTTGCAGCTGCGCCGCGGCAGCCGCGTCGACGAACCACACGAGCGAGCCCGAGGTGGGTTGCACGAGCTGGGACGGATAGCGATGCGGATCGCGCGGACCCTGGAGCACGTGCGCGAGCGCGTCGGCCTTGTCCGCGCCGGCGATCAGGAACCGCACGTTGCGGCCGGCGTTGATCGTGCGCGCCGTGAACGTCAGGCGCGTGGTCTTGCCCTTCGCGACCGGCGAGTCGACCGGATTCGCGACGACCCAGCGATCGGTGACGTCGAGCGCGCGCGTGTTCGGAAACAGCGACGCGCAGTGGCCGTCCGGGCCCATGCCGAGCATCACGTAGTCGAACACCGGCGTGCCGTTCGTCATCACCGCGGCGAGGTCGCACTCGTAGACCGTGGCCGCCGCGTCGAGGTCGGACGCCTCGCCGTGCATGCGGCGAACCTTCGCGTAGTCGATCCGCACCGGGTCGAGCAGCGCCGACTTCGCCATGCCGTAGTTCGAGTCCGCGTGCCAGGGCGGCACCGAGCGCTCGTCGCCCCAGTACACGTGGATCTTGTTCCACGGCAGCGACGTGCGCGCGCGCGTGACGAGCTCCTTGAACAACCGCTTCGGCGTCGAGCCGCCGGACAGCGCGATGTGAAACGCACCGCGCGCCGCGACCGTGCGCGGCACGAGCTCGATCAGCTCGTCGGCCGCCGCGCGGCTCACGGCATCGAGATCGGGGAGCACGCGAATGTCCGGCATGTTCAGCCTCCCGTCGGGCGCTCGACGTGACCGCCGAACTGAAACCGCATCGCGCTCAGCACCTTCTCGGCGTACGACTCTTCCATCCGCGACCGGAACCGCGTGAACAGCGCCGCGGCGATCGTGTCCGCGGGCACCGCCTCCTCGATCGCGGCCATCACCGTCCACCGGCCCTCGCCGGAGTCGGCGACGTGGCCCGAGAACTTCGCGAGCGCCGGATCCTCGATCAGCGCCTTCGCCGTCAGATCGATCAGCCACGAGCTCAGCACGCTGCCGCGCCGCCACAGCTCGGCGATGTCGGCGACCGGCAGCGTGTAGCGGTACGCCTCGTCGACGGTCGCGTTGCCGGCGCCCTTCATGATGTCGAAGCCCTCGGCGATCGCCTGCATGATGCCGTACTCGATGCCGTTGTGGACCATCTTGACGAAGTGGCCGGCACCGACCGGACCGCAGTGCAGATAGCCATCCTCGGCGGTGCCGCCGGCCTTGTCGCGGCCCGGCGTGCGCTCGACGGTGCCGCGTCCGGGCGCGAGCGTCTTGAAGATCGGATCGAGCCGCTTCACGGTCTCGGGGTCGCCGCCGACCATCATGCAGTAGCCGCGCTCGAGCCCGTACACGCCGCCGCTCGTGCCGGCATCGACGTAGTTGATCTTGCGCAGCGCGAGCGAGCGCGCGCGCCGCACGTCGTCCTTGAAGAACGAGTTGCCACCGTCGATCACCGTGTCGCCCGGCTCGAGCTTCTCGCCGAGCTCGGCGATCGTGGACTCGGTCGGGCCGCCGGCCGGCACCATGATCCAGATATGGCGCGGCTTCGCGAGCTTGCCGATCACGTCGTCGATCGACGTCGCGCCGGTCGCGCCCTCGGCCGCGAGCGTCTTCACCGCGTCGGCGTTGCGGTCGTAGACCACGCACGTGTGGCCGCCGCGCATCAACCGACGCGCCATGTTGGCGCCCATGCGCCCGAGTCCGATCATCGCGATCTGCATCGTCAGCCCTCCTCTACTTCGTGCGTGCGATCTGGGTCTTCGCGGCTTCCACGATCTTCTCGGGGGCGAAGCCGAACTTCGTCTGCAGCTCCTTGAGCGGCGCCGACGCCCCGAAGCTCTGCATCGCGATGATGTGACCGCGACGGCCGGTGTAGCGCTCCCAGCCGAACGACGACGCGAACTCGACCGCGACGCGCGCCGTGACATCCGACGGGATCACGCTCTCCTGATACGCCTCGTCCTGATCCTCGAACAGCTCCCAGCAAGGCATGCTGACGACGCGCGACTTCACGCCCTGCGCGACGAGCTGCTCGTGCGCCGCGAGGCACAGCGAGACCTCGGTGCCGGTGCCCATCAGGATCACGTCCGGCTTGCCGCCGCCATCGGCGAGCACGTAGGCGCCGCGCTGCATGCCGCTCGCCGGTGCGTACTTCGTCCGATCGATCGTCGGCATCGCCTGGCGCGACAGCACGAGCACCGCGGGATGGTGCTTGAGCTGCGCGATGAACCGCCACGCCTCGACGACCTCGTTCGCGTCGCCGGGCCGGATCGTGTAGAGCCCGGGGATCGCGCGCAGCGATGCGAGGTGCTCGATCGGCTGGTGCGTCGGGCCGTCCTCGCCGACGCCGATCGAGTCGTGCGTGAAGATGTGGATCACGGGAATCTCCATGATCGACGCGAGCCGGATCGCGGGCCGGCAGTAGTCGCTGAACACGAAGAAGCCCGAGCCGTAGTTGCGGACCTTCGACAGCGCGAGGCCGTTCATCGCCGCCGCCATCGCGTGCTCGCGAATGCCGTAGTGCAGGTTGCGCCCGGTCTCGTGCGGCCCGAAGTCGCCCGCGCCCTCGAACGTCAGCCGGGTCAGCGTCGACGGCGCGAGATCCGCCGAGCCGCCGATCAGCCACGGGTAATGCTTCGCGAGCGCGTTCAGCACCTTCTCGGACGCCTGGCGCCCGGCGAGGCCCTTCGGATCGGGCTTGAACGTCGGCAGCTCGCTGTCCCAGCCGTCGGGCAGCTCGCGCTTCTGCATCCGGCGCTGCTCGTCGGCGAGCTGCGGGTGCTCCTTGGCGTACGCCTGCATCATCGATTCCCAAGCCTCGCGCGCCGCACGGCTGCGCGCGCCGATGCCGGCGGCGAAGTGCTCGTACACGCCGTCGGGCACGAGGAACTTCGCGTCCTCGGGCCAGCCGTAGAACCGCTTCGTGTGCTTGATGTCCTCCTCGCCGAGCGGCGAGCCGTGGACCGTGTGCGTGCCCTGCTTCATCGAGCCATAGCCGATGTGGCTGTCGACGATGATCAGCGTCGGGCGTTCGGGCTCGGCCTGGAACGTCTTGAACGCGCGCGCGAGCATCTGCAGATCGTTCGCGTCGCCGACGCGCGTCACGTTCCAGCCGAGGCCGATGAATCGGGTCGCGACGTCCTCGGAGAACGCGAGCTCGGTCTCGCCTTCGATCGTGATCCGGTTGTTGTCGTAGATCCAGCACAGGTTCGCGAGCTTCAGGTGGCCGGCGAGCGACGCCGCCTCCGCCGCGACGCCTTCCATCAGGCAGCCGTCGCCGGCGATCGCGTAGACGTCGTAGTCGTAGACCGTGAACCCCGGCTTGTTGTAGCGGCCGGCGAGCCAGCGCTGCGCGATCGCCATGCCGACGCTCGTCGCGAGGCCCTGCCCGAGCGGACCGGTCGTGGTCTCGACGCCGGACGTCCAGCGATACTCGGGGTGACCCGCGCACCGGCTGTCGAGCTGGCGGAACTTCTTGATGTCGTCGAGCGACACGCTCGGGTTGCCGAGCCGCTCGTACTTCGGGTTGACCGCGCGCGTCTGCGTCAGATGGAGCAGCGAGTACAGCAGCATCGACGCGTGTCCCGCCGACAGCACGAACCGATCGCGGTTCGGCCAGATCGGATCCTGCGGATCGAAGTGCAGGAACTGCTGCCACAGCGTGTACGCGACCGGCGCGAGCGCCATCGGCGTCCCCGGATGCCCGGAGTTGGCCGCCTGCACCGCGTCCATCGCGAGCGTCCGGATCGTGTTGATCGCGAGTTGATCCGATTGATCGTGCTTGTCGGTCACGCAGTTCCCCTTGCCGTCTACGACCACCGCCACGAACCCTCGGCTGTGGCCAAATCCGGCGCCACGATCGCACCGAACCCGGCGCGGTGGCATGCGCGAGCGGCAGTTTTTCGGGTAGCAGCCCGGCGCTCCCGTGGCGTCCCTACGGCGTGGCGACCGTGAACGTCGCGTCGCGCGCGAACGTCAGGATCATGCGCTCGATCGAACCGTCGCTGCCCGTGCGCGACAGCTCGAGCGTCGCGCTACCCGGCGCGTAGCTCACCTTCGGCGGCAGCGCCTTCGACGGCGGCGCGTTCGCCGGCGGGACGGTCGGTGCGATCCAGCCGTCCTTCATGCTGCCGGTGATGTGCACGATCTCGGCGAGGTGCTCGGCCGCGATCTTGTTGTCCGGAAACCCGATGCTCTGGAGGTAGGCGGCCATCCGCGGCGGGCCGCCGCCGTTGATCATCGTCTTGTCGTGGACGAGCGCGACACCGCGAAACACCTGCTTGCCGCTTCCGTCGGTCGCGGTCGCGATCATGAGGTGCGGCACGACCGCGCCACCCGGCGTCGCGAGCGGTTGGACCTCGACCTGGGTGACGAGCAGCTTGTCGAACGACTCGCGCCACGCCGCGAGCGCGACCCGCGCGGCCGCCTCCCACGACGGATCCGGTAGATCCTTGCCGAGCAGCGCGATCGGCCGGCCCGCATCACCCGCGGGCGACACGACGACCGGCGCCGAGCCACTGCCGGCCGCGGGCGCAGCGTCATGCGATCCGCACGCGGCGAGCGCGATCGCGAGCACGACGCGACGGATCACGCGCGCCGCGCCTTGTAGAGGTTGATCAGGCCATTCGTCGACGCGTCGTGCGACGTGACCTGCGCGTCGCCCTCGAGCTCGGGCAGGATCTTCGACGCGAGCTGCTTGCCGAGCTCGACGCCCCACTGATCGAAGCTGTAGATGTTCCACACGATCCCCTGGACGAAGATCTTGTGCTCGTACATCGCGATCAGCGAGCCGAGCGTGCGCGGCGTGATCTTCTGGACGACGATCGACGTCGTCGGCCGGTTGCCGGTGAACGTCTTGTGCTGTGCGAGCGCGTCGCGCCGATCGGCCGGCACGTTCGCGAGCTCGGCGCGCGCCTCGTCGGTCGTCTTGCCGCGCATCAGCGCCTCGGTCTGCGCGAAGAAGTTCGCGAGCAGGATCGCGTGGTGATTGCCGAGCGGGTTGTGGGTCTCGATCGGCGCGATGAAGTCGCACGGGATCAGGCGCGTGCCCTGGTGGATCAGCTGGTAGAACGCGTGCTGGCCGTTCGTGCCGGGCTCGCCCCAGATCACCGGGCCCGTCGAGTAATCGACGCGGTGGCCGTTGCGATCGACGCCCTTGCCGTTGCTCTCCATGTCGCCCTGCTGGAAGTACGCGGCGAACCGGTGCAGGTACTGGTCGTACGGCAGGATCGCGTGGGTCTCGGCGCCGAAGAAGTTCGCGTACCAGACCCCGAGCATGCCGAGGATCGCCGGCAGGTTCTGCTCGAGCGGCGCCGCGCGGAAGTGCTCGTCCATCTCATGCGCGCCGGCGAGCAGCTCCTCGAAGTGATCCATGCCGATCACCGTCGCGATCGAGAGGCCGATCGCGCTCCACAGCGAGTACCGGCCACCGACCCAGTCCCAGAACTCGAACATGTTCGCGGTGTCGATCCCGAACTTGCTCACTTCCTTCGCGTTCGTCGACAGCGCGACGAAGTGCTTCGCGACCGCGTCCGGCCCGGCACCGAGCCGCTCGAGCAGCCACGCGCGCGCGGTGTGTGCATTCGTCAGCGTCTCCTGCGTCGTGAACGTCTTGCTCGCGACGATGAACAGCGTGTGCTCCGGATCGACGCGCTTGCAGACCTCGGCGATGTGCGTGCCGTCGACGTTCGACACGAAGTGCACGCGCAGCCCGGGCTTCCAGTACGGCCGCAGCGCCTCGGTCACCATCACCGGCCCGAGATCCGAGCCACCGATGCCGATGTTGACGATGTCCGTGATCGGCTTGCCGGTGTGGCCCTGCCAGCGACCGTCGCGCACGCGCTCGGTGAAGTCGCGCATCTTCGCGAGCACCGCGTTGACCGCCGGCATCACGTCCTGACCGTCGACGAGGATCGGCCGGTTGCCGCGGTTGCGGAGCGCGACATGGAGCACGGCGCGATCCTCGGTGCCGTTGAGCTCCTTGCTGCCGGCGAACATCTTGTCGCGCCACGTCTCGACGCCTTGCTGGCGCGCGAGCGCGAACAGCAGGCGCAGCGTCTCCTCGGTCGCGCGGTGCTTGGAGTAGTCGACAAACACACCACACGCCTCGCGCGACATGCGCGCGAATCTTTCTGAGTCGGCGGCGAACAGCTCGCGCATGTGGAGCTTCGCCACCTTCTCCTTGTGATCCGACAACGCCATCCAGGCCGGTGAGCTCGTGAGGGTCGACATGGCGAGAGAGCAAATCACGAGTCCGACGCAAATTGTGCCGAGCAGGCGGCGCAATGGATGTGTTAGCGTGGCGAGCTCGCATGAGGGGATGCGAACGGGGCCGCGCGGCCCTTCTGTATCTTGCTGCGCTCGCGTCCGGGTGCGCCGGTGTCGACGTGCGCGCGGGCAACGCGCCGCCGTGCTCGTCGAACAACGACACGAGCTGTCTGCGTCCGATCGCGAGCTGCGCGTACGGCAGCTTCGACTGCAATCCCGCCGTCGACGACGTGATCGCGCAGATCACGGCGCTCCCGGACCGCGGCGACTCGCTCGCGTTCGACCTCGGCGTGCTGACCGATCTGCCCACACGCTCCCACCACTGGCAGAGCGTCCAGCGACTCGCTGCTCCGACCGGCAACTACCTCGTGCTGTCGCGGTCGACCACGCGCGCCGAGGAGTCCGACCTCGCGATCATCAAGGTCGCGAGTCGCGACGGCGAAGGCGTGCGCCTGCGATCGAATGCGGTCGCGATCGCGCCGAACATGCTGGCACCGACGTCCGCGAGCGACCGCATCATCGCGGAGGCCCGCGTCGACAGCGACCACACGCACGCCGGCGGCACGCAGCTGTCGGGCCACGTGCTCGCGGTGCCGCTCGAGGCCGGGATCCCGGGGTCAGGCGTCCAGCTGTTCGACATGACCGATCCAACGCAGCCGCGCTCGCTCGGCACGATCGACCACGACGTCCCCGACGGCGCCGGCAAGAGCAGCGAGGCCGGCACCGCGAGCCTGGCGCGGCTCGACACCGGCAAGTTCCTGCTCGTGATCGGCCGGCGCGACGCGCGCGTCCTCGACTTCTACCTCTCGACGTCGACCGACATCCGTGACACGCGCTGGGAGTACCTCGATCGCTGGCGGGCCGGCGAGCTCCGCACGACGATCGACGACACGAACTTCGGCGACTACCAGAACCTGCAGCTCGTGGCCGGCACCGACGACCGGCTGTACCTCGTCGGCATGCACGAGCAAGGCACCGTGTTCACGTCGCAGTGGGTCGATCTCTACGTGCTCGGTGGCTCGACCGACATCGTGCTGACGAAGGTCGCGAAGCGCCGGATCACGTGCGAGGGCTGCAACCTCGACGCCGGCGGCGGCGTGTACGTCGACCCGACGGGCGAGCTGATCGTCTACGGCGTCGAGTACGCCACGGTCGGCAGCACCGTGCAGGCGATGGAGCTCTGATCGTACAGTCCGGGCATGGGTGACGCGCGGCCGGGGATCGTCGATCTACGAGACCTGAACGGGCGCTTCCGGCACACGGCGCTGCACATCGACAGGCTGGTCGCCGCCGCACGGCTCGCGCGCTCCGGCGACCGCCATCATCGGTTCGCGCCTCCGCAGGTCGTCGTCGCGATCGCGAGCGATCCGGTGATGATCGAACAACGGCACGCATGGCTTGCCGAGGCCGAACGCGTCGTGATCGTGATCGACACGAACACCGACGACGGCGATCGTAGCGCCGAGATCGAGGCGGCCGGACGCGGACTGCCGGCGGTATTCGCGCTCTGGACCGACGATACGAGCGCGCGCGAGATCGTCGAGCTCGCGGTCGCGATCGCCGGCGAGCTCCCGGCGCGCACCGAGCCCCCGGCCCCGCCCTTCGACGACGTGCACGACGCGATCGAGCTGCCGCCGAGCTCGTGGTGCGAGGTCGAGTGCGATCCGCGCGCGGTGTGGCGCGGCCTCGTCGGATTCGCCGATCAGCTCCTGAGGCGAGGCGATACCGCGGTGCTGACCATCGATCCCGACGGCCACGAGGTCGATCTCGCGAGCCTGCCACGCGCGTTACGGATCCTCGCGGCGCGCGATGTCCTGTGGCAGCACGAGTCCCGCGTGCCGACGCCCGCGAGCCGGCGCGCGCGCGCGTTGCATCCCGGCTGGATCCCGCTCGGCGTCGATCCGGTGCATCCGGTCGGCTGGCGCGGCGACCGCATGTCCTGCTACTGGGAGTACCGCGGCAGCTTTCTGGCCTCGACCGACGGTGATTACCCGTGTGGCCCGGAGAAGAAGCTGTACGGATTCAGCGACAACGATCCGGTGCAGGTGACGCTCGCCCCCGACGCGTCCGCATTCGTCGCGCGGTTCGAGCACGACGTGCTGGTGACGAGCGCGGTGCCGATCGCGTGGCGACCGCACGGCGCCGTCGACGTCGCGACGTTCGAGCGCGATCCACACCGCGCCGTGTTGTTCGCGCAGGATGCCGACGACCCGGGCCCGCGCGAGCCGGACATCGATCCGCTCGAGGGCGACGCGCGCGACCTCGCGCCGGTCGTCGTGCTCGGCCCGGACGATCGCGCACGCTACGCGGTCGATCTGCGCCACCTCGTGTACCGGATCACGCAGCCGGAGACCGGCAACGCCGTCGCGGTCGCGGTCGGCGGCCCACACGCGGGCTACGCGGTGTTCGATGCCGAGCATCGCCTGGTTCGCCGTGGCGACGGTCGCCTCGTCGGCGGCTGGGTGCGCTGGGCGACGATCGAGCACGGCGGCCTGTACTGGCGCGAGGACCTCGCGACCGGCGCACGCGTACCGATCGCGGTCGCCGATCGCCGCGTCTGCATCGATCCGGACGCCGAGACGGTCGCGCGCGACGCGATCCTGGCGCAGCGCTTCGACCACGCCCTGCAGACGTACGCGACGCATCCGGTGCGCACGGTCGGCTCGACGATCGAGGCGCTCGCGATCCCGGGGACGCGCAACGTCCTGCTCGTCAGCACCGACAAGGATGCGAGCGCGCGCGACGGCTGTCACATCCGCGTGATCTGATCAGGCGCTCTCGACCCGCAGGCCGCACGGCGGGCTCCACCACTTGCCGACGAGGTGGATGCCGACCGCGGCGGCGGAGAACGCGAGCAGGCGCGCGCGCCGCAGCAGCCCGAACGCGAGGCCGAGCTCCGGTGGATAGCCGAGCACGTGCAGCGCGTACACCGACGCTGCCTCGGCGACGCCGATCCCTTGCGGCACGACGAACATCGCCGCGCCGACCGCGTGCAGCACGCCGGTGACGAACACGATCTCGACGAGCGACAGCTGGAGGCCGAGCAGCCACGCGTAGAGCGCGACCTCGAGGCCCGCGAGCACGCGGCCGACGAGGTTCCAGCTCAGCGCGATCAGGATCGCGCGGGTCGGGATCTGCGACGGGCGCAGCGCGCTGCCGCCGATCACCCGACCCGCCATCGCGATCACGCGCTCCGACGCACCGCCGTGGAGGATGAACAGCAGCACGATCGTCGCGAGCACCGCGAGCACCGAGTACACCGCCGCGCCGACGACGAGCTCCCGCGGCAAGGCGAGCAGCGAGATCGAGATGCCGAGCGCGATCGCCGAGATCAACAGGCCCGCGGCGAGGTTGATCACGCGGTCGGTGATCACCGCGGTCGCGGCGTCGAGCGCGGGGACGTGCGAGCGCAGCAGCGCGATCCGGACCGGCTCGCCGCCGACGCCTGCCGCCGGGACGATCGCGTTGTAGCCGTCGCCGACGATCCGGTTGTGCAGCAGCCGCGCGAGCCCGACGCGGCCGCCGAGCAGGCTGCGCAGGCCGGCGGTGTTCGCGAGCATCCACGCGAGCACGATCGGGATCGCGAGCAGCACCGGCCAGCCGACCGAGCGGATCGCGCCGGTGATCTCGTCGAGCGGCATCGTGACCACGAGCCACGCGAGCAGCGACAGCCCGGCGACGCCGGTGATGAACCGCATGCCGCGGCCGTCGTGCTCGAGCGCGCGATCGACCGTGACGATCATGCCGGCGACCGAGAGCAGCCCGCCGATCAGGACGACGAGCGGCAGGTTCAGCATTAGGAAGATCGCGGCGCCGAACGCGAGCACGTCCTGCTTGACGAGCGGACGCAGGCGGTACAGCAAGCGCCACAGCGGCGCGCCGCCTTGCTGCGCCTGCGACTCGACCTTCGCGACGATCACGAGGTGCGTGCCGGCGGCACCGGTGTTGCGCAGGTGCGCCGTCATCACCGACACGATGTAGATCGCGCCGGCGACGAACGCGCCGCCCGCGATCAGATAGCCGAGGTGGCCGTCCTGGTGATACAGCCCGACCGCGCACGCGGCGACCATGCCCGCGAACCGCAGGTTGTCGGTGAGCGTGTCGTACCAGGCGCCGAACTTGCTGCCGCGGATCGCGACGCGCGCGAGCTCGCCATCACAGCCGTCGACGATCGATGCGAGCTGGATCAGGACGCCGGCGACGATCATCGACGGCCAGTCGCCGCGCGCGATCAGCAGCGCCGCGATGATGCCGAGCGCGAACACGAACGTCGTGATCTGGTTTGGCGTCGCGTGCAGCTTCGCGAGCACGCGCGTCATCGCGAGCGACACCGGCCGGTTCAGCCAGCGCGAGATCGGCCCGTCGGTCGGCTTGCGTGCGGACGCGAGCAGGCGGCGCTCCGCCTCGCGGCGCATGCCGGGGGTGTCCACGTCTTGCCAGAGCAGGCCATCGATCGGGACCGAGCGCATGCGGCGGCGCGCGATCGCGCTGCGCATGATCTCGCTGACCGAGTTGGCACCGGCCGCGATCGCTGCGGGAGCTTCGGTCGCGAGCGAGGCCGGGCACGCGAACAGCCCGACGTCGATCCGATCATAGGTGTCGAGATCCTTGCCAATGGCGGTGATCGACTGTTCGACAGCCGACACCTTCGTCGCGTCATCGAGATCGAACACGCCCGCGATGTGGCCGTCGGTCGCGAGATGAACATCGTCGGGACGCGCTGCGGCAGCGTCGCCAAGTCTGCGCACGATCGCGGGATCGAACACGTGATCGGCCATGACGAGATAGAACGCTTCTCCCGCCGCTGCCGCACCGCATGCCAGGCTATGTCCGTTGCCGCGTTCCCACGCCGCGCAGTGGACCTGTTCGATCAATTTTCCGTGTAGGCGTCGAAGTTTCGGCAGCTCGCGTGCGATTTCGTCGGTGTGAGCGCCCGTGACCACGACGAACCTGCGCACCCCTGCGGCATCGAGTGCGAGGATTGCGCGTTCGATGAGCCGCATTCCCAGCACGCGCATGAGCGGCTTGGGTACTTCGCCGCGCATTCGCGAACCATTGCCCGCAGCGAGGATGACAGCGACCTCGGGTCGGGCGTTTGGGGCGGGTACAGATGCATGACTGGCGTTGTGACTCACGCGCTCGCTCCGGCGGTGGATGGTCCCGCCGGATCCCGTTTGCAACTCGGAGACCGCCGTCTCAGTGTCGCTCGCGCTCGCGGCCGACAAAGGCAATCGCCGGCACGAGTGCGAGCGCCGTGACGACGCACGCGACCTCCCCGATCAGGGAGGCGAGACCGAAGCCACGAATCGCACCGTTCTGGCTGAGCAAGAGAGATCCGTAGCCGATGATCGTCGTCAGCGAGCAGATCGCGACGGCGCCGCCGGTCGTGCGCAGGACCTGCGCGGGGTCGTTCCCGCGATGCGCCCGGTCCGCAACATTGATCGCGTAGTCGACGCCGAGCCCGAGCGTGATCGGCAGCGCCACGAAGTCGAGGAAGTTGACCTTGATCCCGATCAGCGCGCAGACCGCGACCATCACGAGCGTGCCGAGGACGGTCGCGCACAGCACGGCGACCGCGCGGCGATCGCGGCCCGCGAGCAGCACGACCATGATCACGATGCCGAACGCGGCGAGCGCGGTGACGCGCGGGCCATCCGACTCGATCGCGGTCACGATGTCCGCGAAGATCACGCTCGAGCCCGACGTCGAGATCGTCTCGCCATCGCGCAGCTGCAGCGAGCGCACGGCGGCCGCGAGCCGCAGCAGATCGTGGCCGTTCCACTGATCGAGCTTCGGGCCGGGCCGCACGCTCACGAGGTTGCCGACGCGACCGCTGCGCTCGACGAGCGGATCGCGGATCTGGCGCGGTAGATCGGCGTCGGTGATCGGCTTGATCGTGGCCGGGGGCCTCAGCTCCTCGAGCTCCGCGCGCTCGCGATCGTCGAGCGCAGCGATCGCGGGATCGTCCATCAACCTGCGGATCTGCCCGAGCACCGCGATCCGCTGCGGCTGATCCTCGGGGACGACATCGAGGATCGACGACACCCCGCCGACGACGCGGTCCTGCGGCGGCAGGTTCGCGTCGATCGCGCGCAGCGCCTCGACGATGTACGGCACCTGATCGCGGCGATCGGCGGCAAAGATGATCCGGCCGCTGATGCTCTTGCCGAACGTCGCGTCGGAGATCCGGATCCAGCGCCGGGCCTCGGCGGCCTCCGGGCCGGTCGAGCGCAGCTTCTGCAGGTTGTACTCGAACGGGTCCGACGCGATGTAGCGGGCGGCGATCGCGAGCGCGACCGCGCCGACGATCCCGGCGGCGACGAGCACCGTCCCCGGCCGGACGTGGCCGAGCAGCCGTGCGAGCGCACGCCCGAGCTTGGCGTCGGTGACCCTTGCTGCACGGGCGCTCGGCGCGAACAGCAGCATCGCGGCGGGCAGCAGCGTGTAGCTCGCGATCCAGCACAGCGCCATGCCGACCGCGCCCACGATCGCGAAGTCGGCGAACCCGCGGAAGCTCGTCGCCGCGAGCGAGCCGTACGCGATCGCGGCGCCGAGCGAGGCGACCAGCGTCGGACGCAGGGTCCGCGCGATCGCGACCGCGAGCGCATGCGTGACGTCGGCGCGGCCACGTTCCTCGCGGTAGCGCGCGACGAGCAGGATGCCGTAGTTGACGCCGTTGCCAGCGATGATCGCGCCGAGGAACGCGGTCGCGGCGTTGAGGTGGCCGACGGTGAACACCGCGATCGCGAACGCCGCGGTCGTCGCGACGACGAGGTTACCCGCGATCAGCAGCACGAGCCGGACGCTGCGGATGTACGCCAGCAGCAGCAGCGCGACGAGCACGCCGGTGATGAGGCTCGACCACACGACGCCCTCGATCAGCGCGTCGTGCTCGGCGACCGTCGTCGTGACACCGCCGGTGAAGCCGATCTCGACGCCGGG
This sequence comes from Kofleriaceae bacterium, assembly GCA_035715365.1. Classification (GTDB taxonomy): domain Bacteria; phylum Myxococcota_A; class Polyangia; order Haliangiales; family Haliangiaceae; genus JABFXX01. The sequence continues at coordinate 58,936 of DASTLB010000019.1, read as the reverse complement.
ATGCGCCGCGACGACGCGCGCGCGCACGCGATCGAGCTCGTGGAGCAGTCGCTTGCCGCTGCCGGCGTCGGTCGTCGAGAACGCGGTGCGCACGACCACGAGCCCGGTCTTGCCATCGGCACTGACGTAGCTCGAGCGCGCGAGCCGGGCCTCGGCGTCGCGGCGCTGGGCGCGCAGGTCGTCGAGCGTGCGCTTCGCCTTCGCGTTCGCGTCCGGATCCTCGTCGAGATCGATGTACAGCGGGTTCTTCGCGAGCTTCTGCTTCTGGATCGTCCGGGCGAGTGCGTCGCGCGCGGCCTCGAGCTGCGGCAGCGGCACGAGCAGATGGCGGTGGTCGCGCAGGAACGCGCGCGCCTCGGCGTCGTCATCCTCGACCCGCTCGACGAGCCCGTGCAGCTCGCGCGCGCCGGCTGCGAGCTCGCCCGCCGCGGCGGCGCGGGTCTTCGGATCCGGCGCGACGACGATCACGAGCGCGGTGTCTCGCGCGACGAGCCGCTCGGACAGCTTGCGGAGGTCGCGCACCGCCGGCGCGTCCTCGGGCAACAGGTACGACAGATCGGCGCGGATCGGCAGCCGCGTCGCGACGAGGTAGATCGCGACGCCGAGGACGAGCACGCCGAGCGCCACGATCTGCCTCGCGTGCCGGCCGAGCCACGCGGTGTAGCGGACCGCCGCCGGCTCGAGATCGCCGCCACCCGACGTGCTGGGGGACAGTCCGGGCGGCGCGTCGGTCACGCTCCGGTCTACCGCGCGTGCGCGCCCGGGCCAACCGATCGCGGCGGGAGCCCCGCTTGCGGTCGAGCCATTCCGCTTGATACCAAGGGACGTTGCCGACGCGGGAGTCGCGATGACAAAGACGATGGATCCGGGGATCGATCACGCGCGGCTGCCGACCGAGGATCCCGAGCGCGAGCGCGTGCGGCAGATCCGCGACGATCTGAGCGGCTGGCGCAAGTGGGGGCCGTACCTCGCGGACCGCTCGTGGGGCACCGTGCGCGAGGACTACTCGGCGGACGGCAACGCGTGGCAGTACCTGACGTACGACGCCGCGCGCGCGAAGGCGTATCGCTGGGGCGAGGACGGCATCGCCGGGATCTGCGATCGCTACCAGCTGCTGTGCTTCGCGCCGGCGTTCTGGAATGGCCGCGATCCGCACCTGAAGGAGCGGTTCTTCGGTGTCAATCCGTACGAAGGCAATCACGGTGAGGACGTCAAGGACTACTACTTTCACGTCGACAACACGCCGTCGCACTCGTACATGCGGCTGCTCTACAAGTATCCGCAGGCCGAGTTTCCGTACCGCCGCCTCGTCGAGGAGAACCAGCGCCGCGCCGGCCAGGGTCCCGAGTTCGAGCTGATCGATACGGGCGTGTTCGATGACGATCGGTATTTCGATATCGAGATCGAATACGCGAAACACACGGTCGAGGATCTGTCGATCCGGATCACCGCGCACAACCGCGGACCCGACGCCGCGCCGCTGCACATCCTGCCGACGTTGTGGTTTCGCAACACGTGGGCGTGGGGCAAGAACCCGCTGCCAGAGCCGTGCATCACGATCGAGCGCGGCGGTCGCGCGATCGGCCTGCGCGCCGACGACGGCGACATGCCGCCGGATCGCAACATGCCGCCGCACTACAGCCTCGGCCTGCGCTGGCTGTTCGGACCGAGCGACGGCGCGGTGCTCGTCACCGACAACGAGACGCACGGCGCGCGCGCGTACGGCCCGGGGCACACGAGCCGCAAGTCCTACACGAAGGACGCGTTCCATCGCCTCGTCTGCGAAGGCGACCGCGCCGCGGTGAAGCCGGGCGCGGATGCGTCCGGTACGAAGGCCGCCCTGCACTACGAGTACCAGGTGCCCGCCGGCGGCAGCGTCTGCCTGCGGCTGCGGTTCACCGACGGCACGAAGGCCGAGCCGCTCGCGGATGTCGACGCGATCATCGACGCGCGACGCGCAGAGGCCGACGCGTTCTACGCCGCGATCGCGCGCAAGGACGCGTCTGCCGACGAGAACCTCGTGCAGCGCCGCGCGCTCGCCGGCCTGCTGTGGACGAAGCAGAGCTACCTGTTCGATGTCGCGCGCTGGCTCGACGGCGACAACCCGGACTATCCGCCGCCGTGCTCGCGCTACCGGATCCGCAACGCGCACTGGCGTCACCTCAACTCGATGCGCGTGATGTCGATGCCGGACAAGTGGGAGTACCCGTGGTTCGCGGCGTGGGATCTCGCGTTCCACACGATCCCGTTCGCGCTCGTCGATCCGCGGTTCGCGAAGGACCAGCTGTGGATCCTGCTGTTCGAGCAGTTCCAGCACCCGAGCGGCCAGCTGCCCGCGTACGAGTGGGAGTTTTCCGATCTCAACCCGCCGGTGCACGCGTGGGCGGTGTGGCGCGTCTACAACATGGAGAAGACGCGGCACGGCAAGGCCGATCGCGAGTGGCTCGAGCGCTGCTACCACAAGCTGCTGATCAACTTCGCGAGCTGGGTCAACAAGGTCGACAAGGAAGGCAACAACATCTTCGAGGGCGGCTTCCTCGGGCTCGACAACATCACCGTGATCGATCGCAGCGAGCGCGCCGCCGACGGCTCGACGCTGCACCAGTCCGATGCGACCGGCTGGATGGGGATGTTCTGCCTCAACCTGATGCGGATCGCGCTCGAGCTCGCGAAGGAGAACCCGGTCTACGAGGGCATGGCCTCGAAGTTCCTCCAGCACTACGTCTACGTCGCGTACGCGATGAAGCACATGGGCGGCCGCGATCACGCGCTGTTCGACGTCAAGGATGGGTTCTTCTACGACGTGCTCGAGCGCCCGGACCGCAGCTTCCACAAGTTCCGCGTGCGCTCGCTCGTCGGCCTGATCCCGCTGTTCGCGGTCGAGCGCCTCGAGCTCGAGTGGATCGAGCCGTTCAAGGAGTTCACCGCGAACCTCAACTGGTTCCTCAAGAACCGGCGCGAGATGGTCGAGCAGGTGATCCACCCGCTCGAGCGGCCCGACGGCAAGACGACTTATCTGTTGACGATCTGCAACATCGAGCAGCTGCGCAGCCTGCTCGGCACGATGCACGACGAGACCGAGTTCCTGTCGCGCTACGGCATTCGCTCGCTGTCGAAGGTGCACGAGGACAAGCCATTCGTGTTCGGCAGCAGCGTCGTCGGCTACGAGCCGGCGGAGTCGAGCTCGAAGATGAAGGGCGGCAACTCGAACTGGCGCGGCCCGATCTGGTTCCCGACGACGTTCCTCATCATCGAGTCGCTGCGCAAGCTCGGCACCGCGTTCGGCGGCCGGATGCCGATCACGACGCCGGCCTCGAACGGCACGCCGCTGACGATGCGCGAGATGGCCGGCGACATCGCGCACCGGATGGTCGACATCTTCCTGCTCGACGCGAACGGCCACCGCCCGGTGTACGGCGGCGCGAAGCACTTCGCGGACGATCCGCGGTGGCGCGATCAGCTGCTGTTCTACGAGTACTTCCACGGCGACAACGGCGCCGGCATCGGCGCGAGCCACCAGACCGGCTGGACCGCGCTCGTCGCGAACCTGATCGACGAGTGGCCGAGGGACTCGTGAACCCGTCGCTGCAGGCGCTCGCGAAGCGCTATCCGAACGTGCCGGCGGCGCTCGCCGAGATCGCGAACCTGTCGTCGATCCTGACGCTGCCGAAGCCGACCGTGCACGTCGTCAGCGACGTCCACGGCGAGTACGTCAAGCTGCGCCAGGTGATCAACAACGCGTCCGGCAGCCTGCGCCCGCTCGTCGAGCGGCTGTTCGCCGGCAAGCTCGCACCAGCGGAGCTGTCCGAGCTGCTCGCGTGCTTCTACTACCCGCGCGAGACCTACCTCGTGCACACGCGCGGCAAGTCCGACGAGGTCCGGCGCGCGAAGCTCGCGTGGTTCGTGCCGCTCGCGGTCGCCGTGCTGAAGGACCTCGCGCGCCACTACACGCTGAAGCACCTCGACAAGCTGGTGCCCGATCCGTTCGACGCGCTCGTCCACGAGCTCGTGTTCGCGGGCGAGCTGCACCGCCAGCCGGCGTTCGTCGACCGCGTGCTCGAGCCGTTCGTGCGTCACGATCGCGACGTCGATCTCGTGCGCATGCTCGCGCGCGCGGTCAGAAACCTCGCGGTCGGCGAGCTCGTCGTCGCCGGCGATCTCGGCGATCGCGGTCCGCGGCTCGACAAGGTGATCGACCTGCTCGAGCAGCAGCCGAACGTCTCGATCACGTGGGGCAACCACGACGCGCTGTGGATGGCGGCGTGCCTCGGCCACCCCGCGGCGATCATGACCGTGATCCGGCTGACGCTGCGCTACCGCCGCGCGTCGCAGCTCGAGGAAGGCTACGGGATCCCGATGACGCCGCTCGAGGCGCTCGCGCGCGAGGCGTACGCCGACGATCCGGCGGAGCGCTTCGCGGTCAAGGGCGAGGGACTGCGCGACGCGCAGCTGATGATGCGGATGCAGAAGGCCGCCGCGATCCTGCAGTTCAAGCTCGAGGGCGCGCTGTTTCGCCGGCACCCCGAGTGGCAGCTCGAGCATCGCGCCCTGCTCCACCGGATCGATCTCGCCGCCGGCACGATCGAGCTCGACGGCAAGACGCACGTGCTGCTCGACAGCCGGCTGCCGACGGTCGATCCCGCCGATCCATACAAGCTCACCGACGGCGAGGCGCGGTGCCTCGCGCGACTGCAGGCCGCGTTCCTCAATTCCAGCACGCTGTGGCGACAGATGTCGTTCGTCGCGTCGCGCGGCCGGATGCTGCTGCGCCGCGATCGCTGCGCGATCTTCCACGGCTGCGTGCCGGTCGACGATGCCGGCGCGTACCTGCCGCTCGCCGTCGACGGCGCGCCGCGGACCGGGCGGGCGCTGCTCGAGACGATCGAGGTCGTCGTCCAGCGCGCGTTCCGCAAGCAGGCGCCCGACGACGTCGACCTCGTGTTCTACCTGTGGACCGGCCCGCTCTCGCCCTGCTTCGGCAAGGACCGGATGGCGACGTTCGAGACCTACTTCCTCGCGGACAAGGCGACGCACAAGGAGACGAAGAACCCGTACTTCAAGCTGATCCACGACCCGGCGTTCTGCGTGCGGCTGCTCGGCGAGCTCGGGATCGCGGACGCCGAGCGTGGCTACCTGATCAACGGCCACGTGCCGGTGAAGCTCGAGCAAGGCGAGAAGCCGATCAAGCAATCGGGGCGCGCGATCACGATCGACGGCGCGTTCGCCGCGGCGTACGGCGACAAGGGATTCTCGCTCGTGCTCGACGCGTCGCGGATGTATCTCGCGCAGCACCATCACTTCGAATCTCCGGATGCCGCGGTCGAGAGCGGCGCCGACATCGTGCCGTCGGTGTCCGACGTCGAGGTCTACGAGCGCCCGCGCACGGTCGGTGACACCGAGGCCGGCGACGCGATCCGCGCCGAGATTGCCGCGCTCGAGGAGCTGGTCGCCGCGTTCGAGACCAATGCGATCCGGCCCAGCGTGGTAGCTTGACGGCGAACGGGGGGATCATGGCTCAGTCACTGCTCGAGCAGCTCAACACGATGACGGTGGTCGTCTGCGATACCGGCGACCTCAACTCGATCCAGAAGTTCAAGCCGCGCGACGCGACCACGAATCCCTCGCTGATCACCGCGGCGGCGCAGATGCCGGAGTACGCGGACGTCGTCGACGGCACACTGTCGTGGGCCGCCGCGCAGGCGAAGGGCAACCACGCGCAGGTGCTCGCGCTCGCGCTCGATCGGCTCGCGATCGAGTTCGGCCTCCGCATCCTCAAGATCGTGCCCGGCCGCGTGTCGACCGAGGTCGATGCCCGGCTGTCGTACGACACCGCCGCGACCGTCGAGAAGGGCCGCTACCTGATCCAGCAGTACGAGGCCGCGGGCGCGAGTCGCGAGCGCGTGCTGATCAAGATCGCGTCGACGTGGGAAGGCATCCGTGCCGCGCAGATCCTCGAGGCCGAGGGCATCCACTGCAACCTGACGCTGCTGTTCGGCATGCACCAGGCGATCGCGTGCGCCGAGGCCGGCGTGACGCTGATCAGCCCGTTCGTCGGCCGGATCCTCGACTGGTACAAGAAGTCCGAGGGCCGCGACAGCTACCCGGCGCCCGAGGATCCGGGTGTGCTGTCGGTGACGCGGATCTACAACTACTACAAGAAGCACGGCTACGCGACTGAGGTCATGGGCGCGAGCTTCCGCAACCTCGGCGAGATCACCGAGCTCGCCGGCTGTGACCTGCTCACGATCGCGCCGAACTTCCTCGGCGACCTGCAGTCGCAGACCGGCACGCTGCCGCGCAAGCTCGATCCGGCGAAGGCGAAGGCGATGGACATCGCGAAGACGCCGATCGACGAGGCGGCGTTCCGCGCCGCGCACGCGCAGGACAAGATGGCGAGCGACAAGCTCGACGAGGGCATCCAGGGCTTCTCGAAGGCGATCGTCGCGCTCGAGAAGCTGCTCGACGAGCGCTACGAGGCGATGCGCGGCAAGACGCAGGCCGGCCACCACGCGCACGAGTTCTTCAAGGTCTTCGATCTCGACGGCGACGGCTTCATCACGCGCGAGGAATGGGGTGGCAGCGACGCGGTGTTCGCGGCCCTCGATGCCGACGGCGATGGCAAGGTGACGCCCGAGGAGATGGGCGCAGGCCTCGGCGCCGCGTTCGTGTTGCAGCGCTGAGCGGTCGCCGCATGCTCGGCGAGACGATCGGGAACTACAAAGTCATCTCGCTGCTCGGCTCGGGCGGCATGGGTGACGTGTTCCTCGCCGAGCAAGCCGCGATCGGAACGCTCGTCGCGATCAAGGTGCTGCAGACCCACGTCTCGAAGGACGCCGAGCACGTCCAGCGGTTCTTCAACGAGGCGCGCGCGGTCAGCCGGGTTCGTCACGCCGGCACCGTGAAGATCTTCGACTGCGGCTTCCACCAGGGCCACGCGTACCTGGTGATGGAGTACCTCGAGGGCGAATCGCTCGCGGCGCGGATCCGCCGGCTCGGTGTGCTGCCCGGCGCGCAGGTGCTCGACATCGGCCGCCAGATCGCGAGCGTGCTCGACGCCGTCCATCACGCCGGCGTCACGCACCGCGACCTCAAGCCCGACAACATCCACCTGATTCCCGATCAGGAGATGGCGAGTGGCGAGCGCGTCAAGGTGCTCGACTTCGGCATCGCGAAGCTGAGCGGCACGACCGTCGCGGGCTCGCCGCAGACGAAGGGCACGATGGGCACGCCCGCGTACATGGCGCCCGAGCAGTGGAACAACGCGGCCGATGTCGACGGTCGCGCCGACACGTACTCGCTCGGCTGCCTGCTGTTCGAGATGGCATCTGGCCGCACGCCGTTTCCGGCGCGCTCGATCGGCGAGGCGTGCACGCACCACCTCCACACCCCGCCGCCGCACGTCGCCGCGGTCGCACCGCACGTGCCGGCCCGGCTCGACGCGCTGATCCACGCGATGCTCGCGAAGGACCCGGCGCACCGGCCTTCGCTCAAGGATGTCGCGCGCACGTTCGACGAGCTGCGTGGTGGTAGCGCGCCGTGGCCGGTCGTCGCGCCGCCGGGCGGACCGCCCGCGATGCCGCCGACGATCGTCCCGCAGAGCGGCGCGACGCAGCCGACCGTCACGCCCGGCACCCACCCGCCTCCGGTCGTGCCCGAGCCGCCGTCGACGATCGCGCCGCCGATCGCGCCACCCGTCGCACCGCGGCGACGGACCGGCCTGATCGTCGGCCTCACGATCGGCGGGCTCGCGGGCGCCGGCGTCGTCATCGGGCTCGCCACGCGTCCCGGTGCGCAGGACCACCCGGTCGCGCGCGATGCCGCGGTCCCGTCGCCGGATGCGACCGCGGTGATCGATGCGCCGCCGCCGATCGACGCGCCCCCGCAGCCGCCGCGCGACGCGCTGCTCGCGACGAACCCGTTCGTCGACGTCCACGGCGTTCGCGTGCTCGCGCACCAGGTGACCGCTGCCGAGTACACGACGGTCCGCGGCGAGCCTGCGCCCGACCCGGCTGCGCCGCCGAGCGCGCCGGTCGCGTGGGTCTCGCAGGCCGACGCGATCGCGTTCTGCGCCGAGATCGACGGCCACGTGCCGACGAGCGACGAGTGGGCGCACGCGGCGAACGGCGCGTGGGGCATCGAGTCCGCCGGCGTCATCGGTCCGCTGCAGGAATGGACGTCGACGCTGCAGGACGAGCTCGTCGTCGTGCGCGGCGCGCATGCCGGCATGAAGCCGGACGCACTCGCGAAGGCCCGCCACCAGAAGCCGCCCTACTTCCTGCAGAAGGAGGTCGCGACGGCCGGTGCCGATCGCAACGTCTACGCCGGCGCGACGATCGGATTCCGCTGCGTCGACGGCCCGCCGCCTCGAACGGACAAGAACTAAGCTCGCGCGATCTTCGCGAACGTCTCGGGCGCGAGCGACGAGAACAGCCAGCGCGACGGCAGCGGCAGCATGCGATCGCGGATGTCCGCGGTGATCGCCGGCTCCGGCTCGCCACGAAACCCGATCTCGACGGCGGCGATCACGTCGGCGAACAGCGCGTCGAGCGCGACGTACGTGCCGACCGCGCGGGCGAGCCGCACGCTCTCGGGACGGCTGCGTCCGATCATCTGCTCGATCTCGGCGGTCAGCTCGTCGAGCCGCTCGGGCTCGCGGCCCATCACCGCGGCGATCTGCTCGGTGAGCTCGCGCAGCGTGGCGTCGCTGCGATCGGGCGCGAATGGCTCGACGAAGTTCGCGAGCCCGCGAAACCAGTGCGCGCGCAGCGCGAGCGGCATGTCGACCATCTGCTCGGGCTGGACGAGGAAGAAGTCCGGAGGCTCGGCGGTCGGATCGAGCAGCTCGGCGAGCCGCGGCTGGCGACCGAGCACCGACGCGACATCGCTGTAGAGGAACCGGCGCGCGAGCCAGTACGTCCAGATCCACTGCTTGAACGCGATGTAGTGCGCACCGAACCGCAGCACCTCGTCGCGCTGCGCCGCGAGCCGGGCGACCTCGCCGGCGCCGTCGTACGTGACGGTCTCCGCGGCGAGCACCTCGAAGAACCGCAGCATCATCTTGTCGCCGGCGGAGCACACCTCGTGCTCGGCGACCAGCGTGCCGGTGCTCTCCGCGGTGTCGAGCATCATCTGCGGCGTCACGCGCGGCGGTAGCTGCTTCGCCGCGAGCGCATCGACGAACACGCGCTGGCCCCAGATCCCGATCCCGAGCGCCGCCTTCGACAGCGCCGCCGCGTACGCGGGACAGGTCTCGCCGAGCCGCAGGATGTAGAACCACGGCAGCGACGACCCGAGCTGACCGACGCGCCACACGTCCATCAGCTCGCAGTGGTACTCGCCGCGCACCTCGGTGTACGCGATGCGCAGGAACGCGAGCGCATCGATCACCTCTTCCCAGTGATGCGAGGTCTGGCGCAGCGCCGAGACGTTCATCGGGTTCGCGTGCTGGAATCGCGAGCCCGGATACGGACACGTCTTGTATTCGATCTCGCCGTCGCGCAGCAGCTCGGGCGGTGTGCGGCCCTCGCGGATCGGCCGCCCCTCGGTGTCGCGATGGAACTGCTCCTCGACCATCCGCAGGACCCGCATCGTCATCGGTGGGGCCATCCTCGCCGGCACCCCGCCGGGCGTAAACCCAGGGATGCGTATCTGAGATGCGATACCCAGAGGCAACGGACGCAAGTGCCTGATCTCGCGGTCACTCCGCCCTGGCATATCGGCTGCTGTATCGGGAGACGCCGCCCCACGGCATCACCACACCCCAGCCAGGAACTCCCCATGTCCACGCCCAAGAATCCGAACCCCGAATTCGAGTCGATCGAGCCCACCGCCCTCGAGCAGGTCGCCGGTGGCGCGTCGCGCACGTCGAGCAGCAGCTCGAGCGACATCACCGCGATGCTCACGCAGATCACGAGCTCGATCAAAGACCTCGCCGCGAGCAAGAACAGCGGCACCGATCCGATGCAGATGATGCTCATGATGCTGATGATGGGCGGCTTCGGCGGCGGCGGCGGCGGCGGTGGCTACGTCGCCGGCGCGCAGGCCGGCCCTCCCGTCATCAACGTCGACACCGGCGTCAGCGGCGGTGGCGGCGGCGGCGGGCCGTGCTGCCGGCCGAAGGGCAAGAAGGGCTGGTAGCCCTTCCCGCATCGCCCACCCGCGACTGTTGTCGTGGGGCACAGTCGCGATCAGCTACGGTTCGTCGTCGTCATCGGCGACGTCGCCGTCGTCGGAATCGTCCGCGCCGCCGGTGTCTCCGGCCGTGTCGTCGGTGTCGCCCACATCGACGTCGTCCGCGGCGCCCGCGCCGGCATCGTCGTCACCCATGTCGTCGGCCACCGCGGTCGCCGCGAGCTCGCCGGCCTCACCACCGGTGTCTGCTTCGTCGCCGCCCGCGAGCTCGTCCTCGTCCTCGTCCATCGTCTCCGGCGCCGCCTGCTTCGCCGCGCGCGGCTTCGCCGCGGCACGCTTCTTCTTCGCGGCGGGCTTGGCTTTCGCCTTCGCCTTCGTCGACTTCTTCGCCGCGGGCTTTGCCTTACCCTTGGTCTTCTTGCTGGTCGACTTCGCCTTGGCGGCGGACTTCGTCGTCTTGGCCTTGCCCTTTGCCTTCTTCGCTTTCGCCATCGCGTCTTAGCCTACGCGAGGCGCAAGCGACTGCCGTGCATTCGGTGCATCAAACCACCACGTCTGGCAGGGGTCTGGACGATCCCCGTTTGCACGCGATTTCAGGGCCAACGAGTGGAAATACCTCGCGTTTTGGCGCCCGCATCGCCGCGATCGCGGCTCAGCCGGTCGGTCGGGATGACCCGCGATCGGGTGTGTCCGCGGCTCGCGGCTGGCCCGGATCTCGTCGGAGCGCCACCCAAAGCCACGCGAACCGCGCAAAATAGTGGGCTGTACTTCGAGCGCAGATCGGTAATCGCGACTACCCGTGATCGAGTCAATACAGGCTCGCTGCCGTCGAGAAAATGCGCTCCGAAACATTCCTGTATGACAAGGTGCCGAATCCAGACCGTATTTTAGACTAGAGACCGAACCGCGCTCGTTCGCTACATCGAGCGCCCATGGCTCGCAGCAAGCTCCGCCGTTTTCGCTTCGCGACCGCCCTCGGTACCGTGCTGATCCTCGTCGGTACCGCTTCCGGCAGCGAGGCCTCCTCCGCCACGTTCACCCCGACCCAGGACGCCCAGGTCCGGTCGGACTACCCGTCGACGAACTACGGATCTTCGACCCGGCTCGCGGTCGATGGCTCGCCGCAGGTGATGACCGCGATGCGATTCGCGGTCGCGAACCTGTCGGGCACGATCACGTCCGCGAAGCTGCGCGTGTTCGTCCACGATCCGAGCACGAACGCGCCGAGCGTGTATCGCGCGACCGGCAGCTGGACCGAGTCGACGGTCACCTGGAACACGAAGCCGGCGATCTCCGGCGGCATGCTCGACGATCTCGACGCGGTCGCGAGCGGCACGTGGGTCGAGTACGACGTGACCGGCGGCGTGACCGGCAATGGCACCTACGACTTCGCGCTGTCCGGCAGCTACGGCGACGGCGTCACGTATGGCTCGCGCGAATCCGCCGAGCGCCCGCAGCTCGTGATCGACACGTCGACCAGCTCGACGAGCGCGACGACGGTCGACGTCACGCTGCAGCCGCAGTCCGGCATCTCGGGCACCCAGCGCGTCAACTTCGCGGTGCCGCTGCCGCGCGCGATGCTGTGGGATCCGGATCTCGTGCGCGTCCTCGCGTCCGGCGTCGAGCTCCCGGCGGCACGCCGCGAGCTCGCGCTGTATCCCGACGGCAGCCTGCGCAGCGTCCAGCTCCAGGTCTCGACGACGGTCGCCTCCGGCAAGGTGCTGCAGGTCCGGATCAACGAGGCCCCGACGACCGCGCCGCTGTCGCTCGTCGCGGTGTCGACGACGCTCGATCCGAGCGACGGCACGATGGGTCCACGCGTGTGGGCGCGGCTGCCCGCGAGCTGGCTCGCCGCGAGCGGCGTCGTCGGTCCGATCGTCACCGAGGCCGCCGTGTCGGGCACCGCGCTCGACGCGTGGGACACCGTCTGCGACTACCAGAACCACACGGTCGACCAGTTCCTGTCGCTGCAGACGAGCAAGGACGTCTGGCTCTACGACCGCGGCACGACGATGTATCGCGGCTACGCGCGGCGCGGTGATCAGGTGACGCTCGAGAGCGCGTACCGCGAGACCGCGATCTATCGCGCGCGCCTCAGCGGCACCGACGCGAGCACCACGATCGGCGTGCCGAGCTCGTCGAGCGACCTCAAGTATCACTACACGCAGAACATGGCGATCCACTACCTGCTGACCGGCGACGATCGGTTCCGCGAGGGCGCCGAGGATGTCGCCGCGAAGATCGCGACGTTGTGGACGAGCCCGGGCTACGCCGGCGGCAGCGACTTCTGGACCGAGCGCCATGCCGGGTTCGCGCTGCTCGGCTACGTGTGGGCGCGGATCGTCACCGACGATCAGGCCGCCGTGCTCGACGATCTCGCCGACGACGCCGTCGATGCCTACCTCGCGATGCAGGCGACGTATCCGACGACGTGGACCGACGCGAGCCACCGCTGCTTCGCGCACACCGCCGCGGCGCATGGCGAGAACTACGGCACGTGGGGCTGCAGCCCGTGGATGAGCGCGATCCTCGCCGACGGGCTCGACCAGTACGCGACCGAGCGCGGCGGCACGCGAGCGACCCAGGCGCGCGCCGCGATCGTCAAGCTCGGCGCGATCCTCGCGCGCGATGGCCGCGACTCGTCGGGCAAGCCGTACTACTGGATGGGCATCGGCAGCGCATCCGACGAGATCGATCCGTACGACGAGCACTGGGGCGAGCCGGCGTACGTCGTCGCGATGGCGTGGCACCACGGCGGCCGCACCGACGCGTCGCTCAAGACGGCGGCGATGGCGATGCTCGCCGGGCTCAAGTCGTACGGCGAGAGCCCGCACATGCGCAGCTTCAACTGGCAGTGCCGGAGCGCGGTTGCGGCGCCGTACTTCTTGAAGTAGCGATCACCGGCTCGTGCCGATCGTCTCGACGGTGCGCAGATCCTTGTCGTCGAGCACGAGGTGTGCGGCCGCGAGATCCTCGGCCATGTGCTCGCGGTTCGACGTCCCGGTCAGCGGCATCATGCCGGCGGACAGCGCGAACCGGAACACGACCTGCTCGCGCGTCATCCCGGTGCGCATCATGATCTCGTCGATCGCGGGCCGCACCAGCTCGCGGCGGTTCGCGGTCAGCAGCGAGAACCCCTGGTACGTGATGTCGTGGGCGCGGCAGAACGCGCGGACGTCGGCGTCCCAGCCACGGCTCGCGTAGCACCGGTTCTGCACGAACGCCGGCTGGACGCGCGCGAGCCCGGTGAGCCGGTGCAGCTGCTCGAGCGAGACGTTGCTGACGCCGAGCAGCCGCACGACGCCACGATCGTGGAGCGTCTCCATCGCGCGCCACGCCTCGACATCCTGCGGCGCGAGCCCGACGTTCGTCGACGGACCGTGCATCACGTACGAGTCGAGGTACGTCGTGCCGAGGTGCTCGAGCGAGCTCGCGAACGACTGCTCGACCTGGGTCGCGATCGGCGCGCGCGGATCGTACGGCAGCCGGTGGTCCTGCCCTTCGCGGTGGGTGAACTTCGTCTGCAGAAACAGCTGGTCGCGTGGGATCCCGGCGCGGGCGATCGCCGCCCCGACCCCGGCCTCGACGTAATGCTTGCGCTGGTTCGCGGTGTCGATCGCCCGGAACCCGGCCTCGAGCGCGAGCAGGGTCAACGCCTCGGTGCGGTCTTCCTTCCACGCCGTGCCGTAGCAGAGCGCGGGGACGCGGTGTCCACGAACGACGACGTCGGCCATCGGTTTCCCTGTATCATGTCCTTCGTATCATGCGAGAGCGCGTGCTCCTGGGGTGGCTGCTGGCGCTGGCGATCCTGGCCGTCGCGTGTCCGACCCGGCTCGCGGCCGCCCAGGAGGTGCCGTCGGAGACCGAGGGCGCACCACCGCCGGCCGCGAAGGAGGAGAAGCCGAGCACGATCAAGGCGATCGTCGGCTACAGCCTCGCGATCGGTGGCGTGGTCGTGGTCGCGATGATCGTGATCCACACGCTGTCGAAGACGCTGAAGTACGAGCAGGCGCGCAACGCGATCATCCACCTCCTGCGCACCAATCCGAACCAGGCCGAGCTGCAGTGCCAGACGCTGCCGAACAGCTTCTACGATCCGATCGGGGCCGCGATCAAATCCGCGGCGATGACCGGGACCCAGGATCCGGCCGTGATCGCGCAGGCGACCGTGCCGACGTACGACGCCATCGGCGCGGTCGTGATCCAGCACTGGAAGGGCCTCGTCGGCAAGGCGAAGCTCGCGGCCGGTGCAGCGCTCGGCGGCGCGGTCGTCAAGCCGGCGGTGCTCCCGATCATCCTCGCCGTGGTCGCCGTCGGCGGCCTCGTGTGGCTGTGGATCTACAAGGCCGAGATCGATCGGACGATCTTTCGCGCGAAAGTCGAGGTCCTGCCGGACGTCGACCGTGCGTTCGCGCAGGGGCGCTACTACATTCCTCCGAAGCAGTGAGTGTGACCCGCAGTCCCGCGACCGGCCTCGATCACGCGATCGACAACCCGTTCCTCGCCGGCAAGCACAAGCCGATCGTCGTCGGTCACCGCGGCGTGCCGCACCTGCACCAGGAGAACACGCTCGCCGGGTTTCGCCGCGCGGTCGCGCTCGGGCTGCCGGCCGTCGAGCTCGACGTCCGGATCACGAAGGACGGGCGCGCGGTGTGCGTCCACGACTCGAACCTGCGCCGGCTGACCGGCACGGCGGTGCACGTCACCGATCTGACCTGGGACGAGATCTCGAAGCTGCGGATCCGCCGCGAGCTGCCGATGGGCCACGACGCGCACGGCAAGCCGGTGATCCAGCGCTACGACCGCGAGGAGACGATCCCGCTGCTCGCCGAGGTGCTCGCCGAGACCGCGGCCGCGCTCGTCCTCAACGTCGAGCTCAAGATCGAGCTGCCGCGGTGGTGGCGCATCGAGGCGCCGGCGATCGTCGCCGCGGAGATCACGCGCGCGAAGGTCGCGAACCGCGTCATCGTGACGTCGTTCGATCCGCGGACGCTACTCGCGACCCGGCGCGCGAGCCGCGAGATCGCGGTCGGCTTCTGCTTCGACGACACGATGCTCGACTTCGCGGGCGCGCTGCTCGACCGCCTGCCGCCGCTGCCGATCCACCTCGAGCAGCACCACCACAAGCGCCGCGGTCACAACGCGCGCCGGCTGCTCAACCGGCTGCTCGAGTCCGATATCGCCGGCCGGCTGTTCGGGACGCGGCTCGTCGGCGCGGATCACACGCTCGTCGGCCGCGGCACGGTCGAGGCGCTGCATCGCCAGGGCGTCGCGATCGGCACGCACACGCTGTTCCCGCTCGGCTCGGCGACCGGCAAGCCGATCGCTTCGACGGCCGCGACCGTCGACGAGGTCGATCGCCTCGTCCGGCTCGGCGTCGACTGGATCGAGAGCGACGATCCCGAGCAGCTGCAGCAGCTGATCGGCTAGTTCGTGCCGTCGTCGTCGGGCTCGGCGACGTAGTTGAACCAGTCGTAGATCTCGCGACCCGGCATCGTGGTGATCGCGTCGACGAATACGCTATCGATGTGCGGCCACGCGAAGTACTCGCGCATGTGCGCGGTCAGGATCGTCGCCAGGTCGGTGTGCTCGCGGCGCTCGTCCTCGGTGACCGGTCGGTCCGACGGTAGCTCCGAGATCGAAGCAATCACGGCGGCCGGTGCCGGCACGATCCGCGCACGCGCCGCCACCAGCGCGTCGAGCTCGGCCGCGCGCGCCGCGTCGATCGCGTGGGGCTCGTCGCACGGATCGATGTCGCTCGCGCTCTCGCCGTCGTGGCTGCGGTGCCTGCGATCGGCCTCGAACGCGATCAGCTCGTGCAGCCGCGCGACGTCGCCGGTCTTCGCGATCCGTCGCTTGCGCGCCGACCAGTGGCAGTCCGCCGCCTGCCAGCCCGCCTTGTCGTCGCGGCGCAGCAGCTCGCCATCGGCATCGAACAGCAGCTCGCCGTCCCAGCTGTCGTAGTACGCGTAGATCGCGGCGTGCGCCCCGGCGATCCGCTCGAGCCGGCGGTCCGAGCCGAGGTGGAACGTGCGCGTGACGCCATCGAGCTTCGGCAGCTCGAGCGTGAAGCCCTCCCCTCCGTTCTGGCGATCGCGATCCCCGGGATCCCAGCTTCCCGGCGTCTCGACGCGCGCCTTCGCGATCAGCGCGCCGGCCTCGTCGAACTGCTTCCACGTGCCGATCACGTCGCCCGCGGGACCGAACCGGCCGCGCGCCATCACCGTGTGCGCCGGCGTGTCGTAATAGAACCGCCACCGCCCGACGCGCATGCCGCGCGCGAACGCACCCTCGGCGCGCAGCCGGCCGCTCGGGTAGTAGATCTTCCACGAACCGTTCGCGACGTTGTCGACGAACGGACCGGTCGCGAACACGCTGCCGTCGTCGTGCAACGCGGTCCACGTGCCGCGGCCATGGTGCATCGTGCCGCGCGCGAGCACGCGCTGGTCGTCGCCGGTGATCTGCCACGCGCCTTCCATGCGGCCGCGCTTGAACGTGCCGGTGACCGCGCCCCCGTCGAGCTGCTTGATGTACGCGCCGTCCTTCGGCCGCTTCGTCCACGCGTGCCACGTGTCGACCGGCGGCTCGGTGTACGCGGGCTGGATCGAGGCGAGCTCGTCGAGCGTCAGGCCCGAGCTCTCGATCCACGCGCGGACCTCGGGCATGTCGGCGGCGATGTCCTCGAGGAAGTCGTAGCGATGACGCGCCGCGATCTGCTCGGAGACCGCGCGGCCGACCGAGCGCTCGATCAGGTAGCCGACCGCGCAGACCGTGCCGCGCTCGTCGATGAACACGGGCGAGCGCCACGGCAGCGCGTCGTTCACCGGCGTCGTCGCCTTCGCGATGTAGTCATCGAGGTAGCCGAGCAGCTCGGCGCGGCGCGCCGCGAGCTCCGGTCGCGTCGGCGATGCGTGGCCGAGCCGGTCGCGGATGAACGCGAGGTGGACGTGCATGCGATCGGCCTCGCGATCGCCGGCATCCGGCGGCCGGCCGTACGCGGCGATCCAGCTGTCGTCCCCGAGGTGATGGTTCGCGCCGGGGCGCGGCGGCGCAGCGGACGCGGTGGCGGACAGCGCGAGGACGGCGACGACGACGGCACGCATGCCCGGCCAACGCCCGACGAGCCACGCCTATTCGCTACGGCCCGGCGATCGGTCCCGACAGCTCGACCGGCGGTTCGCTCGCCGGCGCGGGATCGGCGGTGTCGGTGTCGGTCGCAGGTGCCTCGACCGCGGGCTCGCTCGGCTGCGGCTCCGGCGCCGGCACGGGCACCGCTGCGGGCGCGGCCGGCGCCGCCGTGCGCGGCCGCTCGAGGCTGACACGCGGATCGCGGCGATCGAACAGCACGATACGGGCACCGACGCGCGCGAGCGTCTCGTCGTTCGTGCTGTCGTAGCGCACGCCCATCGTCAGCGCGATCGGCCGATCGTTGACCGCGAGCACGATGCGCTCGACGATCGCCTCGGCCTCGGCGCGCGGGGTCCATCCGGTCGAGCCTTGCCACGCCCACCCGGCCTCGACGCGCAGGTCCGCGAGCGTGCGGCCGGTGCTCGACTCGACATGCACGTTGCCGAGCCCGGCCGTGAACGGCGCGACGATGTGCTCGGACAGCGCGCGCGCATCGCGATCGACGTCGACGTCCCACCGCGCGACCGGCCCGAACGCGATCCGGCGCCGGAACCCGCGCGACCGCGCGAAGTCGACGAGGCCGGCGGTCTTGACGACGCCGACGCGCGCGAGCGAGCTGCCCGGCCGCCACGTGATCGAGCCCGCCTCGACGAGCGCTCCGATGTCGAACGGCAAGAAGATCTTCTTCGGCGGCGTCCCGAACGGCAGCACGAGGTGACCGTCGCGCGCGTGGCGCACGAAGTGGCCGCGATACAGCACCGCGCTCAGGCGGTCCTCGAAGCCGGCATACGTCGTCTCGAGCATCGCGTGCTCGAGCTTCCACACGAGATCCGGCTCGTCGTCGAAGTGGATCACGTGGCGCAGCGCGAGCGCCCCGCCGAAGCCGTTCGTGCCTGCGGTGACCGACAGCCGGTTGCCGAGATCGAAGCAGGTCGCGAACCGCCCGCCGGACTTCGTGATCCCGGTGCACGGGTCGGCCGCGGCGCGCGTCGCCCCGGGTCCGGCGAGCACGACGGCCGCGACCGCTAGTGCTCGTGCGGCGGCGCCCACAAGCTGAAGCGCAGTCCAGCGTCCATCACGAACGCCCATTGATCCGGCACGCCGAAGATGTCGTCGCGCTTCTCTCCGCCGGCGGCGAGCTTGAGAGTCAGCGGCTGATCGTTGATCGCGAGCACGATCGCCTCGTACTGCAGCTTCGCCTTCAGCCGCTGTGCGAGCTTCTGTCCATTTTGCAGCGGGATGAAGTAGCGCGGCATCTCGTGCGACAGCTCGAACCGCACGTTGTGAAAGCCCTCGCGATCGAGCACGGCATCGATCTCGAGCGCCGAGCCAGGCACGACAGCCGAGCGATAGCCGGTGCCGTCGGTGTACTGACCTTCGAGCCCGATGCCGGTGCGCAGCCGCACGAACGAATCGAGCTTGTCCGACTGCCAAAGATCGACGGTCACCTGCCCTGCCGCGTGCTTCCAGATCGACGAGTGACCGAACGCCGACGGATGGATCTCGAGCCCGCCGACGTCGGTCCACAGCCCGAGGTTCAACTTGAGATCGTGCCGCTGCGGCTCGCCGACGAACGTCGTGATCCGCAGCAGCGGATCGAGGAACCGGCGCGACACGTCGTAGTGCGCGACCACCATCTCCGCGGAGAACGGCTCGACGTGCACGACGCCCTCGACGAACCGGAACCGGTGGATCGTGGGCGTCTCGCCGTCCGCGAGCCACGTGAACGACAGCAACCCGAAATCGATCGACGTCCGCGTGCTGTGCAGCGGATTGTCGAGGATCTTCTCCGGCGTGTACGCGACGCCGAAGTACACGCGCTTGCGCAGATCGAAGTTGATCTGGAACACGCGCCCGCGCTCGTCGCGCGTCCAGCCGTACGGTGCGTCTGCCCGGCCGGGAACGAACGTGAAGCCCGCGGCCTCGAGCTTCGCGCGATCGATCAGATCGTGCTCGCATGGCCGCGCGCGCTCGAGATCCTTGCCGCGCGTTCCGCTCGACGTCAGCTCGGCGTCCGCGGCGTAGAGGCACGTCTTCGTCGACGGATCGCACTGGATCCGCCAGAGCTCGCCGTGCTCCTTGTCGCGCGCGCAGAACACCGGGCGATCGTGATCCATCATCGGCAACAGCCCGCGATCGGCCGCCGCGATCGCGGGCAGACCGATCCCGATCGCCGCGATCGCGGCACACAACGTTCCCCTCATGTCGCTGCGCCGTCGCGTGCAATGCCCGAACCATCGATGCGCAGCGATCGATCACGTGCTTGTCGCGCGATCACCGTGCCGCTCGGCAACACGTGTTGTGCACGAGCCACGAAAAGTTTCACGCACTAGCTCGCGATCAGCTCGGCCGTGATGTGCTCGTCGTTCGCCGACAGCTCGATGCGCAGCGGCAGCCGGCGCGCATCCGCCGACAGCCACAACGTCAACGCGATCGTGTCGCCACCGACGCGGATCTGGCCGTCGATCTTCCACGCAGGCGTGTTCTGCAGCAGCGTCTCGACGGGCTGCGCGACGTCGAGCCGCACGAGCTCGCCGGCGTGCACGATGTACAGAAACCCGGCGGGCGCACCGCGGCTCGCCCACGCGCGGATCACGCCGAGCGCCGAGTGCAGCGTGTGCGGCAGATTGCCCGGCGGTACGCGCAACGGCGTCGCGTTGCCGTCGACGGCGGTGCCGTGAAATGCCAGGTCGAGGTGCGTCGTCTCGCCGTCGAGCTCGAGCACATCGGTCGCGTGCACGACGTGCGCGCTCGCGGCATCGAGCACGGTCACGAGCTCGTGCCGCGCATGCGCGAACGCGCTCGCGAGCTTGCCGGTCGCGAACTTGCTGCGGATCTCGTGGTCGTCGATCGCGAGCTCGGCGCGGCCGATCGTCATGCCGCGCCACTGGACGTCCCAGATCATCGACTCGCCGGTTACGAGGTGCAGCATCGGCACGACGAGCGCGAGCGGCACCGCCGGCGTGGCGAGCTCGGGCAATGGCTTCATCACGAGGCGCGGCTCGCCACAGCTCGCGACCAGGACCAGCAACCACGCGGGACGCAGCATCGCGCGCGGTGATGCAAGCCGCCGGCCCGCGCGGCGTCCTGTTTGCACCGGGGCCTCCGCCCCCGAGGCGAGGTGCGGCAAGTCCGCGTGTGTGCTCGCGCGTGCGCTGGCCACGGCCTTGCGTGAATGGGGCGCGATGAGGCGCCTCGCATCGCTGCTGCTCGTGATCGTCGGTTGCACCCACGACGCGCCGGCGTTCGAGCCGACCGATCCGACCGACAGCGACGAGGACGGCCTGCCCGACCAGCTCGAAGATCACGTGATGGCGCTGTTCGGCCCCGAGCTCCGGCTGCCGCCCGACGACATCGACTGGACGCGTCCCGCGAACGTCGACTGGTACCTGCCGCAGGTCCACATGCGCTTCGATCAAGCGGGCTGCCCCGACGACGCGATCCTCGACGACGGTGCGGTCACGTTCGACTCGATCCACGCGCAGGATCACTTCAAGAAGCAATCCGGCCTCGGGCTCTGTCAGACGAGCACGAACCCCGCGGACGAGCGGTTCTCGAACCAGAAGGCGACCGAGTTCTTCCTCCAGCCGAGCGACGACGCCGCGGTCCATCCCGGCATCCCGCCCGAGCGCTCCGCGGAGTGGCGCGCGTACATCCAGGTCCGGCCGAGCACGTATGTCCGGGCATCGGACGGCCAGGCCGCGGCCTACGATCTCCAGGTCTGGTACTTCTTCCCGTACAACGACGCAGTCTCGGTCGCGAACCACGAGGCCGACTGGGAGCACCTGACGATCGCGGTGTCCGCGGACTTCGACTTCGTGTCCGCGTTCTTCGCGACCCACGGCGATGGCCATCGCGTCGACGACGCCGGCGCGCTGACGTTCGTCGACGACACGCACCTCGCCGCGTACATCGCCGACGGCACGCACGCGACGTACGAAAGCCCCGGCGATCATCCGGGGCCTGTCGTCGACGATCACTGCTACGACGGGGGACCGATCTGGCAGACGTGGTCGAGCTACGCGAACCTCGGCCAGATCGGTCACGTGATCGGAAACCAGACGTGGGCGCGCTACGGCGGCCGCTGGGGCGAGGTCGGCGCGAGCGACGTCACGTCCGGTCCGGTCGGCCCGATGTTCAACGGCAAGTGGAACACCGAGACGGAGTACTGATCACTTGAGGATGCTCGAGCTGAGGAGGCTCGTGCGCGACACCGTCGACGTCAGCGTCGCCGGATCGTTGTCCTCGCAGACGCACGTCGCCGAGCAACCGTCGCCGCTCGTCGTGTTGCCGTCGTCGCAGTCCTCGCCGGTTTCGACGACGCCGTTGCCGCACACCGGCCCGCTCGGCGGCTCGGTGTCCTCGCACACGCACGTCGACGAGCAGCCGTCACCGCTCGTGGTGTTGCCATCGTCGCACTCCTCGCCGGTCTCGACGACGCCGTTGCCGCAGACCGGGCCCGGAGGCGGCTCGTTGTCCTCGCAGACGCACGTCGACGAGCAGCCGTCGCCGTCGACGGTGTTGCCGTCGTCGCACTCCTCGCCGGTCTCGAGCATGCCGTTGCCGCAGACCGGTCCAGGCGGCGGCTGGTCGCCACAGTGGCCGGGCCCGGTGACGCCGTTGTTGAAGTCGTCGAGCGCGCCGACGAGCTCGGACGTCGCGTCGGTCGATAGCGACCCGCTCCCGACGGGTGGGACCACGAGGCTGCCGATCAGCGCGTCCGCGTCGGCAATCGATGCGCTGATCTCGAGGTCAGACGCACCTGCTGCGATGTTCAGCTTCGCCGCGATCAGCTGGTGCGCCAGCGCGATGAGGCCGTTGCCGCGTACCGGGGTACGCAGGATCGAGAGCAGCTCGGCCTGGGTATAGGTCGTGCCGCCGAGCGACAGCGAGGCGACCGGCCACGCGTCTTCATGATTCTTCCAGAAGCCTTGGGTCAGCGTGCAGTCGTCGCCGACCTCGGTCTCGAGCGAGCGGTTCAACGACGTCTCGCTGCTCGAGCAGCCGACGAACGGGGTAGCAAGCAGCGCCGCGCAGAGAGGAACAAGAAGCTTGGTGAACATCCGCATAAGGTCTCCTCGGGTTTTCTCGTCGACCCTTTTGCGAGTCGCGTGCCTCACCTTTGGAGCGCGTTATGTAGTCATTTCTACAGTTAGCGGTGCGACCGCGTGCGCCGTCGCTCGGTCGGGGTGGGCGCGCGTACCGAGCGCACGCACGGTGATCCGTGAGCCCGTCCATGCGATCGAGATCGTGACCGCGCCGCGATCGGTCCCCACCGATCGTTGCCGCGAGCTTCGTGATCCCAGCAGGAGTCGAACCTGCGACCTACGCTTTAGGAAAGCGCCGCTCTATCCAGCTGAGCTATGGGATCGCGCGAGGACCGTCAGTGTAGCAACTTCGGTCGTCTCCGTCCCGGCCTCGCGACCGCGAGCACACATTCGCTCGCTACAGCGCGGCCGAGTCCGCGCATCTCGCGCTCGCCATCGCACCCTCGAGATCCTCGATCGTTGCCGGCTTCGCGAGATGGAGCTCGAAGCCGGCCTGCCGCGCGCGCTCGATGTCGTCGGGCTGGGCGTACCCGGTGAGCGCCACGAGGAACAGGTCGCGCAGTCCCTCTGCATCGCGCAACGTGCGCGCCACGGCATAGCCATCCATCCCCGGCAGCCCGATGTCGCAGAACACGACCTCGGGCCGCAGCTCGCGGGCGGCGTCGATGCCACTCGGGCCATCGTACGCAACGTGAACGTCGTGGCCACGGAGCGAGAGCGCCGCGCGCAGCGCGTTCGCGGTGTCGCGCTGGTCTCCGATGATCAGCACCCGCCGGGGACCGACGCGAACAGCTTCGGGCCGCGTCGCGCGGTGCTCGGACCCGACCGTGATCGGCAACGTGATGTCGACGGTCGTGCCGCCGCCGAGGCCGGGGCTCGCGATCGAGACGGTGCCCGCGTGGAGCTCGACGAGCGTCTTCACCACCGCGAGCCCGAGGCCGAGGCCGCCGCGACCGCGATCGAGCCCCTGATAGGCCTGCGTGAACGGCTCGAACACCTGACCGATCAGGTCTTCGTGGATCCCGATCCCGGTGTCGCGCACGCGAAGCTGTGCGGCGCCTCCAGCGAGCCGCAGCGCGATCTCGATCCTGCCTCCGCGCGGCGTGAACTTCTCGGCATTGCCGATGACATTGCTGCAGATCTGGATCAGGCGCGCGCGATCGCCAGAGACCCAGATCTGGGCGTCGGCGATCTGCGGCTCGACCACGAGGCCGCGCTCCTCGAGCGCGTGGCGGTGATCGCCGATCACCTCGCGCACGACGGTCGTGAAGTCCACCGGCTCGCGCTCGAGCTCGATCTTGCCGCGCGTGATCCGGGAGACGTCGAGCAGGTCGTCGACCAGCCGTACGAGGTGCGCGGTCGAGCGATCGATCACGTCGATCGCTTCGAGCGATGGCTCGCTGCCCGGCGGACAGAGCTGGAGGACGCCGACGCCGGCACGGATCGGAGACAGCGGGTTTCGCAGCTCGTGCGAGAGCATCGCGAGGAACTCGTCCTTGCGGCGATTCGCGTCCTGCAGCGCCTGCCTGGTCTCGGCGAGCGCACGCTCCTTGCGCCGGCGATCCGAGATGTCCTCGAACGCGAGCATCACCACGTGCGGCGATCGCTCGAGCGAGCCTGCGGTCATGCGCACGGGAACCAGCGAGCCTGCACCGACGAGCTCGAGCTCCTCGGCCTCGGTGCTCGTGTGATGCGCGACCGCCTGCAGCACCAACCGGTCGAACTGCGCCAGCGACCCGTGCGCGACGAACCGGACGAACGGGACGCCGGCGAGCCGGCTGCGCTCGCATCCGAGCAACCGTGACGCCGCATGGTTGACCTCGCGAATCGTGCCGTCATGCTCGATCGTCGCGTATCCGATCGGCGCGAAGTCGAAGACCTCGGTGTAGCGCGCGAGCGCAGATTCAGCCTCGGCGCGTGCACCGCGGAGCTCCTCGTTCTGGAGCTCGAGCGCGACGCGGCGGAGCTCCAGCTCGTGCTCGAGCTGTTGCTTGCCGATCTGCTTCGGCGCCGGTGGCCGGGCGATCCGAGGCAGAGCCTTGCGACGCAACGTCGTCGTCGGTGATTTCCGTTTCGTCATGCCGGTTCGGTGGGGCCGCGCATCCGCAGGCAGGAGCGATCGCCGCGGTCGCTATCGATCCGTACTGCAATGCGCTTGCCCCCGCGGCAGCCTGGAGCACGGTCGTCCGCGGGTATCATCATGGTTCGTCCAGGCCGAGGACTCCGTCGTCTACCATCTCGCGCCGTCGCGCCCATCGATCTTCGGCGCGTGTCGCCACCGGCGCTGCGGATCCGGAGTTCGCTGTCGAACCGTGCGCCACGGGCACGCCGTGCGCCACTCCTCACGGTCGCGTTCGCGATCGAACGAGCTAACACACATCCCACGACACACCGGCGCCCGGGCGACGGGTGATGGAATCTTAACGAGGCGGCGTGCCGCGCCCTGGCAGAATCTATCTTGCGACCACCGCCGAGCGCGGGCGCACTAGGGGAACAGGCATGGGGGACACCGTCGGGGGGCGGTATCGGCTGGACGGTCGCCTGGGGGAAGGCGGCATGGGCCAGGTGTATCGCGCACGTCATCTGCAGCTCGGCAAGGCGTTCGCGCTGAAGCTGATCTCGCCGGCGTTCGCGCTCGACACCGCCGCGCGCGCGCGGTTCAACGAGGAGGCGAAGCTCGCGAGCGAGATCTCCCACCCGAACCTCGTGTCGGTCGTCGACTTCGGCGAGGACGACGCGTTCGGCGCGTACATGGTCATGGAGCTCGTCGAGGGCGATCCGCTCGTCAACGAGGTCCGCACGCCGATGGCGCCGAAGCGCGCGTGCGACATCCTCGGTCAGATCGCCGACGCGCTCGATCACATCCACCGGCGCGGCATCGTCCACGGCGACGTCAAGGCCGACAACATCATGCTGACCGACGAGACGACCGGCGCGCGGCGGCGGCGGATCGCGCGGCTGCTCGACTTCGGGCTCGCGCGCCGCCACGACGCGAGCGAGCAGGACCACGTCAACGGCAGCCCGCACTACCTCGCGCCCGAGTGCGCGGCCGGCGGCCCGCCGAGCGTCGCCGCGGACATCTACGCGCTCGGCGTGCTCGCGTACATGCTGGTGACCGCGACGTTGCCGTTCGACGGCAACGTCGTCGAGATCCTGATGGCGCACATCAACGCGCAGATCGAGCCGCCGTCGCGCCGGCGCGGCGAGCCAATCGACGAAGCGTTCGAGGCACTGATCCTGCGCGCGCTCGCGAAGGATCCGGCGCACCGCCACACATCGGCGTCTGCGTTTCGCTACGAGCTCAACAACGTGATGGACATGCTCGAGCTCGGCCGGCGCCGGCGCGCGGTCGGCACCGACAAGGTCGAGACGCGCGATGCGAACCTCGTCGCGGTGTTCGATGCATCGCGGATCGCGCAGGCCGTGCTGTCCCTCGGCGGCACGATCGTGCATGCGAACAAGGCGTTCGCGCGGCTCGTCGGCCAGGAGACCGTCGACGGCGAGAAGATCGACAAGACGATCCTCGGCAACGTGCTACCCGGGCTGTCGCGCGCGATCCGCGCGGTGCACGGCAGCGGCAAGCCGCAGGAGCGGCGCGCGCGCGTGTTCCGCGGTCACGACGTTCCGGATCTCGAGCTCGTCGTGTGGATCAGCGCGCTCGCGATCCCGAACAGCGAGATCCTGCTGATGATCAAGGTCGAGGAAGCCGCGACCTGATCACGGCAGCTTCGGCTCCTCGAGCTTGCCCGGACACTCGAGCGCACCGAGGAACGCGATCAGATCCGCGAGCTCGGCGTCGCTGAGCTTGCGGTCATCGAGCTGCGGGAACTTGTTCTTGTTCGGGATCCCGCCGCTCGCCATCAGCTTCACCGCGTCCTCGAGCTTGGCGACCGAGCCGTCGTGGAAGTACGGCGGGCTCTTCGTCACGTTGCGCAGGCTCGGGACCTTGAACGCCGCCCAGTCGGCCGGGTTGTTCGTGACCTTCATGCGGCCGACGTCGACCTTGTCCTCGGGGACGTCCTTCGTGCCGATACCGACGTTGAAGAACGCGCCACCGTCGATCATCATCGCCGTCGAGAACGTGGGCGGCGCGTGACACATGATGCAGTTGCCCTTCGCGGGCGACAGGAACAGATCGAGCCCGCGCTGCTGCTGCTCGGTGAGCGCGCTCTTGTCACCGGCCGCGTACTTGTCGAACGCGGTGTCGGCGCACACGATCGTGCGCATGTACTCGGCGAGCGCGCTCTGCACCTGCTCCGCCTTGACCGGCGTGCCCGGGAACGCGGCGTCGAACAGCTTCTTGTAGCCGGGGATCTTCGCGAGCTCGGCGGCCTTCTTGTCGAGCGCCTCGGTCACCTTCTCGGGAGCCGGCGGCGTCGGCGGCGTGCCGGCCGGCGCCGGGCCCGCGCCCATGTTGCCGCCGCCCCACGCGCCCTTGACGTTGTCCTCGAGCGTCTTCGCGCGGCCGTCCCAGTAGAACGCGCCCTTCCAGTAGCCGACGTTCCACAGCACCGGCGAGTGCCGCGTCAGCTTCTTGTCGCCCGATCCGATCGCGAGGGGATCGTGACCGCCGAGGCCGTCCTCGTTCTGGTGGCACGAGTAGCACGAGCGATCGTTGGCGCCGGACAGCCGCTTGTCGAAGAACAGCGCGTGGCCGAGCTCGACCTTCTCCTTGCGCTTCGGATCGTCGGGCAGCACGAGCTTCTCGAGCGGCGTCTGCGGCAGCTGCGACGGGCGCGTGCCGACGGGCTCTGCCGCCGAGCCGGTGCCGCTGGATCCGGTCGCGGCCGATCCGGCGGAGCCCGTCGTCGGCGTCGACTCCTTCTTCTTGCAGCCGGTGATCGCCGCGAGCACGGCAACCACGGCGATCAGGTTCGTCATGCGCTTCATCGCGGGCGACGATAGCGCAGCGTCCGGACGCGTACTACTTCGTGGCCGGCTTGCCGGCGCCGTCGTTGAGGTGCGTCAAACAGTCCGCGAGCGGGCTGCACTCGGTCTCCTCGCGGTAGCAGACCTCGAGCACGCGGACCTGACGCGACGACATCGGAACCTTGCACGCCTTGACGAACTCGGCGGTGTTGCGCTCGCGCACGCCTGCCGCGGTGTTCGCGTCGAAGTCCTTCTTCGTCATCCGCCCGGCATCGAGCTCGGCCTTCGCATCGGCGACCGCGCACTCGGTCAGCTTCGTGCCGACCTTCTCGCACGCGGCGTCGCGCCGGCGCTCGATCTCGGTGCGCGTGTCCTTCACGACGCCGTCGTCGGTCGCGTTGCTCGGCGGCGGCTTCTGCTTGCCACCGCACGCTGCGATCAGGAGCACGACGCCGACGAGGTTCCGCATCATCAGCGATCCGACACGCGATCGAGCGCGCGGTTTCACTTGCGCAGCTCCAGGCCTTCGGTGCCCTCGTCGTCGAGCGGCTTGACGCAGCGGCCTTCGATCTCGGCGACCGTCGACGCGCCCTCGACGCACGCGATCACCTTGTCCGGCGCGCGTGCGCAGTCGGCGAGCACCATCGCGGTGTTGTCGGCGACCGCGCCCTCGACGCGCTTCGGCTCGTGGGCCTGGGCCTCGGCGCGATACAGCTGCTCGAGCTTCGGGCGCAGACCGTCGCACGTCGATGCGTGGGTCGGCGTGCCGCCGCTGCCCGGGCCGGGACCACCGCCGCCACCCGGCGTGGTCGCCTTGCTCGAGCACGCGGCGAGCAGGACGAGGAGGACCGCTCGCTTCATCCCGCGGAGCCTATCACCACGTGGAAGCCTTCGATCGTCCACGGCGGTTGCGCGACGCGCCCTCGATCCGTCAGATCGAGGTGCATCGGCGTGATGCTGTTCCAGCCATGCGCGATCGCGACGCAGTCGCTGCCGTCGACCGGATCGTGGCCGGTCGGTCCGCCGCCGACCCAGTAGTACGGCCGGCCGCGCGGGTCCTTGCGCTCGGCGACGTCGTCGGCGTAGAGCCGCCTGCCGAGCGTCGTCCACTGGTAGCGATCGCTGCCGTTGCCGGGCATGTTGACGTTGAGCACCGTGCCCGGCGGGATCGGCTCGGCGACCGCCTCGCGCACGACCGCCGCGGCAAACCCGATCGCGTGCTCGACCTGGGTCGCGCGCGGCGCGAGCGAGCACGCGATGCCCGCGGCACCGCGCAGCGCGCCCTCGACCGCGGCCGCGACCGTCCCCGAGTAGAAGACATCGCTGCCGAGGTTGTAGCCATCGTTGACGCCGGACACGACGACCGTCGGCGTGCGGTCGCACAGCTTCAGCACGCCGAGGTACACGCAGTCGACCGGCGTGCCGGACAGCGAGTAGCGGCGCGGCGCGACCTCGGTCAGCCGCAGTGGCTTGTGCAGCGTGATCGCGTGCGACGCCGCGGACCGCTGGCGCTCCGGCGCGACGACGAGCACGTCCGCGAACGCCTCGATCTGCGCGGCGAGCGCGAGCAGGTGCGGCGAATCGATCCCGTCGTCGTTGGAGCAGAGGACGAGCGGACGAGGCATGAGAAAAAAGGTGGCCGGTCTCTGGGGGAGACCGGCCAGTTCTGGTCGGGGCGACTGGATTTGAACCAGCGACCCCCAGACCCCCAGTCTGGTGCGCTGCCAGGCTGCGCTACGCCCCGGTCAGGGAAGGAGGAGGGATTACTTCATCGCGGCGAGGCCCGCAAGAGCGATCGCCGCCGGATGCCGCGCCGCTCAGACCGGCGGCAGGCCGTTCAGGATATTCTTCAACACCTGGCTGGGCTTGAACGTCAGCACGCGACGCGCCGGGATCAGGATCGGCACCGCGCGCTGCGGATCGCGCCCCATCCGGTCCTTCTTGTCGCGCACGACGAAGTTGCCGAAACCCGAGATCTTGATCTTCTCGCCGCGCTCGAGCGTCTCCTTTACGACGTTGAAGACCGTCTCGACGATCTCGGCGGCCTCCTTCTTGGAGAACCCACCGACCTTCTCGTAGACCGACTCGATGATGTCGGCCTTGGTCATGCGTGCCATGGGATCGACGCTACCACAGGGCGGGCCGGCGCTGCCACAACCTGCTGATAGGCTTGACGATCTACCCCCTGGCCAGCCCGGAGCCCAATCGTCGGCTGGAGTTTCGCCGGATCCGGAGTGGCGGCCGGGTCATTCGCCGACCGTGACGTAGCGCAGCTCGACGTCGCCTTCGTCGTCCTTCTGGTCGTCGACGATCACCCGCTTCGCGAGCCCGCGCAGCTTGGTGACCATGCCTGCGGACAGATAGTTGTGCTCGAGGTTCAGCACGTCGAGGTGCGCGAACGCATCCGCGTGGTCGAGCAGGATCTGCGCGCCGGCGTCGGTCATGATGCCTTGCGACAGATCGAGCGAGCGCAGCTGGCGCAGCAGCTTCGAGCCTGGCAACGCCGCGCAGATCTCGTCCGCGAACACGGCGTCCTCGAGGCCGAGGTGATGCAGGTGCGGCAGATCGGTGCGATCGAGCAGCACGTGCACCGGCTGCATCCCGCAGGTCGCGCCGTACTCGGGGTCGCCGAAGTAGATCTCGAGCTGCTCGATCGCGGGCACGACCGCGTGCGCGATCGCATCGCCGCTGTCCGCAGACAGGCCGCCGGTCTTGAAGATCGCGCGGCGGAGCTCCGGTGCCTCGATCGTGCCGAGCGCGAACGTTCCAGCCTCGATCTCGAGCTCGCGCAGCCGCGGCGCCGCGGCCCACACCGCGCCGAGATCCCCGACGTGATACCAGCTGATCTGATCGACCTCGTCGCCGATCACGAGGCGACGCAGCGTCGGCGGCGCGAGGCGGACGAGACAATCGATCAGCGACTGCAGATCGTCCTCGGAGGGATCGCCGTTGTACATCAGCACCAGCTCGACGAGGAATCGACCCGAGGGGTGGCGCAGCAGCAGCTCGAGCACGTCGCAGATCGGGCCCTTGAACGCCTCCTCCCAGATCGCGTTGTAGGACATCCGCGCGGTCTGGATGAAGCCATGCCGCCACTCGAACGCGGGCGGTACCGGCCGGTGATACAGGTGGTCGTAGCAGAGCTCGTGCTCGGCGAGCGGCCCGAGGAAGCGCGCGCGATCGGCGGCGAGCCGCGCCGCGGCCTCGAGATCCTGTCCCGCCAGCTGGAGCGCGATCAGCTCGCCGCGCGGATCGCCGTGGCTCTGCAGGCAGTCGGCGAGCACGCTGTACGCGGCCGGATCGTCCGGATCGTCCTCGATCGCACGCTCGAGCTCGGGGTTGTGCGCGCCGCGCTCGACGTAGCCGGCCGCCAGCTGTGCGCGCAGCCGGTCGTTGTACGTCGCGCGTGCCGCCGCGCGATCCGCATGCTCGCGCACGCTCGGCTCGCCGGTACCGCTGCGCTCGGCGACGCGCAGACCGTCGAGCGTGACGTCCCACGTCTCGGTCCCGCGCACGAAGCGCCGCGTGCTCGCGACGGCCTCGGCCGGCAGCGGATCGAACCGAGCCGGACCGAACGTCTGCGCGCGCACGCGGTCGACGTACGCGCGGCGTGCCTGCGCGGCGGAGTCGAAGCGCTCGACGCTCGTCGTTCCCGGCTCGCCGCGCGCGCCGGTCGTGATCGCGAGCGTCGTGCCGACGAACGTGATGTCCCAGAACGCGGCCTTGGATCGAAAGCGCGGCATTGCCCGAACGTACCTCGGCTATCCTCGTGCGGTGGACGCGCGCGCGAAGCTCGAAGAGGTGTTCCTCGCGCCCGTCGGCTCGATGATCGACGCACCCGATACGAGGGTCATCGAGGCACCAGGCTGGTACCAGATCGTCACGCCGTCGTCGGGCTCGACGGTCGGCAACGAGGTCGTGCTGTCGCAGCTCGCCGGCGATGACGCCGAGGCCGTCGTGCGCCGCACGATCGCCGAGTACGCGGCGCACCGCGTGCCGTTCAAGTGGGCGGTCGGTCCGCTCACCGCGCCAGCGGGGTTCGGCGCGATCCTCGAGCGGCACGGCGCGGCCGGCGAGCCGATGCGCGGGATGGCGATCGCGGCGGGCGCCGTGACGTGGCCGGTGCCGGACGACGTCGTCGTCGAGCGCGTCACCGCCGAGACGATGCCGGTGTATCACGACGCGTTCGCGCGCGGCTGGGGCCCGACATTCCACGTCGACGATCCCGAGGCGTGGATCGAGCATCACCGCGATGCGCTCGCGCGCGGTCGCCACGCGTTCTACCTCGCGCGGATCGGCGGCGAGCCCGCGGGCACCGCAGGCATGGTCGTGAAGCCGCGCTCGGGCTACCTGATCGGCGGCAACGTGATCGATCGGTTTCGTCGGCGCGGCGTGTATCGCGCGCTCGTCGCGACGCGCGTGCGCGAGCTGGCCGCGCTCGGGCGCGAGCTGGCGACGACACGCGCCCGCACGGCGAGCTCGGCGCCGATCCTCGAGCGGCTCGGCTTCGAACGCGTCTACGACGGCACGACCTACGTGCTCAGTACTGCGAGACGTACATGAACGCGAGGCACATCTCGTCGTTCGTGCCTTCGCCCCACGTCACCGGCTCGGTGCGCGACGTCGTGTCATGCGTGCAGCTGATCCGCAGCATGTCGCCGCCGCCCGCGATCTTCGGCGGGCCGTCGTAGAAGTAGCCCTGCTGCCAGTTGAAGTCCCAGCGCGGCACGTCGACCATGCACTGTGGCTGGCCGGCGTGATCGACCTCGACGCGCAGCGTGCGCCCGAGCGTGTGCATGTGCGGGAACACGCCCCAGACGTTGTAGGTCCCGAGGAAGCCGGGCAGCTGGTACTGGTTCGTCGTCGTGAACGAGGCCTGGCCGGGCGGCACGTAGAGATCCGGCGCGGCGAGCAGGTAGAGGAACGACGGCTCCGGCACGGTCGGCTCGAGCCGCAGATCGACCGCGGTCTGATCCGCGAGCGGCATCGCGCCGCGGTGGTAGTGGATCTGCAGCACGATCTTGCGGCCGCCCTTCACGGCGAGCCCGGTGCCCTCGGGGTACGTCGCCGCGCGCACGCCGGGCGCCCACACGCCGAGCAGGCTCGCCGCGGCACCCACGCCGCCGAAGCACGTGTACCCGGGTCCCGCGGTCTGCGCGTCGAGGTCCGCCACGGTCGTCTCGGCCGCGGCGGTGTCGAGCTGGAACATCAGGATGTGGTGGACGATCGCCGGCTCGCCCGGGCGCACCTCGAAGCCGGTGAGGAACGCGTCGCTCGCGATGCCGGGATCGACGATGAAGCACCGATAGTCATCGTCGAGCGCCGCATCCGGCGTGTACGCGACCGGCATCGCCGCGGTCGCATCGACGCGCGACAGCCCGGGCGGCAGCGGTGGCAGCGCCGGCGCGAGCGCCGGATCGCCGAGCGCGCGATCACCGGCGAGCCAGTCGACGATCGTCGCGATCTCGCCGTCGGTCATCCACCGCGCGTCGCGGAACGTGTTGCACGCGCCCGAGTTGTCGGCGCCCCACGGCGGCATCTGGCGCGTCGTGACCATGTCGGGGATCAGCGCGTCGACCGCGAGCACGTCGTCGGCAGTGATCAGCGAGAACGGCGCCGCGCCGTCGGGGCGGTGGCAGCCGACGCAGTGCTTCGCGAGCAGCGGCGCCACGTCCTCGTAGAACGTCAGGCCGGCCGGCGGCGTCGGATCCGGCGGGCCGTCGTCGTCACCGGGCGTGGACGAGTCGTTGCCGCAGGCGCCGAGAAACACCACAGCGACGATGGAAAACGCGACAGCTGATCGCATGCCCCCACGATCGTGCAGGGGGCACGCCAGCTACCGGCGCTGTGCCGGCAGGTTGTCGACGAGCCGGCTCACGATCGTCTCGTGTGCGCGATCGACCTCGACGTCGGTCAGCGTGCGCTCGGGCGAGCGATACGCGATCGACCACAGCATCGACTTCATGCCCGCGCCGAGCTTCGCGTCGCGGTAGTCCTCCATCAGCCGGACGGTCGACACGAGCGGCTCGTTCGCCTGCTCGATCACCTCGGCGATCTTCGCTGCCGGGATGTCGGCCGCGAGCAGCAGCGAGACGTCGCGCGTCGAGCCAGGGAACTTCGCGATCGGCTTCATCTGCGCGGGCGCCGCGAGCGGCAGCTTCGTCAGATCGAGATCGAACGCGAACGCCGGGCCGTCGACGCCGAGCCGCTTGCGGACGTCGGGGTGGACCTCGCCGAACCAGCCGCACACGTGATCGCCGGCCTCGGTGTGGACGACGAGCTCGCCGGCGACGCCGGGATGGAGGTACGCGACCGAGCTCGTCGCGCGAACGCGGACCGCTAGCTCGCCGCTGATCGCGCGGATCGCGACGAGCGCGAGCGCCTTCGCGTCGAACACGTCCCACGGCGCGCCATCGCCGATCTGCGACGGCCGGCGGCCGGCGAGCACGCCCGCGGCCCACGTCGGCTCGTCGGCGAGCTCGGTCAGTGGCCGCTCGGTGACGCCTTCGCCACGGCGCAGGAACACGCTGCCGACCTCGACGAGCATGACGTCGCCGCGCCCGTAGCTCTGGTTGCGCGCGACCGCCGCGACGAGGTTCGGCACGAGCGACGTCCGCATGACGGCCTGATCCGCGGACATCGGGTTGCGGATCGCGATCGGCTGCGCGCGGCGATCGGTGCCCGGCAGGCCGAGCGCCATGCAGCGCTCGACGCTCTGGAACCCGAACGTGATCGCCTCGCTCGCACCGGCGGCGATCAGCGCGGCGCGCGCGAGCTCGGCGCGATCCGGCGGCCGCACCGGCGGCGCCTGCCGCATCACCGGCAGCGTCGACGACACCTGCTCGTAGCCGACGACGCGCAGGATCTCCTCGATCACGTCGACCTCGCGCGCGATGTCGCCGCGAGCGGTCGGCGGCGTGACGTCGAAGACCTCGCCGGTCGACGATACCGTGCAGCCGAGCCGCTCGAGGGCGTCGCGGCACGTCGTGCCCTCGAGCGCGACGCCGGTCACCATCCGCACGCGCGACAGCCGCACCGGGATCGTCGGCGGCTTGCGGTGGTTCGGATACGCGTCGACGAGGTCGCCGACGACCTTGCCGCCGGCGAGCAGGCACATCAGCCGGGCCGCGCGCGCCGACGCGAGCGCCGCGAGCTCGGGATCGACGCCGCGCTCGAAGCGATGCGACGCCTCGGAGTGCAGGCCGAGCCGGCGCGCGGTGCGGCGGACGCTGAGCGGCCGGAAGCTCGCGCTCTCGAGCAGCACGCGCGTCGTCTTGTCGGTGACCTCGCTGTCGAGGCCGCCCATCACGCCGGCGAGCGCGATGCCCTTGTCGCCGTCGCGGATCATCAGATCGCCGGGCACGAGCGTGCGCGGCACGTTGTCGAGCGTCGTGAACGGCTCGCCGTCCTTCGCCGGGCCGACGACGACATTGCCGGCGTGCAGCGTGGCCGCGTCGAACGCGTGCAGCGGCTGCCCGAGCTCGAACATCACGTAGTTCGTGACGTCGACGAGGTTCGAGATCGGACGCACGCCGACGCCGCGCAGCCGCTGCGCGATCCGCCGCGGCGACGGCGCGACGCGCACGCCGTCGATCACGCGTGCGGTGTACCGCGGGCACGCCTCGCCATCGACGATCTGGACGCCGACCTCGATCCGACCGTCGCCGGTATGCGCGGACAGATCGTGATCCGGCAGCACGAGCTTGCCGCGCAGCATCGCGACGAGCTCGCGCGCGACGCCGAGGTGGCCGAGCACGTCGCCGCGATTCGCCGGCGCGTTGATCTCGAGCATCCAGTCGTCGATGAACAGCGCCTGCTGCGCCGGTGCGCCGAGCGCGGTGCGGTCGTCGGCATCGAGCACGATGATGCCGGCGTGATCGTCGCCGAGCCCGAGCTCGTCCTCGGCGCACAGCATGCCGGGCGACACGATGCCCTTCACCGGCTTCGGCTGGAGCGTCATGCCGTTCGGCAGCGTCGCGCCGACCTGGGCCCACAGCACTCTGCGGCCGGGCTCCGGGACATTGGACGCGCCGCACACGACCTGGGTCGCCGCGCCGCCGCGCTCGGTGATCACGTCGACGAGCGTCAGCTTGCTCGCATCGGGGTGCGGCTTCTTGCCGACGACCTCGGCGACGACGACGCCCGAGAACCCGGCACCGAGGTTCGTCATGCCCTCGATCTCGATGCCGCCGCGGGTGAGCGCACGGGCGCCCTCCTCGACCGTCGGTTGCTTGTCGAGATCACACAGCTCGAGGAGCCAGCTCCACAGGACCTTCATCAGAACTGCTCCAGGAAGCGAACGTCACCTTCGTAGTAGAACTTGATGTCGTTGACGCCGTGGCGAAGCATCGCCATGCGCTCGAGGCCCATGCCGAACGCGAACCCGGTGTAGCGCTCGGCGTCGATCTTGACGTGCGCGAACACCTCGGGATCGACCATGCCCGAGCCTCCGATCTCGACCCAGCCGGTGCCCTTGCAGACGCGGCAGCTCGCGCGCGCCGGATCCTCGCCCATGCAGAAGCTGCACTGCATGTCGACCTCGGCGCCGGGCTCGACGAACGGGAAGTACGACGGCCGCAGCCGGATCTTGAGATCGCGCTGGAAGAACCGCGACACGAAGTGGATCAGCACGCCCTTCAGATCGGCGAACGAGATGCCCTCGTCGACGGCGAGCCCCTCGATCTGCGTGAACATCGGCGAGTGCGTCGGATCGTCGTCGCGGCGATAGACGTGGCCGGGCGCGACGATCCGGATCGGCGGCGGCTGCGTCAGCATCGTGCGGACCTGCACCGGGCTCGTGTGCGTGCGCAGCACGATGTCCTCGGACACGTAGAACGTGTCCTGCATGTCGCGCGCGGGATGCTCCTTGGGGATCGCGAGCGCCTCGAACGTGTTCCAGTCGGTCTCGATCTGCGGGCCGTCGGCGACGACGAACCCGAGCTCGGAGAAGATCTGCACCGCCTCGAGCCGGACGCGCGTCAGCAGGTGCATGTGACCACCGCCGGCGGGCCGCGCCGGCAGCGTGACGTCGACGGTGCGTGACAGGTCGGCGCGCGCGGCCGCGTTCGCGAGCTCGTCGAGCTTCTTCGCGGTCTGGTCCTCGATCGACTGCTTGATCTTGTTGACCGCGGCACCGACGACCGGGCGATCACTCGGCGGCAGCCGGCCGAGCTCCTTCATGAGCTCGGAGACCTTGCCCTTCTTGCCGAGGAACTGCGCCTGCGCGGCGCGGATCGCCTGCTCGTCGGCGAGCGGCTGGATCACGGAGTGAAACTCGTCGCCGAGTCGCTCGAGGTTCGCGATGAGATCAGTTGCTGACATGAAGACACCCGAAAGCAAAAACGGCGGCCCGTTGCCGAGCCGCCGAATCATGAATCGATCGAAGCAGCTCTACGCGCTCGCGATCGCCTGAAATGCCACCGGATCACTGATCGCGATCTCGGCGAGCATCTTGCGGTTGAGCTGGACGTTCGACGTGCCGAGCTTGCCGATGAACTTCGAGTAGCTGATGCCGAGGCTGCGCGTGGCCGCGTTGATGCGCTGGATCCACAGCGAGCGGAAGTCCCGCTTGCGAACCTTGCGCGACCGGTACATGTGCATCCACGCGTGCTGGACCGCCTCGTTGGCGATCGCATGGCAGCTCGAACGCTTGCCGCGGAAACCCTTCGCCGCCTTGAGAATGCGGTTACGGCGACGACGTGCTTTGAATCCTCGTTTTGCGCGGGGCATGACTCAGTCCTTGTACGGCAGCAGAACTTCGATCTGGTGATGATGCGCGGGCGGCACGATCCCCGGGCCGCGGAGCTGACGCTTGCGCTTCTGGCTCCGGCCGGTGAGGAGGTGACGCTTGAACACGCGTCCGAACTTGAACTTGCCGGAAGCCGTGCGCTTGAAGCGCTTCTTGGCACCGGAATGGGTCTTGACCTTGGGCATAGCTACGTCCGCGGAAGGGTGGTTCTTATGCCCCACTCCGACCGGTTTCACAAGTGGTTTGCACCAAGGTTCTCGCGATGGGCGAGTCGCCCGCCGCGAGCCCCCTCGGATCGAGGCTATCTACAGGAATTTCCGGGCAGGCACGGCGATCAGCCGGCCTGCTCCTCGTCGTCGTCATCATCCTCGACGTCGGCGTTGATCTGATCCTCGTCGAGATCTTCGTCCTCGTCGGGCGGCGGGGGTGCGGGTGCCTGCTTCGCGCCGCCGGGCTGATCCTTCTTCTGGGTCAGCGCGGCCTGCTGCGCGGCGACGGCGGCCTTCTTGGCCTCCTGCGCCTTGCGCACGACGCCGGGCTTCGGCGCGATCACCATGATCATGCGGCGACCTTCCATGTTCGGCGTCGCCTCGACACTCGCGATGTCGGCGCAGCGCTCGACGACGCGGTTCAGCACCGCCATGCCGGTCTGCGGGTGCGTGATCTCGCGGCCGCGGAACACGACGGCGAGCCGGACCTTGTTGCCACCCTCGAGGAAGCGCCGGACATGCTTCACCTTGAAGTCCATGTCGTGCTCTTCGGTCTTCGGGCGGAACTTGATCTCCTTGGTCTCCACCGTCGAGGCACGCTTGCGCGCCTGCTGCTTCTTCTTCGCTTCCTCGTACTTGTACTTGCCGTAATCCATGATCCGGCAGACCGGAGGAAACGCGCGCGGCGAGATCTCGACGAGGTCGAGCCCCTTCTCCTCGGCGAGCCGGAGCGCCTCGTGCGTCGGCATGATGCCGAGCTGCTCTTCATCGAGGATGACCCGGATCTCCGGGACGCGAATGCGGTGGTTGATGCGCAGGCCCTGCTCGGGGCGGCGGCGGTCGAAACGTCCAGGCGGTCGACCGTTCATCGGGCGTAGCTCAGAAGCATGTGTTCTCGGGTTCTCCAGGAAAGGCAGGCCCGGTTGTACCCGGTACGGGGCGCAAACGCCAAGGGTCCTGCGCTGAGCGTGGAACTGTTTTTGGTGCCGGCTGATTTCGCGTCGGGGTCGGTGGCAGGATGACCGCCATGACGAGGTGGATCTTCGGGGTCTCGTGGCTGGTGGCCTGTGGCGGCGGGCAGTCTCCGCCCCAGGCCGATGGCGGCAACCCACCGGACGCGATCGTCTTCCCGGACGCCGCGCCCTGCCCGACCACCGCGACCGCGAACGTCGTCGTCGAGCAGCAGACGCTCGCGTTCGCCGGGCTCGGCAACGTCGACGCCGGCGGTGAATCGAGCTGCGGCGGTCCGCCCGAGGCCGTCCGGATCGTGCTGTCGGCGGACGCGAGCCGCGATCCGATGACGTCGGTGTTCTTCGATCTCCCGCTCCCGGTCGCGAGCGGCCCGCAGGCGGTCACCGCGTTCCGGTCCGGACAGGTGAGCTTCACGGCGACGTTCGAGGCGAGCGACGTCGTCGTCGAGGGCGGTGGCCCGCGCGTGCTGTCGATCCGCGGCTCGCTGACCGGTCAGCTCGCCGGCTCTCTCGATGCGGCCGAGTGCCCCGAGCTCACGACGTCCTGTCTCTGAACGACCGCTACGCGCTCGGCGCTTCGCCGCCGCGCGGGATCTGCGCCGCCTTCGCGAGGTGATCGACGAACGCATCGATCGGCATCGCGGGCAGCTGCGCGCCTTCGCGCGTGCGCGCCGCGACCGCCCGCGCCTCGACCTCCTTGTCGCCGCACACGAGCATGAACGGAATCTTCTCGAGCTGCGCCTGGCGGATCTTCGCGCCGAGCTTGTCGCCACCGGTGTGCGTGTCGACGCGGAAGCCCTTCTGCTTGAGGATCGCGGCGACCTCGTCGACGTACGCGGTCTGGCGATCGCCGATCGAGATCACGCGCGCCTGCACCGGCGCGAGCCACACCGGGAACGCGCCGACGTAGTGCTCGGTCAGCACGCCGAAGAACCGCTCCATCGATCCGAGCAACGCGCGGTGGACCATGACGACGCGATGCTTCGCACCGTCGGCGCCGACGTACGACAGGTCGAACTTCTCGGGCAGGTTGAAGTCGACCTGCACCGTCGAGCATTGCCACTCGCGACCGATCGCGTCCTTGAGCTTGAGATCGATCTTCGGGCCGTAGAACGCACCGCCGCCGGGATCGACCTCGAACGGCAGGCCGGACTTCTTCAGCACGTCGAGCAGCGCGGCCTCGGCGATGCTCCACATCTCGGGCTCGCCGATCGAGTCCTTCGGCTTCGTCGCGAGGTAGAGCTTGAAGTCGGTGAACCCGAACGTCTTCAGGATGTAGAGGCAGAAGTTGACGACGCGCTCGAGCTCGCCGGGCAGCTGCTCGCGGGTCATGAACAGGTGCGCGTCGTCCTGCGTGAAGCCGCGGACGCGCAGCAGGCCGTGCATCACGCCGCTGCGCTCGTAGCGATACACGGTGCCGAGCTCGGCCCAGCGATGCGGCAGCTCGCGATAGCTGCGCAGGCCCTTCTTGAACATCGTGCAGTGGAACGGGCAGTTCATCGGCTTGCAGATGTACTGCTGGCCCTCGACGTCCATCCCGCCGAACATGTTCTCCTTGTAGAAGGAGAGATGGCCCGACGTCTTCCACAGCTCGTCGCGCGCGATGTGCGGTGACGCGACGAGGTCGTAGCCGTGCGCGAAGTGCTCCTCGCGCCAGAACGTCTCGATCTGGTGGCGGATCCGTGCGCCCTTGGGATGCCACAGCACGAGGCCGGCGCCGATCGTGTCGTCGATCGAGAACAGATCGAGGTCCTTGCCGATCTTGCGGTGGTCGCGGCGCTTCGCCTCCTCGAGCAGCTTGAGGTACGCGTCGAGCTCGGCCTGCGACGAGAACGCGGTGCCGTAGATCCGCTGCAGCTGCGGGTTCTTCTCGTTGCCGCGCCAGTACGCGCTCGCGACCGACATCAGCTTGAACGCCTTGATGTCCTTCGTCGACTTGACGTGCGGGCCGCGGCACAGATCGAGCCACTCGCCGGTCGTGTAGTACGAGACGACCGCGTCGGGCGGGAAGCTGTCGATCAGCTCGACCTTGTAGGTCTCGCCCATCTTCTCGAACATCGCGCGCGCATCGGACCGCGGGATCTCGTGCCGCACGAACGGCAGATCCTGGTCGATGATCTTCTTCATCTCGGCTTCGATCTTCGCGAGGTCGTCCTCGGTGAACGGCTGCTTGGTATCGAAGTCGTAATAGAAGCCGGTCTCGATCGACGGACCGATCGTGACCTTCGTCCCGGGGAACAGCTTCTGCACCGCGGCGGCCATCACGTGCGCGGTCGAGTGGCGGAGCGTCTCGAGCGGAGACAGCGTCG
Organism: Kofleriaceae bacterium; assembly: GCA_035715365.1. Lineage (GTDB taxonomy): Bacteria > Myxococcota_A > Polyangia > Haliangiales > Haliangiaceae > JABFXX01. Next base: position 18,523 of record DASTLB010000019.1, on the reverse strand, counting down.
GCGCGGCCCCGACCAGGCCGTGGATCAGATCTTGTTCGATGGGCTCGTCGTGATGCAGCAGATCGGACATCGCCGCGGCATCTTGCGCTGCAATGCGGGCCCGAGCAAGCTGCGGAGCCGCTGCGTCATCGGCGGCTTTCGCCTGTGGTTCCGCTAAGTTGTAGGCACGAGGAGGATTGAACTCCTGACCCCTACCGTGTCAAGGTAGTGCTCTCCCACTGAGCTACGTGCCTGGGAAGTGGCGGAGATCCGTACTAGACGGGGTGCGGCTAGTCAAGCCATCGCGCCGCGGGATCGAACGCGAGCCGTCGTGCTTCGCGCGCCGCGTTCGCGATCGTGCCGGCTGGATCACGACGGTCGGCGACCTGCATGCGCTGTCAGGGCTCGGTGCCGTCCTGCCTTGCCGGTGCTTCGAGAACCGGCGTAGACTTGAGCCCTTAGACAACACCTACGCGTGTCCGGAGAGTCAGATGAACGAGTGATACCGCTCTGACATCACTGTCATGGCGGGGAGTGCATGTTGATCCAGGTCGGAGAGGTCCTCGACAAGTACGAGCTGCTCGAGCGGGTCGGCCAGGGCGGTATGGCAGTCGTGTATCGCGGGCTGGATCGATCGCTGAAGCGTGTCGTCGCGGTGAAGATCCTGCACAAGCACCTCTCGGACTATCAGGAAGCGCGCGATCGCTTCGAGCGCGAGGCGCAGGCCGTCGCGAAGCTGCGCCACGAGAACATCCTCGAGATCTTCGACTACTCGGGCGCCGATGCCGCGGCGGCCGCCGGCTCGAGCTACATCGTCACCGAGTTCATCGACGGCCAGACGCTGAAGCAGGTGATCACCGATCGCCCGATCCAGTTCCCCGAGATCGGCGCGATGATCGTGCTCCAGGTCTCTCGCGCGCTCGCGCACGCGCACGCCGCCGGGATCCTGCACCGCGACGTCAAGCCGGAGAACATCATGATCCGGTCCGACGGCGTCGTGAAGCTGATGGACTTCGGGATCTCGCACATGCTCGATCTCGAGCGGCTCACCGTGACCGGCCAGCTGCTCGGCTCGCCGGCGTACATGGCGCCGGAGCACGTCGAGGGCCGCCAGCTCGACTTCCGGACCGACGTGTTCGCGGCCGGCATCGTGCTGTACCAGCTCACCGTCGGCAAGCTGCCGTTCGAGGGCAAGAACCCGCACGAGGTGCTGAAGCGGATCGCCGAGTGCAAGTTCGTCGATCCGCGGCAGGCGAACCCGATGATCGGCAACCGGCTCGGCCGGATCATCCTGCGCGCGATGGCGGCGCAGCCGAGCGATCGCTACGCCGCGATCGGCGAGATGGTGATCGCGCTCGAGGGCTACCTCGAGGAGAGCGGCATCGCCGCGGACAAGGTGCCGGGCGAGCTGTCGCGCTACTTCCAGGCACCGGTCGCGTACGAGCAGGCGCTCGAGACCCGGCTCGTCGATCACCTGACGACGCGCGGCGGCAAGCTGCTCGCCGAGGATCAGCGGTCGGCGGCGCTCGACGTGTTCGATCGCGTGCTGACGATCGATCCGGACAACGAGAAGGTCCTGAAGATCCTCGACGGGATCAACCGGCGGCGCCGGATCCGCACGCTCGCGGTCGCCACGCTCGGAGTCTGCGTCATGGGATTCTGCGCGTACATGATCCATCGCCGGTCGCGACCGATCGACGACGAGGTCGTGACCGCGCCACCGGGCGGATCGGTGTTCGAGCCGCGCGTGCGGTTCGGACTCGGCGTGCCCGACGAGCTCGCCGAGCCGCACCCCGTCGACGCCGCGCCGGTGGTCGTCGTCGCCGAGCCCGATGCCTCGGGATCCGGTCGCGTGCCCGCGACCGACGCACCGGTCGAGCCGGTCGCGAGCGAGATCAAGATCAAGGTCTCGCCGGCGAAGGGCTCCGAGGTCCAGGTCGGCGATGGCGCGTTCGCCGCGGTCCCCGCCGACGATGGCTGGATCGCGCGCTCGATCGACAAGGAGGTCGTCGTCCGCGTCCGCAACGCGTGCTGCGCGACGAAGGAGCAGATCGTCCGGCCCGGCATGGCCGAGGTGTCGTTCCTGCTCGAGTTCAAGCCCGGCAGCGTGACGCCGAAGTGCGACCAGCCCGCGGACGTCAAGATCAAGTACGACGGCAAGGAGCAGGTCGCGAACCTGAACCAGAAGTCGCCGGTGTTCTTCGAGAGCTCGGTGCTCGACATCAAGCCGGTCACCGTCGAGTTCTTCAACAAGGACACCGGCATCGTCACGAAGAAGATCGATGTCCGACCGGGCCAGAGCGTGGACGTGACGTGCGCGCCCTGATCGTCTGCCTCGCGATCGTCGTCGCGGTCGGCGTCGCGCACGCCGGGCCGACGCAGGATCTCGACAAGGGCCGGCAGAGCTTTCGCGCCCACGACTGGCAGTCGACGATCACGACGATCAACTTCCTGCTCTACCCCGACCTCCAACTCGGGCGGCAGGACGAGGTCGTCGAGGCGCACATCCTGCTCGGCGCGAGCTTCTTCGAGACCGGCAATCGCGACAAGGCGATCGACGAGTTCCGCAAGGCACTCCAGCTCGATCCCGAGCGCTCGATCACGAACGTCAACTTCTCCGAGGGCGCGGTCCGGCTGTTCGACGACACGAAGGCCGAGCTGCGGATCCGGCTCGAGCAGGAAGCCGAGCGGCGGCGACTCGCCGAGGCGGCGCAGCGGCTCGAGGAGTACCGCAAGAGCCTCGTCGTCTACGAGACCCACCCGTACTACGTGAACTTCGTCCCGCTCGGCGCCGGTCAGTTCCAGAACCGCCAGCCGACGAAGGGCTTCCTGCTGTTCGGCAGCCAGATCGCGACCGGCGGTACCTCGCTCGGCATGTTCCTCTACCTCGCGACGAAGTACGGCCTCCAGGCGAAGGTCCCGCTCGAGGACGGTCCGCGCGTCCGCCTGCTGCAGCAGGTCGAGATCGGGACTGGCCTCGCGTTCTTCGGGCTGTACGCGTACGGCGTCGTCGACTCGCTGCTGAACTACAAGCCGCGCGCACAGATCAAGGGCGACGACTCGCTGATCCCGCCGGACCTGCTGGATCCGAGCAAGTCACCGACGAAGCCTGCGCAGAAGACCTCGTTTCGCGACCGCCTCAAAATCGCGCCGATGGTGACGCCGAACGCGTTCGGCATCGGCATTGGCTGGGAGACAGACTAGATGCCATCGCTTCGCCTCACCGCGCCCGGTCATCCGCCGACCGTCTACAACCTGCACAAGAAGATCACGTCGCTCGGGTCGGGCCCCGACAACGACATCGTGCTGCCGGATCCGCTGGTCAGCGACGGCTTCGCGATCCACTTCGACGGCCAGACCTACACGGTGTTCGCGCCGAAGAAGACCGAGTTCGTGGTCAACGGCAAGAAGCGCAGCAAGCACAAGCTGTCGCACGACGAGCGGCTCGTGATCGGTAGCGTCGACCTCAAGTTCACGATGGTCGACGAGGCGCCGCCCGCCGAGGAGGAAGCGGCGAAGACGGTCGCCGACCTCGACGCGTACACGAAGCTCTACGAGTTCTCCGACCGGCTGATCCACCACCGCGATCTCGCCGAGCTGCTCGACGAGCTGATGGACGCGGTCATCGAGATCACGAACGCGGACAAGGGCTTCTTGATCCTGCTCGAGGGCGAGACGCTCGACGTCAAGGTCGCGCGCAACTTGAACCGCGAGAACATCGCCGACGCGGTCAGCCAGCTGTCGGACTCGATCATCGCGAAGGTCGTGCGCTCGCGCAAGCCGGTGATCGTCAGCGATGCGCTGCGCGACGACGAGTTCTCGTCGAGCAAGAGCGTCATCCACCTCAAGGTATCGAGCGTGATCTGCGTGCCGCTGCTCGATCGCGGCCGCCTGCTCGGCCTGATCTACGTCGGCAACGACTCGATCCGCGAGCTGTTCCAGGACGAGACGCTGCGCGTGCTGACGGTGTTCTCGTCGCAGGCCTCGCTGATCGTCGCGAACGCGCTGCTGATGAACGAGCTGCGCGTCGATAACCGCCGCCTGCACGAGCGCCTCGAGCAGTACCGGTTCGGCGAGATCGTCGGCACGAGCCCGCCGATGCAGCAGGTGTTCCGCAAGGTCGAGAAGATCGCCGCGACCGACATCTCGGTCCTGATCACCGGCGAGACCGGCACCGGCAAGGAGCTGATCGCGCGCGAGATCCACAACCGGTCGCCGCGCCACGGCAAGCCGTTCATCACGATCAACTGCGGCGCGATCCCGGAGAACCTGCTCGAGAGCGAGCTGTTCGGTCACGTCAAGGGCGCGTTCACCGGCGCGGTCGCGAACAAGCAGGGCAAGTTCCAGGCGGCGGACGGCGGCACGCTGTTCCTCGACGAGATCGGCGAGATGCCGATCGAGCTCCAGGTCAAGCTGCTGCGCGCGCTGCAGGAGCGCGTCGTGTTCCGCGTCGGCGACACCCGGCCCGAGAACGTCGACATCCGGATCCTCGCGGCGACGAACCGCGAGCTCGAGAAGGAGATCGCGGCGGGCCGGTTCCGCGAGGACCTCTATTACAGGCTCAACGTCGTCAACGTCGAGCTGCCGCCGCTGCGCGCGCGCGGCGAGGACGTGCTCGTGATCGCGCGCTATCTGCTGTCGCGCTACTCGCGCGAGTACGACGCGAAGGTCAAGGGGTTCTCGCCGAACGCCGCGGTCGCGATCCGCAAGCACAACTGGCCCGGCAACATCCGCGAGCTCGAGAACCGGATCAAGAAGGCGATCGTGCTGTGCGACTCGACGGTGATCGGCCCCGATGACCTCGGCCTGACGCCCGACGTGCTGCCGCAGATCCTCACGCTCGCCGAGGCGAAGGACAAGTTCCAGCGCGAGTACATCAACGAGGTCCTCGCGCTCAACAACGGCAACCGGACGAAGACGGCGCGCGATCTCGGCGTCGATCCGCGGACGGTGTTCCGTCACCTCGAGAAGGAAGGCGGCGACGGCGAGGAAGGCGCGACCGGGTCGGTGTGACGCCAGTCGTAAGCCGTTGTTTACAGGCATGACGCCAATGTCCGAACCAGCTCCCGACCAAACGCTCGTCACCGGCGCTAAGCCCGCGACATCCCGCGAGGGATCCGCCCTGGCTCGTCGGGTGCATGGATCGCGTGCGTCCGTGCGCATCGCTGTCCGATTGGCCGCGTTGGGATCCTTGGGATTCGGAGGATTCGTGGGATGTGTGATTCCGCCGTCGCTGTCGGTCGATAACGAGGACGCCGGCGTCAACTCGCCGCCGGCGATCACCGCGGTGCGCGCCGACGACTCCGAGCTGCCCGAGCCCGGACCGGTGCTGTTCGAGCGCGGCGTCGGCACGATGAGCATCGAGCTCGTCGACACCGACCTCAACGACACGCTCACGGTCGGCATCTTCGTCGACTACAACTTCCCCGACGAGAACCCGGCGCGCGCGACGTGCACCGCGAAGCCGAGCGGCAAGCCGCAGCGCACCGTGACCTGCGACCTGATCGGCCTGTGCCAGCGCGCCGACATTGGCCAGACCCGCAACATGACCGTGGTCGTGTTCGACCGCGAGGTGAAGGATTCGGGATCGCCCGCGTTCCAGGCGATGGACCCGCCGGGCATGAAGACGAGCAAGTTCTACTTCCTGCAGTGCAAGGAGCCGGCATGATCCGGATCGTCCGGCTCGTCCCCGTCGTCGCGCTCGGTGCGCTCGGCGCGTGTCTGTCGGTGCCCGACGGCCCGGCGCCCGAGTGCCAGACGACGTCGGACTGCGATACCGCGAACGGCGAGGTCTGCGAGGAAGGCGTGTGCTGGGGCAACCCGCCGGCCGGGCCGTTCTTCGCGCTCGTGACGCCTCCGACGGAGCTCAAGGGCACGCTGGTGTCGCGCGAGTTCGAGCTCGCGTCGATCGGCGCGGACGGCTGGCTCGGCGACGTGATGCTCGAGGCGCCGGTCGCGTACAGCGGTCAGCTGCGCGCGGTGTGCCCTGCCCCGTTCGACTGCACCGACGCGACACTCGCCGCGACGATCACGGTCACCCGGCCCGCCGCGTTCAAGGGCGGTCCCGAGTATCGCCAGATCGTGACGACCGAGGAGCGCACCGGCCAGTTCCAGGTCGTCATGCCGCGCACGCACGCGGCGGATCAGCCGTACACGATCACCGTCGTTCCCGAGGGTCGCGACGACGCGCCGCCGACCGGGGTCACGCCGGCGCAGCTCGTGCCGCCGCTGCGGTTCCAGCTCGCGATCCAGGACAGCCTGTCGAACGTCAGCCTGCAGCTGGGCGACACGACGCTGCCGACCGTCGACGGCAAGATCGTCAACAGCGCCGGCGTCGGCCAGGGCCAGTACCGGGTCGTCGCGCTCGGCCGGTGGGACGCGAATTCGCCGCCGACCGAGGTCTCGACCGTCGACTACACCGGCAGCGACGGCACGTTCTCGATCCGGCTGTCGCCGAACCTGTTCGACTCGGTCGAGATCGTCGCACGGCCGTACGGCACGAACCTGCAACCGACCTTGCACGTCACGAACGTCTCCGCCGCCGGCGCGACCGGCCGCCAGGTCGTGGTCCCGTCGGGGCTCGGCGCGAAGGCGACGACGTCGATCCACGTCACCGGCCAGGCGCCGGGCGGCGAGATCGTGCCGGTGATCGGCGCGCACGTCACCGTGACCGGCGTGGTCCCGAGCGCCCAGCCCGGCGGCACGACCGCGACGCTCGTCGCCGACGCGACGACGAATGCGGATGGCTACGCCGACGTCGAGCTGCTCGACGGTGCGACGATCGCGGGCCTGTACCAGCTGTCGATCGTGCCACCGGCGAACGCGACGGTCGGCCTCGTGTTCAACCAGCCGATCGTGCCGGGCGGCTCGCTCGAGCAGAAGCTGCCGAACCGGGTCGCGCTGCGCGGCATCGTCCGCGATGCCAGCGGCAAGCCGCTCGACGATGTCTCGGTGACGGTGCGGCCATCGCTGCGGTTCCAGTGGAGCCTCGACGCCGCGCCGCAGGCGTTCGTGTCGGCGATCCCGGCCGCGACGACGACGACTCCGGAGACCGGCGAGTTCGTCGTGTTCGTCGATCCGTTCATCGAGAACGGCATGGACGATGTCTGGGGCTACTACGACATCCTGTTCGAGCCGACCGCGTCCGCGAACGCGCCGACGTGGGTCGCCGGCGAGGTCTCGATCCCGCGCGATACCCAGCTGACGAAGGTCGCGGTCCCCGACATCACGCTGCCGGACGCGGCGCATATCCACGGCCAGATCACCGACCCCGCGGGCACGTTGATCGAGGGCGCCGAGCTCAAGGTGTTCCGCCCCGAGTCGGCGGTGTTCGCGCTGTGCGACCAGGTGCCGAACGCGCCGGCGAGCTGCCCGGTCCCCGCCCCGCTGCTCGGCCGTGGCGCCTCCGACGGCGACGGGATCGTGCGGCTGACCCTGCCGCGGCTCTGACCGACGCACCGACGCGGTTTGCTGCTTGACCCGCCTGGAGGTGCCGACTAAGGTTCGGGCACTTCCACGAGAGTCAGAAAGCAGATGACGGTTTCACGCAGGGCGAGCGGCTACGAGGAGTCTCGGGACTCCCAGCGCGAGCTCTGCGTCGTCGATGCAGGTGAACAAGCTCGAGCCTTGGCGCTCGAGTGGGGCAGCCACGGACGACGTCGTCCCGTGCCTGTGAATCCCCTCCCGGCAGCATCGCGACTGGCGCTCCGACCAGACGAGCTCGGAGAGTTCTTTTACTCGAAGGTTTCGCACGATGACGAACGACACGACGTCACACGAAAACGGTGTGACGGCTCCTCTCTCCGGCGATGCGGCGATCGCGCCGATCGCATTTGCGCCTGCTGATTCGCTGACCGAGACGGCCGCCGAGGCCGCCCCTGCAGAGCCTGCCGAGCCGGCGCCGCCGAGCTTCACCGATCTCGGCCTGCATGCCGACGTCAAGGCAGCCCTCGATGACATGGGCTACTTCGCGCCGACGCCGGTCCAGACCGCGGTCTTCAAGCCGGTCAGCGAAGGCAAGGACCTGCTCGTCCAGTCGCGCACGGGCACCGGCAAGACCACCGCGTTCGGTCTGCCGATCATCAACAACCTGATCCCGACGCACCACGCGCCGCAGGCACTGATCCTGACGCCGACCCGCGAGCTCGCGCTCCAGGTCGCGCGCGAGCTGACCCAGATCGGCAAGCACCGCGGCGTCCGCGTCGAGGCGATCTATGGCGGCGCGCCGATCGGCAAGCAGATCAAGGCGCTCAAGGACGGCGTCCACGTCGTCGTCGGGACGCCGGGCCGCGTGCTCGATCACATCGGCCGCCGCACGCTCGACTGCCGTACGATCTCGCAGTTCATCCTCGACGAGTGCGACGAGATGCTCTCGATGGGCTTCCTCGAGGACATCGAGCGCGTCGTCTCGCACCTGCCCGAGAAGAAGCAGACGCTGCTGTTCTCGGCGACGATGCCGGACGAGGTCCAGCGCTACGCGCGGCGCCACATGCGCACCCCCGAGGTGATCTCGCTGTCGCGAGACTCGATCTCGGTCTCGGACATCCACCACGCCTACTACATCGTCAGCGGCATCGCGCGCAGCCGCGACCTGCTGAAGATCATCTTCGCCGAGGAGCCGGAGAGCGCGATCGTGTTCTGCAACACGCGCGACGAGACCACGATGGTCGCGAAGTTCCTGCAGAAGCAGGGCCTCGACGCCGAGCCGCTGTCGAGCGACCTCTCGCAGGCGGACCGCGAGCGCGTGATGGGCCGGATGAAGGCCAAGAACCTGCGCTTCCTGTGCGCGACCGATGTCGCCGCGCGCGGCATCGACATCTCGAACCTGTCGCACGTCATCAACTACTCGGTGCCGGAGCAGCCCGAGGTCTACGTCCACCGCACGGGTCGCACCGGCCGCGCCGGCAAGAAGGGCACCGCGCTGTCGCTCGTCGGGCCGCGCGAGCTCGGCAACTTCCGCTACGTCCGCCTGCAATTCGGGATCAAGCCCGAGGAGCGCGTGCTGCCGAAGGACGACATCTTCGTCGGCAAGCTCAAGCACCCGCTGCCGCCGGTCGGCACGCCGCAGCCGCCCGACCCGGTCCAGATCCTGGTCCGCGGCGTCACCGGCCAGCCGAGCGATCTGCAGCGCCAGATCTTCGAGAAGCTGCTCGCGACGGCGAACGGCAAGCGCGTGCTCGCGATGCTCGTCGCCGAGAAGCTCGACAAGCTCAGCACGCGCAGCCGTCCGAAGCGCGCCGAGCGCCCGGACCGCGAGCGCACCGAGCGCGCCGAGACCGATCACGGCGAGCCCGCCGAGGGCATGCGCGAGGATCGCGGCGAGCGCCGGTTCGATCGCGAGGACCGTCCGCGGCGCGACCGCGACGAGCGTGGCGAGCGTCCGCGCTGGCGCGATCGCGAGGATCGCGGCGAGCGCCGGTTCGACGGCGAGCGCGGCGAGCGCGGTGAGCGCAGCGATCGTGGCGAGCGTGGAGAGCGTGGCGAGCGCGGTGAGCGTGGTGAGCGTGGCGAGCGCCGGTTCGATCGCGACGATCGGGGCGGTCGGTTCCGCGATCGCGCCGAGCGCGGTGAGCGTGGTGACCGTGACCGTGACCGTGACCGTGGCCGTGACCGTGACCGTGATCGCGACCGCGGCGAGCGTCCGGATCGCGCCGAGCGCACCGAGGCCCCGGCCGTCCGCGAGGACGCCGCGGCGCCGCTGATGGCCGAGGCGGCCGCTGCCGTCGTCGAGCCGATCGGCGAGACCCGTACCGAGACGCGCGAGGGTCGCGAGGACCGTGGCGAGCGCCACCGCGACCGCGACCGCGACCGCGACCGCGATCGTGGCGAGCGCCGCGACCGTCACCGCGACCGTGATCGTGGCGAGCGCCGCGATCGGCCGTGGAACCGCGATGCCGCGGCACCGCCGGCCGCCGAGGCGGTCCAGGAGACCGTCGCCGAGGCTGCCGAGCCGGTCGACACGTTCGCCGAGGTCGGGACCGAGGCGGCACCCGTCGTCGAGACCGTGAGCCGCGTCGAGGAGACGGCACGGCCCGAGCGGACCGAGCGCACGGATCGCGGCGAGCGCAGTGATCGCGGCGAGCGCGGCGAGCGCGGAGATCGCGGCGAGCGCAAGGCGAAGAAGCGCGACATCGAGCCCGAGACCCGCGAGTTCTGGGAGACGTGGGCCGAGGAGAAGACGACGCGCGAGCCCGCACCGGTGCCGGCCGCTGCGGCCGCGACCGACGAGCCCGAGGCCGCTGCCGAGGACGACTCGCGCCGCAGCCGGTCGCGCTCGAGCCGCGACAAGTCGAGCCGCGACAAGTCGAGCCGCTCGAGCCGCGACAAGTCGAGCCGCGACGATGACCGCGGTCGCGACAAGGAGCGCCGCGCGACCGCGTCGAGCGACGACGACAAGGCCGAGCGCCGCACCAAGCGCGATACCGCGGTGACGCCGCCGCCGGCGATGGCCGGAGACGGCGCGCAGGCCCGGCTGTTCATCAGCCTCGGCAAGAAGCACGGGGTCTCGGCGGACGATCTGCGCGAGCTGCTCGCCGGCCCGATCGGCGGCGACAAGGCGCGGATCGGATCGGTCAGCCTGCGCGACTCGCACGCGCACGTGCGCGTTCCCGAGGAGCTGGTCGAGCAGATCATCGCCGGCGTCCACGGCACGCAGCACAACGAGCAGGACGTCACGGTCGAGCGCGCACGCGCCTGATCCGCCCGGCTCGCAACGTCGTCGTCGGATCCCGGCGACGACGTTTCGCATTTTCGGCCCGGAGCTCCGCGGCCAGCCGGCCCGTAACCGCCTGCTACGCTCGGCGTATGCACCGGCAGGAGGTCACGTTCATGCGCATCGCCACCCTGCTTGCCCTCGCCCTCGGCGCCGCATGCGCCACGCAGTCGAGCACCGAGTCCAGCGCGATCGCGGACTCGACGCCGCGTCCGATCCGCACCACGAAGCCGAGCCGCGAGATCCTGAAGAAGGAGCTGACACCGCTGCAGTTCGAGGTCACGCAGGAGAACGGCACCGAGGCGCCGTTCAAGAACGCGTACTTCAACAACCACGCGGACGGCATCTACGTCGACATCACGACCGGCCAGCCGCTGTTCTCGTCGAAGCACAAGTTCGACTCCGGCACCGGGTGGCCGAGCTTCTACCAGCCGATCGACAAGGACGTCCTCGTCTGGAAGTCGGATCAGGCGTACGGCATGGATCGCACCGAGGTGCGGTCGAAGATCGGCGACGCCCATCTGGGCCACGTGTTCGACGATGGCCCGAAGCCGACCGGGCTGCGGTACTGCATCAACTCGGCGGCGCTGCGCTTCATCCCCGCCGACCAGCTCGTCGCGCAGGGCTATGGCGCGTACGCGGCGCAGTTCGCGCCCGCGACGGCGAAGCGCTGATCAGGTCGTGAGCGTGCCGCCGCGGCCTCCGAGGCCACGCGCGCGGACGAAGTGCGCGATCACGGCGATCGCCGCGACGACGAGCGCGAGGTGAATGCCGAACGACGCCACGTGCCACACGAACTTCGCGAGCAACCAGGCGACGACGAGAATGGCAGCAAGTGCGATCAACATGATCGCAGGTGCTGCAACGCGTGTACCGACGAGGATTTCTCGCAACCGCGGGTCACGGCAGCGCGAACACGTGCAGCGAGCCGCCCTTGCGCGTGCGCGCCGGGAGATCTTGGAGCGCGTTGCCCCAGCCGTTCGCGGCGGACTGATCGCGCACGTCGAGCCCCAGTGACACGAGCATGCCCGGCCAGCCGCCGACGCCGGCGAGCACCGCGACGTACTGCTTGCCGTCGGAGGCGCGGTACGTGACCGGCTGTCCGATGATGCCGGACGGCAGCTGCGTGCTCCACAGCAGCAGGCCGGTCTTCGCGTCGACCGCCTTGAACCAGCCATCCATCGTTCCGTAGAACACGACGCCGCCCGCGGTCACGAGCGTGCCGCTCCACACCGGCAGATCCTCGGGGATGATCCACGCGGCCTTGCGCGCGATCGGATCCCAGGCGGTGAACCGGCCGCGCGTCGAGCCCGGCGCCGCGTAGTAGCGGACCGCCGCGCCGACGTACGGCGTGCCGGCGATGTAGCCCGCATCGCTGTACTCCTCGTCCATGCACATGTTCTGGTGCGGGATGTAGAGCAGTCCGGTCTGCGGCGAGAACGCGCTCGGCTGCCAGTCCTTCGCGCCCGCCGCGAACGGGCAGATGTCGCGCATCACGCGGCCGGGGTGCGGTTCCTTCTCGTGAATCTCGTCGAGCTTGCCGGTCTTGAGATCGACCCCACGCGACGTCGTGATGTGAACGTACGGATCCGCCGACAGCACCTCTCCGGTCGCGCGATCGAGCATGTAGATGTAGCCGTTGCGCTCGGGATGCAGCAGCACGTGGCGCGTCGTGCCGCCGATCGTCGCGTCGAGCAGGATCGACTCGTTGATGCCGTCGTGGTCCCACAGGTCGTGCGGCGAGTACTGGTAGAACCAGATCGCCTCGCCGGTGTCCGGCCGCCGCGCGAAGATGCCGGCGGTCCACTTGTTGTCGCCGGGGCGCATGTCCGCGTTCCACGGGCCCGGGTTCGAGGTCCCGTAGTAGACGAGATCGAGCGCGGGGTCGTACGACAACCAGCCCCACACCGTGCCGCCGCCTTGCTGCCAGCGGCCGGGCGGCCACGTCGTGACGCCGAGATCGGTGCCGCGATCCTGCTCGTAGAACGGCTTGAAGTTGGCGCCGATCAGGACGTCCTTGTCCGGGCCGGTCGAGTACGCGCGCCACGCGATCTCGCCGGTCGCGGCGTCGACCGCGGTGAGCCAGCCACGCACGCCCATCTCGCCACCGGAGTTACCGACGAGCACCTTGCCCTTGACGACGATCGGCGACATCGTGATCGTCTCGCCGATGTTGATGTCGCCCAGCTTCGTGTTCCACACCTCGCGGCCGGTCGTCGCGTCAACCGCGACGAGGTGCGCGTCGAGCGTCGCGTAGTAGATCTTGCCGTCGTGGTACATGCCGCCGCGGCTGACCTGGTCGCAGCACGCGACGCCCTGTGCCGCGGGATCCGGCTTCGGCTCGTAGGTCCACTTCTTCTCGCCGGTCTTCGCGTCGACCGCGATCAGCCGGTTCGGGAACGGCGTGATGATGTACATCGTGTCGCCGACGACGAGCGGCGCGGCCTCGTGGCCGTTGTCGTCGCCGGTCGGCACCATGAAGACCTCCTTGATGCTCTTCACGTTCGCCGCGGTGATCTGATCGAGCGTCGAGAACCGCGTGTTCGCGTAGTCCTTCGACGACATCACCCACTGGCCATCGTCGGCCGTCGAAGCCGGCGCCAGCTTCGTGCCGGCGGGCAGCTGGTTGGACGACACGCCCTTGCCGGTCGAGCGATCCTCGTCCGTCTGACACGCGACGAGCGTGCCGAGCGCGCCGAGCAGGAAACACAACGCGAGATCGTTCTTCATGGTGTCACCGCCACGCCCCACGGGGAGCCGCCAGTTGGAATCCGCTGCACCACGCGTGCGGTCTTCGGATCGAGGATCGAGACGTCATTGGAAGGTCCATTCGCGGTGTAGACGAGGCCGTCCTTGCCGACGGCGATGCCCCACGGCCGCGCACCGACCGCGGCGATGGTCCGGAGCACCGCGCGCTTGTCGAGATCGATCACGGCGACCGACCCGGCGCGTCCGGTGGTGACATACGCAGTGTGATCGTCGCGATCGATCGCGACGCCCATCGGGCGCGGCGGCGAGCCCGCACCGCGCGGCAACGCGATCGAGCCGAGGCTCGCGTGGTTCTTGCCGTCGATCAGCGTGAGCGTGCCGTCGTTCTCGTTCGTGACGACGCCGAGCCGGCCATCGCGCGTGAACGCGATCGCGCGCGGGCGCTGGCCGGTCGGCACGATCGCGACGACCTCGCGGCGCTTCGGATCGAGCGCGCTCGCGAGCCCGTCGCCTTCGCTCGTGATCCACACGAGGCCATCCGGCGCGGTCGTGACGCCTTCCGGCTCCTTGCCGATCACGACGCGCGCGCGGATCGCGCGATCGTCGAGATCGATCAGCGTCGCCTCGGAGGTCTCCTCGTTCGACACGACGAGCAGATCGTCGCCGACGAGATCGAACGACTCGGGATCCTGGCCACCGGGCAGCACGCGGACGAGCTCGAGCTTGTCGAGGTCGACGACGCCGATCCCGTCCGCCTTGCGATCCGGTGGTGGCAGCGTCGACTCGTCGACACCCGGAGCCGCCTTCGGCGATCCGCTCAGCGCGACGTACAGCGAACCACCGTCACGCGACACGCGCAGGCCGCGCGGCCGCTTGCCGACCGTGATCGTCGCGACCACGGCGCGCTTCGCGGGATCGATCACCGACACCGTGCCGGCGTTCTCGTTCGACACGAACACGCGCGGTCCGCGGTCGTGAGATCCACATCCCGCACTCGCGATCACCAGCATTGTTAATGCGTTCTTGATGAGGCGCCGGCTTTTCGCACGGGCGTCGTCGCACGCTGTAGCCGGTTTGCTCGCGGTCATCTCGTGTATCTCCGAGCGGACGTCGTGCGTCATAGGCGCGCGACATGCACCGAGCGCGCCTGTCGGATGAGAGCACTCGGCGTTGTCATGCTCTTGATCGCGGGCACCGCTCACGCGGTCGCTGCGGCACCGGCGCATGGCGATCGCGTGCTGCGCGTCTGCGCGGATCCGAACAACCTGCCGTACTCGAGCGAGCACGCGACGGGGTTCGAGCAGGAGATCGCGAACGTCCTCGCGCACGAGCTCGGCGCGCGCGTCGAGTACACGTGGTGGCCGCAGCGTCGCGGATTCATCCGCAACACGCTCAAGGCCGAGAAGTGCGACGTCGTGATCGGTGTGCCGAAGGCGCTCGACATGGTGCGCACGACCGCGCCGTATTACCGCTCGACGTTCGTGTTCGTGTCGCGCGACGACCGCGCGCTCGACCTCCGGTCGCTCGACGATCCCCGGCTGCGAGAGCTCCGGATCGGCGTCCAGCTCGTCGGTGACGACGGCGCGAACCCGGCGCCCGCGCACTGCCTCGCCGCGCGCGGCATCGTCGACAACGTCGTCGGCTTCACGGTCTACGGCGACTACGCGCAGGACAGCCCGGCGGCGGACGTGATCCGCGCGGTCGCCGACGGCAAGGTCGACGTCGCGATCGTGTGGGGGCCGCTCGCCGGCGGCGCCGCGAAGCGCAGCAAGACGCCGCTCCGTATCGTTCCGGTCGCCGAGCGCGAAGATCGCGGGCTCCCGCTCGCGTTCGATATCGCGATCGGCGTTCGTCGTCCCGACAAGGCACTCGCCGCCGAGCTCGACCGCGCCCTCGCGGCGCGCAAGGTCGATATCGAGAAGATCCTCGATCGGTGGGGCGTGCCGCGCATCTCCGAGGAGGATCATCGATGATCCGGTTCGCGCTGCTCGCGCTGTTGCTCTTCGCCACCAGCTCGTGCGAGCGCGAAGAGCGGACCTACCGCCAGAGCTCGTCCGCCCCGGTCAGCATGACCGAGCGCCGCGAGCTGGTACCCGGCAATCCACCGGCCGAGCTCGGCCAGCGCCTCGATCCGCGGATGCCAGGCTACGCCGAGACCGCGTACGCGCTGTCCGAAGGCCGCCAGCTCTACAACTACTTCAACTGCGTCGGCTGTCACGCCAAGGGCGGCGGCGCGATGGGCCCGGCGCTGATCGACGACCACTGGGCGTACGGCTCCGCGCCGTTCGAGGTCGCGACGTCGATCGTCGAGGGCCGGCCGAACGGGATGCCGTCGTTCCGCAACAAGGTCACGCCGCTGCAGGTCTACCAGCTCGTCGCGTACGTGCGCTCGCTCGGCAACCTCGTGCGGTTCGACGCGCGCTCTGCACGCGATGACCACATGAAGCTCCTCCCGTCGTCGACGCTCGAGGACCGCGGCCTGCCGGTGCCCGGCAAGGAGAGGCCATGACCGCGCCACGCATGTCGGTGCTCGATCCCGCGGGACCGCAGGCCGCCGAGATCAAGTGGCTGTGGGACATCTTCCTCGGCGTCTCGATCGTCGTCTGGGTGCTCGTCGTCGGCTTCCTCGTCACCGCCGCGATCGTCGCGCGCCGCGCGCGCAAGCGCGATCCCGAAGGCCCGCTGACGAAGTCGCTCGCGACCGACAAGCGGCGCGCGCAGGTCGTGCTCGTCGCCGGACTCGCGACGGTCGCGACGCTGCTCGTGCTGCTCGTGCTGTCGATCCACAGCGGCGACACGCTCGCCGCGCTCGAGGACGATCCCGAGGCGGTGCACGTTCGCATCGTCGCCCACCAGTGGTGGTGGGAGATCGAGTACGAGCACGACGAACCGACGCGCAGCGCGGGCACCGCGAACGAGCTCCACGTCCCCGTCGGCAAGCTCGTCCACCTCGAGCTGCTGTCCGGCGACGTGATCCACAGCTTCTGGGTCCCGAGCGTCCACGGCAAGCGTGACCTGATCCCGGGCCGCACGAACCGGACGTGGATCCGGATCGACGAGCCCGGCGTGTATCGCGGCCAGTGCGCCGAGTTCTGCGGGCTCGAGCACGCGAAGATGTCGCTGACCGTCATCGCCGAGTCACCGGAGCAGTTCGACGCCTGGCTCAAGCACCAGCGCGAGCCGGCGCAGGTCCCCTCGCCGACCGACGCCGTGCGGTCGCGCGGCATGCAGGTGTTCAACGGCGGGCCGTGCGTGCTGTGCCACACGATCGCGGGCACGACCGCGGGCGGCCGGCTCGGCCCCGACCTCACGCACTTCGCGAGCCGCGCCACGATCGGCGCCGGCACCGTGCCGAACACGGTCGGTCACCTCACCGGCTGGGTGATCGACGCGCCATCGATCAAGCCCGGGGTCCACATGCCTTCGATCCAGCTACCTGCCGACGACCTGCATGCGCTGGTCGCATATCTGGGGGGCCTGCAATGAACGTTGCCGTCGAGACCGAGCGCGAGATCGTCGACCCGGTGCCGGCGCTCGAGCGCGCGTGGGGCCGCCCGAAGGGGTTCTGGCACTGGCTCAAGGACACCGATCACAAGGCGATCGGCCGGCGCTACATCTTCACGTCGTTCGTGTTCTTCGGGCTCGGCGGCCTGCTCGCCGTGATCATGCGGCTGCAGATGTCGCATCCCGACGCGACGATCGTCGGCCCGGATCGCTACAACCAGATCTTCACGACGCACGGCACGACGATGATGTTCCTGTTCGCCGTCCCGGTGATGCAGGGCTTCGGCGTCTACCTCGTGCCGCTGATGGTCGGCACGCGCAACCTCGCGTTCCCGCGACTCAACGCGTACGGCTTCTGGGTCTACCTGATCGGCGCGGTGTTCCTGTGGGTCGGCCTGCTGACGGACAGCGGGCCCGACGCCGGCTGGTTCTCGTACCTGCCACTCGCCGGCCCGGACTACGGCGTCGGCAAGCGCATGGACATCTGGGCGCAGATGGTGACGTTCACCGAGCTCTCGGCGCTGTCCGTCGCGATCAACATCATCGTCACGATCTTCAAGCACCGCGCGCCCGGCATGGCGCTGCATCGCATGCCGATGTTCTGCTGGGCGCAGCTGATCACGAACTTCATGGTCATCTTCGCGATGCCGAGCGTGATGCTGTCGAGCTCGATGCTCGCGTCCGACCGGTTGATCGCGACGCACTACTTCAACCAGGCGGAGGGCAGCGATCCGCTGTTATGGCAGCACCTGTTCTGGTACTTCGCGCACCCCGAGGTCTACATCATCTTCTTGCCGGCGCTCGGGTTCGTGTCGTCGATGATCCCGCCGTTCGCGCGCACGAAGCTCGTCGGCTACTCGGTGATGGTGCTGACGATGAGCAGCACCGCGTTCATCGGGTTCGGCGTGTGGGTCCACCACATGTTCGCGACCGGGTTGCCGCAGATCGGCCAGAGCTTCTTCACCGCGGCGAGCCTGCTGATCTCGATCCCGACAGGGATCCAGATCTTCCTGTGGATCTCGACGATGTGGCGAGGCCGACTGCGGCTCGCGACGCCGATGTGCTTCGTGCTCGCGTTCGTCACGACGTTCGTGATCGGCGGGCTCACCGGCGTCATGCTCGCGGCGGTTCCGCTCGACCTCCAGGTCCACGACACGTACTTCGTCGTCGCGCACCTGCACTACGTCGTGATCGGCGGCATGGTGTTCCCGGTGTTCGCCGCGATCTACTACTGGGCGCCGATGGTGAGCGGCAAGCCGCTGTCGGAACGCATGGGCACGTGGGCGTGCGCACTCATGTTCCTCGGCATGAACCTGACCTTCCTGCCGATGCACCTGAGCGGCCTGCTCGGCATGCCTCGTCGCGTCTGGACGTATCCGGCCGGGCTCGGGTGGGAGCCGTGGAACCTGCTGTCCACGGCCGGTGCCTTCGTGCTGGCGGCGGGTGTGGCGCTCGTGCTGCTCGACCTGCTGCTGCACCTGCGTCCGAGCGGCAAGGTCGACGTGAACCCGTGGAACGCGGGCACGCTCGAGTGGCTGCCGCTCGACAATTACGCAAGCCGCAGCATTCCCCTCGTCACGAGCCGGGACCCGCTGTGGGACCGTCCGACGCTCCGCGAGG
>DASTLB010000018.1:0-11989 GCA_035715365.1 Kofleriaceae bacterium | reverse complement strand
CCGCGCGAGCGAGCAGGATCTCGAGATGCCGCTCGACGTCTGCGCGTTCATCGGCAAGGAGATCGCATCCGCGCTCGATCACGCGCATCGCAAGCGCGACAACTTCGGCAAGCCGCTCGGCATCGTGCATCGCGACGTGTCGCCGCAGAACGTGCTGATCTCGTACGCCGGCGAGGTCAAGCTCGTCGATTTCGGCATCGCGAAGGCGACGATGAAGGCACGCCAGACCGCGGTCGGCGTGATCAAGGGCAAGTACTACTACATGAGCCCCGAGCAGGCCTGGGGCGACGCGATCGACCATCGCAGCGACATCTTCTCGGCCGGCATCGTCCTCTACGAGATGATGACCGGGCAGATGCTCTACCTCGAGGAGGATCTGCACAAGCTGCTCGACATGGCGCGCCGCGCGGACATCGCGCCGCCGAGCAAGCTGCGCAAGGGCGTGCCGCCGCAGCTCGAGAAGATCGTCATGCACGCGCTGCAGAAGGATCCGGGCGAGCGCTACCAGAGCGCCGGCGACTTCGCGACCGACCTCGAGCGATTCCTACACACGTACTCGCCGGTGTTCACCGCGGGGAAGATCGCGTCGCTGATCCGCCAGGTGCTCGGCGATCCGGTCGAGATCCCGGTCGAGCACGGCATCCACAGCGTCGAGATCCGCGACGGCGCGATGGCGACGCATCCGATCGATCGTTCCGAGGTCGCGCACGCCGACGATCGCGACGAGCTGCGCGACGAGAACAGCGTGATCTTTCGCGTCGCCGAGCTCGCGCCGCCGAAGCCTGCGCCTGCCGCCGTCGCGGCGAAGAAGCCGGCCGCCGCGAAGCCGCAGCCGCTCAAGCGCCCGACGAAGCCGCGCCAGATCCACGAGGAGACGCGCCAGCTCGTCGGCGTCGCGCCGGCGTCGCCCGACGACGACAGCGGCCTGTTGACCCCGCAGGGCAAGCGCGTCGAGCCCGACGGCTGGGGCGGCGACACGCACGCCGGCGGCGACGAGCTCGAGGGCATCGGCGAGCGCACCGTCGTGTCGGACATCCCGGGCGGCGCGTTCGCGGGCGGGTTCCTGCTCGATGCCGGCGAGGACGGCGTCGACGCGACGGTCGTCAGCGACGGACCACCGCGCCCCGATGACACCGATGTCGGTCACGCCGCCGCCCCCGACGACGGTCACGACACCGCCGAGGGGCTCGACGACGACGAGCTCGACGACGACGACGACGACGAGGACGACGGCCCGACGCTCGCCCGCCCGGTCACGCCGGTGCGGCCGCGCGCCGCGGTTGCTGCGAAGGGACGCGCGGCCGCGCCGCCGCCGCCCGCGCTCGCCGCGAAGATCCACGCCCCCGCCGTCAGCGAGCTGCGCAAGCCGAAGGCGTCGCGCAAGACGCCGCCGGGTGGCGTGCCGTCGAACCTGCTGCAGCAGATCGTGTCGTCGCAGGCGAGCGAGCCGATGCCGGTACCGCGCGAGCCGCCGAGCTTTCCGAACGCCACGCCGGCGGGCCAGCCCGCGGTCGCGTATCCGCCGTCGACGCCACCGTCGGGCGTGCCGCAGCAGCACGTTCCCGGCGTGCCGCCGCACCTCCAGCCATACCTCCACGTCCAGGGGGTGCCGTACCAGGCGCCGAGCTATCCGGGGTACCCGGTGGCGCAGCAGCCGCCGAACATGGGCGCGCTGTATCAGATGCACTCGTACCCGGTGCAGCCCGCGTCGCTGACCGGGCAGATGCGGCTGCTCGAGGTCGACGAGATCCCGTCGCACTACAAGATCGCGTCGAACCGCCGGCGGTGGTTCACGTATCTGGTCTCCGGCACGCTCGCGATCGCGGTCGCGGCGGGCGCGACGTTCCTCGTGATGCGCGCCACGCGCGACTCGACGCCGGCGACCGGCTCGATCGTCGTCGAGTCGGTACCGACCGGCGGCGAGGTCTACTACGACGGCACCCGGCTCGCCGGTCAGACGCCGATGTCGATCGACGACGTGCCCGTCGGAACGCGCCACGAGATCCGGATCGAGCTCGCGCGCCACAAGACCCACACCGAGACCGTCGACGTCCCGAAGGCCGGCGGCAAGATCCCGGTCAAGGCGGCGCTCGATCCGGTCACCGGCAAGATCGTCGTCAACAGCCGCCCCGGCGGCGCCGAGATCCGGATCAACGACCAGCTGCGCGGTGTGACGCCGACGACGCTCAACGGGATCGACATGGCCGCTGCGAAGAAGCTGGAGCTGCGGCTCAAGGACTACCAGCCGTACGTCCAGGACCTGACCTGGCCGGCGAACGGCCAGATCGATCTCGACATCACCCTGCAGCGGTGAGTGAGCCGGCTGACGCTCGTTCGCGCAGAGGACACATCATCGACGAGTACGACTGGCCCCAGGTACAGCTGTCCCCAGCGTGCAGGAGGTTGCACTGTCGGCTCGCCGCCCGCCGGTCCCGGGACGAGCCCCGCGCTCTCCGCCCGTCGACAACACGCCCGCCGAGCGTGACCGGGCGTTGGCTCGCCGCTTGATACGCCGCGATCCCGTGAGGGGACGCCGGTCACGTGAACCCGGTCTCGTGCGCTGCCTTGCAGCTTCTCTCCGGCTCGTCCGGACGCGATGCGGCAGTGAGCACACGACAGTCACGGGTTTGTTTTCCCGCGGGCATTCACTCTCGTACTATTCGCGCCTGGAGGCCTCGATGCGTTTCCTGCTGGCTGCTTGCTTGACCATCTCGTTCGCCGCCGCGTGCGGCAGCAACAAGAACTCGGACGACGATGGCGACGGCAGCGTCAAGCCCGATGCCTGCGCCGGCATCGAGTGCAACATCGTCGATTGCGGCGCGATGGGCATGCCGCCGACGACGATCAGCGGCACCGTGTTCGCGCCGAACGGCACGCTGCCGCTCAACGGCGTGAACGTGTATGTGCCACGCGATCCGCTGCCGCCGTTTGTCGAAGGTGCGACGTGTGATCGGTGTCAGACGACGCTGCCCGGAAGCCCGATCGCGCAGGCGATCAGCGACCCAGCGGGCAACTTCCGGCTCGAGAACGTGCCAGCCGGTGCCGACATCCCGCTCGTGATCACGACCGGCAAGTGGCGCCGCCAGATCACGATCCCATCGGTGACGCAGTGCTCGGACAACGCGCTCGGCGCCGCCGATACCCGGTTGCCGAAAAACAAGAGCGAAGGTGACATCCCGAAGATCGCGATCACGACCGGCGACGCTGATTCGCTCGAGTGCCTGATTCGCAAGCTCGGCATCGACGATGCCGAGATCACGACCAACGCTGGCACGGGACGGATTCACCTGTATCGCGGCGACGGCGTCGCGAGCTTCAAGTCGGGCTTCCCGGGCGGCTCGGGTGCGCTGGCGAATGCGGTGCCGTTCTGGTCGAGTGTCGACACGCTCAAGGCGTACGACATCGTGTTTCTGTCATGCGAGGGCTCGCAGATGCAAGACACCAACGGTGGTACCAACAAGACACAGCCCGCACTGGACGCGATGAAGGCCTACGCCGATCTTGGTGGTCGCGTGTTCGCGTCGCACTGGCACAACATCTGGATTGGAGGAAACTTCCAGGACAACAACCCGGGCCTCGCACCGCCGGTCTGGAACAACATCGCGACGTGGACCGGCAACGATGACCAGCCCGGCAATCCCGTGCTGGTCGACGAGGTCTCCAATCCAAAGGGGCCGCAGTTCGCGGAGTGGATGCTGAACGTCGGTGGCTCGACAGTGCGGGACGAGATCCAGTTGCAGAACGGCACCGAACGCCGCACGGCGTTGACGCTCGATACGTCGCGCGCCGAGCGGTGGGTGCAGACGCAGAATGCGGCCGCCAACCCGCGGATGGGTGGCCCGCAGATGTTCCAATTCACGACCCCGAACGAGACCACGCCGGATCAGCGCTGCGGCAAGGTCGTGTTCACCGACATGCACGTGACCGGTACGTCGACCGTCGGCAATCCGTATCCAGATAGCTGCCCGGGTGGGGCAGGCAACCTGACGCTAACGCCACAGGAAAAGGCGCTCGCGTTCATGTTCTTCGACATCGCGAGCTGCGTCGGCGGCATCTTCTGACGAGTCACAGCGCTTCGTCTGCGCCAAGGTCGAAGCGGACACCTGCCGGACGCGCATCCGCTTCGAAGTCCAGCGCCGGGCCGCTGTCGACCATATCGCGCGCGGGACTGTTCGTATCGAGATGATAATCGTGGTTCGTCTCGTTCACGAATCGCGGGTCCACGTTCGATGCCCCACCGACCGCCGGTGGACCCGCAATCACGGTGTTCAGATTGCACATCCCGGCCACGGGGCTTCGCGCGGTGTTTGGTGTCCAGAGAATGCTCGAGCGAATCTGGACTTGCGCACTGGAACAAACGACAGCGGACGCCGTGGTGCTCGAACCTCCCGAATCAGCCACCGTCGAGAACCCGATCGTTCCCGTCGTGCTACTCGACAAATTGATCGCGACATCACTGGTCGCGAAGGCGAGAAGGTTGCTGACGTCGATCGTTGCTGTCCCGAACGATTGCAGCGCGGTGACTCCGCCGGAGATCTGACCGCGATCCCACGTCAACGTCCCGCCATTCAGGACAAGCACGCCAACAGCGCCGCCCGGCTGCGTCGTGACGATCGTATCGGTAATTTTTACAGGACCGCCGATCTCGACACCTCGCGCCGCGGTAATCCGCACATTGCGCAGTTCGCCGCGCGGCAAGTTGATCGCGAGACCCGGAGTACGGAGCTCCAGATCCTTTACCAAGCTGGGCACATTGAGCACGAGCAGGGTCTCTGCAGTGCTATCCGTGAGGATCGCATCGCTGCCGTGGATCGTAAGAAATGCAGCCTGCACGTTCGCAGGGTCGATAAACGGTCGTTGTGTGTACGTACCCGAGGCCATCACGATGTGACTGCGAGATGAGCTCGAACGAGCCGCCGCAAACTGCAACGTACGGCAAGGCGCGCCGCGCGCGCACGACCCGGCATCGATGCCTTGCGGAGACACGTAGATCGCGTCCACATCCGCTACGCAACTGCCATCATCGGCACACGCGCCGCTCGAACATTCCGAATCCGCTCCACACGCGCGACACGCGTTCTGATCACAGATTGGACGCGCTCCACCACAATCGCCGAGACCTGCACACTCGACACACGCACCCGTTGTGGGCTCGCATACCGTTTCGATGTCAAAGCGCGCACAGTCGCCGTTGTCGGCGCAACCGGTGCAGACGTCTGTGTCCACGTCGCAGACTGGAGCGACGGCGCTGCAACCTTGCGACGAACATGATGCGACGACACAGCCGTGATCGACACAAGCGAGTCCGACGTCGCAGGGCCGAAGCTCGTCAGTCACACCGATCGAACGACAGTCCTCGGGCGTGATGCAGCACACCTCGGGATTGGGTGCCTTGCACGCCACCAATGCGAGAAAGATCCACACCTTTTTCATCGCGCACCTCGGGGAGAATGATGCCAATGTCGAGACCAATGCGAAACGTCGCTCTTGCATGACGGTCGACCTCGGACGTCGGCTGCACCGGTTGCGCGAAATGATCGACGCCTCGACCATCGATCGACCGCGGAAGCGCGTGTTACCGTCCGCGACCTATGGCGGCAACTGCAGCGCGACACGCGATGGGTGAGATCACGACGCTGCTCGGACGCGGAGCGAGCTTCGAAGGCAAGCTGACGTTCGAGGGCACGGTCCGGATCGACGGCCGGTTCAAGGGCGAGGTGTTCTCGGACGACACGCTCGTGATCGGCGAGGGCGCGATCGTCGAGGCCGAGATCGATATCGGCGAGGTGATCGTGCAGGGCACGGTGATCGGCAACATCAAGGCGAAGCGGTCGATCGAGATCCATGCACCCGGACGCGTCAAGGGCGACGTCCACACGCCGAGCCTGCAGATCGACAAGGGCGTGATCTTCGAGGGCCGGTCGTTCATGGAGGGCGCCGCGAAGCCGCAGGCGCAGGCGCAGGCGCAGCCCGCCCCGAAGGCGAACGTGCCGATGCCCGTCAAGGGCTGATCGCGCGATCATCGGCGACCCGATCTGAGATACTGGTCGACGATGGGATGGCGCGTGGCCGCGAGCGTGCTGGTGCTGTCTGGCTGCCAGCTCGTGTTTCCGCTCGACGGTCCCGACAAGTCTGCGGGCGATGCCGACCCGGGGGATGGGTTGCAAGGCCAGCCCGCGTGCTTCGATGGCTTCCTCGATCTGTGCACGCTCGGCGCGGTGCCGTCGACGCGCGAATTCGATGGCGGCGCGATCCAGCTCGACACGAGCGACGACCGGATCTGCACGCCGCTCGCGATGAGCTCGCAGGCTGATCTGTGCGCGATCGTTGCCGGCACGATCCGGATCACGAGCGGGACGTCGGTGCGCGTCGTCGGCGTGCGGCCGTTCGCGCTCGTCGCGGTGGACGGGCTGCGGATCGAGGGCACGCTCGACGTCGCGGGTCACTCCCAGTCGACGAAGCTCGCCGCGGGCGCGCCGAACCTCGCGTGCAACGTCGGGACACTGCCCATCCTACACGGTGGTGGCGCCGGCGGGTCGTTCGGAACCGTCGGTGGCGGCGGCGGCAACAACACCGGCAACACGAGCGTGCGCCCCGGCATCCCGGGGGCGATCGTGATGCCGCCGGCAACGCTGCGCGCGGGCTGCCCGGGCCAGGACGGCGGGCTCGACACGCCGCAGGGATCGACGACGCTCGTCGACGCGGGAGCGGCCGGTGGCGCGGTGTATCTGCGCTCGATCGGTACGCTCGAGATCTCGGGGATCGTCAATGCATCCGGCGGCGGCGGGCTCGGCGGTCACGGCCTGACGACGCCGAACGAGGGCGGCGGCGGCGGGGGAGCGGCGGCATGATCGTGATCGAGTCCGAGGCGTTGACGCTCTCGGGCCAGGTGTTCGCGAACGGCGGCGGCGGGGGTGAAGGCGGCGCGCCGCTCGGCACCGGCGATCCCGGGACCGAGCCGCGCGCACCCGCGACCCCGGCGCTCGGCGGCAGCGGTGGCAGCTTCGACGGTGGCGATGGCGGCGTCGGCGCGTACAGCGATACCGCCGCGTCCGCGGCATCGTCCGGTCAGGCGCAGGGCGCCGGCGGCGGCGGCGGCGGCGGTCAGGGCTACATCTATCTGATTCCGCCGGCGAGCTTCCAGTTCGACGTCATGTCTCCCGCCGCGAGCGCGCCGCCGTGAGCCGCCTCGTCGGCGTCGCGAGCTGTGTGCTGGTGGCCGGTTGCCAGCTCGTGTTTCCGCTCGACGGTCCGGCGCGCGACGGCGGCACCGGCAACGACGCCGACGTCGATCGCGACGCCGCGGTCGATGTGCCGGACTCCTGCATCGTCACCGCGCTCGCGACCGTGTGTCCGCGCGATCCGGTGCCACCGCCCGTGACGGTGTCGACGTCGATCCAGATCGATACCGGCTCGAGCACGATGTGCGCGCCGCTGACGTCGAGCATTCCGGACACGTGTGCGATCATCGCGGACACGATCGACATCCAGATGACCGCGAAGCTCCGCGTCGTCGGCCCGCGTCCCCTCGTCGTGATCGGGCTCGCCTCGATGTCGATGGCGGGAGAGATCGACATCTCGGGCACGCAGGCCCAGGCCGGTGCGGGTGCACGCGACGCCGCGACCTGCAACCCGCCGGCGCCGGGCGTGCAGGGCGGTGGCGGCGGCGGATCGTTCGTCGCGACCGGCGGGCGTGGTGGCGGCGTGGTCAACGGCGGCGGTGGCGCGCCGACGCCGGTGATCACCGCGGATCGCACGCTGCGCGGCGGCTGCGCGGGCAGCGACGGTGGCGCACCGAACGCCGGCCAGGGTGGACAGCCCGGCGGCGCGGTCGCGCTGATGACGCGCAACACGATGGCGATCAGCGGCCGGATCGACGCGTCCGGCGGCGGCGGTGGCGGCGGGCTGTTCGTCGATTCCGGCGGCGGCGGTGGCGGCGGCGGTGCCGGTGGACTGATCGTGCTCGAGGCGACGACGTTCGCGATCAGCGGCGCCGTGTTCGCGAACGGCGGCGGCGGCGGCGCGGGGGGCGCGACGACGAGTGCCGGTCCGTCGGGCGGCGATCCGGCGAGCTTCGACGTTCCCGGCCTCGGCGGCGTCAACGCGGATGGCACCGCGGGTCGCGGCGGCAACGGTGGCGTCCGCACGACGCCCGCGACCGCCGGGACGACCGCGCAGGACACCTGCTGTGGCGGCGGCGGTGGCGGCGGAAGCGTCGGCGTGATCTACATGATCCCGGTGCCGGCCACGGTGCCCGCGGCGATGTCGCCCGCACCGGTCGCACCGCCGCCTCCGTAACGGCCAGACATCGATCGATCCGGGGCGGCTCGACGAGCGGCGCATTGTCGCAGCACCGTCGAGAAACCCGCGGCATCCCACCGTTGACACGCATGGTCGCGCCGACTATAAGCTCCGCGCGCCAACCCCCAGAGTTCTCAACAGGTTTGCCGCAGGTACCCATGGATCAGTCGAGCCTCGTTTCCGTCGCTTCCGGGCATCCGCTGATCGACATCGATCTGACGGCGGCTGTTCAGTTCGTCCTGTTCCTGCTGCTCTACGTGGTGGCGAACAAGCTGCTGTTCCAGCCGTACCTGGCGCTTCGTGCGCGCCGCAAGGCCGGGATCGATGGCGCTCGCGAAGAGGCCGAGCAGATGACCGCGCAGGCGGACGCCAAGCTCGCCGATTACGAGAAGCAGCTCGCGGTCGCGCGCAACCGCGCGAACGAGGAGGGCCGCAAGGTCCGCGCCGAGGCCGCCGCGCACGAGCGCGAGGTCACGGACAAGGCGCGCGCGCAGGCGCAGGCGGCGATCGATGCCGCGCAGGCGAAGATGCGCTCCGAGGCGGAGGCCGCGCGCATGCAGCTGATGCCACAGGCCGAGACGATCGCGCGCTCGATCGCGAGCAAGCTGCTCGGCCGGGAGGTCGCCTGATGTTGTCGTCGAAGAAGCTGTTCGCGGCGCTCGTCCTCGGGCTGTCGCTCGTCGCCGGCCAGGCGGTCGCGCAGCCCGCCGAGCAGGGCGGCGAAGGCCCGACCGACAAGCCGAGCGCGAGCGCGACGAAGGAAGCCGCGGGTGACGACATCAAGCGCGAGGGCGAGGGCAAGGACAAGGAAGAGGGCCACGAGGCGCACCACGATCCGTCGCGCCACTTCAACTTCCTCGGTAGCCCCGGCGAGCACTACGGCAAGGACGAGTACGGCGGCAAGTACGGCGACGGCCAGATGGTCGACCCGCACACCGGCGAGGTCGTCATGGACGAGCACGGCAAGCCGGCCGAAGAAGAGCCGATGTCGGCGCCGTTCATCTTCATGGTGCTGAACTTCGCGGTGCTGCTCGGGCTGCTCGCGTGGAAGGGCCGCCCGGCGATCCAGAAGCTCGCGGCCGATCGCCACGATCAGATCAAGACCGCGCTCGACGAGGCCGCGCGGCTGCGCCAGCAGGCGGCGGACAAGCTCGCCGAGTACGAGAGCCGGCTCAAGGACGCCGACTCCGAGATCACGAAGATGGTCGCCGGCATGCGCGCCGACGCCGAGGCCGACAAGCAGCGGATCCTCGAGACCGCCGCGCGCCAGGCCGAGCAGATGAAGCGCGACGCCGAGCTCCGGATCGCCGCCGAGATCGAGGCCGCGCGCGCGTCGCTGACCCGCGAGGTCACGCTCGCCGCGACCGCCGCGACCGAGAAGCTGCTGCGCGAGAAGATGATGCCGGGCGACCAGCAGAAGCTCGTGACCACGTTCATCGGCGATCTGCAGACCGCCGCTCGCAAGGAGGCGCGCTGATGGTGACCGGTAGCCTGTCGCGCCGCTACGCGCGCGCGGTGCTCGAGCTCGGGCTCGCGAACAAGAACCTCGATCAGATGGGCAGCGACCTGCGCTCGCTCGCGAAGGCGATGCACGACTCGGCCGAGCTGCAGTCGGCGCTGACGAACCCGGCGATCCGCCGCGCCGACCGCCGGCGCGTGATCGACGGGCTGCTGCAGCGGATCGGCGCGCAGCCGCAGACGAAGAACCTCGTCTACCTGCTGCTCGACGGCGAGCGGCTGTCGTCGGTGCCCGGGATCTCGCGCGAGGTCGACGCGATGATCCAGGCGCGCTCGGGTCACGTCTCCGCCGAGATCATCTCGGCCAAGCCGCTCGACGCCTCGCAGCTCTCCCAGATCACGATCGCGCTCGAGCAGCTCTCGGGCAAGAAGGTCGACGTCGTCAAGCGGGAGGATCCGAACCTCCTCGGCGGCGTGGTCGCCAAGGTCGGCGACGTGGTCTACGACGGAAGTCTTCGCACCCAGCTCCGCAACCTGCGCGACGAGCTCTCAAAGTAAGGACGCACCATGGATATCCGCGCCGCAGAGATCAGCGACATCATTCGCAAGCAGATCGAGAACTACGACAAGAAGGTCTCGGTCACCGAGACCGGCACCGTGCTCACCGCCGGTGACGGAATCGCCCGCGTGTACGGTCTGTCGGGTGCCATGGCCGGCGAGCTCCTCGAGTTCGAGGGTGCCGGTGGCGACAAGGTCAACGGCATGGTCCTCAACCTCGAGGAGGACAACGTCGGCGTTGCGCTGCTCGGCAAGTTCGAGGCGGTCCGCGAGGGCGATGTCGTGCGCCGCACCGGCCGCATCGTCGAGGTCCCGGTCGGCGAGGAGCTGCTCGGCCGCGTCGTCAACGCGATCGGCGTGCCGGTCGACGGTGGCAAGCCGATCACCGGCGCCAAGCGCCGCCAGGTCGAGATCAAGGCACCGGGCATCATCTCGCGCAAGAGCGTGCACGAGCCGATGCAGACCGGCATGAAGGCGATCGATTCGATGATCCCGATCGGCCGCGGCCAGCGCGAGCTGATCATCGGTGACCGCGGCGTCGGCAAGACGGCGATCGCGGTCGACACGATCATCAATCAGAAGGGCCAGAACATGTACTGCTTCTACGTGGCGATCGGCCAGAAGCAGTCCACGGTGGCCACCGTCGTCGACCGGCTCACGAAGGCCGGCGCGATGGAGTACACGACGGTCGTGATCGCCGGCGCGTCCGAGCCGGCGCCGCTGCAGTTCATCGCGCCGTACACCGGCGTCACGATGGCCGAGTACTTCCGCGACACCGGCCGCCACGCGCTCTGCATCTACGACGACCTCTCCAAGCAGGCCGTCGCGTACCGCCAGCTCTCGCTGCTCCTCCGCCGCCCGCCGGGTCGCGAGGCGTATCCCGGCGATGTCTTCTACATTCACAGCCGCCTGCTCGAGCGCGCTGCCAAGCTCTCGGACAAGGAGGGCGGCGGTTCGCTGACCGCGCTCCCGATCATCGAGACCCAGGCCGGCGACGTCTCGGCGTACATCCCGACCAACGTCATCTCGATCACCGACGGTCAGATCTTCCTCGAGG
The DNA here is from genome assembly GCA_035715365.1 of Kofleriaceae bacterium. Classification (GTDB taxonomy): domain Bacteria; phylum Myxococcota_A; class Polyangia; order Haliangiales; family Haliangiaceae; genus JABFXX01. The sequence continues at coordinate 615 of DASTLB010000018.1, read as the reverse complement.
GCGATCTGTTCTACCAGGGCGTTCGTCCCGCGGTGAACGTCGGCATCTCGGTCTCGCGCGTCGGTGGCGCTGCGCAGACCGGCTCGATGAAGAAGATCGCCGGCCGCCTCCGCCTCGAGCTCGCGAGCTATCGCGAGAAGGCAGCGTTCGCGCAGTTCGGCTCCGATCTCGACAAGGCAACGCTCGCGCAGATCAACCGCGGTCAGCGCATGGTCGAGCTGCTCAAGCAGGGCCAGTTCGCGCCGATGCCCGTCGAGGAGCAGGTCGTCGTGATCTACGCCGGTACGAACGGCTTCGTCGACGACTACCCGGTCGACGTCCTCGGTCGCTACGAGAAGGAGCTCCTGTCCTTCATGAAGTCGCGCAAGGCCGACGTCCTCACCGAGCTCAAGAGCGTCGGCGAGATGAAGGACGTCAAGGACGAGACCGGCAAGAAGTCGGCCGGCCCGCTCGAGAAGAAGCTGCGCGAGGCGCTCACCGAGTTCGCCAAGCAGTTCTCCGTCGAGGAGAAGAAGGCGTAGTTCCATGCCGTCGCTGAAGGCCATCCGCACTCGCATCACGAGTGTCAAGAACACGCGGAAGATCACGAAGGCGATGCAGCTCGTGTCGACCGCG